>JAEZZO010000079.1 GCA_023418475.1 Bacillota bacterium
CTCTGCTTTAAGCTAATCGCTTAGATAGATAAAAAAATATTTCTGCCAAAGTCCGGTCTTAGGCGGGGCTTATTAAAGTACTTCTAGTCCAGTAACTGCCACTCAAGTACCTTTCAAAAAATAGCAGATTGGCACTTTGGTTAGATTTATTCATTTTCGGACTACAGTTTACGGAAACTCAAGTGCACAGTAAAGAGCCTAACTACTTATTTCTGCTATGTTATTATGATCAGGCCCGATCAACTTATACTATATATTCTATAATGTAGTCCTATTATTTTATATTTCACACAATTTTATCGCAATTATATCAATGGATAAAAAATTTTGCTCTGCCAGCTTACAGTCTGTTGTAATTTGCTGTTAGTTTATGTATTTTTATAGCGAAACAATTTTTAATTCATAATTGTAATCTTTTCGAAACTAAGCTATATTAAAACTATCAGGTGTTTAGGCGTATGAGGGGATGATGCTTTGGCGAATTTTGAGCTTGTAAGGGGAGAACAAATTGAACTTGATGTAACCTATAACGGTAAATCAATCAGTTTTAAAAGTGAGATAGTGTATAGTCTTAATAATTCCATCTTGATTGCTGGTATAAAATATCATAATAGAGCAATAAGTTTCTCGGATCAGTGTACTTTTAATTTACTATATTTATTCCAAGGTAAATTATATATCTGGGAAAAGGTAACTGTTAAACTTGTGAAAGCGGAGAGTACCGTGTATCACAAGATTGAGCTAAATAGTGATGGAAAACCCTATAATCGAAGAGAGACGTTTCGAATGTATATCGGTGAAGAAATGCCAATCATTATTAATATGATTGAAGGTCCTGCTTCTTTCACTGTACTTATTAAGGATATCAGTGAATCCGGATTAGCTTTTATGGCAAAAGAAGATTTTGATACCAATCGAACTATTCATCTGAATATTACGTATCATCATATGATGATATGTTTAAAGGCTGTGATAATCCGCAAAGAGTTTTTGGAACATATAAATTTAACTCTCTATGGCTGTAAGCTCATCGAAAAGAATCAAACACTTAACAAATACATAGCGGAAAAGCAAGGAGAACAGTTGCGAAAAAAGGCCAGAGTATATCAGTCTGCTCCTCTCAATCATGCTACTATGTGAATAATATTTCATAAATCGATCTGTATTAACTAGCTTCTAAGAGAATGTTTCTATCTATTAATTATATTTCTTCTGCTATTTTCGACTAATCACCCGTATTCGACTTAACACCCACCGCATTTAAAATAAAAAGAACAAAAGTGTACTTCGCACACTCACTCGACTATAATAGTTCCGCGCGCGTAGCTGCGCATCCTCCCAAAGAGTTTATTACATAGGATGTACTTTCCTATGTAATAAAAAGAAGGGATTCTGTTAAGAATCCCTTTACTTTATATCAAATCGAATGCTATGAGTAACTATATTCCGACATATCTTTTATTTCACTTCTTGTGCACTTTCTTTCTCGGCTGCAGGTGCTACGAGTTCAAGAGCATCCTCTTCGTTCTCATTTACTTTTATTCCAAGCTTTTCTAAGGTTACAAATTTAAGTAAGGTATCAAGAATTGTACTATTTGTACCTGCACTGTCCTTTTCACCTGATCCCATATTTACGACCGTCTTGGGAACAATATCTACCTTTGCTGATTTAATTGCATCGGATAATTTGTCGGTAACTTCCTGAATAATACGGTATTCCGCTCCACCATAAGCCTTAACCTGCGCATCAATTGCACGTGCTTTTGCAAGACCGATATTAGACTCCTTAGAAGCTTCTGCTTCACCTTCCAGGCTAATTCTCGAGGAATTCGCTTTTGCAAGTGCGATAATTTGGTTTGCTTCCTGTTCTGCCTTGCTGGCAAGAGCCGCACCATTATTACGTTCAATGTCAATTTGTATCTTTGATTTGGTAAGAAAACTTTGCTGTTCCGCAATGGCCTGTGCTTCACGCAGTGATTTTTCACTTTCCGCTGCTGACTGCTGTTTCTGATAGGTAACCTTCTTTTCTTCTGCAATCTGTCTTTCTCTTAACTGTGTCAAAATATTCTCAATCTGAATATCTGCTACAGGCGATCTGGGTGTTCCAATTAATACTTCTTCCAGCTGCAAATTGTATTTTGCAAATTTATCCTTCATTTCGCCAAGAGCTCTTTCACGTATTTCACTACGTTCCTGTATCAACTCGATTAACGTTTTTGTTTGAGCCACATCCTTAAAATAAGCACTTACCAAAGGGTCAAGTGACTGGTTTACCAGCATATTGATATCACCAAAACGTTGAATTACCCAAGGAGCCTGCTTATAATCGATATGCATAACAACCGATAGCGGTAGAGATGGCTCAAAAGCATCCTTTGTAATGATATCCACTTCTGTCAGATTCTCATCGTATTTGTGAGATCCAATCTCTTCTCTGTTCCATTTCAGTATAATATTTATTGTCGGAACCAGTACTACCTTCCCTGCATCCGTATTAAAAGCATACTTACCGGGCATTAATGGCTTCTCTAATACACCCTTGCAGCCTTCTCCCACCAGCTCACCATGTTTGTAATCGGAGCCTGTCGTATCTTTTCCTTCCTTACCAAAGAAGGATACAACTACTCCAACAAAGCCGATCGGAACAACTGTTTTCGGTCTGAATTCAACCGTAGCAAATAACCTGTTAATATAGTAGGTACCATCTGTCAGAACCTGGATCTGTTTACCTCTTCTGCCGCTCAGTTCCAAAAACTTCTCAGGATCCTGGAAGCTTGCATGTTCCTCTCCAACATAGGGTGCGATAATTTCCCCATCCTGTAGAGACAGACCATCATGAACTGTAACAATCCCCATATTATCACTTGCTTCACCGCCATTACCCATGATGATAACCGGACTAAAGGCATTTCTCTCGAGCAGAGTTTTCTGCATACTGACAAGTTCCACACGTTCACCTTTGGAGCTATTGAAGATGGCTTTTATTTCACCCGGCGTGATAACAATAAATTGTGCCAGGTTGATCGCATATGTACCTTCTCTCAATATTCCTCTCTGCGGACCTCTTTGTCCTCCGTTTTTTAGAAATCCTGTTACATCCTGAAAATTATTTGCCTCAGGAATTACCTTGCCAAGAGTCTGGGTTGGAGCCAACGGTCTACCGTCACGGGCGAAAAGATAAGCAATCTGACCTTGGGGGATAGTGATCAGCGGATATTTGTGAATTTTATACATTAATGCAGATTTGAAATGAATACCTCCACGAAGTAATGCAGGTGAATAACCAGCTTCTCCGTTCAATGCAATAATGGAGTCTTTTAAGGATCCCTTTAAGCTCCACCACTTTTCAACAACTGCCACCTGATCCGAGGATATTACTCTTAATCCAAAAACAACAAAGATCAGTAAATATAATACTACAATGACTCCCGCTGCAATCAACAGCCCTATTACATATGAATTCATACGCCAGTCACTTCTCTCTTTCTTAAAATTTTATTTGATAATAATTACTATACTCTGATTGTAAAAAAATGCAATAAGACGCATATTAATATTACATTAAAACCTGGTTAATGATTCTTATATAATCCAAATTATCACTGTATATCATTTAACTTCCATACAGATTTGAAACATTTTATATTAATCTTGCGGCATCCAAACTCTCATCTGGTTTAACCCCCGGTTGCCCCAAGTATAATAAGGTACTGCTACAGCCTGAAAGGGTTCTCTCTCCGGAGGAATACGAGAATACAAGCCCGGTTTTGAGGTTAACTTATATCCTCCCATTGATAATACCCGAATTCTACCCCACTCTGTAACCCGTTCGGATACGGTAATCGCACTCTCTCTTTGAAGGCGCAGACTATGAACATCCCCGCCGTTATCCACACCTTCGAAGCAGTATACCAATGGTCCGGCTTGTAATGCAACGCAGCCCTCATCCTGTCTTACGAGTGTATTGGCGTAAATGCGGTAAGGTGACATATCCAGGTTAAGCTCTATCGTATCTCCTGATACAAATTTCCTGGAAATCGCAGCAAAACCATCCTTGGTGACTGATGTCAGAAGGAGTGCTTCTCCGTTTAGTAATATCTGTGTCTTTGTAACTTCGCTCCAGCCCGGAATACGGATAGCAAATCGAAACTCTGCTGTCTGCTTCTGCGTAATGATCTTATAAATCACCTTTCCGTCATATGGATAATTCGTTTCAACAGCTATTTTGCAGCCCTTCGACTTGGTAAAATCCGCTTCACCACCAATAAAGAGATTGGAATAAACCGTATCTTCCTGCTCCATCCATGCATAAAGGGAGAGGGAAGATATCATACGAGCAATATTGGGCGGACAGCAGGCACATCCAAACCACTTCGGACGTTCCGGTAAGGAATGCTTTAATGTCTGCGCTACTCCGGATATTCCGGGTGTTACCTCCAAAGGATTTACATAGAAGAATCTTCTTCCGTCCAGTGACATTCCGGCAAGTACTGTATTATAGAGGGCACGTTCCATCACATCTGCATATTCCCCCTTTACAGACATTTCAAGCATCTTTTGTGCAAAGAAAATCAATCCGATGGATGCACAGGATTCCGAGTAATTTGTATCATTCGGAAGATCATAATCTTCGGTAAACGCTTCTCCAATCACTGTTGATCCAATTCCTCCCGTAATATACATCCGACGGTTTGTAATGCTCTCCCATAGATTTTGGCAGGCTTTTTTCAGTTCATCATCCGCAAGCTCTGCAGCCAGATCCGCCATAGCCGTGTATAAATAAACCGCTCTAACCGCATGTCCGACAGCATCCTTCTGTTCTCTGACCGGCGCCTGGTTCTGTGCATAATTCAAATCCTTCCAGTCCATATTCCAGATAGACCAGCCGCGCCTGGTGGCCTCTTCCTTGAAAAAATTCGGTTCAGTACCACGTTCATTAACGAAATACTCACAGAGTCGTAAATATCTTTCCTCGCCCGTAGTGCGGTATAGTTTCATTAATGCAAGCTCAATTTCCGGATGTCCGCTAAACCCTCGCACTTTATTTTTGCCGAATCGCTTGTCAATGTGATCCGCCAATTTAATACTTACATTCAAAAGCTTATCCTTGCCTGTCGCTTCATAGTAAGCAACCGCAGCTTCCATCATATGTCCGGCACAATATAGTTCATGACATTCCTGTAAATCCGTCCATCGGCGTTCCGGCTCTTTTATCGTAAAATAAGTATTTAGATAACCATCCTCACTCTGCGCCTTTTCAATAATACTAATCACTTCATCCACAGTGGCTTCGAGCAGCGGATTTGGTGAATTGATTAACGAAAATGCACAAGCCTCGATCCATTTTGCAACATCACTATCCTGAAATACCCATCCGTAAAACTCTCCCTCAGATAGGCCTGCCGCTATTCTAAAATTCTCAATCGCATGCGATTTCTCCGCATCCGATACCTGATCCTCCAGCATTGCATGCTGGTAAGGGAGAACTTCCTCCCTTACCAGTTTCTGATAGGATGACCAGAAGCTGTCTTTTATTCGAAAATTTTTGATATTTATTGCGTTCGCCTTCTTCATATTAATTATGATACCCCTTTCATTTATCCGCGAAATGTGCTCCGCACTAATTGCCGATTTTTATATAAACAGTCGAATAAGGCATGCAAAGCTTATCCATAGAAAACTTCTATGGATAAGTTTCACAATGCCTTATTCGAATTATATCCTATCTTTCGTAATTATATTTTAAAACGAATTACATTCCATGAATGTTTATTTAAAGTAACTACTGCTTTCTTAGCAGAGATCTTTGTTATTCCATTGTTGTGCGGAGCGACATTATTCGGATTCTGTGCGGTATTGGCAGCTTTCATATCATTATTCTCCAATACAAGATGCTCCAGCAATTCCACTTTACCAAAATCACTCAGATCAATATTCATGTCCACCTTCTCATCAAGAGAACGGTTAACAGCAAATACGGTAAGCTCATTGATTTCATCATTTACAACAGCGATTGTCTCCACATAAGGAACATCTTTAATGGTAGCAGTGTTATATTTATCACACTCAACAACAGGAGTTAAAGCAACTCCTCTTCCGTAATTGGAAGCATGCATAAAAGGATAGAAAATCGTCTGTGCCCAAACTGAACCATCGTTTTCTGTCATGATAGGTGCTATTACATTAACTAGCTGTGCCAGACAAGCCATTTTCACACGGTCACAATTCTTCAAAAGAGTAATCAGCAAACAGCCTACAACCAATGCATCTTCAAAATTATAGATATCCTCCAGCTGATGCGGTGCGATCTGCCATGGCTCAAGCTTTTTGTCCGCTTCATTACTATGGAACCATACATTCCATTCATCGAAGGACAGGTTTATCGTTTTATTAGAATGCTTCACCGCCTTAACATAATCACAGATTGCTGCTACACCTTTAATGAATTTGTCCATGTCCAGAGAACAAGCAAGGAAAGTCTGTGTATCTTCCGCACTGTTATTATAATAATTATGAAGAGAAATATAATCCACATAATCATAAGTATGCTCCAGAACAGTTGCTTCCCATTTTCCGAAGGTCGGCATTGTAAGATTAGAGCTTCCACATGCAACCAACTCGATGGATGGATCAAGTTCCTTCATGATTTTAGCAGTTTCGCAGGCAATCCTTCCGTATTCCTGTGCAGTTTTTGCACCGATCTGCCAAGGTCCGTCCATTTCATTTCCCAGGCACCATACTTTAATATTGAAAGGTTCTTCAAAACCGTTACTACGGCGAAGATCACTATAATAAGTTCCTTTTGGGAAATTACAATATTCTAACAGACTGCGTGCTTCTTCCGCGCCTCTTGTACCAAGATTAACCGCTTGCATTACGGCACTGTCAGCACGCTTTGCCCATTCCTGAAATTCATCAATTCCTACTTCATTAGTTTCAATCGTATGCCAAGCAAGTTCTGCTCTTCTAGGGCGTTTGCTCTTATCACCGATACCATCTTCCCATTGATAACCGGACACAAAATTACCTCCCGGATAACGAACAACCGGTACCTTCAACTGCTTTACAAGCTCAAGCACATCTTTTCGAAAGCCCTGGTCATCCGCGGTTGGATGGGTAGGCTCATATATACCATGATATACCGCTCTTCCAAGATGCTCTACGAAGGATCCGTAAATTCTTTCATCAACAGAGCCTATAGTAAAATTTCTATTTAGAATCAGCTTTGCTTTCATTCTATCTTCTCTCCTTAAATATTAATGATATTTTATGATAATATAGCATATTGACAATTGATTTCACAATGATATATGATGTTTTATAACTGATATATAATGCTTTACATAAAATCTGTCGGTACTAATTTCAAAACACTCATCTGCGTAGAGTGAGGGAGCCTATGAAAATTAATAAAATCGGTTTAAACTATAATCACTGTGACAATTTCAATATCAGCCGGCCAAATGGATCCGGTGATTATCTGTTTTTGCATGTAAAAACTCCGGCCATATTTCATTTACAGAACAAAGAAATAACAGCCGAGAAAAATTCAGTAATTATTTATAACAAAAATACTCCGCAGTACTATGCCGCAAATCATGGCAGTTTTGCGAATGATTTTATTCATTTTGACATTGAGGGTGAACCTGAGCTTCGGAATTTGCTGTTTGATACGGTGATTCCCCTCCCTTCTGTTAAACAGGTAAATAAAATATTAAAGGATATCTATCTGGAATATGTGTCCAATAACCCGGCCAAGGAGGAATCAATGGACCTTCTTCTTAAGCTCCTTTTTATTAAAGTCAGAGAATTTATCTCCTACAAACCCCATAATTCCGTATTATATGGATATTACGATGAATTATTAAATCTGCGCTCAATGATCTACCGCCATCCTGAAGAAAAGTGGACAATTGCACGGCTGTCCGATAAGATAAACTTAAGTCCTTCCCATTTTCAAAGGCTGTACAAGCAGACCTTTGGGGTAACCTGCATCTCTGATGTCATAGCAGGTAAAATATCTTATGCAAAGGTTTCCCTGTCTGCGACCGGCGGTACCGTACGTGAGATATCCACCTTGTGCGGTTATGAAAATGAGGAACATTTTATGAGACAATTCAAGCAGGTGGTAGGTGTTACCCCGACGGAATATCGCAGATTATTAATTAAGTAACGCGAGCCGGCATATTCTGCACTAGTTACCATTGTTACTGTTCTCACTTTATTATTTACAGAAATTTCACTTTATTATTCGTTCATTCTATTGTAATATACTATCGTATTACATATATCAATAATTTTCGGACGAAATATAGATCGTTTATAGATTGTCCCTGCCAAACTTATATTATGATATAAATTTATACTATTCGAAACATATATGCCTATAAGGAGACCCTTTTATGAGATTATGCTACAGCCAGAAATTAGGCATTACATTGCTTCTTATTAATGCTTCCATTAATATCGCATTTTCGCTTTATACACCATATACAACTGCTTATTATACAAAATCAGGTCTCAACGCACTGCAAATAGGCATTCTGCTTACAATCGGACCGTTAGTTGCTATCATAATACAACCAATCTGGGCTATTTTAAGTGATCGGACCGGCCGAAGGAAGGATGTATTATCCCTGATTGTTTTAGGAAGTGCTCTTTCGATGCTAAGTTTCTATATAGGGCATACTTTTTGGACATTTTTTATTGCTGCTACTTTGGTAGCCGTATTCACTTATTCCATTGTCCCTCTAAATGATGCCATAACACTTCGATATGCCAGTAAATATCATCTTGATTTTTCCAGAATAAGAATGGGAGGAACCATAGGCTTTGCCGTTGTTGTGGTAATCTCGGGCGCAATTGTCAAACTACATCCTTCCTGGCAATTTGCTATGGGATTTCTGGGTTATATGATGTTATTATTCTTTGTGCGAAAACATCCGAAGGATGAGCAAGATGAACCATCTGATACTTTAACGGATCTTCCCGGCCAGACACAGAGTAACGGTAAGAAAGGCCTATTACATATCTTTGAATCAAAACAGGTTTATTTTATGCTTGCTTTTGCATTCATCAGTCAGACCGGTCTCAGCTTTCACGGAGGCTTTATTGGTGTATACATGACCAAATTAGGCTTTACCGAAGGAACAATCGGTGTTGTAAACAGTATTTGTGCTTTAAGTGAACTTCCTGTCCTCTTTTTTATTAATAAAGCCTTACGCAAATTCAGCAGTACAAATATCATTCTATTTTCCAGCCTGCTTCTGGGAGTCCGGATTTTTCTTGTGACCGGCGGAAATCTTGGATTTATTATAGCTTCGCAGTTACTAAACGGCTTAACCTATATGACAATTTACTTTTGCTGTGCCGTTTATATCAGTAACAATGTAAAGAAGGAGAACCAGTCTAAAGGACAAAGTGTCCTTACTATTATCCAGGCTGGTTTAGGCAGTATCGTTGGTAATATTGTCGGAGGTTATCTGGTTGACAATTTTGGTCTTAAAATGGCTTATTTCTATATGTCCATACTAATTATTACGGTTTCCTTATTAATAGCATTCCTACAGTTTTTCTATCAGCGGACACAGAATAAGAAGGCACTTGCTGAACAAGCTTAATACAACTCCCGCAGTACAAGATCCGTGCTTCCCTGGTTTAATCCAATTTCAATCCGTAGTACCTTTTTGTGATTTCGGTAGGTTTTCAGTACCATATCCTTTAACTGTGTTCCATTATGATATCCATGGATTACCCGTATCCGATAAGTACTGCTGTCTGCTTTCCTAAGCTGACTGTCAATACAGATCTTAGCCTGATACTTCGTCATTCCATGGATATCCTGTTCTATTATGGAGGAGTTTCTTTTATCTTGTTTCATGTATTCTCCATTCTGTTCTTAAAATATCAGATTCTATCATCTTATCACTCTTCCAATCATGATACCGCAAAGCGGCATCTCAAACAATTGGTGAAGATGTTTTTTTTCATACTTGATTTAAGCAGCATCAGCGTAAGCCCAGCTAATCCGAAATACCAAGGAAAGATATAAAATAACCTGCAGAATAGTCCAACGAACTCTCCCACAGGTCACTTTTTATTAAAGATTATCTCTATCAGAAATGAGTGTTATTGTTTGCCAAACTCTGATAATTTCAGCTCCTTATTACGGTCCAGAGCCATCTGGATGCTCCATCGGTTCACGAAGAGCAGCAAAGGATTTCCTTTTAAATCCTTAATCTTCTTCGTATCGGAGGATAGGCTCAGCTTGCTGACATCGATTTCTTTATTCTCAATCCAGCGTATATATTCGTAAGCTAACGGCTCCATCCGAATCTCAACATTATATTCAGATTCCAACCGGAATTTCAGCACGTCAAACTGAAGAGTTCCTACTACACCTACAATAATTTCCTCCATACCCGTATTGTATTCTTGAAAAATCTGTATAGCACCTTCTTGTGCAATCTGAGAAATTCCTTTTAAAAATTGTTTTCTCTTCATAGTATCAACCTGACGCACCTTGGCAAAATGCTCGGGGGAAAAGGTTGGGATACCCTCATACGAGAATTTCTGGTCAGTAGAGCAAATTGTATCTCCGATCGAGAAGATCCCCGGATCAAATACTCCGATGATATCTCCGGCATATGCTTCCTCAATAATTGTTCTTTCCGATGCCATCAGCTGCTGTGGTTGGGAAAGACGTATTTTCTTATTTCCCTGCACATGGTTAACTTCCATTCCCGCGGTAAACTTGCCGGAACATATTCTCATAAAAGCAATCCTGTCTCGGTGTGCTTTGTTCATATTGGCTTGTATTTTAAATACAAATGCAGAAAAATCATTTTCCATCGGGTCTATTTTACCTTCTGAGGAAATTCTTGGCAATGGAGAGGTTGTCATAGACAGGTATTGTTTTAAGAATGCCTCCACACCAAAATTGGTCAGAGCCGAACCAAAGAATACCGGTGTTAATTGTCCGCTCAGTACTAAGTCAATGTCAAATTCGCTGCTGGCTCCATCTATCAATTCGATCTCTTCCGCTAGTTTTTCATGATTTTCTCTGCCTATCAACGTATCAAGACTCGGATCACCAAGCTCTACCTCTACCGTATCAACTTCCTTCTGTCCGTTATTCGCTGCATAGAAACGATTGATATGCTTCGTCTGCCTGTCATAAATTCCTTTAAAGTTCTTACCGGAGCCAATCGGCCAGTTCATCGGGCAGGTACGGATACCCAGAACATTCTCAATCTCATCCAGAAGTTCAAAAGTGTCTCTGGATTCACGGTCAAGCTTATTAATAAAGGTAAAAATCGGGATGCCTCGCATTACGCAAACTTTGAACAACTTTTCTGTCTGATTTTCCACACCCTTGGAAGCATCGATTACCATGACTGCACTATCTGCTGCCATCAGTGTCCGGTAGGTATCCTCCGAGAAGTCCTGATGTCCCGGAGTATCCAGTATATTAATACAATAATGGTCATAATTAAACTGCATTACGGAGGAAGTAACAGAGATACCACGCTGTTTCTCAATCTCCATCCAGTCTGATACCGCATGCTTCTCTGTCTTTTTTCCCTTAACCGAACCCGCCAGATTGATTGCTCCGCCGTATAACAGAAGCTTCTCTGTCAAAGTAGTCTTACCGGCATCCGGATGGGATATAATTGCAAAGGTTCTTCTCTTTTTTATTTCATTAACATAATTACTCAAAATAATTCCTCCAAACTATTTATCCAAACTATTTTATCATAGCGATAAGAAGGAATATTGTCAAGATACTTCCTTATTACAAAACGGTTTTGCGAAATATCCTCACTAAAATGATAAGGTTCACTGGATAGTTAAATTCCGAGCTATATATTCCTGTAAAGTGCTTTCGGAAAAAATACTTGTATTCGCAGGTTCTTAGATTATTATTCTAATTCAAAAGCCCCTGTATAGAGCTGATAATATTTTCCTTTCTTTCCAATCAGTTTATCATGGTTACCCTGCTCAATAATCCGTCCTTGCTCAAGAACAATAATTTCGTCTGAATTTTGTACGGTGGATAATCGATGTGCAATTACAAACACGGTTCTTCCCTTCATCAGACTATCCATACCCTTCTGCACAATTGCCTCTGTACGGGTATCAATACTGGAGGTTGCTTCATCCAGTATCATAACCGGCGGGTTTGCAATAGCAGCTCTTGCAATAGAGAGCAGCTGTCTTTGTCCCTGCGAAAGATTGGCTCCGTCACCGGACAGCTGCGTCTGGTAACCCTTCGGCAGTCTTTGGATAAAATCGTGTGCATTCGCAAGCTTTGCTGCTTTATACACCTCTTCCTCGGATGCCTCGAGATTACCATAACGAATATTTTCCATTACCGTGCCGTAAAACAAATTTGTATCCTGCAATACAATACCCAGGGAGCGGCGCAGATCTGCTTTCTTTATTTTATTAATATTAATATCGTCATACCGGATTTTACCATCTGCTATATCATAAAAACGGTTAATCAGGTTCGTAATCGTGGTCTTACCGGCACCGGTTGCTCCTACGAATGCTAATTTTTTACCTGGTTCCGCATTGATCGTTACATCATGCAGTACCGTTTTATTTTCTTCGTAACCAAAATCAACATCATAAAATCTCACATCACCGGTCAGTCTGGTATAGGTTACTGTCCCATCCCCATGCGGATGCTTCCAGGCCCAGATGCCTGTATATTCTTTTGTCTCAACCAGCTGTTCTCCTTCCAGTCTGGCATTCACCAAAGTAACATAACCCTCATCCACCTCGGATTTCTCATCCATCAGTTCAAAAATACGTTCGGCACCTGCCAAAGCCATCGCAACCGAGTTTAACTGCTGGGATACCTGACTGATTGGCATGGTAAAGCTTTTGCTGAGCATCAGAAAGGACGCAATCGCCCCCAGTGTCAGACTGCCTATACCATTGATTGCCATTGCTCCGCCAGCAATCGCGATCAATACATACTGCAGATTACCGAGATTCCCCATGATCGGCATAAATATATTAGCATATTTATTGGCCTGGGAAGCATTTTGACGTAGCTCTTCATTTAGCCTGTCAAACTGCATTTTCGCTTTTTCCTCATGACAAAAGACCTTAACAACCTTCTGTCCGTTTATCATTTCCTCAATATAACCGTTTAAAGATCCCACTGCTCTTTGTTGTTTTACGAAGAAGGAAGCACTTTTCCCGCCAATCTTCTTTGTAACAAGCAACATAAAGGATACAAACACAATGACTAGCGCCGTCAAGTAGACACTGGTTGTCAGCATAGCAGTAAAAACAGAAACAATAGTGATAACAGATGCAAACATCTGTGGTATGCTTTGAGCGATCATCTGTCTTAAAGTATCGGTGTCATTGGTATAATAACTCATGATATCACCATGCGTATGGGTATCAAAATATTTAATCGGGAGTGTCTGCATATGGGAAAACATCTCATCACGAATTTTCTTTAACACTCCCTGTGCAATTAATGCCATAAAATAATTATATAAATAAGCGGCTATGATACCAATCAAATAGATGCCTGCCATCTGCATAATTGCCTTCAGTAATCCGCCAAACATCGGATGCTCCATTCCAAGCAGCGGTGTAATATACTTATCGATCAAGGTTTGAATAAACATGGAACCGATAACTCCAGCAATCGAACTGAGAATAATACAGACCAGGACAATCACAAATCGTATTTTAAAGGTACCTGTAACATATGACATCAGCCTGCCGATTGTTTTTTTCGTATTCTTTGGCCGGGGCGGTTTTCTGCGGACCGGTTTATTTTGCATTCCTATTTCTTCTTTCACACTACTCATTTCCTCTTTAGGGTTATTCATTTGAGCCATCACCATCTTCCCCTTTCTGCTGTGAATAATATACTTCCTGATAAATCTGATTATCCCGAAGCAGCTGTTCATGCGTACCGACTGCATTAATAAAGCCGCCTTCCATTACGATAATTATATCAGCATCCTGTATAGAGGAAATACGCTGCGCTATAATGAATTTGGTCGTGTGTGGTATCTGTTCACGGAACGCCCTGCGGATCATCGCATCTGTCTTGGTATCCACCGCACTTGTAGAATCATCCAGAATTAATATCTTTGGCTTTTTCAACAATGCTCTGGCAATGCAAAGACGCTGCTTCTGACCACCAGACACATTGGTACCTCCCTGTTCTATGTAGGTATCATACTGGTCAGGAAAGGATCGGATAAATTCGTCTGCCTGCGCCAATCTACAGGCTTCTATCAGCTCCTCATCGGAGGCCTCCGCATTGCCCCAGCGTAGATTTTCTTTAATTGTACCGGAGAAAAGAACATTTTTCTGCAGTACCATCGCAACCGCATTACGCAAAGAGGTAATATCATAGTTCCGGACATCGGTCCCCCCCACCGCTACACTTCCTTCCGTCACATCATAAAGTCTCGGAATCAATTGCACCAGACTGGTTTTGGAGCTTCCTGTTCCACCGATAATACCTACCGTTTCTCCTGATTTGATCGTAAGGTTAATGTCTTGCAGGCAGAGCTTATTTTGATCCTTTGCATAACTGAAACTGACGTTTTGAAAAATAACTTCACCGTTCTTTACCTCGCAGACAGGATCATTACTATTATGCAGGTCCGGAACCTCATTAAGAAGCTCTGTAATTCTCTCCGCAGATGCACGGGAAATTGTAATCATAACAAATACAAAGGATAGCATCATCAGACTCATTAATATCTGCATGGAATAAGATAAGATACTGACTAACTCACCTGTGGTCAGAGTATGGGAAACGATCATTTTTGCTCCAAACCAGGAAATTAGAAGAATGCAGGTATACATACAAAACTGCATCAAAGGATTATTGATAGCAAGAATTTTCTCGGCTCTGGTAAAGTCCCTGTAGATTACCTTGGAGATATTTTCAAATTTCTCCTTCTCATGTTCTTCCCTGACATAAGATTTTACGACTCGTATTCCCCTTAAATTCTCCTGTACTACATTATTTAACTTATCATAGGTTCGAAAAACCCGTTCGAAGATTGGATGAACTTGTTTAATAATTATATATAAACCGGTTCCCAGGAACGGAATGATAACCAGGAAAATGATTGCCAGCCTTCTATTTAAACTAAGCACCATAGAAAATGATAATATCAGCATAATTGGTGCTCGTACCGCAATACGGATAATCATCATGAATGCCATCTGCACATTGGTTACGTCAGTTGTAAGCCTGGTGACAATACTGGCTGTTGAGAATTTATCTATATTGTAAAAAGAAAAATCCTGTACCTTATAATACATATCATGACGCAGATTAGCTGCAAAGCCAGACATCGCCTTCGCGGCACTGTCGCCTGCCAAAGCTCCAAACAGCAATGCCACCATTGTACATATAATTAGAATAAATCCAAATTTCCATATAAGTCCTATCTGTCCTTTATTAACACCATCATCAATCAGCTTAGACATAATAAATGGAATTAATATCTCGACAATTACCTCCATTGTGATATAAATCGGTGTGAGTAAGGTGTCCTTTTTATATTTCCCTATACACCTCGCAAGTCGTTTTATCATAGTTACCTCCGTTCCCTCGTATCCATATTTGTTCGAAATCCAGCATATCCATTGACGGATAAGATAAATATTGTTAGCACACTAGCTGTAAGGCAGCTAACAATCGGGTCAAAAAAATCAACCTGTTACTCAAGATTTTTTTTCATCTTATTAATTGTCGATAAAATAGATACTTTTTCTTCGTCTGTAAGCCCGCTGGTAAGCTCCGCCTCAATTTTATCAAACTCATTTATTAAGGATTCATGAATTGCTATTGCCTTTGGTGTCAACACCAGCTTTTTTAGCCTCGCATCATAATCAACCTGTTCCCGTATAATTAAATCGTTCTTCTCCATAAGCTGCAATATTCCCGTTGCAGTTGACCTTCTAATCGAAAATTCCTCCTCCAGATCACGTTGAAAGATATCTCCCTTGTCACTGTTATGATAAAGATAACCGATTATCCAGCCATGCGTTCCGGTCATTTTATCAATATCTGAAATTACTCTTGAATTACCTATTCTCCTTTTTATCAGGTTGGATATAATCTTAATTTCATGACCTATTGCATACTTATCATCCATATCCGATTACAATCTCATTCACAAGATATCCCGGTGATTGAATTGTTCTCCTTTCCCCTTTTTTCAGCAGTAAATATACAAATTATTCCGGATTCCTTTTTTCCAAAAAGACCATGCTGTTGTATAATTTCATAGGATGAACCTTCCTATAAAGCAAATAATGTTAGCTAGCTAACATTATATCGTCATCCATCTATTAAGTCAACTTTTTTATCTTCTAAAAACATATGTTCTGATCAATAGATGGTATATGGCAACTACAATAACCCAAATGTTCTAATCCCAGATCATCCAAATCCCTTTAGCAGGCTTATACACTCCAGATCATTACATAATTTGCCCCGCAAAAGCTCTAATCTATTTGCCGGATGAATATGGGCGTCGCTATATTCATCTTCTTAACGTAAATTAGGCTTTTGCCGAACAATCATTACATTATACTGTAAATTTCGAAACTGCATTCTCCAACTGCTGCGAATTATTATTCAGATTACCAGCCGATTGGTTCAGGATTTCAACCGATGTCAGCTGATTCTGAGAGGTTTGATTGACATTATTTGTTGACGCCGCAATCTCTTCCAGCACTGCGGAAATATTTTCGATAGCACCTAAGGTACTAGCTCTTGCCACTTCAATATTGTTTACATCCTCCACAATATTTTTTAAATGTCCCATCAGATTATCTACACTTGTATTAATCCCCAGATAAGAATCCGTAGTATCCTTTACTGCTCCATCCTGCAAAACCATAACATTTTCAGCTTCTTTTGCCGTAATAACAAGTGTTTTAGTATTACCTTGAATTGCTTCAATTATATTCTTGATATCATTAACCGAATGTTTCGTTTGATCGGCCAGACTTCTGATTTCATTCGCTACAACCGCAAAGCCTTTTCCAACCTCTCCTGCTCTGGCAGCTTCAATGGATGCATTGAGGGATAAGAGATTCGTTTGATTGGATATCTCGTTGATAACGTTAATAATAGAACCAATTGACATAGATTTTTCAGCCAGATCTTCTATTCCCCTGACAATATTTGTCGTGATTTCTATGGTTGATTTTGTCTGACTGTTTAATTTTCCTGTTACTATGGTTCCTTCCTGTATACTCTTCTTGGTGCCTTCCGCAATCTTGCCAATTACAGAGGTTGTATTACTCATCTGCTCAATCTTCAGAGATAGATTGTCCATCTGTTGCAGACATTCTTCCGCATCCTTAGCCTGTTGCATCACACCGGCTTCAATTTCGTTCATTGCAATAGAAATCTCTCCGGTTGTCTTAAGAAATTCCTCCGATGTTTTTGTAACTCCGGCGGATGCCGTCGATACATCACCGGATAATCCCTTAACACTGCTAATCAGATCCTTCATATTTGTAAAAGTCTGATTGATCTCCTCTAATAATATCAGAAATTCATCTTTACGCTTTGTACTAAAATCTACAGTTAGATCACCTTGTGCTGCTTTTTTCAGTTTTGAAATTATACCTTTAATTGTTTTATCAATCCCGTTAGAGATAAGTACTCCGATCAATACTGCAATAATACAGGCTATGATTACAACAATAATGGTAACCTTTTTAATACTGTCAGCCTGACTTAATATTGTGCTTTTCGGTATCATCGCACATATCATAGCTCCTGTTTTACCTATTTTTGAATAAACAAATAAATGTTCTTTTCCCTTATATTTTACATAGTCAGCACCTTCTTTTCCATCCGATGCAGCTATCTTTTTATAAAAATCCTTATCACTAAAAACCGATTCCTGTATTTCTTTCTGTTTATTCGAAAAAATTTCCTTACCATCTGCCGTAACAAAACCAATGATACTTGTTTTATCAAGATTTATGTCATTAAGAATCCCCTTAACGGTTTTGTTGTCCAGATCAATTACGATGAGAGAGTCAGAGCCTACGTAAAAACGAACCATACGCATTGCATATTTTTCCGGTTTTGTTTTTAACTTTTCATCCAGATAAGAATCATTCCCAAACCATTTAATCTTAGAGGACTTTGTAATACTCCTTCCATTTTCAGTTTCAAAATAGCCGGCACAGGTATTTGATCCTGTGCTGGAAATAGTTGTGGCCGATTGAACTGTATCTGATAAGATAGAGATCTGCGAGATAAAATCATCCGTTGCTTGTTTTGCTATAATCTGATTTTTAATCATTTTAAAGTTATTATTCTTATCCATGACATCATTATTAAATAGTCCCAGAAAATACTTCTGCATAATATTATCATTTAAGTATTGGGTTGATATATCCTCAATTGAGTTCACTCCCAGCAAAAGATACTTGCTTGTCATATTAATAGCCTGCTTAGTCGAATTTTCATAACCGCTCCGTATACCTACTGCTGCTTTTTGAAACGAAACAAATCCCAGCAGAATAATAAAAGCAATCGGTACTAAAAATGCCGCGATTAATTTCACCCGAATTGTTGCAGAAATTTTATGGGTCGAAACTTTCTCATTGGTTTTTTTCAGAATAACCCCCTTTTTCTCTGCCTCCTTGCCTTTGATGTGATGGCTTGCCCCCAGCTTTACCATAACTACATCCTCCTTCGCATGTTATATTATTGTCTTTTATGTCTTTTACAATCCATCAGTAATAATAATCATTACTATGAGAAGCATCTGGAACAATATCTAATTCTATAAATATTATAATATATTTTTTATTTTTCTTCTATAAAAATTCACACATATTTTAGCATTATATAAATTATTTACTATAATTATGATGAATTTTGTTAATATAAGTAATATATTTAAAGCAAAAGTATGTTTCGCACGCGCTCGCGTCCATAAGTCTTTTTCAATGCACAGCTTTTGTACCGCTCGCGTAACAGTATTTGCCTATGCAAACTATAAAACACCCTGAAATATGGTAATTTCCAGGGTGTTTCATCACTGCTATTTTATGTTTATGTAATATAAGATTTTAATTTAAGAGATTAGGCTGCATTTTTGAATTGCTTTTTCTAAAATGTCAAAGCCTGCTTCGAGCTGCTCATCGGTTACAACCAATGGGCAAAGGAACCGGATTACATTCCCATAAGTGCCTGCATTTTCAATAATAAGACCATTTTCAACACATTCTTTAATCAGCTTTCCAACCAGTTCTCCGTTCGGTTCTTTGGATTTTTTATCCTTAACAAATTCGATACCGAGCATTGCACCAATACCTCTGACATCTCCAACAACCTCAAATTTTTCCTTCCACTCATGGAACCGTTTTCTGCATTTTTCCGAAATAGCCAATGCCCTCTCACAGAGATGGTCCTTTTCCATTGCTTCCACAACCTTAAGTGCAGCTACACAGGAAAGAGCATTTCCGCTATAGGTGCCGCCAAGGGTTCCAAAAGGTGCTGCATCAAATATTTCGGCGCTTGCAGTTACTGCAGAAAGGGGCAAGCCTCCAGCGATGGATTTAGCCGAGGTCAGAATATCCGGAGGGCAACCTGCCTCCTCCCAGTAATTTGACACAAACATTTTGCCGGAGCGTCCAAAGCCGCACTGTACCTCATCGGCTACCAGCAGAATTCCGTTCTCATCACAGATTTTCCGAACTGCCTTAACCCATTCCATCGGAGCAGGAATAAAGCCTCCCTCACCCTGAATTGGTTCAACAACAATTGCCGCTACCAGGTTCGCAGGAGAGCATTCTTCGAATACCATTTTAAGATCATTAATATAATATTCGATGGCTTCTTCATCTGTATAACCCTTTGGTTTCCGGTACAGATAAGGGAAATCGGCACGGTAAACTCCGTCTGGAAAAGGTCCCATACCCGCTGCATATGCCTTTTTTGAGGTCATTGCCATGGTTAATGCGGTTCTGCCGTGGAACGCTCCGGAGAATACGATAATATTCGGTCTTTTTGTATATGCTTTCGCAACCTTTACCGCATTTTCATCCGCTTCCGCTCCGCTGTTTACAAACATTGTTTTATGTATGCTTCCCCTTACCGGGACAAGCTCATTCATCTTTTCCGCCATGTTGATATATCCCTCATGGGTTATAATATTCATCATAGCATGAAAGAAATTCTCTGCCTGACTTTTTACCGCTTCTACAAGCTCCGGACGGCTGTAGCCGATATTTAATACACCGACACCTCCGACCCAGTCCAAAAATAAATTACCATCCACATCCTCTACCATAGCTCCCTCACCGCGCCTTATTACGCAGGGATAAATACAGCGGATCGCTTTTGGTATTGCTGCCTCCCTCCGCTCAATCACCGCTTTCGCCTTTGGTCCGGGCAGAGTATTTGTAATAATTCTTGGTAAAGCATCCTTTAACATAACAATAGCCTCTTTTCTATTTCAATATAATGATTAGCCAGACAATAGCCTAAAAACTCATCTATACAATCAAAAATCAGGCTTTTGTCGGGCTAATCATATCATTATGGTTAATGTATCTGACATCCAGTCAGTCCTTAATATACTGAATAATAAATGTCAGTGATGTCTTCTTTCTTTAATTCAATATAACTATTTGCTAATAAGCGACCCTGGTTTTTGACCACTGACTCCGCAAATTCCTCGATCAAAGGTTTCGTAACTCCATAGCTTCGCAAAGATTTCTCGGGAAGAATCATATGAAACAGTGCATCAATCTTGCTGTATACCATACTAGATTCACAGCCAAGAATTTCAGCAAGAAAATTATTTAATTTCTTTATTTTTCCTTCCGGACAGATACTCATATACTTATGGAATACGCCGTGGAATACCGCATAGTTTGCTTCTCCGTGCGCTACATGAAATAGCGTTCCAAGCGGATAACTGAGTGCATGCACCGCCCCACAGCCTGCATTTCCAAATGATATTCCGGCAAAGGCTGCTGCGAGCAGGAAATCCTTTTGAATTGGAATTCTAGAATCCTTTCCATTCGCTGCTATTTGCAGATATCCTTTTAGTATAAGCTCCATGGCTTTTTCCGAATACATTTCGGTGAAAGCATTAGCCTTTGGAGATAGATAAGATTCAATGGCATGGATAAAAGCATCCAGCGAGCTGGCAGCAAAGCCGGAATAGGGAAGTGTATCTAACAACTCCGGTATCAGTACTGCATAATCTGCAAACAGTTCATCTGTTGCCAAGGCAAGCTTGGTTTTCCGTCTGGTCAGCTCTATTACAGATATATTGGTTACTTCACTGCCCGTTCCGCAGGTTGTAGGAATGATAATTAATTCCTTATCTCTGATGATATCCAGCTTTTTTTCAAAAAGCTCCTGCACAGGAGTAATATTTTTTAATACAAAAAGCTTCGCCACATCCAGAACCGAGCCTCCGCCAACAGCAATTACCCGGTGATAAGAAGCTCCCTTTAGATCCTGTACAATGGCTTCTACCATAAGATCATTTGGCTCTCCGTTTCCATAATTTCTAAGATTAACGACGGTTGCTCCGTTACTATAATTTTTCAAGTAGTTCTCATAGGTGTGAGCGCTGGTGATCAGCAAATCACCGCTACCAATCCGGTATTCCATGAAAAAATCTTCACACCGCTCATAGAGCAAAATGGTGGGTTTCATACGAAATTGTTGCATAATGACTCCATTCTTTCTATCGTTAATGATTACCTCTTAGACGCTGTCCTTAATTTGTGGCTATCTTTCCTCATACCATCCCACAATACCCGGATTAAGATTAATATTAATCTGCTTTACCTCCTGGTACTCCTCCAGGCCCTGTATGCCTAACTCTCTGCCATAGCCGCTCATCTTATAGCCTCCCCAGGGAGCCTCGTTATAGGTCGGATTGTAGCAATTGATCCAGGTAATACCGGCTCTGATCTCCTTTATGACACGGAGCGCTCTGGCACCATCCGTAGTAAATACAGCTCCTGCCAGACCGTAGATTGTATCATTTGCCAGGCTGACTGCTTCTTCCTCCGTCTGAAAAGTCTGAATTGTAACTACCGGACCGAATACCTCTTCCTTTACGATTGTCATATCCGGAGTGCAATTGTCAAATATGGTAGGTCTTACATAGTAGCCCTTTGCGCATTCCCCCTCCGTATACCGGAAGCCTCCGCAAACACAGTCCGCTCCTTCTGCTTTTGCAGTTTCTATGTATTTTAGTACCGTATTCATATGAGCTTCTGAAACCAAAGGACCCATATCAGGGTTGTCAAGACCATTACCCAGTGTCATAGCATTAGCTCTCTCAGCGAGCCTTGCCACAAACTTATCCTTCAGGCTCTTCTCAATGATAATTCTTGAACCTGCCGAGCATACCTCGCCCTGATTGAAGAAAATACCAATCATGGCCCATTCCACCGCACCTTCAAAATCAGCATCCGCAAAGATAACATTTGGGGACTTTCCGCCAAGCTCAAGTCCTACCTTTTTCAGGTTTCCAATTGCTGCCCTTGCGATATCCTGCCCTACCTCTGTACTTCCTGTAAAGGTAACCATATCTACATCAGAACTTGCCGCAATTTCATGCCCCACCGTGCCTCCTGCTCCCATGACAAGGTTTACAGTACCCTTAGGAAGTCCTGCTGCCTCAAGGATTTCGAATAAAACAACTGAGGACAGCGGGGTATTGGAGCTTGGTTTGAAGACGATGGAATTGCCTGCACTAAGGGACGGCGCAATCTTCCAGACTGCCATGAGGAGAGGATAATTCCACGGTGTAATTTGTCCGCAGACACCTACCGGTTCATGTATTGTATAGGAATGCATCTGCCCGAAATTGTCATTTACGTCATATACTCCGCCGAAAGGTGCCTTAATCAGCCCTGCATAGTATTTAAAGCAGTGTATTGCATCATCAACATCACCTTCCGCTTCTCTTAAGGGCTTTCCATTATCCAGCGTATCTGTTTTAGCAAGCTCATCCCTTCTCTGATCCATCAGCTCGGCAATCTTAGAAAGGATATCCGAGCGTTTTTGGGAATCCATCCTTCTCCATTCACCCTTTCCATAGAAAGCTTCCTTTGCTGCTGCGATCGCAAGTTTTGCATCTTCTTCGGAGCCCTCTGCTGTTTCCGCCAGAAGCTCTCCGTTTGCAGGATTAATAATTTTTCTTACCTTACCCGACAATGCAGGTATCCATTCGCCGTTGATATAATTCTTCTTTAATTCCATGACAGCCTCCCTCTTAAATAATTGAATTAAGTAATAGAAAACAATAGAATAAGTTAAATGCCATAAGTAGATTTGGGTATCAACTTATGGCACTCAAATCTTTTATTCTTCTTACAAATTAAATTCTTCCTTCGTATCTGCGAGTGCCTCATCCAGGCGTGTCAGGATATCATCCATGTCCTGATAGGTTATGATTGCTGCCGGTTCGAAGCGGATGCATTTTGCATTCACCAGGGTACCTGCTGTAAGAACACGTCGTGCAAACATACCCTTAGCAACAGAATAACCTACATCACTGGTTACAAACTCAAGGCCGATCATTAAGCCAACACCGCGAACGTCATCTATTACCGTAGGATATTTTTCGGCAAGCTTTCTGATACCATTTATTAAATATTCGCCCTTCTTGGCGCACTGGCCCGGAACATCATTTTCCAGCATATACTTGATCGTTGCAAGCGCTGCGGAGCAAGCAAGAGGATTACCGCCAAAGGTCGGTGAGCCAAGAAGCCAGGGATTATCAACCAATTCCTGCGTCCACATATGAGGTCTGCAGATAATACCGGTAATAGGCATAATTCCACCTCCAAATGCTTTGCCGTAGGTCATGATATCCGGAACAACCTCCTCCGCTTCACAACGAAACATCGTTCCGGTTCTTCCCATACCGGTCTGGATTTCATCAAAGATTAGTGCTACTCCGTATTCATCACAGATTTCTCTGACTTCCTTTAAGTATCCCTTTGGAGGAACAATAATACCGGCTTCTCCCTGAATCGGTTCCAGAATAACGGCTGCAACACTTTCTCCGACTGCCTTCAGATTACGGATCGCTTTCCGAAGATCCTGTGCATTCCCGTATTCCACATGCTGCACCTGCTGTACCATCGGAGCATATGGTACACGGTAAGTACCCTTGCCGCCCATCGAGATCGCTCCCATGGATTTTCCGTGAAAGGCTCCAACTGTTGAAATATACCATTTCCCACCGGTCGCAATTCGTGCAAGCTTTAAGGCCATCTCTACTGCCTCGGCTCCTCCATTTGTAAAGAAGCACTTTTCAAGGTCTCCTGGTGTAATATCAGCAACTGCTTTGGCAAGATAACCGCGAAGTGGATCTAATAGCTCCTGGGAATGGAGTGCCTGATGATCAAGCTGCGCTTTTACCGTATCTATAATCTCCTGATTTCTATGACCGCAGGTGTAGATACCAAAACCACCCAGACAATCAATAAATTCTTCTCCATATAATCCAGAGCAGTAGGCGCCATAATCTTTCCATTCCACTACCGCTGCATTTGTTGAAACAGATTTACGGTATTTTAGCCATCCAGGGCTTACATAGGTATCGAAGTATTCTACCGTTTCCTGGGTTATTTCCTTCTTTTGCTCCTCTGTCAGCTCATCGCTGTGGATAAACTTGATTACTTTGTTTAAATCACTCACTACCTGCTCTTTGTTTCTCATAACTATTACCTGACCTTTCAGTTTTTTGATCATTCCTAATGATCTGTTTAAAGTAATTAACTTTATGATAGGAGTGTAAAAGTCAGATTTCGTCACATTCAACCGTCCTATTTATGTTGACTTTTATCACTTAAATCACTTTGAAACAACTAACTTTTTCCAACAATTTTTTTAACCTTCTGAGTGCTCTGCCGCTTTTATTTTGTAAATTCAGCCCACATTTCACTGTAGGTATCAACTGTCTTTCCGATATTCTTGACATAATGGCCCTTGCTGATTTCTTCTGCAGGTATCATAATAGCCGGATTACTCTTATAAGCCTCATCCATTAATGCTGTACCCGCTTTATTAGGATTAAGGTAAGGGAACTTGCTGACGATTTGCTTATTTACCTCCGCTTTCAAAATATAATCAATAAATTTATAAGCATTCTCTACATTCTTGGCATCCTTGGTGATACACATATTGTCAAAGAAAAGATACATTCCTTCCTTCGGATATGCTACTGCAAGATTTTTATTTTCCTGCAGGGCTATTGCTGCTTCACCACTCCAGAATAGGCCTGCCTTCGTCTCCTCGGTTATCATCAGGGTTTTCGGTGAATCGCTGTCGAGACTCTTAATGTTTGGTTTCAATGTCAATAATTTATCCTTTATCTGACCCAGTTTTGTTCCGTCCGTCTCATTCATATCATATCCCATGCTTAAGGAGGTGACCCCTATAATTGATCTGAAGTCATCAAGTACAACCAGTGAATTGGCATAATCAGGTTTAAAAAGCTCCGCATAGGTTGTAAAATCAGCTCCTGCCGGTACTAATTTTTTGTTGTAGATAATAACTCCCGCACCGCCAAGGTAGGGAACAGAGTGTTCGTTGCCCGGATCATAACCTGGGTTTAAATAAGTCTTGTCAATATTGCCAAGGTTGGTTAGTTTGCTCTGGTCCATTTTCAGAAGAAGTCCCTGGGAAATCATATTCTCCACCATATAATCACTGGGGCAAACAATATCGTAGGTTCCTGCACTACTTCCCTGAACTTTAGCAAGCATCTCCTCATTGTTCGAATAAGTCTGCATCTGCACCTTAATTCCGGTTTCCTTTTCAAAGCCCTTGACTACCTCATCCGGCAGATATTCCGTCCACATGAACAGGTTCAGGGTTCCGGCCTTGCTGCCTCCTCTGCCACATCCGGCAAGACTAAAAATAAAAACACCTGTCATAATTAGAACCAGTACTTTTTTAAATTTCTTCATACTTATTTCCTCCTTAAGAATAATTCACTATTTCATAAATCCATCTGACACATTTTTAGATCATAACAAATAAGTCTTTCCAATCGTTACGTGAACTGTTTATCCAGAGATGCGTTTTGTCTTAGCACTTTTATCTCTCTGAGAAAAGACCACTATCAAAATGGTGATCACCAGAATAATCGTGGAAAGTGCGTAAACATCAGGGGTTACACCAGTCTTGGTAAGCTCCATTACCTTTAGAGGGAAGGTATTGCTTCCTGGACCTGTTGTAAAAAAGCTTATGATGATATCGTCAATTGAAAGTGTAAAGGATAAAAACGCTCCTGCTATTACTCCCGGTAAAATGATTGGCAGTGTGACCGTAAGAAATGTCTTAACCCGGCCTGCTCCAAGATCCATTGCCGCCTCCTCCACTGATTTATCAAAGCCAGCAAATCTTGCATTTACGGTAAATACCACAAACGGGATACAAAAGGTGGCATGCGCAATAATTAAAGAAACCAGACCCATAGGTACCTGCGATATATTAAAAATGGCCAGCAAGGAAATACCTAATACAATTTCCGGAATAACTACAGGAATATAGAGCAATGTGTCAATAATTCCCTTTCCTTTAAACTTGTATTTTGTCATGCCATAAGAAGCCAAGGTTCCTATCACCGTTGCAATCACAGTACTGGAAAATCCTACAATCAAGGTGTTCCCATAAGCTTCCAAGAGTGCATCGTTCTGGAATAGCTCGGGATACCAACGAAAGGTAAAACTTTCAAATACAATATTTCTTTCTGACGAATTAAAGGAATACAATACGACTATTGCAATCGGTAAATAAAGAAATGCATAAATCAGGAAGTCGTAGATACCAGTAAGGGTTTTTCCATTTCGTTTCTTTCTTTCACGCATCTACATCACCCCCAAATCTTTGATCTCTCCGCCGCACTTTTTGTATACAGTTACCAGAATAATAATCAATATAATTAAAAGCATGGACAGCGCTGCACCAAATGGCCAGTTATTGGCGGCCTTAAATTGATTTTCAATCAGATTACCAATTAACTGTGACTTTCCCCCTCCCATGATATCGGATACAAAGAAATATCCAAGCGATGGGATAAACACCAGTATGGTACCCGAGAAAATTCCCGCGGAAGTAAGCGGTAAAGTAACATGTAAAAAAGTCTTTACCTTATTAGCACCCAGGTCATTGGAGGCTTCCAATAAGCTGAAATCCAACTTATCAATCGAAGCAAACAACGGTAATACCATATAGGGAAATAGGATGTATACCATACCAAGTAGTACCGCCCCTCTGGTATAAAGGATTTCTACCGGCTCATTAATTAGATGAAGATGAAGCAATAGGGTATTTAGTAAGCCTGTTTTGCCAAGTATTGTTTTCCAACCATTTAAGCGGATCAGGGAATTCGTCCAAAATGGCACCATCAGCATAATCATCATCAGCGCTTTTTTCTTTTTTGCCGATCTTGCCATATGATAGGCAAAGGGATAACCAAATAATATTGCGAACACAGTTGTAAACACTGCCAGAAGAAAGGAATTGGTGTAAATTTCAAGATAGGTCGGATTAAATAATTCCTTATAATTTGTAAATGTAAATTGGTTTACAACATGATAGCCATCCGTTGACATAAAGCTTAAATAAAATACATATAGAAGCGGTGCTGCAACCAGAAGGATCAGCCATATCGTAACCGGCGAGACCGTCGCTAATAAAGGAATTGTTTTATTTCGAAGCTTATGGCTTTTTCTCATCTAAATCCCTCCCAGATTAACGTTTTCTATGACATTATGAATGAGATAGTCCCTGGATTTCATAAGAACAATATCCTCCAAATCCCAGTAAAGGTTCACCACCTCACCAATCTTTGGTATTTCCTCCCGATCCATTCTGCTTAATTTAAGCTTCTGACCATTACCGATTACAATATTGCTTTTTATAATATTTCCGACATATACCTGTTCCTTAACCACTCCCTGCAGATGAAAACCTTCCACTTCCTCCCTGGAATACTTAAGCTTTTCAGGTCTGACACAGGCATATACCATTTCTAAATCTTCGAAGGTCATTTCCGGATCAATCATTCCAAGTGCTTCACCACTCTCTAATCCAATTTTAGCAATACCGTATTTCTGTGATTTTATAGTAGCCTCAAACAAATTGGATTCTCCTATAAAATCTGCTACAAATCTGGTCTTCGGCTTATCATAGATACCTTCCGGAGTATCCAGCTGATCTAAATATCCCTGATTCATAATGGCGATTCTGTCACTCATTGTAAGAGCTTCTTCCTGATCATGCGTTACATACACAAACGTAATGCCCAATTTTTTCTGAAGATTTTTAAGTTCCAGCTGCATTTCCTTTCTTAGCTTCAGATCCAGTGCTCCTAAGGGTTCATCCAGCAGCAACACTCTCGGATTATTAATCAAAGCTCTTGCAATTGCTACTCTTTGCTTCTGCCCTCCTGACAACTGACTGGGAAAGCGCTTATCATATCCATTTAACTGTACCAGCTCCAGCATTTTCTGCACTCTCTGTTTAATCTCTTCCTTTGGGACCTTCTTCATCTTAAGCCCGTAAGCAATATTATTGAAAATATTCAAATGAGGAAATAGTGCATAGCTTTGAAATACTGTGTTAACATTCCTTTCAAAGGGTTCCTTTTCCTCTACGTTCTCTCCTTCAATCAGTATCTCTCCGCCTGAGGCCTCTTCAAAGCCACCTATCATCCTTAGTATTGTAGTTTTTCCACAACCGGACGGACCGAGCATTGTTAAAAATTCGCCTTCATATATTTCCAGGTTTAAATCATGGACTACATGATTATCAGCATATTTTTTGTTTACATTTTTAATTTCAACAATTGCCTTTCTTTCCCCAGTCATCCCTTATCACTCCTTTGATAAAATTTTAGTTATAAAATTTAAGTTGTTGATCTGGATGCCGGGAGAGGCATTCAAATCATTCATCAGGAATCAAAAATGCTGACTTAATAACGTCAGCACCTTCGCATCATTTTGAATATTAAATTGCGTCATTTCCTCTTTCACCGGTTCGAATTCGCATTACATCAAGTACATCCTTGATGATTACTTTACCGTCACCTACCTGTCCGGTAGCCACCTTTTCTCTTATTTCTAAAAGGATTTCCTCCACTTTTTCATCTCTTACGACTGCTTCTATTTTTATCTTGGGTATCAGGTTAATCGATGTCCGAAGTCCTTTAAAATTCACCGGCGAGGTTTCGCCCCTCTGAATTCCGCAACCCATAATACTCATAACTGACATACCTCCGCAGCCCTGCTTTTGCAGAATGTCTTTTACTATTTCCAGCTTCTCCGGTTTAATATACATGGTTATTTCTTTCATACAATTCCCTTCCTTTCTTAAATAGAATTACAGGTTTATAGATTTTGGTAATCAAGTGCTGCCACGCTTCATCCTGTAATAAGAAAAAGCGCTTAATCAGATTTTCATCCTCTTAAACGCATTTGTTTGTTCCATTTCCATTTTTAAATTTTGTTTTATTAATTTATGGTCAGTATATCATTTGTGCGTTATATTGTCAATCACATTTTTATCAAATTTTAACTCCAGGTAAATGTAACACAAAATTTTACAGTAGCATTACTTAAATTAATATACTCATGTGCTACATTTGTTGGAAAACGTATTGAATTTTCCTCGGCAACCTCATAAGTTTTTCCATCCACCTTAATTGTTAAGCAACCCGAAAATACGGTAAGATATTCATAAGTATTATCACCGTGGCTATCCGAAAGATACTCTGAGTGAGCTTCCAGGTTCATCATATAGATTTCAAAGGTCCTATCCTCTTCATAAGGGAAGTATTCATACGCCTTATAGCTAGCACTTTCACTGATATAGGAGGGTTGAAGCTTTTCTTTTTCCACGATAACCACATCATTCTTTGCTGCAGTTATCAGTGAATTAAAGGAAATTCTTAAGCCACTTACGAGTTTGCCAAGCGTTTCTACAGTAGGAGTAGATACTCCACGCTCAATCTGTCCCAGCATACTTTTACTGATACCTGTCTGCCGTGAAACATCATCCAGACTCATTTTCATGGACTTACGGATTCTTTTTAAATTTCTTGCCACATTTTGTGAGATATATTCCATTCTTATTCCATTCCTTTATGCTTAATTTTGAAATGTCAGTTTTGTGGCCAAATGTGTAGATCTAAACAACAGTCACATCCGGTATTAATATTTTTAAAGTAAAAATACTATTTTCTTCCTAAAGGCACAAACCTTTGTGCGTTTTAACGCATTATATATCATGACTCTGCTTTTTGTCAAGGCACAAAAAAGCGCCTAAGCAGACTTTCTACCTAAACGCTTAAGTTTATTCTAATTTCTACCTTGATCCTTCTGATATCATTCCTGCAAGCGAAGTGCAATCTCCTGACCGGTTGGTGTACCGGCAAGTCCTCCCTCTCCTGTCTCCCTAAGTCTACCGGACATTGCCTCCCCTACCTCTCTCATTGCGTCAATGACTTCATCCGGCGGAATCTTACTCCTAATTCCCGCAATTACCATATCCGCACTGGAGATAGCGTTTACAGCACCGATCACATTACGCTTTACACACGGAACTTCAACCAACCCGGCCACCGGATCGCATACCAATCCCAATAAATTTTTAAGTGCAATCGCTGCCGCATGAATAATACCCTCAGCATCTGCACCGTTTAAATAAGCTAATGCTCCAGCCGCCATAGCACTGGCAGATCCGATTTCCGCCTGACAGCCGCCTGCTGCACCGGAGAGAAATGCCCTGTAGGCAATGACCTCTCCTATTCCAGAAGCAACATACATAGCCTCTGTCATTTTATCAAGATCTGCATGCTGCTGATCCTCATAAGTCAGCAGAATAGCCGGAATAACACCACAGGAACCAGCTGTGGGAGCGGCAACAATCTTTTTCATACAGGCATTTGATTCTCCCATTTTAATCGCCTTTACCATAACTTCACCAATGAATGGTCCGCTCAGTAAAAGATTCTTTTGAAGTGCCTCGGATAACCTGGCTCCGTCACCTCCGACTAAACCACTGGCCGATTTCAGATTTTTTGCATATCCCTGATCTGCTTTTTTCATACTAAGGTAAAGGCTCTTCATTTTTGAAAAGGAATCCTCCGCCGTAGCCAATCTTTCACTCATATCATCCTCCAGAACCACCTTCCAGAAGACTGTTCCTTTTGTATTACAAATCTGTATAATTTCATTCAGAGATCTAAAACTCATTTTTCTCCTCCAGACTAAGGTAGGTTACCTTCACAACACCCTCCAGTTTTCTTAGCCAGTCAATAGCCTCAAGAGGTACTTCCTGGTCGCATTCGATTACCATCACAGCATTGCCGCCGCGCTTATCGCGGTATAGCTGCATAGTTGCTATATTGACAGATTTATGGCCTAGCATGGAAGTAACCTCTGATACATGACCCGGCTGGTCAACATTATGAACAATCAGGGTGGGATAACAGGCACAAATATTTGCCTCCAATCCATCTATCTGGCAAATCTTTATAAGTCCCCCTCCAATAGAAGATCCCACAACCTCAAGCTCTCTTCCATGAGTTCCCTTAAGCCTCAGCATTACGGTATTGGGGTGAACATTTCTAAGCTCAATTCCTGAGAATTTATATTGCATTCCCCGCTCATCGGCATATTGAAAGCTATCCGGAATACGTTCATCATCCGGCTTCATACCAAGAAGACCTGCGATTAGCGCCTTGTCTGTACCATGTCCTTTCCCTGTCGCAAGAAAAGATCCATGAAGAAAAATATCCGCAGAATTTATCTCTTCTCGTAACAATTGTCTGCATATAAATCCGATTTTTACAGCTCCCGCTGTATGGGAACTGGAGGGTCCTACCATTACCGGACCTATAATATCAAAAATATTCATATATCATGCCGCCTTTTCCATTCGTCTGTGCCACAATTTGAACGCCAAAATTCAGAAAAGAAAAAAATAATTGAATAATAGTGTTCTATTCAATATAAAGTTTAACTTATTTTTTTGACAGGCTAATCATCATGCTATCAGCATTTCACAAACAAATAAATCTATAAATTCTTTACCAATTTTTATATCATAATTTAATTTATTAAATATGTCAATCTTATAAGATCAGGTATTTCACTTGGAATACTTAATTATATTAAGTTCATACCACAATCAGCTTAACGATGTTACTATGTTACTGTCCGACACTTCAAAATCCATTTCAATCTATACTTGATTCGTTGTAATTGAACGCTTATACTATATTTTATTATAGTATATTACCGATCATAATACGATACAGTAACAAAGTGAATTTACATTCAAATAATACATTTATTAGGTTCATTCGTCCGATTGAGGCAACGAAATTATTCATCAATAATACACTTGAAAAGAGGAAAAAAGTATGTCTATTGCCATTGTTATCATCGTCCTTGTACTAATATTTATTATTACCACTATTATTACCGCTGCATGCATTATTACGACAAACAAAAAGCGCAGAAAAAACAAACAGCAGCCGTCATCAAGTAATATAAACAATCCGTTCTAGGACAAAGGCAGTTTCTTCATGAACAAAGGCAAAGCCTCCTTAAATGAAAGGAGGCTTTTGTAATTTTAAAGGAACGAATGTGAGTTCATGATAGCTAAAACCTCTTCTTTTGTTGCCAATGTATCAGAAAAGGCGCTGGCACTGCCTGCACAAATTCCCATTTTGAATGCTATCTCGTAGTCATTAGATCCAAAAAATCCAGCAAGGAAACCTGCTACCATAGAATCCCCCGCTCCGACAGAATTCTTCACTTTACCCTCCGGTGCATCTGCCATATATGTTTTATTCTGTTCAGTAACAAGAACTGCTCCTTCTCCTGCCATCGAAACCATAACATTCTGTGCACCCATATCTCTAAGTTTTATTGCATACACAGTTACATCCTTCTTGTTTGTTAACTCCTTATGAAAAATTTCACTTAATTCCTGATTATTTGGTTTAATTAGAAAAGGCCTGTATTTTAAAGTATTAATCAGTAACTCCTTCGTTGCATCTACTATAATTTTAACGCTTTTAAGTTTCAATCTATTCATAATATCCATATAGATCGTAGCAGGCAATGACTGTGGAACACTTCCTCCAAGAATTAGAACATCCTTATCCTGAAGTTGATCCAATCTCTCATAAAGTGAATTAAGTTCACTAATGTTAATAGAAGGTCCCTGCGCATTAATTTCGCTTTCTTTTGAGGAGCGTATCTTTACATTAATTCTTGTCCGCCCCTCCCTCGTCCGAATAAAATCTGTATTAATTCCTTTCTCCTGCAGTCGCTCACTTAGCTCCGTACCTGTAAAGCCTGCAACAAAGCCTAAAGCCGTACTGTCATACCCCAGATTCTTTAAAACGAGGGAAACATTGATGCCTTTCCCACCGGGATATATTAGTTCCTGGCAAGTCCGGTTAACGATACCCATACGAAAATCATTTACTGAGACGATATAATCCAGTGAAGGGTTTAAAGTTACGGTATAAATCATATTTACCTCTCAATCCACAGTTTAATCACTAAAGTCATAACAATTAGATATTTAAATATACATCTGAATTATTCGGCATATACAAATTCCGAAAGCTCCTCCTTAGCAATCACTCTCTTAACTCCAATTCGAAAGGATACTTGTACCAGCCAGTAAATGATACTCAAACCAGCAAAAATAAAAATCAGCACAAAAGCATTCGTTCCAAAAGGCATATAGTCATTTGTTGAAACAGATAAAGATTTTTGAATTGACCTTGCCAATAAAATACTTGGTTTCAATGTCAGCAGATATGCTATCCATACAATCGGATAGTAAACATTCATCAACAATTTGTTAATCTGTTTCGTCCGGTGGCCTATCATATGCAGAATCAGCATATCTCTGGTGTTATCCTGAAAATTAATATATAATGCCAGAAAAATTAATATTGCCCCAACAAGTCCGCCGATCGCTTGGTTAATCACCGCACTGATATTACTGGAAACTGCTGCTCTTTCCAGATCATCGATTTTCTGTTCTTTATTCGTTGCTGTACCACCTATAATCTTCTCTCTGCTAAGTATACCATTATAGGTATCTGCCGATACCCCTAATATTTGAGATAATTCGTCTGCATTCATATAGATACTGTCTGATTTTGCATTATAAGCTATGGCCGCAACCGTAAATTTATATCGAATTCCTGCTATTTCCACATTAAACAGGTCACCTGTTTTTATACCATAGATTTCACGCAGAGCAGGGTTGACATAAACTGTTCCTTTTTTTGGAAGGGATAGAATAACTCCTTTGGTATTTTGTAATTCGTATACATCCGTTATTCTATATAAACCCGTCACAGTCAATTCAATCTCATGAGCACCGATACACACACGTGCTGCCGTACTGAGATAGGGAATTCCGTTTTCAGGTATAAAATCTTTCTTGTATTCTGAAAAAACCGTATCATATTCATAATTATGTCCTATCATTTGGGAGTTGAAGATTTTCTGACTGCTGATATTCAGCGATCTTCCCAAAATCATGCAAACGTTAAAAGACATAACCGCTGTAATAATCAGAAAAATGGATAACGGTTTACGCAGCGCAATACGAAACGGAAATTTATTTTTCACCGGTATCTTGTTAACAATATAATCAGCCACCTGAAGAGTTAAAGAAAAACGTGCCTGACCAGCGTGTCCTGCAATTAAAACACCGGGCTCTTTCCCCCTTATGAAGGAATAACATAAAATTGTAATAAAGCAAAAAATAGCGGTTGAAACCACAAGTCCGGTAACAAGGCTGGATATGCTTACTTCTTTCACCAACCCTGTTACGGAATACGTATTTATGTTTGCCTGGATCAAAATATCTGACAGAAAATATCCGCAGACCAGCCCCAAGAATGCTCCGATTGCAGAAAGTACCGCCACGAAAATAACAAAGCAGGTACACAAGCTGCTGTCCTGAAACCCTAACGACTTGATACATCCTAGCTGCTTTTTATTTGCACGGTAAAATCTGTAAAAAAACATTACAAATACTAAAGAAGTAAGACCGATCATTGAGACAAGAAAGGCATAAGCAAGTGTCCTATTGGCATTGAGTGCATTTTTATATAACTGCTGATTTTCTGTTAGGGTGGTCATTGTACTTAGTCTGTCCATATTACCATCGACAGAGAAAGCAACAAAATAAAATGACAGTGCGGTAAGCAGGGTAAGAAGGAATAAAAAAGCTACAAATAAGCTATTACGAATAATCTGTTTTGATAATTGTTTCATTACCAAAATCATGAAACACCTCTATTCTGCGCATATAATATACGCGTATTGTGATTAGAAGGATAAAAGCTGTATAACAGTATTTTAAATAAACTACCCCCAAATCATTTCGTCTGCTGCAATCGGTTTATCATTTACGACGTCCTTTCGTAATAATCCATTCTTTATCGTTAGAATTCGATCTGCCGTCTCTGCAATCTGAGCATTATGAGTAGTGAATAGAACCGTTACACCAAAGACAGATTTTAAGCTATGAAGAAGTCCAACCACTTTTTTGCTGTTTTCTTCGTCTAGTGCACCTGTGGCTTCATCACAAAATAATAGTCGAGGTGCTTTGATAACGGCCCGGGCAATGGCAACTCGTTGCTGCTGACCGCCGGAAAGCTGTGCAGGAAATTTATCTAAAATATCCTCTATTTCAAGTATTCGGGTCAGTCTGTCGAAGGAAAGAGGCGTTTTGCCGGGAGCAATACCAATTTTTATATTTTCTTCTGCGGTAAGGTTGTTTAAAAGCATATAGCTTTGAAATACATTCCCAACCGCTAGACGTTTCCAATCAGCAAGCTGTGTCTGTGAATACTCTGATATCACTTTATTATCATAAAGTATCTCTCCTGAACTGGGTTTAATCATACCGGAAAGCAGATTAAGCAGTGTGGATTTTCCGGAACCGCTCGGTCCCAAAATCACAGTAAATGTATTTTCATGTACAGTCAATGATATACCATTCACAATACATTGCTGCCCATATTTTTTTGTAACATTATTTGACTTTAAAATCTCTTTCATTATCATCACTCCTTTCTTTCGTATTTTCTGCGTTCTTGGAGCAGTTTGTTAATGGTGTTTATTTCCCCCCGCATGCGGAACATGCTTAACAGCAATCCCGCTATATAAATCGTTACGGACATGATTATAAGTATCCATATTGGTGTACTGGTAAACCAGTGAAAAATAAAGCCAAATGTAATCAGGACGATAATCGTGTATCCAATATCAAGTGCAGCTTCAAACACAGCATATTTACTCTCATATCTCTGCGTCAGAAGATACCCCATTTGTACAACGATATTCGCAGCTAGCACTTGATAGACACTATCAATACAAATTAATGTTGCACCGGAATACGTTCCTATAAACGCAAGCATTACAAGAGTAATTCCCGTTGTGGATGTTATATTAAGGATCATCCTTCTTATCATCTTAATTACCATACCCTTTCCAAATTCCAGCGATTTGTGCAGCACACAAATTACCGTGTGATAAATTCATTTTACACTCTTCCAAATAATCGGGGAAGAAGCCCAAAATGGGCACCGCTATGATCATTTTGGGGTTTTTCTTAAGTGTGAAGACGATTTTTACTTCACACTACTCCTCCTGCAATGCACGTTTTATGCTATCGAGGTATTTTCTTGTTATGTAAAGCCGTTCTCCGTTCTTTAGTGTCGCTTCCATTCTGCTGTTAAACAAAGGCTTAATGGTATCAAGTACATTGATATTCAAGATACAAGCCTTGTTTATCTGAAGAAATCCAAACTTAGCAAAATCTTTCGACAACTGATATAGACGTAGTTCTGTTCTATACACACTTCGTTCACAATAAGCAAAAGTCCTTTTATCCACACTTTCAAAATAATAAACATCAGAAATATTTAAGTATTTATCCATTTCGTCCATTCTGCACTTAATACGTGTATCTGCTAATTGCAAAATCGTGGAAATCCGCTCAACATCTTTATCTCTTTTTGCATATTTGATTAATATCTCAATATCATTTTTTGTTAAATCCTGTTCATACTTTAGAATCATCCCATCACCTGCTTTTCAGTATATAATATTATTTCCATTTCGCAATGCAGTCATTACTAAGATGCAATAACAAAATACCAACGTACATTTTATTCCAGTATATCATTTTTTGAGTTAAACTATCATAATAGAGTAGAGAAATAATCGCTAAGAACTGTCATTCATGATACGCTGGATTTTTTCGGTTATTATATTTCCTTTGAAAAAATCATTTAAAGCTATTCCTGTATCGCATTGTATCTTATTACTAACTTTAACGTAGAGTTTCAATATAAAATCAGATGAAACAAAAATCAAATTGAATTACAAATATTGCATCTCAGTTTACCAAGTGACATCTCGCATTACTATTGAATATTTAAAATATATTGAAACGGGATTTTGAAGTTCCTTTATTGCATTGAGATAGCAAAAGAGATCATATATAAAAAAATTTTTATATATATGCAATATTATTCAATTCTATTGGATGTTTTAATTGAAATGAATTTAGAAAGCAGCACGCTTATTATACGACACGAGCGAATAATCCATTATAGGAAGATGCCATCACTGATTGTGATAGCATGTAGATATTTTTGAGGATGCTAATAAACTATACTCTAACTGTTCTGTACAAGATACAAGGACTATTCATCACCATTAGCTCCTTTAACTAGAGGAACTCATTTAAAAAAAGCCTGAAAAATCAATACATTTGGGTTAGATATATTAGGGAGGAGGTTGTGTATATGAAAAAAATCAATATAAGAACACAGGAAAATATTATACAAACAATTGAACAATATTCGAACACCATATTTAAAATAGCCTTTTCTTATACAAAAGATAAGACAACTTCTCAAGATATACTTCAAGATGTACTAATAAGATATATGACAGATTCTACAATATTTCGCGAGGAAGAACACAAAAAGGCTTGGTTAATACGTGTAACTATTAATGAATGTAAAAAATTTTATCGATCATTATGGAATATTAGAAGGATACCATTACAAGATGTCTATCCATTTTTTGATACGGAAAAACATTTTGTTTTTTATGCTGTAATGGATTTACCTACCAGATACCGAACGATTATTCATTTATACTATTATGAAAATATGTCAATAAAGGAAATAAGTGGCATCTTAAAAATGAAAGAAAATACTGTTATGTCATTACTACATAGGGGTAGAAATATGTTGAAAAATATCTTGGAGGTAGAATATGAATATAAACCAATATAAAAAATCTATGGATGAAATTATTGCAGATAAAATAGAATTTAATGATTTATTAAGGAAAAATGTAAATAAGGTAAATAAATATAAATTTATAAAAGAAATATCGGTTTGCATAATAGTATGTATATTAATTGTTAATTTATATCCGTTTACAAACTTTTCTCAGCATACTCCTAACATCATTATAAAAGCTTATGCAGCTGAAAAGGATATTCCATTGACAAATGATTTTATAAATTTTAGTCTGGATGCAAATAAAATCAATGGCGGTTTGGATTCAAATCGTTGTTTCGTAAATTATAATTTATATTTTCAGTGTGAAGGGGACAATATTAGTACAATTACATATACTTGTTCTGATCAGAATATAAATGTAAGTAACCGTTTAAATGCTACCGCTTATTATGTAGAAAATACGAGTGTTCCGGCCTATGAGTATTCTAATTATATCTCAAACAGGAACTTTATATTTGGTTACAAAGCCGAGGGAGAAGATATAGCTAAAATAACAAAACTCATTGGAAACTCCTATACAGTTGACTATAAGAATCAAAATAATAAACAATATGGTTTAGTATTAGCAGGCAGTGTTGATGTAAATGGTAGGTACCAATTTGATGATACAATAATAAAAGTTGACATAACTTTAAATGATAATACCACTCAACATAAAAAACTTATTATAAAGGGGTCTAAAGGATCTTTTTCTGAAGTTCAAATACGTATTTTGTAAATGAAAGCAATAAAAAAATGAAAAGAAGTTATTTTGCGGCATATGTAGTTTATTGAAATATAAGCGCTTCAAAAGATGGCATCCTATACAGAAGCATTTTTCTATGCTAATCTGATGATACTATTTCTTGAGGCTTTTTTATATTTTGTTTTTTGTTTTAAGGCAACACTGATCCACAATTCAGCTGGCCATGGAAGATATCTGGCACATAAGAAAAGAGCCCGGAAAGTATTTATTTCCGAACTCCTTCCAAGCTTCTTTTATACCGGATTTTACTGGCTCATTATCTATCGTTATACTTCCTGCATTCCTTCTTAACTGATTGCTTGTTGGTACTCTGTTCCTATTTTTCTTCCTGCAGCATTCGTTGACAGACCGATTCTCTCTCTTCGATATTTGTCGGCAATATAATCTCTCTGGTTCTTTCATTGTTATTTTGCAGTCCATATTGTACCAACTCTACTGCCTGTTTCCCTTTTTCAAAGATATCCTGTCCCACCGTTGTAAGACTAGGTGAACAATACCTGGCGATACTTAAGTTATCGAAGCCGACTACGGACATCTGCTCCGGAATTTTGACCCCCAACTTGATTAATTGCTTCACAACTCCAAGCGCCAAGATATCCGCTGTACAAAACACGGCTGTTGCCTGCATGCGGCTGATCAGTTTATCCGCCAGAATAATCCCGGAATCGAAATCGGTATTACCTTCCAGAACAAATTGCGGACGAAAATCTATATTGGCTTCATTCAAAGCTTTTCGATACCCTTCAAAACGTTTTTCATGAACTCCGCCATCTTTTAATTTTCCGGTTATCAGTGCAATATCCTTATGACCTTTCTCGATCAGATATTTTGTCATATAATAAGCACCCTGTTCATCGTTCGTCCTGACGCAGTTAAAAGATTTTTCATCAATATACGAATCCACCAGTACAATTGGTATCTTCGCATTCTGCAACCCCGAATAGAATTCATCCGAATATACTCCTATGATGATAATGGCATCCAAATTACGCTCTTTTGCCAGTTTATAATATCTCTCGTCAGCATCTGTACCAGATATAATGATGTGATATCCAATCCGCCTTGCATGAAACTCTATGCTTGATAATATTTCGCTATAGAAGGGGTTATCAAAAACCATAGCACTTCCAGGCTCTGTCTGAGGTATTACTACCCCGATCAGGTTGCTTGTATTCATAGCCAGACTTCTCGCAGAATAATTCGTCACATATCCCAATTTCTCTGCTGCTTCTCTGACCTTTCGCTTTGTTTCCTCTAATACGTTCTCTTTTCCGTTCAGAACATAAGAAACTGTTGCTGTTGATAATCCCGTTTCTTTTGCAATGTCTTTTAATGTAACTCGTTCCATAACAAAATCCTTTCATGATCGGTGTGCTTTAGATCATTGTGAAACTATACATAACAGATACTATAAAATAATACTGTAAGCATCGCAATTCTCTAAAGGATTAGGATGTCAAATCCTATAAATCTCTACGACATAGTATACTTCCATAAATCGTATGCGTCAACAAACACCGCTAAATCCACATGTCCGCGATATTTTCAACCCTGATCAAGTCAATATCCATATTCGATTTGACTATCTCTGAGGATTGGATTATAATTTCATTGCCCAGATTATCCTTGTAACAATAATTTACGTTGTTTCCGGCGCATATAATACAGAGTCTATTGTCGTTGTTAACATCATTGCCGATAAAACCGCCTAATTTCATCAAAGTACCTAAATTAAGAAGCACTGCCCCGTCCTCTCTTAAATAAAGCGGAATCCGATTGAGGGGAACCTCTTTCTCCATATATCTGCCACCTGTAATTTTATTACCTGTTAAGAAATCATACCAGACATCCTCCGGTAAATAAATCTTACGTTTTAATATTCCCTGACAGACTACCGGTGCCACCAATAAATCACCAATTATATATTCATCATCAATGTCCCAAACCAACGGATCCTTATCATAATCCAGTATTAGATGTCGAATAAAAGGCAAGTTCTCTTCCACGGCCTTTTGCGCTTCGCAGTAAAAATAAGGGACAAAATTCATATGCAGATTAGCAAAGAAACGTGCTGTTTCTAATATCTCCTGATCATGAAGCATCTGTGCCATATTCCAGGGACTTCTGTCATTGATCCCACCGCTTCCCTTAAGGATCTCTTCAAATTGCCCATCCGCCGGTTCGGAATGCCATTGCATTGCTGGAACAAATGCCGCAAGCGCCGTTGCCCTCAAATATAATTCCTTATCCGGCATAGGACCGGCAAATCCTCCAAGGTCAAAGCTCCAAAATGGTATACCGCTTAAGGACAGCGATAATCCTGCATTAAGCTGTGATCGAAGTTCTTTAAACTGAGACAACTGATCTCCTGCCCAGAACATTGGATTTTTCTGCGCTCCGATATAACCTGCGCGGCTGAATAATATCCGGTTTTCTCCGATTAAGGACTGATATACCTGCTGATACAGTACCGGATATGGATTTCTTCCTTCGCTGCCGTTCATTCCATTATAGAATTGAGCCTCTTTGTCATGGATAAATTCTCCTCCGTCTGTTTTAAAACCGTCAATCTTCATTTCATCTAACAGGTACCTGCGTTTCTTCTTCCACCACTCTGCAGTATCCGGATTAGAAAAATCCGGTACCATAGAACCAACAAACCACTGTTTTAATATGGTATAGGGTGTGCCGTCCTTTTTCGTCACAACCAGATTTTGTCTCACCATATGTTCACAATCCTTGTCATGCTGGTTACAGGTCTGTCCGTTCTCCAATCGTTTTAATACCGGACACTGCCAGAGAACCACTCGTATTCCCTCTTCATGAATATGTTCAATCATCCCAACCGGATCAGGCCATGGTTCCCGAAAAGAAAAATCCTTCAGTGTAAAATCCATTCTGCCCTCCCTCTCCTGATACTCTGCTCCATTCCACAGATAGAAGGTTGCCTCATCACTCCATGCTTCTATTACAAGTACCGATACCGGATAGTGATACTCCTTAAAATATTCCAGCTGTTCTTCAATCTGCTTCTGGCTATTCCACCGATTGGCAGAGGCCCAGATTCCGAATGACCACCTTGGAGGGAGCAATGCTTTTCCTGTTTGTCTTACAAAAGCTGCTATAATCTCTGCCGGTGAGCCATAATAAAAATAGATTTCATGAGGCGCAGCCTCCTCCAGTTCTATCACATTGAAGTCAGCTTCAAATCGGAAGGTAACTTCACAGCCTGTATCTACAAAAACTCCATGACCATCATTCGCATGATAAAATGGTAAAGGAAAATAGGTGTCTTCCTTTTGCTGTGTAAAATGATCTATGGTTGTATTCACAAAAGTTTTTCCTTTATGATTTACACTGCAGTAGCGTTCACCCAATCCATATACGGCAGTGGCAGTGCATACATAACGATAAATAATTTTCCCGTTTTCTTTCCATGACATAACCTCTCCGGTCAGTCCCCTCTTTAATCCTTTTATATTATTTGTCAACCTTTTACTCCTCCTGCCAATAGTCCCTGTTTAAAATACTTTTGTGCTCCGATATAGACTAATATGATCGGAAGCATAGAAATTAAGCTGCCCGCCATTAAAATATTATATTCTGTATTGAATTGACCGTTCAGCTGATTTAATGCCAATGGAAGCGTCATTTTATCTTTGCCGGTCAGCATAACCAGAGGCCACAAATAATCATTCCAGGAGTCCATAAACGTAGTGACACATAAAGTTGCTATGGTCGGGGCACACAAAGGCAGCATAATTTTACGATATACATAAAACAATCTGGCACCGTCAATCTGGGCTGCTTCCATAAAATCATTCGGAATGGTTCGCATTGTCTGAACCAGCAAAAACACAGCAAATGCTCTGAATAATGCCGGAAATATTACACTTCCATAGGTATTCGTCAAATTCAACCGGTTCATAATCACAAATAACGGAATCAAAATGACTTGTGTCGGTATCATCATAGAAGAGAGATATATTTTGAATAATCCATTGGCAAACGGGAAACGGATCTTTGCAAAAGCAAAAGCAGCCATGGAAGAAGATATTACCGTAATCGCCGTATAACACACCGCAATCATAAGGCTGTTCAAAATAATTCCGGCAAATTTGAACCTGGAAAACAACTCCGTATAGGCTTCAAAGGTGGGCTCTTTGGGTATCCACTCAATTGGAAGCGCCATTAATGCTCCTCTGCTTTTAAAGGAGGTAGAAATCATCCATAGAAAAGGGATCATAGCAAGTAGTGCAAGTAAAGTAGCGATGCAATAAAATACCATTTTATTTATCTTTTTATGCATCATAATGTACCCAGCCTTTCTGCATTTTTAACTGTATTGAAGTAAGAATAAAAATAATCACAAACAACAGCCAGGAAAAAGCGGATGCATAACCCATTTTAAAGTACCGGAAACCATATTTATAGATTCTTTCCACCATAACCTGGGTAGCGCCGTTTGGTCCAGCATCCTCCGTCATAATCATAACTTGGGGAAATAACTGAAAGGAGTTGATTAATGCTACGACCAGCACAAAGAATATGGATGGTGTTAAAAGAGGCAGTGTTATTTTAAAAAACTGTTTCCATCTGCCAGCTCCGTCCACACTTGCTGCCTCATAGAAAGTTTTATCAATAGTCTGCAGACCCGACAATAGAATGAGTCCAAAAAAGCCCATATCCTTCCACACGGAAGCAAGTGCTATTGCCGGCATAGCCCAGTGCTCATCCTGTAACCAGCCCGGACCATTAATTCCAATAAAGGATAGTAGATTGTTAACTACTCCAAATTTGGGGCTTAGAACCCATTTCCAGATTAACGCTCCTGCAACCCAGGAGGTTAAAACCGGTATGTAATATACCACCCTGTAAAACACAGTCCCTTTATAGCCTTTATTAAGCAAAGATGCGACACCGATTGAAAGGATCAGCATCATTGGTATATAAAGTATAATATAGTAACAGGTATTCCCCAAAACAGAATAGAATTCTCTCCCCCCAAGGATATTCCTGTAGTTCTCAAGACCAATAAAATGCTTTTCAAAAAATCCATTTACTGTAAGCTTCGCTAACCCATCCCAATCAGTAAAGCTCAAACATATTGAAATTATTATTGGAAAAATACAGAACAGAAGCATTCCGGCCACACTGGGCACAAGAAATGGAAAGGCTTTAACCATGTCATAAAATGATTGCTTATTTCTTTTATTTCTATTGTTTTTCAAGCAAATACTGCCTCCAATCCTCGAAATGGAGTGCAGCATAATGAAGCAGTCTGAACATCCGCTATTTATGCGGCACTCCGAATAAATATACTAATGAAAATTATTTAAGCTTGATCTGTGCAGTTAACTCCTCTTGTGCTTGTTTTAAAGCATCTTCGGCAGTTATACTGCCAGCTGCTGCAGCCGCTAATTTCTTCGTTATAATATCAGACATAAGACTATATTGCTCAATTACCGGAGGTGTAATTAAATACTGCAGGGAATCAAATACCGCCTTTCTGTTTGCTGGAGGTGTTATCGTAAGATAACTTGACAGTACCGTCTGATCCTTGATCGCAGGCAGATCCCATCCTGCATCGATACGCATTTTCGCTGCCTCCGGACTGGAAGCAAGCCAGTTAATCCAGGTAGTAGCTGCTTCCTTCTTCTCGCTGTCCTTATTCACAACATAAGCATTGGAGAAGAAATGTGTCGCTTTCTGCTTCTCACCTGGCTCCACACAGATATCCCATTTAAACTTGCATCCGTCCGCAAAGGTACTAAAGGCCCAGATGCCGGTAGGAATCATGCCTAATCGTCCGCTCATAAATAAATCCCAATCCCCCATTCCACCCATCTGCTCCTGCGTAGGTTGAACATTTGATTTTACAACCCGATCCACCATCATACTGGCTGCCGCAAGGTTTTCCGGGGTATCTACTGTAAATGCGGTCTTATCCGCATTTAATAAGCTTCCGCCATACTGTGCCGCTACTTTAAAAAATTCATTGTATGTAATCGGTGCGTAAATACCATAAATATCATTCCCGAGAGCTCTGATTGCTTCTGCCGCCTTCTGTGCATCGTCCCAGGTCCAGTTTTCATTCGGGTAATCAATTTTCGCTTGATCAAACAAGTCCTTGTTATAGAAGAGTAAAACATTGGAGAAACATCCCGGAACACCATACTGTTTTCCATCAATCTTAAATGCATTTAGCGCTGTATCATTTATTCCGCTGGTATCTACCCCTGTTATTTCCGCAAGAACTCCCTTGGATGCATACGCAGCGAAATTTTCAATATTTAGTTCATAGCAATCCGGTGCTGTCCCGCCTGCAACTCTGGTCTGCATTTGTGTGAAATAGTCATTATAACCAATTGTTTCAATTTCAACCGTTATATTCGGATACTCCTTATGAAACGCCTCATACATTGCCTTCAGCGTCTCTTCCTTCCCCCCTGAGGAATTAAAATTGCAAAAAGTGATGGTTACAGGCTTCTCCGCTTCCTTTGTTACCTCTGGTGCTTTGCTTGTCTGAGGCTCAACTGTCACTGTAGAAGTAGTCTCCGGCGTTGCATTCGTGTCTTTTGCTGTATCTTTCTTCTGACATGCAGTAAAAGGAACTAACATCGTAACCACTAACAGCATAGCTATAATTCTTTTCATTTCCAATCCTCCCAATCATTTATTTTTGCTTAAGCGCTTAAATAAATTCGTAAAAAAAATACACTATTATGCAATTAATTGTTAATATAATAATCATTTTTCATTTAACCGCTTAAATAAATTATAAAATAATACAGTTGAATTGTCAAGTAAATTCTTGTTAACGATTATCGTTTCTCCAATAATCTTTACAATATTCAGGCTAGTCAAAATCCGAACATTGTACTGTAACCAATAATAAGCTTCCCTGAAATTACAGATTTATAAACGAAACCTGTAAATAGCAAAGAAGCTTATCATTGGACTGTAACTTATCTGTTTTTTTACTCACTCTATCCGCAAATTTGAAAGTATTTCTACTATCTCAATCTTTCTTTCTTCTATCAAATCATGATACTCATTTTCACAGCGAACCAATGGTTTTGTTCTCTCTTCCGGATTGACATATACAATCTCACCTACAAGTTCATTACTTAGCCGTACGGTGCTTCCGGAATAAAAATCAGATATATGTTTTAAAAAGATCTGACATATCTGCGGATCCAGAGAAGCAAAACTGCTTTCCTCAATTTCTTCTACCGCTTTAAAGGGTGAACTCTTCGTATGATACGACTTCGTTGCTGTGATTGCATCATAAATATCCGCTACAGCAATAATTCTTGAAAACAAATTGATTTCTTCCCCTTTTTTTCCTCTCGGATAACCTGATCCGTCATTTCTCTCATGATGATATAATACACCCAGTAAAATCTCCGGTTCCAGAACATTTAAATCAGCCAGCAAACTATATCCATAGATTGGATGCCTTCTTATTTCTCCCATTTCCTGATAGGTTAATTTATCAGGCTTATTTAAAATACTATCTCTGATTTTGGCCTTACCAATATCATGCAATAAACCGGTACAAACAATTTTCTCAAGATCCTTTTCCGACAGCTTCATCCATTTCCCAATCACATATGCAACTAGCGCAACATTCACCGGATGGGAGTAAAGATATGGATTTTTATCCTGAACAGCATTTAACAATACCATAAAATTAGTGTTGGAACTTAGATATTCGCAGATCTGTACGGAACATTTTCTAATTAAAACAATATTTATTTTTCTCTTGAACCTAACATCCTCAACAAGATCTCGCTCCGCACGAATGCATTGATCATAGATTTCATGATAATTTATCACGTTTGTACCCGCTCTTTTCTCATGTCGTAGTTTATATTTTTTTATTTTGAAATCTGCAAATCCCTGTATCTGTTACAATACTGTTTTCTAAACCGAAATCCACGTATTTACAGGTCCAGCATTCCTTACGCTGCAAAAAAGTATCTGGATGTTTTTTATAAAAGGAACAAAAATCAGTTGATTCTACAGAAATCTCTTTTTTGCAGGACGCTACTTCTCCGGTCCTGTCAATATTTGAAAATGCCATGGAGTATCTCTCCTTGTAATAATCTTGGATATTATAGTCTGTATCTATGACTACCATTTTTACACCTATCATTTTCAATACTATTTTCGCATATGTTTCTCACATATTTTTCACAAACATTATTCTATGTTTTAATTAACAAATACGATTCTGTAAATGATCTTTCAAAAATCACAATACCCTTCTCTATCGCAAAAAACAATATCCATGGCATAATCGGTCTTGTTTTGGCATATTCGGTGTTACTGTTCGGTTCTAAATAAAATATATAAACGACATAATTCTGGTGGGATCTTTAATTATGATTATGCTCTTTCAATAGGATATACGGTACACCTCCTTTGATTTCGATTTCTTCTATTTTATTACCATAGGATACCACACATTTTTTATCGGTCATTGAAATAAGCCTGACAGAATGCAGTTCTCCCCTCTTCCAGATAATATCTACCGTTATATTGCCGCGTGCTCGAAGTCCCTTGACCTCTCCTTCTTCCCATTCATCCGGTAATGCAGGTAAAATTCGTATCATACCATCATGACTTTGTAGAAGCATTTCGGCAATACAGGCAGTAAGTCCTGTATTACCGTCCAGTTCATAAACATGATCAAATGCACCCGCGCCTCTTGTCGGTGGATGATAAACCATATTATTAGGCTCTAAAAGATTATTTATCATACTCTTTATATGTTGATACGCTTCTCTTCCATTGTGTAGTCTTGCCTCATATAACATCAGCATGGATCTTGCCCACCCGGTATCTTCCCAGTTTTCAGGCGGCGTTAATTTTGCCTCAATCGTTTTCTTCGCTGCTTGGCATAGATCCGGTGTTTTCTCCACCGTAATCTGTGAGAAAGGAAACAAACCAAGCAAATGACTGGTATGTCTGTGTTGTACGTCCGCCTGTAACAGATCATGATTCCATTCTGCAATCGTTCCTTCCTGCGTAATTCGTAGCGGCAAGAGTTTTGGAAGCTTTTCTTCTACTTCAGTATATAATTCTGTCTTTCCATTTTGCAATGTCTCGCAGGCTTCTTTATAAACCGTCAGCAATTCTCTGATCATTACCATCTCATAGGTACAGCCGTTGCTGATTTGATATGCTCTACCCTGATACAGAAAGCTGTTCTCCGGAGAAATAGAAGGTCCACAGGTATAATAAGCCTTTTCTTTCTCTTGAAACAGATATCCGCAAAAGAACTTTACAGATGACTCTAAGAGCGGAAACAGTATATCTTCCAGGTATTTTGTATCTTCCGTAAATAAATAATGTTCCCACATCTGCATCATTATCCATACCCCTCCGGTTGGACAGGGTGCAATCGGTGAAGCCCAGTATGGTGCTGCAAATCCCCAGGCATTTGATACCAGTTCAGCAACCCAGCCCTTCAGCCCATAGCTTTCCTTCGCTGTGATAACTCCTGCCGGTGCTAATTCCTCTCTTATCCAGCCAAAAAGCGGTTCTGCTGTTTCGCTTAAATTCGTTACTTGTGAAGGCCAATAATTCATCTGCGTATTGATGTCCAGATGCATATCACAGCTCCATCCGATGCGGCAGGCAACATTATCGTTCCAAATTCCCTGTAAATGAGCCGGCAATACCGAATCCTCTCTGGAGCTTGAAAGGAGAAGATATCTTCCGTATTGAAACAGGAGGGGAAGATGATTTAAAAGCTCATCCTTTCCGGCTACATGAAGGCTTACACGATTCATAAAGTTACTTATATCCTCACTATGCCTGAGCTTCTGTTCCTCGTAATCTTCTGCGCTGCATTTTAACACATGCTTTTTTACTTCCTTCCGCAGCTTGGCCGACACTTCTTTTGCAGAAGGAATACCTGTATTAAAATCTGTTTTCATATACAGATATATTTTTATGTCACTTGCTCCTTCCACAATAATTGCGTCATTTTGGGTAATACAGGTACCGTCTGTTACAAGGGAAGCATATCCCTCCAAAGAAACCCCGCATTGCTTATCACAATGCAGTTTCTCATAAGCATGACAGGAAAATAAAACGGCAGACTCCTGATACTTTACTTCCCCATATTCATTTGCGGATTGAAAGGTAATTTTTATTTTAGGAGCTATATCCGTTTTAATATGATGTATTAAAATATTGTCCGGATGTGAAAGGAATAGTTCCTCCTTCACGATTTGATTCTCCTTGTTAAAATTACAAGCTGCAATTCCATGTTCAATATCCAGTTCTCTTTGATAATCTGCTGATTGGTCATACGGGATCCCATAATCAATAAAAAGGCTTCCCACAGGAAGATTGGTACCATAATCATGACGAATCCCTATAAATTCTTTGGCTGCTTCATGAACCTTGTCATATTCGCCAGCTGAAGCTAATCTTCTCATTTCATAAAAAGCTTCGGCAGCGTTTTCCTGATTATTTTTATCACTTTTTTCTCCGCTGAAGAAAGTATTTTCTGATAACTCTATCCTGTTTAGTGGAAAGCTCCCATAAACCATTGCTCCCATATGCCCATTTCCAAGTGGAAATGCTTCTCCCCATCTGCCTGAAGGTTTCTTTCGTATTATTCTCATTCTTGTTTCTTTCCTTTCTTAATGTATAAGATTCAAGTGTCAAGTTCTCACGCTGATTTTTCAACACCTAGAATAATATAAGCCCGCGTAAGAATTAGACAGCCTCCGGCGGATGCAAACTCGCTTCGCTCGGCGCATTTATATAATAAAAGCCTAAAAAATTATTTGCCGGATGAATATGAGTGCACTCATATTCATCTACATAACCTGGATCAGGCTTTTGACAATCGAATCTATATAATAAAAGATTAGTATTTTTCCTAGTGAAATGATAAATCGGCTCTATAAATAAAATGCTTGTATCCGTATTATGATGTATCCGGGATTGGAATGTCAATGACTTGCTTTGCATAAATATTTTAGAACAAAATGTGTGCTTCGCACTCTCGCGATCCTAAGCCTAATAAATGCACTACTTTTTGAAACTGCATATCCTACGGAGGGTTTTATTTCATAGGGTAATCTTTCCTATAAAATAAAATATAGGTAATTACGATCCATAAATTTAATATTGAATTAAAATCAATTATTAAATTAATATCGTAATTACCTATTAAATATTGCTTTGCAACAAATTCTGGGATTATCATTTCACTATTTATTAAGTATTGACATTTATTAACGACTGCTTAATTAAGTATTGTTTTTTATTATTTTTTCTGTACTGTTTCCTTATTCTTTTACAGAACCGGAAGTCATACCTCCGACAATATACTTTTGACCGATCAGATATACGATAATAACCGGTATACAGGTAAGAATGATATCGGCAAATATATAATTCCAGTAGCTTGTATTCTTTCCGAAGAATTGATATACCGCCATCGTCATCGGGAACATCTTACTCTTGCTGGATAGGTACAGAGGGGTTAGGAAATCATTCCACACTCCCATAAACTGCAAAATAAAGCAAGTAACTAACGTAGGCTTTAAAAGCGGAGTGATTATCTTAAAGAAAAGTGACAAGGGACCTGCACCGTCAATAACTGCTGCCTCATCGAGTTCTACCGGAATAGACAATATAAAGTTTCGGATCGTAAACACGCAAAATGGTATCATACCGCTCATGAAGGTGATTACAATTCCGGTTCTGGTATTATCTAAATGAAATACATTCAGAACCTTCAGCAGAGTTACATAATTAACCGGAAAAAACAATCCACAGATAATAAAATAATATAAGAAATTGTTCAGCTTCGTACGTTTTCTGCAAACCACAAAGGATGCCATGGCACATGCTATCACAGCGATCGTCGTAGCAATCATGGAATACGAAAAGCTGTTAATAAAGCCCTGTATCAATCTGCCCTGTTCAATTACCTTCGAATAATTTGAAAACATCCACACCTTTGGCAGTGACAAGCTCATTCTTGCCGCTTCTCCCTTTGTTTTAAAAGAATTGACTAAAACCATATAAAAGGGAAGAACGACAGCCAGGCTTAAGCAAATGCATACAATCTGTTTGATTATTTTATTAATAATCTTCTTCATTATTGCTGCACCTCCTTCTTACTCATAACCTTGACAACGATAATACCAATTACTGCCGTAATAACTAAAAGAATTGAATTTAATGCTGTGGACATTCCGTACTGACCATTTGAATAAAGCTGATAAGAATAGGTCGTAAGCACCTCTGTATAATGACCTGGTCCGCCGTTCGTTAATACATAAACGATATCAAATACCTTAAGACCATAAGTAATACCGAATACTAAGTTGATCATAATTGCACCTGTAAGCATCGGCAATGTGATCGCTCTTAATCTCTGCCAGAAGTTAGCACCATCAATCTGTGCCGCTTCATAATAGGACTTTGGGATTGTATTTAATCCGGCCAGGAAGATGGTCATAACATAACCGATACCACGCCATGCATCCACACCGTAAATAGATTTCCAGACAACGTTTAAATCAGATAACCACTTTTGTTTTAGAATTCCAAGATGCAGCATATCCAAAATAGAATTCAGTAAACCTGTGTTATAATTCAGGATCGATTTAAATAACAGACCAATAATTACGAACGGCAAAATTGCCGGTAAATACAATAACGTTCTGTAGATACCCTTGCCCCGTACACCCTCCTGCAGTAAAATCGCCAGAAATAGTGCCGGTATAAGCTTTACTATGTTGGATATAATGGTAAAAATCAATGTGTTTCGAATACCCGATACATAACCCTTATTTGATGTAAAAATAGCAATATAATTTTGAATTCCTACAAAATGTGTTCCTTTAGAGGCACTAAAAGAACTCCAGTCCGTAAACGAATAAAAAACACCAAGGATACTGGGGATCAGAAAAAAAATCACATAAAGGGCCAACGGAATAATCAAAAACCATTGAGGATAAATTCTCTTCTTGTTCATAGTCATTCTCCATTCCGCCGCCAGGCGGCGGCTTTACCTTCTTTTAAAGATAGCGCAGAGGACGTTAACCTCTGCGCCAACTCTTCTTACTGTATTAGCAGTGTTATTATTTCCATGCAGGATCTCCGGCAGCCTTCGCTGCTTCTGCTCTGTTTGCATCCATATTCTTCAGAACATCCTCGGCACTGGTCTCACCTAGACAATAAGAAATCATATCTGCTCCAAAATCCATCCAATATGCATTCGTATACTTAGTAGCTGTCTGAAGAACACCATATTTCATCTGGTCAGGTGTTATTGTCTTCATAAATTCTTCTTCTGCCGGCAGCCAATGCTGTTTGATATTCGTATCAGTTACATCAAGATTTGTATAAGAAGGTGAGTTATCAAGTATCTCTTGAAGGCTCTCGGTAGTTGTTACAAAGTTAAAGAATTCTTTTACTAACTCCGGATGAGAGGTTCCGGCATATCCAAACATGGTAGGTCCGCCCGGATTGGTAGGAAACCATTTGTTATCTCCAAGAGGAATAAGGAATAATCCGAATTCGTCCTTAGACTGTGTATCATCAGCGATTTGTTTAATATAACTGGAATTTGCCATTGCCATAGCAATCTTTCTGTCGCCGAAATCATTACTCATATTTGTACTGTCTGTTCCAATCCAGTCTTTACCAAAATATCCTGCATCCGATAATTCTTTGAATTCCTTCAATACTTCAAGCATCTTGGCATTGCCTTCAAATTTTGCCGTATTGTTATTTAAGCCTTCGTATAAACCAGGGGTTGTATTCTCATAAACACCGCCAATTTGGAAGAATGAAAGCTGATGCTGCCATCCATCGGCACCCGGAATAAACCAAGGTGTAATCTTCTTTGCAGCGATCTTTCCGCACAAATCTTTAAACTCCGCATAGTTAGCAGGAACTTTCCATCCATTCTCGTTAAATAATGTTTTATTATAAAGCATTACAAACTCAGGTGAATTATGCCAGATCTGCAAGCCATATAATTTATCATTATAGACACAGGACTGCTGTCTTGTCTTCGGCATGATATTCTGCCAAGAGGCACCTGTAAAATCAAGGCAATATTTTTCAGGCTCTACAATCTGTGAACCAATCGCAAACGGGTCTGATTGTATCCAGAAAATGTCCGGACAGGTTCCGGTTGACAGTTTAGTATGTAATACATCCGAATACTGGTCAGCAGGAATTGTCTGCAGATCTACGGTAACTCCGTATTTTTCTTCAAAGCGTGCAATTGTTGCATCATATCTGTTATCCATCCATCCGGTTGATACTAGAATACTAAGTTCTTCTCCTGAAAAATCAGCGGTAGCAGCTTTTGTTGCCTCAGGTGCTGCAGTAGCCGTAGCAGCAGCTCCTTTTGTAGGAGCAAGCGTAGGTTCCTGCGTTGTATCCTTGGATGTCTTACCGCAACCTGCCAGAAGAAATGCCGACATACTGACACATAATACTAATGTTACGATTTTTTTAAACATAATAACCCTCCCTTATTTTGGTCTTATTCACTAAGACGTCTCACTTGACATATTTAGTTTAACAAAAAGTGCATAAATGGTCTATGCACTTTTTGAGAATGATTTAGGACTATATTTACACTTTTCGAATTTTATTTGTACTTTTATTGTTCAAATGTTATAATACATAAATCATAAGGAGAAAGGTGTACGAAACCATATGCGTTATTATAAACTTCAATCAAAGCTATTCCTGGCATATGCCGGTTTAATTGTACTAGTTTTACTGGCCTTCAGTATATTTTTCTTTCGATACGTATCAAATCAATTAATCACGCGCGGTACAGATTCTCTTACTACCTTAAATTCCTCCTTTGAAGATCAGATTGATGGAGTCATCAAAGATATGGATGCCGTGTCGATCAATATCAATTACAGCAGCCTTGTAAAGGATAAGCTCAAATCTTCTTTAAATCTTGATATCTCAACAGATATTTCCAGAAATTCCTTGAACGACCTGTCTAGTCTTTTCGTGACCATTAACGGAGTTGATACCAAGGTTGATCAAATAAATCTATATGATTTAAAGGGGAATGTACTGCAGGTAGGTTCAAAAAACAAAACAAAAAAATCAGACCCCGCTTCTGTTACCTGGATGAAATCCGTTCTGGATTTGGATGGTCAAAAGCTAATCAGCGATTCCTACTATTCTTCCGCTCTTGCTACCTCCAACCAATATCCGGACTGGTTAATTTCCCTCTATCGTACCTTCAGTAATCAATACGGGCAGACGGTAGGAACTGTTGAAACCATCAAAAGATGCAAGGGTGTTTTTAAAACGATTACCCATTATAAAAAAACAGTGGACAATCCTGCCGAGATTTATATTTACTCAAAGGATAATACCTTGATTTATCCTTATAATTTATCCAATGAGGAAAAGAAGTCTCTTCCAAATTATATTTCTTTTTCTACTATTAAGGGAAATAAAACCGCAATTATCAATCCTGTTACCGGCGGAAAAGAATACCTGGCTTACAGTTATTCCTCCTACAGCGGTTGGACCTATATTACAGTACAGACCGAATCCTACATCTTAAAACCTGTTTACCGTCTTCTTTCGATTTTACTGCTTTTTGTATTTCTTTTACTGGCTGCTTCCATGATCGTTTCTTATTATGTTTCACGAAGCCTTGTAAAACCGGTTAAGCATTTAAAGCATATTGTACAGCGAATAGAAATCGATAACCTGGGTACGGAGAAAACAGATGATTACCCACTCTCTTACACAGAGCTTCACGAACTTTACATTGCTTTTGAACATATGAGAGAGAAATTAAAAACTTCCATGAATGAATTAATTGATTCCAGACAACAGGAATTAAAATCCCGTTCTTTGGCTCTACAAGCACAGGTAAATCCTCATTTTTATTATAACACACTTTATAGCATCATCGTACTGGCAGAAAATGAACAGACTAAAGAAGTTGTTACCATCTGCCGCTATCTTTCCAATATCATGCGCTATATAACAGATACCTCTGCCACAAAGGTCAGTATTCAATCCGAGATTGATTATGTCAATAAATATCTTTATTGTATGAAGGTTCGCTATCAATCCAGCTTAAATTACACCATCGATTTAGACGAGAAGCTGTTAGACCTCCAGGTTCCAAAGCTTATTATCCAGCCTCTTGTAGAGAATGCGATTAAGTACGGAACCTCCTGTGCTCCCCCCTGGCAATTATCCATTACCGGGCGGGTTTACGATACGCACTGGCAGATTGATATCATAGACTCCGGTAATGGTTTTACAGAGCAAGCAATTGATACCATCAACAGCCGGATTAAGGAAGCAAATGCAAACCCCGGTATGCCTGAGATGCAGATTAACGGTCTTGGAATTGTTAATGTATATATGCGCTGGAAATTTTTCTGTCAGGATACTATAATATTTCAATACGGAAATACTGAGAATGGGCATGGCATCGTATCCATCGGGCAAAAAGTTGTACGACAGAGAGAGGAGAATAGTGAAGTATGAAATATACTGCAATCATAGCAGAAGATGAAGAATTACTGCTTCATAGTCTTGCTAAGAAAATAGAAAGTCTGGATGTAAATTTTGAGGTGATCGGAAAAGCACAGACCGGTGTTCAGGCTTATGAACTGGTAAAACAATTATCTCCGGATCTGGTAATAACCGATATCCGTATGCCGGAGATGAACGGTATTATGCTGCTGCAGAAGCTGCGGGAGACTTATCCTTTATTAGATTTTATTATAACAAGCGGTTATTCTGATTTTGAATATGCCAAAAGCGCAATTCATCTTCAAGTGAGTGAGTATCTGCTAAAACCGATTGATCCCGATGAATTAAAGGCTGCTTTATTAAGACTCAAAAACAAGTATGAATTACAGCAGAATAGTTTTTATGATATTTTCAATTCCTCTACTGCCAGAAGTACACCCAATGAAATTGCTTCGATGCTGAAGGAATATCTCATACAGAATTATAATAAGGATGTCAACTTTAATCTTATTGCCAATAATATGAATTACAGCTCCAGCTATCTGACCAAGATCTTTTATCAATACTTTGAATGCAGTCCTTCAAAATACTTGATTTCACTTCGAATTCAGAAAGCGCAGCACTTATTGCTGCATAATCCAGATCTAACTATCCGTCAGGTAGGTGAAAGTGTCGGGTACGATGACCAGGGATACTTCAGCCGGATTTTCAAGAAGCAAACAGGTGTCAGTCCCCTGGAATACCGATGTGATACTTAATTAAGAAACATTATCACAAACTTATCGTTAGGATTTATTTTACGAGACTGGTCTGCCGTTAACCATTACCCTCCTGCGGAAATGTTTTATCTGCATTCTCTCTTCCATTTTCTTTTCATCGTAAGCAAATATCCTGCTGCCAGTGCTGTAAAGGGCGCAACCGTAATAAGACCAATGCTTCCTACTATCGTTTCAAGAATTTCTGATGCAACATACTTATAATTTAAAATATTATAGATTGGCGTCCCTTGAGCCATAAATACCATAAGCAGTGAAATATATCCGCCGGAATAAGCCAATAATAATGTGGTAGTCTGTGTTCCCAGCGCTGCTTTCCCAACCTGTATACCGGAAAGACAGGCTTCCTTCCATGAAATATCCGGTTTCTTTTGCACTACCTCATTCACAGAAGAGGTAATGTCCACAGCAAGATCCATCACAGCACCTGCAGAGCCGATAAAGATACTTGCGGTAAAAATCTTTGTTAAATTCAAATAGGTAAATCCGCTGTATAGCAGACTTTCGGAAGATGGCATTACAGCACCGTGTATTTTATATAAATCAGTAAAAAGGATGCCCAGTATTACAGTTGTTACTGTTCCCAGTACAGAGCCTATGATTGCAGATAATGCAGTCTTTTTAAATCCATATACCATAATCATTGTAATGACTGTTAAAGTCAATATAATACCAAGTCCATATGCAACAGGATTGTAACCGTTCAGATAACCGGGTACCATGAGTTTCCATATCATCATGATTGTTATTGTAAAGGATAGTAACGCCCGTACCCCCATCTCTCCTGCAAAAAGAAGGAGCAGCAAAACAAAAAGTCCAATCAGTATAATTTCTTTCTGAAATCTGTAATGATCTATCAGATTTATTGATTTAATTTCATCTTCCCGATGGCTTATGACTACCAGGGCGCGGTCTCCAGGCTCAAACAGCTTATCCTGCTCAAGAGATCCATTTAACATATTAATACCTTCTTCTATCTTCCCTTTAAACCGACCACCGAGTATTTTGATTTTACATCTCTGTTCTCCTGATTGTATCAAACCGGTACTAATCAGCATGCTATTATCTGTTTCTAAAACTCTGGCTGTTGTCCTGTCTGCGTTCTTATAGATAATGGCATCTTCATATCCCGTTGGAATACAGCATAAAAACACAAGTAAAACAAGACTTATAACAGTGGGCAGCTGCGCTATCAGTTTTTCACGTATTCTAGGTTGCATTAAACTCCGTTCCGCCGATCTCGGTATGGCCTAACCGACTTCTTTCAAATTTATTATGTATTCGTTTTTATTTGACCCTTAATTGCCGGTTTGCATAAATTTAGTTATTCCAGTACAGCTATATTTCTTCTTTCCGTATTAGAAAAAGCACAAAATGAGCGTAAGCCCATACTCATTTCGTGCTCTATAATTTTATGTATGCATTCTGCTTACATTAATTTATCTTTACCTCTTCTATTGCTATTTCCTTATCACTATTTTTTATTTTACGGAAGTTAATTTTGCCATATTCTTATAGATATCGGTATTATCATAAAATCCGTCGAAGAGACTGCTGCCACAGCCGATCGCAAAAACAGGAACCGGTATTCCGGTATGGGAATAGGAGCTGAAATCAATACCTGATTTATTGTTTAAAATATGTGTGATGGTTACGGTTAACGGTTCATAGGTTCCATATAATACATATTCCTCCTGCGAAAGTTGCCTTGTACTGCCACTCATGGTCATAGTATAAGCAGTCTGTAATTTTTGATATTCATAGTCCGTAAGGATAAGATTTTGATCTGTATTAAGCTTCGCATTGCTCTTTGAAACCAAGCCGAAATTAGCTTCGATATCTGCGAGGACCTGCGAAAATGCTGTTTTATTTTTTTTATAATTTGCTACAAAATCCGAATCGAATTTGGCATAGGATATTTTCTGGTTACTGATATTCTTTAAATAGGTATCATAATTGGTTCCTGCAAATCCGATTGTCAGTCCTCCGGTTTCGTGATCTCCGGTTACTAAGATCAATGTCTCCTGCGGATGTTTCTTATAGAATTTCATTGCTTCATCAACTGCACGATCAAGAGCGATCGTATCCTGAATGGAGGATGCGGCATCATTTGCATGACAGGCCCAGTCAATTTTGCCTCCTTCCACCATCATAAAGAATCCATTTTTATTGTCTAGTACATCAATTCCTTTTTTTACATAGTCTGCCAGCTTCCATTCCTCCGGCTTAGCATCAATCTGATAAGACATAGCTTCAGAATCTGCCAATTTTTCAGATACCACAACCGCTTTTCCATCCGAGGCTTTCAATGACTGAGCCTTATCCTGGGTCGTAATTACTTTATAACCGGCTTCCCGCGCCAATTCATAGAGATCTTTCTGATCTTTCTTATTTCCGGTTGGGTTCTTCAACGCACCTCCTGCAAAATAATCAAATCCGCTTGCAATCATCTCCAGACCAATCTCATAATAATTATTTCTGGATACCTGATGTGCATAAAATGCTGCGGGTGTCGCGTGATTAATATTAACCGAAGTGATAATTCCGATTTTATATCCTAACTGTTTTTTCAGCTTCTCACTTATCGTCTCGTATTTCTTCGTCATAGTTGTGTCCATATTGATCACACCACTATAGGTTTTGTAACCCGTAGAAATTGAAGTTGCTGTAGAGGCACTATCCGGACAGAAGGAGGTGCTGTCAAAGGTTTTCGCAGAACCTGCTACCGGGAATTTCATAAAGTTCAAATCCTGAGCCTCCGTCTTGCCATTTGTATCAACCGCACCCAGATAGTAGGAAGCGGATTGCACCTGGGGATAGCTCATACCATCTCCGATAAATAAAAAGATATATTTGGGTGTGGCAGTACTTTTTGCATCTGCCTTTTGTGCGGTAATACTACCTTTTCCTTCCGATGCCTCTGCACTTGTGTTTGAATTGATCAGAGCCAGTGAGGATACCAGTAGTGCAACAGCACAAATTGATGCTACAATTCTTTTTAAATACTTTCTCATGCATATTCTCCTTTATACGCTATTGTTAATGAATACAGTTACAATATAACAGTATAAAAGAGCGCTCATCTATCAATAATAGGTTAAATCTTGGTAAAATCTAGGAACAAAAGTATACTCCTCCGCGCGCGAAGCTGTGCATCCCTCGGGGAGTTTTATTACATAGGACGAGCTTTCCTATGTAAATAAAAAAGCTTGGTCCCGGATACGAAACCAAGCTTTTTTGATTTAATTATTACATTAGAAGTTCGTATAGTATACTTTCTATCGTTGATTGTCTCTAACCGAAACATAACAAATCTTTACTGCATATTCTCCTTGCACTCTGCCGTAAAACTTCCTTCCACATCGCTCCAGTATTTCTCAGCATGTGCCAGCAGCTTATTTGCCTGTTCCATTGGCATCGGGTCAAAGTATAAGAATAACGCATTGGAGCCATATCGTTCAACCAGCTTATCCAGTCTCTCCAGCCACTCTTCAAAAGATCCTGAATAGACCTTAACCCATAAGCCTTTCCCTGCAGCTACTGCTTTATCATAAATCTGATACCATTCTTCAAAGGTTCCGTCCGGGCCATAATCACCACTTGTCCATTGAAGTGCATCAATTTCTTTAATTTCCATGATTGCATCCACATGCTTTATTGCATCCGGTCCATCCAGATGATATATCACATGATCTAACTGCTTCGCCTGTTTTCTTAAGGATTCTTGAATAAACTCACGATACTGGCCGGGAGACATCATTGCCGAAAAATCGCACTGAAGCTTTGCTGTTTTTCCGGTACCGAAAATCTGAAATACCGTATAACATGAACTGTCGTTCTTATCCTTTACAATATTATAGAATTGATCATAATATTTAAAATAAATATTATCAATTTGCTCTATTCTTCTTGCTATTTCCTCCGGTTCATCCATCATATCAAAAATCGTATCCTGTGCTCCTCTCATGGAAGCCAATACATCGATATTTTCCATGATATCCGGAATACCGATCAGGAAATCATCACCGGCAAGTTCCTTAACCTTGCGGAATAAATCTAAATGCTTCTTCAGCCACACATTCTCCGGATCATACTCCAGATCCTTATATTCGAGCCAGTCCTCCACAAACTCCTCAAACCATACTGTATCCTCATTAAATACAATTTTACAGCCCAGATAACCAGCCATGGAGCCTGGACCAAAGTCAAGACTTACGTTTGGAAAGCTTTCTCCAAGAAATTCATGTGTTTCGCAAAAATAACGGTAGCGTGCTACAATTCTTTCCGCATCCTGATATTTATCTTCCATGCTCTTTGGCTTTAACTCTTCTTCTCTTGCAGGGTCTTTTACGCCTTCCTTCTCTGCCCAGATACACATTAAAGGTCTTCCTGTATTTTGTCTCTTCCAATATTTATCCCATTTTTCTTTTGTCTCTTCCCAGTTCTTCTTATAGAGCATGATAATACCTCCTATAATAATCCAATTATTTGGTCAATGATAAAGCATATTTAGCGCAACCCGGAGGGCAATACCTCGGGTTCTTATTACTTCATCAGAATGTCTGCATATGTGATCAGACGTATCTTATATTCCTTTAAAATGTATGACAAATGAAGATTTATCCGATCATATGAAGTCTGTATTCCCGGTTTCTTACCATATTGGGGAAGGCGCCCTCCGGCTCGCTGATACTCAGTTTTCTATCCTTCTCAGACCAGCTTAATTTCGTTACAGCATAGACACCATTTTCATAATGATAGCCGTTACCTTCATCCTCGTATATTTTAAACTCTGCATCCTTACCACTATACACAAACACTTCAATCGGTGCGTCAGCAATCTCGTCCACATATAACATAGTCTGTGTCATGGGAAGTATACTTCCAGCCTTAACATAAAGAGGAATTTTATCAATTGCCGCATCCGCTTTGATTGTTTGTCCCCCTTCATAATAACAGTTTGTCCAGAAATCATACCAACCATTACCTTCGGGCAGATATACTTCTCGAGTTTTATCAGAAGCCTCTATTTTATTAGAATTTTTATCGTAATACATTGGTTTAGTAACTGGGCATACCATCAAACTATCTCCAAATAAATACTGATTATCAATGGAAAGCGCCTTCTTATCCTCTGCATAATCAAAGGCCAGCATCCGAAGCAGGGTCGCATCATCCTTCCAAACCTTAAAAGCCATGGAATAAATATAAGGCATCAGCCTGTAACGCAGGTGGTTTACCTTAAGCAACGCATCATAGAACTGTTCTCCGCTCTCACCAAAGTTCCAAAGCTCTCTTCTGAAATCTGTTCCATGGCTTCGAAATACGGGAAGGAAGCATCCGTACTGAAACCATCTGGTAAATAACTCCCTGTAGCCTAGATTTTGATAGCCGTCTTCGTATTCCCCGTTCCAAAACCATTGAACGCCTTTCTTTACAAAGAAGGCACCGATATCAAGAGTCCAATACGGAATACCACTTGCACAGAAATTCAAGCCCGCTGCAATCTGCTTTTTAAATACCTCCCAGCTAGCTGAAATATCTCCCGACCAAAGGATTGTACCGTATCTTTGCTGTCCGGTATAACCGTTACGGGTCAGATTAACCACACGTTTCTCCTGTGTTTCCTGTCTCTGTCCCTCATAAATACTTCTTGCATGATAAAGTCCATAGGAATTGGTAAGCTGAGCCGGAATATACTGGCTGCAAGTTTCGTAAAATTCATGATACATCGTACTTGGTTCGGGTTGTCCAAGGTGGTTCCATTCCGGTGTGAAAGGTTCACTCGAATCACACCACCAAGCATCTATTCCATATTGAAACAGACCCTGATTTGCCTGCTTCCAGTATAGCTTCCTGCCTTCCGGAAGGTAAGGATCATAAATGCTGCTTGCCGGAAGCAGCAGACCCTCTTTCTCAAATTCTTTATAATTATCACATTCCTTACTCATATTCGGCCAAATAGAAATCATAAGGTTCGCATGATAGTTATGCAGCTCCTCCATCATTTCAGCCGGGTTGGCAAACCGCTCCTTGTCAAAGGTTTTCTGTCCCCATAATTCTCCCTCCCAGGAGCACCAGTCTAATACGATACAATCAAGACCAATCTTTCTCTCTCTGTATTCTTTTACAATTTGAGTAAGCTCCTGAGCAGTTTCATAGCGTTCCTGTGACTGTACGAAGCCAAAAGCCCATTTCGGAAGCATCACCGCTTTTCCTGTTAAGAGGCGGTAGCCATGGATCACTCCATCCATATTCTTACCATAAATAAAATAAAAATCCATCTCCAAATCAGCTTCCGTATACAAATAGGAGCCATATTTCGTATCATTGAAAATCATAGGGCTGTAAGTATCTACCAAAATTCCATATCCGATACTGGACACAAGGAAAGGAATTGCAATTTTCATATTTGCCTGATGAAGATACTGTGTAGTACCTCTCAGGTTTAAACTGCCTTCTTCCTGTTGTCCTAGTCCATATAAAGCTTCTCCATCCTGCCATTTGAGATGTAATCTGGTTCGGTACAGCTGCCGGTCAAAAACCTTAGCTGCATCCTTCACCACTTCTTTGATACCATCCGGTGTCACAACACGTTCAATCTTTGTATTTTCATCCGCTATGGTTCGATAAGAATCAAATGTCTCCAATGTTTTACTTTCATATTCTCTTTCTGCCAAAAGCAATTTTCCGCTTTTTTCATAATAGCGGATGGATGCGGTTTCCTTGTCTACCGATATCGATAGCTTTTCGGTGGTCAGTAATATTTCTTTCTCTGTCTCTTCATATTTCCAATCTTTATAATTGTCCTTGAAAATGACACCCGGTTTTTCCTTCTCCGAAAATGTTTCTGCCATGGTATAAACAACACGGATAATCTCTGCCGATTTTGGTTCCAGTTTAATCCTCCCATTTGCAGAACTAAGCAGTAGCGCATCTTGTTTACGTTCCACTTGATTTATTCTATTTTCTTGTCTTTTATTTACAATTAGCATTTTTACCTCACATTCCTGCGTAAACATATACGCATCATTACTTTGCACTATGGATGATCCTACAATCTTTCAATGTGCTGCAAAGCGGGATCTCAATCATTTGTAAAAATTAAAATAATGTTGAAATAACATTATGATGAACGACAAATAACAAGACGAATCACAGAAAAATTCTCTTGTTGAATAAAATCTACTATGAATACCTATTCTGTATTATTTTCGAATTTATGAAATACCTGTGTACCAAAAATGGGATACGCAAGGTATTTACCCTTCCTTCCTGAAAAACCTTACTATAGTGATATACCTGTCAAAGTGAGTCTATAGTAAATAAGCTGTTTCGTTACTAAAAAGAAAGAAATCTGAACAGGTTTATTCAAGAAGAATGAGTTTAAGTTCGGATAAATTACCCAAACCTATTCTGTCAAAATAAAATTAGCTACCGCTCCTGCGTAATTCATACACTCTTCCAATCATGATGCAGCAAGCGGCATCACAAATAATTGGGGGAGAAGGCTGGAATGAGCACCGCTGTGCTCATTTCGGGGTTCTTCTTAGTGTGAAGATCTTTAGATTTCACACTAATCCGCTGATACAAAGTGCTATTTATCAGGTGAATTTAATTTCTTCGCATCTTACAGTTTTCCTGCTGGCAGGTTTTACAGTTATGACCTGAGTATTCGGTCTTTTCATCTTCATTTAAAAGCAGTATATAACCAAGTGTTTTTACTGGATCGAACATAAAACCATCGGTAACCTCCATCGGCAGATTCTCTTCGTTTTTGATTTCCTCAAGAATCACCTTATTTACACTCATCGGCATATGTGCCGGCGCATCCAGTCTCTTTTCAATACCAAACTGTCTCGAACGGCAGTTTTCTATCAAAAAATCCTTCAGCAGATCATCCATCTGAAAAAGATAGGTATCTGCCATAGCATTTACAAGTAATCCAAGAAGGTAATCTCCTGCTGCAAAATATTGGCTGCTGCGATTGGCTATATCCTCCCCAATCGTAAGTAGAACGTAGACAACCATAGTCTGACAGCCCTCACTGCTTCCAATCATTGCGGCAGTATCCTTCAAAAGCGTATCAAATTTGAAAAAGGCTTTTGGTTCTATTATTTTTATTATCTCTGATTCTATTTTCTCATATTCACTTACTACTTCATCATACACAGGACTTTCCGGGTAACAATCTATATGATGCATGACAAGTTCACGGTTTAGTTTAATATGAAATGTGGTTATCTTTTCAAAAGAATTCATAGGAATAACATGCCTTTCTTCAAAATTGCATACACAGTCTGTTCATTGTCAATCAACCACAGGATACGATCTTTGTTATATTTTTCGCAGCCAATAAAATGTCTTAATCTTGTTATTATACGGTAAAGGCTGCTGCAAGATACGGTAATCTATTTGCAGCAGCCCCAATCTGTTATTAACAGTATAATTTATTTTTTATTTTGCTGCAACAGCTTTTTTCGCTGTTTCAGCTGCTGTTGCTGCATCAGCCGTGTAATAATCAGCACCAATCTGATCACAAAAGCTTTGATTTACGGGAGCGCCACCGATCATCACAATATATTTGTCTCTTAAGCTACGATTATTCAATTCATCGATGACTGATTTCATATTTGGCATGGTGGTTGTAAGCAGCGCAGACATACAGATGATATCCGCTCCGACTTCTTCCGCCTTTTCAATAAATGCTTCCGGTACCGCATCAACGCCGATATCATGAATTTCAAAGCCTGCACCCTTTAGCATCATGGAAACAAGATTCTTACCAATATCGTGCAGATCTCCCTTAACCGTTCCGATTACCGCTTTACCAACCGGTTCATTTCCTATTTCAACCAGCTTAGGCTCTAGTATTTCCAATCCTGCATTCATTGCTCTAGCTGCAACCAGAACTTCCGGTACAAACACTTCATTATTCTTAAACTTTTCACCTATTATCATCATTCCTGAAAGCAGACCATCATTTAATATAGCTTTTGGATCTAATCCTTCCTCTATTGCCTGTGCAACTAAAGTCTTTACATTCTTTGCTCTGCCCTTCTGTAAAAATTCAGATATTTCCTCGATTAATGCCATAAAGCTACCTCCTAATCAATTCCTAAGCTATTCCTTTTTATCCTCAAGTAAGGCACATGTTTTTTGTGCATCCAGATTTTGTGCTGAGGATTGCAAAAGCACAAAACGATTGAGGTTGATATCTTTAATTCAACCTTCTTTCCTTCAGTATAGTAGATTTCCTAAAATATTCATGTAATTATTTTAGAAACAATGTATTTTCTTTATATATTTTATGATATAATCATAATAGTTTTAAGATTAATTAACACAGGAGAGCTTATCGTATGCAGCAGCCTTTTTTATATACCATAATCGAAAAAAACCAATTAAAAGAGATGTTAGAGTCCTTTGAAGCCTGTATTGGTCTGCCCATCCAGGTGATTGACGAACAAGGTGCTATTTTGGAGTCCTGCGGACCGGCCACAAATTTCTGTAATCTCTTCCGCAAATATCTTCCTTCTTACGATTCCTGCGAAAAGCTTCATATCAATGCAAGTAAAAGAGCGATCAGTATAGGAGAGACCTATATTTTTTCCTGTCACGCGAATTTAAATCATATTGTATTTCCGCTTTTAAACAGGGGAACTTTCTGGGGTTCCATTCTGGTTGGCCCTTTTCTAATGGATGCTCCTGATTCCCTGTTAATTCAGGATATCGACAAGAAATATCATATACCTACCTGTTCTCTGATCGAATTATACGAGGAAACAGCGAGCATTAAAGTTGTTCCTCCCGGAACAGTTACTCAAATAAGCCGATTACTTTATTATTTATTCTCTAATCTGATTACTGAAGGAAAACAACAGCTGATTATTAATCAGGGAAAGCTTCACCAACAATCTAAAATCAGTGAATCTATTCAAATGTATAAAAACAGCGGTACGGATCACACTAATCTATATCCTTATGATAAGGAGAAGGCATTAATTGCAAAGGTCAAAGCCGGCAACGCTCAGGATGCTAAGGGTATCCTGAATGACTTATTAGGATATGTATTATTTTCCGATGGCAGTAGTCTGGAAACTGTGAAAGCCAGAGCGATTGAATTATGTTCCTTACTGTCCCGTGCCGCCATAGAGGGGGGTGCCGCTACAGATAGTATCCTAAAAATCAATAACCAATTTCTAAAATCTCTACAGCAAATTAACGATCTGGATTCGTTATGCTTTAAATTACAGGAGACAGTTGAAGTTTTTACAGAATCCATGTTTAATTATATACCTTCCAAGAATTATGAACTTATGAAAAAAGCAATGCTTTATATTTCAAATCATTTTTCCAGTAATATTAATTTAGAGGAAGTAGCTAATCATGTTCATTTAAATCCAGCTTATTTCTCTTCTGTATTTAAGCAGTCATCCGGCTCTTCCTTCAAGGAATATCTGAACATGGTCCGCGTTGAGGAAAGTAAACGGCTGCTTGCCAATACGGATTATTCCATTATTGATATCGCAATTGCTACCGGCTTTGAGGATCAAAGTTATTTTTCGAAGGTTTTTAAGAAATATACCGGACTTACACCAAAGCAGTACCGCTAATTAAATTTCAGACTTTGTCGGCAAATTAATTATCGACAAAAAAAGTGCAGAATTTCTATCTATTATCAGAGCGTACTCATTGATAATTAGTTAGTAATCCTGCACTTTATCTAACCTTTATTAATTTTAAATTATATTTTTTTACATCACCCGCAGCCATTACTACTTCCATTGTATACTGACAAGCCGCACCGCTGACAAAATGAGCGTAATACAGTCCACAATCACCTGACTTTCATATGCATAATCCGGAAGGATATAATCCACTCCTGCCATAACATTTTCTCCATCAAAGATCTCAGTTACATTTTCATGTACATGACTGGTAATTGCTTTTACATTTTATTCCAATGTTCTCTTGTTATCTATTACATCTTTGTTACACTGTTACATTCTCTCCGATAATCCCGACAAAAGCCCCATCAATACCGGCATCCTTATGTGCGATCAGCCACTTATTCTTTGCTGTCATAAGCTTATCTTCCCCCGTACTTTTAAGAGATGCTTCAATCTCTGTATTGGTATCCTTCGGTAATGCAACAATATTACGGAATGGCTTCCCATCTACACTAGCCGGTGCATAGTGAAGTGTGGTTGCATACATTTCAAACACAGTTCCTTCCGGTACCATAAAAGCTTCAATCTTACTGCTGTCATACGTAAAATCTTCTGCAATATCCTGCTGTCTTCCGATTAGAAGGATAAGATCACTCGCTGCAACACCAAGTTCTGAACTGCGATGATATTCCACTGCATTCAGTTTATTGTTCGTACCATTGCAATAACCTATCTGTGTAGGGATTCCGCCAAAGAAGCTGTTCTTTATTGCTTCTCCAACCGATAAAGCCTCAAATTCAGAAACAGATGGAACATAGACAACAGCGTCTTCCGGTGCATCCTTTTCCTTTAATGCAGCGATTAATTCGCATACATCATATTCCTTTGTTAAAATTCTGCCATACTGCTTAAAACTATCGTCTGTAACCTTTTTCATATCAATCATACGAGTCTCCTTTGTTTATTTATTATACTATCTATTTTACCTTATCCTCGTATAATTTCAACTATGAATTTCAATTAGATCTGCAAAAGGGTACTGTTCACAAGACTAATCCTATCTGGTGCCGAATGAACTATTGATACTCTTTCATGTATTCACCATGAGCAGCGACTAATTCATCACACATTTTCACAATATCATCCATAGATAACTCGGCGGCCGTATGAGGATCCAGCATTGCAGCCTGGTAGATGCTTTCCTTTTTCTGAGTTATTGCAGCATCAATTGTCATAAGCTGAGGATTAATGTTGGTCATATTCATACCGGCAAGCTGTACCGGCAGTCTTCCCACATGACAGGGATGAATTCCGCGCGCATCCACCAGACAGGGCACTTCGACACAGGCATCTGCAGGCAGATTATCAATGAGTCCGGTATTTAATACATTTCCGCCTATCTTAATCGGTTTATTTGTTACTACTGCTTCCATAATATAAGATGCATATTCATGGGAGCGCTCATGTGTTATTTTACCATCCCTTAGAATATCATTTTTTTCCTTCTCCCAGCCTTCAATTTGCTTGATGCATCTTCTGGGATATTCATCCAGAGGAATATTAAACCGGTCAATCATCTCCGGGTATTTTGCTTTAATAAACAACGGATTATACTCGGAATTATGTTCTGAGGATTCGGTGCAATAATAACCAAGACGCTTTATATATTCATAACGCACCATATCCGTATGTTTCTCTGTCTCGTTTTTTGCCTGGGCACGTTTCTTAATCTCCGGATAAAGATCGGTTCCATCCCTGTCAATAATTTCAAGCAGCCAAGCCATATGATTGATTCCGGCAATCAGCTCACTTCTGTCTTCAAGCTTATCTTCCATACCGAGCCCTTTCAGTAAACCCTCCGAGCAGACCTGTACACTATGGCAAAGACCAACCGTTTTGATCTTCGTATATCTTTGCATATAACCGGTGAGAATTGCCATTGGATTCGTATAATTTAAAAACAAGGCATCCGGACATACCTCTTCCATATCCCTTGCAAAGTCCCGAAGAACCGGAATGGTACGCAGTCCTCTCATAATTCCTCCAATTCCCAAGGTATCGGCAATCGTTTGTCTCAGACCATATTTCTTCGGTATCTCAAAATCGATGATTGTACAGGGATCATAGCCACCGACCTGGATCGCATTTACCACAAATTTTGCTCCTCTTAAGGCTTCCTTCCTGTTCTCGACTCCCAGATAGGTCTTTATTAGTGCTCTGTCTGAATTAACATTTTTGTTGATTGCCTTAAGAATGATCTCTGATTCCTCAAGTCTTACCGCGTCAATATCATAAAGTGCGATTTCCGCATTGCAAAGTGATGGTGTACACATGCAGTCACCTAGTACATTTCTTGCAAATACAGTACTTCCGGCTCCCATAAACGTTATTTTTACCAATTGTAGTTCCTCCGTTTCATTTGAATTATTCTGTAGTTTATTATATAATGGCATCAGGAAATAAACTATGATAAATGTTTCGAAAACTTGTCATTATGTTGACTCTTATATTTTCATATGAGATACCACTATTTTCTGATGTAACCCCATATGCTTTATTAATTAACCAAAGAAAGGATGGGACCACTTGATGAACCCGCTTTTAGAAAAAAACACTTCCCCTGTCGGAAGACCGCTTATACTTTATCACTGCGGCCACGAACAATGTAAGCCTTCCCATTCTTTTGGACCTGCAATCCGTCCGCACTATTTAATTCATTATATCCTGCATGGTCAGGGAAATTATTATGTAAATGGTGTTACCTATCCTGTGAGAGGAGGACAGGGATTTTTGATTAATCCCGGAATAACAACCTTCTATCAGGCAGATGAAAATGACCCCTGGGAATATTGCTGGGTAGGCTTTGACGGATATGATGTCGCAGAGATATTTCAAAACTGCGGTCTATCACAAGTCAGTCTTATTTTTTCGGACCAGAGCAGTGGTTATTTATGGGAGGATTTCATCAGACTGGTTCATCATTTTACAGAACGGCAGGGGAATGATTTAAGTTATATTGGTCAGCTTTATCTTTGCTTTTCACGTATGTATCTGCGAAAGGATGTTCCATCTAAATATCTGTACGAAACCCATATAGTAAAAGCGTTGGAATATATCCACAATAATTATACCTATGATATTAAGATTACGGATATTTCAAAATATCTCAGTATCGACCGGACTTATCTATATAAATTATTTATGACATTTCTACACGTTTCACCTCAGCAATACTTAATACAATACAGGCTTGATATATCCCGGAAGCTCTTATATGAATCTAATCTGGCAGTGACGGAGATTGCCTATTCGTGCGGCTTTCGAGATACTCCATCCTTTAATAAGCATTTTAAGAACCATTTCCAGATAACGCCGCTCAAATACCGTTCCGGAAAGTAAGCAGAACAAAAATGTGCTTCACCACTCTCGCGATCATAAATCTATAATGCGCCACTATGTTCCGAGCGCGTAGCTGCGCCTCCCCGGAAGGGTTTTATTACATAGGGCAAACTATCCCAAGTAATAAAAAAAGGAGCTTTCCATACAAAATAATTATGTATGGATACTCCTCTTTTTCATACCACCGGTTTTATTTTCAAATTCCCGTATAATGAAATATAATAGTGCAGATCCAACAAGTATAAATCATCGGAAATAACCTTAAATCTTTTATTTCAGCTTACTCGGCAAGTTCCTTTACCTCACGGTATTTTCCTAAATCAACATAAAGTTCACTGGTATATGGATTGCGTTTTGTCTTAACTACTTTGTAAATCATATATACAGCAACCCCTATATTCGCAGCTAACGCCAGGAAGCTGAAGATAAGAAGCGGTGTCTTTTCGTATGTGGAGGAAACTGCAAATTTTCCCTTATCAATAAATGCAGGAAAAGTTTGTGCAAACATACACCATAAAGCCAGAGTCTGTGCACGATGCTGTAACCAGGCTCCTTTCCCGAGTGTAAAGGCACATACAGTAGGTGCTAATAAAAGCGCAAAGCCGCAGTACCACGCATGACCGGGCAAACAGTTATATGTATAAGCAAAGTTCCATAGATCATAGGCGATAATCCAGAACCATAACATATCAGGCCACAGCATATCTTTGCTTGCATCCTTTTGCGTTGCTTTTCGAATACAGATTCCAAACCAACCTGTTATTGTAATAATGTTTAATATTCCGGCAGCCGCATTCATAAAATTCCAGGAGCCTCCTAATACATACATTGCTTCATCAGCAAGATTACCGCCAGCCCTATATTGGATTCCTACCTGTATATCACGTGCAACTGCTTCACAGATATTGATTGCCAGAATAAGCGGAGGGAAACACAGTGCTATTTTGTTATCAGCAAGTCTCCAGATCTTACCCGTTTTTTTATTTCTTCCCTGCACATGTCTGATACACCAAAAACCTATACATCCTGCTGTTGATGAATATACTTTTGCCAGATGAAACCAATCTGTATAAGTTGTATCACTCATAACAGTAAACCATAGCACGGAAAGTACTGCCGGTAATACCACAAAACATAAAAATCCCATCACCTTATATCGTCTTGCCACTTCATTCAAGCCAAATAAAATCGCAAAAACCATAATCCATACCAGCCATACACTAAGAAATGTTGCACCGGCATCATAATTAAAACGAAACATAGTTCCTCCATTCCGCCGCCATAAGCGACTCAAAAATTTGGTATTCAATTATTCTCTGGTCATACCAATTTAATTCTACTATTATCATTATCTACTTATTCGTAATAAAGTCAATCATCCCTGCATTATTCAGCACTTTATATAGATTTAAGTACTTGCTTTTAAGCATATGATACAATATAATTAAGAAGTGGTCTCTGGTTATACCAGTGACAGGAAAGGAGTAAATACAAGTTGGACTTTACCAAATTATCAGCACCGTCAATCAAAGATTTGTTTATTCAGGAATTAGAAGATATGATTTTATCAGGAAAACTAAAGGTAGGTGAAAAGCTTCCACCGGAAAGAGAAATTGCCGAGTCCATGCAGGTCAGCCGCGGTGTTGTAAACAACGGAATACTGGAGCTGTCCCGAAAAGGATTTTTAATCATGAAACCGCGAGTTGGTACTTTTGTAGCCGATTATCGGCGAACTGGCACTCTGGAAACCCTTGTAGCGATCATTAATTATAATCGGGGTGTATTACGATCAGATGAGATTCGCTCCATTCTGGAAATTCGTCAGTCACTCAGTACTCTGTCACTGAAGCTTGCTATTCCACTTCTAAAGCAGCAGGACATCGATTTGCTCAGAAAAGATACCGATCTTATTGCGAAAGCTTCTAGCAATAAAGAAGCTAGTGAGAGGGCCTTCGATTTTCATCATGAACTCGCCGTATTATCCGGAAACATGCTAATGCCGTTAATTTACTATTCTTTTCGAGAGGTTGTCCTGGCTCTTTGGGAAAGATTTTGTATTTTGCACGGTAGAGAAAAGCTTTACATCAATACCGATACTTTATGCAAGCTAATTGAAAAACGTGATGTGGAAGCAGCCATTAACTGGTCTGAAAACCAGGTAACGGAGTCCATAGCCGGAAAAAACCAGATTTATTACTAATTTATTTTGCAGGTACCAGCGAAAGCAGCAGTTTTTGTGCTTCCTCATTATAGGTTTGTACCTCATACTCATTTCCTTTTTCACTGATACGTTTCAACGTACCTATTCCGGCCTGTATCCCTTTTTCAGTCACTTCATTGGCAGACCTGCCAAGAAGAGGATTGAACTTATCGGTCAGATAACCTTCCTCCTTCAACCTGCCTGTCAGGGAGACCACCGTTAGTCTCTTCATGCATTGTTCATCCCGAAGCTGGTTTAGTTGTTCTACAAACTGACTAATCAGGACTTCTTCTTCACAACGAAATGCCTGGCGCATTTCCTGCGAAAGATAAAAATCAGTTTTAGGCATCTTGTTACGATATTCCGTCCGAGTGATTTCTTCCTCTTTTGGTTGCTCATAACTAAGGATTTCTTTTTTCCCCTCTGTAAATTGATTAATTGCTTCCAGAAAAAATTGCCCGTATTTTTCAAATTTATTTTCTCCGACTCCGGAAACGCGTAACATTTCCGCCTTGCTTACCGGCTGTTTGGCACACATATCCGTCAGTGTTTTGTCAGAAAAGATGATGTATGGAGGCATACCTGCCTCTCTGGCCAGACCTGTCCTGACATTTCGAAGCTTTTCAAACAAATCCAGACCTTTCGAGGTTAAGAATTCTGATTTTGGTCTCGATTTATTCATATGGTTCTGGGATGCAGCCGTACTTTCTGGAGATAGCTTCATTATCACTTTTCTTTCCTGTTTCTCGACCAAAGATGCTGATTTTTCTGCTTTTATGATACTGTATTTATCATTCGTCAGATATAAATATCCGTCAATTAACAGCTTATTCACAATTTGCTTTAGTTTATTCTCACTTTCCTTCGCACGTTTTCCGTAGTAGCTGCTATTCACCATATTAGTTGCAGTAAGCTTAGCTGCCCTGCTTCCCAGTAGTGTTGAAACAATGACATTCATACCATATCTTTGCCCGCTTTCCCTTACACATCCAATAATATCAGTGCAAATCTCAGTGACATCTATTTCCTCGAACTCAGCCAGACAGTTTGAACAATTGTTACAGTAATTATTTCCATACTGACCGAAATATTGCAGAATATATTCTCTTAAACAGTCTTTGGTGAAACAATAATATATCATCCGCTTCAAACGCTCTTCATCCCGTTCCCGGATCGCATACTGCTGATCCGGCAGTAAATCGGAATGTTCATTACCATTCTCAATCAGAAATTGATTCACCTGAATATCCTTTGGGGCATATAACAACATACATTCAGCTGCTTCTCCATCCCGTCCTGCTCTGCCTGCTTCTTGATAATAGCTCTCCATATTTTTTGGCATATTATTATGTATCACAAAACGGACATTTGATTTATCTATTCCCATACCAAATGCATTCGTTGCCACCATAATCAGTTTTCGGTCATAAATAAAATCCTCCTGATTACTGCTGCGCTGTACTTCACCCATGCCGGCATGGTACTTTGCCGTATCAATACCACGATTTGTAAGAAGCTCCTGCAATTCATCCACATTTTTGCGAGTTGCACAGTAAATAATTCCACATTGACCGGGGTGCTTTTCAACGTAATCCACAATCTCTGCGGCTTTATCCTTGGGATTTCTTACCTCAAAGTAAAGGTTGCGACGGTCAAATCCCGTCACCAATACTTTGGGGGTTATAAGACGCAGAATACAGACAATATCTTCCCTAACCTCCTTTGTCGCAGTGGCTGTAAAGCAGCTGATCACCGGACGTATTGGAAGTCGCTCTATAAAATTTACAATTTTCAAATAACTGGGACGAAAATCCTGTCCCCATTGTGATATACAATGTGCCTCATCCACGGTTACCATACTGATCTTCGTATTGAGGGCAAATTCAAGAAATTCTTCTGTCTCTAACCGCTCCGGTGCAACATATATCAATTTATATCTGCCTTCCCTCGCATACTGCAAGGCAATCGTAACCTGTCTGGCGGAAAGAGAACTATTGATATAAGCTGCATGCACTCCCGCCTGGTTAAGTGCAGCTACCTGATCCTTCATCAAGGAGATTAAAGGAGATAATACAATGGTAATTCCATCCATGGCAAGTGCCGGTACCTGATAACAGATGGATTTTCCGGCGCCAGTCGGCATTACTCCGAAAGTATCCTGTCCAGATAGAATGCTGTTAACTAGGCGCTCCTGTCCTTCCCGAAAGCTGTCATATCCAAAATATTGCTTTAATATTTGAAAATGTCTCATCCTTATCATTACCTCCATTCCCTGTATATGTTTGCCAAAGTCTTCATTCACAAACTAATTTCGTAATCAACTGTTTGGATGCAGATAAATCATACGCAACTTTTATTCCCCCGCGTAGCTTCACATCCTCCCGGAGGGTTTATTTCATAGGACGAACTTTCATAGTAAATAAAAAAGAAAGGAAATTACCTCTCTTCAAAATATCCTTTGGAGTATTTCACTATGTTCAGATGTCACTCTTTTAATCATTCCACATCATTTTTTCATTCATCCTATATCCGCGGTCGCTTCTTCATAACGAACAGCTGCCGGAACATAGTTTTCAGCCAACATTCTTATATTAGGCCTTATCTCATTTTCTAAAATAAGATTTGTATTTTGTACTTCAAGATGAATCAATTTAAATTCTTTATCATGTTCCAATAATTTCTCATCTATTCCTTGGAATTACTCATCTATTCTCTGAAAACCCTTATCTAATTTCTGATTCACTCTATATTCCAAACCGCTTAACTGTTCATTCACTTGAATCAGTTTCGTATCTATCATATCAGCAATTGCAGATATAAGCTCCTTATTCCCTACTGATTTTCCCCTTAGCACTTTGTAAAACTATTATAACATAGGAATTTACATACGTCCATAAAGGGAACCCTGTTAAAATAATTCTGTTAAAATGGTAGATTTCCTGTAATTATTTTAAACATACTGCACTGTTTCTTAACCTCCAGATCAATTTTATCTTTCTAACAAATAATAGTTATCATAGTAAAAAGAGAAAGGGGGGTCCCTCTCTCAAGATTTGATAACTGATAAAATTATTTCATGTTCTTATAAAATAATTTATTTCTTGGTTACTTATCTAAATTTGCATATGATACTTATATCGATTAAACACTGAAATTGATTTATCTGATGGATATGAGTGTATTAATATTCATTTAGCGCAGACCAGGCCTCCCATGATTGCCAGTATTTCATAATCTTGGGAGTTTAAAAGGTAAGTCCAGATGATATAGATGCACTCCTATCCATCTTCATAACCTGATAGGACTTTTATCGGAAAATCATGTAAATAATCAGTGGATAAAATATTCGTTTCCTAGTAGTTTGATATTAAAGGAATATTCTTCACTTTCTCATCAGCGATTTTGATATTTGTTTTACCGTCACTACCCAGATAGTATAAACGGCTGTTATCTCCTGCGTTTACATAAAACAGGCCATCTACAGTATCATTATATTTACATAAATCCCATTCTACTCCGACTAATTTCTTTAAGGATAAATCAGATTTCAGTGTATACACTCCACTTTCCGTAAATAATACGGTGGCTCCAATTTCTCCTGTACTTGCGAGATTTCTAATATACCAGGCATCTTTCACTGATACAGCTTTCTTTGTAACCTTTCCTGATTTAACAGTACTTACATATGCTTTATAATCCGAATCCACATATGCCAATTTACCGTTTCCAAAATCAGTTATTTCTCGAATTCCCTTTGTATGTAATTGAATAACCTTTCCCTTAAGATTTATCGCACATGCCTTTGCTTTTGCATAATTGTAATCATTACCTGAAAAACTGATATTATCATTGTATATATAATAACCATTGGTCCATTGACCAGAATAAACAGCATTAGCATCAATTGGCTTCTTGGCATTTAACACCTTGGCACTTGTACCATTCATAGAAATCTTTGCCACAACCATACATTTTGTTGAATACTGTGTTTCTGTTGGTTTTGTATTTATCATCATGTAAATATTCGACGCATTTTTATGAATAAACCATGGATTTATAAATGCTCCTGCAGCGATCCATTTAATATTGCCGCTTCCATCTGCAGCTTTTGATGCTACCCAAGTTGTCCTACCGCTTTTTAAAGCATTGTAGTAAACTGTTCCATTTATAATTGAAAATCTCGGGTAATTTGTATCTGCCATATCAGTAACCAACTTAGCCTGATCTGATCTTTCACTGGCCGGTGATACATAAATTTCACCTTTGCTATTCATATAATAAATATTTGTACCATCTGTATCATAATACAGTATATCATCATTAATAAACCGAGTAGGAGTTTTCTTAGAACCATCTAACGGAAAACTTAAAAAAGTGGTAGATTTTTCGTCATACATATAATACAGAAAATTACCTGCCGGTTTTAAGTTTACGCCTTCAAAGCTGTTAATCAGCATTTGGCCTCCTGTACCATCATTCATTGCACGATATAACGATCCATTTGATACATAGTAAACATACGCAGTTTTCGTTGCTGCCATGGCAATATTTGCGTTATTTGCTTCAATTGTCAGCATATTGTTCTTTAACGCAGGCCCCACACCATTAAATACAAGTGTAAATACAAGAGCCAGAAAAACTACTTTTTTCTTTAGTGAATTAATTTTTAACATTTTACTTTTATCCCTTCTTTTTTGATTTGCAAAATAGCACGTCACATAATTTACAACATAATATCTATTTTTTCAACTAATTTCTACTTATTCGGGACTATAATCCTAATATTTGTAATACATAAATCATGCAAATACAATACTATAACCAAAATCAACACAAAACGGCAAGAAAGACTGGAGGGGTCACCCCCTTCCCGTCTTTCTTGCCGTTTTATTAATTCTTTCTCTTTTACGATTTACAAAACAATCTAGCGCTCTTCTCTAAAATAAGCCTCTCCAAGGCTTGCCGGCGGCTGATTTTCCTGTTTATTCCTCTTGCTTGTAATAACCAGAACGATAATAGTAACAACATAGGGAAGTGTTTTACACAGCTCCTGCGTCGCTCTTGTTAGTCCCGGCATATAAATATACAGAATATATAAACCTCCAAATAATATTGAACCCCAGATTGCATTTACCGGTTTCCATAAAGCAAGAATTACAAGTGCTATCGCAAGCCATCCTCTGTCACCGAAGCCATTATTATTCCAGGTTCCCCCCAGATACTCCATTACAAAGTACAATCCGCCAAGCCCTGCAATTGCAGCACCGGATACCGTAGCAATATATTTGTAACTGGAAACATTAATGCCTGCAGCATCTGCTGTTGCCGGGCTCTCGCCAACAGCCCTCAGGTTCAGGCCTTTTCTTGTACTTTTTAAGAAATAAGTAAGGCACACTGAAATCAATATTGATAAATACGTTAAAAATCCATAGGAGAATAACAGAGGTCCAAGCACCGGTATCTTAGAAAGTACCGGTATTGCAGCACGATAGGCATCTGCGGTAGTGCTTACAGAAATCTGTCCTACTCCGCCTGCCAGTTTAGAGATTGAACCACCAAAGAAATTACCGAAGCCTACACCAAAAGTCGTTAAAGCCAGACCAACCACATTCTGGTTTGCGCGTAGTGAAATGGTTAAAAAACTATAGATCAACCCGCCAAATGCCGAGGCAAGTAGTGCAGCAATCAGAGAAACAATTAAGCCGACCAGCCCATTTGGGTTAGGGGTCGATTTTTCATAGAAAAAAGCTCCCATTAGACCGGTAATCCCTCCCATATACATAATACCCGGGATACCAAGATTTAAATTACCTGATTTTTCTGTCACAATTTCACCGGAAGCACCGAAGAGAATAGCGATACCCTGTCCAATCGCTTTTTGGATAAATGTCAAAAGTAGTGCCATAATAATAACCATGCCCTTTCCAAATTACGGTTAAAAATGCTTCTTTTTTCAACCTAACTTCTCATTTTGCCGCTTGCTGCGGCACATAATCTAATTTCTTATTTTCTTACGAAGTTCCAGCTTATAATTAATAAAAAATTCACAGCCGATCAGGAAAAACAAAATGATGCCTGTAATAATATCCGATGCATTTTCATTCAGGCCATATTGCGTAGCAATCTGTATGGAACCCTGCTGCATAAATACAAGGAATATAGAAACTATGATCATCGCAAATGGATTAAATTTTGACATCCATGCTACAATAATGGCGGTAAATCCCCTTCCGCCTCCGGTACTTGTCGAGATCGTATGACTTGCTCCACTCACAATAATACTTCCGGCAAGTCCGCAAATCCCTCCGGAAATCATCATCGTACGAATAATAACCTTTTTAACGTTAATTCCGGCATATCTGGCGGTATCCTGACTCTCTCCGACAACAGCAATTTCATATCCATGCTTGCTGTATTTCATATAGATGTACATTCCGATCGTTATAGCTAAAACAATAATAATATTAAGTCCATAGTTTAGTCCGAAAATAGGGCTAAACCAACCTTTGCTGGTACCAGAATTAATAATCCCCACTGTATTGGAGCCTGCCGGATTTTCCCAGAAAACAATACAAAAGGTAACAATCTGCATTGCCACATAATTTAGCATCAAGGTAAAAAGTGTCTCATTCGTATTAAAATAGGCTTTGAAAATTGCCGGCAGAAGTCCCCAAATCATACCTGCGGTACAGCTTGCAATAAAAATAATAACGAGCAGCAGCCAATTTGGCATTGCATTTCCTGCATAGATCATAATCGCCGCTGTTGCAACTCCCCCCATTAAAACCTGCCCCTCAGCTCCTATATTCCAGAATTTCATTTTGAAAGCAGGTGTGAGGCCAATCGCAATAATCAGCAATGTTAAAGCTTCACGAATCGTAACCCATAAACGGCGTTTTTTTCCTACCGCTCCATCAATAATTCCGAGATATACATTAAGCGGATTCTCCTGCGTTATTGCAACTATAACAAGAGCACATACAATCAGAGATAATAAAACAGCCACAAGCCGAATACCCCATGCTTTTTTTTTCGTAATACCATCCCGTTTCATAATACGGGCAAATGGTTCCTTATTCGTGATCACTGTGTCCTTACTCATTCGTATGTGCCTCCTTTGAAGAGCCTGTCATCATAAGCCCGAGTTTTTCTTTTGATGTACTGCGAGCATCAACAATTCCGGTTACCTTACCGCTGTTGAGTACTAAAATCCGGTCACATAGCTCCAGTAGAACATCCAGATCTTCTCCTACACAGATCACAGCTACACCCTTTTGTTTTTGAGAATTTAAAAGGTTGTATATCATATAGGAGGAATTAATATCCAAGCCTCTCACTGGATAAGCAACCATAAGAACTGTCGGGTTGGATGCGATTTCACGTCCTAAAAGCACCTTCTGTACATTTCCGCCGGAAAGTCTTCGAACCGGTGTATCTACACCGGGCGTTGCCACATCTAATTTATTTACAATATGAAGAGCCAGATCCTTTGGCTTCTTACGATCCGCAAAAAAGTGTTTTCCTTCTTTGTAGCTTCGTATCATCATATTATCTGTCAAATCCATTGAGCCGACAAGTCCCATTCCAAGTCTGTCTTCCGGAACAAATGCCAGACTAATTTTTAAATTACGGATATCGGCTGCTTTCATTTCTGATATTTTTTCTACATTACCCTCGGGAGCATAATAGAGAATTTCACCGTTTTCAATCTGCTGCAGACCAGCAATTGCTTCCAGAAGCTCCTTCTGTCCGCTTCCTGATATTCCTGCTATTCCCAGAATTTCACCACTGTTCGCAGTAAAAGATGCCTGTTTTAATATAGTCAGTCCTTCCATATTTCTGCAGGTAATGCCTCTCATCTCAATTCGCTTCTGCGGCTTAACCGGTTCAGTACGATCAATATCTAAGCTAATCTTCTCTCCAACCATCATTTCTGTCAGGGAGGATACGGTAGCCTGTGATGTATTCACAGTTCCAATATACTTTCCTTTTCGCAGTACTGCCACCCTGTCGGATAGCTCCAGAACCTCATTAAGTTTATGCGTAATAATAATGACAGATTTGCCAGCCTGCCTCATATTACGGAGTACTGTAAATAACTTTTCAGTCTCCTGCGGAGTAAGTACCGCCGTCGGTTCATCTAATATCAGTATATCTGCTCCACGATATAATACCTTCACGATCTCTACGGTCTGCTTTTGCGAAACAGACATATCATAGATTTTCTGTGACGGTTTTAAGTCAAAGCCGTATTGTTTTGTCAGCTTAATAATTTCATTTTCAACCTGCTGCATTTTTAATCTTTCTTTCCCCGGCAGGCCCAAAATAATATTTTCCGCAGCTGTTAGGATATTAATTAATTTAAAATGCTGATGAATCATACCAATACCAAGAGCAAAGGAATCTTTTGGAGAACGGATAGTTACCTCTTTTCCGTCTACATAAATCTGACCTTCATCCGGAAAATAAATACCAGAAAGCATATTCATCAAGGTAGTCTTTCCGCTTCCATTCTCTCCTAGTATTGAAAGTATCTCGCCCTTCCTGACTGACAAGTTCACATCATCATTTGCTATAACCTCACCAAAACGCTTGGTAACATGCCTTAATTCTATTGCGTTTTCATGTTCCACAAAAAGTCCTCCTGAACGAAAAATTTGCGGACCTGCAGTATGCAATAAAAAATTGCATACTGCCCAGCTCCGCTTTGAATATTTGTCATCTATTTTCGAATAATTATTTCGTTAATTCAGTAATGCCGTCAATTTTTAAATCAAAAGCAGGTGCTGAAATCAGTTCAGATTCATGGAAATATCCATCTTTCACATAATCAGCATATTTTGCATAGTCTCCGCCTGCTGCGATTAAGTCTTCGATTGATTTACCGCCAATTGTAAATGTTTTTGTATCAAATACATGCAGTGTTCCACCCTTAATAGCGGCTTCAACTTCTGCTACCTTATCTGCAGTTCCAGCAGCTACTGCCTTGTCATTTAAAGCAGAAATCGCAACGGCTCCGTCAATATAACCTTTACACCAATCCGTATCAATTTTTGTACCATCAACAACACATTTTACAGCATAAGTATAATAAGGACCCCAATTAATTGTTGCCGAAGTTAATGCGTTATTCGGAGCAACAGTAGTCATATCAACATTGTAACCTACACAAGGTACATTTGCTTTTTCACAAGCGGTAGGAGCACCAGTTGTATCAGCATGCTGACTGATTAATACACAGCCATGAGAGATTAACTGACTCGCAACTTCATTTTCACCTGCCATATCGGCCCAGCTGTTTGTATATTGAACTTCCATGGTAACGGTAGGACAAACACTCTTTGCTCCAAGGTAGAAAGATGTATAACCGGAAACAACCTCAGCATAAGGATATGCACCAACATAACCCATTTTTGCTTTATCTGCAGTAATCTTACCATCTTTAATCATTTCATTTAATTTTAAGCCGGCAACTACACCGGATACATAACGGGATTCATAAACAGAGGTGAAATAGTTATGCATATTTGCTAAGCCTGAAGAAGCTGCCTGATAGCCTGTTGCATGACAGAACTGAATATCAGGATATTCCTTTGCTGCTTGAATCATATAGCTTTCATGTCCAAAACTATTTGCAAATATGATATTACAGCCCTGATCAGCTAAATCTACTGCTGCATCATAACAGGATTCATCCTCTGCAATATTCGTTTTCTCGATAATCTGGCTGTCTGCTAAGCCAAGTGCTTTCGCCATCTCATCTATACCTGCCATATGAGCCGCTGTATAACCTTCATTCTCATCGCCTACATAAATAACACCAACTTTAATTTTAGATACATCAGCCGTACTTGCTCCAGCTGCTGTTGGTGCTGTTGTTGCCGTCACACTGTTTGTCACATCAGTAGCCGTTTTATCACCACTGTCAGTTTTACCTGTCTTTGATCCGCAACCAGCTACAAGTCCAATAATCATTACCAGAGCCAGAAATAAACCTACGGTCTTTCTCATTATAAATTTCCTCCCAAATAAATTATTTGTGTCATAATGACACATTTTATTACATTATGCCCGAGAGCACAAGTACAAAAAATGAAATGTTTTTGTCTCTTATTTGACAAATAAGATAAACTGCTAAGCATCTTCACCTATCATGAATATTTTAAGCTGTTGTATCTTCCTCTGCTGCAGCATAACCTATAATTCCTTATGCAACAAATGCTCAGCCCGGAGCTTTGGCAAGAAACAAGGTATATCAGCCTGTCCAGCTTTTAACAGACTTTAGTATAACCATTTCAAAGTAGCTTGTCAATCGTTATAGGCACTGGTTGATTTATTATAATTTCTAAATTATTTCTTTATCTCTGCTTATAGGTTACATTTCGACAGCTTCATACCATCGGTCTTTCTTTGGCTTTATCTGTCTTCTCGGCATTCTTTCGGATTTTTTCTTATCCTGATACATTTCCTCTATTAAATCTCCTTCAGCCTTATTCCTTTATACTCCTTAGGATGGATCAATTTTTCTGTTTTCATACGTCCCTTTGCTTTTACAATCTCGTCCTTATACTGCGGCAGCCAGATTTCTCCGGCTCTTTCATCCAATTTGGAAATCCTCTTCAAACTAGTTTCTGCCTTCTCATAAGATACTAAGATACCCTCCGGTCTCACCATTAATCAAGGTTCCAAGGTCAATCCCCTTTTCCACCTCACCCGGACATTACCGATATCATGCAGCATATTCTGAGAAAGATGCCCGTTTGATTCAATTAATAATACCCAAAGTTTTTCAGGATATCAATTCTGACTTTTTCTGTCTGTGAGAGCTGTTCATCTGTCTCATACACCGCAAGCACCTTTGAAAGCATGTCCTCACTCTTATGCTTCACAGAAATAAACCAGATATCGAAAGCGTAAGAGAAATAACCCGTTGTTTTTAGGGTTTCATTAAAAAGAATATAAGCTTATTCCATAACCGAAGTTCCTGTATTTAAATAGGAAGGACCTGTATCTTTTCCAAGTATCGCTGCCACAGCTTGAGCCATACCAAGATAACCCATTGTATATTCATTTTGTACGATAAGTGCCTTTAGACTGCCTTCCCCCAATAGCTTCAGCATCATGTCCGTATCATCAAAACCGATTCCGGTTAATTTATCATTTCCTTCTTTGATTGCTAAACCAACTCCTTCACCAGTACCCTGATTAATCCCGATTATACCAACTATATCACTATTCTCCCTGATCAGCTGATTGGCTGCTTCTTTGGCTGCATCTACTGATCCATCCGTATAAAGTGTGTCTGGAAGAGTAAATTTTGCATCTTCTAAAATAACTTTTCGAAATCCGGCTTCACGCTGCTGTGTATTTTCTTTCGATTCTACACTGACAATTCCTATAGTTCCCTTTGTAATATTCTGTTTTTGCAGCAGGGAAAGCATTGTTCGTCCTGCGCTTTCTCCTGCCTGATAATTATCAGAAGATAACGTTGTAATAGCTTCCTCATAGGCAGGAGAATCTACATAGATAATCTTTACTCCTCTTGCCTTGGCATCTTCAATAACGCCCGCTATTTTTTTTGGGTCATCTGCTGCGACAAGAAGAGCATTTGCACCATTATTAACAGCGTTTTCAATTATTTCAATTTGTTTTTCCACAGATCTGACATCCGGTGCATTCCATATGTATTGTACTCCGATTGCCTTAGCCATATCACCTGCACCCTTGTCAACGATATGCCAATACGGCGTTTTATCCACTGTAATCAGGTAAACCTTATAATACTGTACCAGCGATGAAGATGTCTGTATATAAGGCTCACTGCCACGATACCATATTATAAAAATATAAAAAGCAAACATAATAACAAGGAAATTAGTTAGAAAATAAATAGGTTTTTCAAACCCAGAGCTGATGAAGGAATTATTTTTATGCATTACAATCTAATGCCTCTTAATTAATCTGTTTGTATTATTATATTCCTTACCGCTATAATTTAACTTAGATAATTTTTAATTCGAGAATTTATATAGCTTTATCCGGGAAAAAGAATATATTTAGAGCTAAGTACACACAACATTTTATGCACTTAGCTCTTTTCCAATAGATGATATAATTTTTAATTCTTTCTACTCACCCTGTCTAAATTTCTTAACAATTGCTACTGCTTCTTTCGTCAGGCGTGTGATAGTATCAAAATCGCCCTGTTGGATTAATTCATTTTTCACCATCCAACTACCGCCACATGCGAAAATCTTCGGAAAGGAAAGATATTCCTCGATATTAGCAGGACTAATTCCTCCTGACGGCATAAAACAAATATCGCCATAAGGAGCCGACATTGCTTTTATCATAGGCAAGCCACCGGCCTCTTTCGCCGGAAAGAATTTTACCGCTTCCAGTCCATTTTCGATAGCCAGTTCAATATCACTGGGATTACTGCACCCGGGAAGTATCATTATTCCCTTACTTACACAGTAGCTGACCGTTCTGGGATTTAGACCGGGACTTACGATAAAGCTTGCTCCTGCCGCAGCAGCTTCATCAACCTGCTTTGCATTTAAAACAGTACCTGCACCGATTAACATCTCAGGAAATTCACTTGTCATAATCTTTATAGCTTCAGCAGCTGCCTTGGTACGAAAAGTAATCTCCGCCACCGGCAATCCTCCTTCACACAGAGCTTTCGCCAGCGGTCTCGCTGCCTGTGCATCCTCCAGTACAACTACCGGTACAATTCCATATTGCTTTATTTGTTCTAATAATGAGTTCATTATCATTCCTCCTGCTGTAAATAAGTGTATTTGATTTAGCTGCTGATAAACTAAGGTAACACAATAACCTATAGCAGTAAAATCATAAATTATTAGTCCATTTTACATTTAGCATGTTTTGTTTCGATTGTCCATTAATTATAATGATAACATATAAGATTTCCGTTTTCCTGCGTTATATTAACCTTAATGTTGCAAATAATGAACAACTAATTTATAATGATAGCAGTTATGTTTCCCTTAACAATTTTCCCGGGTGACTACCTGCACCGAAGAAAGGTATGATTTGATTATGAAAGAATTCAACTCGTGTAAGGCTGCTATGGATTCCTGTATCTCAAAGCAATACTTTGCCATCGCACATTTATATAACAACGAAAAACCAATGGATATACATATTCATGATTGCTGTGAAATTTATTTTTCTGTCTCAGGCGGCAAGCAATTTTTAATTGATAATCGCTTTTATAACATCAAGCCCGGAGATATTTTCTTTATTAATCAATATGAAAGCCATCATCTGACACAGATTGATCAGGAAATTCACGAACGAATTGTTCTCTCGATCTCTTCTGATTATTTAACGTCTATTTCCTCATCGTCAACTGATCTTAATCAATGCTTTTTCAGTAAAGGCAAGGTTAATCATAAATTATCATTAAGTCTGCATGATCAAAAACGCTTTCTGTACTTTATTCACAAAATTTGCAGTACCGGAGGTTACGGAGAGGAATTAATCGAACAGGCAGCATTCACGGAGCTAATGGTCTTCCTGAACAGACTTTTATATATGAATAAAGAGCAAAGCACACCGACAGAATTATCCAGATATCATCAACAGGTAGATAGTATACTAACCTATATCAATCAGAATATGCAGGATAGCTTATCCATAAATGATTTATCAGAACACTTCTACTTAAGTGCTTCTTATCTCTGCCGAATTTTTAAAGCAGCAACCGGTACCACAATTAATAAATATATTATTGCGAAAAGACTAACGATTGCAAAATCACTGCTGGCACAGGGTTATACGGTAAATGAAGCCTGTGATTTATGCGGTTTTCGTGATTACAGTAATTTCTTAAAATCCTTTACAAAAGCAGTAGGAGTATCTCCCAAAAAATATGCCCGTTTTGTTTCATAGCAGGGCTAATTTTATTTTTTTAAACTTCTGTAACTTTTGGGAGACATTCCGTAAACCTTCTTAAACACATTACTAAAATACAGCTGGTCGGAATATCCCATAAAATCGCTGATTTCATTAATAAGCAGTGACGTTTCACGCAGAAGCTTCGCGGCTTCATTCATGCGCAGATTCGTATGGTATTCTACAATTTTTTGTCCGGTCTTTTTCTTAAATATCGAACACATATGCTTATAGCTAAGATTGGTACATGAAATCAAATCCTGTGCCTGTAAGGATGTATGCGTATGACTCTCCAGGTATTTAATCATAGTGAGTACTGTATCTTTTTTCTCTGTTTGCAGCAGATGATTTTCTGTCTGATAGCAATCCAGCAAAATCTCTTTCAACAATAAATTCAAGTAAGGTGCCCGTACAGGATCCGCAGAATGAAACAGAGCAGCAAGACGCAGCAGTTTTCCCTCCAATCTGTTCCCGTTCAATAATTGCAATAATTTTGGAAGTGTTACTCTATAATCACAGGCTTCCGGTGTAAATTCCTGATTCTGTATATGCGTCGAATAAGGAATAAAATCGTTCTGCTCTTCCGGTGCTTCCTTTAACGTAAAATGGACATAAATCCAGGCACTCCCGTTCTCAATCATATGCTCACCCCAGTGGTGCAAACCACTCTTTAGAAAAAAAAGCGTGCCCGGCGTAAGCCTATACTCCTCTCCTTCTTCCACTACAGGAATACATCCTTTTATAATATAAATCAAAACATGATAATTCAGTTTCCTGTCCGCATGCCGGAAAGGCCTTGCATCCAGAACATGATCCGCCGTGTGTACATAGGGTATCTCATTGAATGACATTTTAATTCGATGGTCCATTCTCTATCTATAGGAAATAGGATAATTCCCATATGCTCCCTTCCATAGTTTAATCTGTAATTTGCATTCGCACGAATTAGCTTGCTGTATAAAATCCATACCCTGTAATGATGTAATCGGAATATATTATATATATACCTGAATTTTATATATTTTCTGTTAGTTCCATATGATTATAATATATATATCAAGTTTCATCAAGTACGAAACATCCAATTAAAACAGTAACCAGATATTTCTATTCAAAGGAAAGGAGATTTACAATGATCGAATTAAAAGGAACTGCAGTACAAATATTCGAAGAGGATTTGCTCCGGAGAGAAAAAGCAAATACAGCTTACATGATGAATTTGGATAAGGATAAACTTCTTCTGAATTTCAAACTGGAGGCCGGACGTTTTTGTGAAGATACGAATATACATGGTGGCTGGGAGACGCCAACCTGCCAACTCCGCGGACATTTTCTCGGCCATTGGCTATCTGCTGCTGCGATGCATTACTATGCATCCGGTGATCAGGAAATCAAAGCAAAAGCGGATGCAATTGTAAAAGAACTGGCTATCTGCCAGGTTGAAAACGGAGGCGAGTGGGTGGCCTCCATTCCCGAAAAATATTTATATTGGATTGCAAAAGGAAAAAGTATATGGGCTCCGCATTATACCATTCATAAGACATTTATGGGATTATTGGATATGTACCAGTATACCGGTAATCAGCAGGCACTGGAAGTAGCTGTTAATTTTTCAAAATGGTTTTACAATTGGAGTGGCACATTTACAAAGGAAGATTTTGACGACATTCTTGACGTTGAGACAGGTGGAATGCTGGAAATCTGGGTACAGTTATACGAATTCACGAAAAATAAGATGTATCTGACCCTGATGGAGCGATATTATCGTGGTCGTTTATTTGATGGTCTGCTAGAAGGCAGGGATATGCTTACTAATATGCATGCCAATACCACGATTCCGGAGATAATCGGATGTGCCAGAGCCTATGATGTTACCGGTGATTCAAAATGGAGAGCAATTACTGAGGCTTATTGGAAATGCGCAGTCACTGACCGCGGATTTTTTGTGACAGGAGCTCAAACCTGCGGTGAAATCTGGACGCCTAAAAAGGAATTTTCGAGCCGTTTAGGGGAAAAAGGCCAGGAGCACTGTACTATTTATAATATGATTCGCCTGGCAGACTTTTTACTGCGCTGGACAAAGGATTCGATTTATGCAGATTATATTGAGAGGAACCTCTATAACGGTATTATGGCCCAGGGTTATTGGCAAGGAAACTTTACACACGGCTTTAAGAGCGATTATCCTGTTACAGGGTTACTCACTTATTTTCTGCCTTTGATGGCTGGCGGCCGTAAGGGTTGGAGTAGTGAAACGAACGATTTCTTCTGCTGCCACGGAACCCTTGTACAGGCTAATTCTGCTTTTAACCGATATATTTATTATCAAAATCATGAGGAATTTTATGTCAATCAGTTTTTTGATTCAGAAGTGAAGTTTACAGTGGAGGGAAAACAAATAACGCTTACACAAAAGAAGGATACCCTGTCCGGCAGCTTTCATAATTCCAGCACTTCCTCCGGATTACAGTCGATTAATATAAATACAGCGAAATATGCACATAATCCCGATTGCTTCGTAGAGCAGTATAAACTCCGGGTTTCCGAATCGGTTAAAATGAAGCTAAAGATCCGCGTTCCTTCTTGGCTGCAGGGTGAAGCTGAAATTGCGGTAAACAATGAGAGCATCTTATCTCCTCAAATCGATTCCGGTTATATTGTACTGGACAGAGAATGGAATGATATGGATGAAATTTGGCTTATGTATCCCTATGGAATTGAAGTTGTTCCCTTGCCGGATGATAAGAATATGATTGCTTTTACCTACGGTCCAAAGGTATTGGCCGGAATATGCAGCGAAGAACGTATGCTGTATATCAATAAAGCTTCTTCCGATTTCCTGATCCACGATAATGAGCGTGAATGGTCAAACTGGAAGCCTACCTTCCGTACAAAGGGACAGGACCGCGGAATTTTCTTCAAACCATTAGCAGAGATAGGATACGAAAAATACGAGATCTATTTTCCTGTAACATACCTGTAAGCAGTACCCTTACAACTTTCGAAATTAATAGGAAAGTCTATCGTTCATTTACCAGGTGGATAAGCGTGAAGAGAACAAATCTTCATGCTTCTTCCCCTATTTATTCAGATTCCGCTTTGGCACATCCTGAAAGCTTGTTAATTTATTCATCTATATAACCTAAATGAGGTTTTGAAGCCTGATCTATTTATAAAATGAATATCCATAGAAATTACTATTTATATAAAAATACTTCCATCCCTTTATCATAAAAGATTATACTATTGAAATGATTTCATGACAACAGATATGAGACATTATAAAAGAAAGGTAACTAAGAATGTTATGAAGAAAGTAACTATAAACCCCGGAATCTGTAATCTGATTACTTCCGTAATTGCCACTTCAGAGGATCAGATGGAAGTAACCTTAAACGTAACCTCCGGATGCGAGGCTGTCAAAAAAATGATGCTGGAACTTGGCGATACCTTTGATGCTTATGAAATATGTCTTACTAGACCTGGACATGGCCCTTTTTATGAATATGCTGCGGCAAATTTCCCAGGTCATGCATCATGCCCCGCCATAGCCGGTATTTTAAATGCGCCGAAGTGGAATGTCGGCTTGCTCTCGAGCAGGATGCTATTATACATTTTGAAGAATAAAGCATTTCAATTGATCTTAGTCCTTCTATTCTATATCCGCTATCTGAAAACTTTTATCGAACACGGAAATAGCCGTTGAAATAGTTTTTTCAACCGCCTGATGACCAAAGAGTGCTACCAGGTTCTTATCCTTTGAGCTATGGGAGAGACAAGCCGGTCCGCCGATGCATCCTCCTTCACATATCATACCTTCGACAAAATTTTCAGCCAACATTCCTTTATTCGCTTTCAGTAATGCCGTCTTGCATTCGGAAATACCATTACAAATAAGAGGCTTGCAGGTAAACTCCTCCGGTGCTGTCTTTCGTTCGGTCAATGCCTGTTCAACTGCCTGGGTTAAGCCACCGGAATGAGCAAAAATACGTCCAAAGTATGAGGCATTATCCAGTGCGGTTTCCTCCATGGATTCTAGCTCAATATTTCTTGCATTGAACATAGCCTGCATTTCCTCAAAGGTCAATACACAATCCACATATTCTCTTACGCCTTCCTTCTGGCGTTCTGCTTTCTTCGCAATACAGGGGCCAATAAAAACTACCCTGCCGGTTGGATCCATCTGCTTGATTACCTTAGCGATCTGTGCCATCGGAGAAAGGTTGTGCGAGATATGTTGTGTCAGCGCAGGATAATTTTTTTCAATATATTGTACAAAGGCCGGGCAGCAGGAGGAGGTTAGAAAACCTTTTTGAACAAGCTCTTCTGCTTCCATTGCTGCAACCATATCTGCTCCCAGTGCTGCTTCCACAACAGAATGAAATCCGATCTGTTTAATGGCGGTTATTACTTTTCCTGTTGTAATCTCCGGAATATTGGCATACTGGCTGACAAGTGACGGGGCAACAATGGCATAAATTTTATATATTTTATTATTGCCAGCTTCCCGTATCATCCGAATAGCCTGCGTAATATAGGATTTATCCATAATAGCTCCAAATGGACAATGGTAGACACAGGCTCCGCAGGAGATACATTTTTCATCTTTAATCACAGCTTTCTTACTGTCCTTATCGATCGAAATTGCATTAACCTTACAAGCATTGACGCAGGGACGGGTATGCTTCACGATGGCACTGTAAGAGCAGACTGCGACACACTTGCCGCATTCCACACACTTGTTTTTCTCTATCACAGCCCTTCTGTTTACGATTGTAATTGCATCCTTCGGGCAGACATTCGCACACTTGTGCGCAATACATCCGCGGCAGGACTGTGTAACTTCAATGCCATCAACCGGGCATTCATCACAGGCAATTTTTAATACTTCTACCATATTTACTTCTTTGGGATTACCGCCAAGTGCAAGCTTTACGCGCTCCCCTACAATTGCTCTTTCCTTATAGATACAGCAGCGCATCCTTGCTTCTCCCTCCGGAACAATTGTTTCTGCAACATCCAGCAAATTTTCAGCTGTTAATTCATTTTGAAAGGCAAGCTTCGCTATTTCTGTAAGCACCTCATATTTTAATTGCTGAACATCATTATCAAAATAAGTCATCTTTTACGCTCCTTTTCTATCTTCATTCTACTGTTATATCACATTGATTGGAAAGATAAAAAAAGCATACTGTATTATATACAGTATGCTTCTAATGCATAAAGACCTTTAATAATCCATTTTTCTCTTGGCACCTTATTGCTAAAATCGATTCCCGACTGCTGCAGCTACAGGCTAATTCACCTTTCTTACCAGAAGTCCGTCCCGTATCTGTATATAATCCCGTATACTATGTATTGTTGTTCCCTGATATCCGGTAACTGTTTCTGAAGTAAATAATGAATTAAGAATAGCTTCCTCAACTGCTTCTGCAACTCCACGAAATGCCAGGTCAATATAGCTTTCATTTAGTATCTGTATTTGAGAGAAAGGAGAATCCTCATCAATTATATTTGATGTTGAGAAGCCAATCAGTATTTCGCCGCTTCCATGGCCTAAGTAGGAACCGGTTCTGGCAAGTCCAACACTGCTTCGCTTTATGATACGCTTCAGTTGGCGGCTGCTTACCGGAAGGTCCGTTGCTATTATAATCATAATTGAGCCTTTGTCTACAACCGAATCCGGAATATCTTTCTTTATCTCCTCGCCCAATGAATATCCGTTAACCATGAGATCGCTAGTTCTTCCATGATTCGTCTGGACCAAAGCACCAATCGTATAGTCTGTCTTCCCTATTCTGATTATTCGGGAGGCAGAACCAATTCCTCCCTTTATACCATAACATACCATCCCTCTCCCTGCCCCGACAGCACCTGTCATAAAATCCTCACAGGCTGTGGCAAGTGCCTGCCAAACATGCTCTTCCTTCACAACTCTATCGATTATCTTATTTAGTTTTGCATCATTGCATTCTCCTACGACCGGATTAACAGATCGAATTGCGATCCCTTCCTTCTGGCAGGATGAAACCATATAAGAAACCATGGCATCATGTACAAGGCCAATATTTAGTGTATTCGTTAAGGCAATTGGTGTTTCTAATGTACCAAGCTCATCCATCTGTATTAATCCTTGCGTTTTGCCAAAACCATTAAGAACATAGGAAGCAGCAATCATTTTATTTCGAAACGGGTTCAAAAGAGATGGCTTAATCACGGTAACTCCTGTTTGATGATCTGCGGTGTCAATTGTACTATGTCCGACCAGAACACCCTTTACATCTGTTATTTTATTAAGTTTACCCTGTCTTAGAGATCCAATAACAATTCCCTCTTCTCTTATCGTTAATAATTGTGACATAAGTACTCCTTCCTGATTTCCCTTCCATTCGTTATTTTTCTTGCAGTGCTGGTGTAATTCCCCTAGAACATAAACCTTAGTACACATAACCACCTTCTATCCCCTCATAGGAGACGTAGATCTGGGAGCTCTTTAAAAACACTGCCTGCACGTTAGTTGTTTGCCAATATTATATTATTTCTGTCTGCATTCTATCACGTACCTGATAGAGGCAGTTCAAAAATCTTCGGTCTGTTTCCGTCATTTGATAAGCTTTGTGATGAATTAGTACATCCCTGAATAAACGCTCCGATCCTTCTACTTTTTTGAGTATAAGCTGGTAGCTCATTAACATCTCTGGTGGTATAGGAGAAACCCACATATATGTCGTCGGTACATTCATAAGCAGATCAAACTGACTTCCTCTTTCATAGATATAAATATTTTTTTGATTGTTGGAAAGGTTCATCGGTTTACGTATTTCACCCGTGGTTAACGAAGGAATCGTAGAGTCTCCATGAATAATCTCAATCAAACTCTCAAAATCCGACACTTTCAAAGCTTTCTTATTCGCTAATGGTCCGTTTTTTGACATAATGGTCAAATATTGAAACTCGAGTAAAGAATCACTGTCAAGATTAAGCTCCGTTAATAGTTTATGAAAATATTTTTCATATCCTACTGCATACCGAATTATACCATAATTATGCTTTTGTGAGGATACATTCTGAATTACCTGCATGGAATTTGTCTCCAAAAATTCCATCTGCAAGTTTTTAGAATTGAATATCTCTCCTACAAATTGCGTAAATGCATAGGATATATAACTGGCTCTGGGAACTGATATTCCAAAATAATGTTTCTGATCTTCCTTCTTATATTTCGATTCGATAGCTTCGAATTTCTCTAAAATTTCTTTTGAGGAGAGTAAAAATTCATTTCCTTCTCTGGTAAGTGATACTCCCTTTGAAGATCTCCTGAAAATAGTAATTCCCAGTTCCTTCTCTAAGGCTATTATCGATCTGCTCAAATTAGGTTGATTCATATATAGATTTACTGCTGCCTGTGACATAGAACCTGTTTTAGCAATCTCCGCAACATATTTCAAATCCGTAATATTCATACTTATGTTCCTTCATGTAGTTTATTTACAATTATAGGTTATACTCTTCTATGTACTTTTATTTCATGCTTTCCTATTAAGATTCGTATATCAAAAGTCATCAAAAACTATATTAGTTGAATATGGCTGCATATATATTCAATTCAATGATTAAATCTGACTTTTGGCACTCGAATCTTTTTAGGTTATTCTTTCTAAATCTTATTTTCAAATGCTTACTATATTCATTATGCCCAGCTTTATCTTTCTGTCTTCCTAAATTATAACACAGGAAATGCATTATATATAGTCCATTCATGTTTTACTGCTTTTACACCATCTTAGATTGTTGCTGTTCACAGGCAAGTCATATTTCCATTTCTCCGGCTCTAATGATCGCCTCATGCCTGTTTCTATCACCAAGCTTATCAAATATTCTTTAATAATGCTGCTTAACGGCACTTATTGATATAAAAGCTGCTGAGAGATCTCTTCCTTGGAGTATTTTTGAACCAGCAGTCTCAGTATTTCCATCTCCCTCCTGCTGAATAAGCTTTTTGAAAAATACGTCTTGCACATTCGCTGCTGATTTGCCGTCAAAATAAGAAGCTTTTCTTTTGCCGCTTCTATCGAATTAATTAATCTCCTATCCTATTTTAAGTTCGGTTTTTATGTTTGGTTTTTATTTTATTTGTTAATCTATATTCAAAAATGCAAATTATATATATGCCAAAAGTTACACATATGATATGATATATATGTGATTGATTACAGTAGAGTAAAACAACTATTTTATACTACTTTTTAACTTTTTCAATCATACTAAGATTATACCGGCAAACATATTGTGCAATTTGCTATATAATTGAAAAAAACAGACCCTCTGTCAAGCGAAACATTCCATTTGATAAGCAGAAAAAGGTCTGTCCGTGGTATTGAAATATACGAAAAACGCTTATATTTTATATCAAATTTCTATTTTTTCGTATATTGACATTTATTTAACAATGTAATATAATCAAATTGTTAAAAAATTAACAATTGAATTTTCACTAAGTGGAGGTAATCATATGGCAAAAAAAGATACTACAGTGAATGAAGCTGAAGTAAAAACAACTGTGATTGATACAGTAGATGCTCTTATGTCAAAAATGAAGAAAATGCGCGAAGCGCAAAAAGTATTTGCAACTTATTCTCAGGAACAAGTAGACAAAATCTTTTTTGCAGCCTCCGTCGCTGCAAATAAACAAAGAATCCCGTTAGCTAAATTAGCCGTTGCTGAAACCGGTATGGGAATTGTGGAAGATAAAGTCATCAAAAACCATTATGCTGCAGAATATATCTATAATGCCTATAAGGATACCAAAACCTGTGGCGTTATAGAAGAAGATAAAGCATATGGAATTAAAAAGGTGGCAGACCCAATCGGTTTAATCGCTGCTGTAATTCCAACTACTAACCCAACATCAACTGCTATTTTTAAAACCTTAATATCTTTGAAAACCAGAAATGCCATCATCATCTCCCCTCATCCGCGTGCAAAGAATTGTACAATCGCCGCTGCCAAGGTTGTATTGGAGGCAGCTGTAGCTGCTGGTGCACCGGAGGGAATTATCGGATGGATTGATGTTCCTTCTCTGGAGTTAACGAATGAGGTTATGAAAAATGCAGATATCATCCTGGCTACTGGTGGTCCCGGCATGGTAAAATCAGCATATTCTTCCGGTAAACCTGCTCTTGGTGTAGGTGCCGGTAATACTCCTGTTATCATTGATGATACAGCCGATATCAAAATGGCGGTAAGCTCCATTATAGTATCCAAAACCTTTGATAATGGTATGATCTGTGCATCTGAGCAATCCGTAACCGCACTGGAAGGCGTTTACGATGAGGTCAAGAAGGAATTTGAATACCGCGGTTGCTATTTCTTGAACCCGGAAGAATTGGAAAAAGTTCGTAAAACTATTCTGATCAACGGTGCTTTGAATGCAAAAATAGTTGGTCAAACCGCCTTTACCATAGCAAAGCTTGCTGGTGTAGAGGTATCACCGCAAACGAAAATTCTTATCGGGGAAGTAGAGAGTGTAGATATCTCCGAAGAATTCGCTCATGAGAAATTATCACCGGTTCTTGCTTTATATAAAGCAAAGACTTTTGACGAGGCAATTGAAAAGGCAGAACATTTAGTTGCTGACGGAGGTTATGGTCATACTGCTTCCCTTTATGTCAATACAAATGAAAAAGAAAAAATGGATAAACATGCTGCCGCAATGAAGACCTGCCGTATCTTAGTGAACACTCCTGCTGCTCAGGGCGGTATCGGTGATCTTTATAATTTTAAGCTTGCTCCGTCCTTAACACTTGGTTGCGGTACCTGGGGCGGCAACTCTGTTTCTGAAAACGTTGGTGTGAAGCATTTAATCAATATTAAGACAGTTGCCGAGAGGAGAGAAAATATGCTTTGGTTCAGAGCTCCACAGAAGGTTTACTTTAAGAAAGGATGTATGCCGGTTGCACTCGATGAGCTTGGAACCGTAATGGGTAAGAAAAAAGCGTTCATTGTAACCGACTCCTTCCTATATAAGAATGGTTATGTGAAACCAATCACAGATAAATTAGATGAAATGGGAATTATGCACACCTGCTTCTATGATGTAGCTCCCGATCCTACTCTGGCCTGCGCAAAAGAAGGTGCTAAGGCAATGAGTGATTTTGAACCGGATGTTATCATTGCTCTTGGCGGCGGATCCGCAATGGATGCTGCAAAAATCATGTGGGTAATGTATGAGCATCCGCAGGCAGATTTCCTCGATATGGCAATGCGTTTTATGGATATCCGTAAGAGAGTCTATACTTTCCCTAAAATGGGTGAAAAGGCATATTTTATAGCAATCCCTACCTCATCCGGTACGGGATCAGAGGTAACGCCCTTCGCGGTTATTACCGACGAAAACACCGGTGTAAAATATCCTCTGGCAGACTATGAATTACTTCCTAACATGGCAATCGTTGATACAGACAATATGATGAGCCAGCCAAAGGGATTAACCAGCGCATCCGGTATCGATGCCATGACACATGCCTTAGAGGCATATGCTTCCATGCTGGCTACTGATTATACGGATGGTCTCGCCTTGAAGGCATTAAAGAATATATTTAAATATTTACCGACGGCTTACACAAATGGCAGTGATATTAAGGCAAGAGAAAAGATGGCAAACGCTTCTACTATGGCCGGTATGGCATTTGCAAACGCTTTTCTTGGTGTATGCCACTCCATGGCTCACAAATTAGGTGCTTTTCACCATCTGCCCCACGGTGTAGCCAATGCACTGTTAATTGAAGAGGTTATGAAGTTCAATATCTCCGAAAGTCCTACCAAGATGGGTGCTTTCTCCCAATACGAATATCCGAACATTTTGGAAAGATACGTGGAATGTGCTAACTTTATCGGAATTTCTGGCAAAAATGATATGGATACCTTCGAGAAATTCATTAAGGCAATTGCTGCATTAAAGGAAAGTGTAGGCATTAAGAAGTCTATTAAAGAATACGGCATCGACGAAAAAGCCTTTCTGGAGTCTCTGGATGATATGGTTGAACAGGCATTTGATGATCAGTGCACAGGTGCCAACCCCAGATATCCGTTAATGAGTGAGTTAAAAGAGATGTACTTAAATGCTTACTACGGTAAGTAATTAACCATTTAAGTAGGATAGGTAATCACTAAATATTTAGCAATTTCCTATACATTGCACCATTGATGTTGTAAAATGATATTAGCAAACTACTATGGTAAAATTGGAAAGGGGATATCCGTATGAATTTTGAGCAAGTGTTAGCAACAAGAAATCAGAAAACGATTTATCATTGTGAGGATACCGTTGTTAAAGTATTTCATGAAGATTTTCCAAAATCTTCTGTATTAAATGAAGCATTAAATCAGTCCCGTGTTGAGGAAACCGGTTTGGAAATACCAAAAATCCGTTCTGTCAGTAAAATTGATGGTCAATGGAGTATTACAATGGATTATATACCTGGGCATACCCTGGAACAGGAGTTTAAAGATCATCCTGAAAAAACGGATGAATTGCTCGAATTATTCGTTGACCTGCAGATTGAAATGCATTCCAAATCTGCACCGTTGCTTAACAAATTAAAGGATAAATTAATTCGTAAGATACAAAGTGTAAAGGATCTGGACGCTACTACAAAATACGAATTATTAACCAGGCTGGACAGTATGCCAAAGCATACAAAACTCTGCCATGGTGATTTTCTTCCTTCTAATATTATTATCAATGACACAGGTGTATATATTTTAGACTGGTCCCATGCCACACAGGGTAATGCAAGTGCGGATGTTGCCACAACATATTTAAAGATGTCCCTCTATTATCCGGAGCTTGCTGTATCTTATCTGAAGCTTTTCTGCAAGAAAAGTGATACTGCCGTGCAATATGTTCAGCAATGGTTTCCCATTGTTGCTGCGCAACAGCTTACCACGGCTACTGAGACAGAAAAAGAATTTTTAAACAAATGGCTGGATGTTATTGATTATCAGGGATAAGTTCACCTTATCTACGATAGACAATTTATTCATATGCTACTATCTATAGATGTTTAAGCAAATTGGAAAAAATGAAGTCCCTGTCATAAATAAAACCATTCCCAAAGATACACTTCATAGGAATGGTTTTATTTTTAATTAATTTCCTTCATAAAATATCTATTACATATCTCTAACCGTAATAGCTTCACTATACTCACAGCAATTTCCCTTTTTATTTTTCTTTGCAAAATAAAGTGCATTATCCGCATATGCCAGATACTTCTCAAGGGTTCCCTCATAATCATTCACCCAGACCAGACCCGAGGATATATGAACCTTGATTTCTGAACCATCCGGTAATAACAATGGATTGATTTCCAATTTTTGATAAAATGCTTCCATGTCCAATCTGAGTTCATCTCTCGTTTTATAGTCATATAGGACTACAACAAATTCATCACCGGAACGCCTGCCTAACATCATATGGTCCTCGCAGATACCTTTCAGATGTTTTACCGTTCGTTTGATATATTTATCTCCCCACTCATGACCATAGGTATCATTGATATTCTTTAGATTATCCAGATCAAACATTATGACAGCAGTTTCTAAGTCTCTTCGATGGTTCTGCAGAATTTCCTCTCCTATTCTATGCAGTGCCATTCTGTTATAGATTTGCGTCAGATAGTCATAGTCACGCTCCCGGATGATATCCTTTTTCTCAACCATGTCATCTGTTACATCTATAATTACGCCTATCGTTGATTTATCGGTATTAACTTGTTTTAGTTTCACCCATTTTTTACGTGCCCCCGTCAGAAGATATACATTTTCTTCTTCTGCTTCAGGAACACTTAGCAGTTCCTTAATTTTATTTTGAAAAAGCTGTTTATCCGTTTTTAGTAATAACATTTCCTGTGATGAAATATTTAATATAGACAATAACTGTTCCGTAACAAATACATAGTTACATTCATCCCTGAATTCATAAGCTCCAATTGGCAATTCAGCAAGATCAATAATTCTTGACATTCTAATTGTTGAACCTAACAAAGAAGCATTAGCGTTTTGTATGGCCAGCGACAACTCGTCCACTTCTGTGAGTCCTGTTTTTGCTAATACCACATTTTGCATATTACTGTTTCTCACCTTTTCTGCAAGAAGGGTAATCGGTTTCGTAAAACGATAACTAACCATATATCCGCCTATCACACCAATAATAATAGAAAAGAATAAGGAAATCATTAAAATGGATTGAATTTTATAAACATAATTCAACAGAGTACTTCCCTTTACCATACCGATCAAATACCATTGTTCTCCTCGAAACGGTGTATTTGCCTGGTATAAATCCATCTCTTCCATGCATAAATACATACTGCCGTTATCTTTTGGATTTTTTAATTGATAAACATCATGTTCCGGATCTTTCTTGGTATAACGAAATCCCTTACCTATTGCCAATAATTGTCTTTGCATAGCTCTGGTCAGTAAAATCGGTTTTATTTCTGCGTTGCTATCTTCCTTATATCCAATAAAGTAACTCATTTGATCCTTTCCGTGCAAATCAGCCGATGTAAGAAATTGAACAAAATGCTGTGCCGAAATTTCAATACCGATCACTCCAATTACTTTATTATCTTCTACGATCATTGGTTCTGAATAAATGATTACAGCCGGATCCTGCGAAAACAGTTGAAGCGGGGGACTCCAATATCCTAAAAGACTTGAATCACTGGTTAATGCAGCATTCTGAAGAGGTTTATCAAAAAAAGTGTGAGGCATTCTATTCAAGGGCATTTTATACTTCCACATTTGATCCAGGGGAATTTGCAAACGGTTAGCAACATTATGCGGTCCAAAAATCATATATAAATCTTTGTTACTATAATCATTTAGAACCGAATCATAATCCCTGAAATACATGGCCGGATAATCCTGATTTTCATCTTTTTGATTTAAGATTACAAATGCTCCGGTAGCCTGCGTTGATCTCATAATTGAGATAAGGTCTTCCGATATCTCATCAAAAGCTTGATTTCGATCATCATATTCATATAAGACAGTCTCTATTTTTTCACGATAGGGCGCTATATTAGCCCAATTTGTCATTTCTCTTTGAAGGTATTCCTTTTTGTTCTCCGTCTTTTCAGAAAAAGATATATAGGCATTCTTCCTGGCCTGACTTAATACTCCTCCCAAAACAAGAAATACAGATAATAGAATGGTTTGCGCAATAATTAAGATAATCACTAAAACGGTTACTCTATAGACAATCGATTTTCTGTCAGGTTTCATGTAATGCATCTGCTAATCAGCCTTCCCGTTAATTGGTAATAATCTGTGATGTTTTCTCCTGAAATTGCTTGTACCATTTCTTAAAATTTTCTTTGGAAACGAGCTTCTCTACAACTTCATTTTTATTTTCCCCTTTTTTAAGACGGTCTTTCAAAAACTGAAGATCCCTCTGCATATCATCGAAAAGATTATTCTCCAGTAAAGATCGCATCTGATAGCTGCCTACAAAAGGTCTGTTCCCATAAAACTTATATTTATCGAACATATCCATAGTAGTTTTGATCGAACTCTCAATAGCTTTCACAGAAATATTCTCTTTCTTTACTTCTTCCAGTAGTATCTCTTCCTTTAGCGCTGCATCCTTTACAGGAAAATATGCCGTTGCTACGGAAAACTGTACATTTTGGGCTTCTTCTATAAACCATTTCAGAAATAACGCTGCTCCGTATTCATGTGCTTCATCACTCTTAGTTATGCACATACCTGCTCCCTGCTGTATCACATAACGTTCTCCCCCCTCAAAATATGGGTATGGCAATGTTAATACCTCAACCGGGACGGAAGTATTTCCTTCTGCGACCTCAGTAGGACAATATGACGCGCCGGCTGTAGATCCGGTGTAAGCTATAATTTTCCCGGTCTTCGCATCATCCGAACTAAAACGTCCGGTCTTTTCATAATAACCATATATATAGGGAACATAAAAATTTTCCCATATTTTATATGCTTTATTCTCACTAAAATTCAATTCAGCACTATCACCGTCATATGTATATAATTCTTCTCCTAACTGATTACAGGCTGATAAGATGAAATTAGCATTTGAATCTATACTGAAAAATGCTTTGCCCGTATGATTAAAATACATCTCTGCGGTTTTCCTAATTCCCTCCCAGGTTGACAGATCATCGATCTTAGCACCGGTTTCTGCAGCAAATTTATCCCAATAGGTTTTATTCAGATACATATTCTCAGTTGATTTAGCAATAGGCAAAATCTTTAGTTTTAAGTCTTTTCCAAAGCGGCCCTCCTCAAGAAATTCCTTTCTTATAGCACTTAATTCCTCTTTTGTAAAATACGTTTCAAGATCGACTAACTCCGATATTTTATCTACACGAAACGCATTATCCGGATAAGCTGCAAAAATATCCGGCATAGGCTGAGCCCCTATACTCTTATTAGCAGCGCGAAAGGCCGCATCTGCCAATTCATTCACATCTCCATAGCTTTGTGCCTCGATAACGACACCCTGTTCTATCCCTATCGTATCATTAAATCTTGCCACCAAAGCGTCAAAACGGCTTTTTACTGCTCCATTATAATAATGCCAGATAGTTACTGTAATCGGTTTATTAGGATCCAGCGGACCTAACTTGTGTGAACAGGAATTGAAGATAACCATTAATATAACCAGTAATACGAAACTGCGAAACCATCTGCCTCTTTTCATTTTCTCCTCCATTTTGTGCAGTATTCAAACTTGTATAATTATTATGAATGATTTGATTATTTTACTTTTAATTTTCAAATCACAAATTTCTTAAACCGCTTCTTCTTTCTGTTCATATTCAATCTAAACTTATACCTATATTCTAACATAATATCAATTATTTTGCATTCATTTCTTCTGTTCCGACCGATGCATTTGCAATAGATATTACCGTTGCTTTTCTATTTCTTTAGTGTCATAATAAAGCTAGAAATTTTTACCGGAGGATAAATTAATGAGCTTTGATAAAGAATGGAACTTCACAGAATTACTTCAGCGTGAAGCATCTATCTCTCACCGTCCTCTCGAGGATGAACTGCAATTTTATAACGCAGTAAAAAACGGGGATATTGAATTTATTGATAACAATTGCAAAAATCATGTATTTCTTAACGGGGAGGGAATGGGTCTCCTGTCTGAAAATCCACTTCAGAATATGAAATACCATTTTACAATCACCGCGGCAATGATTACTCGCACCAGCATTGATGGAGGATTAGAGTCAGAGAAGGCATATGGATTAAGTGATTTCTATATTCAGAAGGCTGACAAATGCCAAAGCAGAGAAGAATTATCCGATCTCCATCAGATTATGTGTTCTGATTTTACTAAAAGAATGCAGCACCTTCATAAAAATAAAGCTTACTCAAAGCACATTGTTCTATGTATCGATTATATCTACATGCATATTCATAACCGCATTACCTTGAAGGAGTTAGCAAAAACACTGGATCTATCGGAAAGCTACCTGTCTAAATTGTTTGTTATGGAGGTAGGTATGCCGATCAGTGATTACATTCGCTCAAAAAAAATTGAAAGAGCCGAAAATATGTTAAAATTCTCAGATTGTGATATTGCTGACATTGCCAATTATTTTTCTTTTTCTTCTCAGAGTCATTTTACACAAGCTTTTGAAAAACAAGTCGGAATATCTCCCAAAAAATACCGTGACCTATATTATCGAAAAAGCTGGCTGTCAAAACAACATTAGCTTTCCCATACGGCAGACAGACAGCCAGTACCGGAGAAATATCTGATTATCAGTCACAAAAATTATGATCTCAGATTAATTTCATCCTGAACTGGCTGTCAAAGTTTATTCCTGTGTTATTCTGCTATGGCAACACTTACATTGCTAAGTTCAACAATACCGGCTGGCGTTGTTCCATCCCCAACCTTCCCTAAGGAGAAAACCAGATCTCCGTTTGTATCACTGTCGCCACTCATCGTAAAGGTTCCTGCATAGCTAAATTCTTTCCCTGCAGAAAGGGATACTACGGTCCCGCCGTAATAAGCATAGTTTTTCGAAGCATTTCCCATTAAGGCAAGTTCTACTTTACGATCCGTACTTGCTTTCAGGGTTACCTTCACTTGATAAGTTTTGCCTTTTTCAAAATTTAAACCGCTTTGTTTTAATTGAACATGCCAATTCTGACTTCCGGCATTTGTGATATCAAATTTAATTTTGTTGTCGGCTATCGAATAAATAGCGGCTGCTGATGTATCAATATAGGGAGCCCAACCAATATTACCATTTGAAAAATCACCGTTTAATACCATTTCAGAACCGGCCTTCACTACTTTGTCAATACGTACATTATCAATATGAACAGTACCTTCCTTACCAAGCAGTAATTTAAGCTCAGCCGTATTTACCTTCAGTGCGTCGGCTGTGGTAAATTCATGCTTATACTTCTTCATCTTTGTTGTCAACTTAACTTTAAAACTCTCTCCTGCAACCTTTACTTCAATCGTTTTTGGCTTTGCCGCCTTCGCTTTAAAGCTTAATTCATAGGTATTCTTTGCAGTCAAAGCAAGGCCCGGCTGGCTTACGATAATATCTTCCGATTTTTTTGAAGAAGAGGGTACTTTAACTTGAAGCATCCGTATATTATTATCATTCGTAACTGTAACGGAAGCCTTCACTTTATTGTTACTTATCTTCCAATAACCCAACCGCTTTGTTCCTTGGTCAAATGTACCATTATAAACATAATTGCCATCCGTAAGTACGGATTTCACTTCATTTGCTTCATCCTTTGGAACAACTGCCTGACCGGTCTTAATCAGCTTTACATTTTTTATCTGTACCCCTGCTGTCGGATTTGTAGATTTTTGCGATCCAAGATTAAATTCAAGACGCCCATTTTCATCACTGTCTGCAGACATATTAAAATTATAGACATAGCTCTTGTAAGAGGTTGTCAGGTTTAGCGTCTGATCATCCATATATTTTGAATAATTATAGTCCGGTCCATCCAGTCTTAAGATTACCGAGCGATCTGCATCTGCTTTTGCATCGAAACTAATTCTGTACTGTCCGCCTTTTGCCAGTGGAATACCTGCCTGCATTGCCTGAATGGAGTAATCCACTGTTCCTTCCTTCTTAGAATTAATTGTCAGGGCACTTCCGCTAATGGAAGCGGTAGCATCTCCTTCGTTCGCTGTCTTTAGGAACCATCCTGTAGTATCGTTTAATGATTCCGCTTCGGTGAAGTCTCCATTGTTAATATAATTACCGTTAGCATCCGGATCTCTTAAGGTAACTGTGGTATTCGGCATGGTAACATTCTCATTATAAGAATCCTTTTGATATACTTTTACATAATCTACCAGCATTTTTGCTTTTGCAAAATCAGTTGAAGCATCCGGATTTCCGGGCCAATTTCCACCTACTGCAACGTTAAGAATCACATAAAAATTCTGATCGAACGGAGCAGGATAGGTTATCATACCAATACCATCCGTTCCGGTATACCATTTATTAATCGTCTTAGTCAACTCACCGTCAATATAAAAGCTGATATTATCCGGATTCCATTCTACTGAAAAGATATGATAGGAACTTGAAAAATCTCCTTTTTGCAGGGTTTTCGTTCCCTGGCTCTGCACATCCGTACCGTTTTTACCATAATGCAGTGTCTGGTATACTTTGCTCGTATTATTACCTAATAACTCCATGATATCGATCTCACCGCATTTGGGCCAACCGCCATACAAAGCGTCATTTGTAGGCATCATCCAGATTGCCGGCCAGATTCCCTGCCCCTGCGGCAGCTTCGCTCTGACTTCGACTTTGCCGTATTTAAAATCCACTTTATTCTGAGTGTTTACTCTTCCAGAGGTATAGGAAGCATTTCCGGTGTCCTTGTCCACTGTCTTAATGGGTTGTATCACAAGATTGCCATCTTTTACGTAAACATTTTCAGATGACTTCGTATAGCTTTGCAATTCATTATTTACCCAGCCAGGATCATGCAATTCATAATTCCATTTTGTCTTGTCCAAGGTCTTTCCGTTAAAATCATCACTCCAAAGTAAATGGTATTCCCCCTGTTTTGCAGCCTTACCAGCTGTCTTTGCATCATTCTTTGCAGTTTTTGCCATAACCATGCTACTATTCATAGCCACCACCATTACTATGGTTAACACTATGGCAAGTATTTTAGATAACCGCCTATTCATAATACACCCTCCATTTTTCTTGATAAGAAAAAGGTATCATTAAATATGACGAATTAATATCATATTGTTTTCATTTTTATCACATATTTAACATATTAGGAAATAAAGTAAGATACACTATTCATACAAAGTTATATACATAACCTGACCTGCTCGCAAGATAGCACCTCTCTCAATTAGGAAATAAATTTATAGAAGGCGACTTAGAATATGTCCAAAATCACCCCTTAAAAATGCCTGTATCTGGCTTCGAATGTTAATATTGATATCAGTAAGCCTCTCCGCATTATTATCTATGAGCACCAAGGGATCAATATTTCATTTTTTAGCTGAAATATTGAGACTGTATTGATATTACAAAATCCAAATTATTCGTAATCACAGTCACATACCTTCTGTTCCCTTATTTTCCATTTTATCACCTACAAAGTTTAGAGTAGATAGCAATATAGTTTTTGAAAGTTTCAGGTTTGCGCAATGTTACAGTTCGTTGCCTATCTAAATTCCCTGCTATTATCCGGTAAGTGCTTCCGAAATGGTATATCGTATCAGATATTTTATATGGATGGAATCGAAACGGCCACAAGCTCCACATGAATGGGCTCGCAGCCGAAAAACAATAACGATTATTTTCCTGACATAATTAATTTATCCTTTTTTAAGATATGATCAAGCAGCCAATCAAAGATAAAAACCAATATATCTTCCATGAATTTTTGAGGGTCATTCTTGATTTGCTCAAGATCTATACGATCAAGCTTATGTATAAATTCATCATGCTCTTTCTTTTGACCGGCATATTCTTTATAATTTATTTTCACCATATATTCTTCTTCCGTCTGGAAATGAAATTTAGTATAATTGCGAAGATCTTGAATGATCAGAGCAATATTATTAAATTGGTTATCACCTTTTTCATTTTTAAGTAATTTGTAAGCATTGTTTCCAATCTCGAAAAGATATTGATGCTGCTGATCAATTAAATCCATACCGATAGAATACTCTTCTTTCCATATCAACATGTTCTTTCCTCCCGTCTGCTTTTCATTCAGTTATTAATTATGTTTACTGCGAAGCCCCTGCTCATTTCCGATTTCTTATTAATATCTATTGCTGGCAAATGTAACTTAATGAGCATCAATTAAAATACCAATTTTTAATGTCATTACAAGAGAATTAATTTTAGTATACTTTCTGAAATACCAGAAGTCAAACAATTTCCTATGATTGAATACGGATAATGCAGTAAGCAGTTATTTATTAGTCTCTATCATTCATTATATACCATACCGTAGATAATAATTTTACGAATGACCATTATTTTGTGAATAATAAAATTGTAATGCATATTTCAACTAGCAGGCAGAGAAGCTTCGTAAAAATATATTAAATAAATAGATTAAAATTAAGATAAATAAATTGCAAATTTTTAATATCTGTATTATAATATTAGTAATTATTATCAATATTATTTTATTCTAATTAAAACATTATCCTAACCTATAAAGGAGGTAGAGTATGAATCAACTATTAGATGAATTTAAAGTTTTTTTTGAAAATGAAAAGAAAGAGCAAGCAGTAATGTACATTATGAGTAAGCTTCAGACAAAAGAGATTGATGTCATAGATTTATACAGTAATATTTTAACTCCTTCCCTTAACAATATAAAATGTGATTTGGAAGATAAAAGAATCTGTATTTGGAAAGAGCATGTAAAAACCGCAATCGTAAGAACCATTGTTGAATGCAGTTATCCTTATGTTCTAGAGAAACGTAATTCTATGAATTTACCTAGGAAAGGTGTTGCCGTAGTTATATGTCCTCCCGAAGAGTATCATGATTTAGGTGCGAGAATGGCAGCGGATTTTTTTACAATCAGTGGTTTTGATGCTATCTATGTTGGAAGCAGTACCCCCTATCAGGATGTTTATTATGCAATTCCTATGATTAGGCCATCCATAATTGCTGTGAGCGTTAGTAATTACTATAATCTGGTTGCAGCAAAAAAAATGATTGCTGAAATGAAAGGTAAAGCTAGTTATCCCTTCAAGGTTGTTGTAGGTGGTTATGCCTTTCGTGACGATACCATGAATAAATTAAAATCAGTCGGAGCAGATTATTATGTTAATACTTATGAGGATATTCTACATCTGGCAGATCGTGAGGTGAACCTATGAGACTGGGTTTTCGTATTGCAGTAAGATTTCTAAAATCAAATAAAGGACAGACGCTTTTAATTATTATGGGGATTGCTATTGGTGTATCTGTACAGATTTTTATCGGCTCTTTAATCCAGGGATTACAAAAAAGTCTGATTGAAAAGACGATTGGTAATTCATCTCAGATTACGATTACCTCAAATACCGATGATGCTTTCATTACTGAATATCAGCGGCTTATAAACAAAATCAACTTAGCGGATTCCAATATCAAGAGTATCTCTGTAGCATCGGATCACCCGGTATTCCTGGAGTACAACAAAAAATCACAATCCTTACTATTAAGAGGCCTTGATTTTAACCAATCCGATGCAATCTATCATATCAAAGACAGGATTATGGAAGGGACAATGCCCAGAAAAGAAAATGAAATACTCCTAGGCGTTGACTTACGCAAAGAATACTCGATTAACATAAATGATGAAGTAACCATCCTAACCCCGGATCGTAAAATGGTAAAATGTAAAGTAGTGGGTTTCTTTGATCTTAAAGTATCTAGCCTTAATACCGGTTGGTGTATTACCACATTGAAAACCGCTCAGTCCATATTTCATACTGGAGATACTGTCACTTCTATTGAAATGCAGGTAACTGATAATGCCATCTTTACTACAGATCAAATAGCTGTCAAATTAAATAATGTTTTAGATCAAAAAGCTTTAAAAATAGTGAATTGGAAGGAGCAAAACGAGTCCCTTCTGAGCGGATTACAGGGGCAAAGCATTTCCAGTTACATGATTCAAATTTTTGTAATGATATCGGTTGTTCTTGGAATTTCAAGTGTATTAGCCATTACCGTATTACAGAAATCAAAGCAGATCGGCATCCTTAAAGCCATGGGGATTCACAATTCTTCCGCAAGCTTCATATTCCTGTTCGAAGGTCTAATTCTTGGATTTTTTGGAGCAATTCTCGGTATCCTGCTTGGACTGGGGCTGTCCTTAGCCTTCACAAAATTTGCAGTAAATGCTGATGGTACACCCATCATTAATTTATTCATCAGCATACCCTTCATAATAATTTCTGGATTTATTGCTACAATTGCATCCGTCCTTGCAGCGCTTATTCCGGCAATTCGTTCCTCCAGGCTTAACCCGATTGATATCATAAGAAATAATTAGAAAGGAGCACCCAGATGAATCCAATCATTGAACTTAAAAATGTTAACAAAATATATAATACCTATATCCAAAACCAAGTACTATATGATATTAATTTATCATTTGAAGCAGGCTCATTTAATTCCATCATAGGGCAATCCGGCAGCGGTAAAAGTACTTTACTAAATATCATTGGAACGCTTGATCGGGCAACCTCCGGAGATGTTATGATCGAAGCTTCCAATGTGAAAGATCTGAAAGCGAACCAGTTAGCTGACTACCGTAATAAAACAATAGGCTTTGTATTTCAGTTTCATTACCTTCTTCCTGAATTTACGGCTTTGGAAAATGTTCTTATGCCATATCAGATAAAAAACGGTAAGGTTACGAAGGAAATCATAAATAGAGCGGAAGAGGTCTTAAATCTTGTTGGTTTATATAAAGTAAGAAATAATATTTCAACGAAATTGTCTGGTGGTCAGCAGCAACGAACTGCTATTGCCAGAGCACTTATTAATGATCCAAAAGTAATTCTTGCTGACGAACCAACAGGTAACCTTGATTCTGACACCACAGAGAACATCTACGATTTACTCCGCAATATCAATACAGAATTTAACACAACATTTATCATTATTACGCATGATAAGCGAATTGCTGAGAAAACGGATCGAATCATTGAAATTAAGAATGGACGTGTTAATCTTGATCTTAATAAATAATGAAAGTCAGAAAACCTGCAAAAGGCCGGAATAAACGCAACAATCTGTTGCCATATTCCAGCCTTTTCTGATATTAATTCTGATTACTTCGCAAACTGCCTGCCTTCAAGGTCAACCCGGTAATCTCCTGTATAAATTAACTGTGAGATTGGTACAGAACCAAGTTCAGTACTTACTTCACCTTTGGAGCTGTATTCCTGGGTATTCTAATTGCTTTCTTAAAGCTCTCTCCGGTAATTACCCCTACCTTTGCTTTTGGTATAATCTCAAGAATTAGGTACTTGCCCTGATCCTTTGCAGTAATTTTATAGGTAAGCTTGTTTGCTCCGGCTATTTTCACCTTTTTCTTTCCAGCTGCACTATCTGCACGATACCAGCGATAGGAACTGTTTCCTTGTGCATCCTTCTCAGCATCACTATAAACATAAGAACCTTTCAACTTACTGCCTGGAGCGGTCTTTCCTGTTATCTTAATTTTATATGCAACCGGCTTTGTGTTCAGACTGCTTACTAATGTAAAGGAGCTGAACTTATTAACTCCTACCTCAACCGCAATGGGGTTTTGAAGAATATCACAAATAATTTTTCCCTGTAATAGCTCATTACTGCCATCACTATGCTTTACCAGTACCGCCAGATTGTTCAGAAAGACAGCTCGCTGCTGTGCATCCTCAGGTAATGTGATTTCTTCCAGAGAAAGTGCTACTTTCACAGTCTGACCACTGTAGTTGGAATTGACTATTCTGGTATGCCCAAATATGCCTGCACTTTCACCTTTGATATAATTTTGGACAATTCCTAATTTCAACGCATCCTCATTCAATGTCTTTTGCTCAGCGCCATCCTGAACAGAGGTAATATTAAAGTAAATATCCTTATTTTGATCAGCCGCTTTTTTCAAGTCCTCTTTCGTAAGCTCTATTCCCACTGCTCCTGCTTTCATCTGTAATATAATATTCTTATCTGATAAAAGCTGCAAGGAAGCCTTCGCTAGATTAACCATTACCTCATCTGCCTGTTCACCTTCAGGGTTCTCAATATTTATACTAATTTCCTTTATTTCTTGCCCTTCATAAGCTTTCAGGATATCCTTCAAAATTTCTTCGTTAAAAGATAAGGTATCCGTAGTCTTATTATTTATGATCTTTCTTGTGATATCTACTGCAACAGACTTAGCAGCACTACCATTTTTTCCAGCAGTTACATTAATTTTACTTTTAATAACCGTTTCTTTCTGCTGAGTGATCACAGCTGCATTTGTTGACGGTGTATTTGTTGATGACCCATTCGTTCCGCCATTGTCTGATCCGGATTTACCTGCAAGAATTCTTGCTGTATTTCCTGCCATATCTGTTGCAGTAATCGTGATTGACATTTCCTTACTACTTGGTATTTGAACGGTGTATGTATTGGTATCATCCTTCTTATTCATCGTATAATTCATACCGTTCATTGACATGACCACGCTGTATAAGCCGCTGCCACTATCTGTTACATCGGTAGTTACATGATAGATACCATCCTTAAGGACCGTTGAAGTTTTTCCGGAGGTAAAAACTGGATCTTTACGATCTACCCTGATTGTCTGACTATCCGCTGTCAGATTATAACCCCTACCATCCTGAAGCTTAGCACTGATTATATAAGTACCTTCCTTCGTCAGATTGGTTAGGTTATTTACTCCTGTCTTATACTCCTTACTGATCCATTCACCATCATCAATTTTATAGAATATCTTTGCCGGTGTAAAGTTCTTAAGATCTTTAGCTGTCAGAACAATCGGTATCGTAGCAGCATTCCACCAGCCTCTGGCACTCTGAGCGGTTGTGGAAGCTAACTGCACTGTTCCTCTCTCCAAAGTGGAATTCTCAATTGTAAATGTATATTTTTTTGCTTCTGCTCCATCTCCGTCCGGTTCTACCGTTACTGTGAATTCATTCGCACCTGTACTTAGGGGCAGCGTATAGGCAATTGCTCCTGTTTGCTTGGTAAGTATGATGCCATTCTTATCCTTTAAAACTACCTTAGCATTCGCATTCGCAGCGATTGCCGTAATATTGGTTGATGTTAATCCCTGCGTTTTTAAGCTGCCGTAAACGGTTGTCTCTTTATCAAGAGTAACATTCACACCGGAAGCTTGAAATACTTGCAGGTTCGCATTCATGGAATCCGCTGATGCGTTAAAATAGTATGCTTCCACATCGGAACCTATTTTGTCAAATACAAAGGTTTTGCCAATCAGCCCTTCACTATCCAGATTTACCAGCTTCGCTGCTGTATTTGACAGGTATTTCGTCTCAGTGATATTACCGCTGGCATCCAGAAGGTTCACCGCCACATTACCATTTGTGATTCCCTTCATGGAAAGATTCTGAAGATTAAGCTCCACCGTGGATGCGGTTTTGGAATTCGACAAGATGGCATCCACCTTAACTGTTCTGCCACCGTTACGCGTAATCAGATTATCACACAGAACGGTACTAAAATTGTTATCACCGATGAATTCTGTTAATTCTTTTCCAGTTTCATCCATTACCCATACCTTGGCATACAGGGTAATTCCGTTATCCGGTATTTCCTCTTTTCCTAAAGATGTAAGGTAATTCTTCAGATCAAAGGAAAGGCTTGCGGTATAAGCACCATTATCAATCAGTTCCAGCTGATCTGGATCTGTTACGGTAATAATATCCGATACTTCTTTCCCTGCTGTATATGTGGTATCTCCATAAAGAGCAAATTTAACTGTTTTCTTACTATCCTTCAGTTTATAGGCACTGCTGTTATATAAGGTTGCCGCGAACTCACGTTTACCATCCTGTTCTCTTACGGTATTGATCTTCGCTATTCCAAGATTCGTTACAGCCAATGCGACTGACCCGGTACCGGACAGAGGTATCACTTCATCATGAAAGGCTGCTGTACCGGAATAGGATATATCCGTGATATCCTCAGGTACATTATAATAAACTGTGAGATTTGTACTGGTAGCCGGTAAAATCTTTAGATCTTTAAACGTTTTGCTATCTCCGCCATAATTAACTGTAACACTGGTGAGAATATCCTTTCCTTCATTTTTAACGGTGAATGTAATTGGCATTTGAAATCCCCCAATTATCTCATTGCAGTTGTAGTCTGCTGCAGTTATCTCTGCCTTATTCTTATAGAGCGCTTGAGCGGTAAGCATTTTACTTTCTGTCTTTGGAATTTTGACCTCAGAAGTACTTCCGTCATCATCCACAATGGTTTCCGTATCATAATCATCCTTCGTTTCTGTTCCAAGAAGAATTACCTTAACCTCATCTCTTGCGGCATCAGAAACATAGGCATCAAAACTGTCAATAACCGTACCACCCGGCATATCTGCAACATCAATAGCATCTGATAGATATGTTGTTTTTAATCCGTCAATGTTTTCCTGCGTGAATTTCACTGCCTTTAAGCTGTCACTTGTAGTAGAAGCATTATTTTCAACCCACAAAAGCGAGAGATCATTTATGTCATTTGCTGTGTCATTTGTATTTACAAAGCGGAAGGTGTTACTGATATTGTTTTCACTGGTTATACTATAAAGACTATCAACAAAATCTTCCTTAAGATTTCCTTCCCTGTCAAAGGTTGCAAGTCGAATATCCGCTTGCTCTCCAACGTTCTTATACCAACCAAGTACAAATCTTTCATCAACTGCATCGAACTTAGCAACCGTAAGCTGGGAATTCTCATCAGATTCTTTGTCATTGGTCAGTCTGACACTATTCATTACATTACCAGAGGCACCAATGATGCTGCACATAATCTCATAATTTTTAGTATCTCTTTCTTCACCGGTATCTACTGTATAAGATACAGCTGTCGTTCCATCTGAATTCATTGTCGCATCCAGTCCAACCACATTTCCAGATACTCCGTTATAGAGGGTCTTTATATCTCCCCAGGTACTTCCGTCATAAATACGATAGATAATACTGTCCTTCCCGTCAAAGTTAGTTGGATCATTTTCACTCCCGGCAAATACACTTCTCCAAACTGCGATTGACTTATTCCCGTTCGTTGCAACAATTGGTGCCATATCCGGGGTACTATTGTTACTCAGTCTGTGTGTCATCCAGACACCGTCCTTATAAATACTTGCATATGCTTCCGTATTGTTAAGCATCAGAGATATATCACTGGAATTCATCTCATCTCCAGGCATTTTATCAAGCTTACTTACCAATCTGGTCCAGGCTGTAATCGCCACTCCGTTATTACTGTCAAATGACATCTGGGTATCACCAAAGCTCTCTTCCTCAAAGATGGTTCCCTTATCTACGTAATGACCTCCCTGTAGCAAGGCATAGCTTGCCCTGGTATTATAAACATCCGTACTGTTGTTATCAGACAAATACACAAACATCTGGCCATCATCTGCAATCAACGGATTTGAATAGGGATAAGCATTGGTTTGCAACTCCTGCGGTGCCATATTATCCGTACTAATCGCAAAGGATCTGATGTTTTTTCTTTCTGTCTTCCAGGAACGATCATAATCAGATAAATACTGACGGTCCTCCAGGGTAGGCTCCTCTGAAACAACCTTCCTATCGAGACCTTTTTCCAAAGCAAATGATCTTACCGCATAATCTAGGTTCTCAGCTGTCAGCATATCGCCTGTCGTTGCTTTCCAGTATTCTTCAATCTTGTTCCAGTTCCGGAACGTCCATTCCTTATTAAATGATGCTGAGCAAAAGGTTTTTGAGTATTTAATAAATAACAGTTTTACTACTGCCTTAATACCGATTTGACCGGATAAAGTAAGTGAAGAACCTGACAATGCTTTCTCAGTCTGATTATAGCCTGCATTCTGGTTTGCAATTGCACTTTCCAGATAATTTCGGTTTAAGAATTTATTTTCATTTTCAAGGGTCAATTGTCCAAATACACCTATTTTTAAGGCTGCTACAGAGAAATCATAACCGAGTCCACCAAAGGCATAAATATAAGCTTTTATCTTCAAATTAGTCAGATAATCTGCAACGTATTCCCTATCACTGTTCCAGGTATATTCGATTTCTCCTGCACGGACCGGTTCATAAAGGATATGTGTGTCAAAGTTCACTTGAACAGCTCCACCTAGGGCAATTTCATAGGTAACCGGAATATCAATTCCATACAATTTCAGATTACCTTTATGAGAATAATTAATTCCCACGCCGGCATTGATACCACCGCCGATTGGCCTTATTTCCCATTTTCCAAGATCAAAATTATAGCGAACCTGACAGCTGAAATATCCTCCTGCATGATATAAAAGGGAAAGTCCGGATGCATCAGTAGCATTGTCAACCCCTTCCTTAAGAGCATTGGCAAGTTCACGAGCTTTCGCAAAGCCTGCTTTCGCAGTTCCCATTCTCTCGACATCATCGTCATCCAGCATCAGGGAATTACCGTCCTCCTTCGGCCCGATCTCACCCAGGTCATCCCCTACATTCAGCTGGAGCAGCGCATTATATACCGTAGGGTCTGCTGTTGGAGCAATTAACAGGGAAAAAGCTCCTTGGGAAAATTCTATGTTACCTACAAAGTCAAGAGCTTTCTGTGTAAACTTGTCGGTTGCATTAAAGGATGCCTGAGAAGTAATATTGCTTTTCATCTGCGCAAGAAATTTTTTATTAACCTCTTCATTGGCAGTAATATTCTCAACATTTATCATATTTCGAATGGAATAGGGTGTGAGAGTTGAATTATAAAGCGTACCATCTTCATTAAAAGCCTTAACCGTTACCCTTCCTCTACCAGTTTCATTTATCCAGATATTACTTTCATTGATCACCGCCTGGTTCTCTGTTACCAGCATTGTGGCAAACGGATATCGAAAGGTTTTATATGTCTGCCCTGCGATTGCTGCTCCAGTTTCGTTCACGACAGATACAGAGTAATTTGCATTTTTCTTTACAGGTTTTCCCCACCAGATTACCTGCGTATCAATCCGAAGCTTCGGAATCTGAGCATTAATTCCGATATTTCCGGTATAGTCTTTGATATTATCAAGACGCTTGCTCTTCTTGTAGCGGTCCAGATATTGAGCAGAATAGAACGGCTTTTCCTTCTCTTCCGGTGCTACCTCAACCAGCTTTACAATACTTTCTCCAAAACGAAGTATATCCGCTCCGGACATATTGCCCGAGAAAGCAATAATCTGCGGCAGATAGCTGCCATTCTCAAATTGAAGTTCAAACACGTATTTAATCTCATCGGAAGAATTAACGCTGACGCCGTTATTTTCACCTGCCTCAGCAGACCAAAAACGTGTTATATCAAAAATTTGATTGTAGGAACCATTCTCCGGTGTAAGGGTAAGTGTTTTCGTCCAGGCATTATCAGCATCGGATATTTCACTGGTCTCACAGTAATGACCATTCTTATAGACACCGCCTCGGACGGTAACCTCTCCTGTATAGGGAGTACCATCGGGCTTCTGGAAGTTTAGATAAACCTGTGCGACATTTCGAAGAACATAATTATTGATCGGATAAAGTTCTCCCTTTGATCCGTCATTTTCTCCGGATATTAAATTTCCATGATAAATCGTACCCATATAGGTCAGTCCGCCTAAGGTACTCTTAAGCTTCACATCACCTTTGATACCTCGCTCTTCGTAAACTGCGATTGCTCCGTTATTATCACTGTAAATGGTTTTTACCTCATTGTCACCATTCGTATAGACAAATTCCGTCTTAACCATTGGCATCGCCTGGAACAGGTAGAGCTTATTCTTTAAAGTCTTAACCGTAACCCCCAGTGTATCGGTCATTCTTGTAAGCTTATGCGTTGCATTTATGGTTGTTGTTCCATCACCCAACCCGGCAAGAACAAAGTTGGTATCCGGCATATAGGATGTGTTATTCATGTTATCAATATTATTATATACGCCTCCTTTGGAGTAATTGATACTAGCAATATTGGAAAAATTCGATTTCCACTCGACTTGGTCGGTTACCAGACCATAGGAATATTCTCCATAATTGATGCTTAATCGATTGGTCAAGGATATTTTTCTCTCCAGAAGAAGGATCTCTTCACTTGTCATACCCGAAATCCTGCCTGTGTTGTCCATCGTAACTGTCTCATGATCTTGTTCATCTACCCAGATTTTCATGGCTGCTGCATCATAGACATTCAAAACATAGGAATCATAGCTATAAGCATCATCCCCATTGTTCATGATTTTTGCAGTAATCGTATAGACATCTTTCAGTCTTCCACTGATATCGGAGAGATTAAGTTCAAAGATGCCGGTTGATTCAGCGGAAGAGGTAATTGTTTCTCCATTTTTTGTTATCTTGAATTCAAAATCAAATCCATTTACCGTATTTACATCAAAAGAGGACCAGTTAATCGTTTTCGCTCCTGCCGTATCCAGTATATAGTAGCTATCCGGACGGTCAATTTTAACATTGGCTGGAGGGGATGTAATGATAATTCCGCATACCGTCTCCACTTGTTTCTTCGTATTATACGGATTCGTAGTGTTTATTTTAAGCGTATAGGAAGGTATCATATTTGCGGACAGATTATTTAAGTATTCTCTTGGAATTGTAATATTGTTTAAAGCTGTTTGTGTCGTATAAATAGTACTTTTACCATTTAATTCCTGTGCAGTGGTATAATTTCCTTCATACAGAGCGATGCTGTAAGTAGTGTTTTTATCTTCCAGTTTATTAATATAGGCTATATTGGAGCTCCATACGATCGGAGCGGGTATGCCTTTCTTACTTATGATAAATTTACTTGTGGTGATCATCGGATTATTCAGATTTGCACGAACCGTAATGGGTTCTGATACAATCATCGTATTCTTTGATCCGTCACTAGCACCATTATTTGCTATTAATTGAAAGGTAACGGTTCCTACACCTGTGCTTGTAACCGTACCATCCGAGGCAATTACAGCTACCTCATCGTTAGTTGATACCCATCTAAAGTTTTCGGCCTTTTTATAGGTGGCATTACCACTGCACGAATAGGAAAGCTTTACTCCATCCGCTCCCAGGTCAAGCACTTTATCTTCTCCTGACGGATAGGAAGTGGGATACACAATCGTCATGTCCTCCGGTTTTACAAGAATAACTTCACCCATTACGAAATCTGTTTGATAACCTTCCTTAAATATTGGTTTAAATGAAGTATTCGAAGCATCCAAAGCCAGATAAAGCATCAACCGATGTGTTCCGCTCTTTGGAAGGTTGAAGGTTCCCGTAAGCTTATCGGTAGCATCTGTAATGTAGAGCGGGATTTTTGTTACCCCATTATCGTAGGAAGCATAGAGCTTATTAACAATAAAATTACCGTTCTCATCTGCAGTAGTATTACTGATCAGCCATTCGTTCTGCTTTTGCCCGAGGGTTGCACCATCACTTGTAGGCTCACTATTCTGGTACAGCGGTATTTCAAGGATACTCTTTGTCTCATCGGGTAGATAGCCACCTGTAAAATCAGAACCATCCTCATGCTTTAAGTTCATTTTAATCAAACTGTCCAGCTCATTGTAAGCAAAGGTTGTTGCAAGCGCTGCACCGTCCACCGCAAAGGAATACCCTACTGCTGTATTCCCGGCAATATCTTTTAATCCTCCTGACACACTTACGGGCCACAAAGTCTGTGGGGTTGCTGTTGGTATCGTAAATAAGAAAGTCACCTTCGAGCTTTTCAGCCCGGTATTACTGCTTTCTGCCGTGTAGATTTTTCCCATGGCATCCTTAAGCGTTAAGGTAATCACACTGTCCTGTACGACAGGTTCACTATAGTTAACGACAATTGGTACCTGCTCTCCCGCTTTGAAACTTCCGGATGGTGCACTGATAGATTGCACTGTGGGTGCTACACTATCCTTAATATTCAGATGGAAGTCACGGATTGCCGGTCCCCTGGTAAGACTGTTATCATTGGTTGCATACAAAGTAATATATGCTGTGTTAGCAGGCACAGTCGTATCACTGATTGAAAAGGTCTCTTTATGTGTTTTGGTTTGATAGTCACTATCCTCCGTTTTTTGCGTACTTATTATTCCATTAGATGAATTTTTAAATATAACTTCCAGTAATATTGTCATTTTTGAAGCAGCCTGTCCCCAGAAAAAAGCATTGGCATTGACACTAAGCTGACCATTTGCCGCCAGGTTTATAGCGTCCTGTTTCAGAGAGACATCCTGACTGGCCTTAACCTTTTTACTGACATTTCCCTTAATCTCTCCTCCGAAATCACCATTATTATAATATGCATTTTCTACGCTCCATCCATCCAGATTTCCTGTCGGTATTGGATTATAAAGTACATTTGAGCCATTATATACCGTAAATTGGAACGTACTATTTCTCGTAACTGGTACCAGCTGTTCTGTCTTACCATCTGCAAATTTACCGCCACTTAAGCCGGTAAGGTGAAAAAAGCAAGCAACCGAATTCCCGTTCCACAAAACTCTATCTCCTGTGGGCACCTGAATTGTCTCCGTACGTTCAGGTGTATCCTTACTTAGGTTAATCATATGCTCCGTACTATCCACTACATCCCCTAGTTCTCCTGCAATAACCGTCTGAGTGAAGGAAACACTGGACGCATTATCAAAATTGGCTAACGAGTATGTAATATCAACTTCATTGGTATCATGGATTTCGCTAAGACTGTATTTTACAACAGGAATACTGATAGCCTGACCAGTAACAGATAAAGCCTGACCTGAAACACTCATATTCAGTGAGATACCGTCAGTATTAAGCTGGTTCTCCAAATTTTCTAATGAATTCAGATGCTCCTGTGTAATCGCTGTTTTATTATTTATAAAATTTTTGTCTAAATAAGTCATTGTATCTTCAAATGCTATTAATTTCTTTACGAATTCAAGCGTTACGCTGATATCATCTACCTTAACCTCCTTGGTAAGATCCACCTCTGATGCATTCACAATCTTTCTCATCTCATCCAAGGTATAAAGCTTCCCATCCATCTCAATCTTATAACTAAGACTGTTTCCGTTCTCATCAATAATTCCAAGCGAGAGCATGGTTTCACATAATTCTCTTGCTGCATCCTCTCCATAAATGGATGACAAGCTCTCAATCAGCTGCTGAAGCCCCTTAGAAATGCCATTCTTATTCTCATAAGCAAATGCATTTCTCAGATTATCAACCGGAATAATAGAAAAAATCATTATAAACACCATAAGCATTGCGATGAACTTTTTGAAGTTTCTTAATCTTATTTTTTTCATTGTAGTAACTACCTCCCTTGTCATTCTCGTCCCATTCCTATTCATCTCGTCCCTGTATTACTTATTACCTCTCTCATTTACTTTAAAATCGTTGTCCTTCAAAGTACTAATTAAAGATTTTCTTTCAAACTAATACCCGTGCCTTTCACTTTTTGATGACCTTTCAAAAAGTGAATAGGCTTTAATAAATAGTTTGAAAGTGATTTTCTTTCAAACTTATACCCGTGC
>JAEZZO010000014.1 GCA_023418475.1 Bacillota bacterium
GGTTTCTTCTGTGGGGTTTTCTGGTGTTACAAAATTGGTAGTTTCTGAGGTTGTTTCGGTAGGGAATTGTGTAATAACTTCAGGCTTTTCAGAACCGGTCGCTTCCGAGTCGGTTTCTTCTGTGGGGTTTTCTGGTGTTACAAAATTGGTAGTTTCTGAGGTTGTTTCGGTAGGGAATTGTGTAATAACTTCAGGCTTTTCAGAACCGGTCGCTTCCGGGACGGTTTCTTCTGTGGGGTTTTCTGGTGTTACAAAATTGGTAGCTTCTGAGGCTGTTTCGTAAGGAATATCTGTAATCTCTTCAGATGGCACTGGTCCTGTAACTTCCAGGACTTCTTCTGAGTAATTAATATCTTCCGGTATTACAGACCAGGTAGCTTTCAGGTCTGCTTCGTCAGGGCTATTTATAATGAATTCAGGTATCATAGAACTGGTAGTTTTTTGCACTGCCTCTGTGAGGTTTTCTGTAGGAATTTCTGCACTTCTCTCAGAATTTGCAGGAATAGTAGCTTCCAGAGTTATATCTGCGGTGACATAATCTTCCGGTGTAGCAGCGCTGATAGCTTTCTGTTCTGCTTCTTCAGGGATATCGGAAATGAATTCTGGTATTACAGGGTTCATAGCTTCGGGGACTGTTTCAGTTCGGTCTTCATGGGCAGGAATTGCAGTTTGATTGGATATCTCGGTTAGGCAAGCACATTTTGCATATGTGTTACCCATAGCTTCTTCATGAGTTATATCTTCCGTAAAATAATAATCATTTTCCTGTAACAGCCACGGATCCAATACAGATAGTTTTTTACCCTGATTTTCATATTCCTCTATGTTATCCTTCTCTTTTGCATCGCTTTCTTCCTCTGGATTTTCATACTCCTCTATGTTATCCTTCTCATCCGGAAATCTTTCCTCTTCACGATTTTCATACTCCTCTATGTTATCCTTCTCATCCGGAAATCTTTCCTCTTCACGATTTTCATAATCCTCTATGTTATCCTTCTCTTTTACATAGCTCTCTTCTTCCAGATTTTCATACTCCTCTATGTTATCCTTCTCTTTAGTATAGCTCTCTTCTTCAGGATTTTCATACTCCTCTATGTTATTCTTCTCTTTAGTATAGCTCTCTTCTTCCGGATTTTCATATTCCTCTATGTTATCCTTCTCTTTTACATAGATCTCTTCTTCCAGATTTTCACATTCCTCTATGTTATCCTTCTCTTCAGTATAGCTCTCTTCCTCCGGATTTTCATATTCCTCTATATTATCCTTCTCATCCGGAAATCTTTCCTCTTCACAATTATCATACTCTTCCATGTAATTATTCTCTTCCGGATGATCTTCCTCCTCCGGATTTATTCGGTCAATCAAAAAATATTTCTTATCCGCTATACTATCCTCTTCCGGTTTCTTGCTAATCACTTGCGATTCATTTGTCTGTTTCTCATCTCCTTTGGAGATAAATAATTTCATAAAATCATCATATAACGTATATCCACCGATCATATCGAATATATATGGACTCTGCTGCAATAAATTGCAGATGTCTTCCAAAAGAAAAACTGCATCTGGTTGTTTGTAAAGTTCATCATAGATCTGATTAATAAACATATAATCCTGAAAAGAGCTCATTGACCATCGAAGAGAAGATAAATCTGTCTGATATTTCATATGATATTGTCGGAACAATTCAGGATGATTTACAATGTATTGCGTAACATTCTCTAATTCATCTGCGGTTTTCGCTTCCTGATAAGCTTTTTCAAGTGCAGTAAAGGAAAAAACTTCTGTATCCAATCCTTCTGGATAAGTACGTTCCACTGTATTACCGACATAGTCATATCTACCGTTATAAAATATTTCAATCGCATTTGAAATAATCGCAGGATCAATAAGAGGACTGTTTGCCGTAACTCTTACAATTGTATCAATTCTATATTTCCTTGCACATTGATAAAAGCGTTCGAGTACATTCTCAGAGTTTCCGCGAAAACATCTAATACCTTTTTCTCTGCAAAGTTTCTCCACAATGTCATCCGTAACATCATAGGATGTTGCGACAATAACATCATACACTCTATTGGAGTACCTGACCCGATTTACAATATGCTCCAGGATGGTTTTATCATAAATCGGCATATATAATTTACCAGGCATTCTTTTGGAAGCCATTCTGGCCTGAACAATTGCAACAGTGTTTTTTGACATAGTTCCCTCCATTTCTGCGCATGGTCTATGCGTATTTCAAAATATGTGTATTTGAGCAATTATGTAATTACGGCTGTTTACATAGGCTTCAATTATAAGATATGCAATTTACTTCATTTGTTGATTTAGGCGGTATCATTCATTGTACTGTTAATAAAAGGCAGCAGTATTGGGTTTCGATTTTTTCCTCTCATAGTTGTCCACGGCTAAGGTAATATTTACCATTTATGTAATTTTATGCATCTATGTGGATAGATATAGCAAGAATAAATAGAAATAGATTCAATTAATGGGTTGCTTGAATTACATATATTTGCTACAATAATAAATAGTGCAGAATTATTCAATTTCGGTAAATAATTACAAATAATGTCATTAAATTCGGAAAAATGAAACTATATTATGAAATTTCAAAAGTTGATAATCATTGCGTTTACATAAAATGATCGGTTCTGAGCCGATTTTCATATGCGTAATAAGGCCTGGCAGCTTATGTGTTAAGGTCTATCTAACAGGAAGGTTTGGTAAATTATGAAGTTGAAATATAAAAAAGTAATTCTTTTAACTCTTATTAGTACCATGGGAATTGGAGTCGTTACCTTATCTATTGCTCCAAATAAAAACAATAAAATCCAGGAAAGTGCTAAGGTAGCAAGCTATCATGTTACTGCAGTTCCGACCGGAAGCGACGATATATCGATGATATCTCAAGCTGCTACTCCGACAGTAACAGCTATACCAACGATTGCTCTTACACCTACTCCTACCCCAACTCCGCTTCCGGTGCATGATCTTGAGGAGGGGAATTCTGATATTAATAAATTAATCAATAATTATTATAAAGCAAAGCTTGCTTGTAATGTAGATAAGCTAAAAGCGTTACTAAGCGATCCGACTAATGTATCTTCAAACAAACAGTTAAAGAAAGATATCCAGTATATAGAAGAATACAAAAATATTAAATGCTATGTGAAAAAAGGTTATCAGGATGGTACTTATATCGTATATGTATATAATGAAGTAAAATTTGTTAACATTAAGACTCCTGCTCCGGCTGCGGATCAGTTTTATCTTGTTACGGATAAAGATGGCAGTCTGAAAATCTTCTCCGGAAAGTTTAATGAAGAAACAGCTGCTTATTACAAATCAAGAATTCAGGATACTGATGTTATAGACTTTATTAAAGAGGTAAATAAGAAAGCGGAGCAGGCTAAGAAAAAAGATAAGGATCTTAAAAAATTCTGGGATAATCTTGATAAAAAGCAGGCATCTGCTGCCAAAAATAAGAATTAAGAATGATACAAAGCTTATCTTGTATCTATGAATATTTTGATTAGCCTGACAAAGGCCTGAATTATTTGCTGGGGGCACGTGAGTGTGTCTTCATTTGATGCAGACCGGGCCTCTCCTAACTGCCTGCATTTGATAATCAGGAGAGGTTAAAGTCAAGTTCAAATGAAGATAAATACGCTCCTATCCATCTACATTACCTAAAGCAGGCTTTTGTCGAGCACATCAATTAATAAAATAATCTCTATTCTTTCATAAATAAAAGTAAGATGGCGATAAATTTCTATCGTCATTTTTCTAATATTATGTCCTATTTCTCTATTACCTTTCTGCTGCTGTTTGGCTAATTCACATATTCTTTACGATTTATTAACACAAACATTCTTGTTGTCATATTATTTCCATGCTAGCCTTATATATGATATTACAAGAACGGATAAGAGGTGAAGAATATGACAATAAAATTGAGTATTTTAATTCTCCTATTAATTGCTTTTATTATTGTTTGTTATTATATACATGAAAAAAGAATGAAGAATCAAAATAAGACTTATTATACCCGATATGCAAGAATTTTAAGGTGAAGTACCATAAAAGACAGAAAAGACATATAATATGGTAGAGTGTATATCCAGGAGCTGTTCATGACTGAACCATCAATAAATATAGGTGTTGCATCGTATTACAATGATCCTGCTAATTCTACCAATCCGGATTTTTCTAACCCCTATTCCATTCTGGTCTACACACAAAACCATATTCTGAAGCTATATAAGAATGGAATTTTTGTAAAACAATATCCGGTTGCTGTAGGTAAAACGCTTACACCAACTCCAAAAGGTGATTTTCGAATAATTAATAAAGCATTACATCCGGGTGGCGCATTTGGCGTGAGATGGTTGGGACTAAATGCACCTGGTGGAGGTTATGGAATACATGGAACCAATAATCCGGACTCCATTGGAAAAAGCATCTCCCATGGCTGCATCCGTATGTATAATAATGATGTGATTGAATTAAACAATATGGTACCAATTGGAACACCTGTAAAAATTGTATAAAACAGGCTGTCTTTGTTTCTTCAAAGACAGCCTGTCTTACATAGAATAAGTTTTTATTTATCTGCCGGTCGGATAATCTTTAAATATCTGCAGCAGTGTATTATATATTGTTTCTGCTGTTGTTTCCTGGCATGTTTCATCTAAAATAAGATTTAAATCATTTTTATTCGTGAGAAATCCCAGTTCAATCAGCACCGCGGGAACCGTATTACTGTTAATCACATAAAAAATATCAGATTTTACTCCTCGATTACCTGTTCCAAGCTCACTTGTCAGATTCTGTACCAGATAACTTGCCAAGGTTTGACTAGATAATCCTGCGGAATTGATCGTATTATTCTTTTTGGAATAAAAGACCTCCGTACCATTTGCATTTGGTGCCTTAGGAGCAGAATTCATATGAAGACTTACAAATAAATCGGCATCAACCGCTTCTGCAAAAGCAGCACGTTCTTGTAAGGTAGGATTTGAATCATCTGTTCTGGTATAATACACCTTTAAATCAGTTGGGTTCTGACAAAAATATTTCTTCCCAAGCGTATAAAGTATCTTAAAATTAAGATCTTTTTCAAATCCTCTGTCATAGGCGGCTCCCGGAGCACTTCCTCCATGTCCGGGATCCAGAACAACTATATTTTTGTAGATATCGACCGGATCTCCAATCCGCAGATAGATATGGTCTGCATCAAGTGTAAGCTTATAACCTTGTACTTTGGTGGTATTAAACCGGATAACAGTATTACCGCTGTTATTCAAAGAGACCGCTATACTACTTACAGCTGCTGCGCTGTTTGTGATTGTATTATTATTAATACTGCCGGTATAATCACCCTTGATCGTTATCTCAAAATAATTTTTTAAATAACGATCTTCATCGGATATCATATCCGCTGTAAAGTTTGCAGGTTTTGGTATCACTACTTCATATGAACTACTGTCTGCAGCATTTGGATAGGAAGAACTGCCGGATGTACCAATCGTTTGAAAACATATCCTGTACTGATTTCCATCACTATAGGCATGTAACTGGTAACCGTCATTCAGAGAAAGGATGAGCTGCGTTTTATCCGGTAATGCTGCAATGGTTATCTGTTTCAAATACTTTGCTCCAATGATCTGTGAATTGATATCTCCAAAGCTGCTGATTGTATTTGGTAATTCAATATAAAGCAGTCCTGCTGACGCGGAGGAAGTAGCACTCAGTGTACTGATACCATTTAGCAGAATATAATCTCCGGCATTGTTTGTACCAATTTGTGCAGAGGTTATAGTATTGTAATAAACTGTTACATATAATATAGTTCTATCTGCTGATAAATACAAATCATATTGATACTGGCTATCAACCGTATTAAAATTAATAACCGCTCTATTGTTCAGACCATCATTGCTTGATGATAATGAATTGATAAAATTACTGGAAGTACCATAAAGTTGATTGCTCTGTTCAACACAGCTCATATTTTCGGCGTATATCGTAATCGTATTACCTGATTTAGAGGAAGTCACCTTTTGAAAAGGACCATTCGATGTTAATTGATATGTCTCTGCATTTTTCTTAGTATTGGTATAATCGCGTGAAATATAATTAATATAACCATTGATGTTCATAAAAGCGGGATCACTGTTAAGTTCATAAATCCCGCTGCAAACACCATATTGAAGTGTAGTTGCAGCCCATTGATTTAAAACGTTTCCCGTTGCGTTAATATCCCCGGAAGTTCCTGCTTGAGCTCCGGAAGAACTGTTGTTTGAATTATTGCTTCCACTGGAACTGCCGCCTGCGCTGCTGTTATCAGAAGAATTATTACCGGTAGAATTACCCCCTGCGCTGCCGGAAGTACTGCTGTCATTAGAACTACCGCCTGTGACATTGTTACCGGCAGAATTACCAGCAGCCGGATTATTAGTATGTTTCTGTTTTGTTAAGATGGATGTTTTAGCCGCATTATTCCATTGATACTTATACCCCAGACAGGAAGCCGTAAATTCTCCCGGAACTAATATATAGGAGTTTTTTGTTTCATTATTCGTAATATAAACCGGAGCAGTGGTTAATTTTACTGCTTTATTATTTACATATGCTGTCCTGCTTCCCACAGTCATTACAAGTTTTGTTCCATCCTTTTGCAGGTTAATACTTTTATCTTTCTTATTATAAGTATAATCTGCTCCTATGGAGGAACCCGCAAATACATTATCTGCACTTAGCATTGCGGTATTATCAATAATGATGCTTGGCTTCCCTGAAAGATTAATATTTTTACCATCAACGGATACCTTACCCTGAACTCCGGTATATAAAAACCGATCTTCATCATTGTAGGAAAACTCGATCGTACCGGACTTTATTTCTATCTTATTCTTATCGCTATACCAGTTATATGCAAGACCTAATGCTTCGGCAACAAAACGGGAAGGTACTAATACCCTTGTTTTATTGGAAGCTATGTATTTTACTTTAACTGGAGTAGCCGGTAAAGTAACCACCTTTCCATTTACTACTGCTTTTTTACTTCCAATTGTCATGACAATTTCTTTGCTGTTCTTAGATATACGAAGGGTACCTTTTTTGCTATTATAGACACAATCTGTATTTATCTTTGAAGTGGAAAATACTTCATTATAAGGAACCAGTGCAATACCATTTACCAGAATGGCAGGATATTTCGAATTGCTGACAGTACTGTTATTACAAATAACCTTAACTGTTTTACCGGTATATGTAGCGGTTTGTTTTGTAGTATAATCATATATTTTAATACCAGATGCAGCCTTCACCGATGCCGCTGATAATCCTGTAAGCAGTAATGCGATTAAGACCATATGGCCAATCATTATAGTAAGGTAATGCTTTCTGGCTTTTTTATCTTTTGAATCGTGTAAATTTCCTATTGATAAATACCTCATTCGCTTTAGTTTCCTCCTGTTTATTAATATTACCGAATAAGAATAATATAGACAATTATCTTTCATAATTATTACAATATGATTAATTATTGTTAGAAATGTGTCATGCTGTAAAATTTCACAAAAGAATGCAGAAAAACATCCAGACAATTCCTTTTTAGGACTATCATTGAATATTCAGCTTCTTATTTCTGTAAATTCTACATTAGTAGACACCATATTTTTACAAATGAATTCTGTTCTACTATACTCGACCAACATTTCTTTTATACTAAAAATGATAGGTCAAATATTAATAAATTTATTCAGATTTGTCTACACATGTAGATTTATCTCAGGTCGTTTTCATCTTATTATGCTATAGGTTTTTATTACGGCTATAACTTCGGATTGCTTCTATTGGTGGCTTCTTTTTCTTTTAGTTTGTTCCCTTGAGTATACTTCTTAAGGTTGCTTCTTGTGGTTACTTCTGCTGGTTATGATTTCATCGTAACGATATGTATTATAGAAGAAAAATAAAGGTGCAATATTTTCAAATACATCTATCATCTTTTCTGTTATAACCTGCCTCAATCTGCACATAATAAGATGCAAAGGTTTTCATTACAGGAATATTATGTTATAATGCTGATTATAAATATCAATTTATTGATTTCTTATATTACTTATATTACAAGGGAAGGCAAGGAAAATCTATGAAATTACAGCAATTGCTTAGCTATACCCGTAGAGCTCTTGATGATTATCAGATGATTTCAGATGGGGATAAAATTGCGATTGGAATATCCGGTGGAAAGGACAGCCTGACATTACTGTATGCTTTATCAGGATTACGCCGTTTTTATCCGAAGAAGTTTGAGTTAGAGGCAATTACCGTTCATATGGGTTTTAAGGATTTAAATTTTTCTGCAGTGGAAGAGCTTTGTAGAAAACTTGAAATAAATTATACTGTTGTAGAAACAGAAATAGCAGACATTGTATTTGAGCATAGGAAAGAAAGCAACCCCTGTTCCCTCTGTGCGAAGATGCGAAAGGGTGCCTTTAATACGAAGGCCAAGGAACTTGGCTGTAATAAGGAGGCTTATGCTCATCACTATGATGATGTAATCGAAACCATGATGATGTCCTTAATTTATGAAGGAAGATTTCACTGCTTCTCTCCTGTCACTTACCTGGAACGGGCTGATATTACTTTAATCAGACCTCTGATCTATGTAGAAGAGCAGGATATCAAAGGTTTCCAGAAGGCTTATCAGCTTCCGGTTGTAAAAAACCCCTGCCCTGTCGATGGTTATACCAAGCGTGAATATATCAAGCAGCTGATTAGTAATTTAGGTTCAGAAAGTACTGGGCTGCGCGAGCGATTATTTCATGCAATTCAAAGCAGCAATCTGGATGGATGGAATAAAATCAAGTAATAGTAAATTGCTTTCGTACAAAAGGTTTGAAAGAGTAAAAGAAAACTACTTTCACTCACTTAATTATGTCTGCCATGTCCATAATATAAACTTAAGATGCGCACAAAGCATGCGCAGAAGGGAGGGAAAGTATGTCTGAAAAGAATTATCATGATCAATTAAATATAGATAATGCCATAAAACTTCGTGCACTTCTTGAAAATTTACCATCCTTTTGCAAGGATTTTTTCAGGGGAATTGAGACGACTACTTCTTCACGTACAAGAATCGCATATGCTTATGATCTTGGAGTGTTTTTTGAATTTTTGGTTCAATCAAATACATCTTTAAAAGCTACTGCAATTACAGAATTAAAAATTGAAATACTTGATCAAATAAAAGCAGTCGATATTGAAGAGTATCTGGAATATCTGTCCTATTATAAATCGGAGGATAAGGAGCATCTGAATACTGAGAATGGCAAAAAGCGTAAATTGGTTTCTCTTCGAAGCTTTTATAATTATTTTTTTAAAAAGGAACGAATTTCAACTAATCCTGCTTCCTTGATCAATGTTCCAAAGCTTCATGAGAAAGCAATTATACGACTTGAAATTGATGAAGTGGCAAAGCTTCTGGATGAAGTGGAATCCGCCGAGAATATGACAAAGGTACAACAAAAATATCATGAGAAAACGAAAATTCGTGATCTTGCAATTATGACTCTACTGCTAGGCACCGGAATACGTGTATCCGAATGTGTTGGGCTTGATCTAAATGATGTAGATTTCGAATATAATGGAATTAAAATTCGCCGAAAAGGCGGTTATGAAGTAGTTATCTACTTTGGCGATGAAGTAAGAGATGCACTGCAGCAGTATCTGGAGGAACGCAATAGAATGATTCCATGTGAAGGCCACACCAATGCTTTATTTCTCTCCATGCAGCAAAAGCGAATAAATGTCAGATCCGTTGAAAATATGGTTAAAAAATATGCTTCTGTCGTTACTAAACTCAAAAAGATAACACCTCATAAGCTTCGCAGTACATATGGTACAAATCTGTACCAGGAAACTGGTGATATCTATCTTGTTGCGGATGTACTGGGACATAAGGATGTCAACACCACCAAAAAGCATTATGCAGCGATGGAGGACAGCCGCCGCAGAAGCGCAGCTAATATCGTAAAGCTGAGGGAAAAAGCATAACTGAAAATAACTGATAACTGAAAAATTGATTTCATTAATAACAGACAAATAATGAATTCTATAAGCATGTTTATATTCAATTCGCTGAAAACAAGTTTCTACTTATAGCATTCAATATAAATATAGATCCTTATAACGCTCTGGTAAGGGATAGTCTTCTACATGTTCGAAATTCGTTAGTACTTGAGTTCCAGGGTAGGAAAGCTCGATTGAAATCCTGTCTTTACCAACCGTTATGTGTGGTCGTGGAGATAACTACAATTAAAATAGATATAGTTATGACTAAAATTCTCCTCTTTTTCATAGACTCACTCCATTTCACAGTTTCATTATTTAGTATTCCAATACAAAATAAGATATTCCACTATCATCGTTATTAATGCTTAATGCGTTTCATGATAAAATGAATGGCATGTAGATGCTATATTAACACATACATGCCATTCAACGTACAAACCGTATTAGACATTACTAAGATCTGTTATCCTTTGTTATAGAGAAACTCCTTTGTTTTTGGTAATAAGAGCTTAGTAATTCATGCCCTTACATTAACAAAGGAGTTTCTATTATGCTATAAAATGATATTTAAATTAGCTTACTGCTCTTAGGATGAAACTATAAAACAATTTCAACTTTTAACTCCCCCCAATAAAGCATGACTCTATCCCCTTTAACAACTACCATATCTTTATTATAAAACAACAAAATTCCTGTGTTCGTATGCTTTCTGTTTCTCGATTTGATAGCTCCAAATTTCGATAAATGCATCAACTCCAACCTTTGATTTTGTGCTGTAATTAGATACGGCGTTATTTTAGAATTCAATAGATCAGGGCGAGATAACCAATAGCGCACATCAACAAAACTCCCATCTCCGCTAAAAGACGCCTTCAGCACTTTGATTGTAGGACGGGTAAATCGATAGGTTGCCCGATACCATAGGTTACTTATTCTCTTTACAGCTTTCATGATAATAACCATACCCTTTCCAAAAGCCAGCAATTTGTGCAATGTACATATTGCCGTCTGAAAGATTTATTTTTCAATCCAATCTCCTCTCCTCAAGAAAAGTTACTGTATCATTTATATATTACAAGTATTTTTCTATATGGGTAATACCCTATTGCTCGTTCATATGCTCATCTTGCTTGTCACAAGAGGGTGCATCGGTCTGTATCATGGTTAATTGACCTCCTGGATAGTTGCTGAAAGCTGGGGTTTCCAGTGTATTTGTATTCGTAACCTTATAATCATCATGGTTATGCATTGGATAAAATTGAGGGAAGAATTCATGTTTTGCACATAAGTTTACATAGTTAACAGTCTTCGTATTACGACAGGAGACCGGTTGCGTCGGGATATCCGCTATTAACATAGGGTCCACGGCTTGTATCTCTGCCATTTGCTCGCATAATGATGGGATCATATCCTGTCCCTGGAAGATATACCTGCCATATAACGGTTCCTTATTATCTGCAGTAAGAAGTAAGTCATGGGATTCTCCTGAACCAATCGTTTCTGTAAATCCCATTTCCATCATATCATGATTCATACTCATTGTAGATCTGCCGCATTTATCCATAGACATTTTATCTATTTCCTGTGCGATGGTCAAGAACGGACTTGGATGTGCATCTTTCCCTATTACAGTAAAATGCCAACCATGGATATGCCACGGCACTACCTGATAACCCATATTAATCATTCTAAGGAGAAACTTCTCATCTGTCTTGACATGAACATATGTTTCGTAATTGATCTGCGTCAGATTCGGGTTACTACCTACCGGAGGTGTCTGTGGATGTGGTAACAGAGTATCAGGAAAAGCCCTGCCATTAAGCAGCCAGAAGTTAGGTTTAAAATCAGATGCATTAAATGTAATTCCTGTTTCTACTGTAGTTTGAACTGTTTGGTGCCATTTCAAATCAATGTCGGATAATAGCATAACATATTCCTTATCAAAATAAGTCATTATATTATTGTAAGCAAAATTTCTATGACTGGCATAGCGAGGAATCTGCTTTTGAACTTCACCTTTATAATACCAGCAGCCACAATGATCCCTCTCAATTGAGGCTTCTGCAAGACTCTTCACGGAAGGATATATTACTAAAGCTCCATACATACCCATTTGTACATGCTCGCTCGCCTCAACATGACAATGATACATATAAGTTCCGGGATGCTCCGGCATAAAGTAATAGGTAGCTGTCGGCGGTACTTCTGTCGGTCCCATCCACATAGGCACAGAAAATGAAGACTCAGGGAAACCGTCTAATTGAGTCGCTGCATGAGCTCCGTGCAGATGAATTGTATGTGGGTCATTTAGTTTAGAAACCGGCATTCCTAGGTTAATTAAAGTTATATATAAATGATCTCCTTGCTCTGCCCATATCACGGGAGAAGGAATGGATGCTGTTGTTTGCATATTCCATAAATCTTGCCAGTTGTCTGAGACTTTCCAATTTAAGGATTGATTATCATATGTGAGTATACCATCTTCTATTACTTGATATAGTCCGCCCACAAATCCAAAAATATAAGTCTTTTGGAGTGTATCGGTTGGAGGACATAGGTCTTTTGTGGTAGGTAGGTCAATAAAGTGTAGTGGTATAATGTAGTTGTAACACCTCAACCTAATAGATATAATATCTATCAAGGAAAGAGGTAACCACATGAAAATTTTTGAACCAGAATTTAAGAAAAACATTGTCCGTCTTCATATAG
>JAEZZO010000070.1 GCA_023418475.1 Bacillota bacterium
CCCTTTAGGGCAAGCCTGAGGAAGTAGTGCGGTTGGCAAATCCCTCAGGGCGCCTTCCGGGCGCAAGCAAGTAAGAGCCCCTTATAGGGGCAGAGCAAACCACCGGCTAAGCCGGTGGTCATGATTACAGGATACAGCTGGGGTTAAACACTTGTTGGGTAGCCGCCACCTTTAAGAGAGAAAGGTGTAAGGCTGTCATTGGAAATAATGAGGCATTGATATGTGTATTGGCACTAGGATATGGTTCAACACAAGGAGTACCGCATAAATCAAAAACGATGGAGCAGTTATGTAAGGTCGAGAAGGATATGCCAGAGTGGTTTAGAGAAGGAATGAAAGCAGTAATACTTGCACCAACAGCTCAAAATAAGCAGAATTTTTTGATTGTACTAAACGGAGAAAATGTTGACTTTGAAATGAAAGAAAGCAAGTATAGCAAAATTGATTTGGGAATAATCAAATATCATTTTGAAATGGGAGTTGAATTATCTCTATCATAGTAAAATAAACACCTAGTAGCGAAAAAAACAAATTTTGGTATTATTTAATTGTAGGTCGTGCTATACTATGAATAATGTATATAATATACAATTTGTATTGTGAAGACGTAATTATAGTAAATGGCTTAAGAAACAGGGCATCCATCCATTTCATCATTAGTATTAATTTCTAGATAAAAGTTGAGATGTTTAAATAAAGATGCTTTGATAAAGCTTTCAATATATTCGGAAGAAATGAGGTGCTGTATGAATCAGGAGATAGAACAAATGCTATTAGAAAATGGCGCAACAATGGTAGGCTTCGCAAGGATTAAGGAATTGTATGATAATACGGACGTAAATGGTCAAGAAAGAGAAGGCACCGTTACAGAGCCTATAGGCATACCGCAATATCCATATGCAGTATCTATTATTCTTGCTCATCCGAAAGAAGTCATAAGGAATATTAGCTCTGCTCCAACAATGGATTATTTTAATGCATATCATAGGTTAAATGATAAACTGGATGAGCTTGCGGTTCTATGTGCGCAGTACATAAAAGAACAAGGCTATCAGGCGTATCCGCAAACAGTTTCGTCTATTCAGGAATATGGTGTATTTCGGACAGCAATGCCTCATAAGACCGTAGCGGTTCAGGCTGGACTTGGATGGATTGGAAAGAGTGCCTTATTTATTACTGAAAAATATGGTTCCGCAATCCGTCTGACCTCAGTACTTACCGATGCACCTCTGGAGTATAACAAGCAAATGATTGCATCAAAATGTAGAGGCTGTATGCTATGTACCGATGCATGTCCGGGCAAAGCAATTTCAGGAAAGCTTTGGAGCCCTGAGCTTGACAGGGATGACTACTTTAATGCACAGGCATGCAGGCAAAAGGCAAGGGAAATTGCTGCAAAATCTATTAATAAGCAAATTACATTATGCGGAAAATGCATCGAAATTTGCCCCTACACAAAAAAATACACTCTCGCAACATGACAAGAAGACAAAAAGGAAAGCGGTGTTACAATCGGATAAGAGTTTTGGGTGGCACCTATTCACTTAGATGGAGAAGGTATCTTATGAAAAAGAATGGAACTTATTTAGTAGCTCGTGAACAGAAGGAAAGTTATAAAGATATTGTTGAAGAGTTACTGCCTGACATTCTAATTGAGGATGATTGTAAAAGTATTGGCGGAGCATGTCAAATGTGCATCACGAAGGTTGATCCGATAATAAAAAGCAAAATAGTAGCAATTGCTGTACCGGAGTTCAAGGGGATTGATAGTCTGTCTCTTGACTTAGAAAAACCGAAACTTTTTCAATCATAAAGCCAATTTCTCTTGCGAAAGAGTATCGTGGTAAGAAAATTTCGTACAAACTTATGGTGAAAATTCTTTAACATCTGAAATATAAGAGGCATAAAAAGACTTCTATGACAGTGTAAATAGACAATGGTGCTTCTGATATATATTAAGAAGCTTGTTTTTTATTACATAGGAAAGTTCGTCCTATGTAATAAAAACCCTCCGGGAGGATGCGCAGCTTCGCGCGCGGAACAAAAGCTGTGAATTATAGATCTATAATCGCGAGAGTGCGCGAGGCACACTTTTGTTCTAACAGAACTGAAAATAAAGAAGAGTATATTATGATACGTATTTAATATAAGAATAAGATGAGGTGTGTAAAATGAACGTACCAGTTGATATAAGCAATGTCATCCTTGATTCGGAGCGACTGATTCTTCGGCCGTGGAGAAATGAAGATTTGACTGATTTTTATGAATATGCATCAGTTAATGGGGTAGGGCAGATGGCTGGATGGAATCCACATAAAACAAAAGAAGATTCACAAATAATTTTAAATAAATTTATAACACTTAAAAAAACATTTGCCCTAGAATTAAAGAAAAACAATAAAGTAATTGGCTCTATCGGACTTGAAGAAATTGCAATTGACTTAGGAGAACCATATACCAGCTTAAGAGGCAGGGAGATTGGATATGTACTAAGTAAAGAATATTGGGGACTAGGTATCATGCCGGAAGCAGTAAGGTGTATTATTGACTATTGCTTTAAAGAATTAAACTGTGAATTTTTGCAGTGCAGCCACGCTTTTGAAAATCAACAATCCAAAAGAGTGATTGAGAAGGCCGGTTTTCAGTATGTTCAGGATTGTGAACGTATGGGCCAAAATGGAGTTTTACATAAATCAAAAGTATATATCATACAAAGAGAATGCAAATAAAAGGTGGTGACGGATGAAGAAAATAATTATCATTAATGGGCCTATGGGTGTAGGAAAATCTACTGTGGGAAAGCTTCTTTGTAATAGATTAAATAAATCCGCCTTCCTGGAGGGGGATTGGTGTTTTGACCTGCATCCGTTCATTGCCGATCAAGAAACGAAGAAAATGGCAGTGGATAACATTATTCATATGATACATAATTATCTGAAGTGCTCCCACTGCGATTATGTTGTATTTAACTGGGTTATTGATAAGCACGAGGTATACCAGGACATTACAAGTAGATTGATCAGCAATGATGTTGAAATATATGAGATTACATTAACTTGTTCTGAAAAAGCTTTAGCGGATAGATGGTATCAAGATAATTTATGTGATTGGAGAATAGAGGAATGGCTTAATGTTAGTAAAAAATCATTGAGCTACTTTAATGGATTGGATACAATGAGTATTGATACAAGTGATAATACTGCTATAGAGGTTGCAGATGAAATTAAAAGGAAACTAAGATTATGAACTGTTCACACAGACTTGGGATGCGTAAGACAGCGCAGAAATGAGGTAAAATATGAAGCATATAATGATTGGAGTAATAATTCTGGTATTCGGATATATTATATTGGCCGTATGTTTGAATGTATGCAATTCAGGAAGTAACAGTGATATTGTATTCTCGTTATTATATCTTTCGGCCGTTATCGGAGGCTCTGCGTCCATCTTACTCGATCAGATCGATAAAAGAAATAAGAAGTAATAATCGCTCCAATCATCGTAGATCCTATGAAACCCTTTGCAGTAATAATTCCGGATTATGTAAAGCTGTGTGGAATGATTGCGGACAAGGAGATACCGGAGAAGAGCAGAATTATTACAAGTGATGATGTATTTGACTATATGCTGAATATCCGTAAACTGAATGAAGGCATTGACCAGAAGAGAGTGGCTCTGCTTCGGAAGCGTTTACCGGCTGCATAGCTGGGAATATGACAACTTTTTGTTTGACCAGTTGATATCTATCATTTACAATATATTTGAGGTGATATTAAAATGCAATTTGGCATCCAACTAAGGGATATTAATGTTGTTGTTAAGCTTGAGAATTGCTCAATGAAAATTATAGGGGGTAATTGGGGAGTTTTTTATCATTCCTTCACAAAGCATATGCATAGTTATTATGAACTTCATTATGTATCTGGAGGACAGGGTGCTCTGGTTACAGATGAGTTGGAAATGCCATTATGTAAGGGGTGTTTTTATCTGCTGCCTCCAAGAACCAACCACGAGCAATGGAGTAACCCCAAGGATCATCTGGAAGAATATCATCTTGCCTTTGAGCTGGTATCGAAATCAGAGAATGATTCAATCTGGTCTGGACTCTTATCAAAGGGGTATTATGCATCAAACAACAGTGAGCTTGATGCTTTCTTTTGTAATATAGCCAGAGAATCTACTCAAATGAAATATGGTTACTCAGAGGCTATTATACAGAACATACAGTCGATTTTTATTGCACTTGTAAGGTCAATGGAAAATTTGAAGCAAATGATTACTACTCCTTGTAACAACTTGGATGACATGCGCATCATGCTCATCGATGAAGCTTTTCTCTTTAATTATAAGTCCGTTACTCTGACTTTGTTAAGTGAACAGTTAAAGCTTAGCACAAGGCAAACGCAGAGATTTATTAATGCTAAGTATGGAGTGTCTTTTTCTACACTTAAATTTCAATCACGACTTAGTCATGCCGCAATGCTGTTATCTACCACGGATATTTCTATGGAAGAAATATGTTTTCAGGTAGGGTATAAGAACTATTCATTTTTCAGCAGAACATTTAAAGAACATTACAATATGACTCCGGCCAAATTTCGGAAAGCACATTTTCCGGGGATTATGTGAAAATATAAAAGGGAATTTAACGGAAAGGTGTTGAAATTTTCTCATGTGAGCTGAGTCGGAATACCTTAGCAGATAAGAGCAGGTGACAGTTTTTTCTATTAGCTGTTTTAGCACTTAATACGACATTTTTCTTTTCAGCAAGTCGTTTGACGCTATGGCATATATAAACATAGCGTTTTATAATATATTATGATTTAAGTGTCAAAAGTCAGCAGAAACTATATTAATTGAATATATATGCAGCCGTATACAATTCAATAACGAAATCAGACTTTTGACACTCAAATCATATATGATATTAAAATAAGTTGAAAAGGAAAGGATTAAATATGTCAAAACAATATTATACTAAAATAGCTTCAAACACATTTACAGCTATTAAACCTTATCAACAGTTTGCCAAAATAGATCCGGATTGGCGAGACGGAATGATATCGGGTAATGGCGAACATGGCGTAGTCTGCTCAGGCGCTCCTTATTCAGATGTACTTATTTATCAGAATATGTATTTTATAATTCCATCAAAACAACCACGCATTGTTCCTGCGGAGGTAACAAAAGAGCTTCATGAAGCGAGGCAGGCTGTAATAAATTTTGATGACACCTGGAATGTTCATGACAGAAAACGGACTTATCTATATAGCTTCCATCCAGGTCATCAAATCAGATTGGATATTCCTGAAGAGAAAATATTGAATTATTCCCGTGAGACTGACTATGAGACCGCTGAAATTAATGTGAAATATACAGATAAGAACGGAACCTGGACAAGAAGCACCTTTACTTCCAGGGAGGATAATGTGACTATAACAAAAATAACAAAATCCGATACAGAAGTAAAAATTACTATAAATATTTCAATTGACGATGCCTCCTCTTTAAAAAATTTCAATCATAGTGTCTTTGGAGGTAAAGAAAATCATCCTGAAAAAGACATGCAGTATAAAAAGCTTGTTGATGAAAGCTGTTCCGTTATCGGTATGGTAGCACATTACCCATGCTATGAAGGCAGTGAATTATCAGAGGGTGGTTATGCAGGTGTTACCAGAGTTATCTGTGTTGGCGGAGAAAAAAAGAGGATAGATGGACCTGACACGAAAGAAGGCATTAATGTAGGAAACACTAAAAACCCGGTGATCAGTATCACGGATGCAGATGAGGTATATTTAATTACAAAGACCGCACGTACCCATCATATGGGAAAATTAAGTGAATTTGCTGCCATGACAGAATATGAGATTATCAAGGTATTACAATCCGATACGAAGAAGGTTGCTGTAAAATACCTGGGGGAGAGTGGCAGATTTTCATATGCAAAAGCACTTGCGCCCCATGCTGAAAAGCATTCTGCGATGTATCATGCGGTATCCTTCTGCCTTGGCTCCGAGGAATATAAAGATGATTTTAACGAAGAACTATTAAAAAGGCAAAAGAATAGCAAAGACTTACTGGATGCTCTTGTAGAAAGAGCTTATAACCAAGGAAGATATGCCATGATATGCTGCTCCGGCTTTTCAGCTCCAAGACTTTGCGGACTTTGGACAGGGGAATGGAATCCAGGCTGGAACGGTGCCTACACCATGGATGCCAATGTGAATATTCAGGTATCTGGGATGAACACAGGCCATATATATGATGCAGCAGTCGGATATATCTATTTCATACTGAGGCAACAAAGTGATTGGGAAGAGAATGCAGCCATGGTTTATGGAATGAAGGATGCTATTTTAGTTCCTGTCAATACAGATGGTGATAGAGCGGTTATGGTTGAATACGATCAATATTATCCATTTCAATATTGGAACGCCGGTGCCAGCTGGATGTTATTACCAATTTATGAATTTTGGCAATGCTATGGAAATCAGAAAATACCTGTAAACGACAAGATTAGCCATATTTATAATCAGGAAATGCTTGATTTGTTAAAGGATGTATTATATCCCCTTGCAAGAAAGCAGGCAAATTATTGGGAACAACTCTGTACACCGGAATACTATACAGACAGAAGTGGAAAAGCTTGTTATTCTAAGGGAAAGGTTGAATTATCAGAAGGAGAGAAATATATAATTCTACCATCCTATTCTCCCGAGAATAAACCAAATGGTTATGGCAGTACAATAACAGCTAATGCAGCTATGGACATCTCTGCTGCCAGAGATGGACTTAAAATGATCATTGAATTGGAGAAAACTTTAGCATACAAGGATTATGAGAAAGCGGTGGAAAAGTGGGAAAATCTGATGGAGAGACTCCCTGAGTATAAATATGACGAGAGTGGTGCACTTTGCGAATGGGCAATGCAGGAATATGAAGAAAATAATGAACACCGCCATATCAGCCATTTGTATTGCGCATGGCCTGCCTATGAAGCACAAAATGATGATAAGCTAACGACTGCCTGCAATATAGCCATTGCCAACAGAAACCGGGAAAATGTAGGAAAGGATGATACCGCCTCCCATGGTTGGGTTCATAAGGCGTTGGTTGCTGCCAGGCTAAAAAACGGGGAGTCGGCATATAAGTTACTTTACACCCTAATGTCCAGTGATATTTATTTTACATCATTAATGACAGATCACAATACGGATAGGAGTATCGGGGTATACTGCACAGATACATCCTTTGGAACAGTTGGCATAATTAATGAAATGCTTCTATATTCTAATACCGGTGAGATTGAACTCCTCCCTGCCTTGCCGACACAATGGAAAAAAGGTTTTATCAACGGATTAATAACTAGAACAAATGCACAAATTACGAAGCTTGAATGGGACTCGGAAAAGGGAGAAGCAGAATGTACCATATACTCAAATATCAATCAGAAGATAAAAATCGGCTGTCGGGCATGGAATGGCTTAATACGAACAGCAGAGGGAAAAGTATATAGCAATGGCGATGGAATAGAACTGGAAAAGGATGAAGAAATAATAATTTATTTTATGAGGTGATTATAAAATTCCAGAAAAATAAAGTGGAAATTTGCACTTGCACTATAAATACCAATAACTGGGTTGACCTGTACTATTCTGTAATAAATCCGTAGCTAGAGGCATTCTGCTCGGAGGGCATTCCATTTTCAGGAAATAGTATCATATTAGCAATAATAGCCCCGCTTTTGCATAAGTTGTTAGGCTATGAGAACAAATATTAACGTAACAGCTTTGAGGTATGTTTATACATATGGGCTGAAAAATATGAATCGGATAATCAAGGGTCGATGGTTAAACAATTCGGGAGAACAGTATGATTTACTTAAGAAGCTTTACTTTTCCGAATGCGGAAGAGGAATTTGATTTTTTTATGGAGATAAAGAGAACCTGTTATGATTCTTATTATCCATTTAAGATATTATCAAAAAATGATCTAGACAGGCTGGATTTTGATACGGTGACTATATTGTATGGAGGAAACGGATCAGGAAAATCTACAGCACTCAATGTGATTGCAGAAAAAGCTGGTATCCGAAGGGATTGTATTTATAACAAATCAAATTTCTTTCCGGATTATGTAAAGCTGTGTGGAATGAATGCGGACGAGGAGATACCGGAGAAGAGCAGAATTATTACAAGTGATGATGTATTTGACTATATGCTGAATATCCGTAACCTGAATGAAGGCATTGACCAGAAGAGAGAAGAGCTGTTTGAGGAATACCTGGAGGTAAAATGCTCGCAATTTCAGATGAAATCTTTGTCGGATTTTGAGCAGCTGAAAAGAGTGAATAATTCCAGAAGAAAAACACAATCACGTTTTGTCAGGGAAGAATTGATGGACAATGTAAGAGAATACTCAAACGGCGAAAGTGCATTTCGATATTTTACAGAGAAAATTGAAGAAAATGGAATTTATTTATTGGACGAGCCTGAGAATAGCCTGTCTCCAAAGCGGCAGATGGAATTACTTGATTTCCTGGAGGAGTCGGCAAGGTTTTTTGGATGCCAATTTATCATATCAACCCATTCTCCGTTTCTTCTTTCTATGAAAGGAGCTAGAATTTATAATCTCGATCAAAATCCTGCGAAGATAGAACAATGGACGAATTTGGAGAATGTACGTGCATATTATGATTTTTTTCAAATGCATGGTAAAGAATTTTGCTAGAATATGCTACGTAATATGCTAGCGAAAGCGTTTCCGATCCAGGAACAGATATCGGAAGAATAGCAGAGCCACTCTGCGAGAGTGGCTCTGCTTTGAAAGCGCTTACCGAATGCATAGCAATGGAATATGATTTGCCTGGGAATTGAAATATAAATCTAAAATGATATAAAAAAAGGAATAAAAAATATAAAAAAAATAAATTAGTTGTTGACTTTTTTACACTTTTGTTAGATAATAACTAATGCAGTGCTTACAAAGAACAGTTAAGCAAAGCACATTAATATTATCGAGGCGTGGCTCAGTTTGGTAGAGCGCTGCGTTCGGGACGCAGAGGCCGTGGGTTCGAATCCCGTCGCCTCGACTAATAGAGAAGATGAATTAGTATAATTCATTCATTTCGCTGATATGTTTTCATTCATGAGAATATGTCAGTTTTTTATTGTATCTTGTTTCTCGCTGATTACTTTAGAAACAATCAAAAGCATTCAGGCAGTTTATGGATAGAATATCGTTTTTAATAAAATAAAATACTTATAAAATCAAGTACTTATATAATTGGTTTTGCAATTATCACAAAGGAGAGATAATGAATGGAACTTAAGATTAGAGAAATGCGAAAGGATGATTGGGATGCTGTTGCAGCAATATACCAGGAGGGAATTAATATAGAGATAGCAACCTTCCAGACAGAGGTCCCTTCTTATGAGTCCTGGGATCAGGGGCATATTAAGTCCTGCAGACTGGTTGTGACAGCAAAAGATCAGGTGATTGGATGGGCGGCATTATCTCCTTGCAGTACCCGGTGCGTATTTGCCGGTGTGGCAGAGGTAAGCATTTATATAAAAGACGGATACCGTAGAAAAAATGTCGGCGAAACACTTCTTGCAGCTTTGATCGCTGAAACTGAGAAAGAAGGCTACTGGAGCCTGCTGTCAGTGATTATAGAGAATAATACAGCAAGTATTGCACTTCATAAGAAGGCAGGTTTTCGAATGATAGGATATCGTGAGAAGATTGCTAAGGATATTAACGGTGTCTGGCAAAATACAGTTATGATGGAAAAAAGAAGCCTAGTGGTAGGAATATAAAATGTACCTGTCAATATCAGTAATTTGATCTGATATTGACAGGTACATTTTGAGTTGCAGCTTTATAGAGCTTTCCTATTTGGTTCCTTTTCCGGATGCTTTATTTGATGTACCGGATTGACTTGCATTTGATTTTGTAGAACAATTTCTGAAATCAACATCGTTATTAGAGGTGTTGCTTTTAGCTCCTGTTTCTTTAGAAGGTGTTCCTTTTGAATTCTTCATAAGGCATAGCTCCTTTCTTTTTGTTTTTTAGTATTGTTTACAAATATTTGGATTATATACATAATTTGTAGTAAAAATGATGAAGTATCAAGAAGGCTGGTGATCACAGCCCAGCCAAACCAATGCTGCACTGCTCGAGATTTGACTGAGCTGTGATCAGTAACTCAGAAGGAAAGAAGATAGAAGGAAAAGTGCATTGACTTTTAAGATATAGCTATCTATAGTATATTTATACTTAAACCCCAAAGCATCAACCGTTATCCTTTACGTGTACGGTTTACATGAATATAAGTGCAGAAACGGAGAAAATGATGGAGCAGGAGCTCGATGAAGTAAATAAAATAATTCATATTAAATGTACGGAAGAGGAAAAACAGAAAATTATCCTAGAGTTATCTAAATATTTGTATGATTATCAATTTAGCTTTTTAATAGAAGAAAAGGTTGCTGATAAGCAGTAGCAGGAAAGATGGTTATTGCTGAAGGCAAAATTATGTATGACCTGTATTGGCAGTACTGTCCTTTCGCGTTAAACTGCACTATTTGAAGTTGTAGAAAGAAGTATGAGAATTGAAATAATCAATATATCATACTCTTTCGATCATATTCAAATAGTGCAGTTTTTAATCTATAAAAATTTAGAGTCTTATATCAGAATAGTTATTTAAAATGAATAGGACTGAATATATGTGCAGCTAATTCAATGAAAATAATTTTAGTTGACTTTTGACAATCAAATCATTTAAAGAAAATTTAGAGATTTAACTGTTATATTAATAATAACTCAATCGGTCTACATGCAACAGGCTCATAAGAAATCATGTAATGGAGGAATAAAAATGCGAAGAATTATAACCTTATTGCTGGTGTGCCTACTCGTATGGACTGGCTTATCAGGGTGTGACAAAAAGGAGAATGATACAAAGATACAAAACAGTAAGGATTCTGCTCAGTCTAACACAAAGGCAGCGAAGAAAAATAATATAGCAGATACTTCTGCCAAAATGGGAAGGTACATAGAAAAAACCGTAAAACTTCCGGATTTAAAGGAAAACGAATCAGTTTTAAAAATTCTTGAAAATTCCGATCGGCAGATAGAGATGTATACCAGTGTGAAAGGCAAGTATTATTGCTATACACTGAAAAAGGATATGACCTGGGAGAGCAGTGAACCGGTGTGGCTCAATGATGGGAAATTAAAGGGACGTGGAACCGAGTTTGATTCAATTTGTCTTGGAGAGGACGGAAATTACTATGCTGCCTATGCTGCTTACGATAAGGATGCCAGGAGCCATATTATTAAATCCTCTGACAGAGGAAAAACAGCAAAAGAAATTAAAATTCCTTATTTGAACAAAGAGCAGTCAAAGTCAGATTATAAATACTACCCGATCATTCGTGATATCAAGGTAATGAAAAACGGCAATCTGCTTCTATTTGATCTCGCATCAGATAATTCTTTGCAAATATTTTCACCAAAGGGTGAGAAGCTGGACCGGATAGCAATTTCCGGTGATGATCTCAGTGTTAATTATAAGGTGTTTGGAGATGACATCATTACAGCAGCAGAGGATAATAAAAGTATTATTTTCTATAACACTGTTAGCAAGAAAATAGACAGAACAGTAGAATATGAGGTGAAATCTAATCCCAGAGCCTTTGCGGTAAAAGAGGATGGGACTGTTCTAATGGGAGATTCGGCAGGAATTCACCGTCTTCTAAAAAATGGATCATTATGGGAGACTCCGGTTGATGGAGTTTTAAATTCTATGAGCATGCCCTCAATCCGTTTCGACGAATTATTTGTTTCAGAAGGGGAAAAAGAGCAATATTATGCTTCCTATCGGGGAGATGACGATAATTACCGCTTGCTTTATTATGTATATGATAAGAATGTTTCATCAATTCCTGCGCATGAGATTACCGTATATTCCCTTCAGGAGAACAGGACGGTAAGACAGGCGGTCTCCCTTTTCCAGGCAAAAAATTCAGACGTGAAGGTGAATTATGAAGTTGCCATGGGCGAGGAGGGCGGTACTGTATCAGATTACATACGGGCACTGAATACCGAGCTATTAGCCGGAAATGGCGCGGATATCCTATTGTTAGATGGTTTACCGGTTGCTTCCTATCTGCAGAAGGGAATTCTTGCGGATTATTCGGATATTATCAAGCCTCTGGAGGCTTCAGGTAAATTATTATCGAATATAACAAAATGTTATTATAAGAATGGAAAGGTCTTTCAAATGCCACTCCGATTTGGTGTACCAGTAATAATTGGTCAAAAGGATGCTCTTACTTCTATGCAAAATATTGACACCATCCTAAGCTATATTCAGTACAACAAAGAGATACCGTATTCAAGTCCGGTTGATATTATGAGTTATCTATTACTCTATTCAAAAGAATATTATCATGATGGATTACTGGATAAAAATCAACTGGCAATCTTTCTCAAAAAATTGAAAATAATTGCCTATAATACGAAGGAACTGGATAAGGATTATGATGATGCTGTGTCAAATACAAATTATGATTTCATAGACAGTAGATTCCTTTTAAGAGGGTATATTCTGGGTTTAGTTAACGATAAATATTACTGTGATATGGATCAGATTAGCAATATTTATGAATTGCTTTATCCTCAGCTTCTCGTCAAAAAGAAGAATATGGGAATTGCTTCGATTAATCAGCTTTTTCTGTCGAGAGGAATGATTGGACTTAATAATACCAGTAAAGAAACAGCCATTGCAAAGCAATTTATTAACTTTCTCTATTCCGATGATGTTCAGGATACAGATCTATATGATGGATTTCCCATAAATATATATTCACTCAAAAAATGGATTGCAGAGAAACGGCATGGTATATTTGGTACAGGAGATGGTGAAGGAAATAAAATTAGTGGTGAATGGCCAACAGAAAGGGAAAGAGAGAGTTTCTTTGATATAATACAGGGACTTACAACACCAGTTGAAATAAATCAGGTTGTTGATAGTATTATTATAGAGCAGGCGCAACATTTCTTTGCAGGTAAAATCAACGCAGAACAGGCAGCTGCAGCAGCAAGCAGTAAAGTCAATACTTATCTTTCTGAATAATCTTGAAGGATACCGCAGTGCCAAAGGGATTGAGTAAAACTTGTTTACTTACTTTCGAAAATTATACTAATCTGTGGCTAAATTAATTTAATATAAAGAAAAGATGTTGTGGAGGATAAAAAATGCGAAGAATAATAACTTTTTTAATAGCTTGCCTGCTTGTATTAACTAGCTTAACAGGGTGTGACAAAAAAGAAAATGATACAAATATACAAACAAATATGAAAAACAGTAAGGATTCTGCTCAGTCAAATACAAAGGCAGAGAAGAAAGATAATATAGCAGATACTTCTGCTAAAATGGGAAGATACATGGAAAAAACAGTGAAATTACCGGATCTTAAAGAAAATGAAAGAGTTTTAAAAATTCTTGAAAATTTTGACCATCGAATTGAGATGTATACCAGCGTAAAAAATAAGTATTACTGCTATACAATGAATGAGGATATGACCTGGAAGAGCAGTGCACCGGAATGGCTCAATGATGGTAAACTAAAGGTACGGGGAGTCGAATTTGACTCGATATATCTTGGAGAAGACGGAAATTACTATGCTGCTTATGCTGTTTATGATAAGGATGCAAGGAGCCATATCATAAAATCTACTGATGGTGGGAAAACAGCCAGGGAAATAAAAATTCCCTACCTGAATATGGAACAAAAGAAGGCCGATTATAAATTCTACCCGATTATTCGTGATATTAAGGTATTGAAAAATGGTAATCTGCTTCTGCTGGAGCTTCAGTCGGACAATTCCCTGCTGATGTTTTCACCAAAGGGGGAAAAGCTGGAGAAAATATCTTTCTTGGGCGATGATGTTAGTGTTCCGTATAAGGTATATGGAAATAACATAATTATGGCTTCGGAGGATAAAAGAAATATTGTTTTTTACAATACTGACAGCAAGAAAGTAGAAAGAACCGTTGAATACGAGGTAAAGTCAAATTCAAGATCATTTGCGATAAAAGAGGATGGCACTGTCTTGATGAGTGATTTCTCCGGAATACATCGACTTCAAAAAAATGGAACGTTATGGGAAACACCTGTAGATGGGGTATTAAATTCAATGAGTATGCCCACGCTCTATTTGAATGAATTATTTGTCACAGAAGGAGAGGAAGAACAATATTATGTCTCCTATCAGTCTGATGATAGTTATAAATTGTTACAATATAAATTTGATAAGAATGTCTCCGCTGTCCCGGCATATGAAATTACCGTATATTCTCTTCAGGAAAATAAAACGATAAGGCAGGCTGTTGCCTTATTCCAGTCAGAGAATGCAGATGTGAAGGTGAATTATGTAGTTGCCATGGGAGAGGAAGGCGGAACAGTATCTGACTATATTCGGGCTTTAAACACAGAGCTTTTAGCCGGAAATGGTGCGGATGTTCTATTACTCGATGGCCTACCGGTGAACTCCTATCTGCAGAAGGGTGTACTGGCGGATTATTCCGATATTATTAAGCCTCTGGAGGAGTCTGGCAAGTTATTATCTAATATAACAAGTTGTTATCATAAGGAGGATAAGATCTTTCAGCTGCCTTTGCGCTTTGGAGTACCCGCTGTGATTGGGAAGAAGGATGCTCTTACCTCGATAAAAAATATGGACACTATCATCCGCTATATTCAGAAGAACAAAGAAAAACCGTACTCAAGTTCCATTACATACAGACTTATGCTGCAAAGCTATCTGGCGCTCTATTCCAAGAATTTATTTCATAACGGATTACTGGATAAAAGTCAACTGGTAATATTTCTTGAAAATATGAAGATGCTTGCGGATAATACAAAAACAGTGGAACAAGATAAAGATTTTGAAGGAGAAAATACAAAAAGTGATTTTATTAGTAGTGAGGAACTGTTTCGGGGAAGACTCCTTGGTCTGGTCAATGATAAATATTCCTGCGATATGATGCAGATTACCGGTATAGGTTCTTTAGTTATACCCGAGGCACTCATCCAAAAGAAGAATTTGGGAATTACATCAATTAATCAGCTCTTTTTACCAATAGGAATGATCGGTCTTAACAACGCCAGCAAAGAAACGGACATTGCAAAGAAATTTATCAGTTTCCTTTACTCCGATCAGGTGCAGGATGCCAATGTGTATGATGGATTTCCTGTTAACTTAAGCGCACTAAAAAAATGGGTTGAGGAAGAACAGCAAGGTACCTTCGGCGCTGGTGACCATGATGGGAACCATATTTGGGGCGAGTGGCCGAAAAAGGAAGAAAGAGTGAGCTTTTTAAAGATCATTCAGGAGCTTACGACACCTGTTGAGATAGACCAGGTTGTTGACAGTATTCTTATTGAGGAAGCATTGTCCTTCCTGACTGGTAAGGTTAGTGCACAGCAGGCAGCCGCCGCGGCGGACAGCAAAATTAATACATATCTCTCCGAATAAACCGCAGGGTTTTCATATAACCGAAGAGAATAGTAATAATTCCGAAGGGGCCCTAAATATAAGAAACTGAAAAATTATTATATGGAGGATGGAAAATGCGAAGAGTTATGGTTTTATTAATAACCTGTTTATTTCTGTTATCAAGCTTAGCAGGGTGCAATAAAAGCGAAGAGAAAACAAATATACAAACCAATCAAAACAATAAGAGTTCTATTCAAAAGAATGATAAGACAACGGAGGTAGAAAATCTACAAGACAGTAATAATAAAATGGGCAGATATATGGAAAAAAATGTTGAACTTCCGGAACTTAAGAAAGATGAAACATTATTTACTATCCTGGAAAATTCCGCTCACCAGATAGAATTGTATACCAGAGAAAAGAGCAGGTATTATCGCTATACACTGGAAAAGGATATGACCTGGAAGGGTAGTGAAGCGGGGTGGCTCAATAATGGGAAATTAACCGGACAGAATACAGAGCTTGGCTCAATTTGTCTTGGACAGGATGGTAATTATTATGCTGTTTACACTGTTTACAGCAAGGATACCAGAAGCCATATCATAAAATCTTCAGACAGAGGGAAAACAGCACACGAAATAGATATTCCATATTTGAATAAAGAACAGACAAAGAAGGATTATAAATTCTACCCTACCATACAAACGATACAGGTATTAAAAAACGGTAATATGGTTCTATTTGAATTACAGTCATCTGATTCGCTGCAAGTATTATCCCCGGAGGGTGAGAAGCTGGATAAGGTATCAATTACTAATGGGGATTATGAAGCTAATTATGTGGTGTATGGAAATGATATCCTTGCTGCGGCGGATGATAATAAAAGCATTATTGTCTATAACACTGTTACAAAGCAGATAGACCGAACAATTAATTATGAGGTAAAATTGCATTCTAGGGCATTTGCAGTCAAAGAGGATGGTACAGTTTTGGCGGGTGATTCCACTGGAATTCACCGTATACAAAAAGACGGAACGTTATGGGAGACACCTGTGGATGGGGTATTGAACTCGATGAGTATGCCAACAATGTATTTTAGAGGATTATTTGTCAAAGAAGGCGGGCAAGAAGAGTATTACGCCTCTTATGCGAGTGATGATGGTATTCAATTACTGCATTATGTTTATGATAAGGACGTTTCAGCTGTTCCAGCACATGAAATTACCGTTTACTCTCTGCAGGAAAACAAAACTATCCGACAAGCGATTTCCATGTTCCAATCCAAAAATGCTGATATTAAGGTGAATTATACAGTTGCAATGGGAGAAGAGGGAGGCAGTGTATCAGACTATATCAGGGCATTGAATACGGAGCTACTGGCAGGAAACGGTGCAGATATCCTTCTAATGGACGGATTGCCTGTTACCTCTTATCTGGAAAAGGGTGTTTTAACAGATTATTCCGATGTCATAACCAAATTAGAGAAGTCAGGTGAATTATTACCTAATATTACGAAAAGTTACGAAAAGGACGGGAAGGTTTATCAAATGCCGCTTCGCTTTGGAGTACCTGTTATCCTGGGCGATACTGGAGCGCTTTCCAATATAAAAAACCTGGATGCTGTGATAGGTTACGTTCAGAAAAATACCAGGCTTCCTTATATCAGTTCTATTACTTATAAAGAAATTCTACAGAATTATCTGGCATTATATTCAAGAGAATTATTTAAAAATGGATTACTTAATCAGCAGCAGCTGGAAGCATTTCTTGTGAAATTGAAAAAGCTTGCCGACAATAGTAAAGCAAAGGAACAGGATGAGGAAAATGACGTATCTGATGCAGACAGTGATTTTATTAACAGTAATAAATTATTCCGGAGCCGGTCACTTGGCATCGTGAATCATAAGTATGTCTGTGAATTGGATCAAATTAATGACTTTTCCGATCTGATGATACCGGAGGCTATTCTAAAAGAACAGAAAGATATGGATTATACCACAATTAATCAGATGTTCCTGCCAAAAGGAATGGTAGGGCTAAATCATGCCAGTAAAGAACCGGATATTGCAAAGCAGTTTATATCTTACCTATACTCACAGGAGGTTCAGAATGTAAATCTCTATGATGGCTTTCCGGTTAATATAAAATCACTTCAGAAGTGGAAAGCAAAGGAGGAAGAAAGCACATTATGCGGAAGTGATAATGAAGGAAATGAGGTTTCTGGAGGCTGGCCATCAAAAGAGAAAAGGGGGGTTTTTATGGAAATGATAAATGAGCTGACAATACCGATTGAGATTAATCAGGTTGTTAATAGCATTATTATTAAAGAAGCTGTTCCATTTTTCACAGGAAAAATTGGTGCACAGCAGGCAGCGGCAGCGGCAAATAATAAAATCAATACATACCTCAACGAATAGTTCTGTAGGTTACACTTAAGAAGACCTTGATGGGAAGGAACGTTACATACGCACCTGTAAATATATGCCATTCTTATTCTTATATATTCTTTAAAGAAAATTTAGAGATTTGCCTGTTATATTAAATATAAATCAAACTGGTTTCTAATTAAATGACAAGTAAAATCATTTGATTGAGAGGTAAGGTTGAAATAAATAATTGAAATTTTAAGAAGTTATATACCTGCGTAATTCTTGGTATATACTTTGAAGCGCAAAAAACTTGCGCAAGAATGGAGGGTAATAATGAGAAAGGCGATAGCTTTATTACTTGTATGTACATTCATATTGACTGGCTTTGCAGCGTGTAACAAAAAAGAAACACAAACAGATTTACAAACAAAAAGCAGCGAGGATGTTGGAGAGAAGGGCGAAAAAGCAGCTAAAAATGATCTGACAACTACTACTGCGAAGATGGGAAGATATATGGAGACAATGGTCAATTTTCCTGATCTGGAAAACGGTGAAAGCATAGTAAAAATACTCGAAAATTCCGCGAAACAAATCGAAATGTATACTAATGCAGGCATAAGGCATTATTGCTATACGCTGAAAAAAGATATGACTTGGGATAAGAGTGAACCGGCATGGCTGATTAATGGTAAACTAGCGTCAAGTGGTGTAGTAGTAAACTCAATTTGTCTTGGGGAGGATGGTAATTATTATGCTGCTTATACTGAATATAACAAGAATTACAGGAGCCATATCCTTAAATCCTCTGATGGTGGTAAAACAGCACAGGAGATTAAAATTCCATCTCTGAATAAATATATAATAAAAAATAAAACCTTTAAATATTATCCGATCATAAAAGACATTAAGGTGCTAAAGAACGGTAATCTGGTATTATTTGAGACGCAATCACCTAAAGTTCTGCAGATTTTTTCACCGAAGGGTGATAAGCTTGATAAAATACCGATACATGCTTATAACTTAAATACATTTTTTGAAGTATCTGGAAATGATATTATTACTGCGGCGGAAGATAATAGAAGTATTATATTCTATAATACTGACAGTAAGCAGGCAGATCGAACTATTGAATATGAGGTCAAATCGTATCCTAGATCCTTTGTGGTTAAGGAAGACGGCACTGTTTTGATGGGAGATACCGCTGGAATTCATCGATTCAAAAAAAATGGAACGCTATGGGAGACGACGGTAGATGGGATATTAAACTCAATGAATCTGCCAACTAACCATATAAATGCATTATTTGTTACTGAAAACGAGAAAGAAGAATATTACGTTTCCTATAAAAATGATGACAATGGCTTTCAGCTTATGCACTATGTATTTGATAAGAATGTTCCGGCCGTCCCAACACACGAAATTACGGTATTTTCCCTTCAGGAGAGTAAGACAGTGAGGCAGGCAATTTCCCTATTCCAGATGAAAAATTCTGATGTAAAGGTCAATTACATAGTTGCCATGGGATTAGAAGGTGGAATTGTATCCGATTACATCATGGCACTGAATACAGAGCTTCTGGCCGGAAATGGTGCAGATATTTTACTGCTAGATGGACTGCCGGTGGATTCCTATTTACAGAAGGGAGTGCTTGCAGATTATTCGGATATAATCAAACCTCTTGAGGAGTCAGGGGAATTATTGTCTAATATAACAAGCTGTTACGGTGCAGACGGGAAGGTATATCAGATGCCGCTCCGCTTTAGTGTACCATTGATTATGGGGAAGCAGGAGGCTCTTTCCTCAGTTAATAAAATGGATGATATTATAAGTTATATAGCAAAGAACAATGAAATACCGTACTCAAGTCCGACATCCTATAGGTGTCTGCTTCAGAATTATCTAGCTCTCTATTCAAAACAATTTTATAAAGATGGATTATTAGATAAGAAACAGCTGGTAAACTTTCTTAATGACCTGAAAATAATTGCTGAAAATACGAATGCTATGGAAACGAATAAGGAGAATGATCTAACAAACTTAAACACCGATATTATTGATTGCGATACTCTGTTTCATGGGGATATTCTAGGTATAGCATATGGTAGATTTTCCAGTGACATGGTTCAGGTTACCAATATAACCTCATTAATATTACCAGAGGTTCTTAATGAACAGGATGGTATGGATATAGCTCCCATCAATCAGCTTTTTGTGCCAAAAGGAATGGTTGGGCTTAATAAAGCCAGTAAAGAGACAGCTCTTGCAAAGCAATTTATCAAATTCCTTTTTTCCGAAGTGGCTCAGAGTGCAGACCTTAACAATGGATTTCCCATTAATATGAAATCAATTGAAAAATGGATGGCAGAAGAACGGGAAAACTTTATGTATGGTGATTATGATAAGGAAGGAAATGTTATGAAAGGCGAATGGCCTTTAAAAGAAGTAAGGGAAAATCTCTTAAAAACAATGCAGGGACTTACTGCACCAGTTGAAATAAATCAGATTGTTGACAGCATTATTATCAAAGAGACATTACCCTTCTTTGCCGGGAAAATCAGTGTGGAACAAGCTGCCGATATGGTAGAAAGCAAAATTAATACTTATCTTTCTGAATAAAACCGTAAAACATAGTGATGATTAGCCTGATAGATGCTGGATAAGAAATACCTGGAATTGACTTTTACCGGGCTAATCATTATAACTATTGATTGCATTAAGAAATAAGTATTGAACCATAACCAGACTTATATAACGTTACTTGAGTTTGTATAAGGAGTTCTTTGGAAACCGTTAAAATAGAAAGCGTTAGGCTTTTGACGAATATGGTTAGATAGGAAGTAATTATGACTAAAAAAATACAAACTAAAAAAATACATACCAAAAACCAAATGCATCGTTCTATTTCTAAAATCATGAGAACAGAAGAAAGAAAAGCCTGGCTTTTCCTTCTTCCGAGTCTGCTTGGTTTATTCGTATTCATACTGCTTCCTTTTGCGGATGTATTCAGACGTTCCTTCTGCGCGGCAATGAGTTCGGATTTTGTAGGTTTAGACAATTTTAAAACCGTATGGAAGAATATAGCCTTTCGGCTGGCCATCAAAAATACACTCAAATTTATAGGAATTTGTCTTCCGCTTTTACTATTGTTTTCCCTATTACTTGCAATGTTACTCTACCACCAGAAAAAGCAGGAAAAGTTTTTTAAAATGTCATTTCTTCTGCCCATGGCAATTCCGGTAGCATCAATTGTTGTTCTGTGGAAGCTTTTTTTTCATGCGAATGGTTTACTAAACGGTTTATTTACCCAGTTTGGTATAAAAGAAATAGACTTTCTTAATTCAAGTAAAGCATTTTATGTTCTTGTTTTCAGCTATCTATGGAAAAATTCTGGATATGACATGATTTTATGGCTGACCGGACTGAACGGAATATCGGTATCTCTCTATGAAGCAGCCAGCGTGGATGGTGCAGGGGGATGGAATAAATTCCGCTATATCACCTTACCGCAACTGATGCCGACCGTTTTTATGATCGGAGTCCTCTCCTTTATCAATTCCTTCAAGGTATTTCGTGAAGCATATCTTATCGCGGGCAGTTATCCGGATAACAGCATCTACATGCTGCAGCATGTGCTCAGTAATTGGTTTATTGCACTTGATATTCAGAAGATGTGTGCGGCAGCGGTTATGCTGGTCATAGTATTTTTAGTGCTGATTTTAGTATTGATTCATTTTGACAAGGATGAGGATACCTGTGAATAGATAAGAGGAGATTATATGCGTATTAAAAAAGGAATGAGATATCTGTTCTGTTTAATATTGACACTTTTCACCTGGGTTCCGCTTTGGATGCTTTTTAGCGGTTCGCTTATGAGCGAGGATGAAATTATTAGAAATGCCGGACCAATACTTGATCAGAGCGGTGGACGCGCTTATTGGACCATATTACCGTTATACCCAACGTTTCGCTCTTACGTGGAATTGCTCCTCGATACACCAAACTTTTTCACAATGTTCTGGAACTCCTGTATTCAGGTTATACCGGTACTCATAGGACAGTTGTTCATAGCGGTTCCGGCTGCCTGGGCATTTGCCAGATTTCAGTTTCGGGGAAAAAGAGCACTATTTATTCTCTATATTGTTTTGATGGTTCTTCCCTTTCAGATTACCATGGTATCCAGTTATCTGGTGCTGTTTCATCTAAAGCTTACCGGCACCCATCTGGCATTAATCCTTCCGAATTTGTTTTCTGCATTCCCGGTATTTGTTATGGAGAAATTCTTTAAAACCGTACCGAGATCCTTAATTGAAGCGGCTAAATTAGATGGAGCAGGAGAGATTTATATTTTTCTGAAGATTGGTATTCCGATGGGAGCTTCCGGAATTTTATCTATTATTATACTTGGATTTCTAGAATACTGGAATGCGATTGAACAGCCGCTGACTTTTCTGATCAACAAAAAGACGCTATGGCCGCTTACCTTATATCTCCCCGACATTACTACGGATAAATTAGGAGTTGCCTTCACAGCATCCGTTTTTTTGATGTTTCCTGCACTGCTGTTATTTTTATATGGTCAGAAGTATCTGGAACAAGGAATTGCAGCTTCGGGTATAAAAGAATAAGAAAGGTATGGACTAATCATGGAGAATAAAATCAGAAAATTACTAATCGGGTTTTTTGTAGTAATGATATTATTTACATTCCTGTCACGGGCGGCAGCGGCTACTATGGTAGCCAAAGTACAGGTTGATCATGTAAGAAGCGGAAATCTTGCATATGAAGTAACCGGGTCAGGAATAGTGAAAGCAGAGGCCCGTAAATATATTGATTTAATTGTTGGCTACCGTATCGGTAAGGTCGCTGTACAGGAGGGACAACAGGTCAAAAAGGGTGCTTTGCTATTTACCTATGATCTGGAAAGCCTAAAGAAAAAAGAGGCGGAGCTGAAAGATGAATTAACAAAATTGAGACTGCAGTATCAGAATATTGGATTAACCGGACAAATTGGGGATAGCGTAACAGACGAAGAAACTGCCTTGAATACAGTGATAAATGCCAGAGAGGACATAAATACGGCAAAAAAAGAAATGGAAGAGCAGAAAAAGACAATCAGAAAAGATAAGGAAAAACAATACAAGAAGGCGGTGTCCGATCTGGAGAATATCAATGACTCGAAAAAGACCGCAATGACAGCAGCGTCAAGGGCAGTTAGTGATGCGGAGAATAATCTTACCGAACAAAAACCGGAATTAGAAGCAAAGGAGTTGATTGATCATTACAAGAGTGCTGTGGAAGGTAAGGACGAAGTACAAATAATGCAAAAGTTAACGAAGATCTTGGAATTTGTATATCAGGAAAGCTATGAGAAGCACCAGCAGGAGGTTTCCGATGCACAGAAGTCTTATGAACGGGCAAAAGAAGATTATTCTGCAGTCGTTGAGAAATGGAAGAAGATCATAATTGATGATTCAGATCAATATATGGAGAAGAATACCAGAAATGCATATTACCTTCAGCTGGAGACAAAAAGGGAGGAAATAAGTAATGCCGAGCGTGTAGTTTCCGATACAAAAGAAAAGTGGGATATTCTTACTGCAAAGGATAATAAACTGATGAATGCGGCGAATACTTACCGTTCGGGTATTATGGGGCAATTCATGGATATTGGAACTGTATATACCACATTATACGATATTATGATGAAGTATAGAGCTGCTGGTCAGGATAATATTACAAAGACAGAAACCACACTATCCAGAGCAAAAGAGGATGAAGCGCAGGTCAAGGAAGAATGGAAGCGGAAGGTTAAGAGTGTAGAGGAAGAGAAGAACCGGATCAGCAGGGATTTGCTAGCAATGGAAGCCGGAAGCTATGATTACACGGAGGACTTAAAGACACAGCATAGAGCCCTTTTGGAAGCAGAACGTACCCTTGCTAAGGCAGAGCTTGCACTGGAGCAAAGTAAGAGAAATGACCAGAAAGCAGAAGGAGATCAAAGGCAGCGGGAAAAATCAGACAATATTGAAAGGAGTATCCAAAATATTACGATCACGGCTAAAGAGCAGGAATGGATGGAGCTGCAAAACCTGATCGCTAAAAAAGGGAAAATTGTTGCGCCTGTAGCAGGGGTAGTATTCGGACATGATTTAGAGCAGGGTATTACATTGACTGGCCAGGAGAAATTTATCATTACTACCGGAGGCTATGAACTTACCATGATGGCTGGTAATGAGGATATGAAGTATTTCGAAGCAGGAGATGAAGTAAAGATTACATCAAGTTCTAGAGGGGACGAAATCACTACGCAGATTGAAAATATGGAGCAGCCGGATCAGGATAAAATGGTCAAATTTACCGCACTTTTGCCTAAGGGAAATTATCAAACAGGTTCCTCTTATGATTTTGTTCTGAGTAAAGATTCGAGGGATTACTCAAAGTGTATACCCATTCAGGCATTGAGACAGGATCAGCAGGGAACTTTTGTTCTTCTTGTAAAGGATATGGACAGCGTGTTAGGAAAAATAGAAGAAGCCTTCCGCATGAAAGTAGTCGTAATTTCAAAGGACAGTAAATCGGCTGCAATTGATGCACCATTGACAGAGAAGGATGATGTCATAACAGGAAGTAACAGGAATTTCTCTGAGGGAGATCGGGTGCGGATTTATGAAGAGGAATAGAGGCATATTGTTTGCGGCGGTTCTTATCATTACAGCCCTTGGATTTTGCGGGGGAAGACTTAAGGAGGCTTCCGATTTTCAAAATGAGTACACCTGTGTTAGTATTCGATTTAAAACAGAAGGAGTAACAATTGAGAAGCTTATAACTGCGCTTGAGACTGAAAAAAAAGCAGGGGAGCAAGAATTTTCAGGGGTAACAGCATGGAACTGGAACAATGAGGAAGAAGTAGAGAATCCGGATATTAACAGAAAAGTAAAGCTGCCGGTTCTGGCAGCAGCAGGTGATATGTCACTGACAGCACCAATGACTCTAAAATCCGGTAACTATGTTTATGCGGAAGATAAAGAGGGCTGTGTGATGGATTCGGTAACGGCATTTACTCTTTATGGCACGGATGATGCTGTTGGCAATACTCTTATTTACCAAAATAGAAAATATTATGTAAGGGGGGTGGTAAAAACAGAAAGCCCACTGCTGTTAATTCAGGAAGCTAATACGTCGATTGGCTATGTAAATCTTGAATTTGATTGTCGTAATCGGGAACAGGCACAGACTATTGCAGAGAATTTTTTGCTTCAAAATAGCTTTCCTCAAGATTATGTAATCATAGATGGATATTTCTATGGCAAAACAATGTATTCTTTGTTCAATTTAATTATATGGATACTTTTTGTAATAACTGGTTTATGGTTATTACAAATACTTTGGAAGAAGAGACAGGAATTGATACGGAAAAATTTTTACTTCGATCTGGTCTTAGGCATATTTTTAATGGTAGGCTTCGGGGTAATTCTGTACCAACTAACCGGAAATCCGTTTTATTTTCCCGAGAAACTGCTACCGACAAAGGTTTCTGATTTTGATTACTGGAACCGACAGTACCAATTGCTGCAAGAACAGCTCGAGCAGGCGCGTTATCTTCCACCGAATATGAAAGATATTCATCTGGAGAATGAGCTTATGAAACTGCCTCGAGATATACTGATAATGCTTCTTATCTATCTGATATCGGTAAGCCAGATGAGGACAGCTCTAAAAGAGAAAATGAATAAAACAGTTATAGGAGGATGTAAGTGAGGCAGAATGTCCACGGATAGATTATCAAATCATTGTAAGTAAAATACACAAGTTAAGCATGCGTAATATGCAGTGCAGAAATGGAGAAAAATGAAAAAGAAATATTTAAAAAATTTAATGGTTATTATTGTAGTTGTTTTAATCGTGTTATCTGCAAGGACCGATTCTGTATTAGCCGCTGCGAAGATAGCTGCAAGTAATGTGGCAGCAGCAGGGGAAAATTCGTTGGTATTAATATCCCAAGAGGGATCAGAGTCAACAGAATATCCAACAAGGAAAGAAATTAAGAAAATGCTTGGTTATGATGCCAAAACAGTTGAAAAATTTAAAAATGGATTTATATTTGATCAATGTATAATAACTACGGTGGAGACCTACAAGGGCAAGGAAAAGGATGGAAGCTATAAGCAATTAATGCTTACATACGAGAAGGATAAGAGTAAAATACAGTTATTTATTTGCAAAAAGCCCGCTAATGAAAAGGAGGAGGAAGGAACCGCATTAACCTATAAAAAGATTGAATTAAGGTATGTAGAAGAATACCATACTTTATTATGGAAGGATAATGACGTGAATTATAGTATCCTGGCAGAAGACAAGAAATTAACAAAAGATACTCTAATGAAAATGGCAAAGGAGATCATTAAGAAAAAATAAAAGAAGAAGTTGATGGAATAGAAAAGGAACATTTGTAAAAAGTGAAGTATACTTTGGAACAAATGTTCCTTTTTTCTGCACGAAATAAGATTCGTAGTCAAAAGCCTGATCCAGGTTATGCAGATGAATAGGAGTGCACTCATTTCATCCGGCAAATCATTTTTAGGCTTTTGACTACGAATCTTAAATAAATAATTAATACATATTTCTCTATTTAGCAAAAATCATGACGGAAAATCGATATTATTATTGTGGGTTATACATTAAGATTGTAATCATATAAATACATTTTTGTTGATTTATACAATATCCGAATTAGACAGTCACATAACGAAATCAATCGCACCCAATGTGAACATGAAAGGAAGAGATAAGATGAAACAAATGAAACAACCAGATATTCTGATTTTTCTTAGTGACCAGCATAACGGACAAGTAATGGGATGTGTTGGTCATCCGGTGGTACAAACGCCAAATATGGATGCATTGGCTGCGGAGGGTACAATATTTGAACAGGCATATACACCCTGCCCTTTGTGTGTTCCTGCCCGAATGTCATTCCTTACGGGATGTATGCCTGCGAAAACCGGTGTCTATACGAATCATGGTTCCATCCATCCGGAAATGCCTACCTTTCTTCATAGTTTAAATCTGGCAGGTTACGATACGATATTATGCGGAAGAATGCATTTTGAAGGTTCTGATCAGCGTCATGGTTTCACCAAACGTATTGCCGGGGATATCACACCCACAGCAATCGGTGCCGTAAAGGATCATAGGGAGGAGATGGGAGCCGTCGCTCCTACTATGACAGAAGCCGGTTGTATTCATGTCATTGGTGGAGGTAATTCCATGACACTGGAATATGATCGATACATTGTACAATCTGCACTGGAGTATCTTTCTGTGCCACGTGAAAAACCACAGTGTATTGTTGTCGGCACATACGCTCCGCATTTTCCTTATGTGGCGCCAGAAGAATTATATGAAAAGTATTTGCCGCTTACACAAATGCCGCCTACGCTTGCTGTTCCCGTGCCGACTCCGGAAAGTAAGCGCATGCGTGATACAAATCCTGAAATCGTAAGAGGAGTACAGGCTGCTTACTGGGGGATGATTACATTTGAGGATGAATGTCTGGGTAAGATAAGAGCGGCCTGGAAGCAATATCTTGCAGTCAATAACCGGAACGGTGTATTTATATATACCTCTGATCATGGAGATCATGCAGGGGATCGGGGATTTTATGGTAAGCAATCACTATTTGAAGCGGCAATACGTATTCCTATGATTGTGGAAGGAAGCGGCATTAAGATAGGACAGCGTATTAAGTCACCTGTCAGTCTACTGGATATTTCACCAACACTCTGTGAACTTGCAGGTGCTGCAGCTTTACCGGCTCAGGATGGCATCAGCCTTGTAGAAGAATTAAAACAGGGCATGGAGCATCCGGAGCGTCAGGTAATTGCAGAATGGATCAATCTGCCATATGCGAAAGGGACGGATTATGGTCGTATGATTCGCCAGGGAAAATGGAAATTAATATCATATGCCAAATATCCTAAGGAGGAGCAGCTGACATTGCCGGAGAAGGATCCCTGGGAACTGCATAATAACCTGAAAGAATATCCGCAAATTGCAGATAATCTTCGCCATGCGGCTTATGAGGGAGTAAATGCAGAGCATATTGTGAAAAATAAAAATCTGCGAGAAGATCATTATGCTGTAATAGAACAGTTTAATAAGCAAAATGGGATGGAAAATCTGGAAATGTGGTCGGTGAATGCTGCTGCAAGGAAATTACCCGATCATTATTTAAGTACAATGAATCCAATGCCTCCCAGATTTCAGAAATACTGGGATATGCGGAAACAGTAAATTAAGCTATAATAACAGATCATTGCATATCCTGAAAGTGTTGCAACTGTGCACGCGATTAAATTAACAATATTGTCTTTCGAAAACTTCGAAAAGAATGAATAGTAATAGTAAATATCAATGTTTTGGCGTATCGGTCTGTAAATGTGGATGCTGGTGCAAAAAAATGATATACTCTGTAGATAGACGCGCTAGGTTTCAAGTATCAGTAAAATTGTATACGGTTAAACATACATCCAACGGAGGATCTAAGATGCGAATAACAAGAACCAAATCGATGAGCAAAGCTATTCTTACTTTTTTTGGTACATTTATGATAGCTCTTGTGGTTTCGATCATTATATTTACGATACAGATAGCGGGACAGGTGAATGAACAGGTCACACAGAATACTGCATCCATGCTGCATATGATTAGAGTAAATCTTATAGATATATTAGAAAAAGCAGAAGATTATATTACAGACCTTTCTCTGATAGATCCTAATTTTCAAAATCTTGGGAGTAAGGAGGATATGTCCAGAACCTATGCGATGGGGGAAAAAATAGATCACTATGCGAATCCGATACTGGATTCTAACTCATATCTTTCCTGTATCTTTGTATATAGTAAAACCACAGAAATTTCTCATGATGTCTATGGAATTCTGGCGGGAAAGAACGGGGCGGAACGACTGAAACTAAAAAAAGGAATCAAAAGGGAGATTCTTGAATTACTTCAGAAAGATAACATCAATTTGAAGGATTGGTTTGTAATGCCGGTAGATAAGAAAAACTTTTTTTGCCGTATCACACGTTGGCAAAGCGTATATATGATTTGTTGCATTGATTTGGAACAAATGGCGGATAGTATCGAAGCTCAATATGATTTACCAGGAAAGATTATTATTAGTAAAGAAGGAAAAGCATTAATACCAATACCGGATAAGCGTTTAAAAAATTATCAATGGACTGGTGTTGCGGGAAGCTATAAAATTGTAAAAGGAATGCAGCCGCTGCTCATTGTGGAGGAATCGATTGGAAGCATTCATGTTGCCTGTATCATTCCGATCATGGATTTTCGCCGGCATATGAGCACAATGCAAATGCTTCTGATGCTATTACTGGCAGTTTTACTTCTTACATTTATAGCAGGTTACTATTATCTTAGAAGGCATCTGGTAGCTCCTATGAATGAAATTGTAAAGGTCATGGGGCGTATAGGAGCAGGAGACATGGGCGCCAGGGCAAGTGAAGATTACCGAGGCAGTGAATTTCAAATGTTAAGTACGTCTTTCAATTCAATGATTTCCTCTATCAAAGAATTACAGATAGAGGTTTACGAAAAACAACTGGAGAATGAAAAAGTTCAATTAACAGCTTTAAAGCTGCAGATACGTCCACATTTTTATCTGAATTGTCTGAAGAGTATTTACGCATTGGCTGCTATCGGTAGAAACAAGGAAGTGCAGGATAAGGTATTATATTTAAGTAATCATTTGAGATATGTGTTTACAGAGATGGAGGATGCGGTATCCCTGCAGCAGGAACTAAACTTATGCAGAAATTATGTGGGTTTAATTAATGCAGATATTAATGAAAGAATAGAATACCGTGAAGATATCAATCCTGAACTTCGAAAGTTTCAGATTCCACCGGTAACCTTACTGACTCTTGTTGAGAATTCTTTAAAGCATGGAGAAACCGGCTATAGTAGCTCCAAATTAGAGATATTTATTTCAGCACATATTCTGCCAAGTGAGGAAGGCAGATTGATTAATATCGTAGTTAAGGATAATGGAACCGGATTTTCGGAAGATACGCTGACGCAAATGGAGTATTTGGGTCAGGAGCATGTGGGACTAAATAATTTTCAGAGAAGAATGCTGTTGTTCTATAAGAATAATTGTAGTATTGCATTTTCAAATAATAAAGGAGCACAGGTTGATATTTTTATATTGAGTTCGAAGGAGAATATAGATGAAACTTCTGATCGTAGATGATATTCCCAGTGTTGTAGAAGGAATGCGGGTAGGAATTCAATGGGCTAATTTGGGCTTTACTAAGGTGTTTACTGCATATAATGCCCTGGAAGCTAGGAGTGTATTAAATCAAACTGCGGTTGATGTTATGCTATGTGATATTCAGATGCCGGTTGAGACGGGATTGGAATTATTTCACTGGACACAAGAGCAGGGCATGAAAATCCGTACTATTTTTCTCACTTCCCATGCGGAATTTGATTATGTTCGCCAGGTTCTCAAGATGGGAGGCTTTGATTATATTGTACAGCCTGCTGATTATGCAGATATTTATAGTTCTGTGGAGCGAGCCGTAAAAGATATTGAAAAAAGTAAAAAACGTGAGAAAATTGAAGAAATCGGAAAGATATTTACCAGACAGGAGGATGCACTGGCAGCTCATTGCGTTCGTAACTTATTGTTAAATAATCCGAATTGGGATAATTATAATATACTTAAGGAACGAGGTCTGCTGCCTGATCAAGAGAAGGAAGTATATTTGCTCCTATTACAAATCCAGCATTGGGATAATGGAGTTACCTGGGAAGACGGTTTGCTTCATATGGCATTGCTTAATATTCTAAGAGAATTGATGGTTGTCTATACCTCAATTGTGGCAGTGGCGAATATGGAGCCGGGTATCTATGCTATTTCTCTGCCTCTGACTGGCTTACCAATAGAATTATTAGAGAGTCAGTTATACTATTTCACAGGTGTATGCCGTGAATTTTTTGAATGCACAGTAGCAGTCTATATTAGCAGTGTACCTTCCGTGAAGGATATGAGTAATACCTGGAACCAGCTTGAAGAAGTATGCAGTGAAAATATTGTACAGCGGCCAGGTATTTTTCAACTGGATAAATTGAAGCATCGGCATAACTATATCTACCGTATGCCGGAAATCTCACAGTGGGCTTCCTTACTTCGGAATGGATACACGAAGGCGATGGATGAAAGTGCCTGTACACTGCTGGATCGAATGGTAGAGGAAGGAAAAATGAATGCCAAGACTCTCATGATGTTTCAATTGGACTTAATGGAGATGTTTAGTTCTGTTAATTCAGAAGATAACAGCTATATGTTGGAGATTATGAAATCACCTGAAAAGCTGCAAAGCTTTCATAATAGTACGAAGTCGATTGAACATATGAAACAGTTTATTCATATGGTTGCATCAAGTGTTAAGGAATCAGAAGACGAGTCCTCCCCCAAGGTGCTGGTTGAAAGAATTACACAATATATTAATGAGCATCTGGATGAAGAATTGATGAGAGAGGCTATCGCTAAGTGGGTGAACCTAAGTCCGGACTATATGACGAAGCTGTTTAAAAACGAAACAGGAATTACCATCAAGGAATATATCATTCAGCAGAAGATGCAAATGGCAAGAAAATTACTACAAACGACCAAGCTTCCGGTCAGCTTTATCGCTTCTAAGGTGGGTTTTTGTAACTTTTCCCATTTTTCATATACCTATAAAAAGGTTATGGGAATAACCCCGCAGAATGAAAGAAGAATATAGTAGAACTAAATTGTAAAATAAAATGTTATACAAAACAAGAAAAAGGATATGATTAATAAGTTTGTTTTAGAATGAAGAGACTGCTGTAAAGCATTCATTGAGAACAAAAGCATGGGTATATTGCATTTCATCCATGCTTTTTTCTATCGTGAGTTTTGTGGCAGCCTTTTTTTGTTATAAGGAGAAAAACAAACGTACTAAGCTTCTTTAGACGTATTTTCGACAGACCAAAACGGATAGTTGGTAGTCTGATACGAAAGGATTTTCTATAATAGATTTAGAATTAAGAGTCTTACAAAAATGAGGAGGTCTAAAATGAAACTTTTATATATTGATATTGATACATTACGTCCGGATCATTTAGGCTGCTATGGATATAAAAGAAGTACATCACCTAACATAGACGCAGTCGCAGCAGAGGGTGTTCGCTTTACGGATTATTACTGTTCTGATGCTCCCTGTCTGCCAAGCCGCTCTGCTATGATGACGGGACGTTTCGGAATTCATACAGGTTGCGTAGGTCACGGCGGCTGGAATGCGGAAATGTGTCAGGAAGGCCATGAGAGAGGAATGGCAGATTTTAACGGACGCTATAATCTGCCCGCAGTAATGCGCCGGGCAGGGATGAAGACAGCCAGTATTTCTTCTTTTGCGGATCGTCATGGGGCATGGTGGTTTAATGGAGGCTTTGATGAATGCTACAACATCGGAAAGCGTGGATTGGAACCGGCAGATGATGTTATTCCAGTTGCGATGGATTGGCTGGAGCGAAAAAAGAATACAGAGGACTGGTTTCTTCATGTGCACCTGTGGGATCCTCATATTCCATATCGGACTCCTTCTGAATTTGGAAAACCCTTTCAAAAGGAACCTTTGTGCGATGTATGGATGACGGAAGCAATTCTTGCCGATCATCGTAGATTCAAAGTAGGGGCACATAGCGCCTGTGAAGTGAACGGATATGTGAATGCGCCAGATGAACAGCATCCGCGTCAGATTATTGATGTTACTGATATAGACACCTTTAAAGCACTAGTGGATGAATATGATACAGGTATAAAATATGCGGATATGCAGCTTGGGAAGGTGTTCCAACTCCTGAAAGACCAGGGTATCTATGAGGATACAGCTATTATTATCAGTTCCGATCACGGCGAGGATTTGGGAGAAATGGGAGCTTATTGTGAACATGGAGAAGCAGATTATATAACGACTCATATTCCGCTGATTATAAAATGGCCAGGTTGTATTAAAGGAGCTGAGTCTAAGGGATTTCACTATAATGTGGATCTACTGCCGACATTAATGGAACTGATTGGTAATATTGCTCCCTTTACCTGTAACCGGGTAGTAGGGAAACCAAATCCTGTTTGTTATGACGGAATAAGCTTTGCAGACTGTGTACGTACCGGAAATGACGGAGGCAGAGAGTATCTGGTCGTTAGCCAGATGGTTCATGTTTGTCAGAGAAGTGTAAGATTTGGAGACTGGATCTATATCCGCACCTATCATGACGGATATCATCTGACAGAGCCTGAAGAATTATTTAATATCAAAGAGGATCCCCATGAGATCAATAATCTGGCCAAGGATTACCAGGAGGTATGCTGGCATGCGGCGTGGATGCTGGAGCAATGGGTTTCTGAGAATATGCTGAACAATATATATAATAACCATATTGATCCCCTATGGTCAGTTATCGCAGATGGTGGTCCTTTTCATTGCAGAGGCTATTTAGAAAAGTACTGTGAGAGGCTTGATCAGACAGGACGTGGAGATAGTGCCAAGAAGTTACGAATGCGCCATCCGGAAGAACTGAAGGAAAGTTATTAATAGAGGAGGATAATGATGAAAAAAAGACCACACATTATTATATTTAATCCGGATGAGATGCGGGCAGATGCATTGTCACATCTTGGGAATCCGGCGGCAATCACTCCATATCTTGATGCTATGGCAGCGAAGGAAGCGGTTTCCTTCTCCAGGGCATACTGCCAGAATCCGGTATGTGTTCCTTCCAGATGCAGCTTTTTTACAGGGCTGTATCCGCATGTGCATGGACATCGCACCATGAGCTATTTACTGCGTCCGGGTGAGGATTCCCTCTTAAAAGAATTAAAGGATGCCGGATACTATGTATGGATGAATGACAGAAATGACTTGACAGCCGGCCAGATAAAAGGATGGAGTGAGAGCCATGCGGATGAAATCTATTATGGAGGGCAAAAACCGCATGGACCCGGACCGGTTGATGAAAATCTACGCGGTGAACCCGGATCGAAGCATTATTACTCGCATTTTGAGGGTAAGCTGGGAGTAGCTGATAATGGCAGACATTATAATGGAGATGATGAGGTCGTGGATGCGGCAATTGAGAGGATAACAAACCCTCCGGATGACCGCCCGATGTGCCTCTTTCTGGGATTGATCTATCCCCATACTCCGTATGGTGTGGAAGAACCATATTATTCCTCTGTTTTACGGAATAAGTTAAAGGATAGAATAAAGCCGGACTTATGCAGCGGAAAGCCAAAAATGGAAAAATTAATAAGAGAATATAGCAATTTGGAGGATTATGCGGAAGCAGATTGGGACGAATTAAGGGCAGTCTATTTGGGAATGTGCATGAAGATTGATGAGCAATTTGGACGGCTTACCACGGCTTTGAAGAAAGCAGGAATTTATGATGACTGTGCTATTTTCTTCCTCAGTGATCATGGTGATTACACTGGTGATTATGGATTGGTGGAAAAAGCTCAGAATACTTTTGAGGACTGTTTGACAAAAGTTCCGCTTCTTATAAAACCTCCGAAGGCAATTTCAGTAGATCCGGGTGTCTCATCTTCCTTAACGGAGCTGGTAGATTTTTATGCAACCGTTATGGACTTTGCAGGAGTTACACCGAATCACACACAATTTGGCAAAAGTCTGCGTCCGGTAATGGAAGATCGGACCATCAGTATCAGAAAATATGCCTTCTGCGAAGGAGGGCGGCAGCCAGGGGAGCTGCATTGTGATGAATATCACAGCTATGGCTCTGGTGGTGCCCCACGTTCTATGGTCTATTGGCCAAAAATGGCGGCCCAAACCGATGAGGAAGCACATGCAAAAGGCATTATGATGAGAGGAGATCGTTATAAATATGTAAGCCGTACGTTAGGAATGGATGAATTATATGATATGGAAAAGGATCCGGATGAAACAAAGAACTTGATCTGTGAGCCGGAATTTCAGGAAATTATTAGAATAATGCAATTTGATATGTTAAAGTGGCTCCAATCCACGGCGGATATTGTTCCCTATGAGTATGATCAACGTATGACACCGGAAATGACCTGGGCAAGAGTACGGGCACTTATAAGACCTGAGGAGGAACAGCAAGTAAAAGAAATGATTGCAAATGGAACACCGTTTGGGACTCTGATGGGGTATTGCAGAGAACAAGCTGCAAAGAATAAAGGGAAATAAACAATTGGAGTATCTTTGATATAAAGATAGAACGGTATTTCGATAATACTGGATGGAATTAGGATATTCTAATACATAGTAATGTCGTAATAAACGGAAATAGCGAAATTTGAGACGGAAAAACGGTAGAGGTAAACTTGAGGAATAAATATAATTATTTTATCGACAGTAATAAAAAAGAAGATAAAAAGAACATAAAAGGTAAAAAAGAAAGGTTGAGAAAAATAATGCCGGAAAAAAGTAAAATCCTTGTTGAAGTAAAGGACATGAGTAAAAATTTCGGTGTGACCATTGCACTATCACACGTAGATTTTTCTGTAAAAACAGGCGAGATCCGTGGGTTAATTGGAGAAAATGGATCCGGCAAGTCTACGGTTTCGTCAATCATAGCAGGCTTTCAGACAGCAAGCAGTGGAAGTATGTTATATGAAGGGAAGGATTGGAAGCCGGAAACTGTACTGGATGCGCAGGAGGCCGGCATTGGAATGATTGTACAGGAAGCAGGTACAATACCTAATATTTCAGTTGCAGAAAATATTTTTTTAGGAAACTACAAGAAATTTAAGAAAGGTTTTCTGATTGACAAAAAGGCAATGATTGCGGAAGCCAGAAAAGCATTGGATAAGATAGGAGTAAAAGACATCAATCCGGCACACCCGGCAGGTATGTATGATATGCAGGAGCGTAAGCTGATTGAGGTAGCCAAATGCATGTATCATGATCCGAAACTTTTAATTGTGGACGAGACTACTACGGCACTTTCACAGCGAGGAAGAGACATCATTTATAAGATTATGCATGATATTGCTGATGATGGAAGAGCTGTTATGATTATCAGTCATGATCTGAATGAGATGATGGAGCAATGTGATACTCTTACGGTACTTAGGGATGGAGTTATTATTGATAATATCGCGAAAGAGAACTTTGACCCGGATGATATCAAACAGAAAATGGTAGGCCGTGAAATTAAGGGTCATTATTATCGTGTGGATAATGACGGGTTTGAATCAGAGGTGGTACTGAAAGCAAACTATATCACAACGATGAAAAGTATACTCTGTCTTAATATGGAGTTACATAAGAAGGAGATACTTGGAATAGGTGGACTGTCGGATTGCGGTATGCATACTCTCGGGCGGGCTTTATACGGCCTTGAGGAAGTGGTTGATGGACAGGTGGTACTTACAAAGGAGAAAACTGTGATCAAGAATGCGCAGATTGCATTCAAAAACGGAATGGGGTATGTATCTAAAAACCGTGATACGGAATCATTGGAATTAAATGCTTCAATCTACTCCAATATTGCCTCCACAGGCTATGACAAAAATAATATCGGTCCCTTTATTAGCTCAAAAAAAGAGAAAAGCTATGTGGATAAGCAGATTAAGGCATTGAGAATTAAATGTCAGAATGCTTATCAACCGGTTAGTGCACTTTCTGGAGGGAATAAGCAGAAGGTAGTATTCGGAAAATGGTGTGCAGATGATGCAGACGTATTGATCCTGGACTGCCCGACCCGTGGGGTGGATATCGGTGTAAAAGCAGCAATGTACCAGCTGATCTATGAGATGAAGCAGGCTGGTAAATCAATTATAATGATTTCTGAGGAATTACCGGAATTAATGGGAATGTGTGACAGAATGTTGATAATGCGAGAAGGACAGATTTCAGGAGAATTCTACCGCAATGAATATGATGATCGTAAATTGATTGAATGTATGATTTAAGGAGGTGATAAATGATGGATACATTTTCAGAGAATAATGAAAAAGAACTTCAATTGAGCTTTAAGGAACGGATTTCTATATTAAGGAGCAACCGGTATTTTTTACTTGCATTTCCATTTGTTTCTCTGGCTCTCATTATATTGATCTTTGGAATTGCTACACAGGGAACTTTTTTTAAAACATCTGTTTTAACAGGAATTTTAAGTCAGGCAATTATCATAGGAACCTGTGCAACCGGAATATCCTTTGTCTATTCCAACGGGAATCTGGATATTTCAATTGGAGCTGTATTGGGACTGGGCGCTACATTCGGAGTAATGGTTTATGCCACCACCGGATCAGTTTTACTTATGATTGTTGTATCGATTTTTGCATCAATGCTACTGATGCTCTTTAACTGTACGATGAGTGTTGTATTTAATATTAAAACAATTACGGTTGCTATTGTGGTAACTCAGATTTACGGTGCCATTACAACTATATTAATTGGTGGTGCCGGAAAGATTGAAATTGATTATAAGATAGCTGCAGCACTGGAAGATGGAGGATTTCGTTACATTGCATTTTTCGCATATTTTCTGCTTTGTCTGGTGATATTTCATTCAACGAAAATAGGACGTACGCTCAGGATACTTGGGGGAAATGAAAATTGTGCAAAACAGACAGGTATGTCCAATTCAAGAGCAACCTATATTAGTTTTCTTATGGCCGGTTTGGGAATAGGTGTAGCAGCAATCTTTAGTATCATCAATGTTTCAGCGGTATCTGTCGAAACGGGAAGTGGTCTTGGAATGGATGTCATGCTCGCAACCGTACTTGGAGGAATGTCTATATTTGGTGGATCACGATCAAATTCTTATGCAGGTCTGATTGGAGCACTCACAGTTGCTGCACTGAATAAAGGACTTTTAATGGTAGGAGTTTCATCCGCAATGATACAAGGGATACGAGGTGTAATATTTTTACTTTTGGTATATCTAAATAGTGAAAGACAAAATCTATTGCCATCCCGTATGCAGTTCTAGTTAGTGTTATTTAAATTAAAATAAAAGGAGATTATGAAAATGAAAAAAGCAAAACGTTTCTTGGCAGTTTTACTTAGTATGGTAATGATAACCGGCAGTTTGACCGGATGCGGAAAAAATTCCGCAAGTAATGCAAATGATGGCGGAAGTACAGATAATGCAAAACCGACTGAGGCGGCGGCAGATGCACAGGGGACATCTAAAAAGGATACGTATGTGATTGGTATCGCAGAGGCGCAGTCCAATGATGAGGTTTCAATCAGAAGAAGCTATTTGGAAAATTATATAGCTAAGAATTACAATGTTAAGTTTATATTCTCTGAGCAATGTTCAGATGATGCGGCAACAAAATCATTCATTGAAAACTGTATTGATTCCGGGGCCAATGCGATTATTGATTTTAAATCTGGTACGGCTCAGATGGCTCAGCTGTGTAAGGATAATGGATTGGTATATACCTTCAATGGTAATCCGGCAGGCAACCCGACTCTGATGGATACTTCACTGGATAATTTCACTGGCTTTGTTGGGGCTGACAATATACAAACGGCGGAATTATTTTCCGATTGGTTAAATAACAATGTCAGTGCAGACGGAGCAGAAGGATTTTTAGTCAGTACAAGCTTAGCTTCGTCAGGTAATACACAGCATGTGGAAATTACGCGTGCAATACTGGAAGGTTTACAGAGTAAATATAGTCTTACTTATGAAAAAAATATAGACGACTTAATTGCTAGCACAGATACGATGGATGCTAAAAATGATAAAGGTATTTTAATTACTTTATATCCCGGCTCCCCGAATAAGGAAACTTGGCTTCCGGGTGTTTCTTCCCTGATACAATCCGGTAAATATGGTATCTTTATGAGCTCAGGACAGACCTACAATCAATCTGCAACTGTGGTAAACGAAGTGGAAAGTGCCTTGAAAATGAATATTAAAGTGGCAAGCGTTGGTGCATTAGGCAACACTTTAACAACTGCTTTTAATACAAAGGATCCAAGCGGAAATCCAAGTGTGGATCTGGTTACTGTAAAATCGGTTTCTTTGTTATCAGCCACACTTTTTGCAATAACCTATAATGCTTTAGAGGGCGCTAATAAACAATGTGCCAGAACGGCGGAAGGAATGCCTTATAATTTCCTGTTTTCCATGATTGCAGTGTCAAGCCCTGAGCAGTTGGCACAAATGGAAGGCTGGGATGATAAGGATACCCAGAACTGGATTGCAAATACGGATATCATTGATTCTATGCTGGTAACTAAAAATCCGAAGGTTACTGCTGATACCATTCAGAATTTCCTCAGTTCACTAAATTTTGACACCATCAAATCCATGATGAAATAGAGGACTTAAATCCGGTAGGAAGGATGAGTAATAATGAATAAAATCAACAGTTTTCAGAAAAAACATGCGATGTTATTTAATATAATCTTTACTGCAGCTGTTCCTATGACTGTCTGGCTGGTAATGGAATTATTGAATAGCTCCATTGTAGGAGTGCATACCATGGCCTCTGCCCTAGACTGGACAGCACTCATGCGTAACCTGGCTTCTTCCTTCTGTTTTGCATTGGGATTGAATTGTAATCTCCAGCTGGGACGTATGGATACTTCAACCGGTTCGCAGATGTATCTGGCTTGTATCTTCGGAGGAAATATTGCTCTAGCACTTGATCTTGGCGGTATTGGAGTGATGGTATTCAGCCTTATACTCGGAATGATTGCAGGCGGCTTTGCAGGATTTTTATTTATAAAACTTAGAATATTGCCAATGGTACTTGGACTAGGACTTTCACTGGTTTATGAATGTATTTCCTTCAGTGCTTATGATCAGCAGGGGTTAAATTTGTTCGGCAAGCCGGGAGTGGGCATTTTATCCAATAAACTTTTTATCTTCGTCGTATGCATCATTATCATTCTGGTTATGACCTATTTATTTCAATATAGCCCGTTTGGCTATAATCGACGTGCCATTCAGGGAAATCAGAAGCTTGCGAATGATTCAGGGATAAATATTTTTAAAAATGCTTTTTTATGCTATGTAACTGCAGGTGCACTTGTTTCCATAGCAGGGGTATTTGATACCGCATACAAAAGTTCTTTGGTACCGGTACTTGGTATGAGTTCGAATTCAACTGTATTTGCTAACATGTTTCCCATGGCGGTTGGAATGTGGCTGAGCCGTAGAACGAATCCGGTAATTGGTGTATTGGCAGGATCAATCAGTGTGCAGTTGCTGGTCATTGGATTATCTAAATTTACGAATGTCGGAATGAGCAGTTATCTGCAGACCTGCATTAAGTATTCTGTTTGGTTGATTTTTATGATATATCGTATGAATGAACATAAGCTGAAATATTATAGAGCCCGCAGAGCCAGAGTAGAACTTGCTAAGTCAGTTCGAAAAGAAGGCTTGGCAGCAGCATAGGAAGAAATATATGTAATAGGAAATGGTGGCGGGAGAAAAACCGCTGCCATTTTCATTAAGGAGATTAGCATGGAAAAAAAGTGGAATATTCTAATGATTATGGCGGATCAGTTTCGTCTTACGACAATGGATGGCATGGGAGATGCTATTGAGACTCCTAATATTAAAAGAATTATGGATAGAGGGGTTGTATTTGATCAGGCAAGCTGTACATGCCCCTTATGTACACCGAGCAGAGCATCTCTTGCAACCGGAAAGCTGCCGCACCGCTGTGGGGTTGTGGTTCACGATGCTTCTTTACCGCCGGAGGTACCAACCTACTATCAGGAACTGAGAAAGGCAGGATACCGGGTTGGTGTCGCAGGAAAAACAGACTTGCATAAGGATATCAGATACTGGGGAGTGAACGGCAATCTACCGATTATGTATCATTTTGGTTTTACGGATGTATTTGAAACAGAAGGGAAAATGAACTTTGCCTGGCTGGTAAAGGATCAGGAGGGAAATAATCTGCCTCAGGGACCTTATCAGAAGTATCTAAATGATAAAAATGAATTGAATGAGATTAGTGATGATTATCTGGCGAGATTAAGAAAATATCCCAAATTTTACGCGGAGCCTTCCGTACTTCACAATGCTGAGGATTTTCAGGATTCCTTTATAGGGAGAAAGGCGGCAGATTGGCTTGACAGTGTGGAGGACGATGTACCGTGGCACTATTTTGTAAGCTTTGCGGGACCGCATAATCCCTGGGATCCGCCGATGGAAGAGCTTGAGAAACAGATGGATAAAATATTCCCGGAAGCAATACAGGATTTAGTGGAAGAAAAGCCGGTATGGGTCAAGAAGCGGGCGCAAATTCAAACAAAAGGAATGACAAAACAGGATTTGCAGAAGCTGAAGCGGTCCTATGCGGCCTCTGTAGGTGTAATTGATGATTGGATCGGTAAATTACTGGATATCCTGGAACGCAGAGAATTAACGCAGAATACAGTTGTAATATTCTGCGCGGATCATGGTGAAATGTTGGCGGATCATGGCCTTTTAGAAAAGAAGTGCATGTATGAAGCTTCACTAAGAATACCCCTTGTGGTTAGTGCTCCATGGATGAAGCAGAGAAAAGACAGCAGCGCACTCGCCCAGCTGATGGATCTCGCCCCGACCTGCCTGGAACTTGCAGGACTAAATTATAACAGGGAGGATATGGATGCAAGATCTCTTCTGCCAATATTGGAAGGCAGGGAGGAAGCCTTGCGGCCTGCCCAGATCAGTGAATTAATTAATTGCCAGATGGTTTTCGACGGACAATATAAGTGGATACGTAACTGGAATGACTTGGATGAATTATATGATCTAAAGGCTGATCCGAGTGAGCTCCATAACCTGATCCATGAACGACCTGCTATAGCAAAGGATCTGATGAAGTATACATTCTGGCAATAGGATAAAAGGATTTGAATGCCGGTGAAAATATTCTAGGCTTTTGACTCCCGAATTATAAAAGCAATTACCGATATAGTAAGATAAGTGAAGGAGAGAGTAGATATGAAAGCAATTATGGTTATGTTTGACTCCCTTCGCAGGGATTTACTTCCCTGTTATGGGGAAACACTTCTTGATCTGCCTAATTTTAAGCGTCTGGCAGAACGTAGTGCAATATTTGATCATTCTTATGTTTCCTCCATGCCCTGTATGCCGGCAAGAAGAGAAATACATACGGGCAGAGCAAATTTTTTGCATCGTTCCTGGAGCCCTTTGGAACCCTTTGACGATTCTATGCCTGCAATATTAACAGGAGCGGGTGTAAGAACTCATTTGGCTACCGATCATTTTCATTATTTGCAGGATGGCGGTGCCACCTATCATCACCGTTATCAGACCTGGGAATGTTATAGAGGACAGGAGAATGATGCATGGATTCCAGAGTCAGAACCACATCCGACAGAGTTTGCGCCATGCATCTTAAGCGGAGAATACCTGGAGGGAACAATTCGCGGTATGAGAGCCAGAGGCGGATGGCAGAATATTGTAAACAGAAGGGCAAGATGCAATGGTGAAAAGGATTATGCACAAACCTTGACCTTTGAGAATGGACTTGATTTTATTAAGCGGAATGCAGAAAATGACAGCTGGTTTGTACAGATAGAAACCTTTGATCCACATGAGCCCTTTGACGCTCCGGATGGTTTAGACAGAAAGTGGTTTGACCCTGACCAGCCATTTACAGAGGACTGGCCGCCTTATGCACCGGTTCGCGAGAGTGCAGAGGTTGTTGATAATGTAAGAAAGAAATACTATGCCTCCATGGAATTTTGTGATAAAAACCTGGGACATGTATTGGACGCGATGGACCGGTATGACCTATGGAAAGATACCATGTTGATTGTCAATACAGATCATGGCTTTTTCCTGGGCGAACATGCCTGGTGGGGGAAGGGACCTATGCCAGATTATCAGGAGCTGGTACATACACCGTTTTTTATCTGGGATCCCCGTAGTAAAATCTGTGGTGAGCACCGTAATTCCCTGGTACAGACAATTGATATAGCACCTACTTTACTGGAGTTTTTCGGAATTGAAATCCCAAAGGATATGATAGGAAAAGCACTGGTTAATACAATTGCAAAGGATGAGCCGGTGCGGCAATATGGAATCATGGGATATTACGGGGGATCGATTAATATCACAGATGGAAGGTATATGCTAATGAAGGCAGTTACACATCCGGAAAACCCATGTTATGAATATACGCAGATGCCTACCCATATGAATAGTGTCTTCTCAGTGAAGGAGATGCAGAGTATGGAAATAGTCCCTCCCTTTGGATTTACGAAAGGGACTCCGCTTATGAAAATAATACCTGACCGTATCATGTGGGAGAGAAAATTAAAGAACGATTTGTTATACGATTTGAAAACAGATTACGATCAGGAGAAACCAATTGAGGATGAAAATACTCTTGAACGCATGGAAAAAGCTCTTTTGCATATTATGAAGGAATACGAGGCACCGGAAGAGATATATAAACGATATGATTTTGGACGCAGATAAGTAAGGAGGGATTTGGCAATGAAAGACATACTGATCTTCATGAGTGATCAGCATACACCTTATATTTCAGGCTGGAAAGGTGGATTGGCGGATACCCCCAATCTGGACCGGTTGTGTGCAGAAGGGACCCGCTTTGAGGAAGCATATACTGCCTGCCCCTTATGCGTTCCGGCACGCATGGCCATGATGAGTGGTCTTCTGCCGCAAAAGACAGGGATATTCACCAATTTTGACAGTTTTCCTAATACCCAACCATCCATATTACATCCGCTGGTTGAAGCGGGATACGAGACAGTTTTATGCGGACGCATGCATTTCGTTGGGATCGATCAGCGCCATGGATTTACAAAAAGAATTGCTCCGGATACTACACCAGTAGGCTGGAGCCGTCCGGTAGAAAAACTTCGGGCGGAACGTGGTGAATTTATCGCAACCTATGCGGCACCTGGATCCACCAGATTTGTCGGAGGAGGAGAAACACCGGTAGTAAATTATGACAGAATGGTAATCCGGGCCGCACTGGATTACTTAAATAAAGAACATGAGAAGCCGCAATGTATTGTAGTGGGAACATATGGACCGCATTTTCCCTATGTGGCACCAAAAGAGCTTTATCTAAAATATTTAGAGAGTGTAAGGGTTCCTGAGCTGTTTCTGGAGAGGCCGGAGTATATGAATCCGGTTCTTCTGGGACAATGCAATCGTGAGGTTACTGCACAGAAGGTCAGGGGAGCGATTGCTGCATATTGCGGACTGGTAGAGCTTATGGATACTCAAATTGGAATGATACGCGAAAAGTTTGAAGAATTTACTCAAAAAAGAGGAAGTCAGGGAATATTTTGCTATTTATCCGATCACGGTGATCAGCTTGGAGACAGGGGTATTTTCGGTAAGGATACATTCTTTGAGAAATCTGCTAAGATACCAATGATTTTTGCAGGAAGTGGTATTAAGGCAGGACAGGTACGCAAAGAGGCAGTCAGCCTTCTGGATATTGGACCAACCCTATGGCATCTTTTGAACAGCGAAAAGCTTCCGGAATATGATGGCCTTAGTCTAATGCCGGCGCTGCAGGGTGAGAAGGCTAAGATGGAGAGAACTATATTATGCGAACATATGTACCGGATGGATGGACAGAATTTGCATGGGTTGATGCTGAAGCAGGGAAGATATAAATATATTACCTATCATGGCTTAAACGAAATGCTATTTGATACGGAGGAGGATCCGTTGGAGCAGAATAATCTGATAGCACAGTTTCCGGAGATGGCAGAACAATTCAGACTATATGCAGCGAAAGGTATTCCTTCCGGTCAGATTGAGCAGGAGCAGGAGCTTCACACACAAAAAATCCGGTGGTTTCGAAGCTGGGAGGAAATGTCAGGCCTGGATGAGAGCGAGAGATGGCAGGATAATCCGCCGGAGGCCCGTAATAAGCCAGAACTGTGCATTGAATGATTTCTTGGAATGAGGTAGAAGTGGAGATAATATGATTTATTTTATTTTTTTGATAATAAGTTTTTCAGCGTCCATAATAGGTGCGATATGTGGTATCGGAGGGGGCGTCATTATTAAGCCTTTGCTGGATTCCTTTGGTATTTTAGATGTAAAAACCATTAGCTTTCTGTCCGGCTGCACTGTTCTTGCAATGAGTACTTATTCTTTTATAGTAACGAAATTAAAAGGTGAATCACAGGTAGATGGAAGAATTAGTACTCCTCTGGCCATTGGTGCAGCGATTGGGGGAATATTAGGGAAAAGTCTCTTTCAAACTTTAGTGCATTCTATAGATCAAAATCGGGTAGGAGCCATTCAGGCAGGTTTCCTATTACTTGTAACATTAGGGACAATGGTTTATACTGTATACAAAGCCAGAATTAAAACCATGTATATTACACATAAGTTGGTATGCTTTCTGGTAGGAGGGGCTTTGGGAATAATGTCCTCCTTTCTGGGTATTGGGGGAGGACCGATCAATCTGGTAGTAATGTCTTTCTTTTTTTCTATGACTACAAAGGTGGCGGCACAGAACTCTCTGTATATCATTTTGGTTTCACAGCTTACCAGTATGTTTAATTCGATTATTACAGCTACGGTTCCAGCATTTTCCTTAGCACTATTGATTTTAATGGTGATCGGAGGTATTATGGGTGGCTATTTCGGTAGAAAAATGAATAAAAAGATGGACAACCGTAAAGTGGATCATTTATTTATGATGTTAATGTGCATCATAATAATTATTAATATTTATAATGTATATCACTTTCTTAATTAAACAATAGTATTTGAGTGTTAAAAGCCCCGAGAAAAATTGACAAATGATATTTTGCTGAGCAAATGTGCATCCGCCGGAGACTGCCTAATTCTCACGCAGGTTTATATTAATCTGGGTGTTGAAAAATCAGAGTGAGAATTTGACACCCAAATCATGATAGTAAATTGTACAGATATATTTAAACTTACCATTTGAAAACATTCACGAAAGGAGAATTCCGAAAGATGCCCAATATAAATGTACTGATAAAACCAGCTTCCGGATTGTGCAATATAAGGTGCAGGTATTGCTTTTATCATGACGAAGCACAAAACAGGGCAATAAAATCCTATGGTTTTATGTCCGAAGAGTGTTTGGAGCAAATCATCAAAAAGGCTATAGAATATTCGGATACGTCGTGTACGATCGCTTATCAGGGCGGTGAACCAACCCTTCGGGGTCTTGATTTTTATCGGAAATCTATAGAATTTCAAAAGAAATATAATACCAGAAAATTGATAATTGAGAATGCAATTCAAACGAACGGGATCGAACTGAATACGGAATGGGCAGTATTTCTGAAAGAAAATAAATTCCTTGTAGGAATATCGTTAGATGGAACATCTTTTACACATGATTCGTTTCGTGTGGATGCAAAAAATGAGGGTACATTTCAGAAAGTTATGGCAGCAATCTCCTTGTTGAATGAATATCAAGTGGATTATAACATACTGACAGTAGTTAATGCGCTTACGGCCAAAAAAGCATCACAAATCTATGAGTTATATCAGCAAAATGGCTTTGACTATTTACAGTTTATTCCTTGCTTAAATCCTTTGGGAAAGATTGAAGAGAGATTTAACTACTCTTTGACAGCAAAGGCTTATGGTCAATTTTTGAAAACTTTATTTGATCTATGGTATAACGATTTTTGCAAGGGAACTATCGTTCATATACAACAATTTGAAGGTTATATCAGAATGCTGCTTCGTATGTATCCGGAGGTATGCGGTATGAGCGGTTTATGCTCTTCTCAGCATGTAGTGGAGGCAGATGGAGAGGTATATCCCTGTGATTTCTATGTACTGGATGAATATAAGCTGGGTAATTTAAACCAGGTTTCCTTTGAAGAGATCAATAATAAAAGAAAAGAACTGCAGTTTATTGAGCGTTCGGCAACTGTGCATGAGGATTGCAATAAATGCAAATATTATGCTATCTGCAGAGGAGGCTGCCAAAGACACCGGGATCCGAAGAATGTTTTTTGTGCGGCATATTATGATTTCTTTGAGTATTCATTACAGCGTCTGGAGAAAATTGCAGAATGGTATAGCAGGAGATAAGATATAAATTCGACGGAATTATAGAATGCAGGGTTTTAGAATAGTGAAATGTATAGAACAAAGACTCTCTTTACATTTGTTAAAATGAAAGGGAAAAAATACATTGGGAATAGAGAGGAAGGAATAAACAATGAAAAAACAGATCTGGAATCCATACTTACCATTGGAGGAATATATTCCGGATGGAGAACCGCATGTATTTGGTAATCGCTTATACCTGTATGGTTCTCATGATAAGGAAAATGGCAATGAATTCTGTGAACTGGATTATGTATGTTACTCGGCACCGGTGGAGGATTTATCGGACTGGAAGTGTGAAGGTGTTATTTACAGAAAAGAACAGGATCCTTTCAATACGGATGGTAAATTGTATCTGTATGCACCGGATGTATGTCAGGGTACCGACGGCAGGTACTATCTTTACTACTCCTTGAAATTCTCAAATTGCATTTCCGTGGCAGTCTGTGATACACCTGCAGGGCAGTATGAATATTACGGACGAGTTTCCTATGGAGACGGCAGTCTTTTAACAGAGAATATTCCCTATGATCCATCGGTTATTTATGTAGACGGGCATGTCTACTTATACTATGGGTTTGCACCTACTACAATCAATATAGCCAGGTATCAGGGTGTAGATAAGCCGGGTGGAAGTGTGGTTGAACTGGAAAAGGATATGCTGACCGTGAAGGAAGGACCGCAGATTGTAATACCCAGCTCAGATTACGGGAAAGGTACATCCTTTGAGGGACATGAGTATTTTGAAGCTCCCTCTATTCGAAAAATCGGCTCCTTATACTATCTTGTGTATTCGGCGGTTAACTGCCATGAACTGTGTTATGCAGTCAGCCACGAGCCAATGTCCGGTTTTCAATACGGGGGCGTGATTATAAGCAATGGAGACATCGGTTATCAGGGAAGGAAAAGTGAGGACAGGCTGTTTGCTATCGGTAATAATCATGGTGGACTGGTAGAGGTAAATGGACAATGGTATATTTTTTATCATCGTCATACCCACCTTAATCAGTACAATCGACAAGGCTGTGCCGAGCTAATTCAAATTGAACCGGATGGAAGTATCGGACAGGTACCGATCACAACCAGCGGCTTATATGGCAAGCCTCTTCCCGGACGGGGGACATATCCGGCAGTAATCTGCTGTAATCTGACTAATGGAAGAATGCCAATTCTGCCTTCTTTGGCAAGACCAGCTGTAAATATCGATTTTCCATACATTAACGGCAAAGATGGGGAATACTTTATCGCTAACATCAGAGAGGGTGCAGTCATAGGGTACAAATATTTTAATCTGAAGGAAACCAGAAAGATTACAATTGTGTACCGTGGAAAAGGAGAAGGAACGGTTTTGATCCAAAAGAGGCTCGAAGGAGAAGCAGCAGCGAAGTACAGGGTGGAGAGCTCTGAGTGCTGGAAAAAGGCAGCCCAGGAAATCTGTTTTGACAAAGATGATAATACACTTTTTCTTCAATATGAAGGAAAAGGAGAAATTGAATTGCGAGAGCTTATTCTGGAATAGATAGAATCATTCAAACATTTAAGACTATGACTTTTGTCATAGTCTTTTCTATCTTTTCACACTTAATGAAACGGCTCATAATTGTTATACTTAGACCATATCGTGAAAGATTAGCTTTCCAGTTTCATATACATAGCTTTACAGAGATGAAAATGGGAGCAGTGTGAAGAAAAAAAGCATCTTCACACTAAAAAGAACCCCGAAATGAGCACGGCGGTACTCATTCCAGGCTTCTTCCCCAGTTATTTAAGATGCCGCTTTGCGGAATCAGGATTGGAAGGATGAAGGAAAATCATCTTCGCACTTAAGATGCCGCTTTGCGGAATCAGGATTGGATGGATGAATAAAGATAAGGGATGGAGGATAAAAAATTGAGCGGGACAATTCTTAAATTAGAAGGTCTAACAAAAAAATATGATAATAAGCCGGTGGTAGATCATATCAATCTGGAAATCAGGAAAGGGGAAATCTTTGGTTTGCTGGGACCTAATGGTGCAGGCAAGAGTACAACCATGAATATGATTTGTTCTCTGGTAAAGCCTACTGCAGGGAAAATTGAACTGTTTGATTATGACATGAAATATGACAGGAAGAAAGTGAAATCTAAATTAGGATATATTCCGCAGGAGCTTGCACTTCATGGGAATTTAAAAGCATGGGAGAATGTTGAATTATTTACCTCACTTTACGGGATTAAGGGAGAAGCTCTCAAAAAGGCAGTAACGGAATCATTGGAATTTGTAGGACTGGAGGATAAGAGAAACGGCTTCGCCAAGAATTTCTCGGGCGGCATGAAGAGAAGATTAAATATCGCCTGTGCGATTGGACATAAACCGGAGCTGTTGATTTTTGATGAGCCTACAGTGGGTATTGATCCACAATCCAGAAACTTCATCCTTGAGAAAATACAATATGTTAATCGGCAGGGAGCAACGGTAATCTATACAAGCCACTATATGGAGGAAATCGAAGCGATCTGTACCAGAATAGCTATCATGGACAACGGTAAGATCATTGCAATTGGTACTAAGGAGGAACTGGTAGAAATGGTTACATCAGATAAGACTTCCGATATGACATTGGAGCAGGTCTTTTTGACCCTTACCGGTAAGAAGCTTAGAGATTATGCAGAAGGGGTGATGTAAGATGCCATTTGTATTAATTAAAAATAATCTGAAGCTCATGCTTCGAGGTAAATGGATTCTGTTTATGATGATCATTCTGCCATTAGTTACAATTGCTTTGCTTTCCAACGCCTTTCAGGAGATGATGAATACCGATTATACAGTATCAGAATTTACAGTAGGATACCGGATCAGAGAGGATAATAGTTATAGGAAGCTGATACCTGCATTAAAAAAGGTCTGCAAGACGCAGAAAATCTTATTGCAGGAATATCCGGAAGGTGATATTTCGCAGCTGCTGAAAAATAAGACAGTGGCAGCATTTGTAGAAATAAAGGACAGCAAATCCTATCAGATTTTCCAGTCGAGTGATTATAAGACAGAGGCGGCTATTACAGAAAGCATCTTTTCAAGCTTCTTCTATCAGACGAATAAGGCTGTAACGGCAGCTACTTACACGTCAGAACAAGGAAAAGCGGATTTATCTTCCGTAAGGGATACAAAAGTACGTCATGAGGTATTGCCAACTGATCCTGTTCCGTCCTCTACCGATTATTATGGTATTATTTATATTGTATATTTTGCATCGTGCGGTATGGTATCCTTAGTAGCGGTAATATCGAGTGAAAGAAAAAGTGCAATATTATCCAGAATGAAGGTTTCTCATCTCTCCAAATTTAGCTTTTATCTAGGGAAATTCCTGCCATGTACCCTGGCAATCTTTATTGAGATAGGTACGGCCTGGATGATATCTATTCCGTTATTTGGTATTCACTGGGGCAATATTGGACTATCTGCTATTATCATATTTCTTGTTTCGATGGCTTCCAGTGCCTTCGGAATTTTATTGTTCCAGTTATTTAGCAATGTTGCCGTAAGTATTGTTTGCGGGTTTGTGATTACCTGGATCTTGGGATTTTTCGGTGGTTCCTTTCAGACCTATATGTATGCGGGACTGCCGCAAACGTTGGTCGATCTGTGCCCCATTTATTATATCAACAGGACTCTCGTAGAGTTTTCCACGATGGGGCATAGTGACTATACGGGTCTGTGTATTGGAATATTGATTGGAGAGATAGTACTTCTCAGTACGGCAGGAGCGCTGTTAACTTATCGGAAATTGGAGGAGCAGTAGGATGAATGGTTTCAATACAATCATAAAAATGAATTTGAAATTGCTTCTTAGAAATAAAGGATACTTAGCTTTTTTATTTATCTTGCCGGTAATATCTGTAATTATGCTGAATATAAAAAATCTTAACAGTGCGGATTCCGGAGAGAATATTTATGCTATTCAGGAACTGAAAACAGAGAATAAAGTGGTGATCAATACAGCCAGCTATAAAATGAATGTAAAGGTTTATGACAGCAGTCATTCTGCATTATCTGAATATCTATTGAAAGAGCTAGCTAAAACAGGATCATTTCGTATTTACCGTATCAAGGAAAAACCAATGAAGCTTACCGAGGCCAGAGATAAGGCATTGGATGCAGCGAATCAAAATGTAATTGGTGCGGTGATGTATATACCTGATAACTTTGGGGCAGAAATTCTTGCCGGGAAGGACAGTAATATCGTCGTATTTGAAGCGACAGACGATGGGCGGATTGGATTGCTGAAAGATAATATAAATACTTTTCTGAAAAGTATTTACCATTATGCTGCGCTTGCTGATTATAATCAAGCATCACTGAATTCTCTTCTGGAAACCTCTGTCAAAAATGAAATGACAAAAGAAATTGTAGGTATTGAGGTAGGAGACAAATTGAGTTTGAATTCAGATCAGCTTTCCAGCAGTTCCAGCATCGGTTATTCTCTATCCTTCTTAATCATCGCGTTTCTATTTTGTGGTGTGTTTATAGCGGCAACCGTAGTAACAGAACGGCAGAACCGCGTTTATAACCGTTTTATACTTTCCAAGTCGTCTTTACTAAATTACGGATTTGCAAAAATCATAATGGTATTATTAAACGTAGTAATGCAGACAGGAATTATTGCGGTTTGCATTAAATTACTTGTAAAAACTGATTTTGGAATTTCTTTTTCCAGTTTCCTGTTTTTTGTTTTCTGCCTTGGGCTCGTTTTTAACCTGCTAAGTGTTGTGATCGGTGTTTTAACGAATAATGTGCTTACAGCCAATTACATTGTTTTCTTGATCTGGTGTTTATCCAGCTTATTGGCCGGATTATATTTTCCGCTCGACGGTGCTTCGAAATGGTGGGGAAAAGCTTCCATGCTGATGCCGCAGAGATGGGTGATAAAAGCTGCCGAAATGCTGATGGCCGGAAAAAGCGGAGTCTACAGTATGTTTATTCTGGTTATGATAAATTATTTGGTGATTATCATGTGCGTTGGTCTGATTGGAATTAAAATAAGAAGAAAAGAGTGAGTTGCACGAAGAAAAAATAATTGTTAAAATAGAAGTAAGCAAAACAGTGGTATGAAAGCAAGGAGATATGAAAGACTATTCACTTTTTGAATAGGTCATAAAAAAGTCATCAAAAAGTGAAAGGCACGGGTATAAGTTTGTAAGAAAATTACTATCAAACTATTTAGGAAAGCCAATTCACATTTTAATAGGTCATAAAAAGTGAATAGGCACGGGTATATAAACGAGAGTCAAATAAAAGGTATGGGAAAGGCATTCAGTTAAATGAGTGATAATGCAAAACGCTACTATTTTCCAGTAATCAAATTACTTTGTATGATTATGCTGATTGCATATTATATCAGCAGCAGTGAGAAATCACTTCAGGTGATCAGCCTGGAGTGGTTTCTTCTTGCTGTAACACTTACAGTGCTGCTATGCTATGAACTGATGAATGTCGATTATACTGACACTTTGGAAAATATAGCAGGGATAAAAGATTTTAGAAGCTGGATGGCTAATCGAAACATTCGATATAAGCTTTTCTTTCTAAGCATTGAAATTATATTGACGCTGGTACTGCTTATTTTCTTCGGTGATAGCAATAATGGATTAATACTTCTGCCCTTTATCGTACTGGATACTGTAATATGCTTACATTTGCCCTTTACAGTAGGGCTGCTCGCCTTACTCGGGGTATTCTTAAAGCCAGATCACTTTTTCTTATATATGGGTTATTGCTTTTTTGTACTGATTTTTTATTACCAGAACTTTATGATTGTGGAGAAGTATAGAAGATATCTGAAGGCCTTTGAACAGGAAGAACATAAATTGAAGGACTCTATTGAGATAAAAGACACGGTATATAAGGAAGAACTGGAGAAAAGCAGCCTTGCCTTTGAAAATAAAATGCTGGAGGAAAAAGCCAGATTATCGCAGGCTTTGCACGACAAATTGGGACATAGTATCAACGGTTCCATTTATCAATTAGAGGCATGCAAGGTACTGTTGAAGAAAGAACCGGATGAAAGTGCCAGAATGATGCAGGGAGTGATAGACAATCTGCGGTCCAGTATGGACGAAATACGAAGTATTCTCCGGAGGGAAAAACCGGATAAGAAGCGCATGGCACATCTGCAGTTACTTCAACTTTGTGCAGATTGTAAAGAGAAATACGGCATTACAGCAGAAGAATAAATAGAGGGTGAGAACAAAGAAATTCCAGAGACTGTCTGGGAGGTTATATTGGATAATTCGGTAGAGGCTGTTACAAATGCCCTGAAATATGCGCAGTGTACGCAGATTTTGGTTGTGATTATCCTCCTGCATAAGGTGGTCCGGTGCAGCATAGAAGATAATGGTGCAGGTTGTGAAGTCTTCAAGGAGGGAATGGGAATTCAGGGGATGAAGAACCGGATCAGAAAGGTTAACGGCTTTATTGACATTCACAGTGAAAATGGGTTTCATATTAATATGATTATTCCGTTGTAGGAGAAAGAGGAAGAACATATTGGCAAATTATGCAGATTGGAGCATTGGAATGGATAAAATTAAGGTGATTATTGCAGATGACAGTGATTTCGTCAGAGACGGTATGCGGATTATACTAAGTGTAGACGAAGAATTCCAGGTGCTGGGCTGTGCGAAGAATGGACGAGAAGCCCTTGAGCTGGCGATGAAGGAAAAAGCAGATGTGATACTGATGGATATTCAGATGCCCGAAATGGATGGAATTGAAGCTACCGGAGAAATTGCCAAAAGAAGACTGGGGAAGGTATTAATTCTCACAACCTTTGACGAGGATGAACTGGTGGAGAAGGCCATTAAAAACGGAGCAGACGGTTATCTGATCAAAAACCATACTCCTGATCAGCTGAAGCAGATGATTAAGTCCATCCATCAGGGAGTGAATATTTTAGATGGTAAGGTTTTTTCCAAATTTACAGACTCCGGTATAAAGGCGGCTGCCGGTTTTGACAGTACAGTCTTTACTGCAAGGGAGCTTGATATTATCACTTCCATTGCAGAAGGCTTATCCAACAAGGAGATTGCACAAAAGCTCTTTATCAGTGAGGGTACTGTCAAAAACCATATCAGCACGATATTGGAAAAGGGCGGATTGTCCCACAGAACGCAGGTGGCTGTCTATTATTTAACTGGAAGGAAAGGGAAATAATGTAGTGGTTCAGCGTTCTAAAGTAATAGTGATTAAATACACAGCAGAGGAATTTGCCTGGGGTCTGAAATGTTACTATACAATTGTTAATTTGACATAGAAGTATTAATTTCATTGACCGCCTGTTCCAATTGCTCCAACGCTTTTTGAAGGGTTGCTCTTGGGCAGGCGATATTGATTCTCTCAAAGCCTTCACCGTCCTTGCCAAAAATAAATCCCGGATCCAGCCAGAGCTTCGCTTTCTTTACAATCAGGTCTTCCAGCTCCTTGGAGGATAAAGCAAGGGCAGAGAAATCCAACCAGATCAGATAGGTGCCCTGAGGCTCGATCAGTTTTACCAGTGGCAGCTTTTCCTTTAAAAATGCTCTAACATAGTTAAGATTATCGTATAAATAAGCTCTTAATTCATTCAGCCACTCCTCACCGTACTGATATGCTGCTTTGCAGGCAGCAAGTCCTAAGGTATTTAACTGACTATAGCCACTTTTAGCAATTTCATTCTTAAATTTCTTTCGAAGCAGCTCATTTTTAATAAATATATTAGAGACCTGCAGCCCGGCTAAGTTAAAGGTTTTGCTAGGTGCGGTACAGACAATGGTATTTTCGGCAAAATCTTCTCGAATGGCTGCAAATACGGTATGGCTGTAACCTGGATAGATAAAATCACAATGAATTTCATCGGAGGCTATGATGACGTTGTGTTTTAAACAGATTTCGCCTAATTTTATAAGCTCTTCCTTACTCCATACTCTACCCACAGGATTATGCGGGCTGCATAGAATGAAAAGCTTAACATTTTCAGAAATTATCTTTTGTTCAAAATCCTTAAAGTCAATAGAATAGGTACCATCCTGATATACGAGAGAATTGACAACAACTCTTCGGTTATTTTTCTGAATAATATCCTGAAACGGATAATAGACCGGCTGCTGTATTAATACGCCGTCCCCTTCCTTTGTGAAGGCTCTGACTGCCATTGCAAGCGCATATACTACACCGGGGGTTTTCACGAGCCAGGCATCCTTCGTATCCCAATTGAAATTCCGGTAAAACCAGCTATGAAGAATCTCAAAATAGTCTTTTTTTATTTCACTATATCCAAAGATACCATGGGATACTACGTTCGTAATAGCATCAAGGACTTCTTTGGGAGCCTGAAAGTCCATATCGGCAACCCATAACGGGAGAAGATCCGCAGGCATTCCACGTTCTGCTGCAAAATCATATTTCAGGGAATTGGTATTGCATCTATCAATCAGAAGATCAAAATCGTAATTCATTATTTACCTCATTCCTGCGCGGTTTTTGCGCATCTCTAATATTTGGAGAAGAAACTTGTGATAAACCACTATTGTGATTATTGCGGGCTTTTTCTATGCGAGCTCTTTTCTCCATACCTTTTCTTTATACTTACATTTCAAGCTGCCGGCGGCTGCTTGTCATTTTTATTTCATAGGCTCAATTATCAGCTAGTGCCTGTTCCAGGTCAGATAGTAAATCGTCGATATGCTCAATTCCAACGGATAACCGGATCAAGGTACGGTTAATTCCCTTTGCCTCACGTTCTGCTTCGGGGACATCAGCATGTGTCTGCAGCATAGGATAAGTAATTAAGCTTTCGACACCGCCCAGACTCTCCGCATAGCTTATGAGCCGGACTCTGTTTAGCAGATTTATTGCCGTTTGCTCAGTATCCACATGGAAGGAGATCATACTTCCAAAACCGGAGGCTTGTCTCTTATTAATTTCGTATCCGGGATGAGAAGTCAGTCCAATATAATAAACCGCTTTTACTTTATTATGCTTTTCGAGCCACTGTGCAAGGACAAGAGCATTTTTCTGCTGATATTCCATGCGAAGAGGAAGCGTTTTAACACCGCGAAGGATTAACCAACTGTCAAAGGGAGACAGGCCCGCACCCGTAGTCTTTACCATATAGCGAAGCTTTTCCGCTAATTCTTCTGTTGCAGTAACTAGAAAACCGGCAAGGGTATCATTGTGTCCGCCAAGAAATTTAGTACCGCTATGAAGCACAATATTCGCTCCCAGCAGCAGCGGGTTTTGGAAATAAGGAGAAAGAAAGGTATTGTCCACAATTAACAGCAGATTATGTTGTTTTGCAATAGCAGCAATGGCAGGAAGGTCAGTAACATTCATCATAGGATTGGTGGGTGTTTCAACAAAGATAGCCTTTGTATTTGGTTGGATGGATTTTTCCACCTGACTTAAGTTAAAGGTGTTGACATATTCAATCAGAAGACCGTTCTTCACATTGATATGATCGAAGATACGGATAGTACCGCCATATAGATCTTCGGAGGCTATTATATGATCACCGGGAGAAAATAACTCCATCAGGGCATTCACAGCCGCCATGCCGGAATTAAAAGCGATTGCTGCATTTCCGTGTTCCAGGGAAGCCACAACCTTCTCTAATTGCTCACGGGTAGGATTCTGTGAACGGGAATAGTCATAACCGGTGCTGTTGCCGACACTGGGATGGGCGAACGTCGCTGTCTGATAAATAGGAAAACTGATGGCACCGGTAGTATCAAATTCTCTTTTTTCATTATCACCATGTAAACATCGTGTATTTAATTGTAAACTCATGTCATACCCTCTTTCAAATTAATCGGAGTTTTTGCTTGAAAATAAAATGAATAAATGATTTAATTATACTATTCATATCAATAATATAGGAATGTATGAATTATATTATAAATGGAATTAGTTTTCAAGTATATTATTCAGAAATAGCGGGAGATTTATTTATATCTGGTTCGATGGAGGGGTAAGAATGGAGAGTATTTCAAAACTGGATTATCTTATGAAATCACTGAATATATCAGGAAAAGCATTGGCTGAATACATTCAAGTAGATAAAACAACGGTAAGCAAATGGAGAAATAATCAGAGAAAACTGAACTATGAAAGCAATATTACAAGAAATTTATCTGAATTTTTACTGAATAGCGATGCGGAACGAAAACGGCAGATTATTACAGATATTCTTAGAACATACAAACCAGGGTTATCCATTCAAAGCCCGGAACAGCAAATTGATCTGTTATGCTTATGGCTAACGGAGGAAAAAATTGAGCCGAAGGAGAATTATAACCTGTCGGGCAGCAGGATTTTTACACCAAAGTACGGCTATAATACCAGCGTAAGTATATTCCTGGGGGAGAGGGGAATTGACGAAGCACTTCAATATTATATGAAATACCTTATGAAAACAGCACCAGGCAAGACAATGTACTTAATTGACTATTCGGGTATCAATTGGACGAACGGAGATGAAAGTACGGACAGGCAAGTAAGAATTAATGCCTGCATGGATTTGTTCCGGCCGGTTCTTGAATATGGACATAAGTTCATCATCGTTGATTGTGATACGGATATCTACCGCCCATACAGAGCGATATTCCGATGGATGGAGCTTTATCTGATGGACGGTGTGGAGGTCTGGAGTCATTCCAGGTTATATGATGAACAATATCATTATACGACATTTGTTGTGAAAGATGAGATAGCATTACAATGTATTTCAAATGACGATTTTCCAGATAAGCATCATGGTATGCTATATAAAAACAAAGAAACAGTAGAATTTCTTACAAACAGTGCTCAGGCCATCTTAAAAAAATCTAAAAAATTAATTGATACGATACCCTCTCAAAATGCATTGACCCTAATCGAAACTGTAGAACAGCATGTGAAACCGAAAAATCTGATTTATATGATTAATCTTTCCCTGACACTGCATTATATTGCAGAGGATCTGCTTGAACTGATCCTTAAGGATAACCATGTTAATCCTGCAAAGATAGAAGAATGCTTGCTAATTAACAGGAAATTCAAGAAGATCCGGAAAAGATGCAGATGTATTTCTATCTTTGATTTAGATGTTTTGGAACAAATGGCTTCACAATGTAGAATAATGGATGATAACTTGTCTGAAATCTGCAGAAAGAAGATATTTATTACAAAAGAGCATTGGCATAGAATGATACAATCTATCATGATAACAGAAGTGATGGAAAACTCTCCGATGATATTCACTTCCTTTCAATATTTAAGCTATATACCGGAAAATCTCAGCATTTTGGTTCAGGAAAATTGCTTTGCAGCTGCCTGGAATGTTGTAAAATATAAAAAAAGGATGTATTGCGTACATCCTAATGTGATTTCCGGGTTTTACAGGTATATGGACGATATCTGGCATATGATTCCTCGGATTTGCAAGGATATATCCTGGCGTAACAAGCAATTAGAACGATTTATCGAAAATTGAAGAGGCAAGAACAATTTATTGAAAATTGAAGAGGCAAGATACGAAAAGGGAGCCAGTGGTCATTCACAGTCCAGTTAAATTCAGTTGCTATGCATTCGGTAAGTACTTCTTAATCAGAGCCGTTTTCTTAGTTGCATTACAATTTTCGTATTTACTTCTTTAATGAAAAACGGCTCTCCAGCCATTTTCAAAGCTCGTCTCAAATTCTGCCCGGATTAATTTATGCCGTCTTAGCGCACATCCGAAATCATCCTTAAACAGAATGCAGGCATTACAGGATATACAGCCGGAGTTGTTGCCTTTTCCCTTCAGCCAGCGGTTGGGTAAATCCGGTTCGCAGATAAGGGGCCTGGACATTGACAGAAAATCTGCCGCACCCTGTATCAGAATGTTTTCCATATGTTCGATATTTCTATGCCCGCCAACCAATATCAGAGGAACAGGTAATCTCAGATTTTTAACATAATCATAATAATAAGACTGTTTATCAGGGGTATCAATATGTGTCCGGGACTCGGGAATGGGAACCGGAAGAAAGCCGAGTTCTTCTTTCGTCCGTGAAAGGCAATCCCAGATTCCGCCACTGACCTCTATTGCGTCGACACCGGTACTTGCGATTTCGATAGCAAGCTCTGAAAAATTATCCTTAGTTATGCCATCAGCTACATGGTCATCACAGTTTATTTTAATAAGTATCGGAAAGTCACCTACTGTTTCTCTTGCGGCAGAGACAATTTCGCGAATGATAGAGACTCTGTTTTTCAACTCGCCGCCATAACTGTCCATTCGCTTGTTTGTGTATGGTGAAAGAAAGGAACTTAATAAGTAGCCATGTGCAGCATGCAGCTGAACACCGTCAAAGCCAGCTTGCTTTGTTCTTAAAATAGCTGCAGAGAAGTCATTTATCATATTGTGTATTTCTTCGGGTAACATTTCTCTGGCTTTTTTTTCTAAAATTGGTGAAGCTACAGCACTTGGTCCGATGCATTCGGCGGCTGTATTTTCATGATCAATTTGTCTTCCAGGGTGACATAACTGAGCAATAATACGGCAATCAGGTTCCGCTTTATGAACTGTATCAGCTAACCTAGCAATCTCAGCTGTCAGAGTATCATCATAAATGCACATCTGACCCTTTGTACCAATTCCTCTTGGTGAGATTGCCATCAGGCCGGTAATAATCATTCCGATACCACCCTTTGCTAAATCATGGTAGAGAGTAAGCTCTTTTGCAGTAATGGTACCATTTTCGCCGGCTTGATAATCACAGGTTGCTGATCTGACTAGTCTGTTTTTTAGAGTGAGATTTCCAATTCTGCCTTCTGAATATATCTTATAATTCGACCTTTCCATAATGTTATAATTCCTTCTCCCCAAAATCTTTGATTAATGGTAAATAAATATAAATAGAATATTTATTAGTATAAATTCTGATTATTAATAAGTCAATCAATTACAAAAGATTGACATAAAGTAGGCAATAGTAAGTTTGTTTCCTTTATTTCAGGGCTAAAATTGACAATGTATTGGCACATTTGGAAAGCGCTGAATACTTGACAATTAATGGGTATGAGAATATAATCTCCATATACATACTTATCATATATGAAATGTATATAATAAAGAAAAGGGAACAAATAATTCGGTGAAGCTAGCTATGATTAAGTTGCTAAATATCAACAAAAAATTCGAAACATCAACGGGTACATTAAATGCGGTAGACGATGTCTCAATTCAGGTAAATAAGGGTGAAATCTATGGAATTATCGGTTTCAGCGGGGCTGGAAAATCTACTTTGCTTAGATGTATCAATCTGCTGGAAAGACCCGATACAGGCAAAGTACTTGTAGATGGTGAGGACCTGATGCTGCTTCCCAGAAAGCAGCTTTTGAAAAAAAGACAGGAAGTGGGGATGATTTTTCAGCATTATAATCTATTAGGAAATGCTACCGTTTACGAGAATGTGGCTTTTCCTTTGGAACTGTCCAAAATATCCGGGCAGGAAAGAAAGAAACGTATTTTAAATAGCCTAGACATCGTTGATTTATCTGAGAAGACAAAGGATTATCCGGCAACCTTAAGCGGTGGCCAAAAGCAGAGGGTATCAATTGCCAGAGCGATTGCGATGCATCCTAAAATACTATTATGTGATGAACCTACTTCAGCCCTGGACCCGCAGACGACGGATAGTATTTTAAATTATTTAAAACGGTTGAATGAGGATATGGGAATTACCGTTGTTCTTGTAACGCATGAAATGGAGGCAGCACGTATGGTATGCGGATGTGTTAGTGTTATGGAAAGAGGGAAACTAATTGAAACAATTGATATGAAGGATGAAAATGCGGTACCTCAGTCCAGGATTGCTAAATATCTATTCAACAATGGAGAGGGAATATGATGAATAATGTAATACAATTACTGCCGGATATTGGGAAGGCCCTGGGACAGACATTTTATATGATGATATTTACGCTTGGTATCGCTGCGGTTCTTGGAATACCGCTTGGAACAATACTTTATATCATCAGACCTGGTTCCATTCTGCAGAGGCCGAAATTGTACATAGTTCTGGATATGATTGTGAATATTGTCCGCTCTTTTCCCTTTCTGATCCTGATGATTGCAATTATTCCATTTACACGCCTGATTGTAGGGACAGCACTTGGAACTACAGCAGTCATAGTACCTCTTTCCATCAGTGCAATACCCGATTTTGCCAGACAGGTGGAACAGGTTCTCATGGAAGTAAATCATGGTGTAATTGAAATGGCAGACGCGATGGGAGCGAATACTTTTCAGATTATATGGAAGGTTCTCTACCGGGAAGCAAGGTCTGGTATGGCGAATGCGGCTACGATTATCAGTGTAAGCTTTTTGTCATATTCGACGGTGGCGGGGCTTGTCGGAGGCGGAGGAATAGGAGATTTTGCAATTCGATATGGCTATTACAGGTATCAGACTGACGTGATGATTTATACGGTTATCCTCATTATTATCATTGTTCAGGTAATACAGACGATTGGCAGAATTGCTGTTAAAAAACTGGATAAACGGTATTAGTGCAGCCAGTGCAACAGTATAGGAGTTAGGTAGATGCGCAAAAAGAGGCGCAGAAAGGTGGACTATAAAATGAAACGTAAAATAAGAATAGGATGTTCCTTAGTAATGATTACCGTGCTTTTACTGACATTATTATCCGGCTGTAAAAAGAAAACAGAGGATGATAAGGTGATAACGTTTGCTGCGGCAAACTTAAAGCTTTATGAGGACACCACCAAGGTACTGGCACAGGAGGTAGAAAAGCTTGGCTATAAACTCGATTATAAGTTTTTGTCCGATAATACGGAGTTGAATGAAGCAGTTGAAAATGGAGATGCATTTGCTAATTATCATCAGCATACGGCATATCTTAAGGAATTTAATAAATCCAAGGGTACTCATCTCGTTGCAGCCTTTGAAGCATTCACTGACCGTGCAGGTATTTTTTCAAAGAAATATAAAAATATAAAGGATCTGCCGGATGGAGCCAATATCAGTATTCCGGTTGATACCGGCAATAATTTCAGAACCTTTGCCATGCTTTCGGATGCTGGTCTTATTAAGCTAAAGGATGGTGTGGATATTGCCAGTGTTACTCAAAAAGATATTGTGGATAATCCGCACAAATATACCTTTACAGAGGTTGATTATACAATGCTTTCCAGAGCGATAGAGGATGCAGATGCAGGTTTTTTGTATGCAACGGTTGCTGCCGAAATTGGACTGGACTATAACAAAGATTCACTTTTAAAGGAAAGTGAAAAACTTCAGTCAACAGATATTATTGCGGTACGTGAGGAGAATAAAGACAGTGAGAAAGTTAAAATTCTGAAACAGGCATACCAGTCAGATGCAATGAAGAAGGCGCTGCTGGATGCCTATCAGGGAGAAGAAATTCTTCTTCCTGCATGGTAGAGGGGGATAATTTTGATGGCAAAATATATGAATAGTCTGGTAGATTTGATTGGGAACACACCGTTGCTCGAACTGAAACGGTATAGCAGTGACAAAAATTTAAAAGCTAAACTGGTTGCAAAGCTGGAGTATTTTAATCCGGCAGGAAGTGTAAAGGACAGAATAGGCTATTCAATGATTAAGGATGCTGAGGAGAAAGGGCTGATTAATAAAGATACCGTAATTATAGAGCCTACCAGCGGAAATACCGGTGTTGCGCTTGCGTTTGTAGCAGCGGCAAAAGGATATAAAGTAATTCTTACAATGCCGGAAACGATGAGCGTGGAGCGACGAAATATGCTTAGGGCTTATGGGGCAGAAATTGTACTGACACCGGGAAGTGAAGGTATGCCTGGTGCAATAAGAAAAGCCGAAGAAATAGCAGCTCAACTGCCGGATACCTATATCCCGCAGCAGTTTCGCAACCCGGCCAATCCTCAGATACACAGGGATACCACAGCCGAAGAAATATGGCGTGATACGGAGGGAGAGGTGGACCTGTTTGTAGGCGGTGTAGGAAGCGGAGGTACTATTACAGGGGTGGGCGAGGCTTTGAAAGGAAAGAAGCCTTCCATTAAAATAATTGCTGTGGAACCGAGTGCGTCTCCGGTTTTATCCGGAGGTGCACCAGGAAGTCACCGGATACAGGGGCTTGGTGCAGGATTTGTGCCTGAAGTGCTCAACCTTCAGGTGATTGATGAAATATTCCAGGTAAAGAATGAGGAAGCCTTTGATACGTCCAGAGAATTGGCGCAAAGGGAAGGACTTCTTGTTGGTATATCCTCAGGGGCAGCAGCTTTTGCCGCGACACAGCTTGCGAAAAGAGAAGAAAACAGGGGAAAAACAATAGTGGTACTTCTACCAGATACGGGAGAGAGGTATTTATCGACAGGACTATTTGACAATCCATACAAGAAATGAGATGAAAGCATGAGTTATTCAGAAGAAAAAATAAAAACAGCGGTAATTACCAATATTGCGTGATGAGGAGAAGGGGGGCTCAAAATGGCTAGTTCGAGAGATATTGTTGCGCAGGCTTTTGAACGGAAGCAGCCGGAACGTATCCCTGCCGGTATCTGTCTTGGAGGAAGCTGGCCAATCTTCGTGGAAGGAAGGTCACTTAAGGAGTTGTTGACAGATGCTAAGGAAACAGCAGAGATTTTCTTCCGCGTGAATGATAGGGTGGATGCTGACTTTGTAACAGTCGGAACAGGGGCAACAGCATTTTTAATTGAGGCACTGGGCGGAGAAATACGGTTTAGCAGCAATGGAGCACCGGAGATTTTAAGCTGCCTTGTGGAGAAGGAAGAGGATATTGATAAGCTCGATATTGCGAAGGCATTGGTAGCTCCTAAGCTGGTATGGCTTAGGGAGGTAGCCGCTGGGGTGATAAGACTTAATAAGGGAAACAGAAGTATTTTCGTAAGCGGCAGGGCACCTTTTACACTGGCTGGTCAACTATACGGACTGGAAAATTTATCAAAGGCTCTATATAAGAACAGGAAGTTGGTAGAAAAGCTTTTGGAATTTACAACAAAACTGTCTGTGGAATATTACAAATATATGCTTGAGCTGGAGGGGATTGACGGTATCTTTATAGCAGATCCGAGTGCCTCGGGTGATGTGGTATCGAGAAGGCATTTTGAAGCCTTTGTATTGCCATATTTAACAAGAGTTTTAGAGCAGCTGATGCCATACCGGAAGCTTTCCATGCTTCATATTTGCGGAAATATTACAGACCGGCTGCATTTACTTCCCTTAAGCGGGATACAGTTTGTGTCACTGGATTCAAAGGTTGATTTAAGCAAGGCAAAGGAAATTCTTCAAGGGAAGATTGGAATAGCGGGAAATGTAAATCCGGTAGCTGTTCTGGAGGATAAGACTCCGGAAGAAGTTTATCAGGAAACCATCCGGTGCCTGAGGGAAGCTGCTTATGACGGAGGCTTTCTGCTCCTTCCGGGATGTGATATCTCTGCAAAGGTGCCGGAAGACAATGTAGTATCCATGGTAAAGGCTGCCCACCAATGGGATGTCGTTACTGACTATCATTTGAATTAACATTAGTTGCTATACAATAGCTAAATTTGAATGCTTACAAGCATTATCCAGAATGAAAGCATTTGAAATTTCATAGTAAAACATAGAGGCAGTCAACAAATAAATATCTAAAATCGGAGGTGTTATTGTGAGTTATCTTGATGCCAAAAGTGCACCTTGCCGCGAACAAAGACTTGGAACCAGCATAGAATTCGGGGGCAAAATAGGAGAGGTACAGAAACAGTTTTGCGAAGGATGTCTAAAATATAGAAAAAGAGCGTTCAGCCAGGGATCAATATGCCAGCTTCTGCCTGCGACGGCAATACTTACCTCACTGCAAGACACGGTTGTAATTGTGCATGGTTCCATAGGCTGTGGCGGGGCCATTCATTCCCAGGGAGCAAGCGTTCGCCTGGGACAGTTTAACAGTGGGGATAAAAACCCGAAGGGAGCTTTATGGCTTAATACAAATTTAAACGAAAGAGATATTGTGACAGGGGGAGAGACTAAACTAAAGACTGCAATTCTGGAAGCAGACAGAAGATACCGCCCGGAGGCAATCATTATACTGTCAACCTGTGTTCCGGCTATTATCGGCGATGACATTGATTCTGTTACAGAGGAAATGAAAAACCAGGTATCAGCAGTACTGCTGCCAATCCATTGTGAAGGCTTTAAAACGAAAATTATGGCGACCGCATATGATGCGATTTTTCATTCCTTCCTTAGAAATGTAATAGACGGGAAGGATGAAACAGAATTCTGTATGTATCAGAATGAACTTTCTGTCGAAGCCGAAAAGCTGCGGAGGAGCAGGCTGGTTAATCTATTGAATGTATCCTCGATGACCGGTCCGGATCAGAAGGAGTTGATCAGATTGTTAAATAAACTGGGTTTGGAAGTCAATATGCTTCCTTGCGATGCTCATCCGGATGCTTTCCGGTTAGCGCCCCAGGCAGCACTTTCCGTTGGAGTATGCCCGACACATGATGATTATTTCCTGCAGTATCTGAAAGAAAAATTCGGAGTACCCTATATCAGCGGACAAATGCCGATTGGCATTAAAAATACCGGTATTTGGCTGAGAAATATAGCTGAATTCTTTGGACTTTCTGACGCGGCTGAAAAGATTATTGCCTTCGAGACGAAGGAGCTTGACCGGGCTTTGGAGCCAATACTTCCTCATATTAAGGGGAAAACGGCGATGTTAAGCGCCGGTGAGATCAGAACCCTTTCCACTGCGGTACTGCTGCAGGAGCTGGGACTTAGTATACTGGCAGTCAGACCGTATCATTATGATGAGTTTGGCGGCGTAGAGGCTGCAAAACTGGAGAAAACTGATCCGGATATTGTAATAAATGTGGCTACTGCGCAGCCCTTTGAGGCAGTTAATTTAATCATGCGTACAAAGCCGGATGTATATATCGGACATAATTCAGATAATGTCTGGGCGGCAAAATGCGGAGTTTCCATACTGCCGATTTACGGAACAGGAAATACCTATAGCGGATATGCGGGAGCATATGATGTGGCAAAGAGACTGCACCGCCATTTTAAAAATACAGTTTTCAATCAGAAGCTATCAGAGAATGTTCGCCAGCCATATAAAGAAAGCTGGTATCAGGAAAATCCATTTAGTTATATTGTTGGATAGGTAATTGCGAAACGATATAGTTGTTCAAATTGTATACACAAAAAGCATATATTTCTCCGCTCCAACGCTCCTTCCGCTTAACTTCCGCTCCGAAACATATACTTTCTGTGTATACAATTAATATAATTCTTGCGTTTCGCAATTACCTAATATTGATGGATGAAATGGAGGATAAGGATGAATAATCGTTTTATAGAAAGACCTAGATCCTTCTGTGCCTTGGGAGGAGCGCTGCTGACAGTAACGGCATTACCTGATACTGTCCCCATTTTGCATGCTTCCATGGGCTGCGGAGGAAGTATTTATTGGAATCAATATGGCAGTACCGGTTATCTTGGAGCAGGATATTGCGGTGGCCTTGCGGTTCCAAGCTCTAATGTTCTTGAAAAGGATGTTGTATTTGGAGGCCTGGAGCGACTGGAGGAACAAATTGAGAACACGATAAAGCTAATGGAGGGAAAGCTCTATTTCGTTCTGACAGGGTGTACAACAGATATGATCGGAGACGATATTAAAGCTGTAGTGAAGGATTTTAAAACCAGGGGCGAAACAATCATCGGAGCCGAAACAGGAGGCTTTCGCGGGGATGGGTACATAGGATATGACTTAGTACTTACCGCTTTAGCAAAGGATTATATTAAGGTCAATCAAAATAAACAACCAGATAAGGTAAATCTTTGGGGAGTTGTCCCGGGACAGGATGCTTTCTGGAGAGGGAATCTTATAAAACTGAGGAGTCTGTTAAATAAATTAGGACTTAAGGTGAATTCGTTCTTTACGGAGTACGATACCCTGGAGGATATCAGACAGGCAGGGGATGCGGCGCTCAATATTGTTGTTTCAGAATTTTTTGGCGTAACCACGGCAAAGGAGTTTGAAGAAAAGCATGGAACGCCGTATCTGTTAAATCAATTTCCGATCGGTCCTTCTGCAACAGCAGAGTTTTTATATCGGGTGGCACAGGCATTACAAATCCCGCAAAAACAGGTGGAAGAAATTGTTGCAAATGAAACAAAAAATTATTTCAGATATGTGGAAAGATTAGCGGATGCTTATAACGATCTTGACTGGCAGCGCTATGCCATAATTGTAGGAGATGCGAATTATGCACCGGCAATTACAAGATTCCTGTCGGAAGACCTTGGCTGGATACCGGAACTTATGGTGATAACGAATGATATCGTGGAGAGTGGCAGGGAGGTTTTTGAGAAGGCGGTTAGTAACTTGTCTTCTAAAGATGAAGTTACGATTGTTTACGAGACAGATCCGACTGAGATAAGAACTCATTTATGGAAAAAGGTACAAAGACGTTCCGACAGTCCATATTGCAATGATATCAATCCGGCGTTTGTAATTGGCAGTCATCTGGAGAGGGAATTGGCAAATGATATGGGAGCGGGACATCTTACGGTATCTTATCCGGTGGGTAATCGCGTCGTATTAAATAAGGGCTATGCAGGCTTCGATGGAAGCCTGTCTTTCATAGAAGATTTACTTGCTGTAATTGTAGCACAGAGATAGCGGAGGCATATTGATCAATGAGTACTAATAAGAATGAAATATTTGCGGATTTGTCCGATGCAGTGGTTGATATGGATGAGGAAAGAGTGGAAAGGCTATCCAATCAGGTCGTAGCGGAAGAAATTGATGCCTACGAGGCAATTGATTTCGGTCTCGCAAAGGGAATGGAAAGAGCAGGACAGTTATTCGAGGAGGAAGAATACTTTGTACCGGAGCTGTTAATGTGTTCTGATGCCATGAACATTGGTGTTAATATCCTAAAGCCTTATATCAGGACGGAATCAACCGGGGAAAAACATAAAATTGTGATCGGGGTAATTGAAGGAGACACTCATGATATTGGGAAAAACCTCGTAAAGCTGATGCTTTCGGCTGCTGGATTTGAAGTAGTGGACTTAGGCCGGGATATACCTGCTTTGGTGTTTGTGGAAAGGGCTGTGAGTGAAAAGGCTCAAATTATTATGATTTCATCCCTGATGACAACAACAATGGAGCATATGGCAGAGGTAATCAGTATATTAGAGGAACGTGGTTTGCGAAAGAAGTATAAGGTTGCGATAGGAGGCGGACCGGTATCACAGGCATTTGCCGATAGAATCGGCGCTGACGGGTATTCCTCTGATGCGACCGATGCAGTCAGATTAGCGAAAAGGCTGGTCATAGAGATAGAAAATACGTTACCAATCATTTGGAATGAGTGAAAAAGAGCAGAAAATGGAGGGGAAGGGAATGGATACATTTTCGCCGAAGGAAAGGTTGCTGCGTGTATTAAAAAAAGAAAATGTGGAACGCCCTCCGGTTATTTGTCCGGGTGGCATGATGAATGCAGCGATTGTAGATATTATGAAGAAAACCGGCCATACACTGCCAGCTGCACACCATTCCTATGAATTAATGAGTGAACTGGCTTATGATGTATATCAAAATACCGGTTTTGAGAATTTTGGGATTCCCTTCTGCATGACGGTGGAGGCTGAAGTACTAGGAAGCAGTATTGATTACGGTTCCCTAAAATGTGAACCTAAAATCTACAAGGAAGCATATCCAACGGTAGAGAATGTGGTTTTCAAGCCATCCGGTTCGATGGAGAAAAATGAAAGAGTAGGTACGGTAGTTTCGGCAATCGATAAGCTGTCTAAGAAATATCCAGATATACCTGCCATCGGAAGTATAACCGGACCGCTCAGTACCTCTGCTTCCCTGGTGGAGCCGATGTATTTTTTAAAACAACTAAGAAGAAATAAGGAGGAGACACACAGACTGGTTGATTATGTCTGCGGACATTTGATTGAATACGCCAAACTGATGGTGGAGAACGGAGCAGATGTTATTTCAATCGCTGATCCGACTGCCACTGGTGAAATTCTCGGTCCAAAGCTCTTTGCAGAATATGCGGTATTGTATTTAAACACAATATGCGATGCCATTCATAGGCTGGGAGTTCCGGTCATTATCCATATTTGCGGAGAAATGAGTATGGTTATGCCGCAGCTGAAAGATCTGAAAGGGGATGCAATTAGTGTAGATGCCTTTGTAAATTTAAAGAAACTCAAAGAGGAGAGCAGCAGTATTACTACCATGGGAAATCTTAGTACCTACCTTCTTGAATTCGGGGATACGGAGAAGATTTATCTGACTGCAAAAAATTTACTTCGGGATAAGGTTAATATTATATCTCCCGCCTGTGGATTAAGTACCTCAACTCCAATTGAAAATATCAATGCCTTTACAAAAGCTGTTACGGAGGAAGTAAATGCCCATTATATTCTTTAAAAATGAGAATAAAAAAATCTCTCAAAGAGAAGGAACTACCATATTGCAGGCGGCAAAGGCAGCAGGTGTATTACTGGAATCACCCTGTGATGCAATCGGAACCTGCGGGAAATGCAGGGTTCTTGTGGAAGATATTCATAATGCCAGGTTGATTTCTAACCAAGTCCGGCATCGTTTATCAAAAGAGGAATTGGAACAGGGCTATGTTCTGGCCTGTCAGACGAGAATATATGGGGATATTACTGTGATAACCCGGGGTATGGCCGTACAGAATAATACTCTGGAAATTCTTACGAAGGGGCAAGGCTTCTCCTATAAAATTGATTGTAATATTAGAAAACAAAAGGATGGAAATTTGACAAGTGTATGGAATGGAAAGGAATTACTCGGGTATGAAGAGGGTGATACCTCGGCATATAGCTATGGAGTAGTGATAGATATCGGTACAACCACGCTGGTGGCTGCACTAGTCAATCTGATTTCAGGAGAGGAAATCTGCTCTGCGGCCTCCCTAAATCCTCAAAGTCTGCAGGCGCAGGATGTTCTTTCGAGAATTCATATAGCCTCCGAGGAGAAAGGACTTCAGCTTTTATATGATATAGTAACGAAGGAATTCAACCATTTGATTGATCAGCTGGTTGATCAATCCGGAATTTTAAGAAAATACATTTATGAAGTGATTTACAGCGGGAATACAGCTATGCTGCATCTAGCCTGCAGGATCAATCCAAAATCCCTCGGACAATATCCTTATACGCCTGGGATTAGGGGAGGATATCAGATCAAAGCAGCAGAACATCTGCATATTTCCCCGTTCGGATTAATCTATCTGCCTCCGATTATTTCTGCCTATGTAGGTCCGGATATCATTTCCGGAGTAATTGCAGCGCAGCTTGATAAGGTAGAAGGCACAACTTTGTTCCTTGATATTGGAACAAATGGTGAGATGGTGATGGCAAGAAGGGGGATATTGTATGCGACCTCGACTGCAGCAGGTCCAGCCTTTGAAGGAATGAATATTACCTGCGGCTGCAGAGCCGGAAAAGGGGCGCTTGAAGCCTTCCGGATTAAGGATGACATGCAACTTGAGACAGGTGTTATCGGAGATATGGCAGTAACCGGAATTTGCGGCAGTGGATTGCTTGATATCGTAGGAGAATTGGTGAGAGTTGGTATCATCGGCAGTAACGGTAAAATATATCCTCCCAAGGAAGACTCTTTGGCATATCCGTTAAGAAATAACATACTGCACAGAGATGGCAAGCTCTACTTTGAAATATCGAAGGAGGTATACCTGACGCAGAAGGATATCCGGCAGGTTCAGCTGGCGAAGGGGGCTATCCGGGCTGGAATAGAGGCTTTGCTAAAGCAGCTTAAGTTAACGGCCAAAGAGGTGGATGAGGTTTTAATCGCAGGCTCCTTTGGATATCATTTGCGGGAAAGCAGCCTGTTAAGCATAGGACTGCTTCCGAAGGAATTTGCGGGTAAAATAAGCTTTATCGGGAATACGTCAATGTCCGGTGGGAAAGCATTTTTACTGAACACTGGCTTAAGAGAGAAAGCAGCGTTACTTGTAAAGAATATTGCTGTTTTGGAATTGTCAAAAAGCGAGGATTTTGAGCAGATATTTATTAAGGCAATGGGTTTCTAAGTAGAGAAAGAGATCTACCTGCACACCATGATCAATATATAAGTATCAAATTCTCATGTTGGTTTTTCAACACCTTGGTTAATATAAATCCATGTGAGAATTAGACAGCATCCGGCGCATGCACACTTGCATCGCTCGAAGCATTTATATAACAAAAGGATGGGAGTTTTGATGCCAAGGGAAGTAGTAACATATTCGAATAACTGTTGCGAGTATGAAGAGGATTTTACATATCTCGGGGTAACTGGCTATTGGGAAGAAGGAAAAGATATCGATCAAATACTTGAAATAGCCCGGAAGATCAGTAATCTGGAAAATAACCGTGTAATTAGGCTTCCTATTAATCATTACACAGAGGCTCAGGCGCTCGGTGCAGTAATAAAGTTAAATAAAAGTGATGTTCCGGTAGTTTCTTACAGATCGGATTTCTTGCCAAACCTGCAGTCTTTACCCGATCTGGAGATACAGGAACCAGTCAGACGTGTTTACGAGTGTTTAAAAAGGTTCTCGGAAAAACCGGTTATGCTTCAGATACAAGCTCCATTTTCCATTCTTGCAACACTAATCGAACCAATGCAATTATATAAAGCACTATCGAAAAACAGGGAAGAAATTAAGTTCGCATTGGAGCATATTACAAAAGGACTTGCTGCCTATATCAAAAACTCAGTGCAATACGGAGCAAGAATAATCTCAATCGCAGATCCCTGTGCAGGTTTTGAGATACTTGGGGAAGCAAGATATCTCGAATTCGCTGCCAGCTATCAGATAAAATTATTAAAAGAGATAGCTTCCGACCTGCCACATGCTGTCGTACATATCTGTCCAAGATGCTCCTGTCTGCTTGAAAGGTATCAGCTTATGCGATGCAGAGAAATAGTCTGTCGACAGGACAGGTATATTAATATCTTGCTTGAGCTACTGGAAAGCGATACTTTCCAATTTACCGGTCACCAGTGTATCTACAATATGCTGGCTCAAAGAGTATATGTACTTGAGATAATATAATTTACCCATCCGTTTTACAGGCGTGTACAAAACAGGAGGAAGCAGCTTGGATTTTCAGGATTTGGATCATAGTACAGCAAGAACATACATTTCTTATCTTGCAGAGGCAGTAGTAAATATGGATGAGAAACGATCCGTTTGGCTTGCCAGGTGGATCGCTGAACATAATATAGATATATTGGATGCGATAGAAGAGGGTCTGGTTGCAGGAATGGCCCGGGCAGGGGATTTATATGAAGAGGGAGAATATTTTATACCGGATTTGCTGCTGTGCGCGGATGCAATGGATGCTGCAATGGAGGTATTTGAACAATACCTGCCAAAATCTGAAAGAAAGTACAAGGGCAGGGTAGTAATCGGTACAATCAAAGGAGATACTCACGACATCGGAAAAAATATAGTGGCACTTTTGATCCGGTCTGCAGGGTTTGAGGTGCTGGATTTGGGAAGGGATGTGGAGGCAAGAACCTTTGTAGATCAGGCCGAAGCTTTTCAGGCTGATATTATTGCAATTTCTACACTGCTTACTACAACCATGAACAATATGGAAGAGGTTATAAAGCTTTTAATTTCTGAAAACAAACGGAGCCAGTATAAAATCATCATCGGAGGAAAACCGGTATCAGAGGACTTTGCGAGAAAGATAGGTGCCGATTATTATGCCTATAATGCAGGAGAAACGCTGCGCTTGTCTGAGGAGATTATAAGAAATAAGAGGATAAATTAATCTATTTTGGAAAGGAAGTGTAATAAGATGGCAGAACAAAATTATCAGGTTACTCCACCTACGAAGGATCCTAACGAGGTATATCCAAAGGTTCCGGGCATTGATTACAATGATTTTAAGCTATCCTCCGAAAGATTACCGGAGGAACAGAGGCTGCGCGCACTAAAACAACTCTATCAGTATGAGACAACCCAGAAGGAATATTTTATGGGCTATCAGGCCAATCAGAAGCTGGACTATCAAAATGACTTATCAGAATACTTGAATTATCACGTTAATAATATAGGTGATCCCTTTGTATCGGGAAACTTCACAGTAAATGCTAAATTTGCTGAACGGGCCGTACTGGATTATTTTGCATCCCTATGGAATGCACAGTGGCCGCATGAATATACTCCAGAAGATACGGAAAATGACTGGAAGAATAGCTATTGGGGATATGTTGTATCAATGGGGTGTACTGAAGGAAATATCTACGGGCTGTGGAATGCAAGAGATTATCTGTCTGGTAAATTTCTGCTGCCTGATCCTCAGGTGGAAGAAAAAGCCAGATTGGCTAGCCTGAATGGGAGACCGGCCGTATATGAACCTCGCCTGATCTATTATCAGGCTAAGACGGCTGCGGAACATCCCAATGAGTATACCCCGATTGCGTTTTATTCCCAGGATGCCCATTACTCGATTGTGAAAGCAATGAGAGTACTTAGCATTACTACCTTCAATGAAGCAGGAAGCGGAAAATTCGATTGTCCGTTAAACTATCCGGAAGATTATCCGGAGGACTATTCAGACCATTATCTGGATGCAAATGGCTGGCCCTTGGAGGTACCCTCCGACCAAAACGGCAGTATCTATATTCCTGCGTTGGTTAAACTGGTAGAAGCCTTTGCTAAACAAGGGTATCCGATATTGGTTAATTTCAACTACGGGACTACCTTTAAAGGCAGCTATGATAATGTAGCATTAGCGGTAAGCCAGCTGGTTCCAATTCTGCAGAAATATGGTCTTTACGAGAGAACGGTGGAGTATGATCCCAAGCATCATTTATATGATATCCGTACCGGTTTCTGGTTTCATGTGGATGGTGCATTAGGAGCTGCATATATGCCTTTTCTTGAGATGGCTGAGAAGAGTGATGATTTTCCGATATTTGATTTTCGCATCAAGGAATTACAATCGATTTCCATGAGCGGACATAAATGGATTGGTGCACCCTGGCCCTGCGGTATCTATATGACAAAGGTAAAGTATCAGTTATTGCCGCCGGATGATCCGATGTACATAGGCTCTCCCGACAGTACCTTTGCCGGATCTCGCAATGGATTTTCTTCCTTAATTCTCTGGGACTATTTCTCGAAGAATTCCTACGATGATCTTATAAAAAAGGTGCTGTATACAGAGAAGCAGGCGCAATATGCCCTGGCTAAGCTGCAGGAGCTGGAACGGATAGTAGGAAAGGACTTGTGGGTTGAATATTCTCCCCGTTCTTTGACAATTCGATTTAAACAGGCGAATGCCGCAATTGTATTTAAATACTCCCTTTCGGGTGAAGTTTTATATGTAAACAATGAAAAGCGTGCTTATTCTCATATCTATCTTATGGAATCGGTTACTCCTTCCCTGATTGACAGTCTTTTTAATGATTTACAGGCGAAAGATGCTTTTCCAGATCAGGAGACAAAAAAAGGGATAATACAACAGACGATCATAGATCCGGAGGCAGTACGCGGAGTATTTGTACCCCAGAGTGGCAGGGGATTTAAATAAACTCAGTGTTAAGGGTACTTAATGAGATTAATGAAGGATATTAATTATTAATAGGAGGCTGAAATTAGGGAAATAGAGTTGTCAAGAAGTCTGATTATATAGAAACCATAAATTATATTGGAACTATAAATCATATAGGAGCCATAAATTATATAGGAAGTATAAATTATATTGAAGTCTTGTATTATATAGAAGCCTTAAAAGGAAGTGCTAATGGTAACACTCCTTTTAAAGGCTTCTATAAGCTTAGATACTGAAATCATCCGCAGATTCCATTAGCCCGAATTCCTGTAGAATTTCCTCTAAGCGTTCCTGTGTCATTGGCTTTGGAATAACAAATGATTTGTTCTCTTCAATTTTTTTTGCGAGCTCTCTATATACGTCAGCCTGTTGGGTCTCCGGTTTGTATTCAATTACTGTTTTTCTACTGATTTCAGCTCGCTGCACAATATTGTCCCTTGGTACAAAATGTATTAGCTGAGTACCCAGTTCATGGGAAAAGGCTCTCAGCAAATCAAGCTCTCGATCCACATTGCGGCTGTTGCAGATGATACCGCCCAGGCGGACACCACCCTTATTCGCATATTTTTCAATTCCTTTTGATATATTATTTGCAGCATAAAGAGCCATCATCTCGCCGCTTGCCACAATATAAATCTCCTTTGCTTTCCCTTCGCGGATCGGCATTGCGAAGCCACCGCACACAACGTCTCCCAGGACATCGTAGAAAACATAATCCAGATCTTCGGTATAAGCACCCAGATTCTCAAGAATTCCTATGGAAGTAATAATACCGCGTCCTGCACATCCGACTCCCGGTTCAGGGCCACCGGATTCAACACATCTGATATTATGAAAACCGGTCTTCATAAGTGCTTCCAGGGAAACATCCTGACCAACATCCCGGAGTGTATCCAGAACGGTTTTTTGATGAAGCCCACCTAATAAGAGTCTTGTGGAATCTGCTTTTGGATCACAGCCAACAACCATTATGTTTTTGCCTAATTCGGCAAGGCCAGCTGTTAGATTTTGAGTTGTAGTTGATTTTCCTATTCCACCTTTTCCGTAAATAGCGATTTGTCTCAATTGTTTGTCTGCCATAATAAAATCTCCTTTATTTATCTAATCTTTATTTGTCTAATATTTCTTTTCTGGTTCAAAGTACCAAAATTACTTGTAGTATTAAACTTGTAGTATTAAGTTACTCGCAATACTAAAATTGATTGGAATACTAAAATTACTTGTAGCACCAAATATTTATAGTAAAAAATTATTTGCTTTTTAAAAGCTTTTGAGATGACTAATTTATTAATGAATAGATCTATGTATCTTAGTAAGTCTATTATTTCTAGAGTGATAGCCCAGGAAAAAAGACATCTGGTAATATAATATGATTGAGATTTTAAGTAAGTCATGAGAAGAAGCATGAAAAAAGGACATACTTCTTAATATAATCATCACAATTATATAGAAAGTATATCCTCTGATTCTTCAGTCAGATAATCTTCAATTAGCACTATATAGGAACAGAAGGAACAGATTGACCTGATAAGGGATAGAATTATATCAATGTACTGATCGATTGTTCCTGTTCCTATCTACTTATGTATTCATCATATGATAGGAATTCCAATTTGTCAACAATTATTTCGTATAATACATATATTAATTGTATGATATACGAGAAGAATATTATTTTACACTATTTTCTCAAATGTTGAAATGATTTACTTATACGGTCAACATATTGGAAACGAACCGTTCATCCCCAGCTATAATCCGTTCGATATATCCAGTAAAGACCTAATAAGTATTTATACTAGCGTATGATATGTTTGCGTAATCGTAAATTTAATATTCGCATATTTATATATTTATGAAAAAAGTAGTTATTCGTATATGTATGAAAAAAGTTATTCGCGTATTTTATGAAAAAAGTATTGACAGATAGGTATTAGACACATATACTAATCATAAAATATAATAACATACATACGATATATGAGATATATGTTATACTGGCGTGATAAATGATACGGTCGAGACAGGGTTATCATTATCATAATAATATAGAAATTAGCACAAACTTATGAATGCAGGATGAAACGGCAGGGTCGGTTCACTTGCTAAGAAGGAAAAGCGGTATTCATACTGACTAGACAACTAGAGGTTAAAGAAATACATTGTATTTTTTTGACCTCTTTTTGATTCCAGTAATCGAAAGAGTGAAGAAAAAGCATCTTCATACTTAGAAGAACCCCGAAATGAGCACAGCGGTGCTCATTCCAGGCTTCTTCACCGATTATTTGTGATGCCGCTTACGGCATCATGATTGGAAGAGTGAAATATTCTCATTTAAAACTTGATATTCGTCGATCCGTGTAAACGAACAGAAGTCTTGCCTGAGTAAAAAAGGTAATACCTAACGCGGGAATTATGATAATTATGCTCGCAATTTACAAAACTATTTAGTTTTGCAATTACAATGAGTAGAAAAATAATAGGAGGTAACGAATTCCCATTTTTTTGAACAGTAAAGGAGGATGGGAGTTCAAAACAAGAGTATATGTCATTAGTGAGTATAAAAGAAAGGCACCCATGTTTTGGAGGTGTGACAAATAAAGGAAGAATACATTTACCAGTATGTCCAGGCTGCAATATAGAATGTAATTTCTGTGACAGGAAAATTAATGATTTGGATAATCGTCCGGGAGTTGCCTCAACAATACTAAAACCGGAGGAAGCAGTTGAAGTCATTGAAAGGGCATTGAAATTGTGTCCTGATATAACAGTCGCCGGAATTGCAGGGCCCGGAGATACTTTGGCAACTGACAATGCAATAAAAACCTTTGAACTGGTAAAAGAAAAATTTCCAACACTGCTTAAATGTATGAGTACCAACGGATTACTGTTAAGCGAAAGGGCACGGGAGCTGATTGATCTTGGTATTGATACGCTTACCGTGACCGTAAATGCGGTTGATCCAGCAATACAGGCAAAGATAATTTCTAAGATATTTTATCATGGTAAGCAATATGAAGGTATTGAAGCGGCAGAAATACTGATCCACAATCAGCTGGAGGGAATTCGAAAGACTGCAGCGGCAGGTATTACCATTAAGGTGAATACGGTACTGATTACTGAGATTAACGGTCATCATATAAAAGAGATTGCGAAGGCAGTAAGTGATGCAGGAGCAGCAATGTATAATATCATACCCCTTATCCCTCAGCATAAATTGTCTAATTGTAAAGAACCGGAATGTACTCAGATTGATACGGCTAGAAGAGAAGCGGAAGAATATATCGATGTATTCAGGCATTGTCAGAGATGTCGGGCTGATGCAGCTGGAGTTCCAGGTAAGACGGATTTTGGAGATCAATTGTATTTAAGAAGAATTAATCATAAGGATACTTTTTCTCATGGATGAGTAAAATACTGAACTTGAAAATAGGAAAGAAGTGAAAGCATAATAGAGCGTGTGGGCATCGGGTGATTAATACATCGAGTAAGTAATAAATAGAGTAAGTAATACATTGGGTGAATAATAAATCAAGTAAGTAATACATCAAGTAAGCAATACAGTGAATAGATGTATAATTCCAGATTGGAGGAAGAGATGGCTTATAGAGTAGCAGTTACATCAAGTGATGGTGTACATATTGATGAACATTTTGGTCATAGCAGCGATATTATAATTGTTCAGATTGAAGAAACCGGAGAATTTCAATTGATTGATAAAAGGAATATGGAAGAAGAAATCAATCAGTTAAGCAGAAATAAACCGCAGGAAAGTGGTTGCCAGCAGGATAGCTGTTCCAATTCCGGTGGCTGTAGAAGAGGCGGTTTTGGGAAGCATGATACGGAATACATTAAGAAAGTCGCAGAAGTACTGGTTGATTGTAAGTATCTATTAACTGAAAAAATTGGAAATAAACCGCAGGCGGTATTATACAGCTTAGGAATAACAGCGCTCGAGGCACCTGAGGATATTGCTGCAGCAATCAGTAAATTACACCTTTACTATCTAAAAGGAAAGAAGTAGCATTAGATAATGATTAACTCGACCTCGACAATAGCTTGATACAGGTTATGAAGATGGATATGAATGCATCTATATTCATATCCATCCGGCAAATGAATTTTAGAAAATTATCAGGCTAATCAAATAATATAGCATGGGAAACTGAAAGGTATAGAGAGGAGGAATAGAATGCGAATCGCGGTTGCTTCATCAGATGGTATTGTTATCAATCAGCATTTTGGCAGGGCAAACCAATTTTTTATCTATCAGAAAGATGAAACAGGGATTACTTTTATAGAAAAAAGAGTTGGAATTCCATTTTGCCATAGCATGGAACATAATGAGAAGGATTTAAAAAATGCTATTGATCAGTTGTGGGATTGCAGCGCGGTATTCGTGCTGCAGATAGGCAACGGTGCCGAAAATGAGTTAAGGACAAGGAAAATCATACCCTATGTTACAAGAGGGCTTATAGAGGAGGTTCTTATGTCTGAGCTGTAAAAGAGTAGCAAAAATGAATTAATATCTTAAACAGACTATTTTATCTCAAATCTTGAAGTGAAATATTTACTCAAATCCTTTAATAAAAAAAGTTGAAATAAAAAATGTACTCAAATACATAAATAATAAAATCACAACTCAAATTCATAAAAGAAAAATGAAAATGAAAATGAAAAACTTAAATCC
>JAEZZO010000072.1 GCA_023418475.1 Bacillota bacterium
GCTTTACTCATTAGAACCTCCATATCCCCACTTTTCACACCACAGTGTGAAAAGTGTAAAAAGTGTGATATATGATTTTCTCATGGTTTATAAACGGAAACAAGGCACCGTTTTTTTATGCGCTTACAATAATTATTTATGCATATTCCGTATTATTTCAACAAAAGTTGAATTATAGTTGAAGTATTGTTGAGGAACGTAAGCTATCATGATTATGTTATATATTGTAATGATATGAAAAATGGAGACTTACAGGCAATGGGGCGAGGGCAAACCCATTTTGGAAGTACTTACCGGATTTTCATCGATGGAATAGGGCTGGGCTGCATACTGTAACAATGTAGATAGGGTAATTAATGAAGAGGCTGGCATGGCTTATATTAATTTGTTATAATAATTACATAATAACCTAAAAAAGAGGTGATTTTTATGTTTCGAATATTGGTTGTAGAGGATGATGTGGAGCTGAGACGATTATTTAGCCGGGTTCTCAGTCGAAATGGATATGAGCCGATCGAGGCGGCTGACGGTGCACAGGCATTGGAAATACTTGACACAGAAAAGGCTGATTTAATAATATCAGATATTATGATGCCAAGAATGGACGGTTTTGAACTAACGGCAACTCTCCGGGAAGCCGGTTATATACTTCCGGTATTAATGATTACGGCTGCCGGATCCTTTCATGACATGAAGAAAGGTTTCTTATCAGGAACCGATGATTATATGGTTAAGCCGGTGAATGTTGATGAAATGGTGATCCGGGTTGGGGCATTGCTGCGCCGTGCGCAGATGATCAGTGATAGAAAGCAGACGGTCGGGAGTACCGTATTAGATTACGATGCCATGACAGTAATAAGTGCGGATAATCAAACGATTTCACTGCCTCAGAAGGAATTTCAGCTTTTATATAAGCTGCTTTCCGATATAGGGCATATTTTCACCAGGCAGCAGCTTATGGATGATATCTGGGGAATTGATACTGATACGGATTTGCATACGGTGGAGGTTCATATAGGAAGACTTCGTGATAAATTAAGGGACAATCCGGATTTTGACATTGTAACAATGCGGGGGGTCGGCTATAAGGCGGTGAAACGGGGATGAAGAAGATCCAATTAAGATCCATGAAATGGTATTTTTCTATTACGGTTATACTAGCGGTTGCATTTACTATACTCTTTGCAGGTTTTGTAACGCATATTTTTAATCTGCTTAAAATAACATGGCCATCCAATTTGGGCATAGTACTTCAGGTAGCTCTCTATTGTACCATTCTGGGTTTTCTGATTGAAATAATATTTAATAAAAGCATTATTACTCCCATTAAGAAGCTCAGTAAAGCATCCCGCGAAGTGGCAAAGGGAGATTTTACGATTGGCTTTGACGGAAAATCAGAACTAATTGAGATGAAGGAGCTTTTTGATAATTTTCAGGTTATGGTAACCGAATTGGGTACCATAGAAGCACTTCGAAATGATTTTGTATCAAATGTATCACATGAGATTAAAACACCTATCAACGCTATTGAAGGATATGCCACTCTTTTGCAGGATAAGAACCAGACCGAGACGGAAAGGGATGAATGTGTTTTAAAGATTATGTATAACACAAAACGTTTATCCAGTCTGGTGGGAAATATTCTGATGCTTTCTAAATTAGAGAGCCAGAACATTCCCTTTGAACGAACCACCTATGCTCTGGATGAGCAAATCCGGCAGACGATTGTTGCGCTGGAATCAAAATGGCATGAGAAAGAGATTGAATTTGATGTGGAGCTTGATAGTGTGAGATATACTGGAGTTGAAAATCTGATGTACCATGTATGGTCTAACTTATTGGATAATGCGATCAAATTCACTCCTAGACAGGGAATTGTTTCCATTCGGCTAAAAAGCAGTAATGAACAGATCATCTGCTCTATTGCAGATACCGGTATCGGTATGAATGTGGAGACGAAGGCACACATTTTTGATAAATTCTATCAGGGAGATGTATCGCATCAGTCCGAGGGAAATGGACTTGGTCTGGCGCTGGTAAAGCAAATTCTAGACATTAATAAAGGAACAATAGAAGTAGCCAGTGCAATTTCTGAAGGAGCCAAATTTATGATTAAACTTCCCTCCCCGTAATAAATTAGCAGACGGATAATTGTTATACTCATGAAATAATTCTTATCCGACGTATCGCTCTCAATACTGGATAAATGAGAAGATTCTCAACAAAAGTTGAAACTGAGTTGAGGTTCGATTGATTATTATAGGTTATATTGTAGAAAGAAAGTCAATTATAATTATATTTATTCAATCAAGGAGAGCCATATATGAATATTAAAATTACATCTGATAGCACCTGTGATTTATCACCGGAGCTTGTGGAGCAATATACAATTGGTGTTATTCCAATAAAAATAGAAAAGGGAGAAGAAACATACCAGGATGGATTTGATATTTTTCCCGGTGATATTTTCAGACATGTGGATGCAGGGGGAGAGCTTTGCAAGACGGCAGCCATAAATCCGACTGAATATAAAGCATTTTTTGAGCAGTTTTCCTGTCATTACGATGCAGTCATTCATATTAATCTTGGGAGTGGGTTCTCAAGCTGTTATCAAAATGCCTGCCTGGCGGCAAAAGAATATGAAAATGTATTTGTAGTGGACTCCAAAAATCTATCATCCGGGCAAGGACTTGTCGTTATGGAAGCGGCTATAAAAGCAAAAGCGGGCTGCTCTGCGAAAGATATCTTGGAACATTTAGCTTATATTGTACCAAGAGTACGAAGCAGTTTTCTCTTAAATCGTCTGGATTATATGGTAAAGGGCGGACGCTGTACAATGGTTAAGGCATTAGGAGCCGATCTATTGAGATTAAAACCTTGTATAGAAGTAATTGACGGCAGAATGGTAGTGGGAAAAAAGTACCGGGGTTCTCTTCAAAGATGTCTGGTACAATATGTGGAAGAAAGACTATTCCATACGGACAATATTGCATCCCATAGAATTTTTATGACACATACAGATATAAATCCTGAGATACCGAAATCAGTAATCGATAAAGTGGCGAAAAAAGAGTTTTTTGATAATATATATGAAACGATAGCCGGCTGCGCGGTATCATGTCATTGCGGTCAGAATACACTTGGCATTTTATATATAGAAAAATAGAAGAGAAAGTAAAAGAAAATCTCGTTTTAACGGAAAATTCGATAAGCAGGCAAATGCTTATTACAAGCCGGTTGCTCTGAACTTACGGGTATCAATAAGGTAGGAAGGTTACATAATGAATATTAACAGGAAAGAATTGTTTTCAATCCCCAATTGTATGGGGTATTTCAGGTTGTTATTAATACCGGTTTTCTGTATCATTTATATAAATGCAGATTCTGTTACAGACTATTATAAGGCGGCACTTGTTATACTGATTTCAGCAATTACTGATTTCTTAGATGGTAAGATAGCCAGGAAATTCAATATGATAACGGAACTTGGCAAGTTTATCGATCCTCTGGCAGATAAATTAACACATGGAGCAATTGCAATATGTCTTATGCAGCGCTACCGGAATATGAAATATCTGGTCCTTGTGATGGCCCTCAAGGAAGGGTTTATGGCAATTATGGGAATAATAAATCTAAGACATGGAAAAAAACTTGACGGAGCAAAAATGTTTGGAAAAATATGCACGACAACTCTGTTTTTTGTATTGCTTCTATTAGTATTTCTCCCTGCAATATCTGAAGTGACGGCTAATGTTATGATACTGATTGAAATAGTAGTAATGCTGATAACGTGGGCACTTTATGTACCGGTATTTGAGCGAATGAGGAAAGAACAATAAGATACTTTAAAAATCGACAGAAAAAGAGGCTAAAATATATGGAATATCAGATTATTAGTGACAGCTCCTGCGATCTATCGTTGGAGTATGCGAAGGAAAACCATCTTGAGATTGTTCCGTTCTATGTATCTTTTGATGGTGAAAATTATTATAAGGAAGGACTGGAGGTAAGTCATACTGAATTTTATAATAGAATGATAGAGGAGCATGCGATTCCCAAGACTTCTCTGCCTTCCATACAGGATTATGTTGACAGATTTATAAAATATGCGCAAGCATTGGTACCGGTCATCTGTATTTGTATTACTTCAAAATTCAGCGGTTCCTATCAGGCCGCCAGCAATGCAAGAGACATTGTGCTCGAGAAATATCCGGAGGCTGTGATTACCGTAATTGATTCAATGGTTAATACCGTATTGCAGGGGTTATATGTGAAAGAGGCTCTTCGAATGCAGGCGGATGGGGTTGGCTATTGGCAGGCGATTGAGCATCTTGAGCGAATTAAAATGACGGGCCGTATTATTTTTACGATTGATAATATGGAATACTTAAAAAAAGGAGGCCGTATCGGAAAGCTTTTATCCTTTGCCAGTGCGACTTTGTTGATAAAACCCTTAATTATCTTAAGAGAAGGGGAAATCTTTCCGGCCGGAATTACCAGAAGCCGCGAAAAGTCTAAGAAGAAATTAATTGGTATCGCACAGGAGCACTTTCAAAAGAAGGGCGAAGATCCGAAAGATTATTCCTTTGTTGTAGGAACAGGAATTGATTATCAGGAAGCTGAAATGTTTATTGAGATGATGAGTCATGATTTTCCCATTGAGAAGTCGATGATAGGCCGTATTGGTGTTACGATTGGATCTCATACAGGACCCCATCCGATTGGAATTGCATTTGTTAAGAAATACGATGCATAAAAAGATAGATGCAACTTAATTACAAAAACCGGCAGTCAATTCGGACTGCCGGTTTTTGCGAAAAATCAGATTGCCTCTGTACGTAAAAGGTGTATCATATAATTAAGAAACTATTTATCATAGAGTAATTCTGCATAGGAAGGTTTACACATAGCCTGACAATTAAGAATAATCTGGCCATTGTATAAAGTAGAACAGGAAATTGCATAACGTAAGAACACTAATTTACACGATGAGTAGGTTACGCAATTGCGTATAGGGAGAGCCGCATGAAGAAAGTAAAGGATCTGTCAATCAGGAGAAAGCTTTTTATGGGAATACTGATATTTTCTGTATTCCTGGTAATTCTGGTAACCTCTGTTGCAAGTATTGTTACCTATCAGACTATGCGGAGGCAATTAATCTATAATCAGAGAATGAGCATACGATGGCTGCAGGATCGCCTTAATATTGAACTGGAAGGCTATTCGGATAAATTCTATCAATTTGAAGTGAATAAGAAAATCAAAAATGATATTTCTGCCTGGTGCGGCGATCCGCAGAAGATTAATTATACCGCGAAGCTGGATTTGATCTCTGCTTTAAATGAAACGATCAGTATGGACAAAAATATTAACTCAATGGAGATCTATAATTTCGCCCAGCAACAGGTATTGGTAGCCAAGCGTTCCGGTGCAGGGATGGAAGAAATCGGGGATAAGCTGGATGACTGGAAGAAAAGAGATCAAAAACTGCAGACGAATATTATCTTTTCCAGAACGGAAAAAGAAATCATTGTATCTCATGAAATATTCAATTTTAGTGATAAAAAGCCCATGGTGCTGATCGCTATGCACCTCAGACCATATGATATGGAAGGCATACTGGAAGACATTAAGACGACGAAGGACGAATCAATTCTCATTTTTAATGATGAGAATGAATTAATTCAGGCTGAATATGGCGCTGGAGTGCATTTAGAGAGCAGCACTCTTACAGAGGTTATTAAGCAGCTTGAGAAGGCTAAAGTACAGGAGACCTTTCTGGAGGGTCATTTTTATTTCTTTCGGGAGGTTGGACAGGGGAAGATGAAAATATTGATGACCGTACCAAACAGAACGATTGTAGCAGCCTTAGGCAATACGATTGTAGCAGGAATTCTTGTTGGACTGGTTGCCGTTATCGTGTCGGCCCTTGGTTCCATGCTATTCTCAAGAGCCTTTAGTAAACCGATTATAGATTTATCAGCACAAATGCGTATCATTACAATCGATGATTATCCGGATATTGCCGTACAGGAGAGAAAGGATGAGATTGGTATCTTGCATGACAGCTTCAGTATCATGCTGGAGCGTAATAAAAAACTGATTGAGCAGGAGTATCAGAGTAAGATTGAGAAGCGTGAGGCACAACTGAGAGCACTTCAGGCACAGATTAATCCTCATTTCATGTATAATACACTTCAGGTAATCGGTGGTATGGCACTCAAGAAAGAGTCTGCTAAGGTTTACAAGGTAACTACAGCCCTTGGGGATATTATGAGATATTCGCTTAACTTTTCGGATGAGATGGTTTGTCTGAGGGAAGAGATACAGTATTTTCAGGCGTATCTTACCATTCAAAATGAACGTTTTGGAAATAAAATAAATCTGGAGGTTGATGTACCGGAAGCCTTAGAGGACTGTATCATTCCGAAGCTTATCCTGCAGCCTCTTCTGGAAAACAGTATGGAGCATGGCTTATCGGACCGGGTGGGGCAATGGCTGATCCGCCTGAAAGGTGTGATACAAAACAAGGAGGATTTGCTGCTGACTCTGGAGGATAACGGAATAGGAATTAGTCCGCAGCGCCTGGAGCAAATTCGGGAAAGTCTGAAAAATGAAACAGAAAAAACAATGAAAGCAGGCTCCCATATCGGCTTATGCAATGTCAATACGCGAATAAGGCTTAAATTTTCAGAAGATAGATATGGAATTTCCATTGACAGTAAAGAGGGCGAGGGTACAACGGTAAAGGTACGAATAAAAGTAATCAGAAGGGATGACAGCAATGAGAAAATATAAGGTAGTCATTGTAGATGATGAACCATGGACCAGGGAGGTAATTAAAGCATTAGGGGACTGGGAAGAGCTTGGACTGGAAGTGGTCGGAGAAGCCTCGGATGGGGAATACGGTTTAGAGCTCATACGGCAGACGGCTCCGGATATCATAATCACAGATGTAAAAATGCCTCACAGAAACGGAATTGATCTGATTGGAACGCTGCGGAGCGAAAAGAATAAGGCATTGGTTATTTTTGTCAGCGGATATGATGATTATTCTTATATCAGAAGTGCTTTAAAACTGGATGCGGTGGATTATCTGCTAAAGCCGGTGAAACAGGAAGAGCTAAATAAGCAGCTAAGCAGCTGTGTGGGACTTTTGGCGGAAAGAACGGATATCAGAATGGAAGGCAAGAACCTGGAGAGCGGTTTTCTGGATGTTTCCTGGGCCGGAGCCTATTACACCCTTCGGGATAATCTTTGTGATTCACTAAATTCATTGGATACGGCAATTATCTTGCATAAATGTAATGAAATATATCAGCTAATTGTAAAAAATGCAGGAGAAAAGCCTACGAAGGGTACGATGATCTGTATTTATTATACTCTTATGAACACCCTGGAGCATTTCTTATTAAGTCGGGATCTTGTTCCCCGGGAGGTGTTCCAGGAGACAGGTACCTCTTTTGTATTCAGCAGTGACAGCTCGCTGGAGGAAATGATACAATTTATTCAGAAGCTATATTGTACAGCATCCGAACAGATGCAGGAATATAATCGCAGCCGTAACCGCCTTGATATACAGAAAATAAGAAAATATGTGGAAGATCATTATACGGAAGGTATTACACTGGAATTAACAGCGGCGATATTTTACGTAAGCAAGGAATATTTAAGTAAGGCTTTTAAAGCAGCGGTAGGGAAAGGCTTTACGGAATATCAGACCGCACTCCGGATGGAGAGGGCGAAGGAGTTGATAAAGGATTATAAGGTGCCGCTTAAAGAGGTCGGTGAGCTGGTGGGCTATATCGACCAGGCACATTTCTACAAAACCTTCAAGAGATATTATGGAAAAACACCTGGGGAGGTCAGAGGTTCAATAATTGACAATAAATAATACCTTATTTTGAAAATGTAATTTGTGGTGTTTTAAGGTATGCTATAGTTACCGTTAAGAGAAGGAAAACGGCAGCGGCAGGAAAAACGCCGTATCAATTACATAATGTAGGAGGGTATGTTATGAAAAAGATTAAGAAACTAACAGCTTTAGTACTTGCGATGTGTCTGGCCTTGTCACTATCAGCATGCGCAGGTAAGAAAGAACAGTCAGCGGCTACCAATGATAATGCAACAGCAAAACCGGAAGCGACAAGCCAGCCGGTAGCCACATCAAAGCCGAAGGAAGAGCCAAGGGAAGCAGAATTAAATATTATGATGAGCTTTCCGCAGTATATGGACCAATGGGAGACTTATTGCAAGCAGTTCGAGGATAAAATGCTGGCAGAAGAGAACATTAAGGTAAAGGTTAATTTGGAGATGCCAAGCTCGGATCAGTATGAGAGTGTATTGCAGGCACGCCTTACCGGAGATGATGCACCGGATCTTTATACAATTCACAGCAATAACCTGAAAACCTACCAGGAAGCCGGATATCTTGCGGATTTAAGCAAAGAAGCGCTGGCCGGTAAAATCTATGATAATGTGAAGGCAACCGTTACCGTAGACGGAAAGCTTCTGGCGGTCCCGATTGAAAGTCAGGCATGGGGAGTTTTATATAATAAAGATATATTTGATAAATGTGGTTTAAAGGCGCCTGAAACGCTGGATGATTTAAAGAACATCTGCAAGGTACTGAAGGATAAAAGCTACACACCTTTCCTGTTAGCTTATCAGGAACAGTGGGTTCCGCAGCTGATGACTGCACTTACCATCGGCGGTAAGGTATCCGGTGAGCTACCGGATTGGCTGGATCGTATGTATCAGGATAAGGGATCTTATTCTGAAATCAGTGATATTTTTGATGTAATAGACCTGATTATGAAAAATGGAACTGCCAGAGCAATGGAAGAGGGAAGCGAAGCAGGCAGTGCTGATTTTGCAAATGGTAAGGCTGCAATGTATGTGCAGGGAACCTGGGCATCTAATACGATTATGACAACAAACCCCGATATGAAGATGGGCGTGTTTGCCTTACCGGTTAACAATAATCCTGCCAGCACCTTAATCAATCTTTCGACCTCAACCACACTTGGAGTTTACCCGGAGAGCAAGAACCTAGATATTGCACTTAAATTTGCAAACTATGTATTGGATGATAAGGATTCCTCTGCATTATTTAAATCCTGTTCGTTTAATCCGATCTCCAGTGTTCATAATTATGATACTTCCTCCTGGGTAAAGGAAGCGTATCAATATGTGGAAGCAGGCCGTTCTTATCAGGATTTGGTATTGCCGTCTTCTGTGACAGAAGAGCAGGGAATGCTGCTGCAGGAGCTTTATGCCGGCACAGTTACAAAAGAGGACATCATAAAGGATCTGGATGCTAAATTCAAGGAAGCAAATAAACTTAAAAAATAATACCGGCAAAAGGGAAGGGCGGGCTTTGGCCCGTCCTTTCTGCACAAAAAATAAGGAGTAAGTAGAAATGACAAAGAAGAAAAAGGAAAATCTTGGTCTCTTGCTGTTTGTCGCCCCTGCATTTACGGTTTACTTTATCTTTAAGCTCTTACCGGCGATTACCGGCTTACTTTATTCCATGACAAACTGGAATGGGTTAAATAAGAAATATGATTTTATTGGTCTTAGTAATTTTATAGAGATTTTTCAGGATACAATTTTCTGGAAGTCCATGCTGTTTACAAGCAAGTATGTAATCGTAATGCTGGTGGTTGCTAATGTGATAGCTCTTGGACTGGCCGTTGCGATTGAAAGCAGAAGTAAGGCGAAAGGATTTTTCCGGACTCTGTTCTATATGCCGAATATGATTAGCATGATCATCGGAGGATATATGTGGAATTTCATTTTTACCAAGGTGCTATACTATATGGCCGATAACTGGGGAATGAAATTTCTGGATAAATCCTGGGTTGGGGATCCCCGCTATGCATTTCTTGCAATCATTATCGTCTCAGCATGGGGAATTGTCGGGTACCTGATGATTATCTATATGGCGGCGTTACAGGGAGTTCCGGCTTATCTAAAGGAAGCGGCAGGTCTTGACGGAGCATCTGCCTGGCAGAAATTCTGGAAAATAACATTTCCTCTCATTCGCCCTGCTTTAACAATATGCATTTTCTGGACGTTAAACAGCGCCTTCCAGGTATTTGATGTTATCTTTGCCTTGACGGGAGGAGGCCCCGGAAGAGCAACCCAGTCAGTAGCCTTAAATATCTATGCGGAAGCCTTCTCGGGTAATATAAGATATGGCTATGCCACTGCAAAGTCCATGGTATTATTCCTGATCATATTCCTGATTACTATATTGCAGCTGCGGATCATGAAACGAAAGGAGCAGGAGCTATAAGATGAAAAAGAAGCAGTTAATCAATAACCTGTTGGTTTATACCGGATTGGCAGTCTTAATGTTATTCTGGCTTTTCCCTTTGTTTATGGCACTTATGAATTCCTTTAAGTCAAACCGTGAGCTGCTGACCAATGTGATGGCTCTTCCGGTAAGCTTAACCTTAGAAAATTATATACGTACCACACAAAAGATGCATTATATAAGAAGCTTTTTCAATACGGTCTTCCTATCATTTCTGGGTGTTACCATGATGATCTTCTTCTCGGCACTGGCAGGCTGGCGGCTTAGCAGGACAAAAACAAGACTTTCTGCCTTTATTTTTTCTTTATTTGTTTTTTCTATGCTAATACCCTTCAGTTCGATAATGATACCGCTATATAAAATAATACTGGCGCTGCATATTAAAAATTCCCTGATCGGGCTCTCCTTTGTTTATTCAGGACTTGGAGTCAGTATGGCGATTTTCCTGTATCATGGATTTGTGAAGGGAATTCCACTGGAGCTGGAAGAGGCTGCTGCAATCGATGGCTGTGGCAGGATGAGAATGTTTTTCTCCATCATTCTTCCTATGTTAAAGCCTATCACAGCGACAATCTGTATTACGAATGTGCTTTGGATCTGGAATGATTTCCTGCTTCCTCTGATCACGATATCGAATAATAAAAAGTACAGTCTGCTTTTATCTACGAACACACTATTTGGTCAGTATAGCAGTGACTGGTCAGCAATTTTAAGTGCGCTGATCCTTTCGGCTATTCCGGTTATCATCTTCTATGCTATTTTTCAGAAGCAAATTCTGAAGGGCATTACGGAGGGAGCGGTAAAGGGGTGACGAAAGATGCAATTCATACCTCGTTAAATTTCACGCTGATGTATCCGATAGGAGCTTTTGCATAGGAACAGGCCTTGTGAAGATGCAAACTCCCATTTGACAAAGGGAGGCATTGTTTTATACTTAGATATAAGATATTAGAAAGGGAAGAACATTAGGAGCAGACAGAAGGGAGAGCGTCGGGTGAATTATTTAAAAGCCAACAAAGATACAATCTATGATGGAGATAAGCCCGTTATATTAAGAGGTTTTGGGCTTGGCGGATGGTTCCTGCCGGAAGGTTATATGTGGAAGATTGATACACAATATGATCGTCCCCGCAGATTAGAGAAAATGATTGAAGATTTATGCGGGAAGGAGTATGCAATTAACTTCTGGCAGCAGTACCTGGATACCTATATTACTAAAAAGGATATTGAGTTTATCGCAAAGGAGGGCTTTAACTCTGTACGTCTGCCGCTGAACGCAAGACATCTCTATCAGAAGCAGGGGCAGCAGTTTATTCTGAATACAAGCATGTTTCATAGGATTGACACGCTGATCGACTGGTGCAGATTATATGGAATTTATGTAATTATTGATATGCATGGAGCTCCCGGAGGTCAGACCGGGCAAAATATCGATGACTGTGAAGTGGATCAGCCATATTTATTTATGCAGGAGCAATATGCGGAGGAGTTAAGCTTCTTATGGAAGGAAATAGCAGCAAGGTACCGGAAGGAGCCCATCGTTGCCGGCTATGACTTGCTCAATGAACCGGTACCGGAATTTTTTAGTCAATATAATGATAAGGTTCTGCCGCTATATCGAAGATTGATCAGAGATATTCGAGAGATAGATCCGGAGCATATGATTATATTGGAGGGCGTACACTGGGCAACGGATTTTTCGATTTTTGATTCCTTTACACCGGAGGAAGCAGCAGACAATATACTTTTGCAATTTCATAAGTATTGGAATAATCCGGACGCGGAGAGCCTTGCAGCCCCCACCAGGACGGCAAAACGGCTAAATATACCACTTTTTATGGGAGAAGGAGGAGAAAATAACTGTGACTGGTACACAACCGCTTTTCCTATGTACGAACAGTTGGGAATTAGCTGGTCCTTCTGGAGCTATAAGAAGATGAGTTGTAAGAATTCACCGCTTACTTTTGACATGCCGGAAGGATGGGATAATTTAATCAGCTGGATGAAGGGAGATCAATTGCTGGGTGGGGAGCGGGCAAGATCTATTTTTAATGATTTTCTTTCTTGTATTAAGAATGCAAGAATTAATCCGGATGTTTTAAAGGCGCTGAAGAGAGAGGTACCGGTTAGAATTCCCTGTGAAGCTTACAATGATTTTCATATTATATCAGAGAGAATAGAGGGCGCAAAGCTCCGGAAAAATGATCCGGTCAGTATCATTTTTGAAAATGGTAGAATTGGCGAAGTGGATTATAAACGATATGGGGGAGAAGAACAGCCTCCGGAAGAAAACCTTCAGGTGAGACTGCAAACGCAGGATAAGGTAGGTTATCTTTTTTGTTGTCAAAAAGAAGAATTTTATCTGGTAATCCACATGGAGGGAGAAGGGGAGCTGCATGTACGCACCGGTCTGGAGGAGAAAAATCTCAACGTGAGCGGGAAAGGAGAATATGCAGTTACCTTGAAATGCAATGTACTCGAAAAGCAGCATTTATGGTTGTGCTGTGAAAGGGGAGAAATAAAATTGGATTATCTTCTATTGTCTGAGCTATAAACTCAAATATTAATTTCATAAGAGGTTCTTCCAATGAAAATAAAACCCTCCGGGGATGACAGCTTCGCGTGCAGAACAAGTTGTGCATTTTATGGTTTATGATTGCAAAAATGTGCAAAGAGCACTTTTGTTCAAGATAAGTTAAAAATTCATTTTGTGAATACCCGACATTCGTTTTAATTAAGAACGGATGCAGGGTATTTTTATATAGATAGTTAGAAGCGTTAATTTATGGATAGCTTTAGAGCATCATTAGTATACATAATCGAACAGAGTATACTGGTTAACCATTGGTTAAAACAATTAACTAAAATTAACTATAAATCCATTGTAAACCGCTAAATCCAGCGCTAGAATAAAGCTATAATTCTGATGAAACGAGGGAGTTTAATAACAGAAGGAGGAGAATATGGACTCAATACAAATCGGGAAAATTATTTTAGCAAACCGTAAGGAAAAGGGAATTACACAGGAAGAACTTGCCAATCATCTTGGTATTTCAAAACCGGCAGTTTCTAAATGGGAATCGGGTCAAAGTTTTCCGGATATTATGCTGCTGCCTCTGTTAGCAGCATATTTTAATATTTCCGTCGATCAGCTGATTGGATATGAGCCGCAGATGACAAAAGAGGATATTCGTAAGCTATATCACAGATTGGCGGATGATTTTGCAAAGTTGGAATTTGATGCAGTATACGCGGAGTGTGAAGAATACATCAAAAAATATTATTCCTGCTGGTATCTGCAGTTTCAAATGGGAATCCTATACCTCAACCACTGTAATCTGACAGGAATACCGGAACGGGTAAATAAAATAATTGAACGTGCACTTGGTATATTTGAACGTGTTGGTAAATCCTGTGAAGATATTAATCTGGCAAAGCAGGCAATACAGCTGCAAGCACTATGTTACTTAAGCTTACAACAGCCTGCACTGGCAATTGATATCCTACAAAATCTTTGCGAGCCGCAGCAGCAGGCAGAGACTTTACTGATTAGAGCTTACCAGATGAAAGGTGACAAAGACAAAGCAATGGATTACCTGCAGGGAATTACTTTTATCACTATAAATAACCTTCTATCAGTATTTCCTGATTTTTTTTCACTTTATGCGGATCAACCGAAGAAAATGGATCACTATTATGATATTTTTACAAAATTATGCAGCATATTTGAAATTGAAAAATTACAGCCTGCAGCGCTTTTCTCGGTCTACCTGTCCGCTGCGATGGTCTACTTATCACAGAGCAGAAAGAAGGAAGCAATTGATGTATTGGAGAGATATGTTAATCTGGCAAAACAGCCGCACCAGGAAATATTTCATATTCATGGTAGCAAATTATTTGACCGCCTGGAAAATTATCTGGCTGCCGTAGACATTGAAGTTACTGCTCCAAGAAATACCGAGGTAATCTGGAGAGATGTCAGAAATGCAATTATAAATAATCCTGTATTAGCACCTTTAGAGGCGGAGCCTCGCTTTCAGCTGCTTAAAAGAAGAATGGAGGTTTGATAGTAAATTGAAGATTGTGACACCTAAATAAGGAAAGGAGATCAGTTATGCCGGATAATATTATGATGTATCTGCCATTTTTAATACCAATCGCATTGGTGGAACTGGGTTTGATGATCACTGCACTGGTACATGTATTTGCTCATAGGCATTACCGTTTTGGAAATCGGGTATTGTGGGTAATTATAGTAGTATTTCTTCAAATGCTGGGACCTATTTTATACTTTACAATTGGCAGGGGAGAAGAGTAATGGATATTCTGAAATTAGACAAAGTATCTAAGAGATTTGGTGATACCGAGGTAATAAAGAATTTAAGCTTTACGGTATCTGAGCACACGGTATTCGGATTTATCGGAAAAAACGGGGCCGGTAAAACAACTACCATGAAAATGATTTTAGGCTTTCTAAAGAGTGAGGCCGGCGAAATCCGGGTATATGGAGAAACTGTAAAATACGGTAATACTAAAACAAACCGTTATATCGGATATCTTCCGGATGTTCCGGAGTTTTACGGGTATATGAATTCAATGGAATATTTAAAGCTGTGCGGAGAAATTACGGGTGTGAAGAAAGACGTGCTGCAGCAAAGAGCAAAAGAACTATTATCACTTGTAGGATTGGATGGAAATCAGAAAAGAATTAGAGGCTTTTCCCGTGGGATGAAGCAAAGACTGGGAATTGCGCAGGCTATGTTAAATGAACCTAAGCTATTAATCTGCGATGAACCGACTTCAGCACTGGACCCGGTAGGAAGAAAAGAAATCCTTGATATTCTGTCTCTGGCGAAAGAAAGAACTACAATCGTCTTCTCTACACATATATTGTCTGATGTGGAGCGTATCTGTGACAGCATTGGCATACTGGATCAGGGAAAGCTTATTTTGCAGGGAGGAGTGGATGAAATCCGTAACAAATATCGTACGGACAAAGTGAGGATAGAATTAGGAAATGCAGCTGAGATCGGGAAACTGGAGAAAGGACTTTTAATGCTTCCCTTTGTAAAAAACACCTGTATAACTGGGCATACGCTCGAGACAGAGCTTACAAATGTACAGGAGCACGGCTCACACATCCTGGCTTTTCTGGTAAAGGAAGGTATTCCGGTGGTTCGCTATGAGATTCTGGAACCTACGCTTGAAAATGTATTTTTAGAGGTGATAGGATGAAGGCTTTTCTGGCTTTTACCAAAAAAGAATTTTTGGAACAGCTCCGCACTTACAAATGGCTGTTGGTTTTTTCTGTCCTACTTGTTTTTGGAATGATAAGTCCCCTTCTGGCAAAGCTTATGCCTGACCTTATAGGAAGTATGAAGCTGGAAGGAATGAAAATAGTAATACCCGAGCCAACGATAATGGATGCCTATGCGCAATATTTTAAAAATCTAACGCAGATGGGAATTTTGATGCTGCTTCTGGTTTTTGGCGGCACAATTTCGAATGAAATAATGAAGGGCACACTGGTGAATATTCTGGCAAAAGGACTTCCAAGGCACACAGTGATATTATCGAAATATACGGCAGCAGCTGCTTTATGGACAGCCGGATATGTCCTGTCTGCAATAACCGCCTATGGTTATACCTGTTATCTATTTCCGGATGCGCCCGTGCAAAATCTTATTGTTTCGCTGTTTTGCTTATGGCTTTTCGGCTGCTTTGTAATAGCTCTTATATTTCTTTCCAGTACATTGACTACTGGTAATTTTGGCGGATTAATTGTATCTGCGATCACACTTATTTTAATGCTGACGGTAAGCAGCCTTCCAGGTACGGCTAAATTTAATCCGGTGACGCTGGCGGAAAGGAATACAGCTTTACTGGATGGTACCCAGTCAGTGGAGGGTCTTATGATCACATTGATCTTAACAGTTTTGTTCACCCTGGGCTGCCTGTGCAGTTCTATTTTGTTATTTCAGAGAAAAAAGCTCTGAACTAACCATTGTAGCATTACGATCATGAAGTATCAGTGTTTTTTCTTGAATAGTATCCGGAAATAATGATATAATCAAAAGGTATTATAACAAGATAAGGTTAGATCTCTATGATGGTACAGTATTGTGCAAGCGTATAGAGAAGATGCTTACTGGGTTACAAGCATAGAAAACGTGTTTTGGCAGAGCAATTACAAAAGGCAGCGAAGAAATGAGGTAGAATATGGGAAATATATGGCATGATATTAGTCCGGAAAGAATAACGCCCCGTGATTTTGTAGCCGTTGTTGAAATTTCACAGGGAAGTAAGAAAAAATATGAACTTGATAAGGAAACAGGATACATTATTCTTGATCGAATTCTGTATACCTCAACCCATTATCCGGCTAACTATGGATTTATCCCCAGAACTTACGGTGATGATAAAGATCCGCTGGATGTATTGGTTTTATGCTCAGAATCAATTGAACCATTAACACTGGTAAGATGTTATCCGATCGGCGTTATGAAAATGATAGACAATGGCATGGGTGATGAAAAAATCATAGCAATCCCGTTTAATGACCCTACCTATAATATTTATAACAACATCAGCGAGCTGCCGCCGCATATTTTTAATGAAATGAGACATTTTTTTAGCGTATATAAAGAACTGGAGCGTAAGCAGACAGCAGTAAATGAATTTGGCGGACCGGAAGAAGCAATTATAATTATTGAACAGTGTATCAAAAATTATAAGAAATTAATCTCAGAGCAAAACAAATAGCCAAGATTAAGATAGACGTCAAGGGACGAATCATACATTTCATACACTTATTCTATTAAAAATGAAAGGCTTTGTAATCACCTCAAGTGAGTATAAAGCTTTTTATTGTATCAATCTTTTGGTATGCTTTGATATTTTCGATTGTCATAAGCCTGATCCAGGTTATGTTGATTAATATGAGTGTATATAAATCGGGCAAATCATTTTCAGGCTTTTGACATTCGAATCTTGATATAGAATATATAAAAGCTAAATTTTATGACATAAAAATGGTACAATATATAACAAATACAAAAAAATGACATGAATAACAAGGTATACGGTTGTTTACCGCTGGATCTTATGATATACTGTTCAATGGTTAATAAGAAAAACGGTCAATAAGAAATATTGCCTATGTTACAAGCGATTACCTCTATGAATATTCATAAACTATTATGTCCAGGAGTTATAAAGCATGAAACTTTATGAGATACCGGTTAATACACTTGTTGAATTACAATTCAGTTATTTACATGAAAAACACATGGTAAGTTCCGGTTTACTTTACAAATATGCAGATACAGTCTACGTTTCAGCAGTTAAGAGCGCAGGAGTTACAATTGAGGCAAAAAAATTAAAAGAATTTTCACTGATATATAAATCGGATGCAGCTGTTTATTCTTTTCATGATTTAAGTCCCCGATTGGTTTCTTATTGTGGGCAGAAATTGTATGCAATTCAAACGGAACAGGAAGCGAGCTTAGATCATAGAAGCGACTTTCGATTATTTATCGGTTCACCTGTCACTGCAAAGATAACATCGAATGGTAAAACAAGACAGATTGACTGCGTATTAAAAGATATCAGTATGACCGGTATGGGAATTGTCAGTAATATAAAGATAGAGGAATATGCGAAAATTGAGATATCTTTTCAGATTAATAACGAAACACAGGAAACATTAGTTGCGAGTATTGTCTACGCAAGAGAATTCCGAAGCGGCAGTGCTTATCTGTATGGTTGTGAGCTTGATGTCCCTAATGATAAGATTGGAAGCTATGTTGCCAGACAAAGAGCCAAGATAGAGCGAGAAGAGGAGTAATTCTTGCGGAAAAAGAAAATGATTAAGCGTTTTAGATAAATATATCAGTTCGTGATAGCCCGTATCTGATTTCGGATATAGGCTATTTTTAGAATGTTTTTTGCTTATTTCTGATTAATATTATGAAGGATCTTAACAAATGCAAAAACATACAATTAGATATTGCAAAAAATTTAACAAACAGATACAATTATTTATAGTTTGGAAATTGCTGAAGGAGGCAGTCCTGTGGAGGAAATTATTATTGAGAAAGTAAACTATAAAGCGTTTATGATTGCTTTTGGCAATTTATTCTTTCTGATGGCAGCAGTTGCGGTAACAGCATCCGGATTTATTACAGATAAAAAAGGCTACCGCTTGATTGGTATTCTGGTATCAATTATTCTCTTGATTACTTTTATTATTGCGTTAACCAATGCCAGGCAGGTTAAGAGCCTTCTAACCATTACCAGAGACGGAGTTATTGATAATTCCTCAATCAGTGGTGTGGGATATATCTCCTTTGATGAAATTAAGGATTTTAAAATCATAACCGTTAATTATAAAAAGTCCATAGCGGTGATTCCTAAGAATGTAGATCATTTTCTGTCCAAATTAAACGTTGTAAAGCGTGGACTTGCGAAAAGAAATATGAATACCAATCTGCCACCTGTTATGATCCCGGTTGATTTGGCGAAAGATATGGAACCCGAGGATATCCTTTCTTTATTAAGAAAGAGGTTATCTGATTACAGCAGTTTATATGAATAAGAATGATATTTCATAGATGTATTAACATTTTGTATGGATAAGAATGATATATTATAGATGCAGTAAAGGTTTGGCTTTTACAATTCAGATCCGCGAGTTTAAATACTGTCAGATCAAGATCTTAATTGGAATAGCAGTATACATTTGTAAAAAAAATCAGTTTATCGGGGATATTTTGTAGGATGTAACGAAAATCGCAAATATAAAAAAAATAGGTTGTATTGTGGACATTTCTATGCTATATTAAGTAATTGTGATATGTTATACTAAATTTCCTTGCTCTTTAAATGTAATTTAGATTCTTCGTCAATCGGATTGCATTAAAAAAGGGCCAGAGACCAGAAGGAGGTGCAAGACAACTATGAATAAATATGAATTAGCCTTAGTTGTAAATGCAAAAATCGAGGATGAAACCAGATTAGCTACATTAGAAGCAACAAAAGAGCTTATCACCAGATTTGGTGGAGCAATAACTAATGTTGATGATTGGGGAAAGAAAAGATTAGCCTATGAAATTCAGAAAATGAAAGAAGGCTATTACTATTTCATCCAATTCGACGCTGATTCTACAGTTCCAGGCGAAATCGAACAGAGAATTCGTATTATGGAGAACGTAATCAGATATTTGTGCATCAGAAAAGATGCTTAATGACTAATAAGTAGAAAAATGATCTTCTATTTTATACTAATCCTCTATTCTGCCAGGTTACTGCGAATTTGAGCATCAGCGCAACATTTGCTGTTTGAAGACATGATTTTCAAACTATCTTAAGGCGAAATGAAAGGGAGGTATTAACTTATGAATAAAGCTATATTAATTGGACGTTTAACCAGAGATCCCGAGGTAAGATATACACAGGGTGATAATTCTACAGCAGTTGCCAGATTTACCTTAGCAGTCGACCGCAGATTTAAAAGAGCGGGAGAAACGCAGGAAGCAGATTTTATTGGCTGTGTTGCTTTTGGCAAGCAGGCTGAATTTGTGGAGAAGTATTTTAAGCAGGGTATGAAGATGGTATTATCAGGTAGAATTCAGACCGGCAGCTATACCAATAAGGATGGAATTAAGGTTTATACGACCGATATCGTAGCAGATGAAATTGAATTTGCTGAAAGCAAGGGAGCAAGTGCAGACTCCGGATCCCAGAGTGGATTTAAAAGAGAGTTTCGTCCTGAACCTAGTTCAGCAATGGGGGATGGATTTATGAACATCCCGGACGGTATTGACGAAGAATTACCATTTAATTAGAACTGTTTTTGTTAAATATACAAGTTAAATTCCTTTGAATGCTTTATTACTCAATGGAATTACTTGCAGAATAAAATCGGATAAGGAGGTCTTAACATGCCATTTAAGAGAAATGAAGATAAGGGCGATTCTCCGATGAAGAGAAAAACCTTCGGACGCAGAAGAAAAAAGGTTTGCGTATTTTGCGCTGATAAGAATCATACAGGAATCGACTATAAAGATATCAATAAATTAAAGAGATATGTTTCTGAGAGAGGTAAGATCCTTCCCAGAAGAATTACAGGTAACTGTGCAAAGCATCAGAGAGCTTTAACGGTAGCTGTTAAGCGTGCAAGACATATCGCATTAATGCCTTACACAATGGATTAAGCCCTTGTTTTACTAGGGTTCCAGCAATGGAAAATTCATTTTGATACAAAATTGATACAAAATCATATAATTAGCCCTTGCTTTGATAGTAGGGGCTTTTTTGTATTACAAAATTAGATTGTAAAATATAAACATATGGTGCTACAATATGTAATTATACAAACTATATGTTATGAGGAGAAAGGGTATGAAAAACGGAAGATTATCAGTTGAAGAAGCAGCAACGTTGCTGAATGCATCTCCACAGTTTATAAGGACCGGATTACAGCAAAATGCATTCCCCTGGGGATATGAGGTTAAAACAAGTTCACAGTATACATATTTAATTATGCAAAAGAAATTCGAGGAGTGTACCGGTATAAAGGTTTCAGAGGAAAATCTGAATCAATTTGACACAAAAGAGAAGAAGAACTAACAGAATGTATTGCAGATTATCAGTGTTATACAATGCAATATAATCGGTGATTTATAATTGTTCATAAGGTAATAGCTATTGTACATTTATCACACTTATACATGGATGTTAGAAAAAATGTGAAATATCAAAAATAATTATCATTTTTTGTTGCATATAAACCACCTTATAGTATAATAATATATACAGAACATATGTTGGGTTGACAATACAACTATGTCTTAAGTTTTATCGTAGTAGTTTTTTATGTAGTATGGGGGGTAATATTATGGCAAAAATATTTGATGTTGCAAACTGGTTTTTGTCTAAAGAATCAATGTCACATAAAAAGCTTCAAAAATTGGCATATTATGTGGAGGCTTGGGGTTGGGCATTGTATGAAAGAGATGTTATTGAAGATACGAACTTTGAAGCATGGGTTCATGGTCCCGTCTCGAAAATATTGTATGATAGGTATAGATATTCTGGATGGAACGATATTGAGTCAGTCGCAGATAACAGTAATAAGTTTAATGCTGAGGAACTTGAATTGTTGGAATCGGTATGGCTGACTTATGGCAAACTATCTGCTAATGAGCTGGAAGCTTTAACGCATTCTGAAATTCCTTGGAGAGCAGCAAGAGAAGGCTGTGCGGATTGCGAAGCATGTTCCAATGAAATAAGTCCAGAATTAATGAAAACTTACTACAGAAGTATATATACAGGGGAATGATGTTATATGCCAAGCAAATTAACTGATGTGGCGCCTAGTAATCAAAAGGGAACTATATTAAGTAAAAAAGATTCGAAATTTAAAGTGGCAATAGAAAGTCAATTGGACAATGGGTATTGTTTTAAAAATTTAAAGCCAGATGATTTGAAGCTATTTCATGATTTCATTGAGTATTCTGTTAACGAAAAATTGACGATAACACAAATGGATAAACTATATTTAAGAAAAGAAGGACCTAAAAGTTCTATAAGTGTAAATGGTGTTCCCTACGAATTATTGCATTACGGAAAAGATAGAACCTCATTTAGAGTCTTTGGGTACTATAACACAGAAGCTTATTTCGTGTTAACCAAAATTGATCCGCATCATAAAGTACATAAAGTTTAATTAATATTTAACTCGGGAGAGGAGCCAGGCAGCAGTCGTTATGATTGAGCCTGGCCTTTATTTATTATTTCGTATTATGGTTCCTAAGTTCTATTGGAAGCGTTGCCTTTATAAGTTTTGCTTTTCTTTCAATATATTCTTTGTCAACAATATAATTGAGATCATCTTTTATACTAGAAACATATTCGTCGTTTTGCTTATTCATTTCATCTAAAGCAATTTCAATTTCCTTGATATTTTTTTCTGTTTCTCGTTTTTTTTCATCTGCGTATTTTTTATCTTCGTCGGTCATATGGCTAATTAAATCAGCAGTGAGAACATCATAGAGCATATCATTTAGTAATCTCGAAAGAAGAAATGATATATACCCTGCTCCACTCAACTTGTAGTCAGAGTAATTAATAATATAATTATTATATAATCTTGAAAACTCATGAAATCTATCGTGCTCCAATATTTCACTTATAGTAATGCCGGCTGTCGTGGTTTCTAATATACTGCAAGCCTCATCTGAAAGATTAAAGGCAAGGGATGCATCAATATATTTCTGTTCCATGTTATCTGACCATCCAAGTAAAAACTCATAAGGAACTTCAAAAAAACCTCTTACTTTATCTAATATCTCTATATCAGGCGTTCTACTAAAGTTTTCATAATAACTTACTGCTCCTCTAGAAATGCCTAATTTATCTCCTAGATCGGATTGATTTAATCCTATTGTTTCCCTAAGAAATTTCAATCTTTTCCCAAAACATTCTGTTACAAAACCCATTAGAAACCCTCACTTTCAATATAAATGACTAAATATGTTGAAACTAGATTTTCACTGCACAATATCGTTGACTGCATATATTTGTTGTTGTATAATTTTATTGTAACAAATATTATGCAATTATACAATAACAATTTATATAGTTAGGAGATGAATTTATGAAAAATCAAAAAATAAGGGAATTGGCAAAATCTAATGGAATAAAACTATGGCAAATAGCTGATAAACTACAAATCAATGATGGAAATTTCTCAAGGTTGTTAAGACATGATCTTTCGGACGAAAAATCAGAGAAAATAATTAATATAATAAACGAATTATCAAATCAAAAGCGAGGTGAAACACATGAGAGCTTTGCAAACTGATAAAGTAGACATGAACCAGATTATTGCGCTTACTATAGATCAAGCAAAGACTAGGTATAATATTGGTTCCAATTCACTTTATGAAGTGGCTGAAAAAGCAGAGGCAGTAATTCGCATTGGGTCTAAAAAGAAGCTCTATTCCAGACAGAAGCTTGATCGGTATTTTGAAAAGCTGACAGAATAGGAGGTAAAGAGATGAGACAATCACAATATGCTAAGCGTTTCTTTTGTGAAAAAATACCATTAGGAAATTTTGATGCTGCTAAAACATTTATAGTTGATCAGTTCGGATTTGATAAGGCATTTGTTATTATCCTTAGGAGCAAAGATGGTCACGTATGCTATCCTCTATTTCAGGATAAAGGAAATAATTACATAGTCTTCGCTGTAAAAAATAATATGTATGAGTGTATCAATGGAGAACTTCAGCTTATAAGTAAAGAGGGGTGAAACAATGGCGAAGGCATTGATACCCGAAGGATATATTTTAGTGTCAAGAAAACTTGTACATAACATCATTTTCAGTAAGCCCCATTTGTATATCAAAGTATGGATATATCTTTTATCCAAAGCACAGCATAAGGATTATAAAGGCTTGAAAAGAGGACAGTTATGGACTAGTATTCCGGAAATACAAGCAGCGTGTTCCTATTATGTAGGATTTAGAAAAGAAGTCCCAACTAAGAAGCAAATATTCGATATTTTAGAGTGGTTACGAAGTTCGTATGAAGCGGATACCACGGGAACAATGATAACAACAATGAAGGGAACGCAAGGAATACTCGTAACCATCGAGAATTACGCATTTTATCAAGACAAAAAGAATTATGAACGTAACGATGATAGTAACGATGAAGAACCAATGAAGGAAATGAGAGGGGAACAATATAAACAAGAATGTAAAAGAATGAATATATCTATTGATCATTTTGATGCATTCTGGAGAGCTTATCCGAAGAAAAAGGCTAAGGCTGCAGCGGAAAAAGCTTTTATGAAATTAAAAGTTGATGAATCTCTTTTAAACATCATGGTATCAGCTATAGAATTACAAAAGCAAAGTAAGCAGTGGCAGGACATGCAGTTCATTCCTAACTCGGCTACATGGCTTAATCAGCGTAGGTGGGAAGATGAAGAAATTAAAGAACAGCAAGGTGTCGAATTACAAAGAACTGCTGCTGGTTCGTATAAGTTTTAGGATGGTGAGATATGCCGGATAAACAATCTTTTTTTCAAAGCATAGATAAAGATACTATTTTTGATGAAAATATCTTTAAGAAGATATATGGCTACAGCGTAAGCGATAATCAATTTCTGGGTATGGTAGCAAATAAGCTTTCAAGTATCGGTAAAAAAGAAGTGATAAAAGCCTATAACGGATGGTTTGAGGCTTGGCAGGCTCAGTACAGGCAGGAAATGAAGAAAGTTGCAGGGTGGTATATTAAAGAGTTTGATCGACAATTTGAGCTCTGGCAGAAAGAAGAACAGGAAAGGATGGTGAAAGAATGCAAGAAGAGGGAAATGGATCTGTTAATGAGGAAGAAGATTCTATTATTGACCAAGAAATCAATGCAATTGACCGGGAGCTAGAAGCATTAAGGGGTAATAATCCTATTCAAAGGGAAGCACATCAGACAATGTCAAGCAAAGGCGTGAATATAAAGGAAGCCATCGGGATACAAGCGAATAAATCAAGCAAAAAGAATAATTCAATATTCCTAATCCCTTCCAGGATAAGGAGCCATAAGCGTGATTTAAGCAAGGTAATACGGAGTGGTGTGGATACTCTGGATAAATTAATTATTGGCTTTAATCCGGGCGAACTAAGCATATGGTCCGGCAGTAATGGTTCCGGTAAGTCGAGCATTCTTTCTCAGATAGCCATTGAAGGAGTTCATCAGAATTTTAATATAGCATTATTCTCAGGCGAGTTAAGAGCTGACAGAGTATTGAATTGGCTACAGCTGCAGGCTGCTGGGAAGAAATATGCAGAGCCTACACAATATGATAATTACTATACAGTATCGGATAATATCAAACGAAAGATAAATACTTGGATGGACCCTAGAATTTATATATACGATAATGACTTCGGAACAAATGTAATAAGCGTATTAAGGGCAATTAAGGAATGCATTGAGAAGCAACATATCAACATGGTAATTATTGATAATATGATGAGCTTGGATATGGCAACGGTAGGCGGCGAAAAGTATGAGAGACAGACAGCATTGGTATTGTCCTTATGTGAGCTGGCAAAGCAATGTAGTGTACATATCCATTTTGTAGCCCATCCACGTAAAAGCCTTGGCTTTCTTAGAAAGAGCGATATATCAGGTACCGCAGACCTTACAAATGCCGCAGATAACGTTTTTATCGTGCATAGGGTAAATACAGACTTTAAGCGAACAACAAAAGCGGATTTGGGGCTTAAGGAAGATAACCCGATATATGGGTACTCTAATGTGATTGAGATATGTAAGAACCGAGACTTAGGAGTGTCTGACGAATTTGTTGGGCTTTACTTTGAAAAAGAAAGTAAGAGGTTCTTAAATATCAAAAATGAAGATAAACGGTATGGATGGGAAGCTGATGATAACGGTTTTATGAAGGTAGATAATGAGAGACTGCCTTTCGATGAATAGGGAGATATGTATGGTGGAAAACAAAGATTTGCAGATGGAATACAATCTCTTTGCTGATGTATGGAAGTTTTTCAAATCCAAATATGATATGCCGAATAATGAAGCTAAGTGGAAAGAAGTCATTGAGGCATCCCACCAGATTGAAGAAAAATATAATAACCAGCTATGCAATGATCTTCTAACATCTGTAGTAATGGAACTGGAAAGAAAGCATGTTAAAAGTGAATTGTATGTAGTTACTCCGATATGATTAACAGTACCTACGTAGGAGAATGGAAAATGTATTGTGTTATCCAAGAAGTAGAACTTAAGAAGCCTGATAAGTATGGGCATCCAAAGGAATTGATATCAGGGTTCATGCAAATGTCTTTTCAAGGACAGGATTGCAGTTATTATTGGCATCATTATAGTGAAGATCGTTTTGTAAGGCCGGTAATGAAAGCGTATAAAATCAGCTTACATCAAAGCTATCGGGAAAATGGTAAGGTAAAAAAGAAACAGTATCCGCTTTGTACAGTGAGTTATTATAATATTGCAGATGGGTGGTTTTGTCTTAATGACATCGATAAAATAATTACATCTATTGCCGGTAGATTGAGTATTAGTTCAGATGTTATTTATGATCTGATACAGGTTAAATTGGATCCGCTTATTGTAAGTATACAAAACGAATATCGGCAGACAGAAGAATATAAAACCCATGAAGAGCATGAGAGAATTACTACCATATACGCAGCTAATAAAACAAAATTCAATAAGCAATATGGTTATGAAGTTAATAGCCATAAATATGATGAAATATACGATGTATTTGGAAATCTCATGAATAAAGATAAACTGGCGGAGGTTGAAGCTGATTTTATATACCGGCAGGAGTATGAGGAAAAAAGCCGTAGTTATCAGAAAGATTTTTATAGTAACTATAGTAAATTCTTTTCTGGTAGTGGCGGCGGTAGTTACTCGGAAAATATGCAAAGTAACCACAGTACAGAGGATAAGGAAACTTTAAAACAGTTCTATCGAGTACTGAGTAAGAGATATCACCCTGATGCAAACCCAGATACAGATACCTCAAAGCAGATGCAACTATTAAACCAATTAAAGCAGCAATGGGGCATATAGAAGAAAGGAAGGATGGATATATCAGTAAAATTAACGGTGTCATATTCAGATGAAAAGGAATTGCAAAATATCATTACGCATTTGGCCCCAATTGCTCAACATATTAAGCGGCGGAAGAATGCAAAAGGACAATATAAAATAGCTGATATTACTGTAAAGGAATAGATTGTAATATTGTGCTAAATATGCTATAATGAATACAACAGAATGAGTGAAAAAGTACCCTATCCGATAGGATGGAAGCCTTGAGACATTGGCGTGGGAATGATTGGTTTTAAACCGGTTGTTCCTGCGTTTTTTATTTGAATTGGTTAAGTACAGAGGAAAAGCCAACTGGTTGGGTTGGCTTAAAGGGAGAGAAATTTATGAAAAAATCTATGTTAATTTTCTTGTAGGCGGTAATTAATTTTATAAGCTTATTATATCGGCAATTTGTGTCTTAAGTATTTTGATCAGTGAAAGAACTGTGAATTTTTAAGGTGGGGATATCATGACCAATGAGGAATTTGTAAAACAGATCCAGCTTGGAATTAATTCGGCGGATAACCTGGAATTACTGTATGTCCAGAATAAAGGCATGATTAATAAGATAGTAAAAAGATTTGAATACGTCTTCCGGGTAAATAACAGTAAAACAAGTGTACCAATAATTGAATACCAAGAGTTAATGAATGAAGCCTATTTTGGGCTCGTTGAAGCCGCACAGAGATACGAAGATACAGCAGGAGTATTATTCATTACCTATGCTTCATTTTGGATCAGACAGGCTATTACAAGATATATTGAAAACATCGGCCGGACCGTCAGAATTCCATCCGGATTATTTAATAAAATCAATAATTACAAAAAGTTTGTAGCAGCCTATGAAGGACAGTTTGGACGGAAACCAACCGATAGAGAAATATGTTACCATTTAGGGATAAGCAAGATAATACTGCATGAAATAAGATCGGCCTTAACCCGATATGATAATATCCATAGTCTTGATGACGTAATACCAGGCGGAGACGATCTGTTATTGGAAGATACTATACCAGATCAAAGTGTTGATATAGAAAACGATGTTATTAACAGCTTAATCGATAAAAGTCTACGTAATGAGCTATGGCAACTCGTAAAGGATAATGTCACCCCTGAGGAAAATACAATTATAACGGCACGATATCGTAAGTCAATGACATTGAAATTGGCCGGCGAGAGTTTAGGAAAATCAATTGAGAGGGCCAGACAGCTTGAAGTCAGCGCATTAAGGAAACTAAGAAGATCAAGGATAACAAGACTATTGGAAGAGAAGTACGAAATAAATTATGCCCGGTGCTATTATGGTGGTTTAAGCAGCTTCAGATATACCGGTACTTCTATTGTGGAAGATATAGCAATCAGAAATTTGGAAACAAAGGGGTTCGCCATGAAGGTGAATGAAACAGAATAGCCCCGAAAATTCGATGCTACTATAACGAAGATATCCATTCTATTTCATTTAAAAGTCTTGAGTGTAGATAAACGGGAAAATTCATTCATATCGGTAATGGCAAATTGATCAACCCTAAAATGTATTGGTAAAAATATAGCAAATTAGTGAGAAAATGATTTTACGTTCGCGACTGAAAGATGATTGTATTATTATTCTGCCATTCGTCATTTATGAAGAATAAAATTAGCCATTGATGTAGAAAACTTAAGCGTTTGCTATTTGTATTTTGATAAGAGTGGAGTTTTCCTCCCGGCGAAGAAATTAATCGGCTCAATTTTGAGCTCACCTTATACATTGATTCCATGAATAGAAAACAATGTACCAAATAACCAAAGATGGATTTCGACTCTCCAATTTTGGATAGTCATAACCATTCTGGTAACAGAGATTTGTGACATATATAGAAATATAGAAGCCAAAATTTGATATTAGAAAAACGGAGATGTAAAACATGAGTAATGATACAAAGAGTACAAAGTTGAAGAGTATAAAATCAAATGCATCAAAAATCAATATGAAAGTGGTTAATACAGAGGTAGTGCATACAGCAGATATCCCGGATGGTGCAATAGAGGGACGCAGAGGTAAAGGCAGACCGCGAAAATTTACTAATGCTGAGGAGCTTTACCAGGTAGGGCTTAAATACATAGAGGATAGACAAGAAGAGCATAAACCTATTACGGTTACCGGATTATGTATTGCGCTGGATACCACGAAGGATATTCTGAATGATTATGAGAGTGGAAAATACAACGATAGCCAGAATGATTTTACCTACCCCATTAAAAGGCTTAAGATGATGGTGGAGGAAGCCTATGAGGAAAAGCTTCACGGAACAACAGCTGCAGGAGCCATATTTGCATTGAAGAACTTTGGATGGCGTGATGTAATGGATGTTAATACAAATAAGCAACCAGAAGAGTTAACCAATGATGATATAGCTGAGCTGATACGAAGTAGGCAGGGGCAGCTAAGGAGATGCGAAAGGTAAAGATAATCTAAACTATTCGCTAAAATAGTAATTTTGCGAATAGTACAGATATTTACAAATATGTGTGAAAGCCTTATAAATAGGGTATTGTAGTAATCCACATATCCAACGCCAACTAATTAGATAATAAAATGTATAAACTTTATGCATGATATACATTCATATACATTGCTTTGTGAATATATATGCACAGTTTATCTGTAATGTGCCAGAAAGATTTGGTAGCATAGTAACGTCACAATTATGTTATGGTGACAGGGGTAGGGGAGTCAATTTGACCTGTTTGTTCGGCAGTAGGATTAATTTACCTCCATAAAAATTTACAATAAATAAAAAGGGTTTATCCTAATGTACAATCTATATGATAAAGGATATAAGGAAGGTAAGCATTACATATTGCTTCAAGGCAAAGAATTCAAAGAGTACAAAACAAATCCCTAAATTTGGGAAATGCACCTTCCTATACTACAATATATGTATTGTAAATTATTATAAACCAACAGTAAGAAAAATTCAATTAAAGGAGGAACGTAGCAATTGGCAGCAAAGAAATCAAGTAATATAATCAATAAAAGAGCTGTTTTAAGTGATGGAAAGAATCCGGTAATACTTGATGTAGTAATAACAGAGAGTACAGATTATGGCAATACGGTATCTGATAATCCGGTTGAAGATGGTGTAAATATATCAGATCATGTAAAAAATGAACCAATAAAAATAGCAATTAGTGGCGTAATTGTTGAAGATAAGGATGGAAAGAAACTGAATGCACTTAGTCATTTCAGAAATAAAGGAAAAATTCTTACTTATACTGGACGCAGCTGCTTTAATAATCTGGTAATCGAAAGCCTTTCTACTGAAAAAAGCAAGGATAATAGATATGGTTTTTCTTTTAGCATTAATTTTAAGCAGATACGAATTGCTGAAATTAAATTTACTTCATTGCCGTATGTTAAGTTAAAAACAACATATAAAAAAACATCCTCAAAGACTAGCAAGGGTAAAATAGCCACGAAAACAAAAACGGATGCGTCATTATCAAAAAAATTAAATGAATATGTTAAAGGCAAGGCAGTTAGTAAGTAGTTCATTTATCATCCATTTGTTAATCAGTAATCGTAAAAATTAAATCCCCGGTTTATATTATTCGCCGGGGATGTATTTATTCACTGATATTATTTATTCTAAGGCAATTTTCATAAGCTAATTCTTGTAAGATTGCATATATACCTTGAACATTGAATTGCTTAGGGAATTCCAGCTTGTGAGAAGCATATTCTACATGATGCCCCTTTAATTCTGGAGAGCTGATATATGTAAATGTGAGCTCGCTGTCATCAAATCCAAATCCGGATGTCTCCATAGTTACATCGACAACAGAAAATAGGTTTATAGATTTAACTCTCATCTTTGTACCAGTTGCTCCCTGCTTGTCAGTCAGAATAATACGCTTATTCGTAAATATTAAAGCGTCTCTAATCAGTTTAAAACCCATATTAATAGTTTCGCCGTTCATTAAGTACATGCCATATTCTTTCTGTAGTGTTTCAATAGGGACAGTACTGTAATTTCCCAATGCACCTTGAAGAATATTCTTGATACCAAAAGCCATATAAATTCCCCTTTCATTTGTGATCTTAATGATCATGATTATACAAATAGTATAGAATAAGTGGTATAATATGTAAACGATAAATATTGGTTCCTTTGCCGGAATACAATTAAAATATCGGGGCTGTTTTATGGGACTGCTAAACTTTGAGCAGTCCACAATACTGAGGGAACCTGAAATTATGTGAGAATACAGCCGAATTTTTGGCTCTTTTCATATTTCGATTGGTATAGCCTTCCATAATAGATATACGAAATTTTACGTTTATCTATTGCTGTATTTCAATTTGGGGACATTATTTCACACATGAAAACAAGTTGAACCCATAGTATATGTTAAAGGCATTCTGTTTTAGAATTCCTAAATATTGCATGAAACACAATTTAGTTGCATAATTGTATCAGAAAGGTTGGTGCTATTATGTTGAAACTTGAAGAATATATTGAGAAAAGAAAGTCTGAGGATAGTATAAATGAATTTGATCCAAGTCAAAAAATGAATAATATTCGAACATGTATTGATTATATTTTTGAATATTTTGATCAGTATTTACCTTTACTAGGAACCGAGAAAAGAACAGCTGCTGAGAATGAAAAGTTACAAAAATATGAAAAAACATTAGAGCATTATAGTGAAGATGTTAAGAGGTGGCTAGTTTCAATTTATGATACATATGATAAGCAAATCAATAGATCAATATCATCCTATTTAAATTCTACTGAAGGCTTTTATTTAATGTATGAAGAAACTGAATTTAGGTCTGTTTCATATGATTGTTACGCAGTTCTTATAAAAAAGCTTCCATTTCTTAAAAATCAAACAGAGCTATTATATCAATTTATCAGAGAGTATCATATAAGAGAAACTACATGGAAGCATAAATATGAACCACAGATTTCAGATAATATTACTAATTGGCTAAAAGGCACATTCCTGAAATATAATGTTAGTATTACCGGTGCTGTAGAAAGCTACTTAAATTTTTTTATTAGTAATCCTGGGAGTTGGTCTCCTAGATGCAGGATGAAATCAGAATATTCTTCCCAAGATTATGATTATAATTACAAAGTAAAAAATAACTTATTTAATATAAATACTTATTATTCTAAATATTCAAATAAGCCATTTATTAAAGGAAAAAAGAAAGAATTAGAAATGGTTATGATGTATATTTGGTTACATAATATAGCTGGCGATGAAGAGTATTGGAATGAATATCTAATCCGAGTAGATGAATAGATTAGATGAAAGACAATAATATAGTCAAAATTAGAACACAATAAAACTATAAAAAATCATCGAGTCAGATCTATTTATTTTGGAAATAAAATTGCACGCATAATAAAATTACGAAATAGTAATTATTGGCTTACTTTACCCTTGACCTCTTCAACAGATATTTCTAGGTATTCAGCTAGCTTTTTCGCAAAAATGTGATATTCATTTCTATGATTACCATCATAGAGTACTTTTTGAGTAACGGTTTCAAAAGGAAAATCGCCGTTGATGATACCTAAGTGGATTACTATTGGTGATACACCCAAAAGCTCTGCAGTTCTTTTGACGGTAACTTTTTCCTCTGGGATATCATATATAGGTTTTTTTTCTAAAGTTCATAATTGCACTGTTGAAGGTGGTTGAATGACCTTTGACTTTTCCACCATTCATACTTTTGATTAAGTATTCTTGGTTATCGAGAAGACCATTGATTACTAAGTTTAGTTCATTTATATCATTTTTAAGTTTTTGAATTTCATCCTGTAAAAGTTTGATTTTTATTTCAGTGCTAGATACTGGATCGATTTCTTTATTTTGTTCTTTTTGTATGCCGAGATATTCCTCAAACTTTTCTTGCATAATAAAATATGTGTACTGGCTACTGGTTTTAACTGCATAACCCCATGGGAACGCTCCTCGCTGTAAACCTAAACGTATAAATTGCGGGATGCGTTCATTAATTTTGCTATTTCTTCAACAGATAGTCTTCCGTTTTTCAATGTATACCTCCTAACATCCGCGTACTGCTTTTACTACTGAAACAAATGTTTATATTTTCATCATTTATCATAATTCTCTTTATTAATTTCTGGATTATCTGATCTACCGGTTAGGTAGTCCAGAGATACATTGTAGAAATCGGCTATAAAAATAAGTAATTTGTAATTGGGTGTTGAGGCGTTTATTTCATAATTCTGGTAGGATCTTTCATTTATCCCGATTATGTTAGCAAATTCCTTTTGAGTAATTTGCCTATTTGTACGTAATTCTTTTAATCGTTCACCAAACGAAGCCATTTTAGTTCCACCTTTTTATTTTTATAGTTGACACGAAAATAAATTGCGTGTATAATAAAATTAACACGAAAATAAATTGCGTGTTATGACGAAAGGAGATGATGCATTGAGAAGTAATTTAATCGCCGCTCGACAAGAAAAGGGATATACACAGTTAATATTAGCCCAAATGATTGGTACTAGCGTGCGGAACTATCAATATCTTGAAGCAGGGACTTCAGGAGGAAGTATGAAGCTATGGCAAAAGTTAAGTGCAATACTTAACAAGGATATTGATAATCTATTTACATAAGTTTAGCACAATTGACATTGTATGAAAAGAAGGGAGTTGACTTTCTTGGCAGATAAGAGAGTTAATAATATCTTGAAAGAAGTGGATCAGGAATATACGATATCTTCACACTTGGAGAAGTATATTAGACGAGGAATTGTTAGAGCATTAAGAAAAATTGATATTCAAAATGAATTATTCAGCGATATCATGCTAAAACAAAGAGAAACAATGTAAAAAGCCTTGTACTTTTCGCAGAAGCACAAGGCATAGAGAAGCCCACCAATCAAAGCCGGCACTCTCAATTTCTTTTTATGATAACATGAGAATGTCTCCGGTTCAATAGGAAAAAGGAGATAATGATATGGACTTAAATATGACAGAGCGTATCAATAATGATTTTCATGAGAATAATTTTGAAACTGTAACTCAAGTAAGGCACAAAATACTTCAATTAGAGAAGGCAGTCAAGGATAGTCCGAAATTAATTGAAGCTGCTATTGTATTATGCGACATACAGAAAAAGAAGGAGAATGTGTCGTTGGATCAACTTTCGTTCATTCCGGCACATCTTAAAGCTTTCTTTGAAAAAAGAGCGATTAATGGAATTCTTTCATTTGATGACTATACTGCAGCAGGGCAAGAAATGATTAATTATCCTAGGGGGGCTAACTAATGAATAATGACTTTATACAATATGTATATAAACGATGTGAATGAGCTTTTGTAATGAACGAGGAATATATGAAGATTGAGCATGATTAAGATACTGATCAGGACGAGGGTCAAGCTAAAGCAGACGGATTATGTTACATACAGGGTTCAGAGATATAATAGATGTTAATGAGTGCTATTTGAAACGGCAGGCGGTAGATCAATTCTACCGCCTATATACTGAATGAAAGGATTTGATTCTATGGTTAAAAATAAAAAAACAAGCAGGAAAGATGATAAAGGAAGGGTGTTACCTCCAAATGTCAGTCAATTATCAGATTCTCGTTATATATGGCGAAAGCTTATTGATGGAAAATCTTATATGATAGTTGATAGCGATTTAGCGGAACTGAAAAAGAAAATCATACAGAAGAATGCCGATATACAGAATAATGTTTGTAGAGATATTGAGAAAAGCACATTAAATCAATGGTTCTATAAATGGCTAGATATATACAAGGGGAATATCAAAGAAGTAACCAAAATGAACTATATGAGTTATTGGGAATGGTACGTAAAAGATAGTAATTTGGGAAAGATGCTGATAGGGAAGATAAAACGTACACACATTATAGAACATTACAACGAACTTATTGAAAAGAAAGAGCTATCCTATGGAACAATCAAGTATATTAATTCTCTTATATACTCTTGCCTAGAAGATGCTACCAGCGACAAATTATTACCGGACAATCCATGTGAAGGAGCCATCAGTAAAGTAGCTAAAACGGAAGGACATAGAAGGGAAGCACTCACGAAGGAGCAACAAGCCGTCTTTATTGAGTTTGTAGCAAACAGCAGCGTTTATTGTATATATCTGCCTCTTTTTTCTTTTATGCTTGGTACCGGCTGCAGACTTGGAGAAGCATGTGGTATGACATGGGACGATATTAATTTCAAAGATAAAAACATATCTGTAAATCATACTGTGTCATATAAAGCAATTAATAACAATGGTAAGAAAGAACATAATTTCTTTATATCAACGCCGAAAACAAAGAACAGTTTTAGAACCATCCCGATGATTGAAGATTTGCGGAAGCAATTATTGAAACAGAAGGAATATCAATTTGAATTAGGAATTGCGAAGGATTACGAAGTTGACGGTTATAAAGGATTTGTTTTTACAACACGGTATGGCAAGCCATACACCCAGGAAGCTGTAAATAGAGTAATAAGGTATATTATTAAGGCCAGCAATAAACAGGAACAAGAAATGGCAAAAAAAGAGGACAGGGAGCCTATATTATTGCCTGTATTTTCTGCACATACATTACGACATACATTCTGTACAAGATTTTGTGAGAACGAATCAAACATAAAGGTTATTCAGAAAATCATGGGACACAGCCGGATAGACACCACGCTTAATATCTACACCCATGTTACCAAAGATAAGACTGAGGAAGTAATGCAGAATTTAAACGGTAAAATTAAAATATCATAGAAGATTAGAAAGAAGATTGAGCAAATCGATCTTCTTTCTTTATGTATTGGAATTATTTTAAACCTTGGTAAAATAACACAAAAAATACTTTATTTTAACTTATGCAACTGGTATTATAGTAAATAATGGAATATGCAATTAAAATATAATATTTATTGTAGTAATTTGCAGTAAATTGATTAGCGGCGCGAAGAAACAGATGAGATGAATATTATCTTAAGGAAGGGGGGAGTATAATGTCTAGAAATTTAACAAAAGAAGAGTTAATAGCTCACAAAGATCAAGCTTTAATGAAACTTGATAAAACAATAAAAAAATATATTGAATCATCTGATCAAAAAATGACGTGCAAGGCTGATATTCTGAGTTTTTGGATTGAACAGTATAGCGATTATTTATTAAGTGAAAGCCTTTTCTCACCACAGAAATTAAAACGTTATGAACGAGGCGATGTAATTCAAATTAACTTAGGATTTAGGGTTGGAAGTGAGCAAGGTGGTCTTCACTATGCCGTTGTTTTAGATAATAATAATGCAGTAAATTCATCCGTTATTACGGTAATACCACTTTCATCAAAAAAGGAAACGGATACAGTTACAAAATATGACATTGATTTGGGTGGAGATATTTATACAAAGATGAAACTAAAAAATGATACTTTGTTAATAAGCACACGAAAAAAGTTTGAAGAGCTAAAAAAAGATTTAATTGAACTGACCAATACTACAAAAGATAAAGATGAAGTACCTGAAGAAAGTGAAATGGTGAAACAATTAGAAACAAGATACAACATTAATATTAGTGCGGTGAAAAGAGATATTAGTACTCTTGAAAAAATGAAAAAACAAATTTCTAGAATGAAGGAAGGAAGTATTGCTTTAGTGGGTCAGATAACAACCATAAGTAAAATGAAAATTTACAATCCCAAAGGAACACAGGACACGCTTTCGGGAATTAAACTTTCACCTACCGATATGAATGAAATATCTGATAAAATGAAAGAATTATATTTTCATAATTTTATAAAAAAGAGTTGACTAACTGAAAGCCTTGTGATAAAATCTATTATGCTGATTAGATAATTCTAATCTAAATGCTATGTAAAACAACGCCGTTTAGCGGTATTTAAGAAGACAAAAGTAATTAATGAAAAGCCTCGCAGAAATGTGAGGCTTTTCTCGTGGAATAATTGTAATAAGAATTAAGAAGTGCTGAATGTGTTAGTTAATTGATACAAAATATTGATACAACTTTTATATGAAATGATAAGAATTGATAAAACATGATAAAAAGCTATCCATTCTGAAAAGTCCTATTCTAGGGCATCATAGAGAATGATAAACCATGATAATTACTATACTTTCCATATCGCATTAATGCCTTACACAATGGATTAGTTCCAAAAGATAGTTAGCCGTTACATGACGAAAGTGATATACTTCACTTTGGTTGTGTAGCGGCTTTTTTGAATAAAATTCTTAATGGGAAGCCATGTAAAGCTGTCATACTAATTAACTTAATATGTACCTGCACAAACGTGTCTGTGGTAAAAGGATTTTCTTGCCACAAGATAAATTTATAACGGGAATGGGTCATAACCATTCCAAAGCAGTAAACTTTCTTATGCCGTCCGCTTAATGTTTCAAGACTGATTTCGCCCATGTCGACCTGTGCTGCTGACATATCTGGATATTTGAGCAGACATTCTAATACGAAATCTTTATGCGGATCAGCCTTCTTTGTTCGTGTCTTAGCGGACTCAACTCGTGCTGCATACTCGGCTGGTGTCATGTTCCAGTATACACTTAAGGTTTCCCGGTTAATCCCAAGCTTTCGGGCTACCTGGCTCTTCTTATATCCCTTTCTATTTTGTTCTTGGATTATTGAATAATTCATCCAATCAACCATCCTTTCTTTACCTCCGAATGACAGTATATCATTCTTCGATTCATTCGTAATAGTTGCTGGATTTTATTTGCCTAAAATCTGCTGGTTATAGTTTACCACTTACAACAGTTAAGCATTCATGGGAGTTCATCGCTTACGATACAAGTAATATTATCTATAAAGCAATTTAAGCATCAAATGTAAATAAGTTAAAAATGGAATCAAATCAAGTATTCGGAGCAATAAGCCAACAAAATAATTAGAAAAGACATTCAATAGGAAAAATCTTGTTTTAAACAATTTAAAGTGACTAATATCGCTATAAAGTTATGAGGACGAACTCTTAGCAGGGGAAGCGTAGGGTGAAGGTACAGCCGCCTGATATAGTATCGGTCAACATAATAGTTCCTTGATGCAAGGTAACTAATTCTTTTGCAATACTTAACCCAAGCCCAAAGTGAGTTTTATTATTTCTTGAAGAATCGACACGATAGAAGCGGTCAAAGACGCAGGACTTTGCTTCATCTGGAATACCGATACCTTGATCGATGATATGTAATGAAAGATGTTTTTTTCCAATTCCGCCTTTATGATAATTTGACTGTTAGCGTTGGAATAAGAGATAGCATTATCCAATAGGATGGAAATAGTCTGAAGAAGACGGTCATAGTCTCCGATTAGGGTAGGCAGATTAGCTTGAGGCAGGTCAAGGAGAATTTGGATTTGCTTTTGCCTGGCAATGGGGGAAAAATTTTCATAGGATTGTAACATCAGGGTTTCAATATTCACTTCGTTCTTTTGAATAGCCCAAGTATTTGCATCATTAGATGCTAGTAAAAGCATATCATTGATGAGACGTGACATTCGATTGCATTCGCTTTCTATAACAGCTTCACAATTCAATTGCTCTTCAGGGGTTAATTTGATAGTAGAGTTATTAGCGCGAATGACTGCAAGAGGAGAACGCAATTCATGAGAAGCAGCAGCGATAAACTCTGTTTGTCGATCATAGAGATAAACGTATATTAGATGTATTTACAATGAATCAAACGCAAGTTTTGGAAGGTAATTACAAAGTAGTTATGCCATATGTAAGTAGTTTGAGAGCTTTTAAACAATGTACTGCATGTGCATCAGAAGTAGGAGGAGGCTGCTATTTAGTAAATAACTCCTATGTACCAAAAGGAATTATAGGGGTTAATAAAGCGTCAAAAGAGACTGTGTTAGCAAAAGACTTTATTCAATATGTATTATCTGAAGAAAATCAATCTGTACAAGTTGGGGATGGATTGCCAATGAACACTGCTGTGTTTAATAACTGGTTAGAAGACAGCAAAATCCATAAAGAAGATGTATACGATGCCATAGCTTATAAAAAACAGGATGGTAATATTGGAGTCATTGAGATTGCTTACCCAACAGCGGAAGAATTGCAAGTACTCTTTGACATGGCTAAACAATTAACAACACCTTCTATTAATAATATTAATGTGATGAATATGATTGTTGAAGAAGGTAAACCATACTTAGCTGGCGAAAAGGATTTAGACACGGCTTGTGCAAATATTATGAATAAAATAAATACTTACTTAAGTGAGTAACAGTAACCAGCCGCTAGATAACGAAAGTGATAGATCTACTTGAGTTGTATAGCGGCTTTTTATATATAGTAAAGAATATTCAAAATGGGAAGAGCATACAAAGAAAAACTAAGATAACACAAAACGTTTCAAATTAAAGAATATCCCATTTTTATCCTGTCATTATAGAAGAGTAGGTATATAGACTTATAAGTTTAGCAATTAACGTATTTCTTTCATAAATCTCATAAGATTATCAACTGTCAGATATAAATTCTGAGTTGATTTCGTTCTGGATACTTGAAAATCTTCAGGAACTCTATTGATACTAAAGATTCCGCTCACTCCTCTTTCATAGGCTTCCTCAATTCCGTCACCAATTCCACCTGTAATTACAATTAATGGAACTTTTGCCTTTTTTGTACGATTTGCTATACCAAGGACGACTTTACCGCGTAAGCTTTGCGTATCAAATTTTCCTTCTCCGGTTAGCACATAATCCATATCTTTTAAAAGATCGTCAAACTTAACAGTGTCAAGTATGATTTCGATTCCCATTTGTAATGCAGAACCAAAAAATGCCACGAATCCACAACCCATACCACCTGCGGCACCAGCTCCTTTTATATCACTTAGCGATAAATGCAGGTCAGCCTGAATAATTTCGTCCAGATGCCTTAACCCGGCATCGAGTTCCGATACCATATCAGGTGTAGCGCCTTTTTGCGGGGCGAAGATATAAGCGGCTCCATTCTCACCATACAAAGGATTGTCAATATCACACATGGTAACAAACTCGATATCTTTAATAAAAGGCAGCATTTTTGAAGTATCAATATGTGAAATGTTTTTTAATGTACCACCGACCGGAAGAAAGGAGTTGTTGCTATAATCGGTAAAAACAGTACCTAAGGCTGCAGCCGCACCGGTTCCCCCATCATTGGTACAACTGCCGCCGAGACCCATAATAATTTTCTTGCAGCCATGCTTAATGGCATGTTCCATTAACTGCCCAACACCAAAAGTAGTTGTCATACATGGATTTGGATTATTTTCTACAAGTGGTAAGCCCGCACAGGCCGCCATCTCAATAACAGCTGTGTTCCCATGATCGATGATGCCATAAAAAGCGTCTACTTCTTCGAGATAAGGACCTTTTACTTTAACGGTTATTTTATCGCCGCCCATTGCCTTTAAAAAGGCATCTACGCTGCCTTCGCCTCCATCAGCCACAGGTATCGATATTACATTTGCATCCGGATAATTATTTAAAATTGCTTTTTCCATGATAGAACAGATTTCCTCAGAACTCATAGTACCCTTAAATGAATCTGGAATTAGCAAGAATTTCTTCATAATCAGCACTCCTTTTTTATAAGAATGGGACGGCTACTGATACCGTCCCATTGAATAAATTATCATTTATTAACTAGAAAATCAATGTCAAAAGGAAAACTTCAAGTATAGTAGAAAGTCCAAGGATCAGTGTCATAACGGTTTGTGTTTTATATCCCTTTTCAGGCGACATTCCACCAAAATTTGTTACCACCCAGAAGTAACTATCATTTGCATGGGATACAGTCATTGCTCCTGCTCCAATGGCCATAACCGTAAGCACGGATAAAGCAGGAGTATTAAGTCCAAGCAATGGTAGCATAGGAGCTAGAATTCCGGCGGTTGTAGTTATTGCTACAGTAGAGGAACCTTGTGCTGTCTTTAATATGGCAGCTAAAAGGAATGGGAAAAATATACCGATTGCCTGGAATACGGTGGCATTGTCCGTTATGAAGGTAACAAGGCCGGAAACTGCAATAACTTTACCCAGAACACCACCTGCTGCAGTTACAAATAAAATAGGTCCAACCACCTTTAGAGTATCATTGGTAATATCATAGAATTCTTTCATTCGTTTTGAAGAAGCTAAAGTAATAACACCAAAAATCGTACCGACAGCCAAAGCAATAATTGGTGTACCTAAAAATGATAAGATCTGTGCCGCAAGGCCTGTCATTTTTGCCATGGCAGCAACCGAAGATATTCCCATTAATAAAATTGGAACAATGATTGGGGAAAGTGAGTTAAAACCACTTGGCAGTTTGCCATAACTTTTTACAAGTTCATCATAGGTCTGAACAACCTCGCCGTTATCAGCATCAGCTTCATCAGCAGCCTTCACTTTTTTACCAATGTATTTCGCATAAAATAATCCTGCAATCAACGGGAAGATAGAACAAAGAGCACCCATTCCGATTACTAATAGCAGATTATCACCGACACCTAACGTATTGGCAGCAGCAATCGGCCCGGGGGTAGGAGGAATCAAAACGTGTGAGATGTATAGACCTGCCGATAAAGCAACTGTCATTGCGACACTGGAAGTCATGGTGCGCTTTACCATAGCTTTACGTATGGGATTTAAGATTACAAAACCACTGTCACAGAATACAGGAATAGAAACGATCCATCCCATAATTAAAACAGCAAGCTCTGGTCTTTTTTTACCGACTAAATGAACTACCATATCTGCAAGTTTTAAGGCAGCGCCTGTTTTTTCAAGAATGGTACCGATTAAGGCTCCTAGAATGATAACAATACCGATACTTGTGAAAGTACCGCTAAATCCGGTTCCTATTACGGTAGCTAGACCCTGCGTCTGAACAACTCCATCGACTTTAACATCAACAAGAGGAATACCTGCAACTAATCCTAATAATAAAGAAACAGACATAATGGATAAGAACGGGTGAATTTTTAATTTAGATATTGCAAGGATCATAACAATAATAGCGATGATAAAAGCAATAATTAATGAAATACCTGACATAATAATAACCTCCGCTTTGTTTTTATAGTATCGACGTCGTTTAATATAGTCTTATTATAATACCTCTTGAATGCATAGTCTATGTTATCGGAGCTAAAAAAGGTTATGTTTTATTGTTATACTATACAACTGAGTACAAAATGCAGGATGATATTTGTACAGAATAACTAAATAAATAATTTATCACGTACATCTTGATAAAAATGTATAGCATTATAGTAAAGGGAAGAGTACCGGATTGATCTGGGATCATAGCCTGTGCGTTCCTTGATTTTATTTAATTTATATTGTAATGTGTTTTTGTGAATATATAATCTTTGAGCGGTGGATACAATAGAACCTTCTTCTTCATAAAAAACATTAAGAACTCCGATCCAGTTTTCAATTTCTTTTAAGGAGCAATTCTTAAAGATACGCTTTATATACTCAAGTTTGGTATCACTGGACAGCTCACTTTGAAAGATCTCCATTGTAATGCTTTCATACAGGCGTATTCCCTTTTGAGGTGATCGTAAAGAGGTTTTCAATGCTTTTTCTGCTTTTAATACACTATTATGAATTAATAAGTAACCTTCGCAGCTGGCATCGATTCCGCAGCAAAATTTAATTGGATACTTTGATTCAATCTCCTGTTTCATGTATTCTGCTATTTTAATCATGGCATCATTGGTGCAATCCACAAATGCACAGAGTAATTCAATACCATTTTTAAGATAAATACTGCTTTTATGTTCTCGAATAATACTTCTGATAATTTTTTCGGAGGCATCAATCATTTGCTGCAATTCCGAATCGACATAAGGTTTTGAGGCTAAAAAAGAAAGGGCCATTACTCTTCTGGGTAAGGTGATATCAATTTGTAAGGCATTTCCCTGTTGAACAAATTGAGGATTAATATTTTTAGAATCTCCCAGCATCCATTCGTCTAAAAATCTGTCCCTAATACGATTATCAATATCCCGCTGTTCTTTATAATACTGATCAAGTATTAAAATTTCAGTCATTTTCTTGATGATTTGCCCGTATTTAGAAACTTCCTGGTATGGGCCTGTTACACCGATTACTCCAACGATTTCATCTTGAAAATTGATTGCAAGATTTATACCGGAACGAGCTCCCAGATATTCTTTGTCGCTTTTCACAACAACTTCTTGTAATTTATGATTAACGATTTCTTTGGCGGCTGCATGAAAACTTCCAACACGTTCAAGATCACTGCTGGCTATAATAATGCCCTCTTCATTCATCATGTTTATCTTTTCACCTATAATTTTACTGATTTCTTGTACAATATAGGTTGCATTTCTTTTTGATATATACAATTAATCGCCTCCTGTTCTGTAAAGCTCTTCGTACAAATATCTTACTAAGCGGCATACAAAGAGTACATGTGAGTACTCAATAAAAATATCACTTTTTAACAGTTTGTACAATTCTTTTATAAGTTACTTGTTTTTATAAATGAATTCGAGAGTAAAAACCCTGAACCGGGTTATACGGATGCAATTATTTCATATCGGAATGACATTTATACTATACAAAAAGGTGAAGATTTATAGGGAAAATAGTACAAATGGAGGATATGTAAATTCAAAAATATAGTTGATTATTGTCATTTTATATTATATTATATAGAAAATAATGTTAATTAGGAAAATATAGAATCCTCTGAGGTGAAATGGTCAACCAGTAATAAATGGGTTGCCACCGTCTCAAAGGAAGGAATGATAGAATCGCATAATAATGGAACGGTGACAATCACGGCAATTGCGGTAGGAAAGAAATATTCCTGCAAGGTCACTGTTAAGGGTTAGTGCCGTTATATAAAGAAATATCTATGTGACCGAATAGATGTATCGTGTGAGAATATGATACATCGGCAATCAGCGGTTACATTTACTTTGAGAATAACGATGATTCGCGTTCGATAATGTTACATTCAAGAAGAATTTCTCCGGAAACTTTTGAGGGTTTATTCTCGACTTTATCAATTAATACAGAAGCCGAGGTATATCCAATGTCATATAAGGGAAGTTCAACTGTGGAAAGAGTCGGCCGACAGACAGTACTGATTTCTCTGTTGTCAAATCCGATCAGAGCAAGATCACGTCCGACCTCAATACTATTTTGCATACAATAGTCAATGACTCCCATAGCCATAATATCATTTTGTGCGAAAATTGCAGTTACGCCATCCTTCAGAAGCTGCCCTGCAAGTTCATAGCCGGAATCTTGGCTCCAGTCACCACGCACCGTCAGCTTGGGATTGTATGGAATGCTGCAATCATACATAGCTTCCTGATATCCTGTAAGGCGTTTAAGAGAATGACTGCTCATAGCCGGTCCGCTTATCACGCCAATCTTTGTATGCCCCTTTCCAATAAGGTACTTTGCTACATCGTATCCGGCTTTTGTATCATTGTATAATACGGAAGGTACGGAGGGGTCAATGCAGCTGCAATAAGTACATACAAAATGTGTGTCTTTAATCGATAAAAGATGTAATACCTTATGGCTGTGACAACTGAGGTAGATTAATCCATCCACCTGCATGGACATCATAAAATCTACGGCTTCTTTTACAATTACACTATGATCGTCTATTTCAAGCAGAGGGTCTATTCCGAGTTTATATAGACGAAGATTTTCAAGTAAATAATGATAGCCTCTGCTTTCACAACAAGCACCGATTCCGTCAATTATAGGAGGAGCATTAAAAACAGTCATATCTTCGATGATAATACCAATGGTATGACTCTGCTTGGTTTTAAGATTACGTGCATATAAATTAGGGCGATAATTAAGTTCTTTTGCGATTGAAAGAATTTCCTGGGTGGTTTTCTGACTGATACCACCTAAACCATTCAGAACCTTTGAAACGGTTGCTACAGATACACCTGCCTTTTGTGCAATATCCTTCATATTTGCCATAATAATGCCTCCATCCGTTATTATTAAATATTCTAAATGCTCTCCTGCATATCCCATGGTATAAATCAAAGTCTATAACTAGTATACTCCCGCTATAGAGTGCACTCAATTCAATACCCGCTATTTATACCTGTACTACATAGCCGCCGGTTGGAAGAGGGTTCGAAAATGGAAGAGTTATTCTTGGCGAAAATGTTTTTGTCCCTTTGAGTTCAAAGTGTTTATTGGAATACTCATGTTATGGGTTAAGTAATTACATATTATACATAGAAGGAAAACGTTTTACAAGATATATTTATTGTGTTTATTTAACTGGAACAGTAACAAATTAATTATTGTACAGGAAATCTCTATGCAAAAAGAACAAATCTAGGAAGATCTGGATTATCTATTTTATCTATTATGAAAACCTGGTATTGTAATTGATCATTATTTCAAGAACGCAATAGAATACGATCGGCGATACAAAAGACTAAAATATATATGTGTGATGAATACATTGTGTAGTTAAACGATATACATTTATGTAAAAACGAAATACGGCAATATGCACTAAATATATAGGAGATACATAGCAGATATGTACAAAAAATAAATTGATAGTTTACTTTTGGATTATTCATGTGCTATAATTCACATATGATAAAGGTAAACGATTAATATAATTAAATAAGAATATATACGAGATATTTGATTGATAATATATATTAATATATATATAATGCATACTTGTTCAATAAATACAAAACAAAATCAATCTTATTTTTTTAACACTTAAGTAAAACGATTACCTAATATGCCATTTAAAGGTTCGTGTGATTTTAAATGCAATCATCGACATGCAGTAGGATTTCAATAAATTAAAGAAGGAAAGAAGTATGGTGAAACTGAAGATAATGCAATACCAAGAAGATAGAAAAGGAAAAAAATAAAACATGGATAAACTAAAAATACTGCCATTGCAAAATGTTAAAATTCAAGATGATTTTTGGGACAGATATGTTGGCTTGGTAAAGGATGCTCTAATTCCTTATCAGTGGGATATTTTAAATGATAAGCTGGAAGGAATAGAAACGAGTCATTGTATTAGTAATTTTAAAATAGCAGCCGGAATTGAAGAAGGAGAATATTATGGTGCGGTCTTTCAAGATTCTGATCTGGCCAAGTGGATAGAAGCAGTATCCTATTCTCTTGCAGTATATCCGGATAAAGAACTTGAAAATATGGTGGATGGAGTAATTGATCTAATAGAAGCTGCTCAGCAGGAAGACGGATATATCAATACCTATTATACCATTCATGATATAAATCTTCGCTTTACAAATTTGCAGGAGGGACATGAGCTATACTGTGCAGGGCATTTCATGGAGGCAGCGGTTGCATATTATAAGGCAACAGGAAAAGACAAATTATTAAATATAATGAAACGCTTTGCAGATTTAATCTGTGAAGAATTTTCTCCGGAGAGGAATGCAAGAGGTTGTCCGGGCCACCAGGAAATTGAAATCGGTTTGTACAAGCTTTACGAGATAAGCAAAGAGGTTCGTTATCTGGAACAGGCAAAAATATTTCTGGATCGCAGGGGTGAACAACCAAATTATTTCCTTGAAGAGGAAAAACGTCCGGAATTTAAAAGGATATTTCATGAATTGAAGGATTACGATACTTCCTATTCCCAATCCCACCTCCCCGTAAGAGAGCAAAAAACAGCAGAAGGCCATGCAGTCAGAGCAGTTTATATGTATTGTGCCATGGCTGATATTGCCGCTGCGTATGATGATATGGAACTTCTGAAGGCATGTGAAACCTTATGGGACAACATAGTTAGCAGAAGAATGTACATAACAGGAAGTATAGGAAGCTCTGGTCTGCTGGAAAGATTTACGACAGATTATGATCTTCCCAATAACAGCAATTATTCAGAAACATGCGCATCTATAGGACTGGCATTGTATGGCAGAAGAATGGCGCAGATTTTCAAGAATGGTAAATACTTCGACATAGTGGAGAGAGCACTTTTTAATACGGTTCTATCTGGTATAGCAATGGATGGAAGGAGTTTCTTCTATGTTAATCCATTGGAGGTATGGCCGCAGAACTGTATCCCAAGAACATCGAGAGAACATGTCAAAGCAGTCAGACAAACCTGGTTTGGTGTAGCCTGCTGTCCGCCCAATGTTGCTCGTACACTAGCTTCCCTCGGTGAGTATATCTACTTTACAAAAGAGGATGCGATCTGGATTAATCTATTTATTTCAAGTGAGATTAAGGCTGATTTTAACGGGCAGGAAATAATTCTGAAGATGATAACAAAATTTCCATATGAAGGTCATATCCACATCGATTTCCACAGTGAAAAAGAAGTGAACGCAACGCTTTATCTTCGTGTTCCGGACTATGCGAATGAGTATAAGGTAATGCTTGATGGTATTGATAAGAAGCAGCTTGCATGCAGCCAGGGTTATTGCAGAGTCGATTTGCAAGGCTGTAATCATAGTATAGAGATTGATTTTAATCTGGAAGCCCGCTTTGTAAGAGCGAATCCTCTGGTGAAAGAAAATATCGGCAAGGTGGCTGTTATGAAAGGGCCTTTAGTATATTGCATGGAGGAGACGGACAACGAAGAGAACTTGCCAGCATACTATGTGGATACTTCATCAAAACTAGCAGAGTGCTATGATAAGGACCTGCTAGGTGGATGTATGGTCATAAAATGTGCAGGTAACAAATTACAACAGGCAGACTGGAGTGACGGAAAACTGTACTCACAGCATAGTCCTAAATTCGAGGGTAAAACAATAACTTTAATCCCGTATCCATATTGGGGCAATCGGAGAACGGGAGAGATGCAGGTCTGGATGAAGGAACATATCTAAACTTTTGCTGACAGTCTTAAAATTAACAATATAGTTTGAAAGAGGAATATTGAAATCTTGTGAATTAATGAAGCATATGACTACGGTTGTTGCTTGATTAAATATAAAAAAGGAGAGAGAGAAAATGAGGAAAATAAAAAAAGGTTTAGCTTTAATTTTGGCATCTTTATTTGTTGCTGGATTAGCAGGCTGCGGTAAAGGCGAAAAAACCCCGGCAGAAAACAGTGTTTCACCAGAACCTACAGAGGTAGCAGCTTCCACCGAAGATAATGCTGCAGCTGATGAAAGCGCTTCCGGGGAAAAAGTGAAGATTACTTATTCAATGTGGGGAAGTGCAGAAGAGGGTAGTAAGACACAAGAAGTGGCAGATAAGTTTAATGCCTCTCAGGACAAGATAGAGGTTGAGGTAGTAGCTATACCATGGGAAAACTATATGACCAAGCTTAATACCATGGCTACTGCAGGTCAGCTGCCGGATACCGGTATGCTTAAGGAAGATGGTGTTATCCAGTGGTCTTCCGAAGGAATGCTTAATGATGTAAGTTCTATGTATGACGGAAGTGATTCAAAACCGCTTGAAAGTCTTGCATATAAGTATAACGGAACAACGGTTGCATATGCGGCTGCAAATGAAATCCTTTTATTATACTATAACAAAGACATGTTTGATAAAGCGAAGGTAGCTTATCCTCCGGCAGCAGTAGATAAAGCCTGGACTTGGGATGAATTTGTAGAGACTGCTAAGAAGCTTACGGTTGATAAGAACGGTAAACATGCGAATGAAGAAGGATTTGACGCAGACAGCATAACACAATATGGCTGTATGGTAGAGAATTTACCATGGCAGTTGGAAACATGGGCACTTAGTAATGGCGGTGGCTTCTATTCCGGTGATGGTGCAGAAGTTAAAATTGGTGAGGAAGCCAGCATGGAAGCAATTCAAAAGGTTGCTGACTTGTATCTTAAGGATCATGTAGCTCCGCTGTCTGTTGGTCAGACAGATGATGGTGTTCAGCGTTCTCTTATTGCAGGAACAGTTGCAATGACTACAAATGGAGCATGGAATGTAGGTACTTGTCTTAATACTGCAAAAGAAGAAGGTCTTAATTACGGAGTAGCAGTATTACCTTATATGAAAGAGAAAATCACATTAAGTACCGGCGGAGCAAATGTCGTATTCTCACAGACAAAGCATCCAAAGGAAGCAATGGAATGGATTAAGTGGTATAACTCGGAAGAAAACAGCTGGAGCCTGATTGAAAGTGGTATCTGGATGCCAACACTTGATAAATGGTATAGTGATGAAACTTTTACTAAGAAGTGGGTAAATAACCCGAACTTCCCTTCCTATGACGAGTATAAGAGTGCGGTCGTTGACTATGCAAAATCTCCTGCAGCAAGATCTGCTTCCTGGTTCTACACAAATCATACAACTGATTTTAATACATTACTTGGTTCAACTCTTGGGGATGTCTGGACTGGAAAAACAAGCGCAAAGGATGCGATTAGTAAGAACCTTGAGGCATTAAAGGCTGCTCATGGCGGAAATTAAGAAATAGAATAGAAGAAAGCAAGAAGCTTCTACACGAAATATAAAAAGGATGGCTGCAGGAAGAAAACAAACTGTAATGCAGTCATCCTTTCTTTAAAAAAATGTGAGGTATTATATGAGTAAGACAGTAAAAAAATCAAAGAAGGGTCATTTTCTGAATATTACCGGCGAAGAACGTATTGCTTACTTATGCTTAATTCCGGCTTTTCTTGGATTGACTTTCCTTACCTATCTGCCACTACTTGGAGTGCTCGGATTTAGTTTATTTGATTGGACGGGACTAGGAAAACCCAGCTTTATTGGGTTGGGTAATTACATAAAATTATTCACAACAGATCCCTATATTAAAGATTCAATAAGAGTAACCATATATTTTGCTGTGGTTTCTGTAATTGGCAGTATGATTTATTCCCTTTTTATAGCAATGCTTCTCAATCGTAAGATTCCGGCAAGAGGCTTCTTCCGGGCAGTATTTTACGTACCATATGTATTACCTGCTGCAGCGGTGTATGTTGGATGGTCATGGTTGTACGAAGCTAATTTCGGCTTTTTTAATTATCTGTTATCCAAGCTTGGAATTCATAAAATATTGTTTATAGCAGATTCAAAGTACATAGTTCCATCACTTGCACTAATTGCCGTCTGGCTTTCCGGTAATCTTATTGTTATATTTCTGGCAGGGCTTCAGAACGTACCGCGTGTCTATCATGAAGCCGCTGAAATGGACGGAGCAAACGGATGGCAGCGTCTTCGCAATGTGACCTTACCCTGTATGACACCGATCATCTTCTATAATCTTTTAATGAGCCTGATCACAAATCTTCAGGTGGTCACACCGGCGCTTTCCTTAACTAGCGGAGGTCCGGGTAATTCATCGAGATTTATGACCTATTTGATGTATGACCAGGCATTTGTAAATAACAAATTAGGTTATGCCTGTGCGGTATCCTTTTTAATCTTCGCTATCATAGCTGTTTTTACTGTTGTTTTATTTGGAACATCTAAAAGCTGGATCTTTTATGAAGGGAGCGAGGAAAAATGAGTAAAGCAACGCAGGGAAGGCTTAAGAGCAAGAAAAGGAACGAGACAATTGCAAACGTGATTTCTTTCTTACTAGTCATTTTGTTGGCACTCGCGGTGTTGTTCCCGATCTGGTGGATTTTCCGCACATCTCTAATGACGAATGCGGAGATATATAAATATCCTCCGGCGCTATTACCCAGTAGATGGTTATTTTCAAATTATCAAAAAACGCTGGAGATATTTAAATTCTGGAAATATTTTTTTAATACTATGAGTATTATTGTACCGGCTTGTCTGGCAGGAACATTTACAGCCACATTATGTGGATATGCCTTTGCAAGGCTTCATTTCAGAGGTAAAAAATTCATATGGACACTTTGTGTGGGTTCCATGCTGTTACCTGCAATGGTTACACTTATTCCGCTTTATATCATGTGGACAAGGGGATTTGGACTTCGTGACAGCTATTTACCGCTCATTCTTCCTTATTTATGCGGCGGTGGTGCATTTAACATATTTTTAATTCGTCAATTTATTATGACAATACCAAAGGAACTCGATGAAGCGGCAACAATTGACGGAGCCGGACGTTTCCGTATCTTATTCAGTATTATAGTACCGGCAATTAAATCGGCGATGATTGTAGTAGCTTTATTTATATTTATCAGCTTATGGAATGATTTGCTTCAGCAAATGATTTATATCAATTCCTCGGATAAATTTACAATAGCTTTGGGACTCACAAACTTTAAGGGTCAGTTAAAGCAGGATTGGTCTCTTACCATGTGTGCAACCTGTTTATCCTTTGCACCGGGTGTAATTTTCTATCTGATTGGTCAAAAGTATTTTGTGGAAGGTATTACAATGACAGGTATGAAAAATTAAAAAGATGTTTTTGTGCTGGAAATATTGCACTAATCATATGCAAAAATAAGTGGAAGGAGATTGAAAAATGAACAAAATTCTGTCACTAAGAGCGGTTAAGCGATCCGTATCAATTATATTGATCGTAGCAATTCTGGTCACTCTTATGCCGGTATCACAGTATGTAAAAGCCGCTGATGCCGGTTCGGCCGCTGATACGGTAAGCGGCACGGATGTTGCACTTAAGGCTTCGGTTTCGGCTAATGGAGAGCATCCGGAGTGGGGGATTGCAGCCGATAACCTGAACAATGGGCATGAACCGTCTGCCACCAATGTTCCGGCTGGTTCCTGGCATGATTATGGTATGGAGAGTACGGATGGGACCTCCTGGGTACAATATGATTGGAACTCGGAGGTAACTGTTAATTCCATGTCGGTTTACTGGATGTGTGATTCCGTATGGGATGATCGTATCCCCACAAGTGCCAAGGTGGAATACAAAGATGCCAACGGTAATTGGCAGACAGCAGGAACCTATGATGCTTCGGTAATGGAGGAGCAAAAGGCAGATCAATACAATGTATTGCCGTTTTCGAAGGAAATTGCAACAAAATGTATTCGTATGACGATGGTTAGAAATAAGGATGGTTTCTGTTCCATTCATAGATGGAAGGTATGGGGAACAATAGAAGAAGAGCCTGTAACCGAGAAGCCGGTAATTACAAAAACGGCCGAAGGATATAAGATGGTCAACAAATCCTTTATTGTTGAGACCGGAAAATATGGACAGATTACATCGTTACAGCTGCAGGGTGATCAGTTTCCGACAAATTATGTAATGAATGCTAAAAACTCTTCCAGTCAGAATACGCCAGGCCATCAGTGGCTGGGTGAATTGATGTTCAGTGCCAAGGTCGGAGATGCTGCCGAATACACACAGCAGAATACCAGCAGGTCCGACAGCGGCAGAACAGTCGAATTAAAGGATGACAAGGTAGTTGTTACGTATCAGAATTCGGACGAAGAAAAAGGAATTAAGGATTTCAAGGTCGTTGAAACATATGCAATCGTGGATGATAAGCTGAATTGGGAAATTACAGTTACGAATACAAATACGCAGAAGCTAACAATTGGAGATATCGGACTTCCCATGCCTTTCAATGAAAGATGGCCGGGAAATGAGGAAATTTATGAGACAAGAACGGTAGATCATGGTTATGTCGGTCTGCAGTCTTCTTATCTATATGCTACCAGACCAAGCGGTCTTGGTATGTTTCTCTTAATGACACCGGATGCCTCTACCGATGCTGGTTTTGAGTATAAGGATCACTGGAGAGTAGAGGAACGTGCCGCAGATGAAAAAGAATGGTGCCAGGATCAGGGCGGTTGGCCGAGCGGTCTGAGCATTTATTATATTCACTCGGATTATATCAAGAAGACCAACAGAGGTTATCTTGGAAGTACAAAGCTTGAACTTGCACCTGGAGAATCTAAGACATATGCTTTTAATTTCAGCGGAGTTGATAACGAAACAGATATGAAATCAACTTTGTATAAGGAAGGAATTATTGATGCGGTAGCAGTGCCGGGAATGACGTATTCCGTTAATATGCCAGGTAAAATGTATCTTCATACTCCCCTTAGCAAGGATGAGATCAGCTTATCCGTGCAATGCCCGCATGAAATGAATATTTTTACAGGAAAGGACATTGTTTCCAATCCGCAGGCATGTAAAAAAACTGAGCAAAATACCTATGTAAAATATGAGAAAACAGTAACCGTGGATAATGAGCAATATCATGTGTATGAAGTTCGTTTTGGAGATCTCGGGCAAAATAATGTGATAGCATCTTATAACGGCGGAAAGAGTAAAGCGGTAATGCAATTCTATATGCTGGATGATGTAGCGGCCGCACTCACAACGCATTCCGAATTCATGGTTAATAATACACAATTTAATAATCCGCTTCATATCAGTGACAAGGTATTCGATGACTGGATGATGGATACCAAGAATAAGCGTGCAGAAACAGACAAAACCTACTGGCAGAAAAATTACTGGGGATGGGGTGATGACTGGGCTCTGACTCATGGTGAATACATAGCAGAGAAAAATGTATATCAGCCACTGGCCAGGGAAATTAAAGCGGTTGACGAATATCTGGATATTGCAATCTGGAACGGTCTGATGAGAGAACATCAGAAGGATTATTTAATTCATGATTTCCTGATGGAATCACCGAACTCCTCTCCGACTTATAGAGGATATGCATATCCGCATATTTATAATACTTACTTTTCAATGTATAAGATAGCGTCAAAGTATCCGAATATGATCGAATATGAGGAGGATGCTGATACTTATTTATTAAGAGCATATAATATTTTAAAGGCTCTCTACAGCGAGGGAGTTTCCTATAACTGGTCTACCGGAGTTATGGGTGAGCTGACAACACCGGATATCATAGCCGCACTTAAAAAGGAAGGCTATTATAACGAAGCAAAACGGGTTACAGATATCATGACTACTAAGTATAAGAATTTTAAGGATACCAAATATCCTTATGGTTCAGAATATTCGTATGATAATACCGGTGAAGAAGCGGTGTATACCCTGGCCAAAATGAATCTTGGCACAGATACCGCGAATGCCAACTCTATGATGAACAAAATCAATCTGAAAACAAGAGCTTGTCGTGGACTTCAGCCGGTATGGTATTATTATGCAGATCCGACCACAATTTGCGGAGATAATTGGTGGCAGTTCCAGTATACGGCGGCTTTAGCAGGATACTGCATGGATGACTGGCTAAGATTACAGAATAACGGTATGACAGAGACAGAGCTGGCTACCGCATCTCGTGTCAATTATGCTGCTAAATTAGCAAACCTGACTTGTATTAATTCTGGACAGATTGATGCAGATCCTGCAAATATTGGTGCAGTTGCCTGGACCTATCAGGCAGAGCTTGGTAACCTGGGAGGACAAGGTACCGGTGGAGGCAAATTGCATAATGGCTGGCGTCAGATGTCAGGCGAATCAGATTTAGGTCTGTTTGGAGCGCTGCAGATTTTATCTTCAGATGTCGTAATAGATCCGGTATTTGGTTTGTTTGGATATGGATGCGAGGTTTCTGAGACGGGAAACGTATATACCGTGACCCCTTTAGATGGCCTCTTTACCAGATTAAATTTCATTAATCAAAAATTATATATTGAATTAGACAGAGACCAATATACAAAGGCAAAGGTTGCTGCTGATAATACCTCAATTGAATTATCTGTCAAGAACCTTGAAGCGACTGCACATGCTACAGATGTCAATATAACGGGACTGAAAGCCGGTTCCTATCAGATCCTGGTAAATGGAGCTGTAACAGGAAGTTTCCAGGCAGTAGATCAGAAGACATCAACTATAAAGCTTGCATTACCAGCTGCAGTGACTGCTGAAGTAGCAATCAAAGCTGGTACACCACTGGAGAATACGGCTCCGGTTGTCATTCTGGAGGAAAATAAAACAGTAGCCTTCTCCGATACGGTAAGACTTGAGGCAGAAGCTTCCGATGATGGCTACGTGAACAGCACCTTATCCTACCATTGGAATACGGTAAGTAGTCCGGAAGGAGCTACTGCTGCAATTGAAACACCGGATGAACGTATCACTAAGGTTTCTTTCAGTGATATAGGAGATTATATATTTGAGTTTACAGCAAATGACGGCGGTCTTAGTACAACAAAACAAATTAAGGTAACGGTGACAATGGATCCTGCACTACCTGAAGTTATTGCTGATTTTACATTTGACGAGGAAACTGTAATTGGTATAAACAAACTGTTGGCTAATTCTACCACAGGTAACTTACAAGCGGAAATTGATGATAACAGCAAACTGGTTGAAGGTAAGACTGGCGAGGGCGTTGCATTTACCGGCAGAATATCAGGCGGTTATATTGAACTACCGGAGGCAATGACAAAGAATCTGAAGAAAACTACCATATCAGTGGATGTGAAGCTTACAGATAGTCAATCCAATCATACTACCTTGTTTGAACTTGGAGATAAGGTTGTAGTGGAATTTATAGACGGCAATATCTTAAGCATGACGATTAACGGCAAGAATGCTTCCACAAATGTGAAATTTGCTTCAAATTTCTGGAAAAATATCGAACTGACAGCAGACGAAGATGATTATACACTGTATATCAATGGTGTGAAGAAGGCGGAAATCCTGGATAGCGGATTAAATCTGGCTGGTATTGATACGGACAGGGAACGTTATCTGATTGGCAGATCAAAACAGGAAGCAGAACCGTTCTTAAAAGGAATTATTGATAATTTTACTGTAAAATCCTATGTTATGACACAGGAACAGCTGCTTGCAGAGTATGGCAACGGAGAGCATGTGATAACAGGCGCCAAGGCTGCTACCATAGTTACGACCATAGGCACAGAGCCTGTATTACCTGACAAGGTGAACGCATTATATTCTGATGGTGTCTATGAGCTGCATGACGTAGTGTGGAATACGATTAGTCCCGAAAGTTATGCAAAGGCAGGTACTTTTACCGTTGAAGGAACATTAAAAGATACCGAAGTTAAGATAACCATGAAAGTTATTGTTGCAGCGGGTACTCTTCAAAATGTAGCCGGAGATGCTGCACCAAGTGCAATTTATAATAATCCTGCAGATCTTGGTGGAGTGAAAGGTTTAAATGACGGCTTTGATCCGGACAACTCGTCCGATACCAGTCATGGAACCTGGCATAACTGGGGCGGTAATAATGGTGCTCCTGCCTGGGTTCAATATACTTGGGAGGAAGCGCAGATTATAACAGGTATGGATGCTTATTTCTTCAGAGATGGCAATGGCAATTTCATTCCGGCAAATTATACGGTCGAATACCTGAATGAAGAAGGCAGCTGGTGTACGGTTACGAACACAGTTGGTCTAGGAACTGCAGTAAATAAGTATAATAAGACAACCTTTGATGCTATCGTAAGCAAAGGGTTACGAATGACGATGACTCCTGCTAAGCAAGGCTGCGGAGTAATCGAATGGAAGGTTTACGCTTATAAGGAAGGTACTGTCGTTGATAAATCTGCTTTGAATGCAGCTATTAAGACTGCGGAAGGATTACAAGAAAACTTATTTACCAATGGCATAAGCAGTGTGTCAGAAGCACTTACAGCAGCAAGAATTATTGCAGATAATAAAGCAAGCAAACAGAAGGAAGTTGATTTGGCAGCAGCGGCTTTAAATGAGGCAATTGTTTCACTAAAACCTATTGGTGGCAATATGGCCTTCAGCGCAAACGTGCATGCAACCTATACTTCTTCATGGGAAAGACTTTCTTCCGTAAATGACGGCAGGGATTCCAGTGTCTCGAATTCCTCAGAGTGCAGTCACTGGGGAACCTGGGGACATGCGGATGTAACTGGCGAGACAGTTACCTATTCCTGGGGAGCACCGATTAAATTAAATTCATCCCAGCTCTATATATGGAATGATGGAGGTGGAATCACAACTCCTACAAAGTACGTATATGAATATCTGGACAGCAATGGTAATTGGACACAAGTAACCAATGCAGTCGGTTATGATATTCTGCTGGATGGTTATAATACGACCACCTTTGACGAAGTTGTGACTACCGGGATAAGGGTTGTACTGACAAAAGAAAGTAGTGATGCAGGCGTAGGTCTGGGATTAGTAGAGTGGAGAGTATTAGGCTCTAAGATTGACAAACTTCCGGCGGTTACAATTACAACAGATCCGGCAGAGACCTCTGCAATAGAGAATGATCAATCGGTTATTGTCAGACTGAACTCTTCCGTAACAGGTTCTGCAATTTCTGTAACAGGTTCTGCGCTTACGGTAAGCGGTAGCGCAATTTATTATACACTGGATGGTTCTGAGCCAAACCAAAATTCGATGCTTTATACCGGAGAATTTGTGGTAAATGCGAATAACATAGCCGGAGAAACAATAGTGATAAGAGCAATAGAAATTGCACCGGGATGGATGAATTCCAGCGAAGTGACCCAGATAATTACCTTCCTTCCTGCAAGAGTTGAGCCAGGTAAATTATCAGTTCCTGTAATTATCACAACACCGGCAGATGTAACAGCACTTGATAACAGTGTAAAGGTTAAAGTGAAGTTAGCCTCAGCAGTAACTGGAGCCAGCATATACTTTACAACAGACGGTTCTGCACCGGGAGCAAACTCGAACAAATATACCGGTGAATTTGAAGTGAAAGCAGGTAGTAAAGCAGCTAATTCTAAGGTGATTAGAGCGATTTGTATCAAAGAAGGATGGATTAATTCAGAGACAGCTATGAAGACTATCACCTTCCTTTCTGCAAAAACAGAGCCGAGTAAATTATCAGCCCCTGTAATTACCACTGTGCCGGCAGATGTAACAGCATTTGATAATAGTGCAATTGTTAAGGTGCGGTTAACTTCCTCCATCTCCGGAGCAAGCATATACTTTACTACAGACGGTTCTATGCCAGGAGCAAACTCGAGCAAATATACCGGAGAATTTGAAGTAAAAGCAGATGGTACTGCAGCTCAATCTAAGGTAATTAGAGCGATTTGTATCAAAGAAGGATGGATTAATTCGGAGATAGCTACGGAGAAGATAACCTTCAAAGCGGCAAAGCCAACACCATCTGACGGACCAACAAATCCGAACGGACCAGGGACATCTATAAAACCGATTTCCGAGAAAACTGCAGAATCTGAAAAAGCAAGCGGAGATGCAACTACAGCGGCAGCTTCTTACACATCAAAGACAGAAAATGGCTTAGTCAATATCTCTGTACAGGTAGATGCCGATGATCTGATCAAGAAGCTTACAAACGTTGCAAATACGGACAAAGAGATTCTGGTACCGGTTATTACAGAATCGATACTGAAAAAGTCAATTGATAAGGGAATTAACAAAGTAGATATGTCAGTAGTACTGTCAAAGGATATTCTTAACAGCGATAAGCTGGAACAGGTTAATCTTAATCTTTCAGAAGAACTACTGAAAACGGTAAAAGAAAATGGAATAGATGTCGTAATTTATGTGAAGGATGAAACAGGAAAGGAAGTATATTCCTGGAGCTTTTCCAGTAAGGCATTAGCTGACTCAAAGCATGGTGTAAGTGATGTAAATCTTACCTTAACGCTTGGCTCGGTTGAGGGACACAATGATCTGAAAAAGCTTTTAAAGACAACAGAGCAAGGAGAAAAGGGAGTTGTTGTTCGCTATAATCACGAAGGTATTTTACCTTCTCAGGCCAGTGTCAGGTTATATGTAGGTAACTTAAATAATGTAGAGAATGGCAAGGTATATATCTATCATTACAATACGACTACAAATAAGCTGGATTCACTGCCTTATAGCTCAAATTATTTTGTGGACGCAGACGGTTATGTATCCATGGATTTACTTCACTGTTCGGAGTATGTAATTTTAACGAAGCCTGCTAACAAAAAAGCGGTTACCTCTTTGTTGAAACAGATTAAGGTAAAAGCTAATAAAAAGACATTATATGTCGGTGCGGCAGGCAAATCGACGGCACAATTAACGGCAGAACTTCCCTCTACTCTTGAACTTGTTAATTCCTTTGTGGATAAAACTTCAAGTGATGCCATTGGAGCAGTAGTAATTTCTTATAAATCAAGCAACAATAAAGTTGTGAAGGTAGATAAGAAAGGTAAGCTTACAGCGGTAGGAAAGGGAACGGCATCAATTTCTGCAACGGTTAAATTATATAGTAAAAAGTCTGTTGTTATAAAGGCTAAAATTACTGTTAAAAATGCTTCTGTAAAATAGTAGCGAAATAAGAGGATGCATAGGAAGAAGAAAAAAGTAAGTAATATTGATACGATAATGTAATATTGAATACAGAAGGAGAGTCCTGATAAAACAGGTATTCTCCTTTTGTTCATTATTGCTGTAAAAGAATTCAGTTCGGACTGTAAAATACCCTTATATGAAGTAAACGATTAATTATCTTTTGTAAGGGTGAATTAAATAGTGATAATCGTATATTATGATAAATAATCGGATGAAAGTGTATATAAGAATATATACGGTAAAATTAGGCAATTAGTTTATATTATTTTACTTTTACTTGAAGAATTTAACATAATATATTAATATTGAAGAGTAAACGATTAACTATATTAACTAGACTTGCTATTTACATTTTACGCGAAGGAGAAAGACAGGTATGAGAAAATGGGGTAAAGAATATGGGCGAGAAAAAATAAGCAGGGGTATAGGAGGGAAGAAAAATAAGAAGGGTCAAAAAGGAGAGGAAAACCTGGTCAGCGGACATCGATCATTACGATTTAAGCTGGTTGTGTCTTTTCTAATACCCATTGCTTTTATTATTATATTAGGGGTAGTATCCTTTCAAAAAGCGGCAGATGGAATCCGAAGCAGTTATGAGGCTTCTACGGGACAGGCCATTAAGATGACAGGAGAATATATACAATTCGGGGTTGATTCCATGGATAGCCTGTCAATCCAATATACAAATGATGATAATGTATGGAAATATGCCTCAGGATTTTATAAAGATGATCTGATTAAGAACAATGAAATGTATCAGAACCTGACGAATGCGGCATTGGCAAAGGAAGTAACAGATAAATTCATTTCGAGCATTTCCGTTTTTTCCGGTAGTGTCCAGCCAATTACTACCGTAGCCTATGTCAAACCGGATGTCTACACCGGATTTTTAGAGACAGAGGAAGGAAAAATAGTAGAGGATAACCAGCCCTTATGGGTAGGAAGAAATGCCTATTTAGATGAGAAAATGGGAACTACTTCAAAGAATTATGCATTGCGTATGATAAGGAAGTTTAAGAAAGCTAACTCATTGATTGTGATAGATATGGATTATAACACAGTATCAGACATACTAAAGCGTATGGAATTCAACAAGGGCAGTATCATCGGATTAGTTACTCCGGATGGGCAGGAGATAATGTTTGATGGTCAGAATGCTTATAAGAGCTCGTTTACTGGGGAAGCCTTTTACAAAGAGGCCTCAGCCTCTGAAAAACCGGAGGATTCTTTTTACATAGAATATCAGGGGGAGAAGCAGCTATTTATCTACTCTAAACTAGGTAAAACCGGTGCATTGCTTTGTGCTATGATCCCGAGAAGTGTAATACTCGGTAAAGCGGACGGAATCAAAAATGTGACCATTGTAATTGTAATTATTGCCTGTATTGTTGCTGTTGTTACAGGATTATTTATCTCTTCAGGTATAGATACGATCATTAAAAAGACAATACTAAAGCTCAAGAAAGCGGCAGGCGGTGATTTGACGGTTGATTTTACCACAAAACGCAAGGATGAATTTCAAATTCTATTAAAAGAAATTAGTCGTACCTTTTCCAATATGAAAGAGCTGATCAGTCAGGTCAGAAACTTGAGTATAAATGTATCCGGTGCTTCTTCAGATGTAACAATTACCTCTGAAAAATTTCTTCATTCGGCCGAAGATATATCACTGGCAATGAAGGAAATAGAACAAAGCTTAATGCAGCAGGCAAAGGATGCGGAGGAATGTCTCAGCCAGATGGATCAGTTGTCCGGGCAAATTGTTATGATGGGTAAGGATACGGATGAGATAAGTAAAATTACATCAAATACCAAAACAAATATTCAAAACAGTGCGGACATAACAAGAGATTTAACGGAGCAAACCAGATATACCATAGATATAACAACAAATATTGTTCGCGGTATAGAAAACCTGGCGCAAAAATCCTCCTCTATAGGATCTATTATTAATACGATTAATGAAATATCCAATCAGACAAACCTGTTATCCTTAAATGCTTCGATAGAAGCAGCAAGAGCTGGTCAATATGGACGTGGATTTGCGGTTGTCGCAAGCGAAATACGAACGCTTGCAACCCAGATAACACATTCTGTTGATGAAATCGGAAAAATCATTAATACAATACAAAGTGATACGAAGGAATTGGTGGTATCTGCAAAAAATGCAGAAACAGTGTTGGTGCAACAGGATACAGCAGTTAAAAATACTTCTAATTCCTATGAGGTTATTAATGAAAGTGTGGATAATCTAATGCTGTATCTGAACAATATTGTTGGTGATGTTGGTAATATTGAGAAAGCAAGAAGCAGCACCTTAAATGCAATTGAAAATATTTCTGCAGTTTTGGAGGAGATTGCAGCTTCTTCAAATCATGTAAGTCAGATATCGATGGACCAGCTTGAACAGGTAAAAACGCTTAACAATTCGGCAGTCAGCTTAAATACTCAATCGGAAACGCTTGTAAACGCTGTACAGCAATTTACAGTATCCTAAGCTAGGAAAACAAAAGTAAAAAAACGTATAAATACTAAGAATGATTTATTCAGATAATTTCAAAAGTAACAAATATTTATTCAAAAAATGTCGTTACATATCCAAACGGTAAATTTAAGGGATATGTAATGACTTTTTATTTATGACAATCGTTTGAAGTATTTAACATATAGAAATGAGCTTATAATTAATTATTCAGATTGGTGAAAATGTTATAATTTTACCCTGTCATCAACAGCATGGGTGTTATATAATATGTTGTCTGGTGTAGTTATCATAAGCATACAAAAAGCTCATAAAGAACGATATTGTGGTAGGCAGTAATATAGAAGAGAAGTATGTTCCGTTATCATCAAAGATGTGCAACAATGATGACGCTATCTTCCTTCTACTCATTAATATTTTGAAATGCCATGTCATGTTCATTTCTGATAAAAGGTTTGATCTTCTTACAACAAGGCTGCCATTTCATGAATTTTCCCGACGACTGTTTCGGTATCTCTAGGCGCCTCACCGAACCCTTTCGTAATCTCAGTTATAGGCTTTGCAACCTCTTCGGAGGTATTTGCTGCCTTTTATTTACTTAAATGTTAAGTTGATTCTAGCATATCGCTTTCTTTTTCTTCAATAAAATATTTATTATAACAAAATATAACATCTATACAATTTTACTAAATTAATACGTTGTCATGCTAACATTTGTTGATAAGTATGTTGATATGAACGAAGTCAAATTTATATTATTTTGGTAATTATGTTTTACTTATTGCCGACTTATTCAATTAAATAAGGGGTTTCTATGTTGTTTGAGGAATGTTATACAAAATTAACCCGGAGTATAAACTCAACAGGAAGTATACTTAAATGAAAGCGGGTGCTGGAACGAAGTTGAAAAATAGGGCGAAATACGTTATAATTTAAAGTAATTTATAGAATTAAGAATAATCGGATTTTATACAAATTTAGTTTGGGAAATATGAAATGAGGCCTGTATTATTTATGTTTAATGGTTTAAAGGAAATACGAATATTAATTGAGAAAAAAATAAAATTCAAAAGGCTCATCTATATATGGGGGGTTATGGCAGCCCTTCTTTTCTATATATTCTCAAAATTTGTTTATCATATATTTTTACTCGGAAGGAAGAAAATTCAACTGCCCCATTATATTAATATCCTGGATATTACACATTTGTTTTCTTTTCTGCTATTAGGATTGCTGTTTGCTAATATAGTAACAATTTATCTGAATAAAAAAAAGGAATCAGAAATACTGTTTAAAGATATTGAGCGAAAATATAAGAATGTTTATGAAAATATACAAAATCTATATTGTGAAACTTTGCTGGATGGAACAATTATTGCAGTCTCTCCTTCTGTCTGCAAAATATTGGGATACATGGAAAGCGAATTATTAGGAAGGAAATTAGAAGAATTTTATGATGAAGGTGAAATAGGACAGGTACTGCTAAATCGTCTGCTTTCAGAAAAAAGCATTGAAAATCTGGAGGTAGAAGGAACGAGGAAGGATGGAAGAAGATGTATCTTACTGGTAAATTATAAAATAATCACTTCCGATGAGGAACCAAATAAAATTATCAGTATAGGACGTGACATTACAGAATACGTGGAAGATTGCAGAGCACAAAAGGAGCTTCAAAAAGAATATAAACTAATTTTTGAAAAAATGATTGATGGAATGGTAATTAATGAATTTGTATTTGATGAAGGAAATCAGCCGGTAGATGCTACAATAATGGATGCAAATCCTGCAGTGGAAAAGCAAATCGGCATGAAACCCACCGAAATGATAGGATGCAGTTACAGCAAGTCCTTTGGGGTAAATCAGGAATATTTGAAGCAACTGTATCAAATTTTGAAGACAGGGGTTCCTCTGGAACGTGAAATTTTCTTAACAGATTTTAATAAGTATTTATTGGTAAATGCTTTTCGGATTAATCCAAGACAAATCGGGGTAATGTTTCATGATATCACCGGATTAAGGCAGCTTGAGAGAGAGCAAAGTAAATTGTCAAAGCAATTGGAGGCAGTTTTTGAAAGCACGGATGATTTAATCTTTTCGTTGGATAAAGACTACTGTATACTGAATTTTAATGCACACTTTCAAAATTATATATTGCGAAGATATCATTGTCAGATAGAAACCGGTCATAGTATACTGGAATATATTCCGGAAGAGACAGTACAGGAATATATTCATATATTTGAACATGCAATGAAGGAAAATAAGTATTGTTTTGAATTTTATTATGCTGAGAAAGAGAAGTATATAGAGATATTTTGCAATTCCATTCATTATAATGGAGAGGTATATGGTGCTGCATTGTTTGCAAGAGATATTACGGAAAAGAAGAATACACAGCAGCAGCTTATGCAGGTCAATGAGGAGCTTGAGAAGAGAATTGAAGAACGTACGTGTGAGCTTAAGAGTGCAGTCGATGAATTGAAGAAATATACATATACGGTTTCGCACGATCTAAAGGCACCCCTAAGGGCAATAGACGGGTACAGCAGAATTGTACTGGAGGATTATGCAAACGTTCTGGATCAGGAAGCCATAAAAATGATCCGAAATATCTCGGATATCAGCTTTGATATGATCTGTCTGATTGATGAGCTGCTGCAATATTCGATTACAGCAGAAGCAGAGCTTTCAAAAACAATGGTTAATGTTGAGGAAATGTTTAAAAATGTTTTTTGTGAAATAAGAATTGGCTGTATGGAGAGGAATATAGGGTTTTATCTTCTGACAGAAATACCACCGGTATTAGCGGATAAAATTCTGATACGTCAGCTGATCTATAATTTAATCAGTAATGCGGTTAAATTTACGAAGTATCGGGATACAGCAATCATAAATGTAGGCTGTACGAAAAATAAGAATGAATTAATTTGTTATATCGAGGATAACGGAGCAGGTTTTGATATGAAATATAAGAAAAAGCTGTTTACGATATTTCAGAGACTTCATAATAAAGAAGAGTTTGAGGGGAATGGAATTGGTTTGGCTACTGCATATAACATTATTCAAAAACATAAAGGTAAGATATGGATCGAAAGTAAGTTGAATGAGGGTACGAAAGTATACTTTACACTTCCGGTGGAATAAGGTGAAAGGTTGAAAGTAATACACTTTCAAGCTTAATGCACAGAAAATGTGCAGGAATGGAGTGGAAAAATGTACAAGGTAATGGTAGTAGACGATCTGGAGATTGTGAGATTACAATTAAAAAGATTTAAGATATGGGGAGAGGCTTCGGGCTTTCAGATAATGGATGAGGCTGTTAATGGACAGGAGGCCCTGGAGAAGCTGCAAAGAAATCCGGTTGATTTATTAATTACGGATATCCGTATGCCAATCGTTGACGGAGTGGAGTTACTTAAGGAGGCAAGAGAGAAGAAACTAGCTGTCTGTGTGGTGCTCATAAGTGAATATACAGAATTTGAATACGCCAGGCAGGGATTAATTCTTGGGGCATTTGATTATCTTTTGAAACCTGTGATGATGAATGATATCAGCAAACTTCTTGTTAGGGCAAAGCAATATATACAAGCAAGGGAAGAAGATAATAAGCAAAAAAAAGACTATGAATTTTATTGTATGGAACTGTATAAATCTTTGGAAAGCAACAATGCACCGGAGGTATTGGCGGATTCTGTTTTCAATCAATTTCTTCGCGATGAAAAAGATACTTTGAAGAGCTATTACCTTGTAAAAGGCTTCCTGGAGGATTTTTTTAACTTGACTTACCGTAACATGCCATGGTTTATAAAGTACGTTGATAACTGCTGTATTATGGATATTAGCAATAAAGAACTGCTGACACCGGAAAGGCTTAGAGAATTATTTATTATCTGCATCCAAAATGTAAAAAGTCAAATTGATTTTCTATATTTAAATTCGAGCCATGGTAACTTGATTAACAATATCAGTATTTTTACACTGGAGCATGTGGAGGAGGGCCTTTCTCTTTCTGTTCTGGCGGAGCAGTTTCGGCTGAATAAAAATTACCTGAGCGAAATTTTTAAAAAGAAAACAGGTATTTCCGTATTGGATTATGTGACTAAGATTAAAATGGAGCGGGCAAAAAAAATACTATCGGAAAGTGAAATAAAAAGTTATGAGATAGCAGAAAGACTTGGGTATTTTGATGCGGAATACTTTAGTAAGGTATTTAGAAAGTATACAGGAATATCGGCAACAGAATATCGAGGCTTACAGAAACAAAAGATCAGGCATTAGATGTTAACAATATAAAAACCGAACTTTTTCCTGGAAAACCGACATTTTTTTCATTCCTTACTTTCATAATATAAGGTATAATTAAAGAAATAATGTCTTACCCGGGAGGAAATTAAATGAAGTGGTATAAAAACTTAAAAACAATACAGAAGTTGATCTCAGCATTTGTTTTAGTTTCACTATTTATCATCTTAGTGGGAGCGATTGGTATCAGTAATATGTATGCAATTAAGAAAAATGCTGATGCAATGCATGATTACAGTCTGAAATCGATACAGCAGATGGCTGATTTCAGGGAGAATATCAGCGACATACGAAGTGATCTGCTAAGACTTACATATCAAAGAAGTACGGACAGCAAAAATGCTGATTTAGAAAATGAAATTAATGCATTATATGAGGAAAGTATTACAGATATAGATCATTACGAGAAAACAATCCTGTCAGAGCAAGAGAAGCCGACCTTCGATAAATTTAAAGAGGATTTGCTAAAATACAAAGAACACTATACTTCGGTAATTGGATATATTAATCAAGATAAATTTGAAGAAGCGGATAAGAATTTTTCGGTATTGACAGATCTTAGGAAGGATATCTATGATGAATTAGACAAGCTGATGCAGATTAATTCGGAGCAGGCGGATCAAGCTTATAGTGATAATGCTAAGACCTTTCAGAATTCGTTATACCTGATTGCTTCCTTCATAGTATCCAATCTAATCATTGCTGTTGTATTAGGTATATTTATATCTTTATTGATTTCCGGTCAGATCAAGAAAGTTATGATCGTAACGGATGCAATCAGCAAGGGTGATTTAACGAAATCCATCGAGATACATACCAAGGATGAATTCGGAGTGCTTGCCGGTGCATTAAACCAGGCCATTAATAATATTAAGGAATTAATATATGAGATTATGAATGGTGCCAGTGATATCAGTGCAACAAGTGAAGAGCTGTCAGCAACCGTAGAAGAGATCTCTTCAAAAATGGATGTAGTAAATGAATCAGTAGGGCAAATATCAAAGGGCGTACAGGATCTTAGTGCTACAGCAGAGGAAGTCAGTGCATCAGCACAAGAAATTAATGCCGGGACATATGAGCTGGCGAATAAGGCATCGGAGGGTAAGCTTTCTGTAACGGAGATAAAGAAGCGGGCCAATGATATAAAGGATAAGGCTTCGCACAACATAGAAGCGAGCAATGTAGTTTACGATCAAAACCGTTCCAGCATACTGAAAGCGATTCAGGAAGTAAAGGTAGTAGAGGAAGTTGAAATTATGGCTGATTCAATCGGAGGAATCGCACAGCAGACGAACTTATTATCTCTCAATGCATCAATTGAGGCGGCAAGAGCAGGTGAGATGGGAAAAGGCTTTGCAGTTGTGGCTGAGGAAGTAAAAAAACTGGCGGAGCAGTCAGCACAGGCAGTAATCAACATTCAAAACGTGGTAGGTCAGGTAAAGACGGCTGTAGGTAAGCTATCAAAGAGCGGACAGGATGTTCTTACCTATATGGAAGAAAATGTAAAACCAAATTATGAATTCTTACGCAGTACCGGTGTGCAGTATGAGAAGGATGCTGATTTTGTGAATAATATGACACAGGAGATATCAAATTCATCTCATAAAATGAACGAAGTGATCAGCCAGATTAATGATGCAATGCAAAATGTATCAGCGACAGCAGAGGAATCAGCGGCAAGCTCCGAGGAGATCTCCAATAATGTGAATGATGTTACCTATGCGATCAATAATGTTGCCAAATCAGCTCAGGCTCAGGCAGAGCTTGCACAAAAATTAACAGATTTAGTCCAAAAGTTTAAAGTATGATTTTTTAAGCAAAACAGGTTATCAAATTGCTTTTATAGTTCGTAACGTATAAAAAAGCTGTTGTATGACGAAGGTTATACAACAGCTTTTTTTATTACATAGGAAAGTTCGTCCTATGTAATAAAACCTTCCGAGAGGATGCGCAGCTTCGCGCGGGACAAAAGCTGTGCATTATAGATTAATAATCGCGAGAGTGCGTGAAGCACACTTTTGTTCTCATAGAGAACACAGCAAGAAGAAGTTTTTACGGAAAAATACACAAGCAAAATGGAAAAAGGCAGCTCATTTATAAAGTGTTTGTATGAATTGAAAATTGTCTGCTAGGATAACAGCACCAAAACTGTATAATAAAGCTTAACAAATACGCTGTTATTTGTATAAAAGTTAAGGGAGGTCTAAAGCTATCATGAATCGTAAAGCAGCAAAAAAACTGATATGTATTCTAATGTGTATTGCTTTGGTTATGGGAGGACTTGGCGGCTGTGCCAAAAAGGGTGACAATAAGCAGGCATCCGTTGATAATAAGACGGCAGATACCGGAAAAGAAGCATCGGGTAGTATCTTAAATGAAATCGGAACATATCCCATTGTGAAGGAACCGATTGAACTTACAATATTTCTGATGTCAATGCCGAATGTAGAAGATTTGGCGACGAATGATTTTACAAAATATCTGGAAGAAAAGACTGGGATAAAGCTGAAGTTTGAAACAGGTACGAGAGATGATTGGGAAGAAAAGCTCAATCTTCAGTTACAGACAGGTACTTATCCGGATATAATCATGTCAGTCAATGTAGATCAGGCGAAATATGGAGTAAAAGAAGGAATTCTTCTTAAGCTGGATGATCTGATCAAAGAAAATATGCCAAATTATACTGCGAAAATGGCTGATTACATAGACAATACAAAGCAGACAGACGGACATATTTATTCGATCGCCGGTCTTAATGACTGCTATCACTGCCAATATGGAAGAAAGATGTGGGTAAACACTTTTTATCTGGATAAGATAGGAATGAAGGTACCTACTACAACAGAAGAGTTTAAGGAGGTTTGCAAGAAGTTCCTCGAATATAAGCCAGATGGAATTGCTGTTGCGGGTGCAAATACCGGATGGTATACCAGATTTGATGAATGGTTGATGAATTCCTTTACATTGGATCCCGGAAAGCAGCAGGCCGTAAGAGATAAGACAGTTGTGACGCCTGAGGGTAAGGTGATTTGTATCGCAAATACAGACAAATATAAAGCTGGTTTACAATATATGCGTGAGCTGTATGACATGGGAGCTATCTATGACGGTAATTTTACACAGACAACGGAACAGCTTCGTGCTCTTATGAATCAGAAAGATGAACCGGTACTTTTCGTTCCATTCGGAACAATCTCGGATGGTGTTGATGCTGAAACAAATAATGAGGTATACCGGCACTATCAGGCTATGGCTCCTTTAAAAGGACCTGATGGAACCCAGCTTACAACATATTTTAAGTATTCCGGACTGGAAGAGAATATGTTTTCTATTACGGATAAATGCAAGTATCCGGAAGCAGCACTTCGCCTTTGTGACTGGTTCTTTTCGGACAATGCCGATCTGTATTCCCAATATGGTGCCGAGGAAGGCAAGGACTGGGTGTTAAATCCGGAAGGAAAGAAGGGTATTGCAGGAGATCAGGCATTATATGAGGTACTTAATGTCTACTCCTCGGAAGCTCAAAATCATGATTGGCAGGATAGCTGTATCCGTTATGCGCCGGCATCCTACCGGTTGGGTCAGGCTACCGATCCTAATATCGATACCGGAACCTCTACAGGTTTGGAAAAATTACTATTTGAGGCCTCTAAGAATTATTATGAACCCTATGCTCAAAAGGAAGGCGATCTTGATATTCTGCCTGTTCTTAAGATGACCTCGGAAGAAGTAACACAGATACAGACAATCGGTGTTGAAATACAAAAATATATTGAAGAGAATAAGGTAGCTTTCATCAGTGGTGCCAAGGATTTAAACAGTGACTGGGATAAATATGTGGAAGGACTGGATAATGTGGGACTTCAGACATTACTAAAGGTATATCAGACCGCTTATGACAGACAGAAAACCAAATAATTTTTGGGAAGCAAAGTAATAGCTTCGGATGAATTGTGACCGAATTACAGAGAAGAGTTGTTGCATTACGCAAGCAGAGTATCTGCATACTGCCAATGCAGGCACTCTGTGGATAACAAGTGAAGCGGCTTGCCGGTTCACTTGTTTGCGCAGTTAATAAGTAAACGGGTTTGGATGAGATGGAGGATTATTTATGATAGATACAAGTACGAAGAGAAATCGTTCTGGCAGAAGAAATAAAATCAATAATTCTAATTGGCAGTTTTGGGCGATTATTGCGGTACCGGTTCTTTATGCCTTTGTTTTTGCCTACATTCCGATGGGTGGAATACTGTTAGCTTTTAAGGATTATAGCTTTCGAAAAGGAATTTTGGGCAGTGACTGGGTAGGACTAACGTACATAAAACAATTTCTTACCTCGCCGTCCAGTAAGACAGTAATCCTAAATACGCTGGCGCTTGGAGTGTATTCTTTGGTGGTGCTTTTTCCTATTCCTATTTTTCTTGCAATTGGTCTTAATGAAATAAAATGTGTCAGGTATAAGAAATTTATTCAAATGATTACCTATGCACCCTATTTCATCTCAACAGTTGTTCTGGTAGGAATGATGATGCAGATAATGGATTTAAGAAGTGGTATACTTAACCTTCTTCTTCAAAAAATCGGTGTAAAACCTATTAATTTTTTCGGAGAGGAATCGTTATTTCGATCCGTCTACGTATGGAGTGGTTTATGGCAGACAGCCGGTTATTCCGCCGTCTTGTATATTGCTTCGCTGGCCGGTGTAAACCCTGAGCTTAAGGAGGCGGCTATTTGCGACGGAGCAAGCAGGCTGCAAAGAATTCATCATGTAGACATACCAAGTATTATGCCAACCATTATAACCATGCTGATTTTTAATTGCGGAAGCGTCATGAGTATTGGTTTTGATAAAGCATACTTAATGCAGAATTCATTAAATGCAGGTAAATCAGAGGTTATCGCTACCTTTGTATATAAGGTTGGTCTGATGAATTCCGATTTTGGATTTGCCACTGCGGCAGGTCTGTTTCAATCGGTAATCAGTTTTTCACTTCTTGTTATAGTTAACTGGATCTGTAAGAAGGTTACGCAAACCAGCTTATGGTAATTTGGATTTCATATAGAACAATAGTTATTTTATGATTTTGTGCCGCCGCGTGCGGCGGAATGGCAGGTAAGTATGAACAGTGATATTAGGCGTTTTCTAAAGTCAAGGTTATCAGATAAAATATTTATTATACTGGTTTACGCTATTTTGACGGCAGTGCTGCTGATGGTTTTAATTCCCTTATTATTTGTGGTCAGTGCCTCTCTATCGGATCCACAGGCGGTAATCAGCGGTAAAGTATTTATTTTTCCTAAGGACATTACTTTCAAGGGGTATATAGCGATTATCAAATACGGTAAATTTCTGACAGGCTTTCGAAATTCCGTTTTTTATACGGCAGCAGGTACGTTTATCAGTATTGTGATGACAATATTATGTGCCTATCCGCTATCCAGAAAGGAATTCACCGCAAGAAATAAAATATCAGCATACTTTGTCTTCACAATGTATTTCAGCGGCGGGATGATTCCTACCTATATGCTGATCAACGGACTTGGAATGATTGATACCGTATGGGCAATTTTAATTCCTTCTGCGATGTCAACTTATAATATGATTATCTGCAGAACCTTTATGGTGAATTCCATACCGGATGAATTATACGAAGCGGGATGTATTGATGGCTGTACCCCTTTTGTTTATTTATATAAAGTTGTAGTGCCGCTTTGCAGGCCAATAATAGCGGTGCTTGTATTATATTATGGAGTTGCAAAATGGAATAGCTACTATGATGCAATGCTATATTTAAAAACAGAATCACTTAATCCATTAACTATTATTCTCAGGCAAATTCTGATATTGGGTAAGGTTGATATGACAAAGGTTAGTGATGTATCTGCGCTTGAAGCACAAAGAGGCTTGACAGATCTGTTAAAATATTCGACTATAGTTGTAGCAAGCCTTCCGGTACTAATTATTTATCCGTTTGTCCAGAGGCATTTTGTAAAGGGAGTAATGATTGGAGCGGTAAAAGGCTAAATAAAAAGGAGGATTTCCTATGTATCAATTTCAGAAGAAGGAATATGACCGCAGAGTGGAATGGTATCAAAAGGCACGTTTTGGAATGTTTATACATTGGGGACTTTATGCTATTCCCGCCAGAGGAGAATGGGTTAGAAGCATTGAAAAAATATCCAGGGAAGAATACATGAAGTATTATTATGAATTTAATCCGGAGAATTGTGATCCAGGTGAGTGGGTAAGAAAAGCAAAACAGGCAGGAATGAAATATATTGTACTCACAGCAAAACATCATGATGGATTTTGCCTATTTGACAGTCAGTATACAGATTTCAAAGTGACGAATACGAAGTGCCGCCGTGATTTCGTAGCGGAGTATACGACAGCAGCACGCGCGGAAGGACTTAAAGTGGGATTGTACTATTCGCTGCTGGACTGGTATCATGATGATTATCCGCATTATAGTGACAAAATTCACCCTATGCGCGGAAATGAAGCATATAAGGATGACAGCCGTAATTGGGATAATTACATAGAATATATGCATAATCAGGTTCGGGAACTCTGCACGAATTATGGACAAATCGATATTCTATGGTTTGATTTCTCCTATGATGACAAAAGAGGAGAAGCCTGGAAAGCGGAGCAGCTGTGTGATATGGTTCGCTCTCTTCAACCGGGAGTAATTATTGATAACCGGCTGGAGGTAAGCGGAGAAGGTTTTGGTTCGCTGGCAGCGGGAAATCCCACACCATACCATGGAGATTTTGTCAGCCCCGAACAGATCATTCCACCGGACGGAATAAAGGATGTATTTGGAAATCCACTCGTATGGGAAGCTTGTATCACGATGAATAACCATTGGGGTTATCATGCGACAGACAGATTTTATAAACCTGCCTCCATGATTATCAAGAAGCTGGTGGAGTGTGTTTCAAAGGGAGGTAATCTGCTGCTGAATATAGGACCTGATGCAAATGGCAATATACCGCAGGAAGCATCGGACATATTAAGTGAAGTCGGCGTATGGATGAAGAAGAATGGAAGAAGTATATATGGATGCGGTTATGCTGGAATGGAAAAACCGGAGAACGGAAGAATTACCGGGAATGATACGGCCTTATACTTTCATGTTTTTGAAAATACAATAGGACCAATGCCATTACGGGGAATTAATAAAGATCGGATTGCCAGCATACGTAATCTTAGTACGGGACACGAAATACAGATCTCGGACAGCTGGGTACACAGCGATTACCCGGATATTGCTTTTGCGGATCTTGGACCCGACCCCATCCTGCCGGATCCTGTTGATACGGTACTAGAAATCAAAATGTTTAGTGAATAGGAGAAAAGTCAGGTGTCAGAATTTATTACAAAAAATTTAGCTGAGAAGATAATCAAAAATTATAGTAAAAACATGAACCTGTATCCACTAAAAAAGCAGGAGGTGGATCATTATCTCACCAAAATAGAGGATGAGGAGGAAAAACTGGGAATGCTCTACACCTATGCCTATATGCCGGTGGGGGATATTGTAACGTATCAGCCAGAGGAGCTTTATCCCTTCGTAAAATATGCATTCCTTGCGAGAAGAACAATTGCTTATACCAAACAGATACCTGCAGAACTGTTTTTAGCCTATGTTTTGTTTTACAGGATGAATAATGAAAACCTGGATGGACACAGGGAGAGCTTTTACGGGGAATTGTATCCGCTGGTCAGCAGCCTGGATATGGAGCAGGCTGCATTGCAGGTTAATTACTGGTGTTATGAGAAAGCAACCTATATTTCTACCGATATACGAACTGCGGCACCACTTACCACATTAAAGCGGGCGGAGGGAAGATGTGGGGAGGAATCCACGCTATCAGTGGCAGCTCTTCGAAGCGTGGGTATTCCGGCTAGACAGTGTTATGTGCCAAGATGGGCTCATTGCGATGACAATCATGCCTGGGTAGAGGTATGGGTAAACGGCAGATGGTATTATTTCGGTGCCTGTGAGCCGGAACCGGTTTTAAATAAAGGCTGGTTTACCGCAGCTGCATCCAAATCCATGCTGGCAGTAGCCAGAACCTTCTCGGATGTCATCCTGGAAGCGGAATCAAAACAAAGCTCACCGATTCTGGAAATGGTTAATACGACAGCCACTTACGGAGAATGTAAAAGGATAGAAATAACCGTTACAAGGAAGAACGCTCCGGTCGAGGGAATTAAGGTGTCTTTTGAATTAGTAAATGCTGCAGAGCTGTATCCGATTTATTCCTCTTTTACAGATGGTGAGGGAATAGCAGATTTCTTTACCGGATTAGGAGATATCTATATTCATGTACAGGATGAGGACCGGTTTATATATTATAAAATGGATGTTCGAAGGGAAGATAGAATTACCTTAAAATTAGAAGACAGCATTACGACGGACCGTTTTTCTTCTGTTTGCAGAGAAGCCTTCGACCTGGTGCCGCCAAAGGAAAGAGTAAGTATATCTTTAAAAACAGAGGTCGGTGAAGAACAGATCCACAAAGAAAAACTGACAAAATGTGAGACTGTGAGAGAAAACTATAAAAAGAGCTTCTTCCCATTCTCTGAAGAGAAAATAAGCAGACAATGGTATCTATCTATGGCGAGAGGGAATAAGAGGGAAATTGAAAAATTTCAGGAGCTGGAGCAATTTACGCAAGAAGATAAATTAGAGCTGCTTGCTACTTTAAGCGAAAAGGATTTCGCAGATATCACCGCGCAGATTTTGGAGGAGTATCTGGAGACGTCACAGAATTATAAAATGAAGTATACAGAAGATATTTACAGGGATTACGTTCTTGCTCCACGAGTGGCAAATGAGATGATCCGTAAGGAAAGAAAATGGATAGCAAGATTTTTCGAGGGGAAAGCGGTTGAAAATCCTTTGGATCTATGGAATTATATGAATGAAAATATCGAACTTGCTGATGAAATGAGCTGTGATACAATTCTCTGCGCTGCATCCGGCGCGCTGCTACATAAAGTGTGCGGCAAGCATTCGTATTCGATTGTCTATGTGAGTATCTGCAGGGCACTTGGTATGGCTGCCAGATTAAATCCGATTACTCATGAACCGGAATACTATGATGCTCTTGCGGATGGCTCCTATGGCTTCATTCCGGTGAGAGCGGATAAGAAGCCGGAATTATATCCGGTAATCATTAAGAATGCCTCCGGAAGGCAGCTAAAATATGACGAACAAATAACGATTGCAAGATATCAGGATTGCAATTATCAAACTCTCTCTTATCCGGGACTGCAAATGGAGGATTGCTTCCACCTGGAGGCCGAGCAGGGAAGCTATCGTATTCTTAGCTGTATCCGTCAGATTGACGGAACCGTATCGGCATACGCTTATTATTTTAATGTACCGGATATCGGGGAGTTAACGGTAGAGTTAAGAGACGATGCCACGGAAAGTCTGTTAAAAAACGTAGAACTTCCTGATACATTGGTGGAGAATTCAACGCATATGCTGCTATCACTTAGGAGTCTGACTAAAGAGAAGAAGGCAGTCATTGCGTTTGCTGAGCCTGGGAAGGAACCAACAGAGCATCTGCTGCAGGAGCTGCTTGCCAGCGGTCAAAAGCTTAATGAAGCGGGTTGCAGTGTGCTTATTCTTCTATCCGATTGGGCAGAAGCGGATAATGCAACGCTTATGAAGGTACAGCGCGAGGCTGATAATATTGGTGTGTATGTATGCAAAGATAGAAAATATAAGGCACAGTTGCAAGAAGCAATGCAGGTTGGAGATGAACGTATGCCATTTGCAATGGCAGTCACTTCCGGATTTACGGGACAGTATGCGTTTGCAAATTATAATATAGGAACGGTAGAGACTCTTTTATCAATCCTGAGATTTTAATAAGACAGTTACAGTCCGGAGATGATAAAACTCAATATGAATTACATACGAAGAAAATAGATGCTTCGGGGTCGAATTTAAGGGAAAGGAGGTTGTGCTTCATTAGAAAAAAGATAAAATTATTTTTTATTTCTGTTTCTATCCTTCTGGTATTATCCTTGCTTCTGACATCAAAGACGGCGTGTGCAGAGAAGGTAACAGAGGTACCTGCAAAGAAAATAGAGGTTAAATTTTATTACAGCAATGCCTGCGCAGCCTGCCATGAAGAGAAGAATTTTGAAGACATAGCCCGAAGAGAGCTTAAGGATATTGCAGACAGCTATCCGCATGAAATATGGACTTATAACTGCTTCCGGCCCGAAGACCAGAAGAAATATAAAGAGGAGCTGGATATCCATGGATGGGATATGACACAAGCTCCCCTGCCCCTTCTGGTAATTGGTGATCAGATGGTAAGCGGAGAAAAACAAATAGAGCAGCAGCTGCATTCTCTGTATCAGAAAGAGGTAAGCTTAATACGTCAAGCGGAGAAAATGATATATTTTTCCACGGTTTCCTGTTCGGATTGCAAGAAAGTCAAAGCACTTCTGAAACAATACGGAGTGGAGGCTGAGGAATACGGGATTGAAGAGGCAGAGAATCTGCAAGCATTGTACCAATATTTTGAACGCTATGGAGTGAAAGAAAAAGAGCAGCAGGTACCGATTATATTCTGGAAAAATAAATATTATTCAGGTGTCGAAGAAATTAAAAAAGCATTCAAAAATAGTATAGAGGAAGCTTCAGAGAGAAATGAAACGGCATTGGCAGCAGAAGATAAGTTTCTACCAACCTTATCCTGGAAGGATTGCGGTAAGGTTCTGCTTACCGGGTTGGTAAACGGCTTAAACCCCTGTTCGGCATCTTTACTGCTATTTTTATTGTCTCTTTTTGCGGTTTCCGGATTATCGGTAAAGAGAGTAGGCTTTTCTTATCTTGCAGGCCGTTTCCTTTCTTATCTGCTGGCAGGAGTGGGGATCTTCTCGGTGGGGACCTATATCAATGAGAGGCTTATGGGGACGGTAACGGTCATTGTGTCAGCGGTCTTTCTTGTTTTGGCAGTCATTTTGGGTGGACTTAATTTACTGGATTATATTCATGTCAAGAGACAGGAGTATGAAAAGGTTATTCTTCAGCTGCCAAAACCATTAAAGCACTGGAACTATAACAAAATTAAAATAGTCAGGAACATATCTTTAAAATGGCTTATGCCGGCAGTATTTATTCTGGGATTTGTGATCTCAGCAGGGGAGTTCTTTTGTACTGGTCAGATTTATGCTGCAGTGATTCTATCTATGATTAAAGAAAAAATGTATTACCTAAAAGCACTAATTCTTCTGCTTCTATATGTTACGGCAATGTGTGCTCCTCACGCAGTTATTATATGTATCGTGGATAAAAAGAAGGCGATAGCGGATGCTTCGCAGATGTCAACAAAACAAATACCTTATTATAAATTATTCAGTGCTTTTCTATTCCTGGGGTTTGCGGTATGGATATTTTATTCGATGTAAGATATTTTGTCAAAGCAATTAAAATCCGCATAGGAATGCAGCAGCTTGTGTGCTTCCAGTGAAGAACAGCCGCTAGAAAGCAATTGTTCAATTTCAGAAAGTAAACGTATTTTAACCGCATTACGATGAATAAGACAAGGCTCCGGATCACGAAAGAACAGAATGCTTTTCTCTATGATGATATCTTCCCGTAAAGGCAGGTGATATAGGCTTCCTTGGAATAGAAGTTTATTTTCATGATAAATGGAGAGATGTTTTTCCTTTTTCTTGGTTTTAAAAATCATTTAATAACCTCCTAAAATGCGCTTCCCGGTAAGAAATCTTTACTAAAATTATAAGGGATATCTATAGCATTGTCCAGCTATATAAGATTCGATTGTCAAAAGCTTGATCTAGGTTATACAGATGAATATGAGTGCCTATATTCATCTGGACTTGCCTTTAACCTCCTATAATTGCGAAAGCAAGCAATCATAGGACGCCCGGCCTGCTCTGCATGAATTCATAGGCACTCATATTCATAGGGCAAATCATTTTTAGGATTTTGATAATCGAATCCTATATAAGTAATTGCGATACTGCTATATATAATAAATGTCCGGCGGTAGGTGGAAAGGAGAACAGAGAATGAAGAAGGAAGGGTTCATCAATCAAAGAAACAGAATATCCATCAGTCTGCTGCTGTCTTATCTGGTAATATTAATTATCCCCTTTATTGCATTACTAATAATATATTCCGCTGCCTCAAAGCTATTGATGGAGGTACAGATAGGCAGGGTATCAAATTCTTTGGCAAACACGGCTACGAACCTGGACCGGCAGCTTCGTGAAACTTATAATGTCGGAAGGTATATCAGCAATGATCCTAAAGTTCTTAAACTGTGCAGAATGCAGGGTGACAAGGTGAAAAAAGTCGATTATTACGATTTCTATGAAATGACGACGAATTTTCCGAATTACAATCTGACGAATCAGATTATCAAAAATGTATATATGTTCTTTCGGGAACAGGATTACGTAGTAAAAATACCGGTTCTGGTACCGGCCAAGGAAAATGCATATCAAACCTTGGATTTTGCAGGAACTCTCAGTTATGAGGATTGTATCCGCCGCTATACCGAAGATTATTTTGAAGGGACCATCCTTCCAATAAAATCAAATCAAAGTGAGGATGATTATTTTATTATGCTGCAGTCGTTTCCTTATGGAACGATAGGGCAGCCTTTTGGCGTTACAGTTATTGTCCTAAACCAGAAGCTAATTCTGAAGCAGATGAAATCTGTGCTTGATGGTGCAGAAGGAATAACTTTTATTAGTGATGAGGAAGGAAATATAATCCGCTCAGTGCAGGCAAAGGGGGGGTCCTTGAAAACGGAAGAGATCTTGCTTAAGCCGGAGGCACAGCCGGATGTTTTTGATACAAAAATAGACGGAAAGAGCTATGTTGCCTGCAAACGGAAATTAGAATCAGCACCCTGGTATGTGGTATCAATGATATCCCGGTCGGAATTACAAAAGAGAATTGGATGGATGAGATATGCCATAATAATGGTCTGCGGACTTTCGATTTGTGTAGCACTTTCTATCTGTCTGCTGAAATGGAAAAGTAATGCAAGAATAGTAAACCGTTATTGTGATTTTAAATCTGCCATGAACTGGAAAGAAGAGAACTATCTAAGCTTCTGGAAGAGCCTTCCATTATTTCTGGATAGTGTTGAGGATTTGCAGGCAGAAATGAAGGAACAGAAAATTATATTAAGATCAGAAATACTACGTAAAATTCTATATAATGGATATCACAGCAAAGATGATATGGTTTATGATATGAGGCTTGCACAGCTTGATATGGCAGCAGGCTACTATAGTGTGGCTGTATTCAAAACAGATGACATGCATAGTCTGGAAATAAACTATTCAAAGACTGCCGGAACCTTTATACAGGAATATCTTCATAAAAATTCTTCTATAAGGTATGTAAGCTATGAGATTAATAACCAGTCGGCGGCAATGGTATTAATGAGTGATCAGCAGGGATTAATTGAGAAGTATGGGGATATCTTCTATCAATTGATTGTTATGCTGCAGGAAACATATCATGTCCAGGTTTTTATCGGACTAAGTGATGAGACTGACAGCTTAATGAAGCTGCACCAAGCATATTTTCAGGCTCTTAAGGTCAGTGATTATCTGCGTTATTATGACCTTCGTATTCCGATGACAGAAAGAGAATTACCGGCAAATACGAATAACTTCTATTTTCCGGTAGAATTGGAGCTGCGTTTCATCAAAGCCATATTAAGAGGAAAAGTAACGGAACTGAATAAAATAATCCAGGAAATTCAAGAAGAAAATATGGCGAAACGAAAACTGAATATTGCAATGCTCTCCCATCTTACGGATATGATTCGGTGCACTGGTATCAGGGCTTTTAAGGAAGCGGGACTGGAGCAGCTCGATCCTTTTATAAAAAAACTGGAAAATTCTGAGAAAATAGAGGAGATTTTTCGGAATGTCATGGAAGCTAAGCAGATCATTGAAGAGGACGAAAAAGGAAAGCAGCTGGAGATGAACGAACAGCTGAAAAATCAGATTGATCAATATTTGCAGGACAATTATCATAAATATGATTTTAATCTTACTATACTATCAGAATACTTAAAAATGCCTGAAAACAAAGTATATCAGGAATTTAAAAACTGTTATGGCGTGTCGATGAGTGAATATCTTGAAACGATGCGCATGAATAAGGCTTGTCAGCTATTGAGAGAACATATCATTGTGAAGGACGTGGCAGACATGGTCGGATATGGCAGCGATTATTCCTTCCGGCGTGCATTTAAACGGGTAATCGGAGTGTCCCCGAGTAGCTATGCGGATTTTGGTAATCCTCCCGATAACGGAGAGAAGGCTAATAGAATGCCATCCTTATAAAAATGTGATATCAAAAATGAGAAATGAGGATGCTAATTTAGCATGTAGTACAAAAAAACGTAATTACAGAACAAAATATGTAAATCATATAGTTTAATCCATTCCTCCTATCGCAGTAAATAGGAGGTTTTTCTATATATTTTCTGGACAAAAATCGTTAATCCGTAAAAAAATACTGTTAATTTACATCTACCTGTTAAGCCGATATACTGAAAACGCGAGATACGGCAGAGGATCGTATCAAGTCAGATGATTGCAAAACACGAAAAATAGTTATATTGTTTTGCAATTATCTCCTATAAAACTTTAAAAGTGAGGAGTGTTTGCAGGATTATGTTTAAAAAGGGAATGAAAAAAATTTATGTAATGCTGTTGGTGGTTTGTTTTATATTTGGATCACTAACCGGATGTGGTAACTCAAAAACGGATGCTACATCAAATCCTTCGACTGACAGTTCGAAAGTAACTTCAAAACCGGCACAGGCTAATAATGATTCCACAAAGCTTAGGAGATTGGCGCCGGAGGGTGAAACAATAACACTGAAGGCCTGGAGACCAACACATACTACAATAGGTACCCGTATTGAAGGCTGGGGAGATACCTTATTTAACAAATGGATGGAAGAGCGGACCGGAGTTCATATTGAATGGATTATGCCGGTAGGAGGTACAGAAGCGGATAACCTTGCCATGTTAATCAGCTCCGGGGAATATCCTGATTTGTTTTTTGATGCTGGCGGTTGTTACCCTACAGGTGCTTATGGCATGATGAAGGACGGCGTAGTTATTGATGTTGCAAAATATTTTGATAAGCTGCCTAATTATAAGAAACAGCTTGATAAGAGTGATTTAAGGAAGAAAGAAAGCTTTTCGGATGATGGGAAGATGGCTTCCATGTATCGCTTTACCAAAACCGATAAACCGGATACTACTACTTACGGAATTTTAATGCGTAAGGATTTACTGGATAAGGCTAAGATGGAAGTGCCAAAAACTTATGATGACTGGTATACGGTTCTCTCTGCCTTTAAGAATAAACTTGGAATTGAAAAGCCTTATCTTCTTAACAGTACAGGCTTTTCAAAACTTAATATGTTCACAGGCGGCTTAGGATTTGGATATATGAATTATGGAAGCGCACAAAAGCCCTTCTATCAGATTGACGGAACCATTCATTATGCACCGCTTGAAGATGGCTTCAAACAGTATCTTCAGATGATGAATAAGTGGTATAGTGAAGGACTGATTGACCAGGATTTTCTGTCGCTTAATACAATTGATGCGGAAATATCAACCTTCTCTAACCCGATGAGCGGTACAATGCTTGCACCTCTATCTTTCGCATCCGTTATGAAACAGCTGATGGCAGATGACAGCGTGGATTTTGTTGCGGTTCCTAATCCGGTAACGAAGGAAGGAGACAAAATACATATTGGAGCCACGGGAGGATCGAGCGTATCCTCCGGTATTCAGATCAGTGCAAAATCTGAGAATATGGATATCGCCCTGCAATGGTGTGATCTGTATTATTCGGATGATGTTATAGACATCAGTAATTGGGGACCGGATAATTCTTATTATACGAAGGACGCGAACGGTAACTGCCGATTCAATGATAAGGTATTTGCTAATCCAGACGGGTTTGCGGCCTATGATATGATTTTCTCAATTGCAGATTTCCCTTGTATTATAGAAAATGACCGCTTAATCAGCAGTGAAGAGGAAATAGAAAAAGGTAAGATGTATGATGACCAAAATGATAATTCCTATGCCATTAGCGATGCACTGACACTGACAGATGAGGAAAGTGATGTATATAATTCTATTATGCCGGGTGTAATAGATTATGTGGAAGAAATGCAGGTTAAATTCATCATGGGAATTGAATCCTTTGATAACTATGATGCATTTGTCAGCAGAATACAGGATATGAAAGTGAAAGATGTTATGGCGGTATATCAGACTGCGCTAAAGCGTTATAATGCAAGATAAATTTCCGTTAGGCTGCAGGGATCTTATATTCCTGCAGCTTTAAGAAAAAATAGGAGAATTGATTCGTATGAAAGAGCTGATAGTGAACTATAAACAGCATAAAATGATATACTGGATGACACTTCCGGTCGTTATATTCTTTCTTGTGTTTAGTTACATACCCATGGCAGGTATTCTTATGGCCTTCCAGGACTATTCACCGACAACAGGAATATTCGCAAGCAAATGGGTGGGGTTACAAAACTTTATAGAATTTTTTAACAGCCCTAATTTTTACAGAGTAACGAAAAATACCATTTTATTAAGTGTTATGGATCTTGTTTTTAATTTTCCTGCACCAATTATACTGGCACTGCTGCTAAATGAAATCCAGGGAAAGATATTCAAGAAAACAGTCCAAACCATCAGCTACCTGCCTTATTTTCTCTCCACGGCAATTATCTGTGGTATAATTCGTGATTTTACTGCATCAAATGGCCCCATAACATCCCTTGTTGCTCCAATCCTCGGGAAATCAGGTAATTTACTGGGAATGCCGGAAATGTTTCGTACGATATTCATCAGTACGAACATATGGCAGACGATTGGCTATAACAGTATTATTTTCCTGGCAGCCTTGTCACAGGTTGACGCACAGCAATATGAAGCCGCAACCATTGATGGTGCGGGTCATTGGAAGCAATGCCTGCATGTTACGATACCGGGTATCGCTCCAACAATCATTATTATGCTGATCCTGCGTATCGGTCAGTTGCTGACTGTTAATTTTGAAAAGGTGCTTCTGCTTTATAATAGTGCAACCTATGATACGGCGGATGTAATATCTACTTATATTTACCGTCAAGGTATTTTAAATCGGGATTATGGCTATAGTACCGCTGTCGGATTGTTCAATTCGATTATTGGTCTGGTGCTTATTCTAACGGCTAATAAAATTAGTAAAAAATATTCAGAGACAAGTCTGTTCTAAGGGAGGTGCGGCATGAAAATTAACAAAAGTTTATCAAGAAGAATTTTTCTGGTACTGGATTATCTGCTGTTAGCACTGATTGCGATTGTATGTCTTGCACCCATGTGGCATACCCTGTGTGCCTCCTTTTCTTCTCCGAGTGCACTGACTGCGAATAAAAACCTATTGGTGTATCCGGTAGGAAAGCTGACATTGAAAGGTTATAAAATAGTATTTTCGAATTCTTCTATTTGGAGAAGCTATCTCAATACAATGATTTATGTAGTGGGAGGAACAGCGCTTGGTATTAGTATGACTTCGCTTGCGGCATATACCCTGTCACGCAAATATTTTAAATTGGCGAATCCTCTGATGCTGTTTATTTCCTTCACAATGCTCTTTAATGGAGGAATGATTCCAAACTATATTCTGATTAAAGATCTTGGACTTATTGATAGCCGGTGGGCCCTCATCCTGCCCGCTGCAGTGAATGTATTTAATCTGATTATTTTACGAACTTCCTTTCAGGGAATTCCGGATTCTTTGGAGGAATCAGCGAAGCTTGACGGGGCCAATGATCTGGATGTTTTTCTGAAAATTGTACTGCCTTTATCGAAGGCATCCATGGCTGTAATAATATTATTTATTGCAGTTATGCATTGGAATTCCTGGTTTCCGGCATCTCTTTATCTGACGAACCGGGCAAAATATCCTCTGCAGATCATTCTTCGTGAGATTTTAATTGACGGAAGCACCAATATGACCTCTGCAGGTGCTGATGCATCCATCAGTATCTATAAAGCATTAATCAAATATTGTACCGTAATAGTCAGTACTATACCGATTTTAATAATTTATCCGGCAATACAGAAGCACTTTACAAAAGGTGTTATGATCGGTGCGATTAAAGGCTAATAATTGGGTGGAAATAAGGGAGTATTTTACGGTAAATAAAGGTATAAAACATGTTATTGAATTTATTTTAAGCTGCAGTAAGCAGCATGGAGGTATCTATGGCACTAATTAATGTAAATACATATTCGGCTGTGTTAAAGGTACAAGTGCGTTTTAACGTTATCATGCCGGAAAATAGTTCATCAAAGGAAATACCGGTGCTTTATCTGCTCCACGGCGGAAGTGAAAACAGCATGGCCTGGATCAGCAATACCGGAATTGAGCGATATTCACAAAAGAAAGGGATTGCAGTGGTTATGCCGGCTTCCGGACCAAGCCGCTGGCTTAATATGGCAATGGGTCCCGCTTATGGAGATTTCATGATAGAAGAATTACCGGCAATCCTTCATAGCTTTTTCCCGAAGCTCTCACAAAAAAGAGAACATACCTATATTGGCGGTTTATCAATGGGAGGCGGAGGAGCTCTGGAGCTGGCAATTCTATACCCGGAGAAATTCGAAGCGGTTTGTGTTCTTTCCACCAGTTCGGTCATCCCTCTGGAGCATCTTCGAACGATAAAGGGTTATCCGGCCCCTCCCGGCGGAGAAGGCGCGCCAAGTCTTCCTCAAATACATCTGGGAGTGGAGGATCCGGACGAACTTAGGGGTACAAAATATGATGTCCTGTATCAATCCAGGAAAAATATCGAAGAAGGAAAACCACTGCCCCGGATTTTCCATGCAGTGGGAACCGAAGACCATGGCTTCGAGGTAGGATTGGAGCTGCGCAAGCATTTTCTGTCCTTGGAGAACAATCCTTACCGTTATGAATTCTATACGGAGCGTGACACCCACAACTGGGGTTTTTGGGATAGATATATACAGGCTTTTCTTGAAACAATATAACCCAGGAATTAAGTAATTGCGAAATGTGAAAGTTCAATAACGGTATCGTTTCGCAATTTTCAAATAATATAACGGATTGTGAGGTTGAAATTATGGCTTTTTTACAAATAGAGCTTTATTCTAAAATGTTGACGCGGAGGGTTGAAGTAGCGGTAATTCTTCCGGAAGGGGATAAAAAGAAAGAAAAATATCCCGTACTGTGGATGCTGCATGGTGCCTCGGGAAATTACAGCGATTGGTGGAGATTTACTGCCATTGAATTATATGCACAGCAATATGGTATTGCAGTTGTGATGCCCTCAGGAGAGAACAGCTTTTATGCAAATATGCCCACAGGAAGGTATTTTGATTATATAGCAGAGGAACTTCCTGAAGCATTAAGCACCATGCTTCCGATTAGTACGGACCGGGCCGATAATATTGTGGCAGGATTGTCAATGGGAGGACATGGAGCATATAAATTTGGTCTGACAAGGCCGGATTTATACGCAGGCATTGGTGTATTCTCTGCCGGAAACTTTATTGAGCTTGGTGATCCGCCGGCAGGAAGTCCGACCGCCGAATTGAATAAACTGATTTTTGGAACCTCCATGACACATGAACTGGAAGGAACCGAGCATGATATCCTGCATTTGGCACAACTGGCGAAAAAAAGCGGAGAACAGCTGCCGGAGCTCTTTGTCTGCTGCGGCACCGAGGATCTGGGCTTTTCAACAGCACAAAGCACCTATGAGTATATGATCCGGACACTGGGCATGAAAGGGGAATGGCGGCAGGGACAAGGTTTTCATGATTGGTATTTCTGGGGTGCCATGCTTCCTGACTTTATGTCCTGGGCTTCAAAACTCCTGGAGAGATAACAGGATGAAAACTAATAAAATGTGGAATAGCCAGTATACAATACTGTTTATTCAGAATGCAATTTTAAATACCAGTTTTTATATGATTTCAACAGCATTATCAAAATATCTGGTGAATACAGGCATGACAGTAACGGTTGCCGGTACCATCATAGGAGCTATGCCTATGGCTTCTATGATGATAAGGCCGGTTAGTGGTTTTATCTGTGATCATTTCAGCAAGAAAAGGCTGATGATCCTGTTTCTGGTACTTAACTGCCTCTGTGTAACCGGATACGGTTTTACCTCCTCGGAAGCGGTTTATCTGCTTCTTCGAATTGTGCATGGTATTTCCTTTGGAATAACTACAACCATCAGCATGGCATTGATTTCGGAGCATATACCGGAAGGGCGCATGGGAGAAGGACTTGGATATTTTAGCCTTACCTTGACTTTAGCGATGGCGGTTGGACCGGGACTTGGTCTTGCTATCTCACGGTTTGCAGGTAACAGGGTGATGTTCTTGTTTGCAGGAGCATGTGTTTTGTTATCTGTTATATCGTCTCTGTTTTTGAAAGAAGAGGTTCAAAGACCAATCGAGAGGGATAAAAAACTGCATTTACGGCTAAGTGATTTTTTTGCAAAAGAAGTATTGCTGTATGCCGTAATTATCTATGCATTGTCTTCTGTGAATGGAATTGAAAGCAGCTATATTGCTTTGTTTGGTGCAAAGCTTGGAATTGAAAATATTGGGTGGTACTTTACGGTTAGTGCGGTTATCCTTCTGTTTTCACGTACATTCAGCGGCAAACTGACAGATAAGAAAGGACTTGGAGCAGTATTATATCCGGGACTAGCAATAGTTATATCAGCCTTATTACTGCTGGGCTTTGCGAATTCTGCAAATAAAATGCTATTTCTGGTATTGGCAGCAATTTTGAAAGCCCTTGGCGTTGGAGCTCTTCAGCCTGCACTGCAGGCGGCGACTGTTTCATCTGTTGAGCCTGGACGCCGCGGAGCGGCTACAAGCACCTTTTATGTAGGAACGGACCTGGGCCAGGCCTCATCCCCCATTTTAGCCGGAAAGATGATAGACGCAAGCGGATATTCTATGATGTACAGATTATACACAATACCTCTTTTGATCGTAGGAGGATTGTTCTTCCTTGTGACGGTAAGAAGAAAAAGGAAGATGCGTTAAGAAGTTTCAGTTCACAGAGCACCTGTCCAAAGGACATGATGCCCCCTCACACACAGAACGGAAGACACATGACCTGGTGTGTATGCCATAACCGTACAAGTTTGTTCGTCTATGGCATACACACCAGGTCACATGTCTTCCATACTGTGCATTATGGGGGCGCGATCTCCTCCGGACAGGTGCCCTGTGAACAGTAACAGTTCGGAAAAACCATACACTTTGGTATGAGGTCCTCTCTTGTTTATTGTCTTTGTTTTTATTATAATATAATATGAATTATGCCTCAAAAATCAGTAGGAAAATAATAAATGATATATTTAATTCTATATTAACTCGAATTCCATAACTGACTTTTCGTGCTCAAATCATAGACATAAGAAATAAGACCTCAGGAATGGCGGACATTATGAAGAATCTTTTTAAAAACCAGTTTTTATCAGAGAAAACCTTTCGAAAATGGTTTATAAACTCTTTCCTTATCATACTTACATTTATTGTCTCAGGCATACTACTATATCTTGGTGCTTTAGCTGTTACAAAGCATGCTGTTTTGCTATCCCAGGAGCAGTCAGCAGAGCATATAAAAGAATTAATCGATATTGAACTGTTAAACTTAAAGAAGGATATTTCTGTATTATCGTTAAATGACCGTCTCCTATCCGCTGCTTATATCGGCCGTCCTTCTACCGGAAATGATTATTATAATTATCATAAAGCCGGTAAAGAGCTTATGGGAATCTATTTCTATAAAAATGTTCAGGATATCTACGTCTATTACAAAGAAGGCGATTGCTTTGTCGGATGTTATAATCTGATTGGTTTTGATAACAAAGCTTTTACGCAGAAGCATTTTGGTATGAGCCGCAAGGAGTGGAAGAGCTTTGCGGCAGGCCGTCTGACCAGCAGTTTTCTTAAATTAAAGAATACTGTTTATTTCTTGTGTCCGCTTAAAAAGGACAATTCAGGAGCAGTAACCTCTCTTGCAATTGCCGAGCTTGACGAGAAAAAGTTGAAGCAATTATTACCCGCCGGTAATGCGGCTGGAGAAGATGAAAGCTGCAGTTATATTATAAGCAGGGACGGTAGCCTGATCACGTCCACCTTGCAGTCCTCGGAAATAAAATATGGATATGGCACTCTAAAGCAGGGAGAAAATTATATTGATGATACTGTAGTTACCTGTAAGAGGATAGAAAATACCGACTGGGAATATATCGGTATCGTACCGGTTACGCAGTATTTAAAAGAAATATATAATTTACGGTATATTCTATATATATACATTGGTGTCATTCTCTTTCTGGCACTTCCGATTGTTTATTACGAAACAAGGCGCCGGTATCAACCGGTGCAGTCGCTGCAGAAAAATATTCAGGCAGGCGGCAGTAAGGCTATAGACGTTAAGGCATACAACGAAATAGATATTTTCTCGCATCTTCAAAAGGATATCCTGGATATCATGTATGACAATACAAACCTGAAATCAAGGCTTAAGAAGGAAAAAGATACTCTGTCCGCAAAGAAGTTTTCTGAGCTGATGATAGAAGATACCAATGTGGTAGAAACGGGACACTATTTTTATGATAATTTTTCTTTACAATATAAGCAGGGGATTGTTGTAATTATAAGCGAAATGTCTGCCGGAACAAAGCTTACCGGTTTATCAGCAAAGGAGCATGATAATATACTGCTATTGTGCCTTAACAATATAGGATCAGAATTATATGGGGAGCATTATAAATGCTACTTCTGGAGGTATGTTGAAATTACAGGTGTAATCTGGACCGATCAGGAGGAGATAAGCGCCTATCTGAATATTACAAACGTATTGGAACAAATGCGTGCGTGTATCATGAAATACTTCGAGATAGACCTGCGGTTTGCCATAAGCGGATTATATCCTTTGTCATCCGGTCTGGCAGCAGTTCATAATGAAGCGAAGGCTGCTTTTGATTATTCCTGCATGACAGGAAAAGCAGGAATGATACGATATGAAGAAAGCTATACAGAGCTTCTTACGAATTGGAAAGATACGGATATTATAAATGCCGAGCAGGAATTTACAGCCTATATGCTGGAACGTAATTATGTAAAGGCAAAAAATAAACTCGAGTTAATTATAGGCTATTACGGATATACCGACGGAACTTCTAATCAACTGTTAAAATGTCGTATGTTTGGACTGATTAATTTAGTGCTGAATGCAATCGAAATGGATAAAACTTCGGAGGATAATCCGTTTTACAGTGATCTGAACCCGGTACAGAGATTGCTGCAGGCGGCTACCATTCAGGAGCTAAAAAGTGAAATAATGAGTATCATTGAAACCTTAATCCTGCATTACAGTGATAAGGAAGAAACTACTGATAAAAAGCTTCAATATATCGATCGATATATTGAAGCCCATTATATGGATCACGATTTAAGTGTACAACAGCTTGCCATCAAATTTAAGCTGTCTTTTTCGTTTCTTTCTAAGGTTTATAAGCAGAAAAATGGAATCGGAGTACTGGAAGTAATTAATGCGTGCAGAATTCGCCATGCCAAAGAGCTACTGTTGCAGGAACCTGAGCTGTCCCTCGCTCAAATTGCTGAACGGGTGGGATATGGTAATGTTCAAACCATGCTCCGTGTATTTAAAAAAAGTGAAGAGCAGACCCCGGGTCAATATAGGGCAGAAAAAGGGGAAGCTATCTAATCGCCCATTTCTTTTGAAGCATAAGTTAGAATGATCTCTTTGGTTGCTTCCGCTTTTGGGATATCACATACTAGCCTTCCGGAATTCATAACCAGTATTCGGTCACACATGCCAAGTATCTCATCAATATCTGAGGATATGAATACAATGGAAGCGCCCTTTCTCAGCATATCAACCATGCAATTATAGATGTCTGTCTTGGAGGCGATATCCAGGCCTCTGGTAGGCTCATCCATAATATATATTCTCAGGTGGCTCATCATCCACCTGGCAACGGCCACTTTCTGCTGATTGCCGGCACTGTAGGAGGAGATACGGTCATTTGCAATACCGGGCTTGATACTAAGCTTTTCCACATAAGATGCGGACACTTCTTTCAGTATATGGGAATCGATTACCATATGCTGCACAAACCTTTTCAGGGAAGCGATGGATACGTTGCCCTGAAGATTAAGCGTTTCGAATATGGAACTGTTAATTCGGTCTTCGGGCAGCATGGCAATACCCGCCCGGATTGCATCAAAGGGTTCACGAATATTGACAGGTTTTTCATCAACCTCAATTTGGCCTGTAGTAGGTCTTGTGACACCAAAAATACATTTTGCCAAGAGAGAGCGGCCTGAGCCAACAAGTCCGGTGACGCCGATAATCTCTCCTTTTTTTAAATCGAAATTGATATCTGCGAGTATTGGCTCAAAGGATAAGTTTTTTACGGAAAAAATAGTTTTGCCTGGGGTAAGAGAAAGCTTGGGATACTTTTTATTATATTCGGGCAAAGACATTAAGCGGATAATCTCTTTCTGTGTAATGTCTTTTACGCTTCGTGTCCCTACTAATCTGCCCTGGTGAATCACTGTGACACGATCCGCAACCTTCTGTATTTCGTCCAGAGAATGTGTGATATAGAGAATGGCTTTCTTGTCCGATTTCAATTGTGAAAGAATGTGGTATAAGATCGCCTTCTCCGCGGGTGAGAAAGTGGAAGAAGCTTCATCAAAAAATATTATTTTGGCATCGGAAATATAAGCCTTCATCATTTCAATCAGATGCTTTTGAGCAAAGCCCAGACTGCTAAGAGGAGTCTCCGGGTTAATATTAATATTTAATTCTGTAAATAATTTCTTGCAATTATAGAACAGTTGATTGAAATCAATACTATGAAGTAAAGAGTTTTTATAGGGCATTTTATCAGCATAGACATTTTCGGCTACAGTTAAATTGGGATAAAGCGTTATTTCCTGAAGAACACTGTGCATTCCAAGCTTCTTTGCTTCGTAAACAGAACTTGCGTTGATTTCTTGTCCATCTAAATAGATATGACCACTGTCTTTCTTAAAAATACCGTTTATCACATTGATAATCATGGATTTCCCGGAACCGTTTTCTCCGATTAATGCATGAATTTCGCCGTAAAATAAGTCAAGATTAATCTCACGCAGTGAAAAATCTTCACTCATGTATTTGCTGATATCCTTTAGCAGCAATGCAGGTACGCTCATGATGTGACCTCCGCCAGTATTTAACACAACTATACTTTCCCTTCAAAGGCATCTATTGATGTAAACAACTGAATATTACTGTTAAATATTATGTTCTTATAATAATCATTAATGCATGAATTTGTGATAAGACAATCGGCTATCTGTGTGGCTTTGCCAACCCAGTAAAAAGAATTCTTTCCGAAAGCCTCTGCTGTTAGTAAAATAATCTTTTGACTAGCATTCGCAGCTGCTTCCTGTATAAGAGAAGCCATATCGATACTGGATACGGTCAAATTCAAATCATTTGTAATACCATCTATCTCGATGAAAAGCTTAGTGACAAAAAAGTGCTTGAGGTTGTTATTGGTTAAGGTTCCAAAGACGGCGTTGTATCGGAAATCGATATCACCGCCAAGTAATACCACCTTGATATTGTTGCTTCCGGAAAGCTCTGTAGCTATCGTAATATCATTTGTTAAAACAGTGATATTATTTTTTTGCTTTAATTTCCTGGCAATATGTAAATTAATGATACCATTCGTTAGCATTATAATATCGCCATTATTAATTGTCTGTACTGCAATATCTGCAATTTCCTCATAATAGGTTGAAGAATTTCCCGGGGCAGCCAAAGAAACCTCGTTCTCATCACTCCTTAGAACAGCACCCCCGTGCGTTCTGGTAAGAAAACCTTCTTCCTCTAATTTCTCAAGATCTCTTCGAATTGTTACCTCCGAGACATTTAACATCGAGCTTAAGGTACTAACTTCAGCCTGATGATTTGTTGAAATATAATTTTTGATGATACGGATACGCTCAATCGCAAACATGAACAACACTTCCTTAACAGCAGAGATCACAGCTCTGATAAATTTATGGTTTATGCTAAAACTAACAATATAATTTTGGATTCAAAGTCATCCAGGATATAGATGTGGAATATGATTGCATCTTCTAATAAAAGTATAATCTATCAAAATTAAAAAAGCAATACTAAACAAACAAAAACAAACAGAAACAAAACGATCTAAAACGAACATGATTAAAAGAAAGGTTAAAACCATATTATGCATAATATTGGGCATGTTGTATAACTGGAAAACAAAAACAGAAAAATTATTAGTAAATATATTGACATGAATAAAACAATATGATATTATTCAATCACAGAAACGAAAGCAAACGATCATATACGCAACAAGAATTTGTACGATTTGTTTGTTTTGATTTTCTGGGGGTGCACACATAATAATCTAATATATAAGGAGAGGTATTTTATGAAGCTAAAGAAATGGATGGCATTAGGTTTAGCAAGTTTAATGGTATTTTCATTTACAGGCTGTGCGAAAAGCAGCGATAAAAAGATAGTTGGAGTTGCCATGCCGACGAAATCATCACAGCGTTGGATTCAAGATGGTGACAACATGAAAAAACAGTTAGAGGAAAAGGGGTACAAGGTTGACCTTCAATATGGAGAAGACAGCGTTGATAACCAGGTGGCTCAAATTGAGAATATGATATCCAAGGGAGCAAAGGTGTTAGTTGTTGCTTCTATCGATGGTGAGGCTCTTACTGATGTATTACAAAAGGCTGCTGATGCCGGAATAAAAGTAATTGCTTACGACAGACTTATCAAGAATACGGAAAATGTATCCTACTATGCAACCTTTGATAATTTTAAGGTTGGTGTTTTACAGGCTACCACGATCGTGAAGGGTCTTGATCTTGAAAACCAGGCCGGACCATTTAACATTGAATTATTTGGCGGATCACCGGATGATAACAATGCCTACTTCTTCTACGACGGTGCGATGTCGGTGCTACAGCCATATATCGACCAGGGCAAATTAGTTGTTAAGAGCGGACAGACAGGTATGGATAAGGTTTCCACACTCCGCTGGGATGGAGCGACAGCTCAGGCGAGAATGGATAATATCTTAAGTGCTTTTTACACCTCAGATAAAGTAAATGCAGTTTTATCACCCTATGATGGTATCTCCATCGGAGTTATCTCCTCCTTAAAGAGTATTGGTTATGGAACAGCAGATATGCCGATGCCGATCGTTTCCGGACAGGATGCAGAAATTCCGTCAGTAAAATCGATCATCGCAAACGAGCAATATTCCACCATCTTTAAAGATACCAGAGTACTTGCACAAAAATGTGTACAAATGGTTGATGCTGTATTTAACGGAACAGAACCGGAAGTTAACGATACAAAGACTTATGATAATGGAAAGAAGATCGTTCCAGCTTACCTTTGTGATCCGGTAGCAGTTGACAAGACAAATTATAAACAAACACTGATAGATTCCGGCTATTACAAGGAAGCGGATTTACAGTAATTCGAAATAAATAATATAAGCAGTAAATCATGAAGTAACCTGTTATTCTGTGCAGGCTGTGAGCAGATACGTCAAATTGCATAGCATTTGCATTCTGTAAAAGCCTGCACAATTTTTTATAAGGAGACAAAACAATGTCTGATTTTATATTGGAAATGAAGGGAATTACAAAAACATTTTCCAGTCTAAAAGCGCTGGATAATGTAAACCTGAAAGTTAAAAAAGGACAAATCCATGCACTGGTAGGAGAAAATGGAGCTGGTAAGTCTACCTTAATGAATGTACTGAGCGGTGTTTATCCGCATGGCTCTTATTCGGGCGAAATTCTATTCGACGGAATGGTATGCGGCTTCAAATCCATCAAGGACAGTGAGAAGAAGGGAATTGTAATTATTCATCAGGAGCTTGCGCTGATACCCTACCTTTCCATAGCTGAGAATGTTTTTCTGGGAAATGAGCAGGCAAAGGGAGGTATCATTGACTGGGACAAAACCTTGCATAATACGAAGAGTCTTTTGGAAAAAGTAAGATTAACGGAAAATCCGAATACGTTAATTAACAATATTGGTGTAGGAAAGCAGCAGCTTGTGGAAATTGCCAAAGCGCTGGCTAAGGATGTTAAGCTATTAATTCTTGATGAGCCCACTGCAGCATTAAATGATGATGATAGTGAAAACTTGTTGAATTTATTATTGGAACTAAAGAAGCATGGTGTTACTTCTATTATTATTTCTCACAAACTAAACGAAGTAAACCTGGTTGCTGATGAAATTACAGTAATTCGTGACGGGAAATCAATACAGACCTTGACAAAGGGTAAGGACGAAATAACAGAAGATATTATTATTAAGGGTATGGTTGGACGTGATATGGAGAATCGTTACCCGCACAGAGAACCAAAAATAGGTGAAGTTGTGATGGAGGTTTCGGATTGGACCGTTCACCATCCGCAAAATGTAGACAGAGTTGTTATTAATCGAGTGAATTTTCATGTAAAACGGGGCGAAATCATTGGTTTTGCCGGACTTATGGGTGCAGGGCGAACAGAGCTTGCAATGAGTATCTTTGGAAAATCCTATGGAAAGAAAATTACCGGCAGTTTAAAAATAAATAAGAAAGAAGTTCATCTGGATTCCGTTAGTAAAGCAATTGATAATGGTATTGCCTATGTAACAGAGGATAGAAAGAACTATGGCCTGATCTTAATTGATAATATAAAAAATAATATTACTCTTTCTAACTTAAAGAAAATCAGCAGAAATTTTATTGTTAACCCTCAGGAAGAAATATTGGTTGGGGAAGAATTTCGTAAAAAATTTAACATCAAATCCTCCAGCATCTTGCATAAGACAGGTAATTTGAGTGGCGGAAATCAGCAGAAGGTTGTACTAAGTAAATGGATTTTTACAAATCCGGACATTCTAATACTGGATGAGCCGACCAGAGGAATTGATGTGGGTGCAAAGTATGAGATCTATACCATTATTAATCAACTTGCACAGGAAGGAAAATCAATTATTATCATTTCTTCAGAAATGCCGGAATTACTTGGTATGTGCGATAGAATTTATGTTGTTAACGAGGGTGAGATTGCAGGTGAATTACCAAGAGGGGAAGCCTCGCAGGAAAGTATTATGAGATGCATTATGCACCATAACAAGGAGGTCAAATAATGTCTTTGGCAAATATAAAATCAATTCTTAAAAATAATATTCGTGAGTATGCCATGGTTTTGGCTCTTGCAGTTATTTTGATCTTATTTCAGATTTTGACAGGCGGAGTAATCTTCATGCCGCTTAATATTACAAATATTATTCTTCAAAATAGTTATGTATTAATTCTGGCAGTAGGTATGCTGTTAGTTATATTAACTGGTGATGTGGATCTTTCCGTTGGTTCTGTTGCTGCGTTTATCGGATCAATTGCAGCAGTACTTATGGTAACTTACAAATTGCCTGTAATTGTGGCATTACCGATTTGTCTTGCAATCGGAGCACTTGTAGGAGCATGGCAGGGATTTTGGATCGCTTATGTAAGAATGCCGGCATTCATTGTTACACTTGCAGGTATGTTGGTATTTCGAGGCTTAACGATGGTAATATTGAAGGGACAGACATTAGCACCCTTTGAAAAATCCTTCCAGGTCATTGCAAATGGTTTTTTGCCGGAGAGCTTAAAGCTTGGAAACTTAAATTTGATTTCCATAGGCATTGGAATAATATTATCCCTGCTTTTTATCTATGCAGAAATAAAGGCACTTAAGAATAAGAAAAAATATAATTTTGAAGTATTACCCTTCGGTTTTACAGTTGCAAAAATAGCGATCATTGTAGTCGTAATTAATCTGTTTACCTACAGCCTGGCAGCCTATAAGGGAATACCGCTTGTGCTTATACTAATTGCCAGCTTAATCGCAATTTATACCTTTGTAACGCAGAAAACAATTTTAGGCCGCCATATCTACGCACTTGGCGGTAATGAAAAAGCAGCAAGATTATCCGGTATAAAAATCAAACAGGTTAAATTCCTGGTATTTGTGAATATGGGTGTGCTTGCAGCACTTTCCGGACTGGTAGTTGCAGGACGTCTTAATGCGGCAACACCCAAGGCTGGAACGAATTTTGAGCTGGATGCCATTGCTGCCTGCTTTATCGGAGGAGCTTCTGCTTCCGGAGGTATTGGTAAGATCATGGGCGCGATCATCGGAGCTTTGTTTATGGGTGTTCTTAACAATGGTATGTCGATACTTGGTATCGGCATTGACTGGCAGCAGGCAATTAAGGGTATGGTACTTCTGGCAGCAGTAGCCTTCGATGTTTATACAAAGTCAAAGTCCTCAGGACAATAAACACTTAACACACTTTGCTTTATTTACGGAAATAGTATAATAAACACTTGAGTACATCTTTATAACAGGTATCACCTGATTATAGAGGTGTACTTTTATGTGAAGCATTACATTATTGATAATGCTGCCAATCTTATCAGATTACTTCTGACCATATTGCATATACTGTATATCCAGTAAGTGCTTACATTGTGAAACAGCTCACTGCCTATACAAATTCCATTGCTGCACATCCGGTAAATACTTTCGAAGCGGAGCCGCTCTCGCTTAGTTGCATTACGCAGTGGTACATAAGGTCCTAAAACACAGGACCTAAGTACGGGCGAATGCAAATACTCCTTTTTCGGAAGTACTTACCGGATGTGCAGCTCGGAATTTGCATGGGCAGTAAACTGTAACTGCAAGTGAATACAAATGCTTTTTCAGAAGCTCTTACCAGATGTATAGATAAGAATAAGGTTGGTCTGTAAATTGTACACTGTAAATATAGGGAAGTATTAAATAGATACAATATAAGATTATCCTATTGCTTCCTGTAGTAATATGATAAAATGATGATAGGAAGTGCTTTGAAGAGAAGAGGTCTAGAGATTAGGTAACATCGAAACAGAAGATAAGGGAAAGGTGATATCAGAATGGCAGCAAAAATTATTGTAACAGGTAAAGGGAAAATTGCAGGAGTTGAAAAGAAGGGTTATACGGTTTATAAAGGTATCCGATATGCAAAGCCTCCGATCGGAGAGCTACGCTTTAGGGCACCTCAGGAGACTGATAGCTGGGAGGGGGTATATCAGGCGGACAAGTTTAGTACAATTTGCTATCAGATGGAACAGCAGGAAGGAAGCTTTTATACGAAGGAGTTCTTCTCCGATCCCTCCTATATGACACCTATGAGTGAGGATAGTCTGTTTTTGAACATCTGGGTTCCCGAGCATGCGCAAGGAGAAGCACTGCCGGTTGCTTTTTGGATACATGGCGGGGCTTTCTTCAATGGTTATGGACATGAGATGGAATTTGACGGAGAAGCTTTTTGCAGGAAGGGGGTTATTCTTGTAACAATTAATTATAGACTTGGTGCATTTGGATTTTTGGCTCATCCATGGTTAACGGCTGAGAGTAGGAATGGAAGCTCCGGTAATTATGGAATACTGGATCAGATAGCAGCTTTAAACTGGGTGCACGAATACATCCCTGCTTTTGGCGGTGATCCGTCTAAAATAACGATATTTGGTCAATCAGCCGGCAGTATCAGCGCGCAGGTACTGGTATCCTCTAAGCTTACCGCCGGAAAGATCAAGGGAGCTATCCTGCAGAGTGGAGGAGGTTATAACAGTGGACTTGGCAGAGATAAGACCTTAGTGGAGGCAGAGCAGCTTGGAGAAGAGTTTGCAAAGCTGTGTGATGTAAAGTCTCTGGAGGAGCTTAGAGCGCTGCCGACAGAAATAATTATGAATAAGGCGCAGGAGTTATTTGTCAATAGCATGAAGCTTGGTACGGAGGGGCTTCCCTTTACACCTGTGGTAGATGGCTATGTGTTAACAAAAGGATATACTGGTATTGTGGATGCGGGCCTGCATCAGGATATCCCTTATATGATTGGCTCTACAAAAAATGATATCGGTGTTACAGAGGAAATGCTCAAGAAAGGTATAAAATCCCAACTATATCAGGGATGTATTAACTGGAGTCTGAAACTTGTAGAACAAGGCAGACAACCGGCCTATGTATACTATTTTACAAGACAGCTTAAGGGGGATGAAGCCGGAGCTTTTCACTCTTCAGAACTATGGTACGAATTTGCTACACTGGGCAGAAGCTGGAGACCGAAAGAAGAGGCGGATGATAGGCTTTCTGAGGATATGGTTACTTATTGGACCAATTTCGTAAAGACAGGTAATCCGAACGAGCCGGGATTAGGTGAATGGAAGCCCTGTACAAAAGCAGATCCGTTTGTGAAAGAATTCTATTAATATTTTAAAGTAAACTTGAAATAGAGGATTATTGCGGTTATAATAAGCAGGTATTAAAGAATAGATATTTACTACGATCAATAGAGCGATACATAAGGCAAAGATGGAGAACAACGATGCAGAAGGAAATTATGATTGTTTTGTGTAATTTAGGATTACAAGAATATCGCTTAAGAGGAATAGGGTTAAAGCCTTCCGAAATAACTTTGATCAATACAAAATCTCAACTGTTAATTCAATGAATGAATAAAATGCTGTTGCATAATTGATTTTATGTGGCAGCATTTTTTTATTGTATAGGATAATTCGTCCTATGAAATAAAACCCTCTAGGGGGATGTGCAGCTGCGCGCGGAAAGAAACTGTGCATTTTAGATTAGTAACCGCGAGAATATGCAGGGCACACATTTGTCCTACCCGGTGAGAATATGTTTTGATAGCGATTAGGAGGTATCCCTTATGAGAGCATTTTTATCTGTCTCGTGAATGTAACAGTAATATGGATATGAATTATCATAATGAATAACGGAGGAATAGGATGAACAATCTCTTAATAGCACAATCAGGCGGCCCTACGGCTGCAATTAATGCAACTTTAGTGGGGATATTCCAGGCAGCGCAGACAAGCTCGAAGATTGATAAAATTTATGGCGCAAAAAACGGCATACGGGGAGTTTTTGAGGAGGAGCTAATTGATTTAAACGAAATTCTGAAAGATACGGCCGATATGGAGCTGCTTTGTCAGACTCCGGCCGCTGCTCTTGGTTCCTGCAGATTTAAACTAAATAATGCAGAAAAGAGTGAAGAGCAGTATGAAACAATTATAAGCATTTTTCGAAAGTATGATATAACATATTTTATTTATATTGGTGGAAATGACTCCATGGACACCGTTAATCAGCTGTCGGATTATTGTAAAAGAAAGAAAATAAATGATATCTTCATTATAGGGGCACCCAAGACAATCGATAATGATCTTGCGGAAATTGATCATTGTCCGGGCTTTGGTTCCGCCGCAAAATATATAGCCACCACCTTTACGGAGCTGGAAAGGGATGCGAAAGGTTATGACATAGCTTCGGTTGTTATTGTTGAAATTATGGGCAGAAACGCCGGATGGCTGACGGCTGCATCGGCACTTGCAAGGCTGAATGGCTCCAGGGGTCCAGGACTTATCTATCTATGTGAAAGAGCCTTTGATACAGAACAATTTATTGAGGATGTAAAAGGTAAGCTGAAAGATAATGCAACGCTTCTAATTGCAGTAAGTGAAGGGATTAAGGATCAAAAGGGAAACTATATCTCGGATCTAGCCCAGGACGGAGTAACCGATGCATTCGGACATAAGTGCATTGCGGGTGCCGGACGTATTCTGGAAAGCCTTGTCAGACAAAAAATTGGCTGCAAGGTTCGCTCGATTGAGCTTAATCTTATGCAGCGTTCAGCCTCTCATATTGCAAGTGCGACGGATATTAATGAGGCAAGAATGCTGGGGATGAAGGCACTACAATGCGCAGTGGATAAAATGTCAGGAGAAATGGCCTCCTTAAGAAGAAAAGCTACAAAAAAGTATGAGATAGAAATTCTTTCAGTACCCATTGATAAGGTGGCAAATATAGAGAAAAAAGTACCGCCGGAATATATCAATGCGACTGAAAATGATGTCACGGATGCTATGATGGATTACCTCAAGCCTCTGATACAGGGGGAGATTGGGATAAGATATATCAATGGGATACCGAAGCATCTCGTATTATATTAATTACGATTTCTATAAATCTAAGCTGGTCCTAAGATAAACAGATAGCTTTCCAGGCACATGAGCTGCATCATATGTGCCGGAAAGCTATTTGTTTTTTAAGAGGGTAAGTGCATCAGAAGATGTCATCCTTTAATATCCTAATATAAAATGATATTTGTCCCTATAACTATTGAATTAATACCATAAGATTAACCACAATTACAATAATTATCTATGTCGAATGAAATCCATAGCAAGGGTAAAATGAGATATTATCTATGTATAAATAGAAAAGAAAACCAAGATTAGTTGATAATAAATGCATTCATATTCATTATATGACTAAATCTAATGGTTTATAACTCAAATAGTGTGTGTTGAATTGCGAAACTCGATAACTATTATCATTGTGTAAACAGAAAGTACATGCTCCGGAGCGGAAGTTAAGCGGAAGGAGCGTTGGAGCGGAGGAATATGTACTTTCTACTTACACAATTATGAAGATTATATTGTTTCGCAGATTCTTCCTAAATTTTTTGAAATAAAAACTTTCGCAGGAATGGAGAATGAAAATGAGAGTAGAAAAACACAATTTATTAATGGAAGACAGCAGTTCCTATTTTATATCCTATCTGATTGAAGATTTTAAAGAATATCAGACAGGGAGAAAACGACCCGCAGTAATCATCTGTCCGGGAGGGGGATATTTAAAGCTCTCACAAAGAGAGGGAGAACCGGTAGCTCTGGCATTTTTACAGAGAGGCTTTCACGCATTTGTTCTAAATTATAGGATAGGAACCATGGATGGTAAGAAAAAGGGAGTGGCAGAGCAGGCCTTGCTTGATGTAGCTATGACGGTAGAAGCGATCCATGTTCATGCGGATAAATGGTTGGTAGATGCCTCTTCTCTGATTATATTAGGCTTTTCGGCAGGAGCACATCTGGCAGCGCTATATTCTAATCGGTGGTCCGATTTATGGATTTTTGAAAATACAGGAATTCGTAAGGAATATCTAAAAATCAGGGCAGCCGTACTGGCATATCCCCTATGTGATTTGCAGATTATGATAGATGATCAACAAAGCATCGCAGGAATCAGCAATGAGTTAAGAGATTTTCTGGAACAATCTACGAAGGCAATCTGCGGGGAAAGTCATCCGGATATGGAAAAAGCCAAAAAATACAGCCCGGTTAATTTTGTCAATGAGAATACGGTACCCACCTTCCTCTGGCATACAGCAGATGATGAGATGGTATCAGCGGAAAATTCCCTGCGATATGCACTCCGGTTAGCCCGGTTCCATATTCCATATGAACTGCATATCTTTGAAAGCGGTGTCCATGGTTTATCTTTGGCGAATGAATTTACAGCCTGCAAACCGGAGGAAATCAATATTCCTTGTCAAAAATGGCTGGCGCTTTTATTCACCTGGCTGGAGAAACAGTTAAATATTACTAATCCAAACTAAAGAATAAACACATTTTGTGTAAGAAAGTGCCTATAAAAGAAGTTATTAAGAGTCTATAATCCATAGTAGGATAAATAATGTTTATCCGGAACCATCAGGATGCATCCGGACATCCTGCGTTAATTATGCTGGCATAGGTCACACGAATTACTCGTTAATGCAATATTACAAAATGATATGGGAGGGTATTTTAAGGTTATGAAGAAAAAAATATTAAGTATCGTATTAATTCTGACATTCATAGCAGGCTTAACAGGCTGTGTTAACAAATCCGGCACAAATCCGGACTCCAATACAAGCAGTAATATCAGCGGGACTGCCGATACGGCAGCTTCGAAAGAAACAGATGCCAAAGCAAAAGGAACAGGAGAAAAAACAGTAGTTACATTCCAGACCTGGAATCCCATGGATAGTGGTCCCGAAAGTGCAATACATAAAATTATCTCGGATTTTGAAGCAAAAAATCCGGACATTACTATTAATTATGTATATGTAGATTCTGGAAGCCATTTCGAACAGCTGAAAGTAAAATTAATGGGTGGTGAAGGACCGGATCTCTATGGAATGCGAACCGGTTCCTATTTTGAAGCGTTTCGGGATTTTGAAGAAGATATCACACCCTACTGTAAGAGCACCTGGGGAGATAATTGGGAATCCAAATTTTATGATTTCTGTATGAAGCCGCTTGCGACGGACGGAAAGTATTACGCAGTTCCGCTTGGAATTACGTACGCCGGTTTTGCATGGTGCGATAAGAATATGCTTAAGAGTTATGGACTGGATATTCCTGCTTCCTACAGTGATCTATTAGAAGCCAGTAAGGTACTCCGGAAAAACAAGCAATTTCCTCTGGCTATCGGAGCGAAAGATACCTGGTTGGATGTAGATACCTGGATGAGTATGGCAAATGATATCAATAGTGAGAAATTATATTCTGCAATAGAAGGAAAGACACCATTTACAGATACAGACCTGGTAAAATCTTTTGAAATCTGGCAGAAATGCTTTACAGATGGAATTTTCCAGGATGGTGCTCTTGGAATGACACAATATAATGACGTAAATGATATGTTCCAGAAGGAAGGCAGCATTCCGATGTTCTTAAACGGGTCATGGGCTCTTAATATGTTTACCCTGGCAGATGCGGAAACACATAAGGTATTCAATTCTGAGGGTGCCGATCATGATATTTTCCTGATTGACTGGAATGATGACGGGAAAGTATGCCCAGTCACCGCAGCGGCAGATGTTCTTCTTTGCATGAATAAGAATTCGAAGGTGAAGGATGCAGCATTCAAATTCATGGATTATCTGGTAAATGAGGGACAGGATCTTCTGGTTAATAATTATCTCGAATATATGCCTTCCCGTACCGATATGAAGCTGAATGTCCAGGGACTTGGTGCCGATGGACAGGAAGCCCTTCAGGTTGTTCTAAACAATGCCAAGGATAATGTCGCAGGCGCAAGATCAATTGTTTATGCCGAGCTGGATACGAAAGTCCAGGAAGTATTGCAGGCCCTTGCAGCAGGTCAGATGACTCCCCAGGAAGCAGCAGAGCAGGTCGAAGCTGTCTCAAAGACAACAAAAAGATAGATAAGTCCGGATAGGATGAATGGAAATACCGGAATATGGTAGAACTATTTCGGTATTTCCGATGGATTTTGAAAGGAATGGACCATGAAGAGACAGACTATTACGGGCTATTTATTTATACTGCCGATTGTTACTTTGTTCCTGGCTTTTATTGTATATCCGGTAGGCTATAACATAGTTATAAGCCTTTATGAATGGAATGGTATTGATATACAGAAGAAGTTCCTGGGCCTTGTTAATTACGGGAATTTATTGCAGGATAAGGTAATGATACTGGCAACCAAGAATTTCATTATATTTGCGCTGATCACAATAACAGTCCAGGCATTACTGGGTCTGTTCTTTGCAACCATACTGCGTAATAAAATTCGGTTTTCCCAGGTATACCGTACCCTTATTTATTTACCGATAATAGCGACTCCAGCAATTGTAGGACAGATTTTTTCTAAAATATTTGAACCAAACCGCGGTTATCTTAATGCTATGCTTCGTGCGGTTCATCTTGAGGATTTATGCCAGCAGTGGTTGGCTAATCCTAAAACGGCACTGGGGTGTGTACTGTTTGTTAACATATGGCAGTGGACCGGTTATAGTATGCTGCTATATTATACTAACATGTTAAATATTTCAGATGATGTGTATGAGGCCGCAAGAATTGATGGGGCGGGAAGCTTTCAACAGTTTGTGAAAATAACTTTTCCGCTGTTGCGGGGAACCCATTATACCATTTTCATAATGGGTATGATAGGCTCTTTGAAAACCTTTGATATTCCATATGTTTTAACCTCCGGCGGACCGAATCATGCTACGGAATTTTTCTCGACCTATATTTATACAAAATCGTTTAATGAGTTTCAGCAGGGAGAGGCTTCTGCTATTGTTGTGATGATGCTTCTGATTGCTATGATAATAACCGCTGTTCAACTGCGGTTTTATTACCGGAACGACAAGGATAAGGAGTTGGCCTAATCATGAGTATAAAGAATATTAAAAAAATTTTGCTGCATCTAATTTGCATCATAGCGGTTGCTATATTCATGTATCCGATAGGCTTAATGCTGACAAAATCATTTGCCGTAGACGGAATTAAAAATTATGCACGTGTTTTCGAGACTTATAATTTATTTACTAATTTTATGAGCAGTACTCTGATCGTCGGCAGTACGTTGCTGCTGGTATCCTTTGTTGTATCGACGGCAGCCTTTGCCTTTTCAAAGCTTAATTTCGCGTTTAAAAAGACGATTTATTATGTTATACTTATGGGTATGATGATACCAACCTCGGCCCTTATTTTCCCGCTGTTTCAGACGGTGAAGCTGATGGGGCTGCTGGGATCACGCTTGTCGGTAGTACTCCCGTATGTTACATTAAACTGTTGCTTTAGTCTGATGGTGTTTAAGAATTATTTCGATGCACTGCCTGATCAGCTGATGGAAGCGGCGCGTATTGACGGAGCGGGCAGATTTCGCATCTTCTACTCGATTATGATGCCGGTTGCCAAACCGGGACTTGCTTTTGTGTTAATACAGACTTTTTTAGGAGCGTGGAATGAATTACAGATGGCAATGGTATTTATCAGTGATCAAAGCAAATTGCCGTTGTCGGTAATTCCTATACGATTTTCCATCGCAAGAGGGTCAGGACAGTTTCCGGTTCAGGTTATGTTTGCCGCACTGGCAATCTGCCTTCTTCCAATTGCAGTTTTTTATATATTTGCATCCAAATCCCTGATCTCCGGTTTAACGCAGGGAGCAGTAAAGGGGTAGATACTACTGAATATGAAAAATGTTGTACCAAGAAAGCTTGATCATTTAAGAAGTCAAATAAGTTTCAAAATAAGCATTATTAACAGTTTATTCTTTTTTCTGGCATTCGCAGTTATTCTGGTGATCATGAGTTTTCTAAACTATAAGATTATCAGCAGGAAAGATGAACAGATTTATAATGCCTATTTAACAAACTCAATTTTATCAGTGGATAATAAGCTTAGGGACATGAGCAGAGTTTCGCTTATGAGCACAACAGGAGACAAGGTTCAGAAGATACTGCCCAGTTATCAGAAAGAGAGTATTAACAATAAAAATCAGGATGAAGAATATCTTAAGGAATACTACACTTCACTGATTGAAATCAGAGATGATATCAGCGGTATTTATATGTGTGATAATACGTCACTGATCTTCCATTATGATATTGCCAATCCCTCCTTCCGCCGTGACGTAGATCCTTATCAGGTTCTGGAAAAGTTGAGGCGGAAAGCTGAAGATCTGCGTGAATCAAACAGCTATCTGACAGTGGATGAACTGCCGGAATTTATGCGTTACCGGTACCGGTCAGATGCGATTGCTCAAAACTGTGTCTGGCTGCTGCGGGATATTTACAGCTTCTCGCCTAATCGTAAAATAGGGTTTGTCGCTTTGACAATGCCTTTACATAAAATAAAGGATCTTCTGGAAGAAAATCTTGGCAGCGATATGTTCTATATTCTTATGACGAAGTCGGGGAATATCATCTGCTGTCAGGACCAGGCATATATCCGTAAAAATATAAAGGGGCTTTCACCCAGCATCTATAAGGCACTGGGCTCAAAAGACCGCTCGGAGGTAAAATGGAACGGAGAGGTCTGCAAAATTGCAATCCAAAATTCAGAGTACAGTGATCTGATTTTAGTAACCGGAAAATCAGTAAAGCATTTTGCAGAGGAGGCAACAAGCTTTATCTGGTTCAGTATCGCAATTGGTTTATTTGTTGCGATGTTTATTGTCGTATTAACATTCCGAAACGTAGGTACTATTTTAAAACCGCTTAAATTACTGGCTTATGAAATGTCCCATTTTAATGAGAAGAGCCTAAAGGTTCAATACCCTGTTACTGGTAAGGATGAGATTGGACAGCTTGTGAAGGCCTTTAATACAATGGTGAATATGCTGGATCAATTAATCGAAACTCAGTATATTGATAAAGTTCGAATTAAGGAAATCCAATTAAATGAGCAGAAGCTTTCCATGCTTTATATGAAAAGTCAAGTTAATCCGCATTTTCTCTATAATACGCTCGATACTATTCGAATTCGGGCAGAGATTAACAATGACAGGGATGTTTCCTACATGCTGATGGAGCTAGTAAAGTTTTTTCGACTAAATGTAAAGATGACAAACCAGTTTGTTACGCTGGAACATGAATTCAGTCTGATTGATGCATACCTGAAGCTGATGTGTTACCGGTATGAAAAGATAAGCTATGAATACGATATCGATAAGACATTGATGGACGTGTCAGTTCCGAATTTCATTCTGCAGCCAATCGTCGAGAACAGTTTACTGCATGGTCTGCGTGATAAAGGTTATCGAGGCAGTATTTATCTAAGTGTTCATAAGAGGGAGCTGGACGGTAGAATAGAGATTTTAATAATGGACACCGGTGTAGGTTTTAGTACCGCTACAAGGGAGCAGGTCAACGCAGTGCTGAAAGACTTTGAGAATAGCAAAGATACACCGAAGGAGCAGAACAGTATTGGCATCCTGAATGTGCAAAAACGGCTGAAGATGTTTTACAATGAAGAATGCGGTCTTTATTATACCGATAATGAGGAAGGCGGAGTAACAGCGCATATTATTATTGAAGATAGTTGTGAAGACAAAGCATCTTATTAAAGTTACATTTTAATGTATGAACTGAAATATTTAAACAGAATTATTTACAAACGAAGAAAGGGAGGTTTATGATGGAACTGAAATTTGAGGTTTACAAGGATAAGGTTATGGGGTGCTGGACCGGTAAGAATATCGGTGGAGTATTGGGAGCACCCTTCGAATGTTTGAGACAGGTAAATGAGGTTGATTTTTATACACAGGATTTAACGATGGGACCGCCGCCAAATGATGATCTGGATCTGCAGATTGTATGGCTGGCAGCAGTGGAAAAATACGGAAGGAATGTAAATGCTTCTATATTAGGAGAGTATTGGCTTTCCTATGTCATTCCGAACTGGGTGGAATACGGAACCGGCAAAGCAAACTTAAGAGCAGGTCTGAAACCTCCGCTCAGCGGCTTGATTGATAATACCTATAAAGACAGCTGCGGCTGTTTTATCCGTTCTGAGATATGGGCCTGCCTGGCACCGGGACATCCGGAAATCGCAGTCAGATATGCGTATGAGGATGCGATTGTAGACCATGAAGGGGAAGGGATGTATGGGGAGATCTTTTTTGCAGCACTTCAAAGCGCGGCCTTTGTGGTGAGTGATGTAAGAAAGTTGATTGAAATCGGATTATCCTATATTCCTGAAAATTGTTTTATGGCAAAAGCAATCAGGAAAGCGGTAGAATGTTATGATAACAAAGTAGAATTTCTGGTGGCTAGAAAGGAAATTCATAATACAGCTCCTGGAACCTTTGGAATCCAGGGTATTAAATTAAAAGAAATAAAAATAGAAGGCAATCAGGGAATGGATATGGGTGCACCTGGATTTGACGCACCTGAGAATGTTGCATTTGCAATAGCAGGATGGTTATATGGGGAAGGGGATTTTGAAAAAAGCATTGTGCTGGCCAATTCTCTTGGGGAAGATACGGATTGTACCTGTGCAACGCTGGGAGCTACCATGGGTATTATCGCAGGAGATGCAAAGCTTCCGCAGAAATGGAAAGAACCATTAAATGATAAGATTGCAACCTTATGCATTGATAAAACAAGCAGAGGGGTTTGGGTACCGGAGACAGCCAAAGAACTGACGGAGAGAATTATTCGCGTGATGACCGGTTTCCTTGGTCTGGAATACTGTGATATTTTCCATGCTGGCGGAATGCAGCTTATCTGCCGTGAGGAAAATGAACTGTATGCCGAAGGGTTAGAATATATGCCGCTCATTAATTCCCATTGTAAGGATGGGGATATTAATCTAAAGGAATTAGTTGCCTTGTCTCCCTATGTTGTGAAGCATGAATTTCCAGCTTTCCGCGTTATGGTGGATTACAACGGATCTATCTATTTTAAAAAGGGGGAAGAGCGTAAAATTAAAATTAAGGTACAGAATGCCTTTTATCTAAATCAGCAGCAGTGGGTTAACATACGTGCCTATGTACCAGGTGGTGTTGAGGTGCTTAGCAGTAAATCCGTTATGCTTCCATTAAATAATCTAAGCGGTTCCCATGCGGAAACGGAATTTGTCTTCCGGGCTGATAATTATGAAGAAGGCAAGCTAGAGCTTGTATTCAGCGTATCATTGGAAGGACGGCATTCAAATGGTGCCGTATCAGTCGTATTAATGCAAAACAATGTAAGCTCTGGACCTGCAGATTAACAAAAAGGAGTATTTATACTTGCCGGTATATAAGGCTCTGTCCCATAAAGCCTTATATACCGCTGCGTGATCTCCTCCGCGAGAGCGGCTTTGCAATGAATAATGAATTTGGCTAGGTTGTGACCAGTAACCAGGAATGAAGGTGAATATGAAAAAACTTAAGGTATTGCTTGTTGATGATGAACTTACGATAAGAGAAGGCTTTAAAAAACTGTTTCACTGGGAGGAACATGACTGCGAGGTTGTCGGAGAAGCAAGTGATGGTGTGGAGGCGATTAACCAGGTGGATCTATGCCAGCCGGATGTGGTAATCATGGATATTAATATTCCGATTATGAATGGTTTGGAGGTTATTAAAATATTGAAGGCCAAATATCCTGGAATTGCATTTATTGTGGTCAGCGGATATGATGATTTTAATTATTGTAAAGAAGCTATTAAGCTTAAAATTACGGACTATATTCTAAAGCCGGTTGATTACGGGGAATTCGGAGAGGTTATTGATAATCTTAAGATCACCTTATTTCAGGAAGGACAGCAGCAGAGGGAACATTTACAGGGGAAGAAGGATAAACTGATCTTTGATATTACGAAGTATTTACAGGAGAATCTGGAGGAGGAAATAACACTGAAAATATTAGCCGACAGGTTCTTTTTAAGTCCGGTCTATATTAGTCAGTTATTTAAAAATGAAATCGGTGTTAATTTTCTTGCTTATTTAACCAATTTAAGGATCGAAAAGGCCAAGAAGCTGCTTTTGACAAGTGGAAAAACTGTAGCTGAGATTGCGGAAAGTGTGGGCTTTAAAGATTACAGACTCTTTTCAAAGGTATTTAAAAGAATGGAGGCCGTTTCACCCTCGCAATATCATAGGCATATTAGAGAAGTGCTTAATGTGAAGTAGAGAAGAAAGTAACATGATATTTTCTTTTTCTTATCTTAAATATTTACTGCTAAAAAAAAGGCGGAGGATGATGAAGGATCCTCCGCCTTTTTAGCTTGTATTACATAGAACAGGGCATTTTTGCAGATTTAATAATAAAAATAAAAAAAGTGCAAAAAGATCTCGGCACCTAATTCAACATCATACCAATTTCTGTATTAAAAGTCTAGTTATTTTTTCGGGTATGCGATATGCTATTAACAGTACAGACCACAGCAATATTCTATGCTGCGGACTGTACTGTAGAATACACTGCCAGTACCTGCCGCGGAGGGGAAAAAGTGTAAAGAAAAAACATTTTCACACATAAGAAAAACCCTGGAATGAGCACAGCGGTGCACATTCCAAGTTTTTTATCCAATTATTTGAGATGCCATTTACGGTATCATGATTAGAAATATAATAGGAAGATAAATAAAAAAACGTCAAAGCCGGTAAAATCAATAGATTAAGGCTTGACATAATAGGAGGTCAATATGATGAAAGCTTTAGCAGCTGATTGGTACAAATCAATCTGGAGTATGGATATAAAAGAACAATCCTGGGTAGAGGATACAGAAAACCAGGTGGATTTTATCATTAACACTTTGCAGCTTACCGGTAAGGAACGTATTCTTGATCTTGCTTGCGGATTTGGAAGGCACGCACTCTCTCTTGCAAGGAGAGGATTTCAAGTTACCGGAGTAGATATCACGAAAGAATATATCAATGATGCAATACAAACTGCGAGTGCAGAAGGATTAAAGGTAGAGTTTATAAATGCTGACATCAGAGAGCTTCCTAGTGTAAACGAGTATGATGTCATATTAAACCTGGCGGATGGTGCCATAGGGTATTTAGAGAATGAGGAGGAAAACCTGAAATTATTTTATACTATTTCCAATGCACTAAAGCCTGGAGGAAAGCATTTCATGGATATCTGTAATGCGGATCATGCAGAGCATTATTTTCCAACGCAGTATTGGGATGCAGGTGAAAACACCTTATCCCTGTCAAGATTTGAGTGGGATAAAGAGAAAAAAATAATGTTGTTTGGGGATAATACAATCGTGTATGGTGAACCGGCAGCGAAACCCAATATTGAGTATGGAGCGCCCCAACGGCTGTATTCCATTCGTGAGATTGAAAAAATATGGGAACAATTGGGAATGCAGGTGGTACAGACCTTCTCTGATTACTATGGGAAAGCGTCCACCGATCAGGAATTACAACTAATGGTATACTCTAAAAAAATTTAATTTAATAATTTTACCATAATTACTGTTCACTGCTTGTCAATGGGAACTTTTACAAATTTTCCATATGTAATCTGTATAGAAAAACAGTGTCTCAGGTTGCCAAATTTATAAATTTGATTCGAAGTCAAAAGCCTAAAAAAGATTTGCAGGATGAATATTTATGCATTCATATTTATCTACATAACCTGTATCAGGCTTTTGACAATCAAATCTAAAATTTATTAAATTACATATTGACTTAGAGTACCTCTAATGCATTACAATAGAATTAGTATGAAGATAAATGATTTTATTGAACGCTGAAAGACTTTGTCTGCAGCAGAATTAATAATGGAGGTAATAAAGCATGAATGGCGAATATTTGGGGAAAGAAATTCCGAAATTAGGATTTGGTCTGATGCGCCTTCCTATGATTGGTGATGAAATTGATTTGGAACAGAGCAAGGCAATGGTTGATCGTTTTATGGATGCCGGTTTTACTTATTTTGATACGGCATTTCCTTATATAAACGGAAAATCAGAGGTAGCTGTAAAAGAAATTCTAATCAGCCGCCATCCCAGAGAAAAATTTCGGCTTGCAACAAAAATGCCGGTATGGTTGGTGAATGAAGAGGCTGATTTGCAGAAATATTTTGATATTCAGCTGGATCGTACGGGTGCCGGTTACTTTGATTTTTATCTGCTGCATGCGCTGGACCGCGGCAGGTGCGACAATATGGAAAAGCTGGGTGCATGGGAATTTGGACTGAAGATGAAAGAAAAAGGACTGATTAAGCATTTCGGATTTTCCTTCCATGACAGTGCAGAAAGCCTTGATTATATCCTTAGCAGACATCCGGAGGCAGAATTCGTTCAGCTTCAGATTAATTATGCGGATTGGGATAACAAGGATGTTCAATCGAAAAAATGTTATGAAGTTGCCAGTAAATATAATGTTCCGATTATTATTATGGAACCTATAAAGGGCGGTTCTTTGGCTGTTATGAGACCTGAAGTACAAGATATTATGAAGCAGGCACAGCCGGAATTGTCAATCGCTTCCTGGGCTGTTCGCTATGCGGCATCACTGGAAGGGGTTGTCACTGTTTTAAGCGGTATGTCAAATTTATCCCAGATGGAAGATAATCTGAGCTTTATGTCGGATTTTAAACCTTTAAAGGAAGATGAATACAAGGTGCTTGATCTGGTAAAGGAAGAATTGAAGAAGATCCCCGTTATTCCCTGTACAGGCTGTAAATATTGTGTGGAAGGCTGCCCTCAGAAGATTAATATTCCGGGTATGTTCGATAACTATAATAATTTTAAGCTATACCAGAATTTTGAGACAAATAAAGGACATTATCAGTGGATGACACAGGAGAGTGGAAAAGCCTCAGAGTGTATTGAATGCGGTGCCTGTCAAAGCCATTGTCCTCAGCACATCGAAATTATTGATAACCTGAAGGAAGTAGCAGGAGTATTTGAATAGAGCATTTTATAAACACAAATAGCTGATAAGTCTTATAGACTATTTGTGTTTTTTTATTATATAGGATTCGATTGTCATAAGCCTGATCCAGATTATACGGATAAATACGAGTGCATGTATATGCACTCGTATTTATCAGGCATTCATTTTTAGGCTTTTGACATTCCAATCTTATAACGGAAATTTCGTCCTATGTAATAAAAACCCTCCGGGAGATGCACAGCTACGCGTGCAAAACAAAAGTTGTGTATTATAGATTTATAATCGCGAGAGAGTACATGGTACATTTTTGTTCTGTTTTATTGTGAAAATAATGTAAAAGGATTGGTTGGTAAGGCAATATGAAATATAAAGCCATTATTTTTGATATAAGTGATACAATAGTTGAGTATAAACCTAACTACGCACAAATCTATGGGGATAGGTTACAAAGTCTTGGCTTTGATGTCCCTGAGAAATTGAGAGAGGATATTTCGAAAACGATAAACTGGACAATTTATGAACAGATGCAAAAGCAACAGTTAGGTGCAGCTCATTTAACGGATAATGAATTAGATATGTTATTAGATAGAGCAGCATTATCATATATGATTTCGGATGACGGATTATATGATAATTATATTTTAGAATTAAGTAAGCGGCCAATACCAAAACAGGAGTTATTGGTAATTGATGATGTATTTCCGGTTTTAAATGTTTTAAAGAATAAATATCACTTGGGTATTGTCTCAAACCATCGTCCGTGGATGATGGACTTTTTGAACAAAAGTGGATTGTCTCCATATTTTAGTACAATTATTATATCTGAAATCGTTGGTATATCAAAACCCGATATTCGTATAATGCAGTTGGCCCTTGATGATCTTTTATTAAAACCGGATCAATGTCTATATGTAGGTGACCAGCCCCTTGATGTCTTATGCTCCAAGCAAATTGGAATGGATTGTGCATGGATAACAAAAGAGAAACAGATGCCGAAATCCATTCCTTATAAAGAAGATTATAAAATATCCAGATTATATGAATTGTTGGATATATTATAAATTCAAATCAAACGAATCGTATATAGGTAAATACATTTTTGCTGTGCTCTTGCTTTAGCACAGCTTTTTCTTTTGCGAACAGAGAATTTAACACTTATTGCTAACTTGTTTCGTATTATTTTAACAGGAAATGTGGTTCTATAAAAGCTTACCGGTATTGGGTCTACCAAAATAAACTCCATAAAATATAATTACAGTATATTGCTGATAAATAGATTTGAACAATTTTTCCAAACTTATGATACATTAGGCAGTAAAAAAATGGAGGAGTATAATGAAACGAATTCTTGGAAGATCCGGTATGGAAGTAAGTGCATTAGGTATGGGCTGCTGGGCTATGGGAGGAACTACAAAAGCTCCCATCGTAAGCGGCAGCGGAAAATTTGGCTGGGGTGAAGTGGATGATAATGAATCAATACGTACCGTCCATGCAGCAATTGAATCAGGAGTTAATTTCTTTGACACTTCGGATGTTTATGGAGCGGGACACAGTGAAGAAGTATTGGGGCGTGCTTTAGCAGGCAAAAGAGATAAGGCAGTGATTGCAACAAAATTTGGATATGCTTTTGACTCATATACCCGTCAGATGATTGGTCCGGAAACCAGTCCGCAATATATCAGACGCGCCTGTGAAGGAAGCCTGACACGTCTTCAGACAGACCATATCGATCTATACCAGCTGCACATCGGAGAGTATGATCCGAAGCATCTGGATGATATTTGTGATGTTTTGGAAAGACTGGTGGAAGCTGGTAAAATAGGAAGCTATGGCTGGGTTACCATACCGGACAGACTTGAGGGAGCAAAGGTGTTTGCCAACCGTAAAAACTGTACTTCTATTCAGTTCCGTCTGAATGTATTGGAGGATGCACCGGAGATGTTAAAGATCTGCCAGGATAATCATCTGGCAAGTATTATTCTTGCACCGCTTGGAATGAGTCTTTTGACCGGTAAATATAATGGTGCATCCAGCTTTTCAGAAAATGATGTGCGGCACGGATGGGATTTGAAGAATGGATCGATGGCAAAGCAGCTGAAACAGATAGAGCAGCTGCGGGAGGTATTAACATCGGATGGAAGATCCCTCGTACAGGGAGCACTTGCGTGGATCTGGGCAAGGATGGATAATACCGTTCCAATTCCAGGTGCTAAATCTGTCAGACAGATTGAGGAAAATGCTGGGGCCATGCAATTTGGACCATTGAAACAATCTCAGATGGACCAGATCGCGCAGATTCTGGAGAAAGCAGAATAACTACTTATGGTATTCAGGGTATTAATATAAGATTTACACATTAAAAGGGGAATCCCCTCTCTCACGGCAGATGGTAACTACTTATGCAGTGAGGTATCGGGTTTCCCTTTTTGTTTTACTAAGTTTCTTACCAGGGTTACCTCTTCTTTCGTGCAATCCAGATTGCTAAATCTAGCTTTTTCATAATATTTTGTCAGCTGTTTTTTCCTTTCTTCTTTCCCTGCAAGAGCACAGCCGTCATCCTCCTTCAGAATATAATCTGCAAGTTCAGAGGGTGTTAAATTCTTCGGAAGATCCTCCGGTGCTGTCACGGAAGAAATCACAGCTTTATAGAAGTGTTTCCGAATGAGCTCATTACCGCTCCGGCCAAAAGAGGGAATGAACCTCTTAAAGGGGCTGCTTTTGCGTAGAACCTCTGTTTTAACAAAGGGAGAGATAAACTCTACCTGGTCCTTCAACTGGTTGTTATTTTTAGCGTAGAAATACTGGTATAGTTTATAAAGAGCATATAATACCGCAGTGATTGCGGCAACAGTAATAAATATAATTCCAATCCAATAAAATACGGCGCTCATGATTTCGGCAAAGCGGGAAGGATTAGAGGAGGCTTTCGGCAGCATAGAAGTGAGGACAGCATCTGCTTTTTCTTTCGTAGCATTTTCTTGCTGCTGTGAAAAAAGTGATAAAAAACTTAACAATAGAAATCGCAGTAATTTTCCGAGTGACACAAAGAAACCATCGAGCGGCAGCCAGGTAAAGAGATACATTATGATAAGAGAGAGGCTGAGCAGGAAAAAAATCAGAGTATTATTAGAATTTTTTATCTGGTAGTAAGGTAAATTGGTAATACTGCTGTGGCTTTTTATAAAATTATCAAAATTGAGTAGGTACATATTTAAAAAATGTATCAGCACAAATAGTATAAAAACCATCAGGATAAAGGAAAGTACACCGTTTAATTTAAAATACCGGCAGACCATATACAAAAAGAAAAAGAGAGAGCTATAAAAAAAGGAGGTGTTCGAGCACTTATCAGTTCGCTGCTTTTGGTAAAAAGAGTACATGGTCAAAAGAACAAGATATATACCATAGAAGACAGCGGTAATAAGATCGGCTGCAGTGAAAATGTAAAGCAGCATAAGAATGGTATGCAAACCTAGGAAGGACCAAATATGTCTGGATAAACACCGTATCAGATAGGATAATATAATTGAGGGAAGAAGCCATAGAGTACGTGCAAGAGGAGAGGAATCCAGTACGAAAAGCAGTACAGCAATAAAGGCATAGAAAACGAGAAACCCCTGGAGCATATTGGCTAAATCGATGATGATTTCGGTACGTTTTAATTTCATGTCACCAGATTCCTTTCTAATAATCATTTTTCTATTTCCCAGGAAAGCACATGGGGCAGCAGTTCATCTCGAACATGCAGTTTTATCTCTCTGTTATATGGTATAATCCAAGTAAAATCTATTTTTTTCCCGGCAAGACAGCGTAATTGCGCTTGCAGATCCTCTTTCTGATAGGTGGAAATAATTAAAATAGTATCATTTGAGGTTGCCTCAGTAATTTCATTGCCGACTGCATGGATAAAGCCTGGCATTGTTTGGGACGTATCGATACGGGATAGGGCTTCATTAATAGTTTGAATGTGATGTTTGGAAGAGCCTGCCGGAACACTGAATAAATTCCGTGTCAGAGGGTTGGGGGAATTGGTGTAAAGGGAAGTCGAAATGCCCTGCTCGATGAATGCTGCGGCAAAGCTGGCGGCTAAGCGGATGCTTTCCTCTTCCAGAGCTTCGTATTTCCAAAGGGTCTCCGATTCCAGGTTGAGAAGAATTTTTACCTGCTGGGAAGACGTATAATCATACACGTTTACCATTAAGGAACCGGCTTTGGCAGAGGCTTTCCAGTTAATCGTCTTTAAAGTATCATAAGTCTGATATTCACGGATACTGCGAAATTCAAAAGGATCCTCATTCAGGCAGCGTTTGGTCAAAATGGTACCGAGCATTTTTTGAAATGGGATATTCATTCTGTCATAATCCACAGGTCTGGGATATACACAAAGGTGTATACCCGTATCGCAGCTTTCAATGTGTTCAGAGGTAAGAAAGATATCATTACAAATCAAAAATATTTTATTTATCGTAAAATAGCCCCGGTGGCTGCAGGCAAAAGAGACAGAACGGGTTAATTTCTGATACATCATAACAGAGAGGATATCATTGCGGTAATAATAATCCGTCACCTCTGTACTGCGTGTATCCAGAAAGGATAAGTAACGGGAGGTCATAAATTTGATTTTTAATATAGGAATAGGGAGCAGCTTCTGGTTTGTGACTGTCTCATAAAGGATTAGTTCATCACCCTCCACTGCAGTATCCTTTGAAAAGCTTAAGGTTACAGACAGATTTTTATCCCAGAAGCGCCGGTACAGGGCTTGTTGCAGCTGAAACAGCAGAAATATGCCCAGGCATGCATATAATATTTTCATAGCTACCTCCACTTCTGAATTCTAAAAGGAATACACGTGTCATTTTATTGCGAATTTTTTACGAGTAATCATCATTATGCAGTGTTCTATAAATATGACATGATGTTGTTCCTTCGTATCTATAGTGATGGAAAAAGATATTTCTTTCTTAATCTATCTTTTGGTAAAAATTTCTGTTGGAACAGGAACCTCCGATAGAATTTTAGCAATCAGCTCTCTTGAAGCAGCGGTTTTGTTATACCCGGTTCGTAAAACCAATCGGTGAGATAGTAGATAAGGAGCCAGAAACTTAATAATCTCCGGAGTGGCATAGGAGAATCCCTTGATCGCGGCATACGACTGTACGGCTCGAAGAAAAGCCAGGCTTCCCCTTGGACTGACTCCGAGAACAATGTTATCCTGTGACCGGGTTTTGTTAACCAGGGCAATTATGTATTCCATTAACGAGGGGTGAACATATACGGAGCGGCAGGAATTCTGCATATCGGTTAATTCTTCCTTTTTGCAGACCGGAAGCAGCTCATCAAGCGGGCTCGCATTCATAAACCGGTTTAAGATAGCGATTTCCTCCTGTCTTTCTGGAAAACCCATGCCAATCTGCATTAGAAAACGGTCCATCTGTGCTTCCGGCAGGGGAAAGGTTCCGGAGGTTTCAACCGGATTTTGCGTAGCGATTACCAGGAAGGGTTCCTGCAGGCGGTGCGTCTTACCGTCAATGGTAATTTGCCGTTCCTCCATACACTCCAGAAGACTTGACTGAGTTCTGGGGGTAGCGCGGTTGATTTCGTCTGCCAGCAGTATATTAGAAAAAACAGGACCGGGATGAAAGGTGAATTCACCCTGTTTCTGGTTATAATAGTTTAATCCGGTAATATCGGAAGGAAGAAGATCGGGTGTAAACTGAATTCTCTTAAAATCAGCAGCAATTGATCTTGCCAGTGATTTTGCAAGAACCGTTTTTCCGGTTCCGGGAACGTCCTCCAAAAGTACGTGTCCATTGGCAATCAGTGCAGTTAATAACAAATCAATATTATCCTGCTTTCCTACAATCACCTTTGCTATATTTTCCTTTATCTTGTCTGAAATCTCCTTGATTTTAGCAATTTCCATACAATTTCCTTTCCCGTATAAAACACCATCAGACGATAGAAAATTCTGATCCGTTTATTCGTAACAGCGCCATTATTTACATTATAATACAGGTTGTACAAAAATGTATAGGGTAAAATTCTGATATAAATAATAACAAACAGTAACTATTCTAACTATTAATAAAATATTACCTCGGAAGGGTGTTGCATATCGCAGGTTTCAAGATTAAAATTAAGATAGTAAATCGCACCAAGCAGTTGCGAAACTAACTTCTGCACAAAACACGCAGGTTCTGCGTATGAACGATACTGCAATATAGTTTCGCCATTGACTAAAATTAGTTACCTGGAGGAGGCTTCAATCATGCATTACAAAAACCCAATTATCAGCGGTTATAATCCGGATCCAAGTATTATCAGGGTAGGTGAGGATTATTATCTGTGCACTTCAAGCTTTGAATTTTTTCCTGGGGTCCCGATTTATCATAGTAAGAACCTGGCTGACTGGGAACAGATAGGCTATTGTCTTACGAGGGAGAGCCAGCTAGTGCTTCATAACTGCAAACCATCTGCCGGAATTTATGCACCGACTATCCGGTATCAGGATGGAACCTTTTATATGATTACAACTAATGTTACGGATATGAATACCACAGGAAAAGGTAATTTCATTGTTCATACCACAGATATCCGCGGAGAATGGTCGGAGCCGGTATGGGTTGACCAGATTGGAATTGATCCTTCCCTATTTTTTGAAGAGGACGGGAGGGCTTATTATTGCGGAACTGCCGTGCAAGACGGTAAACAGGGGATTGTCCTTTTTCAGGTGAACCCAAAGACGGGAGAAATCTTATCCGATAAAAAAATGATCAGCTATGGCTGTGGCGGAAAATATCCCGAAGCGCCTCATATTTATAAAATAGACGGAAGATATTATCTGATGTTAGCGGAGGGGGGTACGGAGTACGGTCATATGGTTACCATGCAGCGCGCTGATCATATTGATGGACCTTATGAAGCCTGTCCGCATAATCCGATCATTTCACATAAAGATAACATGTACAGTAGGGTTCAATGCACCGGACATGCCGATATTGTGGAGGATCAGAATGGCTGCTGGTGGATGGTATTGCTGGGCAGCAGACCAACCGGTCCGTTGCTGCACCATCTCGGAAGAGAAACCTATCTAACATCCTTTACCTGGGAAAACGGATGGCCGGTAGTACCGTCACAGCTGGAGGAAGAAAATGATGCCAGTCTTCCGGGAGAAAGAGATCCTCATCCGGACATTTTTTATACAGACTTTGAGGAGGGCAGGCTGCCGCTTGCTTTCAATTATGTCAGGAATCCGGAGATAGAACGCTATGGTTTGTGGCCAGATAAAAGTATGCTCATCCTTGACGGTGAGAAAAAGGGACTGACAGGAAGCTGGCATTCCCCAACCTTTACAGGTATCAGACAGAAAGGCTTTGATACGGTTACGAAGGTAAGAATGCATCTTACTATGGCACCGGGAACAATTGCCGGTCTGAGTGCATATTATATGGACACTCATCATTACGAAATTCGGGTTAACCATAAGGAAAGCGGTATGTATGTGGAGCTTAACAAGGCAATCTATGATCTGGAAGGAATAACGGCAGCAATGCAGATTAAAGGAAGCTATATTGATCTTTGCATCCGCTCGGATAAGGACAAATATTATTTTTCGTATAGCCTGGATGGAGCAGAATTTATTCCGCTTGGAACAGCTCTGACAGCAGGCCTTGCGACAGAAGCAACGGAAATTATGACGTTTACCGGAACATACCTTGGTATTTTTGCTCAGAATGGGGCAGCAGGATTTGATTCCTTTGAAAGTAAATGGCAATAATTGAAAAAAATCTGGCTTACCAGAAGAGGATATGATATATTAATAGCTTAAATATCTAAGGATTAGCAGATATATAACATTCAGAGAAAGCGTGCAAAGGGGCAGGTTATGGAACAAAATCAGTGCGGCAATAAAATAACAGAAGGTATCATATGGAAGCAAATACTGATTTTCTTCTTTCCTTTACTTTTAGGTACCTTTTTTCAACAGCTTTATAACACAATGGATGCCATCGTTGTGGGGCGATTCGTTGGAAAGGAAGCATTATCGGCAGTTGGCGGAACAACAGGAAGCCTGATCTATATGTTTGTCGGCTTCTTCGTTGGATTATCATCCGGAGCTACGGTAATTATCTCACAGTATTATGGTTCTAAGAATGAAGAGGAAGTCGGGAAAGCAGTGCATACGGCAATTGCACTGGCATTAATCGGAGGCGCGGTAATAACGGTAGTAGGAATACTGGAAGCGCCGAAAGCTCTCTCCCTCATGGGTGTACCAGAGGATATCATGCCTTATTCGTTAACCTTTATCCGTATTTACTTTTTGGGAATGACAGCTAATCTTGTGTATAATATGGGTGCCGGAATATTGCGTGCGATTGGCGATTCGGTGCGGCCGCTTTATTTCCTGGTAGTCAGCTGTGTGGTTAATATCGGCTTGGATCTTTTATTTGTTACCGTATTTCACTGGGGAGTAATGGGAGCAGCATTAGCTACCGTCATTTCACAGATAATCAGTGCAGTTCTGGTATGTGCTGCGCTGATGAGGACGGAACAGTGTTATCGGCTTTCCTTAAGAAGAATACGTTTCCATAGGGTTATTTTGTATAGAATTGTAAGGATAGGGCTTCCGGCTGGCTTTCAGTCTTTAATGTATACCTTTTCAAATATCATTATTCAATCCAACATTAACAGCTTTGGTACGGATACGATAGCAGCATGGACTGCATATGGAAAAATAGACGGTCTGTTCTGGATGACAATGGGCTCCTTTGGTATAGCGGTAACGACCTTTGTCGGTCAGAACTATGGTGCCGGAAAGTATGACAGGGTTCACAAGGGAATTCGGATCAGCTTTTTTATGACACTACTGGCGGCTTTAAGCTTAAGTATAAGCCTTTATCTGGGAGGCAGCAGTATATTATGGCTGTTTACAACAAATAAGGATGTAATTGTAATCGGTACGAAAATACTCCATTTCCTTGTACCGACCTATATTACATATATCTTGGTTGAGATTTTGTCCGGTGCGCTAAGAGGAATGGGAAATTCACTTATTCCTATGATTATCTGCCTGCTTGGTATCTGCGCATTGCGTGTATTATGGATTTTTGTTGCGGTCCCGATACGTCCTGATCTTAAAACGGTAATATTCAGTTATCCGCTTACCTGGGCTGTTACATCGATCCTGTTCCTTTTCTATTATATTTATTATATAAGAAAACATTCCATCTGATAAAATAGCAGGAAAGCGGCTTATCTATTTCATTTAGAATGGCTGCTGTTCGCAGCCATTCTAAATTCCATTGCCAAACATCCTGCCAGTAGATGGGTGTAAACTGTAACACATAGGTATCTTTTATAATATTCTACGATACGTAGATTGCAAAACTGGGATATTCTATGTATGCTTAAATTAATTAAGCCAGAGAAAAGTATAATAAGATATGTTAAGAGAAGGAATAAAACATAACACAGTAATACAAGACGTCAGATCCTAAGGAAAGGTTTTGGTTTCAATGGACAGTATAAAAACAGGGAACTTAATCTATCAAAATAGAAAAGAGAAAAAAATGACACAGCTGGAGCTGGGTAATAAACTGGGTGTCAGTGATAAGACTATCTCAAAATGGGAATGCGGTATAGGGTGTCCCGATATTGCATTGATGAGTAGCCTGGCGGAAATCCTGGGAGTAAATGTAACGGAGCTACTGTCAGGAGAGTCAAATATTAATGATAACGATTCAGGCAATATGAAGAAAACAAAATTCTATTTATGCCAGAACTGCGGAAATATCATCACGAGCACAAATGATCTGATAATCAGCTGCTGTGGGAAAAAATTGAAACAGCTGACAGTCTGTAAGGATGCTGATCCATCGCATATGCCGGAGCTTTCCATTATTGAAGATGATCTTTATATCCGAGTTGATCATCCAATGGAAAAGAGGCACTATATCACATTGATAGCGTATGTGACGGATGATAAGCTGCAGATGAATAAATTATATCCGGAACAAAACGCCGAGGTCAGATTTCACCGGATTGGGCATGGAATACTGTATATTTTATGCAGTCAGCATGGCTTATGGATGAAGAGATTATAGAAAACGTGTGAAGTACAACATTCGAAGACTTCTTTCTATAATCACTTTTTAATCTGTTCTAGAGGATATTATAGAGTAGTTTTTTTGTATGAACTGTTATCGGAACAGAAGCATCTCAGATATTTCCTATGGTAACAGTGCCATCATCTTCCGGATATCCTCCGAGGCCATCTCACATTTTGATTTTTCAATGAGAATATTTCCCCCTGTCATGATATAAGAGGGAATAACCCTGATATTGTTGTAAAAAAACTCACTGTCTCGAAGCTTATAGGTGGAGATAGCGGGTATAACATTTTTCCTGGTGTTTTTCCTGGAAATCATATTAAAGGCTTTTTTTGCCACATCACCCATCAACATAATCACCTTAACATTTGGAAATAAGCTGATTTCTTCCTCTAAAACGGACATATGAGCTTTGATGGTGTCGGTTTCTATTGTATATTCTGTTTTCGGAGTTTTCACGGCGTTAGTTAAATAGATACCCATGGATAAAATATCATGAATGGATGTAACTTGTGCACCTGCCTTCTGAAATAACGGAAGGACAGTTTTCAGATACCCCTCAGAGTCACCACCGTAAAAATCCTGCTTCGGGTTGGAAGGTACCACCTCGTTAATCATGACTGCGTGAATAGAATCTGCATTCAGGTTAAGATCGGTCAGGTAAAAACCACTTACGGATGCTTCTGTTGTTTTTTCAAGAGAATTCTTAATATTAATCATCATAAAATACATTTCCTTTCCAATAATCTTTATCAGGATAAATTGCTAAATTAGTATTGAGCCTAAATCTTGTCTTTTAATAGTGAAACTCTAAAACTAAATTGTTGTGCTATAACCCTTACAAACAAACGTCTTTCAATATTACATAATTTTATCATAATAAATATGACAACAGTACGTCAAGTTTTGTTGATAATCTGAAATGGTTACTTATCGGATGCACTGAAATGGAATTTGACTAGCCTGCGAATAATAATTGAAATAATGATAACAAATGAGAAAGATAAAAATAATCTTCCAAATAGAGAGAGATAATGGTATAATGATCAGGATAAGTATAAGTTTATTAAGAAAATGAAGTATAATCTTCTATGGAAAAGTCTTTCTAATAAGTAAACAATGAAGAATGAGCTTCAAGAACGAAGTACTTGAAGCTTTCCTTATCCCCTATAATAACTATCATAAGGAGTCCTTTGCGATGAGCAGAAAACTAAAACTTAGAGGTGCATTACGAATATATTTGCTGTGGCCTGCTATAATGACGGTGCTGCTGCTTTGTATGACCTTAAGTGTTTATGCAATTAGTAAAAAGGCAGGCTTTGTTTCACTTATTTTTACTTTGATCTATTTTGCTATGGCAGTTGCTATATTTTATTCCAAGCGCAACAAGATCGCCATGGAATTAGTGAAATATGCCATGGATTATGGTCAAGTTCAAAAGAGACTGCTGAAAGAACTCCATTTGCCCTATGCTATTCTGGATTTGGAAGGCAAGCTGCAGTGGGGAAATGATGAGTTTATGGATGCCATTCATGAGAAAGTAACCGTGAGACGATCTATTACGAATATATTTCCGGAGATAACAGCAGAGGTTCTGCCGGAGAAAGAGAAAGACGTAGTCCTTCATTTGACATTTCAGGGACGTAATTATAAGATTGTTCTGCGCAAGGTGGTAGCGCCTGATTTTGATGTGGATCTAAGCTGGAACTTTAATGATGCAGAGAAGGTTTGGGAAGACCGTAATGCATTGATTGCGATGTATTTATATGATGAAACCGAGAATATATTATTGCTGCGTGAAAGCAAAGAGCAGAAATTAATTACCGGTCTTTTGTATATTGATAATTACGAGGAAGCACTTGAAAGTATTGATGAGGTAAGACGTTCCCTGTTGACGGCATTGGTGGACAGAAAAATTACAAAGTATATGCAGGGGATTGACGCAATTATTAAGAAACTTGAGAAGGACAAATATATTTTTGTATTACAGCAGAGATATCTTCCGGTTCTTCAGTCAAATAAATTTTCCATTCTGGAAGAAGTCCGTTCCGTAAATATCGGTAACGAGATGTCAGTTACCATCAGTATCGGCCTTGGTGTAAATGCTGATACCTATATCAGCAGTTACGAATATGCCAGAGCTGCAATAGATCTTGCGCTGGGACGCGGCGGTGACCAGGTAGTTGTGAAGGACAAGGATAAAATATATTACTACGGTGGAAAAAGTATTTCTGTTGAGAAGAATACCCGTGTGAAAGCCAGAGTAAAAGCACATGCTTTCCAGGAGTTTGTGGAAGCGAAGGATAAGATCGTAATCATGGGACACAAGATAGGTGATGTAGATAGCTTCGGAGCAGCTATCGGCGTGTACCGAATAGCAAAATCGCTAAATAAAAAGGCACATATCGTAATAAATGAGGTGACCTCCACGGTTCGGCCGTTGATGAACAAATTCATTGGAAGTTCGGATTACGAAGAAGATATGTTCTTAAAAAACGACCGTGCAAAGGAAGTCGTGGATGCAAATACACTGCTTGTCATAGTGGATGTGAACAGACCCAGTTATCTGGAATGCGCGCAGCTGCTGGATTATACCAAGACGATAGTTATCTTTGACCACCACAGACAGACCAATGAAGCAATTGATACGGCGGTATTATCCTATGTGGAGCCCTATGCATCCTCAACCAGTGAGATGATAGCCGAGATTATGCAATATATTGGAGCAAATTTAAAATTAAAACCGGTAGAGGCAGATGCACTTTATGCCGGTATTATGATTGATACAAATAATTTCCTGACCAAGGCAGGAGTCAGAACCTTTGAAGCCGCTGCCTATTTAAGAAGAAGCGGTGCAGATGTTACAAGAATTAGGAAATACTTCCGCAGTGAGATAGCTGATTATAAGGTAAAAGCCGAGGCAATCAGCAGTACAGAGATTTATCTGGAACATTATGCAATAGCGGTATGTACCAGCACCACCGTTGACAGTCCGATGATACTTGGAGCACAGGTGGCAAATGAGCTTCTTAACATTACAGATATCAAAGCCACCTTTGTATGCACAGAAGTAAATGGTAAGATTTATATCAGTGCAAGGTCGATCGATGAGGTTAATGTTCAGATTATTATGGAAAAGCTTGGCGGAGGAGGACACTTAAGTGTTGCCGGAACGCAGTTTGAGAATACCACTATTCAGGATGCAATTAAGAAAATTAAGGAAACCCTTGACCAGATGAATGCAGAGGGTGAATTATAATTAATACAAAGTAATCCTCTGCACAAATTTAATAGCGCACAAAGCTTGCGCAGGAATGAGAGGTAAATATGGAAATTATATTATTACAGGATGTGAAAGCCCTTGGAAAAAAGGGTGAATTGGTAAAGGTCAGTGACGGCTATGCAAGAAACTTTATACTGCCTAAGAAGCTGGGTCTGGAGGCAACAAAGCAGAACTTATATGATTTAAACAACCAAAAAGCGGCAGAAGCAAAGAGGCAGAAGGAAATACTCGAGGAAGCACAGATACAGGCGAAGAAGCTTAGCGAGCTGACGATCAAAACCACCATTAAAGCAGGAGAAGGCGGCAAGACCTTTGGTTCTGTTTCCACCAAGGAAATTGCTGTCGCATTGAAGGAACAGTTTGGTGTTGAGCTTGATAAAAAGAAGCTTCAGCTAAATGACGCGATTAAAAATGCCGGAACCTATACCGTACCGGTTAAGTTACATCCTCAGGTAACTGCAGAATTAAAGGTAAAGGTTGAGGCAGTTTAAAAATGGATGAATCATTTATTAAAAGAGTACTTCCGCATAGTTCAGAAGCAGAACAATCCGTTATCGGCTCCATGATTATGGACCGTGATGCTATCGTTGCGGCCTCCGAATTAATTACCGGAACTGATTTCTATGAGACGCAGTATAGTGTTTTGTTTGAAACCATGATAGAGCTCTTTAATGAGGGAAAACCGGTGGATCTGGTTACTTTGCAGGACAGGCTGAAGGAGAAGGATGTACCGGCACAGGTAAGCAGCCTTGAATTCATCAGGGATCTGGTTACTTCGGTTCCGACCTCTGCCAATGTCAGATATTATGCGCAGATTGTTAAGGATAAGGCGATTTTGCGCCGGATGATAAGAGTAACGGAGGAGATTGCGAATGATTGTTATCTCGATAAGGAAAAGCTGGATGTTATTTTGGAGAAAACCGAGAAACAGGTATTTGATATAGCGCAGAACAGAGGTGCAAAAGAATTTACAGATATTAAAGAGGTTGTATTAAGGTCGATAGACAGCATAGAAGCAGCTGCTAAAAATCAGGGAAGTGTAACCGGTGTTGCGACAGGCTTTTATGATCTGGATTATAAAACGGCAGGCTTTCAGCCCTCCGACCTGATCTTAATTGCGGCCAGACCCTCCATGGGTAAGACGGCATTTGTACTTAATATTGCAGAATATGTAGCATTAAAATCTAATGTTGCTACCGTAGTATTTAGCTTGGAAATGTCCCAGGACCAGCTGGTAAAGCGTATTCTTGCGATGAATTCCAGAGTGGATTCGCAGGCGATCCGTACAGGCTCCCTATCCGGAGATGATTGGGCAAGTCTTATGGAGAGTGCAAGACTCATTGGTAATTCTAATCTGGTAATAGATGATACTTCTGCGATATCGGTCAGCGAGCTTCGGGCGAAGTGCAGAAAGCTTAAGCTGGAGAAAAATCTGGGCTTAATTATTATAGACTACCTGCAGTTGATGACAGGCAGTAAAAAGGCGGAATCCAGACAGCAGGAAATATCTGAAATCTCAAGATCCTTAAAATCGTTGGCAAGGGAAATCAATGTTCCGGTGGTTGCGCTTTCTCAGCTAAGCCGAGCGGTAGAACAGCGTCCGGATAAGAGGCCTATGCTATCCGACCTTCGAGAATCCGGAGCGATTGAGCAGGATGCCGATGTTGTTATGTTTATTTACCGTGATGATTATTATAACCGTGATACAGAAGAACCAGGAGTATCTGAGATCATTATCGGCAAGCAGAGAAATGGTCCCGTCGGTACGGTTAAGCTCGCCTGGCAGGCACAATACACAAAATTTGCTAATCTTGAAAGATAAAACAATATTCGTTATAATAATATTTTAGAAATGTTGAAAAGGGGAACCTCGTCCAAGGTTTCCTTTTTTTATGTCGACAAGTTAAATGGTAATATACGGAAAACTATATTGCAATTGAAGATTGCTATGTTATAATGTAAAAAGTGGAAAATAATTACATAATAAGGGAGGACGAACGCGTGGATGAAGTTAGGTATATGATTTCTGAGGCTGCGAAAAGGGTTGATGTTGAGTCTCATGTTCTCAGATACTGGCAGAAAGAGCTTGCTCTGCCGATTTCCCGTAATGAAATGGAACAGCGTTATTATAAGGAATCGGATATCGAGTTGCTAAAAAAGGTGAAACAGTTAAAGGAGCAGGGATTTCAGTTAAAAGCTATTAAAATGCTATTAACAAATCTGAGCGTGTCGGATGAGACTGTTTCTGACATGGAAATACAACTCAAGGAAAACCAGGAGGTTAAAGTAATGGAAATGATGAGTGAGGACAAGCTTCCGGAGAAGGAAGAAGGGACAAGCCTAATTACCGATGAGGAAGGACGTGGAATTAAAAATGAAACGGACCCGAAAATGGGACAATTCAAAGCAATCATGAATCATATCATTTTAACTGCGCTAAAGGAAAATAATGGAGTACTGTCAGATGAAATCAGCATGAATGTTACGGGCGGCGTGATCAAAGAAATGAACTACCTAATGAAAGTTCAGGAAGAAAGGGAAGAAGAGCGTTATAAAAAATTTGATGCTACCTTAAGAGATTATCAGAAGGGAAAATCAATGGCTGCGGCAACAATTGAGAAACCAAAAAGAAAATCAAAGTTTTTCAAAAAAAATAAGATATTTCTATAGAATAATAATGAGGAAAAATAAAAACAGAATTAATCCGGTTAAAATGGATTAATTCTGTTTTTCATATGCCCTTTGGCACACGTATCCGTATATGTATATTACTGAGCAGAAATTGCTCCTACAGGGCATGTGTCTGCACATGCACCACAATCTATACATGTATCGGGATTTACTTCATAATGAGCTGCTCCTTCAGAAATAGAGCTTGTAGGACATTCTCCGGCACAAGCGCCGCAACTAATACAATCATCGCTAATTACATAAGCCATTATCATTACCTCCTTTTCCAAACAATCGATTATATTTTAATATATGGACAATAAATATGCAAGTACTTTTATTACATAAAAGATGAATTATTTATAAATAGACAATAAACTACATAAATAAAATTTGTATAAAGCTTTCGGATAGGCTTGACGGTGTTATTCGGATAGAATATAATAAAAAATGTTTCAAATAAAATAAGCCTTAGCTAGTTTAGTCCGGCAGGCATAAATATGATTATTTAGAAAGTTATTTTCCTTTTTTTATAAAGCTTTTTAAATAAACAGTCACTATTTACAATAAGGAAATGTTAGCTCCTTATTCAGAAAATTCAAATAATATATCATAAAGGAGGATTTAATCATGGCTACTATTACAAAGGACATGACAATTGGTCAGGCGATTGCGTCAAACCAGAATATTATACCGGTATTACTTGATATAGGGATGCATTGTCTTGGATGCCCTTCTGCACAGGGAGAAACTCTGGAAGAAGCAGCAATGGTACACGGAATTGATCCGGAAGAGCTTATGAAGAAAATTCAGGAGCAAATCGGTGAATAATTGAAGTGGTTTCACATTTCAGATAATAAAGGCAGCTGCTACGGTATAACCGTTTTGCAGCTGCTGTTTTTAATTTTGTGTTCATTCGATGAAATAAAACCCTCCAGAGGGATGGGCAGCTTATGTAGCAGGATAAGTTTCAATACACCAAGCTATTTCACAAAGGTATTTAAGCAATTGATGAGATGCTCACCAACCAGTTACCGATTACTGAATAAAAATAAATAAAAGAGCTGCTAAAGGCAGCTCTTTTAGATTTACAGTGAAAATAATGTTTGTTCAATTAATCCGTCTTGACTTTGTTGTTTACATTACTGATAAAATCTGTAATGCATGATCTTTGACAATAACCTCATAGTGTTCGTTAAAATAAGATGAACTTGCATAGGTAAAACGTTCCGGTTTTCCATATTCGGATATAATATTACAAACCTTGTTGAATTCCTCCGGTGTATGATCGGATATAGTAATTACAAGGTAATAAATTGAAGTTGCCGGATTTTTGTAGAGAGTATTGATACCATTATAGGTTCCAAGCATAATAGAGGAAAGCTCAATAACCTCTTTCAAGGAACGGAATGAATAAAGCTTAGTCAGCTTAGACGGAACATGTATACCAGGTTTCTCGGCAACTTCTGTCTCAGGAAGCTCTGCTCCTTCCATATCCTCCTTGCTGTTGTCTTCGAAATCATCGTTTAAATCATCCTCAGTCTGATCAAAACAGTTTATGATTTCATCTGCATAGGAATCCTCGTCGGTTTCATCCTTATCTTTATCCTCATGAACATTAAAAGATGAAAACTTAGAAAAACGTGTATCCAGTTCATCGGGGTCTTCCACCTTTGTTATAACTAGAATTAAGCATTCGGTTGAAACCGGAATTGCTTCAATCATCAAAGGAATATCATCTACTTCAAAACCGAATTCATAAAAAGCCTGTTGAATCATATCACGAAACAGAGCTTTTGCTTTTTCGGTACCATAGGCAAGTTCACTGATTTTTAACTCTCTGTCAATTAAGTCACTCTTATTCAAAGTACATCTGATCTGGTTATCACTGATTTTTTCTATCTTCATAAAGTACACCCCTTTCTGTACTAAAAAGGAACCAATCTATCGGTGTAAAAAAAGTATAATTTAAAAAACAGGTAAAGTCAATACACATAGATATGAAATTTGTATGAATGCATGCCCAAAATATACATAGAAATGCAGGTTCTGACATTGCTATATTGTACATAATTCCAGATAAAGTTTGTTGAATTAGACGGTAAAAAATCAGTTGAATAACTCCCAGTATTTGTATATAATGAAATTACCTGGTTCTGATATATTGCTGATAGGAAAGGAGTGAATGCAACAAGAAATCTGGTTTCAAAAGTATCGTATCTTAGGCTTACTCGGCAGTGGAGGCAATGCAAGGGTCTACCTTGCAGAACATATCAAACTAAGCTCATTTCGGGCAATCAAATTTATTTCTAAAAACCATCCCCTATATAATTTACAATGTAAAGAAGCGCTTATCTTAAAAAATTTAAAACATTCCTGTATCCCTATAATTTATGATATTGAAGAAGATGAAGATGGTTCCTATATTATTGAACAATATATTGAAGGAATTACATTGAAGAAACATATATCCTCAAATGGACCTATAAAAGAAGAAGAGGTCATCCGCTATGGAATTGAGCTGTGTAATGTACTTGATTACCTGCATTCTGCTGAACGATCGGTATTTTATGTGGACCTGAAACCAGAGAATATTATTCTTTCAGAAGACCGTTTAAAATTGATTGATTTTGGCAGTGCGGTTTACCAGGATGAACTTAACTGTAACCAAGATTTTTATGGTACAAGAGGATATGCTGCGCCTGAACTCTATAATAGGCAGCAAATCAATGAGCGCAGTGAAGTGTATGGTATCGGTATGCTTCTGTACTATATGGCTACAGGAATATCTATTAAGAGTAATTGCCGGGAAATTAATAATATTGATAATACAGGCTACTACTCAAAAAAGCTGAAAAAGGTAATTAATCAATGTCTTAAGTATCACCCATCCCAAAGATTTGCTACTGTAGTCGAGCTTCGCAGACAATTATCGGCAATTAAAAGTAAGAACCAGCCAAAACCTTTAAAAAACCAGCTTATTAAGATTGCAGTTGCAGGAACGCAGCCAAGAATGGGAGTAACACATCTGTCGTTTAGACTGTGCCGCTTTTTGCTGGAACAGAAAATGCTTTTCCTTTATCAGGAGAAGAATAACAGTGAATGTGTCTGGTCTATCAAAAATTGTTATGAGCAGGTTGAATTAAAAGATGGTGTCTGCTTGATTGAAGGAATTCCAATGCTTCCTGCTTTGCAGAGCATTCAGTCCGATTTAAAGAATGATCGGATTCTGGTTCAGGATTTTGGGGAACTGACCAAAGAAAACCTTCCTGAGTTTACAGCTGCTCAGATTAAGCTATTGGTATCCGGTGCAAAGGATTGGGAACTTGAATATGCGGAAAGGATAATTGGTATGACAGCGGAATATAAAGAGATGATTTACCTGTTCAATTTCTTGAACGGCAGCCGCTTTCAGCAGGTTGCATCCAGTATGGAGAATAGGAAATGTTACCGCATCCCTTATGAACCGGATCCGTTTACAGCAATCAACAGAAAGAATGAATTTGAATTTTATCAGCAGCTATTACTTCCATTTGAGAAATTATCAAGGAAGAATAGGCAACTAAACTTCCTAAGAAAAGGAAAGAGTAAGTATGAAGAGTAAACCAATGCTTTTACGTAAACTATCTGCGGCAAAGCAGAATAGTAATCGTGAGGCGATAGGAGTGATCGGGACCCATCATGGTGCTGGTACAACCTATACCGGCCTTATGTTGGCCTTCTACATGGGAGAAGTATTGGGTAGAAAGACGGCTTACTTAGAATGTAACAGGCATCACGATATGGCTCTCATCCAAGCCTCTTATGATTGGAGCAGCCAGGAGGAGAATTTTTTTACCTTTCACCTTGTTACCTGCTATAAAGAGGTAACGAGGGGACAAGTTTCACAAATCTTAAACGAAGAGTATGAATGCGTCATATTTGATTTTGGTATCAATTTTGCGCAAAACACGGAGGAGCTTCTCCGGTGCAGTATGAAGGTGGTGATTGGAGGAAGGTCGGAGTGGGAACAGCTTAAAACAATACGTTTTGCTAATATGTTGAAGAATATGCAAGGCAGCGACAGCTGGTTGTACTTCATTCCCCTTGCAAACAGTAAGACAATCATAAATATGAAGAAACAAATAGACGGTAAGGTTTTTAGTGTACCATTTACAGAGGAACCGGTCTTACTTTCCCGTGATATCAGGCGCTTTTTTGATCATATTATCTAATTTAACCTGGAAACGATGCAGAACTGGAAAGGGAAGGATAAGTATAACATATCACAATGGCCTTCTTATCCGATGTAATTTAACAGCACCAATCCTGGCATTTTGTATTTCGTTTTGAAGAGAAGAAAGTTTGAAAGAAAATCACTTTCAAACTATTTATGAAAGCCTATTCACTTTTGAAGAAATCATCAAAAAGTGAAAGGTACAGGTATAAGTATAATAATAAATTTCCAGAGTTTGATGAATATCAGTAAACCCGTACTTAAAAAGTCCCTCTATACTTTTCTGTCGGATTTATTATGAAATTTTATGCAAGTGCAATTCATCTTCTCTTGAAAATACTAATTAAATGGGATGGTAAGCCGAGAGGCTGCCTGTGAAAAATAGCCGGAAGGATAAAAGCTTAAGAGCTGCCTCCTCCATTGGTATAATTCTCAGGCAGCCTCTTTTTTTGATAATTAAATGTAATTCACTGCCCAATTTCTTTCCGAGCTGTGCGTCCGGTAAGTGCTACCGAAAAGCCTGCTAATTAAAAGTCAATAAAAATGTAATATTTTTGATTTTAAGATTTGAGCACAAATATTAACCGCCTTATTTGCCGGTTTGAAGAAGGATATTTGTGATGAGATTATTGTTCTAAATCATTGATATACTCCTTGACCTTGCCATAATAGATGCGCAGGAACTTATTTGCACCTGTTGTCATGTAAACATAATAAAGCTTGTCTTCGGAACGTTTCTTGGAGTTCTAAAGTAACTGGTCAGGAAACGCCAGATGAATTTTCATAAGTGATATTCAAAAAACACAGACGTAGTGGTGTTACGTCGATACTTTTTGAATACCGCATAGGGGATACAGACAAGTTTAATGTCCAGCTAATTAAAAAAACGCGGCACTAATACAGCGCTCTTTAAATGGATGTTAATGGTAACTATTTCGTAGCTTTTTACTAACAAAAATATAAAAATAAGTTGACAATTAGATAAAATGATAGTATACTTCATTTATAACATCACAGGAGAAATAAAGGATAATTAAATGAAGGTGAACGAATTAACGGCGCAGCATCAAGAGATGCTTCGGTATAATAATAGCAGAATGGTAATAAAGGTAATTCAACAAAATCAATTTCATCTGATTTCAAGAGCGGATATTGCTAAAATTATGAAGATGAGTCCGACCTCTATCACTAGAATCATTACATCACTGATTAATCTTGATTTAATTCGCCAGGAAGAGACATTTTCGAATGGAGTAGGTAGAAAGGGTATCAATATTTGTATCAATAAAGATGCATTTTATAGCCTTGGGATTGCCCTGGACAGTGACTATCTAAAACTGAGTATTATAAATTTTGAACGGAATGTTGTGGCTGAAACGATTATTCAATTATCCTGCAATAAGTATAGTGCTGATGATTTACTCGCACAGGGATATCAAGTCTTTGGCGAAATGTGTGCAAGGAATGGGATAGCCGAAGAAAAAGTGAAATGTATCGGAATTTCCTGTTGTGGAATTATTAATCCCGAGGAAGGAATCATAAGGTTTTCACCCCAATTAGGCTGGAAAAATGTTAAGCTTAAAGCGAAGGCTGAAAAGCTCTTTGGTCTGTCGGTTTGTATTGACAATGATATAAAGATGGCGCTCATTGGAGCAACATTCCAATCGATGGAAATGGTTGATTCGGATGTGGCTTATTTGTCAACGGGTTCCGGTGCCGGTATCGCTGTAATGTACGGGGGAAAAATGATTCGTGGTGTTGATAATGCTGCCGGTGAGGTAGGTCATACATTATTCTCACTTCAGGGGAGAAAGTGTGTATGCGGAAAAAGCGGGTGTCTCTCTGCCTATATATCGGACCAGGGAGTAATCAGGGAATGTCTGGCACAGGGTCATGAGGTGACACAACTTGATGATATTGTGGATGCTTATCATAAGAACGAGGTCTGGGCAAAAGGGATTCTCGAGGATCTGACCAATAACATGGCAATTGCATTCTGTAATATGATTTATACATATAACCCAAAATATCTGCTTGTAGGCGGTAATATGGTTGTTGACCATCCTGATATATTTGAGAAGGCAAAGGAAAAATGTATGGAGCTGATCAATCAGGATTTTGAGCTTAATGTTACGATAAAAAGGCGCGATTTCAAAAATAATGAAGCTTTGGGAGCTGCTTTTACAGCACAGGAGAAGTACATTGATTGTTTGCTAAAGATGGATTAAATTAAATATAAGGTACAAGCTAAGCATATTCGAGTCTATAATGCAAAAATAGTAGATAGAGGTATGCTTTAAAAATGAGATATTAATAACTCCAATGGAGAAATTAATATAGAGCTAATATTAACTAGACATCTAGGAAAGGGAGAAAGATGAAAATGAAAAGGTTTACAGCACTACTAATTGTACTTGTTATGGTATTCTCAATGGTAGGATGTTCGTCCAAAACGGAGAAGACGGATACCAAAGGTAATTCGGACAAATCGGAGGTATCAAAGGCAGCAGAGAATGTAGATGCCAATAAGGATGGAGAATTCACGGTAGGTATTGCATTTGCAAATGAGAATGGGGCCAGATGGCATTATGATGAGAAGTTTATGGTTAAGGCTATTGAAGACGCCGGAGGAAAAGCGTTAGTACAGTGGGCAAATTATGATCAAACTAAGCAGGAAAACCAGATAGATAATTTGATTACACAGGGAATTGATGCATTGATATTTATTGCAGTGTCATCAAATATGTCTTCGACTGTTGATAAGGTGAAAGCAGAGGGAATTCCTGTTGTTTGTTATGACAACTTTATTTCAAATGCACCTTTGGATGCATACCTTGACCGTGATAACAAAGAGGCCGGCAGAATTCAGATGCAGTCTGCTATGGATGCTATCGGCGGTAAAGGTAAAGTAGCGATCATTCATGGAGAACCTACTTCCAGCGTGGTACTTGGTATGAAAGAGGGATATGATGAGGTATTGGCAAATTATCCGGAGGTAAAGGTGGTTCTGGAGCAGTACTGTGAGGGCTACAATGCAGAGAAGGCATTAAAGTATGCAGAAAATACAATATCTTCCAATAGTGATATCAAAGCGATTATCTGCACGGCTGATATTCTGACGCTTGGCGTGCTGCCTGCGCTTGAATCGGCAGGACTGGCAGGAAAGGTCTTCGTAACCGGCATGGATTGCGAGGTGGCAGCAATGCAGGCAGTGAATAAAGGCTCTATTGGTGTGGATATTTGGACAAAAATTGATGTATGTGCAACAGAAGCAGCAGAGGCAGCCATTGCTCTAATTAAAGATGAGCCGGTTGAGTATGATGAAATGATTACAAACGGTGATTATCAGGTACCTAAAAAGTTCGTTCCGATTGTTGGCGTAACGAAAGATAATATAGAAGAATGGGCAACAAAGATTGCGCCTGAAGGCTGGATTACCATGGAGCAAATTAAAGCAAGCAAGTAATTGTGAGTGTGATATGGACTTCCTGTAACAGGAAGTCCATTCCTTAGTTAAGATGTGACTATAAAGGAGAAGTAATGTATGGGAAATAAAAAGCTACTTTTAAGCATTCGTGGCTTAACAAAAGAATTCCCCGGAGTAAGAGCTGTGAATGAAGCAAATCTTGATATCTATGGCAATGAAGTTCATTCTATCGTTGGTGGAAATGGGGCTGGGAAATCTACACTAATGAAAATGCTTGCGGGTGTTTATCCACATCAAAGCTTTTTGGGTGAAATAAAGCTGGACGGGGGAAAGTGTGAGTTTCAAACCATCCTGGATGCGCAGCAAAAGGGTATCGTTATGATTCCGCAGGATTTGAACATGCTGGAGGAGCTGACGGTTGCCGAGAATTTATTTATTAATAATTACCCAATGCGGTTTGGCTTCATTGATTTTCATAAAATGTATGAGGAAACACAAAAAATTATTGATGACTTTGGTCTTGATGTGGAGCCACAGACAAAGGTAAAGGAAATCGGCATTGCACAAAAGCAGCTCCTGGTTATCGCGCGGGCAATGTACAATGAGGTTAAGGTATTACTTCTTGATGAACCTACGGCAACCTTATCAGATAAAGAATGCAAGGTTTTATTTAAAAAAATAGATGAACTGAAGTTAAAGGGAATTGCTTGCATCTATATCTCCCATCGATTGGAGGAAGTAAAAGAAATATCAGATATTATTACGGTTATGCGAGATGGCCAGATTGTAGAAACGGCAGAAAACATCGACATGGATGAGAAAAGAATCGTATCCTTAATGGTAGGCCGCAAGGTGGACGAGGTATATCCAGAGCATGACAGAACACCGGGTGAGGTTATTTTATCCGTAAAGAACATAACCATTAAAGATCAAAAGGTACCGGATAAAAAGATTGTGGACCATGTAGCCTTTGAGCTGCGCCGGGGTGAAATACTCTCTATGTATGGTCTTGTGGGTGCGGGAAGAAGTGAGATTGCTTTGGCGATTATCGGTGGATTTAATGGTGAGGTATGTTGTGAACAGGAGATAAACGGAACCCCGGTTTTTATCACATCGACAGGAAGGGCAGCAAAATATAAAATCGGATATTTACCGGAAGATAGAAAAAAGCAGGGTGTTGTAGACATCGCAAGTGTGGGTAAAAATATAACCATGTCATCGTTACAGGCCTTATCCACCTATGGCTTCATTAATATACATCAGGAACGGGATACAATCAATGATATGATCAAGAAGCTGGCTATCAAAACTCCTTCCCCTGAAACACTGATTCGGAATATGAGCGGTGGTAATGCACAGAAATGTGTACTTGGAAGATGGATTGCCGCGGAATCCGAAATCCTGATTTTAGACGAAGCAACACAGGGAATTGATGTGGAGGCAAAAACACAGATATACCGTATTATGGATGAACTTGCAAATAAAGGTAAGGCAATCATCTTTATCTCGTCTGATCTGTCTGAGGTGATGGGGATTTCCGACCGTATATTGACCATGAGGCACGGAAAGGTTGTAAATATCACAGATGGAAAGAAAGCAAATAAAGATCAAATTTTATGGGAAGCAACCGTAGGTTCTAAGGAGGGCTATAATGGATCAAGCAAATAAACATATTTTAAAAAGAATGGGGTTAATATTGGCATCGGTTGTTATACTTATGTTATTTAATAAACTTACCGGAAATGCTTTTTTTTCTCAAAGAAATCTTACCATGCTCTTGAAGCAGTCATCTGTACTGATGATCTTAACCTCAAGCCTTATGCTTTTACTCATTCAGACCAATATTGATCTGAGCGGTGGTGCAGGAGTTTATCTATCCGGAGTTGTCTGTGCCTTACTCATAGTGAGAGGCAATGTTCCGATTGTTCCGGCGATAATCATTACAATTATTGCAGGTATTGTTATGGGCGCTATTAATGGATTCTTTATCGGTAAGATCGGACTTGCAGCGTTTATTGTTACACTGGCAGCGCAATTGATTTTCAGAGGAGTAGGATATGTATTAACAGATTGTGCAACCATTGGACCTATGCCAAAAGCATTTACGGCGATAAGCGAGAACTTTATTCCTACCACTGCGTCTGTTGTTATCGTATTGATGATTTTAGCAATCTTTATTATTATTAATTTAAAAAATTATAAGCGCATGGGAAAATTCTATGGGACAATAAGGAGATTGGCAGAAAATATTATACTTGCAGCGATTATTGCTGCAATTGGTATCTGGGCTTTTGTAGGCTATAAGGGAATACCTATGACGGCGGTGATTGCATCCATTATCGCTTTAGTTACATATATCATCACTTCAAAAACAACCTTTGGCCGGAAAATTTATCTGATAGGCGGTAATAAGGAAGCCTCGAAGCTCGCAGGAATTAACATTAACAGTATTGTGTTTAAGACATATCTTTATGAAGGGCTTATGTATGGTATCGGAGGCATTGTATTAACAGCCAGACTGGGCGGTGCGGCATCTACAGGTGGTAATCTGCTGGAGCTGGATGCGGTGGCAGCGGCCTGTATCGGCGGAGTCAGTATGAGCGGTGGAGTAGGGCGTATTCCGGGATGTATACTTGGTGTCCTTATTTTAACAGCCATTGATAATATCATGAGCCTTATGAATATATCTTCCTATATGCAGATGGTAATTAAAGGAGTAATTCTGCTGTTTGCTGTATGTCTGGATTTCTATACCAATAAGGCTAAATATAGATTTAAACTGACTAATAGGATATAAGACAATCGACACAAATAAAAGAAAGAATAGGTGATCACTTATGAAAATCGCAGAAGGAATGTTCTATCTTGAATCAAACTCCTTCAACCCCCAGCTTGTCAAAACAGAAGATTTTCTGTATGAAGAAGGGCAGAATGTTATTGAAAGAATGTATGCCTCGGAGGTGTTTCAGAAGGAAGGGGCAGAAATCGTGCCACTGGTCTATGTAAACGTACTTCCAAATGGTATTTGCAGTAAAGCAGCGTATGACTTTTATTCTGCACGCATCCTTGAACTGCTGGAACAGAATAAGGATATAGACGGAATTATGCTCCATCTGCATGGAAGTATGGAGGTAGAGCAGCTCGGGTCAGGAGAATATGACCTGCTGAAAAGAATTCGGGCACAGGTTGGAAATAATGTGGTAATTGGTCTTGCGCTGGATGCACACTCCAATAATCATCCGAAGCTTGCCGAATTAGTGAATGTAATCCGTAATTACCGGACAGTGCCTCATACTGATCAGGATGTCACAGAGCAGACAGTTGCAAAACATATAGTTGATTGTATCAGGAATCATAAAAGAACAGTTCCCCAGTATGTACGGATGAAGTATGCGATACATCCGGAAAAGGCAACCAGTGCTACCTGGCCCTTGTCTGAAATCTATGAGAAGCTGTGGGAAACTGAGAAGAGGAAGGAGGTCGCCATTGCCAACCTGGGAATAGGTATGGTTTGGTGTGACTGTGAGACGCTGGCTTCAAATATCATCGTAACCCCTTCAGAGGAATGTTATACGGAGGAGTGCAGGAAAATAGCACAAGAGCTGGCCGATTATGTGTATGCGTTCAGAGATGACTTTGAGTTTGAGCAGGCTCCGATGGATCCCCATGAAGCAGTCAGATTCTCCGTACAGTATCCGGAAGCACCGGTATACATATCCGATTCGGGTGATAATACGACGGGTGGGGCAGTCGGTGATCATACAATCCTTCTTAGGGAGTTTGTAAAGCTGCGTGATTTTAAAGGCAGAAAAGCCTTGGTAACCTCTATATGGGATGAAAAAGCAGTGGAAGAATGTATGAGGTATAAGGAAGGAGATAAATTAACCGTAACCGTAGGCAAAGATTATGATGAAAATACCAAGGCAGTAACGATAACGGGCATCCTTAAGAAAAAAGGAATGCTCTTTGGATATATGGGATGTGAGAATGTTGCGGTAGGAACAGCCGTTACTATAGCAACAGAGCATTTTGACTTTGTCATTATTGACCGGCCAGGTTCCTTTATTTCCGAAGCTCATTTTACAAAAGGTGCGGGTTTGAATTTGGAGGAATACCAGGTTGTGGTTATAAAGCAGGGGTATTTATTTGCAGAGCTCAGGGCACTTGCCAAATTGGCAATTCTAGCGTTGACTCCCGGAGCAACGCATCAGCTGATCGATAAGCTTTCTTATCGTAAGATCGATCCGCCGGTATATCCGTTACATTATAAATCAATAGATTAAGAAGCAATGAATATAAAGATAAATTGCATTTGTAAGATATAGACGGGTTGTAATTTATGAAGAATGAGGAGCAGAGCATACCTGAGCTTGGTAATGACACTGGAGTTTATGGGGCAGTAAAGCACAGTTATGCTTCATGCTAAGTCTTTGTACTTCCTTATAGCAAGAGAAAGGTTACTATAAAAAATGATCGAAATTATATATGAAAAGGTAAAGGAGCCGGTACTTAATCATCCTTATGTGCCTGTGGAGCTTACGGAGCAAACAAGACGGGAGCGTCTGAATAGGGTGTTAGACGGGATGAGAAAAAAGGGCTTGCAGACTATTTTAATCTATGCTGATAGGGAGCATGGAGCCAATTTTGCATATCTTACAGGATTTGAACCGAGATTTGAAGAGGCTGTCTGTGTACTGCATGAGGATGAGCGCGCTTATTTGCTGCTGGGTAACGAGAATTTGAAGCTGTGTGCTTACAGTACTTTAAAGGCAAAGCCAATTCATGTACCTCATTTTTCGCTTCCCAATCAGCCTATGGATAATCAAAAGAAACTGAGAGAGCTGTTTCAAGAAGCGGGAATTATAAATGGGAATAATATCGGAATCTGCGGATGGAAGATGTTTACAAGTTTATTGGAAGATAATGAGGAACTTTTTGATGTACCTTATTTTATCGTAGATACCGTGAAGAAAATCAATCCGGAGGGAAGGACAGTCAGTGCAGGAGACCTGTTTATTAATCCGGAGCATGGGGTCAGAGTGATTGTGAATGCCAATGAAATTGCACATTTTGAATTTGGTGCCGGTCTGGCCTCCGGTTGCATTCTGAGAGCAATCAATCAGGTGGAGCCGGGTAGGACAGAGATGGAGATTGCCGGAATTCTTACTGCAGGCGGACAGCCGAACACGGTGACGACAATTTGTGCGACAGGAGAACGCTTCAGTGGAGGTATTGTATTTCCCAGAAATAAAAAAATCTGTTTGGGTGACAAATTCTCGATTACCTTCGGATTACGGGGAGGCTTGACCTCCCGGGCCGCATATGTCGTACACAAAAAAGAAGAACTGGAATTGCAGGTGCGGGATTATATAGAGGAGGTGGCGAAGCCCTATTACCTGGCAGCAGTGACCTGGCTTGAAACAGTGGGAATTGGTGTAAAGGGGGAGGAGCTTTATCAATCCATTGAAAGGGTGCTTCCAAAGGAGAAATATAAATGGACTTTAAATCCCGGCCACTATTGTTCGGACGAGGAATGGATGTCTTCACCCATTTATCCCGGATCTCAGATTATGATAAGAAGCGGTATGCTACTGCAGATGGATATTATACCCCAGGTGGAGGGTTATGGCGGCGCAATCGCAGAGGATGGAATTGCAATTGCGGATGAATTGCTGCGTGAGAAGCTTAAGAAGAGTTATCCTAAGACCTGGGAAAGAATGGAACTCCGCAGAGCCTATCTGCAGCAGGAGCTGGGAATCAGATTAAAACCAGAGCTTTTACCGCTTTCCGATATGATAGGCTACATGCGACCCTATTTACTAAATAAAACAAAGGCATTTAAGGTATTAAATAAAAAAGAATAGAGAGGTGTATATCATGAAAAGATCAGTTTTAGAAAAGAGAATTTCACTGGATTTTTGGGAGAACGCGATTGCGATTAATAATGATGAGCTTCCGGAGCTGACAAAGCAGGATTATGAGGAACGTATTCAGAAGCTCTTTGCCATGCCGCAGGCTGAACAATATCAAGCAATTATTATCTATGGAGATCGCGAGCATTTTTCTAATATTCACTACTTTACAGGCTATGATCCGAGGTGGGAGGAAAGCCTTTTAATCCTGAATAGAAACGGGAAGCGGTCTATCCTGGTTGGAAATGAAGGTATTTCATATGTTAATAAGGTTACCATCGATATTAATATTATCTTATATCAAAGCTTCAGCTTAATGGGACAACCCAATGAGAGCAGTCAGACACTAATGGAAATATTGGAAAGTAGCGGGATCAGTAAAGCTGGAAAAATAGGAATTATCGGGTTTAAAAAATATGATAAGGTAGCTCTGGAGAAGGATTGTATTATAACGGATGTTCCGCATTATATCATTGAAACGCTGGCACAGGTAGTTGACAGGGGCAGGCTGGAAAATGCAACAGATCTGATGGCGGATAATGAATATGGACTAAAGCATAATATAAGTGCAAAGGAAATCGTTATTTTTGAGGAAGCAGGAACTAAAATATCAAGAAATATCTTCAATTGTATAAAGAACCTGAAGCCTGGGATAACAGAACTGGAAGCAGCCTCTTACTGTGGCTTTGACGGCAGTCCGGCAAATATGCATCCAAATTTTAATTTTGGTGACGAGCATGTGGCTCTGGGACTGAACAGTCCAGAGGGAATGAAGAACTTAGAATATGGGGATCAGGTGGGAGCCGGCTATGGCTTAAGAGGAAGCCTAGTACATAGAGTCGGTATGTTTATCAGGGATGCAAAGGACTTGAAGCCGGGAAGAGAGAATTATGTGGAGGAATTTTTAAAGCCATATTTTGAAAATGTTGCCTCTTGGTATGAGATGCTGAGAATCGGCACATCCTGCGGAGATGTCTATCAAATGGTAGATAAGGAGTTAGGTCTTGCAAGGTTTGGCTGTACCTTGAATCCGGGACATCTGACTCATACGGATGAATGGACGAATTCACCATTCCATAAGGGAAGTAAGGTGAAGCTGAGATCCGGTATGGCTTTTCAATGTGATTATACGGTAACCTGGCAAGAGCCTTATATGAGTGCACATATTGAGGATGGACTGGTAATTGCTGATCACAGTTTACTTGAGCAGGTGCATGAGCTGTCTCGAAGCTGTTATGATCGAATTGTTAAAAGAAAACAGTTCATCAAAGAGGTATTGAATGTCAACCTTCCGGATGAGGTATTGCCATTATCGGATTTAACCCTGGTTTGCTTCCCGTATATGGCAGATGTTACAACTGTGTTAGCCATCAGGGAATAAAGGTAATACTAACGGGCTTATATTCTGGTATATGGGGGTATCGCTTCATCATTGAAATCAATGATGAAGCGATACCCTCTTTCTATGTGGTGTAAGTCTGGTCACGGTAATCGCCAGTGAGCCGTGTAGCCAAACTCGGTGCGTTGCAGTAATGTAGGGTGCTAAGCGAGTGGTTAAAGTAACTTCGATAAGAAGTGCGAGCAATCATTCAGACCGTAACATTAAGTGAATTCTGCCGTAACGTTATCAAGGTCTCCATAAGGAGTACAAAGGGAAGTCGAGCCTAGTACATATGGGGCGAAGATCATGGAACGTGTAAAGAGACTGGAAAGCAGCACGGAGGACCCCCTCGGTATATAGGAAGTGGTATGTATGAAAAGTGTGGTTCGGAACTGGAGAGACTTACCTAGGAACGTATAAGCAAAAGTGAAATCGGAAGATTATACCACAAATAAATCCGCATACCCAATGATACTGGGCAGTGAACTGTAAAAGTTAAATCAATCTTAAATAAAAAAGTCGAATTTAGTAATGACTGTAAGCAATATTAATGCTATAATAAGAGATGTACAGGACTTTATAGATTTACTGAAGCTTGTAGATAGAAGTGGAATTTTTTTCATTTAGTCAGATCGATTTTACTTCTTGGACAACTTAATTGTTATCGGAGATAACATAAGGAAGGGAGCACATGTGTATATCCCCTAAGGGATTTTATACAGCGCAGAGAAGAGCAAATTATGGATAGAAGAACCAAATTAGCTGTTTTGGGCTTTATAGCTACAGTTTTAATTGTTTTTATAGCAGTGATTTCTATTGTAGTCCAGAAACTGACACCAAGTAAAGAAGAGATGAAGCTTACGGATTATTATAAGGTAGGAGATTCTGAGGTTCTGGTAATTCTTCAGAACGTAGTATATGAGAAAAAAGGAATGCTTATTAACGACCGGATATATCTGGATTATGATACAATAAAAGAGAAATTCAATAAACGTTTTTACTGGGACAGCAATGAGAATATTCTAACCTATACGACACCTACCGAGATTCTGCGTGTCGAGGCTGACCAATCAGAATACACTATCACCAAAAGCACGATTGAGACAAAAAGTTCTTCGAAGTATCCGATTGTTAAGGTGTTTGGAAAGCAGGTTTATATTGCACTGGATTTTGTGAAGAAATATTCGGATATAGATTATCAGCATTTTGATAAGCCGGATCGAGTTGTTGTGAACTATATCTGGGGAAAATATTTATACTCCGATGTAAACAAAGCAACCCAGCTGCGAACCGAACCCAGTATTAAAAGTCCGGTATTGGTAAAACTTGCGCCTGATACAACACTCCAATATGTTGACAAGGAGGAGGCTCCGGTAAAAGGATTTGTGAAGGTTATGACCTCTGACGGTATTAGAGGATATGTAAAAAAGAAGAATTTGAAAAAAGCATATTATAAAGAGCTTAAAAGCTCCTATCAGGCACCGGAATATAGCTCTCAGTCTAGAACCGGTAAGATCAATATGGTATTCCATCAGGTATTTAATAAAGATGCCGCAGGCAATCTGGAGGGTTTGATTGGAGCTACAAAGGGTGTTAATGTGATTTCTCCCACCTGGTTTAGTGTAACGGATGTATCCGGAACCATATCCTCCCTGGCAACCGAACAATATGTGAAAAAGGCTGGAAAACTAGGGCTGGAGGTCTGGGCACTGGTGAATGATTTCAATAAGGATGTCAGTATGAATGACCTGCTAGCCAGTACATCCCATAGAGATACTTTATCCAATGCTTTAATTGAAGCCGCATTAACCTATAAATTAAATGGTATTAATGTTGATTTCGAGAAGATACCGTCCGAAGCAGGAGAGCATTATATTCAGTTTCTGCGTGAATTGTCAGTAAAATGCAGGAATAACGGTATTGTTCTTTCTGTAGATAATTATGTCCCCTCTGCGTATACAGAATATTATGACAGGGAAGAGCAGGGCAAAATTTTGGATTATGTTGTTGTAATGGCCTATGATGAACATTATGCGGGTTCCGAGGAAGCCGGACCGGTATCCTCTATTAGTTATGTAAGGGATGCAACAGGCAATACACTAAAGATAGTACCGAAGGAAAAAACAATAATTGCAATACCTTTCTATACCAGACTATGGAAAGAAACAGAGCAAGGTGAGGTATCTTCTGAGACATATGCGATGACACCGGCTAAAAACCTGATCGCAGATAATGGACTGAAACCGGAGTGGGATTCGACGATTGGCTGTTACTATATTGAATTTAAGAAGGATGGGGCCACATATAAGATGTGGCAGGAGGAAGATAAATCGGTTGAAGAAAAAATGAGAGTGATCTATGATGCCGATGTCGCCGGAACAGCAGCCTGGAAGCTTGGGTTGGAATCAAAAAGTGTATGGAATGTAATAGAACGTTATCTGAATTAACAGGATGATATAGGAAGAAGTAAGAAAACTTTACTTCGTAAAAGACAACCACTGATTAAAATATACTGAACGGATATTCGAAGCGTCATATATTTCAATCGGTGGTTTTTGCAGTGTAAGAGATTGTATTTTACAGTTGCCACCAACATTCTTAAGGATTATAATGAATAGCAGACAGAACCGGAAGCCCGGAAAAACTCGGATATGGAAAATGCACGCAGCATATGCACAGGAATGGAGAAAAAATGCACATTATTATAGGGTTGGGAAACCCAACAGATAAATATCAGGCAACAAGACATAATATTGGATGGGATGCGATTACAAGATTATCGGACGATTACAGGATTTCCATGGATTTTACAAAGCATAAGGCTCTTTGCGGAAAAGGATTTATAGAGGGGGAAAAGGTAATACTGGCAAAACCGCTCACCTATATGAATTTAAGCGGAGAAAGTGTTCGGGAATTGGTGGATTTTTATAAGGTTTCACCGGAGGAGATTATAGTAATTTATGATGATATCAGTTTGGAGGTCGGTCAGCTTCGAATTCGTAAGAAGGGCAGTGCCGGCGGACATAACGGAATTAAAAGTATTATAAGCCATCTGGGGACAGAAGAATTTCCAAGAATTAAGGTAGGAGTCGGTGATAAACCCAGAGATTGGGATCTTGCGGATTATGTGCTTTCAAGATTTCAAACACAGGAGCAGCCAATTATCCGGGAAGCCTTACAAGATAGCTCAGATGCCTGCAAGTTGATTATAACTTCCGGGATTGATGCTGCTATGAATCAATATAATAAAAAGAAGAAATAGCGGGATATAGGAGGATATACCTTGAAAACCTTTACAGCACCCCTGAAGGAGTTAAAGGAGTTTAATGATATCAGGGATAATATCATATTGAAAAACCTGCCGGTACAAGTTACCGGCTGTATTGATTCCCAGAAATGCCATCTGATAAGTGGACTGGGTGAGGGATACCGATATAAAGTTATTGTAACCTACAACGATTTGAAGGCAAAGGAAATTTACGAAGATTATCGGCTATATGACCGGGAAGTTTATCTCTATCCTGCAAAGGATATCATTTTTTACAGTGCTGATATTCACGGGAATGCAATTGTAAGGGAGCGGCTTCGAATTCTTCAGAAAATTATAGAGAAAAAAGATGCCACCATTATCGTAACACTGGATGGAGGAATGGATCGGTTACTGCCGCTTGAATTAGTGAAGGAGCGGATTATCACAATTACACAGACCTCGGTCATCAAGATGGAGGAATTGAATGCTGCGCTGGTGCACCTTGGCTATGAAAGACAGGCACAGGTAGAATCACCGGGAGATTTTGCTGTCAGGGGTGGGATAATTGATATCTTCCCGCTTACAGAGGATACGCCTTACCGTGTTGAGCTTTGGGGTGATGAGATTGATTCAATCAGAACCTTTGATGTCAGCAGTCAGCGTTCTATAGAGCAGGTAGAGCAGCTGGTAATCTACCCGGCGGCAGAGATCATTCCGGATGAGAATCGGATGAAGGCCGGTATTAAGAGGCTCGAAGAGGAAGAAAAACAATATTATAAAAAACTGCGAGATCAGTTTAAGACGGAAGAAGCAGCCAGGATTCATCAGATAGTCTCAGAATTTAAGGATAATTTGGGCGGCTTTCAAGGCTCTATGGCACTGGAAAGCTATATCAATTATTTTTATGACCGGACGGTCAGCCTTTTTCATTATTTTGATCAGGAGGACACCATATTTTTTATGGATGAGCCAGGCAGAATTATTGAAAAGGGAGAGGCAGTAGAGACAGAATTTCATGAGGGTATGATCGGACGTATCGAGAAGGGATATATTCTTCCCGGGCAGATGGACGTTATCTATGGCTATAAGGAAGTAATGGGCTTTCTTGCGAATAAAACATTGATCCTGGTCAGTACCATGGAGGTTAAAAATAATTTTTATACACCGAAGAAAAAATATGATTTTACGGTTCAGACGGTAGCATCTTATCATAAGAATTTTGACGTACTGGTTAAGGATCTAGAGCGTTGGAAAAAGAATAAATACCGTGTCATTCTGCTTTCCGGATCGAGAACCAGAGCGATGAGGCTAAGCGAAGACCTGCAGGAATATAATCTGAATGCTTTCTATAGTGAGGATATGGACCGTATGCTGCAAAGCGGTGAGATTATGGTGGCTTACGGTAATTTAAGAAGAGGTTTTGAATATCCTCTGATCAAGCTGGTTGTAATATCTGAAAGTGATATATTCGGCTCCGAAAAAAAGAAGAAGCGGAAAAAATCTTCCTATGAAGGTAATAAGATACAGAGCTTTACAGAGCTCACACCAGGTGACTTTGTTGTGCATGAAAACCATGGTCTTGGAATCTATAAGGGCATAGAGAAAATAGAAGTAGATAAGGTGACTAAGGATTATATCAAAATAGAGTACGGCGGCGGAGGCGTGTTATATATTCTTGCAACAGGCCTGGATGTGATTCAGAAATATTCAGGTTCTGAGGGCAGAAAACCGAAGCTGAACAAGCTAAATTCAATTGAATGGAAGAATACCAAGGCTAAGGTTAGAGGAGCTGTCAAGGAGATTGCGAAGGATCTGGTGGATCTATATGCGCAGAGACAGTCGAAGGCTGGCTACCAGTTCAGCTCCGATACTGTTTGGCAGAAGGAGTTTGAGGAAGCATTTCCTTATGAAGAAACCGATGATCAGCTGAATGCAATCGAAGCGACTAAAAACGATATGGAAAGTTCACGCATTATGGACCGCCTGATTTGCGGTGATGTTGGTTACGGTAAGACAGAGATTGCGATCCGTGCGGCATTTAAGGCTGTATCAGACGGGAAGCAGGTGGTGGTTCTGGTGCCTACAACCATACTGGCGCAGCAGCATTACAATACTCTGGTACAGCGTATGATGGATTTTCCGGTAAGCGTTGATGTAATGTCGCGTTTTCGAAGTCCCACGGAGCAGAAGAAGACACTCGAACGATTGAAAAAAGGCAGTCTTGATATTGTAGTCGGGACGCATAGAGTATTATCAAATGATGTGAAATTCAAGAACCTGGGCCTGCTGATTGTGGATGAAGAACAGAGATTTGGTGTGACTCATAAGGAAAAAATCAAACAGCTTAAAAAAGATGTGGATGTACTCACACTTACGGCTACTCCGATACCGAGAACTCTTCATATGAGTCTCGTCGGGATCAGAGATATGAGTGTGCTGGATGAACCGCCGGTGGATCGTCTGCCGATACAGACCTATGTTCTGGAGCATAATGATGAGATTATTCGGGAAGCTATCAGCCGTGAGCTGGCTAGAGGCGGACAGGTCTATTATGTCTATAACCGGGTAAATGGTATTGATGATGTGGCGGACACGGTCGCCAAGCTGGTTCCGGAAGCGAACGTTGCTTTTGCACATGGACAAATGAATGAACACACCCTGGAGAAGATTATGTTTGAGTTTATTTCCGGGGAAATTGATGTATTGGTATCAACAACTATTATTGAAACAGGACTGGATATATCAAATGTGAACACGATGATTATTGATGATGCAGACCGTCTGGGCTTGTCACAGCTCTATCAGCTAAGGGGGCGTGTCGGACGATCTAACCGTACAGCCTATGCATTCTTAATGTATCGAAGAGATAAGATGCTGAAGGAAATAGCCGAAAAGAGATTGCATGCAATAAAAGAATTTACGGAGCTTGGGTCAGGCTTCAAGATAGCCATGCGTGATCTTGAAATCCGTGGTGCAGGTAACTTACTGGGAGCGGAACAGAGCGGTCACATGGAAGCCGTCGGGTATGACCTTTATTGTAAGATGTTAAATGAGGCAGTCAGATCCGTTAAAGGGGAAGAGACGGAGGAGGAAACCTTCGAAACCACTGTGGATATGGATTTGGATGCTTATATTCCGTCTACCTATATTAAAAATGAGGTTCAGAAACTGGATGTATATAAGCGGATAGCGGAGATCGAAAATGAAGAGGAAATGATGGATATGCAGGAAGAGCTGGTGGACCGTTTCGGAGATCTGCCGTCTGCCGTTAATAATTTACTGAACATTGCATTACTGAAAGCAATTTGTCACCATGTATTCATAGCAGGACTTACTCATAAGGAAAATGAGGTGAAGCTGGTGATGTATCCAAAAGCAAAACTGGCGGTAGAAAAGCTGCCGGAGATTCTGTCAAAGCATAAAAATAATTTGAAATTAATACCGCAGGCGAATCCTTATTTCGTTTATAAAATCCCCTCGAATCCGAAGGGAAAGACGGATGCGCTTTTAGTCTTTGAACATTTACGGAAGCTTTTGGCGGATTTCGAAATAATCAGACAGTAAGAAAGGATATCTGTAACACACACTATTAATCCCAATAGGATAGTGCCTGTATCAATCTAGATTAACTGCTATGCGCAAGAAACCTGCGCAGGAATGGGGTATGAAATGAATAAAAGAGTAAGCCTTGCGCTTGTTATATTAATGATGATAATACTTTTGCCTGCCTGCCAAACAAAGGCGGAGCGCTATGAACTGACAAATTATATGGGAAAATCTATTTCTTCCTTTGAGAGAAAATCCGACACAAAATTACAAACACAAAGCAATGGAGTGTATGTTATGCAGAACGTAGTTCAGGTAATTGCACCAAAGAAGAAAGTAAATTCCATAACATTACTAAAAAATGCCGGAAAATATACAATCTTCGGAGTCAGTATTGGTATGGGAAAATCAGCAGCAGATAAAGTGCTGAGCGAGACCTTTGGAAAAGAGGTTATGAAAACAACGGATGAAGCGAAGAATGCTATAAACTATTCCTATTTGAAGAAAGAAAAGCAGCTATATATTTCATATGATAAGGATAAGGAAACTGTAACGGAGCTTTCTTATTATACCATATCTGCTTCTGAGGAAAAGGCGGCTGAGGAAAAAGAAGCTTCAAATTCAGGGCAGATGATGCTGTCGGTGGGAAAAACGAAGGTTTATTATAATGAAGCCATGGTTTATTTAAAGTCAGTACAGAATAATTACGAAAACGAATACGGAAATGGTATATGGGGGGTAAATCTTCTCAGTAATGGAGAAACCTTCGGAAAGATGATTAAGGATGAAGTAGTCGATCAGATTGTAGAATTAAAAATATTGAAAGCGGAAGCGGAAAAACAGAATATCACTCTGTCCGAGGAAGAAAAGGCAGATGCAGCATCTTTTGCCAGAGTTCATTTTAAGAAAATTACGGAGGAAGATAAAAAACGATATCTGATAACAGAAGAGCTTTTGCAGCAGGTCTATGAGGATAATCTTCTGGCAAACAAGATGTTTGAAAATCTGACTATTAATGTGGATACCAATGTGCCGGAGGAGAAGGCAAAGCAGATTACAGTGCAGGATATCTATATTCAGAACTACAGTCTGAATTCAGAAGGCAAGCAGGTAGCATTGTCCGAAGAAGATAAAAAGGAGGCTTACGAAAAGGTAAAGACTCTTTATAAACAAGCGAAAAAGACAGAGGATTTTAAGACGCTGGCAGAATCAAATTCTGAAGCAAAGACGACGGAATACACCTTCGGCAAGAACCAGGCACCGGAAGAGTATGGTGAAGTTTTTGAAAAAACGGCTTTTTCTTTAAAAACCGGTGAAATCAGCAGTATTATTACAACAGATAACGGTTGGCATATTTTGTATTGTGTATCTGATTTTAACGAAGATGCAACTACTCAGGTGAAAGAACGTATTATTAATGATCGGCGTAACGATATGTTCAAGCAGCTGTATGAAAAATGGTCAGCTGATTATGATGTGATAGTGAATAATGAGGCATGGAATACGATCTCTTTTGCTTCCTGATAGGATCGATCTATTTAAACAGTTGATTTAAAAATCTTTAACAGAAACAGGGAAGTAATCGTGCCGTATAATATACCGCCAAGAATATCGCTGGGATAATGTACAAACAGATAAAGTCTTGAAAATGCAATCAGTGAGGCAACGAGGAAACCGGCTACGCCCATTTTATGATTAAAGTGGTAGAGCACGGTAGCACAGGCAAAGCCTATCATAGTATGTCCGGAGGGAAAGGAGCTGGATTGCGGTGCAGGAATTAAAAGCACAATTTCAGGAAATTTAGCACAGGGACGCAACCTGCCAATGATCGGTTTTAGAAGATCCTCGCCCAAAAACCGTGAGAGTGTAATGGTACATAGCATGATAAAACCGCATTTCTGATAACGTCTTATAAGTATTAAGACGAAAGCAGCTGCAATCCAAAAAAGTCCTGCATTTCCGAGTGCGGTAAGAAAAACCATAACCCGGTCCAGTGCAGGACTTTTTAGATGCTCCTGCAGATAGAATAGAATTGTTTCATCAATTTGCTGAATACAGTCCGGCATAAACAAGCAGCTTCTTTTCTTTTTTACAAATATATTATGTTGATAAGAATATATGCAAATTTTTAGAAACGGTAGATTTTTACGGTAGTATGTTTTATAATACAAGAATGAAGTTTGAAAGATAATCATTTTCGAACTATTTATGAAAACCTAATCACTTTCTGAATAAGTTATCAAAAAGTGAAAGGCACGGGTATATGTTTGATTTAAATTAAGGAATGGATCATAATGAACTATGCGAAAAGTACTCAGAATAATACTGTTACTGCTACTATTAACAGGACCAGCCTTTCTATTTTCCACATTAGTGCATCAGAAAAAAATTATATTAAATCATCCTTCCACGCGGAAGTATCCGGTGAGAGGAATTGATGTTTCCAGGTATCAGGGTAAAATCAATTGGCAGAAAATAAGTAAACAGAAAATAACTTTTGCGTTTATTAAAGCAACGGAAGGAAGCAATCATATTGATGATAAATTCTCTTATAACTGGAAGAAAGCGCTAGATACTGATTTAAAAATTGGTGCATATCATTTTTTTAGCTTTGACAGTCCGGGGAAGAGTCAGGCTAAAAATTTCATTTCAACAGTAAATAAGGTAGAAGGAATGATGCCTCCCGTTATTGATGTTGAATTTTATGGTAATAAAGCAAAGAATTTACCTGATCCCAAGGCAGTAAAGAGGGAGCTTCAGGTATTGCTTAATGATCTGGAGGAGAACTATGGTAAAAAGCCAATTATCTATGCCACATTAAAATCCTATCATCTATATATCAAAGCGTATTTTTCTGACTATCCCATATGGATCCGAAATGTCTATTACCCACCCAATATTGATTTGAAAAACAAATGGACGTTTTGGCAGTACACGGATCAGCAGATTCTGGAAGGATATGAGAGTGATCAGAAGTATATAGATATGAATGTTTTTAATGGTGATGAAAATGATTTTGAAAGCTTTTTTATGAAGTAAGGATAGAAACAGAGAAAATCGATAACAGATAAGCAACCAACTCTAATAATATTTAATAAAGGAAGGATAATAAAATGAATGCTTCACCCTTTGGCGGCATGGGTATTATGTTCAGTATTATACCGGTATTGGTAGTTCTGGGCTTCTTGTTGGTTTTTGGCATAATAATTGTAAGTATAGTACAAGGAGCACGACAGTGGAATAGGAACAATAATTCCCCTATTCTAACTGTTGATGCGATCGTTGTGACGAAGCGGTCCGATGTAAGCTATCATCACCATAATACAGGAACAGATAATATGCATCAAGCATCCTCTTCGACTTATTATTATGTAACTTTTGAGGTGCCAAGCGGTGATCGTATGGAACTTGAAGTACGTGATAAAGAGTATGGCCTGCTGGTAGAGCAGGATAGAGGAAAACTTACTTTTCAGGGAACTCGCTATCTGGGTTATGAACGGAATAGAGATTAGGTGTTTGCGGAACTGGATTTAATTGAATATGTAAGAAGCCTGTCAATTTTGTTAGGCTTCTTTTGTTATTTATTTACAAAAGAACTTGACATAGAGCAGACTCTAAGATTTATGATGAAAAGGATTTAAGATTTTATTAATAAGCACTTTAAAAAATAAGGGGGAAATATGAAATGGAAAATTTTGAATTCTGTGTCAGTACCAAAATTCTTTTTGGAAAGGATCAGTTGCAAAACCTTCCAGGTGTACTGGAGACCTACGGAAAGAAGGTCCTAATTACATACAGCGGTGGCAGTATAAAGAAAAATGGGCTTTACGAAAAGATCCTGTCATTACTGAAGGATTTTGATATATTTGAACTCGGGGGAATTGAACCTAATCCAAGAATTGAAAGTGTCTATCAAGGCGAAAGAATTTGCAAAGAAAATGGGATTGATGTAATTCTGGCAGTTGGAGGGGGAAGTACCATCGATTGCTCGAAAGCAATTGCAGCTGCGGCATTCTATGAAGGTGACGCATGGGATTTTGTCCTGGATCCGTCTAGAATTAAGAAAGCCCTTCCGGTATGTACCGTATTAACAATCGCTGCAGCAGGCAGTGAGATGGATCCGGGCGGCGTGATTACAAATATAAAAACAAAAGAGAAGATAGGCTTTGGTAATCCGGTTTTGTTTCCTAAGGTTTCTATTCTTGATCCGGTGCATACCTTTACCGTACCAGCGAAGCAGACGGCAGCTGGTTCTGCAGATATTATGTCTCATATACTGGAGGTGTATTTTGGGAAAGAGGAGGTATATGTTCCCGATAGAATTAGTGAAGCACTTCTAAAAACGGTAATAAAATTTGCACCTGTCGCACGAAAGGAGCCTGATAATTACGAGGCAAGAGCACAGCTTATGTGGGCAAGCTCGTTGGCAATTAATGGCCTTTGTTCAACAGGAAAAAGGTGTGCCTGGAGCTGTCATCCGATCGAGCATGAACTCAGTGCTTATTATGACATTACACATGGTGTGGGACTTGCTATTCTTACACCCCGCTGGATGAGGTATGTATTAAACCAATCCACAGTAAAGCAATTTGCGCAATATGCGGTTAATGTATGGGGTATGGATGCGTCCATGGATGAGTTTGAGCTGGCAAACAGAGGAATTGATGCCACAGAAGAATTCCTTAAGAGTCTTGGCATACCAATGCACCTGAGCGATTTTTCTATTGGAGAAGAACATTTTGAGGCTATGGGTGAACATGCGGTTATCTGCGGTTGGTTGAAATATGCATTCGTGCCGCTGGAAAAGGAAGATGTAGTAAAAATTTTGAAAATGTGTTTATAGGATTCAATTATCAAAAGCCTGATCCAGCTTATGCAGATGAATATGGGTGCATATATATTCATCTGTATAGTATGATTCAGGCTTTTAATATTTGAATTTTTATAGAAAATATCTAAAAAATTCTAAAAAAATTACTGGAAAAGGCGGCAGCTAGTGATGAAACTCAAATTTCTACCCAACCTAATTACCGGTATCAGATTGTTTGGATCCTTGCTATTTCTCTTCGTAAGACCATTTTCAGTCATATTTTTTTTAATCTATTTCATATGTGGTTTGAGTGATGCTCTGGACGGAATGATAGCAAGAAGGATGAGAGCATGCAGTCAATTTGGTGCGGCACTTGATAGTGTATCGGATGCATTGTTCATTGGAATTATATTGTTAGTGATCATTCCTTATGTTCACTGTTCACAGTGGATGCTGCTTTGGATAGGTGTAATAGCATTGGTTCGGTGTATTTCGTTGGCAGCAGGTTTCCTAAAATATCATAAGCTGGCGTTCCTTCATACTTATGCAAATAAAGCTACAGGACTGATTCTGTTTTTTACCCCGCTTTTAATTAATCAATTAGGTATGACAGCAGCGTTCTGGTTGGCTTGCTGTCCGGCTTCTATCTCTGCAATTGAGGAATTAGTGATTAATTTAACATCAAAGAAGCTGGACAGGGACATTAGCAGTATTTTTATGAAAAAAAATAGAGAGTAGACAGTAGGTGTCAGTGATGCTATGTTATTATGGTGGCATGATTGTTAAGAACGATGCAATCAGCAAATGATAGAGAACTTAATAGAATAAAGATAGTTATATTAATTGCTGCTGGAGTTACATGAATATAGTGAATGCTATCTAGTATTCATGATATGTGATAAGAGGTGCATAAATATCAGTTCCATAAGGAAAGAGATACAGAAAAGGAGTTATCATGTGCGGAAGGTATAATTTTACAGTGGAACAAAATGAAGAAGTACTTGAGATACTGGAGAAGTTGAATGCAAAGTTTCAGGGCAGGGAAGTAAAATATGGTGAAATCTATCCTACAAATCTGGCACCTGTTTTATTAGAAGAAAGTAATCAGGTAACCCCCAGTTTAAGTATCTGGGGTTTTCCGAAGTTCGATGGTAAGGGAGTAATCATAAATGCAAGGGCCGAGACTGCTTTTGAAAAAAAGACCTTTCGGGATAGCCTCATAAACCGTCGCTGCATTATTCCCTCAACAGGCTTTTATGAATGGGACAGTGAAAAGAGAAAATTTTTGTTTCGCGTGGAAGGCACCAATACACTTTATATGGCGGGATTGTATACGAAGTATCAGGAAGAGCTTCGTTATGTCATATTAACCACGCAGGCAAATGAATCTATAAGTGATATCCATAACCGCATGCCACTTGTTATTCCGAAAAAAGAGGTTGAAACTTGGATTATGGACAGTAGTGCAACTGGCGACATGTTGAAGAGAATTCCCCCGTCGCTTGTGAAAGAGGCAGTATAATAATATGATTTGCCACTCGGAATTTGCATGGGCCGTGAACAGTAACTATTTCATAGGAAAGGTAGTCCTATTAGCAAGAACCTTCTATAATTGACTCAAAACCATAATATGTATATAATGGGTAAAATAAATACAAAAAAGTTTCAAATACATGTTACCTATTAACGAAGCTGAGCAGGAGAAATTAGGGCAGGCTATCAGAAGGAAAGGGTTGCTGATTAAAATGAATTTGATTATTACAGCCGGTGGTACAAGAGAGAGAATTGATTCCGTGAGAACAATTACCAATGATGCGACCGGCAGATTAGGAAGTCTGATTGCGAAAGAATTTTCGCAAAGACTTTTGAAAATTCCGCATAATATATATTATTTGTGCGGACAGAGTGCGGCAGTACCGGAGATCACAGATACAAGCATTCATAAAATAAGGATAGAGGGAACAGATCAGCTGTTTCACGAAATGAAGTCTTTGTTAACCACTCAAAAAATTGATGCAGTAATTCACTCAATGGCAGTGAGTGATTATAAGGTAAGCAGCATTACAACACTTGAAATACTGGTAAAAAAAATGCAGCAAGAGATGATAAAGGATATGAGACAGGCTTCTTGTGAGGTATGGATGGAAGCAGTGAAAAGAACAGTAATGGACCAACAGGTAGAGGGGCAGAAGATCAGCTCGGAGCTTGAGAATCCGCTTTTACTACTGGAAAAAACTCCTAAAATTATTGAGATGATCAAAGAAACCAGTCCTCAGACTTTATTAGTAGGATTTAAGCTTTTATGCGGGGTCAGCAAAGATATGCTGATAGGAACTGCATTAAAACTGCTTCAGAAAAATAACTGTGACTTTGTATTAGCAAATGATACGGATGAAATGAAAGAAAATCAGCATATCGGGTATCTGATTGAACCCACGGGTGAATATAAAATCTATCAAAATAAAATAGAGATAGCAGAAGGAATTGCTGATGCTATCATAAAAAAATATGCCGGAGGTCATTTATGAAAAATATAATTCTTGGCGTAACCGGAAGTATTGCGGCTTATAAGGCGGCAGAACTGGCCCACTTACTTTATAAAGATGGTTATGAAGTGGAAGTGATCCTGACGGAGAGTGCACAAAAGTTCATAACCCCTCTTACCTTCCGTTCGCTGACAAAAAATAATGTCTACACAGAGATGTTTCGGGATGATTTTCCAAAAGAAATCAAACATATTTCACTCGCACAGAAGGCAGATCTTGTATTAATCGCTCCTGCTACAGCTAATATTATCGGCAAAATTGCAGCTGGGATTGGAGACGATATGCTCTCCACAACACTTCTGGCTGTAAAAAATAAGCCAATATTGATTGCTCCTGCAATGAATACAAATATGTGGGAAAATCAGATTGTTCAGAATAACATCGAAAAGCTTATGAAATACGGGTACCAGTTTATTGAGCCCAAGGAGAGTTTACTTGCTTGCGGAGTAGTCGGAAAGGGAGCACTGGCAGAGCTCTCAGATATAAGGAAAGCGGTAGCAGCTATATTGAAAGCATAAATAAGTCATCAGGCATCTTTATTCAAAAGAATCCCGGCATAAATAAAGAACAGTGAGGCATATATGAAGAAAATAGAGATCACAGAACTCCCTGGTTTTCTGATCGGTAACGCTGAAAACAAAGAAGCAGGAACAGGCTGTACAGTTATTATTAATGAGAATGGTGCGGTAGCAGGAGTAGATGTACGTGGCGGATCGCCGGGTACGAGAGAAACAGATGCGCTAAACCCCAGTAATCACCGGCAGTGTATTCATGCAGTTGCACTTGCAGGAGGCAGTGCTTTCGGTTTGGATGCCGCAGGAGGTGTAATGAAATTCCTGGAGGAAAGGGGAATTGGACGTGATGTGGGGGTTGCTAAGGTACCAATCGTCTGCAGCGCTATCTTATTTGATTTAAAATGCGGTGATTATAAAATTCGTCCGGATGGATTTATGGGCTATGAAGCTTGCCGTAATGCTTATACTCAATTACCAAAGGAAGGAAATTATGGCGCTGGCACCGGTGCTACGATCGGGACCACGAAAGGATTAGATTATGCGATGAAGGGCGGTCTGGGCATGACCTGCTTTCAGTCAGGAGAGCTTAAGGTTGGGGCAGTTATCGCGGTCAACTGTGTCGGAGATATATTTGATCCGAAAGAAAATCGTTTGATTGCCGGAATGCTTTGTGAAGACAGAACAACTCTGGCTGATACGGAAAAAGAAATACTTGCTAACTATGAGGATCATGCTGATTTTTACAGTGGGAATACCATTATCGGAACCATTATTACCAACGCAAAGCTTACGAAAGCACAGGCAAATAAATTGGCAAGTATATCTCATAACGGTATCGCAAGGGCAGTACGTCCGGCGCATACCATATATGATGGGGATACACTTTTTACAATGGCCTCCGGACAAGTGGATGCCAATATAGACGCGGTGGCTGTTCTGGCAGCTCATGCGGTAGAAGAAGCAATTTTAAGCGCAGTAAGAAATGCAGAACAAGCTTATGGATATACGGCTTACCGAGATATACAGCATTAAATTTAGCTGTGCAGTGAACGGTAACCTTAAGGTTACCATCTAATCCAATCATAAGAAAAGTATGTTGACAATAAAAAAGGCAGAGGGTACAATGATAGTAAGCAGGGGAACTAAATGTAGTTGAGAAGGCTAAAAACCTGACCCTTTGAACCTGATGGCTAACACCATAGTAGGGAGCGCTCTTTCATTGTATGATAGCGTTCATCCATCGGATGGGCGCTTTCTTTATTTCAGAGGAAAGTTTATCCTGGGAAATAAAAACTCTGCGGGGAATGTGCAGCTTCGCACATCCGCCGGTTGCACTCGTTATGGAGCTTATTAGGTAAGCTTACAACTTTTAACTGAATAATTGCGGGGGGACTGCTTGCAGTTGAGAAGGTAAAACCTGACCCTTTGAACCTGTCAGTTAATACTGGCGCAGGGAAGCAGACGTTAGCAATCACGATTGAAAATGCTTGGCTTCTTTGCCGGGCTTTTTTTATGTCATTGGAAAATACGCTTTATGACATAAAAACTCCCCGGGAGGATGCGCAGTTTCGCGCGCGGAACAAAAGCTGTGCATTTTAAGATTTATGATCGCGAGAGTGCCCGAAGCAAACCTTTGTTCTGCCTGCGCTATTCTGAGTGTACATTGTATGTAAAACGCTTAGGTACTGTATACTTGACACTTATTAAAATGGGCATTTTCTCTTAGATAATGTAGAAACTTGCCCGGGAATGGAGGTAAATGTTAATGAATTATAAGACACAAATGGAGGCAGCCAAAAAAGGAATTATAACAAAAGAAATGGAAATCGTGGCAAATAAAGAAAGCCTTGAAAAAGAGCAGCTATGTAAATTAGTTGCATGCGGCCAGGTTGCTATTCCGGCTAATATTGGTCATACTGCTTTATCTGCGGAAGGAATCGGAGGGGGACTTAGAACGAAGATCAATGTCAATCTTGGAATATCAGGTGATTGTAAGGACTATAAGATAGAGATGGATAAGGTAAAGCTGGCACTTGATTTTGGCTGTGAAGCAATTATGGATTTGAGTAATTATGGGAAGACGAATACCTTTCGGCAAGAATTAGTTGCTATTTCGCCTGCGATGATCGGAACAGTTCCAATGTACGATGCGATAGGTTATTTGGAAAAGGAATTAACAGATATAACAGCAGCAGATTTTCTGAAAGTGATAGAGGCTCATGCCAAAGAGGGCGTTGATTTTATGACAATCCATGCGGGTATCAACAGGCGGGCGATTGAAAACTTCAAGCGGGAAAAACGTTTGACTAATATTGTTTCCCGCGGGGGCTCTCTGCTATTTGCATGGATGCAAATGACGGGAAATGAGAATCCGTTTTTTGAGTATTATGATGAGGTTCTTGCAATATTGAGAGAATATGATGTAACAATAAGTCTCGGAGATGCACTGCGTCCGGGTTCAATTGCTGACAGCTCCGATGCCGCACAGATCGGTGAATTGATAGAAATCGGTCACCTGACCAAAAGAGCTTGGGAGAAAGATGTTCAGGTCTTGGTTGAGGGACCCGGGCATATGGCAATGAATGAGATCGCAGCAAATATGACGCTCCAGAAACGTATCTGCCACAATGCACCGTTTTATGTACTTGGGCCGCTGGTTACAGATATAGCTCCGGGCTACGACCATATTACTTCTGCCATCGGGGGCGCAATCGCCGCAGCCGCAGGAGCTGATTTCTTGTGCTATGTAACTCCCGCAGAGCATTTGCGCTTGCCGGATCTTGCGGATGTGAAGGACGGAATTGTTGCAAGTAAAATAGCTGCTCATGCTGCAGACATTGCTAAGGGACTTCCCCATGCCAGAGACATAGATAATAAAATGAGTGATGCCAGACGTCGTATTGACTGGGAAGAAATGTTTCACCTTGCAATTGACGGTGAAAAGGCAAGAAGGTATTTTGAAAGTGCAAAGCCATCGGATAAACACAGCTGTTCCATGTGTGGAAAAATGTGTGCGATGCGAACCACAAACCGGATCCTGGAGGGAGAAAAGGTGGAATTGATGTAAGAGTAAATAATCGTCTATTTGCCATAAACTCCTATTGAAATAAGTCGTCAAATTGTATAAAATATAGAAAAAGAGAGCGATACAACTGGATGTATTGCATATAGGAGAGGATACATGGCGAAAAGATTATTAGTATTATTCATGATTGGGATGTTTGTATTTCTGGGGGTTCCTATTGATGCCAATGCGCAGACATACAAAACGAAAGAAGAAGTATATCGCACAGTGAAAGCTAATCTTCTGGCACATAAGGAAAGCTTTTCAATTAATATGACTACCAATACGATGAAGGAAATAGGACTGAACACGGATTTGTTTGATGCGGTAATTGCTATGGACGATAAGAACACCTCAAAAGATGCTGATTATTTAAAGCTGACAGTAAACAGCTGGGGAGAGAGCTGGAAATGGAGCAGCCTGGGTGGGACAGCGACACTTACCTTTACGGCAGAGTATGAGACAACATTGGAGCAGGAGAAAATCCTGGAGGCCAAAATGAAAAATGCACTGACAAAATTAAAACTGAATAAAGCATCTGATTTTAAAAAGGTAAGAGCGATTCATGACTATATTATTAAAAAAGTAAGTTATGATCAAACCTACAGCAGGCACTCGGCGTACGATGCATTGATCGATCAGTCAGCCGTATGTGAGGGGTATACAGCTGCAGCATACCGGATGTTTACGGATGCGGGTATTGAATGTAAAGTGATTACCGGCGTAGCGGATGGGGGACCACACTCCTGGAATATTGTGAAAGTAGATGGAAATTGGTATAATATTGATCTTACTTGGGACGACCCTATTACGAGTACAGGAGAGCAGGTGCTAAGACACGACTATTTTCTGAAGAACACGAAGGATTTCGGTGATCATACAAGAGATTTGGAATATAGTACAGGTGTATTTCTGAAAGCTTATCCGATTGCGGAGACAAGCTATCCGTTAAACAAATAAGATAATTAGGAAGGGGGACTTTGCTGCAGATATCATCGGACTTTTAATAGTCTGAAAATACTTGCAGCAGAGTCTTCTTTGTTCTAAGGAAGAGCTGTATTACGGGCATTCTGGAAATGGCTGCCGGTTAGTGTTGGAATTTGTTTCTAATATACGGTCAAAAAGCAGAGAACACTGCAATGTCAGTTCATGCGGCACAACCGGACTTTCTGTTTTCCCTGACAGGATACATTCCGCTACTTCTTGTATTTCATATACAAAACCGTTTTGGGTTTCCTCATCTTTGTAATGCTGGATCAGGCTGTTATTCTCTCCGTACAGAAAGGCTTCACATGCAAAATGAGGTGTTGGAAGAACGATTTTACCCTTACTTCCATATAATGTCATTTTTTCCTCCAAAGAAGTCATAAAGCTGGTCTGCAAAGTTGCCAGCGCATGAGTAAAGCGCAGCGATATCTGTTCGGTAACATCAACACCGGTTTCACTCCATATAGCCTGAATAGAATAATCTTCAAGCTTCTGATTAATAAAAAATGTAGTTAACTCATAGGCGTAAACTGTAATATCATAAGCTACACCTCCGCCCAGCTTTGGATTAAAGTATCGGTTCTGACGATCTGCTGGTGCTTTAAACCCGATGCTGGTCTCTGCAAATACCGGCTCCCCAATTCTTTTATCCTCCATCCACTGCTTTGCTGTTTTGATTGCCGGTAAGAACCGGCTCCACATAGCTTCCATAACAAATACACCCAGAGCTTTTGCTCTGTGAAAAACAGTCATTGCCTGAAGACTATTGATAAACATAGCCTTCTCGCATAAAATGGGTATACGATAATCGAGACAGAGCATACATAAATCAAAATGAGCATCCTGTGTTACTGCAATATAAACACAATCTATGTCCACCTCTGCAAGCATCCTTTCATAGCTGTCATATACCTTGCTGATACCATTACTTTGGCTAAACCGTTCTGCACGTTCCATACTTTTGCTTGCCGCTGCGACTACCTCGCAATAATCCAAAAGTGTTATTGCATGACAAAACTTATTGGCAATATTACCGGTTCCCATTATGGCAAATCTAAATTTCTCCATTACCTCTCCTTTATAACCATCAAAGATTATGAATATACGAAATGAATTTCAAAAGTTATGATTATATTATAGCAGGTATTGTAGCATGAGTAACCGGACAGTACAATCTTTTTTACCAAAGAGAACTGTAACCAATAACACTGTCTTCGTTTATCAATCATCCGCTATCTGTGAATGATAAGAATAGGATAGCGAAACCTTTCATAATATGTAGAGAGCATGGAATTTGGAAGCCGTATTAATTATGAAGAAGAAATATTTTAGCGTCATATTTTTAGTGCTGGTTCTTTTGGCAGTCACCTTAACCTCCGATAAATCAATTAAGGTAATGAAGCGAATGCTTTTTACAAACAACTCGAACAAAGACAGGATTGTGCTGGCGATTGACCCCGGACATGGAGGCAGAGATCCGGGAAAGATAGGAGTTACTAAAACACTTGAAAAGGATATAAACCTTAGTATTGCACTAAAATTAAAAAGTCTGCTGGAGTTAAATGATATTGATGTTATTATGACACGGGAAGACGATGCAGGCTTGTATTCAGAAACGGATACCTATAAAAAAAGAGCAGATCTGGATAACAGGGTGAATATTATTCATGATAATAAAGCGGATTTAGCCATTAGTATTCATCAGAATAGCTTTAGTGATCCTAATGTTAAGGGAGCACAGGTATTCTATTATACAAAGTCAGCACAGGGAAAACAGCTGGCTGAAATTATTCAGGCACAGCTGGTTGAGACGATAGCCGATGGCAATCATCGTAAGGCAAAAGCAAATGATAGCTATTATATGCTGAGAAAGACGCAATGTCCATTGGTTATTGTGGAGTGTGGATATTTGTCTAATTATAAAGAATCTGAACTCCTGTTGCAGCAGGACTATCAGGAGAAAATGGCCTGGAGTATACACCTGGCAATCATGCGATACATCAATGAAGGTGGTTTGGTTACGAATTCACAGTAAATTCCCACTAAAAATTGATTTTATTTCTGCTTGGTGCTATAATAAATGTTATGGCTTAAGATCATGCCGCAAAGATGAACGAGTATAATGAATAGGCAGATGTTTCATACAGAATGCTTTCTCTTATGTTGTGCTTTCATATGCATAACCTTAGATTGGAAAAGCATGCATGTGTGGGACTCTCAATGTGAAATAAGGCAGATCTATGAAACAAGAGCAGAAACAGAGGAAAACATGAACACAAAGATTATAAAATTAAATACAGAATGCATACAGGAAGAGTATCTCGAGGAAGCCCGGCAGATACTGCGTGGTGGCGGATTAGTGGCATTTCCTACAGAAACTGTTTACGGGCTGGGAGCAAATGCACTGGATGAAACTGCGTCTAAGAAAATTTATGAAGCTAAGGGGCGGCCATCCGATAATCCTCTGATTGTTCATATTTCTAACATGGAGGATATCAAAGAACTTGCAAGGGATATACCGGATCAGGCATATAAGCTGGCACAAGTATTCTGGCCAGGGCCGCTTACTATTATTCTTAAGAAAAAGGAATGTGTTCCTTCCCAGACTACCGGTGGTTTGGATACAGTGGCGATCCGTCTTCCGGCCAATCAGATAGCAAGAAGTTTAATTGCAAAGTCAGGTATTTTTATAGCTGCACCCAGTGCTAACCTGTCAGGAAAACCAAGTCCGACTTTGGCAAAGCATGTAATTAAGGATATGAGCGGTAAGATTGATATGATTATTGATGGAGGAATGGCTACTCTCGGCCTGGAATCAACGATTGTCGATCTCACAAGTGAAAGTCCAATGATATTACGTCCCGGTTGCATTACAAAGCAAATGCTTGGCAATGTCATCGACAATATCGAATATGATCCGGTTATTCTTAGTAAAAATCCAGATAAAAATCTAATCCCCAAGGCCCCCGGTATGAAATACCGCCATTATGCTCCGGAAGGAAGCTTAACAATCTTTGAGGGAGAAACAGGAAATGTGATTGATGCAATTAACCGTAAAGCCGGAGAAAGCAGGGCAAACGGTTATAGTGTAGGAATTATTGCAACCGAAGAAACGAAGAATCGCTACCAAAGCGGTATCGTGAAGACGATAGGGAGCAGAAAAGATGAAACATCTATAGCGGCGGGTCTTTATGCCGTATTACGAGAATTTGATGAACTGCACACACAATATATTTTTAGTGAAAGCTTTGCTGAAAACAGTCTGGGACAAGCGATTATGAACCGTCTCTTAAAAGCTGCCGGATATCAGATCATGAAGGTATAAAAAGGAAATACTCCTGTTTAGAAAACATTATAACGCACTTTTAGACTTTGACTTTACGTATAAATAGGGAAAAGGAAATAAGATTTGTTTGATCAATCCACGATGTAATAATTGTGCCGGTTCCTAAATATGCGGGGTATCGACAGAATGGAGATGTTATGGGAAAATATCAGAAGCTTATATTTGTATGTACCGGAAATACCTGCAGAAGTCCAATGGCGGAAGCAATCTTTAAAAATCTTGAAAAAATAGGTGATATGAAAATAATTTCAAGAGGTTTGGTTGTATTATTTCCTGAACCGATCAATCCTAAGGCAGAAGTTGTTTTGAAAAAGCATGATTTAGAACTTGTAAATCATGTATCAAAAGGATTAAAAGAAGTAGATTTTGAAGAAAATACGATAATACTTACAATGACTTCCGGACAGAAAAGGAAAGTTGCGGAACTTTTTCCGGATGCGGAGTATGTATATACAATCAAGGAATTTGCAGGCGAAATAGGAGATGTGGTAGATCCTTACGGAGGGACCTTAGTAGACTATGAGGAATGCTATATTGAACTGGGACGTTTGGTGAAAAAGACATTATACAAACTAAATGATGAATAGTAGGAGGCTTTCATATGATAGCGATTGGCAATGATCATACCGGATATGCATTGAAAAAGGCAATTACGGAGTATTTAGATTCGAATGAAATTGAATATAAGGATTTTGGATGTGGAGATGTGACCTCCAGCAATTATCCGGATTATGCAAAGGCTGTTGGTAAAGCAATACAGAATAAAGAATGTGAAAAAGGCATCTTGATTTGCGGTACCGGTATCGGGATTTCAATTGCTGCAAACAAAATGAAGGGTATCCGTGCTGCTTTGTGCCATGATTGTTTCAGCGCAGAAGCAACGAGACTGCATAACGACGCAAACATCCTTGCGATGGGGGCAAGAGTAATAGGTGTCGGGCATGCACTGAAAATAGTTGAAACCTTCTTAAATACATCTTTTTCTGGTGAAGAGAGACACATCAAAAGAATTAATATGCTTGAGGAGGACTAATTAAGCTCAGCTTGATTGACCGGAGCTTTTAATGTATCAAAATGACCTTCATATATTATTTTCAGCAGGGAATTAAGAGTACGCAGAGCATGTGCAGCTTCTGCCTGTGAGATAAGTTTCTGCTCGAGAGCATCACATAGCTCATCAATATCCAGAATACGTACCGAACCGTCTTCATAGATAATTACGTCAATTAACAGATCTTCTATGAGGACGGTATTTTTGTCTTCATCTATCTTAGACTGAATAATATCACAATACCAATAAACTATGTGATTATGTTTGTCATATATTTTGCTTACCTTAAATCCCTTATCCAAAAAGAAAGCCGAAATACCTCTTGCAATATCTTTGCGTGGGTGTAATGTTACCCATTTCGTAATAATCAGATCCTTCTCTGATACTACGATAAGGTCATCCTTCAGATGAACTAATTCATTCGGAATAAAACGTCTCCGATAGAGAGAGGGTAGATTCATAAAAAACCTCCTTGTTTAATTGAACAGGAACCGAAACTGATCAATATATTCTATGTTCTGCTGCAATATTTCCTGCAGACTGCTGTGTATGGTATGTTATTATATTGAATTTAGAAGGGAATTATTAATATATGATTTGAGTACTGAAGGTATGGTATCAGCATTCAAATCATATATAGGCAATTCAGATAAATTTATATTATTATATCATGAAAAAATAATAAGGTATAGTAAAATAATTCGACTTGATGATTCTTTTGAACAGTAACACGATTGCAAGGTCTAAGACAAAATCCGGCTTACTGCACTTGTATCATTGTATAAACTTCCTGATTATGGATAAACTAACAGTTAAGTTAGAAATTGCCAATTAAGCGGGTTATACAGCAGAATGGAAGGTTTTTATGAAGAATAGATATTGGAATGAGTTGCCGGGTCGATTGAAACATACGCTTACCCTTAGCCGTACAAAAGTTGCATTATATGCTGCAGCTGTATTATGGACAGCGGTTATAACACAGCTGATAATAAATCGAATGTTTCAGGAAGATATTCAGATAACAGAAGCATTTGTAAAATCAGATACAGAGGATATGCAGAGCAGTCTTGAGATAGCAGCTGAATATAAAGGAGATTTTCTAAGTGAGGATGCTAAAAAGAATATCATCTATGATCTAGCAGATGCAATCGGCTTAGTAATAGATGATGATGTCACAATCCGGGAAGATAAAACCAGAAGTGAGTGCAGTTATTTCAAGCAGGCAAAGAAGGCATCGACAGAGCTTAAAGTGGTAAGCGTTGAGCAGAAGGAAAATACATCATCCACGGTAAAAAATTATATTATTGTAAGATTGAATGTAAAAGAAGGAATACAAAGTATAGATAAATTTAAAGTATTACTGGAAAAATCACTGAGTGATATAGGTGTTAAAAATCAACAGGTTACAATGAAATATGAAGGCAGCAGAAATGGCAATCTTACGAAGGCAAAAAAACAAGAAATAGCAAGAACACTGGTGAAGGACCTTCAGGGAGAGGTTGCATTGGAATACGATGAAGGTGATTTATATACAGTTTATGCTTATACCGGTATGCTGAAGGAGTATGTTCAGTCAATGGGAAATAAAATAAATATACAAATAGCAATAACTTATAATGAATTAACGAATACAACAAAAATAACACTTGCCACACCAATGCTGAATGACAGCTGGTAAGACAATCTGAGAACAGGGGAGTATAAACCGCTTCATTCGGTTAATACTCCCCTGTAAAATACTTAGTTGTTCCTGGTTGCTGTCAGAACCAGCGTCTTTTACCGCGGTAGCGTCTTCTGCGGTTAAACATTTCATTTAATAATAAAATGGATACTAAATCGTGCAGATAATTATTTTGCTGTCTTGTCGGATAGAAATAGAGGCTGTTTGCTTCAACCTGTGGTTCTTCATCGAGATCTTTCATTTTTTCATAAATCCGGTCAATAATTCGCTCAAGATATACTTTATCAGGATATTCATCAAACATCACACTTCCGTCGTATTCCATCTGGTCGCACTCATTGTTTATCTCAGACTGAATGGTTTTTGCGGTACCGGGATAAAGCTGTTTCATATATTCGATATCTCTGTCCAGTTCGGAACTGTTATCATAACCATATAACGGGAATAATGGAATTCCCATTGGAGCGGTATACTGATTTTGATTAGGCAGATACATATTGGGAATACCCTGATAAGCGGGATAATTCATATTGGGCATTTCATTTGGCATAGCAGGATAATTATAGTAAGGAAAAATCATCTGTTGTGTATCAGAAGTCATGCCAGGAGTCATACCGGGCTGCATAGGAGCAGAGGGCTGCATGCCAGGAGTCATACCGGGCTGCATAGGAACAGAGGGCTGCATGCCGGGAGTCATACCGGGTTGTATAGGAACAGCGGGCTGCATGCCAGAAGTCATACCAGGCTGCATATTCGTATTCATGTAGGACGGAAAATTATAATGCTGGTCAAAAGGAGATGCCTGTGCTGGCTGAGGCTCATAAACAAAAGGTAATTCCTGGCTGGTGGCTCCGGGCATTGCTTGATTTGTTTCTGCAGGGATGCCGGGAGTACTGCTTCTTGGGGTTGTTATAGAACCAGGGTTGAAAGGGACAGAAGCAGGGTTATGAGGAGGGACTGTCATAGGAGAAGGCGTTCCGGTTCTGGAGGGTATGGTACCTGTACCAGGAGTAGAAGGAGCGGCGCTTCCGGAAGGAGGTGTGCTTAGGCCAGGGATAAGGGTTGGTGTAACAGGAGGTGTAGTGGTTTTGGCAGGAGAAGTTCCTGTAGCTGTGCCCGGTGTAACAGGAGGTGTAGTGGTTCTGGCAGGAGAAGTGCCGGTACCCGTGCTCGGTGTAACAGGAGGCGTAGTGGTTCTGGCAGGTGAATTACCCATACCCGGGGTGGTGCCTGTGCCAGGCGTCATGTAAGTAGTAGGTGAACCTGTTCTCGAGGGAACAGTACCGGTACCTGGAGTGAAAATAGAGGTAGAAGGAGTAGTGCCGGTACCGGAACCCGGAATGAAACCAGGTATAGAAGGAGCAGTACCGCTACCGGAACCCGGAATGAAACCAGGAGCAGAAGGTGTATTACCGGAGCCTGGTGTGGCAGGCATTGTACTGGCAGAAGGCGTGTTTTGAGAATGGTTTGGCGCGGAAGGATTAGCAGGGCTATTTGCTGGCTGCTGCCCCGCAGTACCAGGCTGCGACGTATTAACCGGCGGCATCATACTCTGTGTATTAACATTATAATTCGGCACTCTATAATTTCTTCCAGTGCCGTAACTTTTGCCAATTGTAAATGACATATAAGTACTCCTAAGCTTTTTATAATTAATATATGCATTGTTTAACAAAATGTGAAATCTGTCAGATATAATCTTAAGATAAAATTTATAATAATTAGGTTGTACTATCTGTCAAAAGACATTAAAATAGAAAAGAGCAAAGGTGAAACCTATTATTTCCCAAGGGTTTCGGTAAAATATAATGATTGGATGAAGAAAATGGATCAAGTAATCAGGAAAACATTTGAAGAGTCTGTTAATAAGGAATTAATCAGTGTTACTATCAGTAACTCTTCCGATCGAGAGAAAGCGGCAAAGATAAAAGTCAGACCTGTTATGCTTAAAGGTAAATTATATTATCAGGTATCTGAATTTATAAATAATAAAGTATATCATAACAATTATATAGGAGAGGAGCTTTTGGATAAGCTCCCAGGCTGGTTTGAGGGGTTGTTTCATCAGGCTGAAATAGAAACGGCAAACCAAAGGATAACTATTTTGATCAGCAAAAAAGGAAAAGTTACAGTAATTCGCAAACCACTTGCACAAAATCCGGTAAACTGCCAAAAAGCAGGCACCTTACGAGATTCTGAAGAAGAGCAGGCTTTACAGCTGTCGCATAATAAACCCAAAAAATATATATTGAAGGAAATGATACCTCTTCCGTTTTTAATTGACCTTGGAGTAATGACGAAGGATGGTCTTGTAATAAAGGCGAAATCAGATAAATTTAAGCAGATTAACAGATTTTTAGAATATATTGAAGATGTGTTGCCTGACCTTAATCAGGACAGGGAGATTACCATACTTGATTTTGGTTGTGGCAAATCCTACCTTACCTTTGCAATGTATTATTATTTGAAAATTTTAAAAGGATACCAGATTACTATAATAGGCCTGGATTTAAAGGCAGATGTAATCGAAAACTGTAATAAATTGAGCGAAAAATATGGCTATGAGAAACTGCATTTTCTAGTGGGAGATATTGCTTCTTACCAGAGCAGCGGCACAGTGGATATGGTCGTAACTTTACATGCCTGTGATACGGCAACAGATTATGCACTTTTTAAAGCGGTATCCTGGAATGCGAAGGTAATTCTGTCAGTTCCCTGTTGTCAGCATGAATTAAACAGGCAGCTGCGGTGCAATACCTTAAATCCTGTGTTAAAATATGGTATAGTTAAGGAGCGTATGGCCGCTTTAATAACAGATGCTTTAAGAGCAGAGCTTCTGGAAACCAGGGGTTATCGGGTTCAGCTATTAGAATTTATTGATATGGAGCATACACCGAAGAACATTTTAATACGAGCTGTTAAGAAAAAGGATGTTGTGCAAACGGTGGACAGTAATGCGAATGAATTGACAAATTGCATGGATTTTCTTGGAGTAACACCATGCCTTAGGAAATTATTGGAAGAAAAAGTGGATTAAGTATTTCTTACTGCTTTATCATTTTTAGGTTAAATCCAGTTATGAATAGCTGCATCATAGATGCAGGATGGAGATTTATATGTTAAAACATATTTATAGGGTAATCATTTTAATGGCTATTTTCGTAGCTTCCCTTTTTTATTTCAGCAGAGATATCAAAGAGGTTGTCTTTCATATTAATAATACTACTACGATGAAGGATGCAACGTTTCCATTAATTTCGATAAAAACAGGTGATAATACAATTAATATGCTGCATGGATATAGTGGTAACATAGCGGCAAATAAGATCAGAGAGTCGGTTATTCCACTAGAGGACGACAAAGCCTTTGAGGTACGATTTAATAAAGAGGCACTGGATATAAAGAAGATGAATTATGAAGTGCGGGAATTTACCGGCAACCGTTTAATCGAAACAAACTCTGTCAGTGTATTTGAAGAAGATGGAGATATTCAGTCTGCTAAAATTAAATTGAATTCAAACCTTACAGAAGGAAAGGAATATGCTGTAAAATTCACTTTAATAACGGATAAAACAGAGAAAATCTATTATTATCAGCGAATTAAATATTATCAGAAAACATATTTAACGGATAAATTGAACTTTGTAATGAATTTTCACCAATCAATTCTGGATAAGGGAAAAGCAGAGGAGATTATTAAATATCTGGAGCCTTCCAGCAGTGCGGACAATTCATCCCTTGCTTATGTTAATATCCATTCCAGCTTTGATCTTATCTCCTGGAACGGATTAAAGCCGATTGCACTTACAGAAGTGGTTCCTGTAGTGAAAGAAATATATGTGGATACAGCATCCATTGAACTGGATTACTATATACAGGCAGAGGCTGCCGGTGTGAAAGAAGAATACCGGGTTACTGAATTTTACAGGGTACGATATTCTTACGACCGGATGTACCTGCTCAATTATGAGCGCCATATGGAATCGATTTTTGATATTAATTTAGCTAATATGGCTAAGAATGAGCTGAAATTGGGGATAACTAATAATCCTAAGGTCTCTTATAAAGCAGATACAAAATCCTCTAAGCTGGCATTTGTCCGTGATGGAGAATTATGGTTCTATGATCTGGAGAACAATAAGGTCACAAGAGTGTTCTCATTTGAGCAGAAAAACAGGGACTATCTGAGAGATTTTTACGATCAGCATGATATCCGTATCTTAAATATGGATGCGGAGGGGAATATTAATTTCCTGGTTTATGGATATATGAACAGGGGAGAGTACGAGGGAAAAGTGGCGGTCATCCTGTATCGCTTTATTCAGGCAGAAAACAGGATTGAGGAACTCGTTGATATCCCGACTGACGAACCGTATCAAAGCCTGAAAGAAAATTTGGGTGAACTTACTTATCTTAGTTCCAGGGATATTTTTTACCTTCATGTGTATGATACGATTTATGCGTATAATATTACTACGCGGCAAATGTCTGTGATTGCTTCCAATATAACGAAGAAGCAAATTGTGGTATTAGATGATTTGAATTATATTGCATGGCAGGAAAATGCTGATCTGAAAGCTTCTAAAAACATTAAACTGATGAATCTTGAAACCGGTGAAACGCAGACAATCAGTGCCGGATCAGGATACAATATAAGATTATTGGATAAGATAGATAATAATATTATATATGGTTTTGCTAAGGAAAAGGATATTACAGCTATGGTGGACGGAAGTATTATAGCACCTCTTTCCTCTGTTGAAATAGCATCTGTTGACAGGAAAATTCTAAAAAAATATAAGAAAAATAACTATTATGTAACAGGAATAGCAGTAAAAGATAATATTATAGAATTGTATCGTATAAAAAAGGTGCAGGAGGAGGGCAGCAGTACTTTTACTCCTGCAGCGAATGATCAGATAATGAATAAGGAAGAAATAAAGTCTTCGATAATCGGAACGGTTAAAGTTGCACAAGAGCAGACAGGCACAGAATATTATATGACACTTCCGCCGGGATTTGCCATGAAGAAACTTCCAAAGGTAACCAATACGGTTCATACGGTTATAACACAAGATCCTACGGTACGCCTAACGGATACCGTGAAGAAACAGATTTATTATTATCCTTATATTACAGGAGGGATAGAAGGGGTCTATGAAAATGCTGCGGACGCAATTGCAGTAGCGAGGGACGGAATAGGCGTAGTACTCGATAGTAATCGGCAATTAGTATGGGAGCGGGGAGTAAAGGCAGATGCGTATACGATACCGCAATTTAAAAATATGAGCTGGAGTCCGTCTTCTGGTAAAACCATTACCGCATGCCTTAAGATGATATTGGATTATCAGGGCGTACCGGTAAGTGATAAACAGTTAGGAAATGAAAGTAGTTCAGCCTATTATATGCTGAAAACTTATTCCAAATATGCACCGGTTCGTCTTACAGGTGCCGTTTTGGATGATGTACTGTATTATGTTTCAAAAGGAAGACCGGTTCTGGCTATGACTGATAACAAACATGCAGTAATTATATATGGTTATGACACTTTTAATATTATGATTATTGATCCGGCGAAGAGTACTGCAGAAAAAATCGGAATACAAGACAGTACGGAATTGTTTGGTAATGCAGGTAATGTATTTTTATCTTATTTAGAATAAAAAATGATTTATCCGATAAAAACAGAAGTTATTTAAGAAATATAAATTGCGTATGTAACGTACGCAGGATGGAGGTAATATATGGATGAGAGAATTAAGGTGCTGGCGCATAATCTGGTGAATTATTCGATGGAGGTAAAAAAGGATGATAAGGTTTATGTTCATTATATTGGAGCATCGACGCAGGATTTAGCCAGACAATTAGTAAAGGAAATCTATTTGGCAGGTGGTTTACCCTTTGTCCATTATACAGATGTTAGACTTCAGAGAGAAGTTTTATTAAACTGTACGAAGGAGCAGATGGCTTTAATGGCAAAAATCGATGCAGCAGAGATGGAACAGATGGATTGTTATGTTGCAGTAAGAGGAGCTGAGAATGTATCTGAGCTGTCGGATGTTCCGTCTGAGAAAATGAGTATTTATGAAGCTTATTACCAGACACCGGTACATCATGATATCAGAGTTAAGAAAACCAGATGGGTAGTTCTGCGTTATCCGAATGCGGCAATGTCTCAGCTGGCCAGTACAAGCATTGAGGATTTTGAGAATTTTTATTTTCGGGTATGTAATCTGGACTACTCAAAAATGGGAGTGGCAATGAAAAACCTGGTCGATTATATGGAACGCACCGACAGGGTAAGAATCGTCGGTCCAGGAACAGATCTTAGCTTCTCTATTAAAGATGTACCTGCCATTGCATGTGCCGGTGATCGCAATATTCCTGACGGAGAGGTCTATACTGCTCCAATCCGGAATTCAGTAAATGGTACGCTGTCCTATAATACGCCTGCTGTATTCCAGGGCTTTACTTTCGAGAACATATCCTTCCGTTTTGAGAATGGTAAGATTGTGGAAGCAGCTGCAAATGATACAAATAGAATTAATAAGATCCTAAATATCGATGATGGGGCACGCTATATCGGTGAATTTGCAATTGGTGTAAATCCCTATATTTTAAAGCCGATGAAGGATACTTTATTCGATGAAAAAATAATGGGATCCTTCCATTTTACACCCGGAAACTGTTATGAAGAAGCTCCGAATGGTAACTCCTCAGCAATCCATTGGGATCTGGTGTGCATTCAGACCTCTGAGTACGGCGGTGGAGAGATTTATTTTGATGATGTATTAATTCGTAAGGATGGCCGTTTTGTTGTAAAAGAATTGGAATGTTTAAACCCTGAGAATTTAATATAATAAGGTACGAATGTCAAAAGCCTAAAAATGATGTGCTGGATAAATATTAGCGCATATATATTCATCTGGCACAGACCGGGCGTCCTATGGTTGTTTGCATTTGGCAATTATAAGAGGTTAAAGGCAAGTCCAGATGAATATGTACGCACTCATATTCATCTACATAACCTGGATCAGGCTTTTATTATATAAACGCGCCGAGCGGTGCGAGTGTGCATCCGCCGGAGGCTGTCTAATTCTCATCTGGGTTTATATTAACCTAGGTGCTGAAAAATCAGTGTGAGAATTTGACACTCGAATCATAATAAAGTATTGTTAAAGTCCACCGGAATATCATTTGCCGTTGGTGGGGGGCGAAAGGAGAAAGCATGAAATTACTGACAGCAGTTATACCTTGCTACAATTCGGCAGCTTATATGGATCATGCCATTGACACTTTATTATCAGGCGGGGATGAGATGGAGATCATTATTGTAAATGATGGTTCCACTGACGATACGCAAAAAATTGCCGAGGATTATCAAAACAAATATCCTGGCATTATTAAGGTAATCAGCCAGGAAAATGGAGGACATGGTGAAGCTGTAAACACGGGTCTTGCAGCAGCGACCGGTTTTTACTTTAAGGTTGTTGACAGTGATGACTGGGTCAATGAAAGGGCACTTAACCAGGTAATGGAGGTGCTTGAGAATTTGATCGCGGATGGGAACAGTCCGGATTTATTTCTGGCCAATTATGTATATGAAAAGGTAGATGCAAAGAAGAAAAAGGTTATTAATTATAATTGGGCGCTGCCAAAGGATCGAATCTTTACCTGGGATGAGATGATGCATTTTAAACAAAGTCAGAATATACTGATGCATTCCACCATATATCGTACAAAACTTCTCAAAAGCTGTGGAATTCACCTGCCCAAACATACCTTCTATGTGGATAACATTTTTGTTTATCAGCCGTTACCCTTTGTGAAGACCTTATATTATATGGATGTCAACTTATATCGCTACTTTATTGGAAGAGTAGATCAATCAGTAAACGAACAGGTAATGATCAGACGAATTGACCAGCAGCTGAAGATTACGAAAATCATGATAGAATCCCATGATGTAATGCAGATCAAAAGTAAAAAGCTGCAGAATTACATGGTAAAATACCTGTCAATGATGATGACGGTAAGCAGTGTGTTCCTGATCAAGGAGGGAAGCGAAGAGAGCCTGATGAAAAAACAGGATCTTTGGGATTATCTTAGAAATTATGATAAGCGGCTATATAAGAAAATCAGATCGCAAATTCTTGGAAGGTCCATGAATCTTCCCGGTAAATTTGGCAGAAAGATTATAGAGACCGGATATGATATTTCAAGAAAAATCTATGGGTTTAATTAATAAAAAGGACATTTGCAAACAAGAAGCTTGCTTGCAAATGTCCTTTTACTAGATAAGAAAAACTAAATTTTAGATAATTCCTGTTTTGAACTTTTTGTGACCTTTTCCCAGGAAGGGATATAAACGATAATATACAGAATAAGATTGAGTACCAAAGCCCCTAACACATCAAGTAAGGAATGCTGTTTCAAAAATACGGTAGATAAACAGATCATTATTGTTAAAAATAGTACCGACCATTGCAGCCATTTGATTTTATGAAGTCGCTCACTCTTACTAATAGCAATACATGCACCCACAGAATTAAAAACATGAATGCTTGGAAAAACATTTGTCGCCGTATCGATGCGATAAATTCCTGCCAGCATATCAATAAAGATATTACTTCTGCCCAAAGAATTCAAATCGACCCTTAGGTGATGTCCATTTGGAAAGAAGGTATAGATAAACAGGCAGATTGTCATACCGGTGAATAGATAAGCACAACACTTATAATAATCCTGTTTGGAGGTCAAAAAGAAGTAGGCTACGGTAACAGCAATATAAACAAACCATAAAAAATAAGGTATAATAAAATATTCATTAAAAGGAATAAGATCATCCAAACTGGTATGAATAGAGGTGAACTTTGTAGTTATAGTCCGTTCAAGATAGGTGAACCATGCCATATATATGAAAAAATAGGAAAGAATTAGTCCGTGCTTATATTTATCAAACAATTTTCGAAAAGTGTTTTTTTTCTTCAATTTCTCACAACCCTTCTATAATAGGTATGATTTAAAAAATCTGATCTGAGCTTCGTAAATTATAACATAGAATATATATGATAACAATATAGATTAGGAATTTTATAATTGCTTCATATTTTATTTATATACCAAAAAAGTCAGATTTAGACATTGTATTACTTTACATATTCTTATGAATAAAGAATGGACACATAATGAAAAAATAATTATAATACGTTATAGGGTTACCATTCACTTTGTTAATATTATATTATTGCATAATATTTGCATATTTTAAAGTCTTTTTCCTTAATCATTAAAAACGCTTTTTACAGCATTAGGATGAAAGAAGGAAAGAAATGTACTTTCAACCACTATTGTTTTGTACCTGTATAATTCCCGGTACATAACTTAAATGTGCAGAAAATGTGCGCAGAAATGGAGTATAAGAATGAAACGTATCTTTATTGTAGTACTAGACAGTGTTGGAATCGGCGAACTTCCGGATGCAGAGCTTTATGGAGATAGTGGCAGTAATACCTTATATGCAGCATCAACAAGCACGTATTTTAACATGCCAAACATGAAAAAGCTGGGATTGTTTCAAATTGACGGTTTAAAAGATAAATTTCTGCAAAGCAGTGAGCGGATCTTGTTTGAAGGTGCTGTGATGAGACTGGCAGAGCGTTCGAAAGGTAAGGATACCACTACCGGACATTGGGAAATTGCAGGTGTTCTTTCAGAAAAACCGTTCCCAACATATCCCAAGGGCTTTCCGTATGATGTCATTAAGGCATTTGAAGAGAAAACCGGACGCAGGGTGATATGCAACCTTCCGTATTCCGGTACCGAGGTAATTAAGGACTATGGCAAGGAGCATGTTGAAACCGGTGCTTTGATTGTATATACCTCGGCAGACAGCGTGTTCCAGATAGCCGCTCATGAAGATGTTATACCGCTTGACGAGCTATACCACTACTGTGAGATTGCCAGAAAGCTGTTGATAGGAGAACATGGAGTAGGGCGTGTGATCGCAAGACCCTTTACCGGAACCGATCCGAATTATAATCGGACTTCAAACCGCCATGACTTTTCCTTAGAACCGCCCCTTACCATGTTAGACCAGTTGAAGGAAGAAGGATTAGAGGTACTGGGGATTGGTAAAATTAATGATATCTTTGCCGGCAAGGGAATTACAGATACGGTAAGAACACATAACAATGCAGAGGGAATAGAAAAACTGATTGAATGGGAAGAAAGAGAGTTTGAAGGACTTTGCTTTGTCAATTTAGTTGATTTTGATATGCTATATGGACACCGCAATGATGTTGACGGATATGCCAGGGCATTGACATATTTTGATGAGCAGCTTCCCAGAGTACTTGCTAAACTTCAGGAGGAGGATATTCTTATTATTACAGCGGATCATGGCTGTGATCCGCTTACACCTTCCACGGATCATTCCAGGGAATATATTCCCTTTGTAGCTTATGGAGAACCTGTGAAAAAGGGTATTAATCTCGGAACCAGGCAGTCCTTTGCAGATATTGCCGCAACAGTTCTGGATTATTTTAAGATTAATCAGCAGGTATCAGGAACATCATTTTTAAAGGAGCTGTTAAAATAATATTTGACCGATAGTCCGGTGAAAGGAGAAACCTGCAGCATGGAAAGAATTGTACATCCGATACCGCCGTTATATCAGGAGGATTCTAAAATATTGATTTTGGGTTCCTTTCCTTCGGTAAAATCCAGAGAAGGTGAGTTTTTTTACCATCATCCGCAAAATCGTTTCTGGAAAGTAATCAGTGCTGTTTTCGAAGAACCGCTGCCCGTAACAATTGAAGAGAAAAGGTCTATGCTTATTAAGAATGGCATAGCTTTATGGGATGTTATACAAAGCTGTGAGATAGCCGGTTCCTCTGACAGTAGTATCAGAAATGTAGTTGCAAATGATCTCTCGGTCATTTTAGATAATACCAGTATCCAGAAGATATATACAAACGGTAACACCGCCTATACACTTTACCGTAAATATATTCTTCCTAAGACAGGAATAGAAAGTATTAAACTTTTATCCACCAGTCCGGCAAATGCCGGCAGCAATTTGGAGGTGTTGATAAAAGAATGGTCCTGTCTGCAAGAACTTAGATAAAAATTTCAAAAGCTTATGCTTTACCGGGAGGTTGGTATGAAAGTTGTAATTCAAAGGGTTTTGGAAGCGGAAGTTACTGTGGAAGGAGAGTGCATCGGATCCATTGGGAGAGGCTTCTTAATCCTTCTTGGTATTGGCAAATCGGATAGCAAGGAAGTTGTGGATCGTTATATTGATAAAATAATCAAAATGCGGATATTTGCGGATGAAAATGGTAAAACCAATTTATCCTTACAGGATATTCAGGGAGAAGTACTTGTGGTATCCCAGTTCACCCTGTATGCTGACTGCAGGAGGGGCAACCGTCCCGACTTTATGAATGCTGCAGGAGCGGTACAGGCGAAGGAATTATATGAATATTTCCTTACCTGTGTCAAGGAAAGACTGGGGAAGGTGCAATGCGGAGAATTTGGTGCGCATATGAAGGTTTCTTTGATAAATGACGGACCTTTTACAATAGTATTAGAGGAAGAATTGCTTTAGGATTAAACTTAATAGAGAGGCCATAATACTGGCTGCTATAAATTCATCAGTTTATGATTTTTATAGCAGCTTATTTTATTTCATAGAAGATAGGATTCGTCCTATGTAATAAAATCCTCCGGGAGGATACGAGGTTATACGTGCGGAACAAACGTAGTGAATTATAGATTTATACAATTCACAACCTGCTTTCGAAATTATAAAAAATAGACTTCACTTCTTTTTTTTGCTTATTTCAGATAATTCACAATGATTTGACATGGATTTCAGGAAAATACGAGGGAAAAAATGATGAATTTTGATTACACTGAATAAAAAGAGGAAAATTGATGGAGGATGTCTATGAAGAGCATCAAGACAAAAATGACAGTATCATTATCTATTCTTATATGTGCCATAACTATGGCAATCGGGGGAATATCTTTAAAAAGCGGCTATGACGCTTTAAAAGAGGAGGCATGTAACTCCTTAAAATTATTAGCTGCTGATGGAGCAAAACTAACTGAGAGCAGAATAGAGACGCTGTTTACTTCACTTTTGATGATAGCGCAAAAGCAGGAAATTAAAAATATGGGTTGGAAGATCAATTTAGAAACCTTAAAAGAGGAGTTAAGTAAAACCTCTTTTGTTGATATAGGAATTATACTGCCGAATGGCTATGCGAATTATACGGATGGAACAGTCAGGCTGATGCGTGATAAAAGCTATGTAAGGGATGCCTTATCCGGAAAGACAGCAATGTCGGATGTTATAATTAGCAGAGTATCCAGAAAACCGGAGATAGAGCTGTGTGTTCCGATCCGGAAGAATGATAAGATAATTGGTGCTATGATTGCTCGCAAAGAAGCAGATACTCTGGGGAATATCATTCAGGACGGCGGATACGGGAAAGATGGATATGCGTTTATGATAAATGGGGAAGGAAGGCTAATTGCTTATCCTGACGTTGAGAAAGTAATTAAAATGTTTAACCCGATTAAGGAAATGAAAAAAAATACTACACTCACTTCACTTGCAGATGCCTTTAAAAGCATGCTGGATCAAAAAACGGGGATGATTGACTTTACACAGAGTGGGAAAAAGTATTATGCAGGTTTTGCCCAAATTAAGGGAACAGATTGGATTTATGCCATAACAGCGGATCAAAAGGAAGTTTTTTCTGTTATTCCGGAAATGACACGTACCATTGCTATCGTAATGCTGGTTGTATTATTTCTGGGTATGGGACTCGTGATTATAATGGAACAGGCATTTATTAAACCATTGATGAGGATTGCGAAGCTTTCGAAGCAGATTGGTAATTTCGATCTGACAGTAAGTGTACCGGAGCAATATTTAAAGAAAAAGGATGAAATTGGAATATTATCCGGAGCTTTTCATACGCTCACACGGAATTTAAGAGAAATCATCAAACAGATCAACTCCATGGCCAATCAGGTCACAGCCTCTGCGCAGGAACTTACTGCAGCGTCCGCGCAATCAGCGCAGATTACGGGAGAAATCTCTCAGACAGTAGGAAATATTGCGCAAGGTGCCACGCAGCAAGCTGAAAATACGGAAAAAGGTTCAGAGAGTATAGTTTTGTTAAATAAAAAGATTGAGAAAAACCATGATCATTTGATTAATCTGAATGATACCACAGAGCAGGTTAATCTGCTGGTAAACAGGGGTCTTGAGGAGATTGGTCATTTATCGGAGGCGGCGAGGAATAATCAAATTGCGATAGAGGAGATAAGTGATATTATTTTCCAGACGAAACAAAGCTCAAAACAGATCAGTGAAGCAAGCAAAATGATTTCTGAAATGGCAAGACAGACAAATCTTCTGGCATTAAATGCTACGATAGAAGCTGCAAGAGCAGGAGAAGCCGGAAGAGGCTTTGCAGTAGTGGCAGAGGAAATTCAGAAAATGGCTGACCAGTCCTCCGCGTCTACCCGATCAATTGATAATATTATAAAAACACTTCAAAATAATGTGGTACATACTTCAGAAAGTATGGAAAAAATAACCAAAACAGCTAGAGATCAACAAGATACAATATCCGATACTATACAGAGATACCTATCCATTTCAGATGCAATGAAGACTTCCAAGGATGCGGTAGCAGAGCTTAATTCTTCTGAAGCGGACATGAAGAATGTTAAAAATGAAATCATTAGGATGCTTGCGTCACTTTCCTTCATTGCTGAGCAAAATGCGGCAGGAACGCAGCAGGCAGCAGTCTTTATTGAGGAACAGACTGATTCAGCAGGAGCATTGACGGAAACCAGTTACCAGTTATCCAAATTAGCGGAAAGCTTACAATCAATTATTGAAAAATTTCATATTTAAGAATATAGCCTAAGAAGATTCAATTGACAAAAGCCTGATCCAGGTTATGTAGATGCACTATATTCATCAGGCAAATCATTTTTAGGCTCTTGACATTTAAATCCTAAGAAATTAAACCGAATAAAATGAAAATCTCATTTTTTTCAATCTGTAGAATATATTTATTATCAGAAAAGATAGAATGAGGTATAGGATGCAATCTGAGGAAAACCCAATAACCAGTCAAAGCTTTGCGGACATTATCGTAGAATACCAGGGAGATAGATCTTTGCTTAACTCCTTTGGAAATGTACCTGTTACCATTATTAATGAGGTGGTTGCTTTAGTTAATATACCACTGCAGCAAATGGATAACAGCATTACATCATATGCCTATGCCCGGATTCCATCCATTGGAGGACTGGTAAGCGATAATAGTCTGGAAGCATCCGGTATCATAAAAATCCGAAACGTTCCAAACTTCAATCTAAGGGGGCAGGGTGTCTTAATAGCGGTCATAGATACCGGAATTGAATATACAAATCCTATCTTTCAAAATGCGGATAAAACGACCAGAATTGTTTCGATCTGGGATCAGACAATAGAAGGCAGTTTACCGCAGGAAGGTATAAAATATGGTACAGTATATACCAAAGAGCAGATAAATACAGCATTACAAAGTGACAAACCTTATCAAGTGGTTCCAAGCAAAGATGATAATGGTCATGGAACAATGGTTGCAGGTATTGCAGGAGGATCTGAATCACTGGCCAATAATTTTGCTGGTGTTGCACCGGATGCTGAATTTGTTATTGTAAAATTGAAACAGGCGAAGAATTATCTCAGAAATTATTACTTTGTACCGGAAAATGTATTCTGTATTCAAGAGACGGATTTTTTGTTTGCACTTGAATATGTGCTTGGTGCAGCAAGTAAATCGCATAGACCTCTTGTGATCTGTGTATCGAATAATGGTTCCCAGGGAGCACATGACGGAAGAAGTGTAGCTGGCAGATACCTATCAGGTGTTGCAAGCAGGCAGGGGATAGGAATTGTAATCGCAGGCGGGAATGAAGGTAATGCAAGAAGACATTATTATGGAACGGTTGATCCTTCAACAGGGTATGATATTGTTGAACTAAATGTTGGTGAGAATGAAATGGGCTTTCCTATGGAAATATGGGGACAGTCACCAAGTATTCTTACCATTGATATATTATCACCATCCGGAGAATACATACCAAGAATTATAGCTTCCAGAAATGAAAGCAGGCAAATCAGTTTTATTTTCGAAGATACCATAATTGATGTGATATATACATTGGTTGAGACAGAAAGCGGTGATCAACTAATTCTTCTACGCTTTTCAAAGCCCGCACCCGGAATATGGAAATTTCATGTATATGAAAGAGGAGATTTGCAGGTAGGCTTTCATATTTGGCTGCCCATGGATGGTTTTATATCAGATAATACTTTTTTTATCCGTTCCGATCCCTATACCACAATTCTTGCAGTGGGAAACACTAGAAATCCTGTAACAGTAACCGCTTATAATAATGAAGATGGCAGCCTTTACCTTAATTCAAGTCGAGGATATACCCGTTTAAACGAAATAAAACCCAATATTGCAGCACCGGGAGTAAATATAACCGGACCTGCCCTAGACCAAAGCTTTGTTCCTTATACCGGGACCAGTGTAGCAGCAGCTCATACCACAGGGGTGGTGGCAATGTTATTGGAATGGGGTATCGTAAATGGGAATTTACCGGGAATGAGTACCGTTGAAATAAATAAATTGTTGATGAGGGGCGCTAAAAGAGAGACAGATTTGCTATATCCAAATCGTGACTGGGGATATGGGAAATTGGATGTATTCAATGTGTTTGACAGTCTTAGGGGAGAAACTGTATAAACAATCCTTATAAAATCATTCACAAGATCACGCCTGACGATTTTTCATCAAGTTTTTCGTTCTTATATACTACCTGACAGCAGGATGGAGGTTAATATGACAGGGAATGAAAGAAGCCGGATTACAAGTGAAGATTATGCTGACTATATTATTGATTATCGTGCAAATCCTAATATTTCCGAACTGTTTCCCGGTGCGGCTGTTTTCTATATAAATACGGTCTATGCTGTGATACATTTGCCGGTATCGCAGTTTGAAAACAGGCTGCAAACAGGTAATAGACTGGCCAGAATACCTAGTATACTGGGTTTAACCAGTGAAGCTGCACTGGAAGCTTCAGGTGTAAAAAAACTGCGTAATATTCCGGATTTTAATTTACGTGGTCAGGGAGTTATGATTGGCTTTATTGATACCGGAATCAAATATACTTTACCGGCATTTAAAAAAACGGACGGAACGACCAAGATCCACTCAATCTGGGATCAGTCAATTCAAAGTGAAAATGGATATCCGTATCATACCTATTACGGAACGGAATATAAGGCAGAGCAGATTAATACGGCTCTCGGAAGTGAAAATCCGCTTACGATTGTGCCAAGTACGGATGAAAATGGACATGGAACGATGCTCGCAGCAATTGCTGCCGGAACCGAAGATCGTTCTGCCGGCTTTTTTGGTGTTGCACCGGAGGCGGAGCTTGTAATTGTGAAGTTAAAACAGGCAAAGAAATTCCTGAGAAATTTTTTTGCCATACCAGAGAATGCGTTATGTTATCAGGAAAATGACATAATGTGGGGCGTTCAGTATTGCCTTGCGGTTGCCAGAGAACTTAATCGACCAATTGCTATCTGTATCGGAGTCGGTACTTCGCAATCTGCTCATGACGGAACAAATCCGTTGTCGCAACAGCTGACCTTGCTTGCGGATCATCCTCAGGTTGCTATAGCATCCTCCGCAGGTAATGAAGGTAATTTAGGAAGACATTTCCATTCGATTATTGATCAGACGGTTGGCAGTGTCAATATGGAACTCAATGTAGGGGAAAAGGATAGTGGGTTTTCAATGCAGATATGGGGAGAAGCTCCGGGCATATACAGTATTGATATATTGTCGCCTTCCGGCGAGTATATCCCGAGAATGTCAGCAAGCTTGCAAGGAAGCCGCAAAATCTCTTTTATATTTGAGCAGACCGTGATTTTTCTGGAATATCAGACAGTGGATCCCAGAAATGGGGAAGAATTAATCTTGTTAAATTTCCATAAGGCAACAGCCGGAGTGTGGAAAATAACAATTTATGTACAAGGAAATCTGGCAGGAAATGTTCATTCCTGGCTGCCGATGGGAGATTTTATTACTAGAGATACTTATTTTATACAACCCGATATTTATACGACGATTTTAGCTCCTTCAAACGCTGTTGTACCCATAACCATTACGGCATATAACCCGGTTGGAGGTATCCTATACACGAATGCCAGCAGAGGGTTTTCTCGAACAAATGCGGTAAAGCCGGAGCTTGCCGCACCAGGAGTAAATTACACTGCTCCAAATTTAAGCGGGGGCTATTCTGAATACACAGGAACCGGAGTTGCGACAGCACATACGGCAGGGATTATTGCATTACTTCTTGAATGGGGAGTGGTAAAGGGAAATCAAACCAGCTTCGATACCGTTGAAATAAAAAAATATTTGATCAGAGGAGCAAAACGAACAGCGAACCTTACCTATCCTAACAGAGAATGGGGATATGGAATGATTGATATTTTTAATACCTTTGATGTGTTAAGACAAAATATTCAACAGTAAATTTACATCTTCTAAAATTCCTTTTCGGAAGTATTATTTTCAATAAAAATAAAAATTTATATTTATTGAGAAATTATCTGTAGAATAAATGTATAAACTTTCCCATTTTACAAACAATATTATTAGAAAAATTTATAACAGATAGCTGATAATCAAACTACGTAAAATGGAGGAAAAATCTAATATGAAAGCAACAGGTATAGTAAGAAGAATAGATGACCTTGGACGTGTTGTTGTCCCAAAAGAAATTAGAAGGACATTAAGAATTCGGGAAGGAGATCCCCTGGAAATATTTACGGACAGAGAAGGCGAAATCATATTAAAAAAATATTCACCGATAGGTGAATTAGGCCAGTTTGCAAAACAGTATGCTGATTCACTGAACCAGACAACCGGACACATAGTCGCGATTGCTGATAAGGATCAATTTATCGCTGTAGCTGGACCTACAAAGAAGGATTTGATAACAAAGGGAATTAGCCATGAGCTGGAAGAAGCAATTAATGAACGTGAGGTTATTGTTGCAGCAAAGGATGATAAGAACTATATAAAAATTATGAATGAAGACGATACGGAATTTACGTATGAGGTAATTACACCAATCATCAGTGAAGGTGATGCGATAGGTGCAGTAATCATATTAACGAAAGAAGCGAAGACTAAATTTGGTGAGCTTGAAATAAAACTTGCAAGCACGGCTGCTGCGTTTTTAGGAAGGCAGATGGAGCAATAAGGATATGTAAAATGCACTCCGCTATGCGATAATTTACTTGATCGTAATGGGGGAGTGCTTTTATTATTTCTTGTAAATATCTCCTTACTGCTGTTATAATTATACAGGATGATTGTGGAATACAAAATAAGTTATCATTGTGTGCACAGAATGTTCCTTGGCAAAAGTAAAGCAGAAGGAACATCTGCAGGTTTGAGATTACCAAGGCACCGGTACGGAGGTAGAAATGTCAAAATACAGTTTTGAGGAATTTATGAATATCATACGAAAATTAAGAAGTAAGGAGGGATGCCCCTGGGATCGCGAGCAGACACATGAAAGTCTGAAAACCTGTCTTATAGAGGAATGCTATGAGACAATAGAAGCAATTGACAATAAGGATAAAGAGAATTTATGTGAGGAACTGGGTGACATACTTCTTCAGGTGGCTCTTCACAGTGCAATAGCGGAGGAAGCAAATGAGTTTGGTATAGACGACATTATTACGGCAGAGGCCGAGAAAATGATCAGACGACATCCGCATGTATTTGGAGATACCATAGTCGAGAACGCAGAGGGTGTTATAAAAAACTGGGAGGAAATTAAGAAAAAAGAAAAGAAGTCAGCTACCGCTGCAGAGGAAATTCTTGGAGTGCCAAGAGCGTTTCCAGCGACAATCAGAGCGGAGAAGGTACAGAAGAAAGCATCGAAGGCAGGGATGGATTTTAATGGGTATAAACAGGTGCTGGAAAAGGTGTATGAAGAGCTCAAAGAGCTTGAAAAATCAATAGAAATAGGGGATAAGAGGGAGATTGAAGAGGAATTTGGAGATGTACTTTTTACAATAGTTAATTTATCTCGGTTTTTACAATTAAATGCAGAAAATTCCTTGACAAATTCAACTAATAAGTTTATAAATAGATTTGTAGATCTCTTTGCTCTAGCTGAGAGCAGAGGATACAGACTATATGAACTATCCCCTATAGAGCAAGACGTTTTGTGGAGGGAAGTAAAATCTAATCAGATTAAAATATAACAATTACTTTAGAGGAGGAGCAAATCCATGAACAAAGCAGAATTAGTTGCAGCGATAGCAGAAAAGACCGAATTTTCTAAAAAGGATTCAGAAAAAGCATTAAAAGCTTTTATTGATGTAGTTACAGAAGAATTAACAAAGGGTGAGAAGGTTCAGTTGGTAGGTTTTGGTACTTTTGAAGTATCAGAAAGACCCGCAAGAACCGGTAGAAATCCTTTAACAAAAGAGACTATAACGATTGCTGCTTCTAAAGCACCGAAGTTCAAAGCAGGTAAAGCTTTAAAGGATGTTATCAACGCATAATCAGTTGATTAAAAACAAAAAAAGGCTGTTTTAAATTCCGGATCTCATTGGGGTGTAGGGTATTTAAAGCAGCCTTTTCTATTTGTATTCACACACAGAAAAGAGGTTTGTAATGAGACTGGATAAATATTTAAAAGTATCGCGTTTGATTAAAAGACGCACCGTAGCAAATGATGCCTGTGACGCAGGCAGGGTTACAATTAACCAAAAACCGGCAAAAGCTTCGGCGGAGGTTAAGGTTGGAGATATCATAGAAATCGGCTTCGGCAGTAAGGCTGTGAAGGTAGAGGTACTGGATGTACAGGAAACTACCAGGAAGGATGATGCCAAGGAGCTATATCGATATCTGTGATAGTATTTTTGTAATTCATGATTGGAATGAAGTAGTAAGTCTTCTCATATACTTAAAAAGATACAACATGTTCTATTTTAGAGCAGTTAATCGAAGGGTATATTATATGAGGAGGCTTTTTCTATGGAAGAGAAGCAACAGGTTCTAAAAGGGCATAAACTGAATATCAATGCCAGAAAAAATGCTACAATAACAGGAGTGAATGACGTTCTGTCTTTTGATGCTGGAGAAGTTCTGCTTCAGACAGAGCAGGGCGTATTGATGATACGGGGCAGTGAATTGCATGTGAGTAGACTTACACTGGAAAAAGGGGAAGTGGATATAGATGGAAGAATTGACAGCTTAACCTATTCAGATACAGTGGGAAATGGTAAGTCGGGAGAGTCCTTGTTTGGCAGGCTTTTTAAATAGGAGGCCTGTATGAATAGCGCAATTTCAGTAGAACTTCAATTTTTTCTGGTATCAGTATTAAGCGGAGCCATAATACTGATCGTTTATGATTGCCTGCGTATCTTTCGCAGAGTATTGAAACATGACGGTTTTTTTATTGCCCTTGAAGATATGATTTTCTGGGTTTGTGCAAGTTTATTTATTTTTATCATGATGTATCGGCAGAATGACGGTATAATCCGCGGTTTTTCTATTATGGGTATGGCAAGCGGAATGCTGCTCTATCACTATGCATTCAGTGATCTCCTGGTAAAATGGATTTCTGAACTTATTAATATGTTAATTAGCCCATTGGTCTTTCTATTAAAATTAATAAGAAAATTAATAGGAATTATCTGGCGTAAAGAAAAGAAAGTAATAAATATTCTGACAAGTAGATTGAAAAAAATAACAAAATCAGTTAGAATAGCATTAAACAAAAGAAAACTGGCATCTGCCGAGAAGAGGCAGCTGCGTTTGAAGGATAAAAGCATTAAAAAACAAAAGGAAGAAGAAAAGAAACAGGAAAAGAAGCAAAAGGAAAAACAAAAGAAAAAACAAAAGAAACAGAAGGAAAAGCATCAAGCAAAAATAAATTCAGATCGTAAATCAGCTACAAGCTTACAGAATGATACGGACAGAAATTCATCAAAGAATCTGAATAAAAAATCGCAAAATATTACAAAAAAGAACATATAAAAAATTCGATAAATCGTAAAGAGATCAGGATAAATATTTATTGGAAATTACCCTTCCGTAAAATTGCAGCAATAAAAATAATAAAACCTAAGAATCATTTATAGGAGATGAAGAGAATAATGCGTAAAAGACAGAAAAAGGGGACAGGCATCGGTATTATTGCCATGGTTGTTTTGATATTATTTGGAATTGTAACTTTTCGACGGGTTGGGCTAGCGGAAGAAAGGGCGGACGCTGAAATCAAAATAGCAAGGCTTGATACTCGTATACAGAAGCAGAAGGAACGTGAGATTGATATAGAAAACTTTCGAAAATATTCTAAAACACCGCAGTACATAGAACAAATTGCAAGAGAGAAGCTTGGACTTGTTTATAAGGATGAGATTATATTTGAAGAAGAGAAACAATAAGATACATTAATTTAATAAAGTGATTGACAAGTGTCCGGAAACCAGATATAATAAAGTTCGTCACTTTGGCGAAGTAGCTCAGCTGGCGAGAGCACGCGGTTCATACCCGCGGTGTCGGCGGTTCAAATCCGTCCTTCGCTACTATAGGCAGGGAGTTGTATTTTATACAACTCTTTTTTGTTATGTAAAATACGTCAAACAAATAAGCATTCAAAATAATACGATTGCTGCTAATACTTTAATGAACTTTTACATTGATATCATATTATTTGATTGCTGCTTAGCTGTTTAAAATATTCTATATTGCTAGCCGTCCCGGTACTTTCCGGGGGGGCCTTTTTGCGTAGCAGAAAACAATCCTGACTGCAGTTATGAGTGGCAGTGATATTTACATTGTAAATAAAGTAGGTGTATCTATAAAAATGACAGTTTATGAATGCATAGGAGCAGTATTATGTACAGGATACATATAAGAAAATATGCATTAGGAAATATTTACTATGAAATATAACATATTATGGGTATAAATAGATTGACAAATTATAGCAAATTGATATATGATTTTTATATGGTTTGTTCAATAAACTAATAAAATGAGGAGGTATTTATGCTAAGAAGGAAAAAGTCGCTTGCACTTCTAATGGTACTTGTAATGCTGATGACATCTGTGGGTATGGACCCTGTCAAGGTACAGGCAGCAAAGCGAAGAACAGTTACAGTTAGCACACAGAGGGAATTAGAAGCAGCAATGCAAGAAGAACAGGTTGGGGAAATTATTATTTCCACCAAGAGTAAAGTAACACTGACTATTCCGGAAAGTGCCGGGAGTACTAACAAAAGATTGGTTGTTAATGCAGCAAATGCAACACTTGTGAATAACGGAAGTTTTAAAAAAATCACTATGAAAGCTTCGCTTCATTTTACAGAAAGCGGAAAAGGAAATAGTATCGTTGTAAAAGCGAAACAAGCTGTTATTACCGTTTCGTCAAAGGCCAGCGTAAAATCATTGGTGTCAAATGGAGCAGATATTACGTTGGAAAAGAATGCAAAAGTAAATTTCTTAACATTAAAAGGCAAAAAAGCAAGTTTGACATTAAAAGAAGGCGCAACGATAAAAGAAACAGCTATTCTGGGAACATCCGCAAGACTTAGGGTCAATAAGGGTGCGAAGCTGGAAGCAGTATTAGTGAAAAAGAAGGGGGCTGTTGTTGATATCATAGCAAACGGAAAGGTTGCAGTTGATGTCAGGGCAAAGGCTGATATAGCTATCAGCGGTAACGCAAAGAGTACTGTAATTACAGTTGATAAAAAGGCAAAGGGAACAGTTCTTGAAGCAAGTACTTCTATTAAATTGGATACAAAAGCTACGATAGAGGTTACCTTGAAAGCCGGAGCAGAAAACTCTACCCTAAAGGCCTCTGATAAAAAGGCGGATGTAGCCGTAAAGAACGAGACAAGTAAGGATATAGATCTGGTAACAGAAGAAGGCAGCGTTACGATTGGCAAAGGTGGGGCAAACAAGCCTGAACCCTCGGCTAAACCTACAGCACAGCCTACTGCTGTTCCCTCGTTATCTCCAAGTAACGGTGGCAATTCAAGTTCCTCTAATAATGGACCGGAGCGTGTTCCGGTGGATCAGAACGGATTTGATGCGAAAGGACGTATGGTTGCTTACTTCGGCACACCGGTAATTGACGGAACAGCAGATAAGGTGTGGGATAATGCAGTACCAGTTACCTTGAAGGATGCGGCAGGCAAGACTGATACCACAGCAGAGTTCAGAGTAATGTGGGATGATAAGGCTCTATATGTTCTTGCCAAGGTAAAGGACAGCGCACTGGATATAACCTCCGGTAATGTTTATCAGAAGGACTCCATAGAGATTTTCCTGGATGAGAAAAATAACAAGACGAAGGACTATGATGCAGATGACTTACATTTCAGAGTAAATTATAAGAATGAGCAGTCATCGGATTATGGAGATTTAAGCAGATTTTATACGGCAACGAAAACAGTAAGTGATGGGTATATTATTGAAGCAAGAATTGCTCTTACGGAGAAACTTGCGAAAAACGACGCGGTATATGGTTTTGAGCTGTCACTCAATGATGCAAAAGGCGGTGTAAGACTCGCAGCGCTTAATGTGTTTGACAAGACCGGCATGGCATATGCGGATACCGGCCTCTTTGGAAATTTATTACTCAAAGGAAAAACAGCAGGTTCTGTATCCGGCTTAAACCCCTATGACTTATTAAAGCTAGTGGAAAGCAGTAAAAAGATTTTATTAGACCGTTACTCCAACGCAGATAGAGTAAGAGACCTTATTGCAAAATCGGAAGCAGCTATTTTGAAAGCAGATACAAAACAAAAGGAATTAGATGATTTATATGCAGCGCTTGATAAAGCAGTGGAGGGTCTTATTGGAGACGGCAAGGATTATGATGATAAGGAATGCAGAGAGGTACCGGTAAAGTATAAGAGAGTTGATGAGCATAAGGGAACCATTGAAAGAGTATCCTATCAGACAAAATCTTATGATGCTAAAAGAGAAGACCGTGTTAAGGACTTTCTTATATATCTGCCGGCCGGCTATAATGCGGCAGATAAGTCTAAGAAATATAATGTATTATACCTAATTCATGGTATGGGTGAGAATCAGAATACAGTATTTGGAGGACCTGGCCAGAATACTGAAATGATGAAGATTCTTGATAATATGATATATAACAATAAACTTGATCCAATGATTATTGTGACACCTACCTGGACCTATCCGGGAGCAGCGGGATCAACTGAAACATTTCATAATGAACTTGTGAATGATATTATTCCTGTAGTGGAAGGTAAATATAATACTTACGCAGCCTCAACCTCTGAAAAGGATTTAATTGCGGCCAGAGAACACAGGGCATTAGGAGGATTTTCAGCAGGCTCCATGACAACCTGGTATACCTTTGTTAACCGCGTCGAATACTTTAAGTATTATATGCCTATAAGTGCAGGCTACTCCAAGGATTGGGGAGTAGATAATTTCAACGGTACAGCGGATGAAAAGCGTGCACAGTACTTGGAGAGCATTGTAAGGGATGCGGGTTACGGACCGAATGATATTAGTATCTTCTGCGCTACCGGTACTGCGGATATGGCTTATGGAGGTCTTGCAAATATCGTAAAGGCTATGAAAAAATATGATGACACCTTTTTATATAGTGCTAATTTAAACAAAGGAAATTTCTATTTCATGACCTTAGAAGGCGGTACACATGCCTGGACCAGTGTAAACAGGTACTTATATAATATGCTGCCGGATCTGTTCAACAGTAAGAAAATCATGTTAGAGAAACCGGGCGTTGTCCCGGTAAATGATAAGGGATTGGATGAAGCTAACCGTATAGTTGCTAACTTTGGATCCCCGATTATAGATGGAGAGATCGATCCTATATGGGAGACGGCTGTTCCGGTTTCAGCCGTAGAAGTCAGTGGAACACCGATAAAAGCTAATTTTAAGATGCTTTGGGATGATAAAGCAATCTATGTACTTGCTAAGGTAAAGGACGATGTGCTGGATGGAACCTCCGGTAATGTATATGATAGAGATTCTGTGGAAATATTCCTTGATGAGAATAATGATAAAACGGAAAAATACAATAAGGATGACCTTCATTTCAGAGTAAGTTATGACAATAAGCAGTCTGCTGATAATGGAGATTTAAGCAGGTTTTATACGAGAACATCACCTACCACCGGAGGATATATTGTTGAAGCAAGAATAGCTCTTACGACAAAGCCTGCAAATAATACGAAGTTCGGAATTGATTTGTCCGTCAATGATGGAAGGAATGGCAGAAAACTCGGACAGATAAGTGTCTTTGATCAGAACAATGAAGCATATAAGGATACCGGAAAGTTTGGCGAGGTTATATTATCCGGAAGAGCGAAAGGGGCTGTTTCAGGATTAAATCCCTACGACCTGATGGAGGTAGTAGAGGAAGCAAATGAAATTAAGCTTGACCGTTATAAGAACGGAGATGTTGTAAAGGGATTAATAAGTGATGCAGATGCAGCACTTAAAAATGCCTGGGTTACCCAAAAGGGAATTAACAATCTGAGCAATAAACTGCGTAATGCAATTGATGAGCTTATTCCTGATGGTAAATCTTATGCTGATAAGGAATGCAGGAGAATTCCAATAAAGTATAAAACTGTTGATGAACACCTGGGCACAATTGAAAGGATATCCTATAATACTAATACTTATGACGGTAAAAATGAAGATCGTCAGAAGGATTTTCTGGTATATCTGCCTGAGGGATATAATCAAAATGATACAGCCAAGAAATATAATGTATTATATTTAATTCATGGTATGGGTGAAAATCAGAATACAGTTTTCGGAGGACCCGGTGAAAATACCGAAATGATGAAAATCCTTGATAACATGATTTATAACAAACAAATAGAACCTTTAATAGTTGTAACTCCAACCTGGTCTTATAACGGGAATTCAGGAGATTTCTCCGTAATCTTCTCACAAACGGAGAACTTCCACAATGAGCTGGTGAAGGATATTATACCTGCGGTGGAAAGCAAGTATAATACTTATGCTGCATCAACTTCTGAGGCGGATTTAATTGCTGCCAGGGAGCATAGAGCGCTGGCAGGTTTTTCCATGGGTTCTTCTACTACCTGGAATACCTTTGCAAGCAGGATCAGTTATTTTAAGTATTATATGCCAATGAGCTTATCCTTTATAAAAGGTGTTAATGTTGATGCATATGAAGGGACAGCAGATGAGAAGAAGGCACAGTATCTGGCAAGTGTCATAAGAAGAGCAGGTTATGGACCAAATGATGTAAGTGTTTTTTGTGCCACAGGCACAGAAGATATGGCTTATGGAGGAATGGTAAATCAAATAAATGCAATGAGAAAAGAAGATAATATCTTCCTTTCTAATGCCGATCTAAATAAAGGTAACTTCTACTTCATGACACTGGAAGGCGGTACACATACCTGGAACTGTGTAAACAGATATTTGTATAATATGCTTCCGGATTTATTTAACAATAAAACAATTGATCCGTCAACCATTCCGGCAAGAGCCTATATCGAATTTGACAAAAACGATGGTACAGGTTATATAGGTGACAGAAAACTAAATGCAAATGGTGCTGTGAAGCTTCCAACGGAAGTTAAAATGGCTGGAGCAGAGCTGATGGGCTGGAGTACAGCACCCAATTCAAAGGTAGTTGTCAATCCTGCAGCAGACGGAACTTACCAGGTAGCAGCGGGTACAACTACGTTATATGCTGTCTGGAAGTGGAGCAAGCCATCCATAACCGGTTCAGTAAATTCAGGAATAATCACTGTGGATACCGGTGCAGTTGAGAATATTAAGCTGGCAGTAGGAGTATCGGGAGCTGCGATTCGTGTTGTAACCGGAGCTGCAGTTTCGGTTACTCCGTCAGCAATAAGTGTCGGTACGATAGTAGCAGGAGCGAACGAGAATTTTACCTTAAATATTTTAAAAAATGTTAAGAATGTAACCGGAGACTATATAATTCAATATGCGGCAGTTGATGCCGGTGTAAGTGATACAAACAGTTTTCATTGGAATAACATATCATTTACAGATAATAATTCTATTATTCATGTGAATGCCGCTTCTGTAGACCGAAAGATATATATTCGAGTAATCAGCAATGCGGACTGTAAATTCCTTGCCGGGGATGCCATACCTCTGGAAATAAAATATTAAGGCAGGAAGAATAACGCGGATAAACCTTGGAAAACATAGTAAGGGCAAGACCATAGCAGCGTGGTCTTGCCCTTATTCTGTGACATATGTATACATTCCGGAAAATGCACTCCAGCATGGAGGCAGTGAAAGGGAATAATTTATCTTTAAATTTTCTGGGTGGATTATTTTTATGCTCTTAAATATATTTAGGTGCCTTTAATCGATTTTATCACCTTTTTGATGGAGTTCTTGTCAAAAAGTTTTTTAATAACGATTATCTCTTTTGACAAAGATTTCAAATTCGCATGTCTATAATAACAACACAATCTTCGAACGAATACGGGGAAGCAAAAGGAGAGAGAAATCATGAAAGGTATTCAAAAAAGAACCTATATCATTCATCTGATCGGCTTTATCATTGCAAGAGCATCATTTTATGGAATGAATCCTTTAGCGATCGGATATTTTACTGCATCTTATTTGGGGAAAACCGGAGGAGGACTGGCATTTGCCGCTGCATTTCTGGGAATAGTATCTGTTATGGAACCATCACAAATACTGAAATATTCGGTTGTGATGATAGGAGCGGTCATATTGTTTGAATTACCATTTATTAAAAAACGGAATGTACCCATACAAATATTATATCTGTTACCAGCTATCATTCTCTTTGCAGCATCCATCCTTGAAAAAAATACGGACGGGCTTACGTCAAAAGGTATACTCATGACGTCTTTGGAAGCGTTAATTGCTGTAGTATCGGCAGCCATTTTTAAAAATGGAATAGAATATATGTGTCAGGCCGTAAGGGGTTTTCGTATGAACAATGAGCAGATGATCAGTATGGCGGTTATCGTGGCAATTGCAATCTATGCGATACCTAATTTGGGGTATAATGATTATATCGCACCGGTGGAAACAGCTGTTTATTTTGTAATTTTGTTTTTCCTGTATAAATACGGTGTCGGACAGGGCGCCATCACAGGAGCGGTATGCGGATTTGCCCTGTATCTTCGCGGAGAACCGTTATCAGATATGGCGCTTCTTACGATGATGGGAATTATCCCGGCTGTTTTCAGGGAAATGGGAAGATTTCCTACAGCATCTGTTTATTTGATTACAGCGGCACTGATGGGCTTGATTAATCATAATATGATATTAACGATTAAAGAAATCGGAGCATTAACATCAGCATTTCTTATCTTCCTGCTGCTTCCCAGAAATCTGATTTACCGGGTCGATGCTGCCGGTGGAACAGGCAGGCAAGAGTTTCTGGCTTCGCAGAATTTGAGAAAGATAGCAAAAACAAGAATGAAAATATTCTCAGAATCCTTTTTAAAGCTTTCTAAAACACTTGATACAATTACGGAGAAACAGACAAAGCTAAAGCAGAACGAAATCAACAGCATTTTTGAAGATATATCCGAAAAATTATGTAAAAATTGCAGCAACTGTAATAATTGCTGGGAAAATAATTTTAAGCAAACTTATCAGGCCGCCTGTGCAATGTTTGAAACAGCAGAGAAAAAAGGGACGGTTGAAAAAGAAGACATTCCAAAGGATTTCTTATCCGACTGTATCTGTGCGGATGAATTTATTGCACAGACAAACCGTGGTTTTGAAATTGCGAAGCTTAATAGAATCTGGTATAGCCGGATCTCAGAGAGCAGAGAAGTAATAGCCGAACAGCTAAAGGAAGTTTCCTCCGTCATAGTGGACATAACAGGAGACATCTATGGTTCAGTGGAGGTTGCACGATCAGAAGAGGAGAGGGTGATCAAAAGACTTCGTGCGGAACATATTCAAGTACGGGACATTACAGTATTTGAGAGAGAGAATAAACGCAAGGAAGTCTATCTTACTGCGTCCTGCCATGGAGGAAGATGCATTACAGCAAAGGAAGCGGCCAATATCATATCGGAGGTCCTGGATGTAAGACTGCGGGTATCCGAAGCGTCAAAAGCTGTAATCTCCAATGAAACTTTGAATTTTATATTTGTGGAAGATACGAAATTTAAGGTACTGACAGGAGTTGCAAGAGCAATGAAGGAAGAGGTATCCGGGGATAACTTTTCTCTTCTGAGACTGGAAAACGGTGAATATATGGTAGCACTCTCGGATGGAATGGGAACCGGTAAGGAGGCGGGAGATGAGAGTGAAATGGTTATGTCACTTCTGGAGCAGATGATTTCATCAGGATTTAAAGCAGAGACAGCAATTAAACTGATTAATTCATCACTTGTACTGAAGTCGGATAAACAGACTTTTTCTACAATTGATATGAGCATCATTAATTTGTTTACCGGAATGTGCGAATTTATTAAGATTGGAGCGGCTGCGGCTTTTGTCAAGAGAGATAACTGGGTGGAAACCATAAGCTCGACTACGTTACCAATTGGAATGTTTGGAAGCGTTGATTACGATACGATTACAAAAAAATTATATGAAGGGGATATTATCATCATGGTAACGGATGGAGTTCTCGACAGTATGAAGGGAGACAATAAAGAAGCGGTAATGGAAGATTTGATTATGTCAATTAAGAGTAAAAACCCGCAGGAAATAGCCAACCGGATACTGGATAGAACGTTATCGGAAAGTAATTTTAAACCAATTGATGATATGACTGTAATAACTGCCGGAATATGGTTAAAATAAGATAAAATGAGAAAAACTCATTGAAATATAAATTTAAAAGGATTAGAATATTAATAAATTTTGGGTTCGGCAAATAATTTTACAAAACAAAGATAGGATAAAAATGTTAAGAAAAGCATGGGAATATATCCAACTGAATAATATGATAGAAAAGGGAGATAGGATTGTAGTAGGAGTGTCGGGCGGTGCGGATTCTGTCTGCCTTTTATATGTACTTAGAGAGGTTTGCACGGTGCTTTCGGTTTCCCTTGCGGTAGTGCATGTTAACCATGGAATTCGTGGAGAGGAAGCTGACCGGGATGAACGGTATGTAAAAGGGATCTGCAGCAACATGGGGATAGACTTCTATACTTATTCCTATGATGTAAGAAAGTATGCCCGTGAGCTTGGAATATCAGAGGAAGAAGCAGGCAGAAAATTACGATATGAAGCTTTTCTAAAAACCTGTAAAGCAACAGGCAGTAATAAAATAGCAGTGGCTCATAATAAAAATGATAATGCGGAGACAGTGCTGTTCCATCTGTTCCGTGGAACCGGAGTGAGAGGACTTTCCGGAATTGAAGCAAAGCGGCCTCTTTTGGCGGATTTTGGTGAGGTTACATTAATCAGACCTTTGTTAGGCATGGAGCGGAGGGAGATAGAGGAGTATCTTTCCCTTCAGAAAATCAGTTATCAGACGGATTCAACTAATCTAGGGGACGATTACAGTAGAAATAAAATCCGAAATAAAGTACTAACCTATGCGGTAAAGGAAATTAATGCCGGAGCAGTCGGTAATATATGCGAAACGGCTTGCCAGTTAAAGGAAATACAGGAGTATATAACATATCAGGTGGAAATGCGTTATCAGGCACTGGTTAAACAGGAGAATAAAACGTTAAAGGTATCTGTGGAAGAATTGCGTCTCGAACCGGTTGTACTTGAGAGGGGGATTGTTTATCACATGCTGGAACAGCTTTCTGGTAACCGCAAGGATCTGGAAGCAAAACATGTAGAAGCAGTCCTGTCATTGCTTCACCGCCAGGTTGGAAGACAGGTATCTTTGCCATATCGTCTGATTGCGGAGAGAGAATATACGGTTATTAGTATCTATCGGGCCTCGAGCAATGTGGAAGAACAAACCTCACAAATGCAGCCTGCCGCAGTGGAAGCAGCTATTCCAGGTACTACAATCATACCTTGGAAGGATAAAATTATAAAAACAGAATTAATTGATTATAAAAAAAGTGAACCTATTCCGAAAAGTAGTTGTGCGAAATGGTTTGATTATGATAAAATAGAGAATGCTGTTGAAATAAGAACCCGTAAAGAAGGGGATTATATTCAGATTAATAAGTTTGGCGGCAATAAAAAACTCAAAGACTATTTTATTGATAAGAAGGTTCCGCAGAAGCTTCGAGACAGTCAGCTTCTTGTTACAGATGGAAGCCATGTTATGTGGATAGTGGATTCTTCTGATCGCATCAGCGAAAAGTATAAAGTAGATGAAAATACAAAAAAGGTACTTTTGATGAAAATGTTTGATTTGGAGGAAAAGGAAGATGGCAGATAAAATTAGAGTCATGATTTCAGAGGAACAGGTTAATTTAAGAATTAAGGAAATGGCAGAACAGATCAGCGAGGATTTTGCGGGAAAAAGTGTTCATCTTATTTGTATTTTAAAAGGCAGTGTTTTTTTTACCTGTGAATTAGCAAAAAGAATTACAATACCCGTTACGATAGATTTTATGTCCGTATCTAGCTACGGCAGTGAGACGGTAAGCTCCGGCAGGGTCAGAATTTTAAAAGATCTGGATGAATCAATCCAGGGAAAGAATGTATTTATTATTGAAGACATTATAGATTCCGGAAGAACACTGGCATATTTAAAGGATCTGCTTTCTACCAGATCGCCGGAAAGTCTCACAATCTGTACTCTTTTAGATAAACCAGATCGCAGGGAAAAAGAAGTTGATGTTCAATATGTCGGATTTGTAATCCCTGATGAATTTGTAATAGGCTATGGTTTGGATTATGATCAGTATTACAGAAATTATCCGTTTGTCGGTGTTGTTGAAAAATAAAAAGAAAGATAAATATTTTTCTATTTCTACACAACAGGCTGTGCCGATACCCCGAAGAAAGGGTTCGGCAGAATGGAATTATTATAAGAATTAAGGAGGTTGTTCAGTGAGAAAACAGATGAAAGGATATGGCTGGTATATCATCATTCTGCTGATTGCGGTTGTTGCAGTATACTTATCCAACAGTATTAATTTTAAGGATTCGGTTACCTATAATTACGCTCAGTTTATGAAGGATGTGAATGATAAAAAGATCAGCGAGGTAAATCTTTATCCGAATGAAGAAGTTCCTACGGGTGAAGTAACGGTAACCACTACGGATAATAAGGAAAAAAGCTTCAATGTAACAGATGTGAAGGAGATTGAGAAGATTGCCAGAGATGCAGGGATAGAGAAGACCTATAACCATGATATCAATAAGCCAAGCTTGTTTTTAACATCTGTACTTCCTTATATTTTAGTAATCATCATAGTAATCATATTATTTTCTTTTCTGTCAAATCAGGCTTCTGTGGGCGGAGGTAATAATAAGGTAATGAATTTTGGCAAGAGCCGTGCAAAGATGACGACGGATGAGAATAAGAATACAACATTTAAAAATGTAGCCGGACTGGATGAAGAAAAGGATGAGCTTAAGGAGATTGTTGATTTCTTGAAATCACCGAAAAAATATATTCAGGTTGGTGCAAGAATACCAAAGGGAGTACTGCTCGTAGGCCCTCCGGGAACCGGTAAAACCTTACTTGCAAAGGCTGTGGCAGGAGAGGCAGGAGTTCCGTTTTTCTCTATTTCAGGTTCTGATTTTGTGGAAATGTTTGTCGGTGTCGGAGCTTCCAGAGTAAGAGATTTATTTGAAGAAGCAAAGAAGAATTCTCCTTGTATTGTTTTTATTGATGAGATCGATGCAGTTGCTAGACGTAGAGGAACCGGGATGGGCGGCGGACACGATGAAAGAGAGCAGACCTTAAACCAGTTATTGGTGGAGATGGATGGCTTTGGAGTAAATGAAGGAATTATTGTAATGGCTGCGACCAATCGTGTGGATATACTTGATCCTGCAATTTTAAGACCAGGTCGTTTTGACCGAAAGGTTACGGTAGGACGTCCGGATGTTAAAGGAAGAGAAGAAATACTTCAGGTACATGCGAAGAACAAACCCCTAGGGGATGATGTTGATTTGAAGCAGGTTGCGCAGACAACTGCCGGTTTTACAGGTGCGGATCTGGAAAACCTGCTGAATGAAGCTGCAATCGGAGCTGCCAGGGATAACAGAAGCTTTATAAACAGTGAGGATGTTAAGAAATCCTTTATTAAGGTTGGGATTGGCAAGGAAAAGAAGAGTAAGGTCATTACAGAGAAAGAAAAGCGTATTACAGCATACCACGAGACCGGCCATGCAATTCTATTTCATAAGCTTCCCGATGTCGGGCCGGTCTATACGATATCCATTATACCGACAGGTAATGGAGCCGCCGGCTTTACCATGCCCCTCCCGGAAAAGGATGAAATGTTTAACACGAAGGGTAGAATGAAACAGGAAATCATTGTAGATCTTGCCGGAAGAGCCGCAGAGGAGCTTGTTTTTGATGATATCACGACAGGAGCTTCACAGGATATCAAGGTGGCGACCAAGACAGCCAGAGATATGGTAACCCGTTATGGTTTCTCCGATGTAATCGGTATGGTGAACTATAATAATGACGATGATGAAGTGTTTATCGGCAGAGATTTAGCGCATACCAGAAGCTATAGTGAGAATGTTGCTAACCGGATTGATGATGAAGTAAGAGCAATTATAGATGACTGTTATAAGGAAGCAAAACGAATTCTTGTTGAAAATAAGGATATTATGGATGCTTGTGCCAAGCTTTTGATGGAGAAAGAGAGAATTACCAGAGAAGAATTTGAAGCATTATTTAAGACAGAAACAGATAATACAGCATTTAGTGCATTCTAGGCATAAAAATAAGAGTTAGCAGCGAAGAAACGGCAAAGGATTGTGCAATGTGACGGAAAACGAATAAAAAAATTGTGATGTTTGTGCACACTTATCGCGAATAGCGTGATATACTATGTTTGTAAACCCCAATACATTATATAGTTTTTGCTACACCCCCATAAGTAACAAAAATACCTTCTCCGAAAAAGGACAGTCCCATAACTGTCCTTTTTTACGTGCAAAAAATACGAGTGATCAGTGGAAGGATTTTCTTATGACTGTTTGCTTTCACGGATTTTGGGATACCAAAAATATAAATATATGGCAGCGTAGTGATGTTGATTCCAATGCAGACAGACAGATATATTCCTATCAAGAAGTGCGTATACTTAACATAGACAAAACTTGTATATTGTAGCATTTGTATAGGCAATTGTGAAACAAAAGAATTATAAGAATTGTATAATCGGAAAGTATATGTTTCGAAGCAGAAGAATATATACTTTTTATTTATACAATAGGAACAGCTATAGTTTTGCAATTACCTAGGTAGTATTTGTATTCTGAAAGGAATTAAGCGAATGATGATTGTTTCAAATAATTTTATGAAATATACCTTTCTCTTTCTTGCCGGTGGGTTTGCTTATGGAGGAGTGGAAAATCTGTTTCGCGGTTACTCCCATATCTCTATGTGCATAGCAGGAGGAATATGCTTTATACTGATTGGTCTTCAAAATGAGATCTTTTCCTGGGAGATGTCTTTAATCAGCCAAATGGTAATTTCTTCTATAATTATTACTTTTGTTGAATTGATCACAGGCATTATCGTGAATATTTGGCTGAAATTAAATGTCTGGGACTATTCTACACTTCCCTATAATTTTCTGGGACAAATATGCCTTCTATATACAAATATCTGGTTTCTGTTATCTTTCTTTGGGATTTTAATGGACGACTATCTTCGGTACTTTATGCTGAAGGAAGAAAAACCGCATTATAAAGTTCTCTAATAAAAATGTTCGTATCACTGCCTATGTATGATAAGCGGTGATACGAACATTTTAAGTTACTAAGGCAGCAGTATACAATATTTATCCAACAAAGAAACAGGGTGATAGGAGAGCTTTGATGTCCGAAGCCCTTCATCTCCTACATCTTCTTCACGATTGATATATTTAATTCCATACTGCAGCATATCACTTGAGAATTCTTTGACAATCATCTGATAGGAACCTTCGTAATCACGAACGGCTTTTTCGATATGGCAATAAAGTGTATCGTTTACAATTTCACCAATGGACATGGCGACAATCGTACCGTCAACCTCTATGAAACCACCCGGCAGATGAAACTGCTCCAGATAAGGCAATAATTCCAGTGATCTTGTTAATTCTTCTTTGGCCAGAGCTGCGTTCTTACTATGGTTTTGTTCATAATCCTTGAGAAAATCAGCAATCCTATGAAGATTATCGGAGGTAATTCGCTGATACCTGTAAGTTGGATATAATTTCTTGAATTTATTAATATGATTTCTTTGGCCGCTGAACTTTCTTCCGGTCATTCCTGCCAGATCTTCAGCAAGGTATAGATAATCCGCCCAATCACGGCTAGGTTTGCAGGGAAGGGTGCCATGATACTGATTTGTAAGTATAGGAAGAACCTCTTCCGGTACCGTACAAAACCAGAGAGGAATTTCATTTTCATCACAATACCTTTTGATGGCGTCCATTGCTTTTTCAAAAGATCCGCTCCCGACCGGATAAGTAAAAGAAATTCGGTCTAAGAACTTTACTTTATATAAAATCATATCATCATATATAGTAAAGCTTGTATTGTAAAAATCCCGCCACATATACATAGCACCAACGGTATAATCACTTGTTCGGCTTATTTTATATGGAAAATATTCTGCGGCTTTCATGATGTTTTCAGCAGTTATAGCATCAAATTTAAGCATATTTTTCTCCATTCCTGCGCGCGTATTTTGCGCATAATAGAAATTTAAACCAGTCTACTGACAAAATAATGTCAATTGAAACTAATTATGTTAGAAGTGAACAAATTTCACTATATCACAGGAAGTACAAGATGTCCAGTCAATAAGAAAAGAGGATATTGATAGTATTATCTTCTCTGTTATACTCCTTTATCCACGAAATAATCGAAAATTCATGGCATGGCAACTGTTCTTCGTTATGGTTTCGATCAAATAGATCTTCTAATTATTAGTATATTAAATTTTTCTAAACTGGGTAGATAATATATGAAAAACTATGATAGAATAATATCTGGATGTAAGCTCATATGCAAATACTAAGATGCACAAAATACAATGAGTAACACTATGCTGACACCAAATAATTAAGTTGGTGGCAGAATGGAGATGATTATGAAGATATTATTAGTTGCGGTCAATGCCAAATACATTCATTCGAATCTAGCAGTTTTTAGCCTGAGAGCATTTGCTAAGCGATACAGGGAGCAGATTAAAATTGTAGAGCTAACAATAAATCATTCGGAGGAATATATCTTAAAAGAAATATATAAAGAGAAAGCAGATATTATAGCTTTTTCCTGCTATATCTGGAATATTGATTTCGTTAGGAGAATAACACAGGAACTTAGAAAGGTTAAGAGAAATGCAATCATATGGTATGGAGGACCGGAAGTATCTTATGATGCGGTAGAATGTCTGACTGAAAATAAGGATCTGGATGGGATTATGATCGGAGAGGGTGAACAGACCTTTACGGAGCTGGCTGGTTATTATATAGATAATAATACCTCTTTGGAAGCCATCCATGGTATTGCTTATAAAGAGAGTGCCAGGTATAGGCAGGAGAGTGATGCTTTTGTTAATAGTTCGAAGACCGGGCCGGAGAATGCTATAAAGATTACTCCGGCAAGAGAGACTTTAGAACTGGATGCAATACCTTTCCCCTACGAGGATATGGAGTATTTTAAAAACAGAATCATATATTATGAAAGCAGCAGGGGCTGTCCATTTTCCTGCAGCTACTGCCTGTCTTCCATTGATCGGAAGGTTCGGTTAAGAAGCTGTGAGCTGGTGAAAAGAGAGCTGAAGCTATTTCTGGAATATAAGGTACCACAGGTGAAATTCGTTGACAGAACCTTTAACTGTAACAAAAAACATGCAATGGATATCTGGCATTTCATCAAGGAAAATGATAATGGTGTTACGAATTTCCATTTTGAAATATCCGCTGATTTACTATCAGAAGAAGAAATTGCCTTTCTGTCAGAATTAAGACCCGGGTTAATACAGCTGGAAATCGGCGTACAGAGTACTAATTCGAATACAGTGAATGCGATACATCGAAGAATGGATTTTGAGAGACTAAAAACAAATGTCGGACGGATAAAAGAAGCCGGAAATATACACCAGCATCTGGACTTGATAGCGGGACTTCCACTGGAAGGATATCTCTCCTTTGAAAAATCCTTTCAGGATGTCTATCTTCTGAAACCGGACCAGCTTCAGCTTGGCTTTCTGAAAGTACTGAAGGGTTCTTTGATGGAATCAGAGAGCAGCAGGTATGGGATTAATTACAAAAGTTCACCGCCCTATGAAGTACTGTATACGGATCAGATGAGCTATGACGATATTCTCAAAATTAAGGGTATATGCGAAATGGTTGAGGTTTACTATAACAGCGCCCAGTTCTCCTATTCAATCAGTTTTCTGGAGCATTTTTACTCCTCACCGATGAAAATGTACGAGTCTATCAGTGATTTCTACGAAAAGACGGAGATAATGACAATAGCTCATAGCAGAGTGAAAAGATATGAGTTATTATTGGATTATTTTCGGGATACAATTGCGCAGGGAGAAATAGCAGCTGAAAAAGAGGTGCTGGTATCTCTCTTTGAGGAACTGCTGGTACTTGATTTGTATCTGCGGGAAGCGATGAAGTCAAGACCGGGCTTTGCACATGATAATCAAATGCAGGGAAATATTCGTGAATTGTATAGCAGGTATCAGAAGGACCGTAAGACAATTCATATAGAACATTTTACGTATGATGTATTTGCCGCGGCGCAAACCGGAGAAGCCATAAAATGCGACAGGATGGTATTATTTGATTATAATGACCGGGACCCCCTGGATAAGTCGGCAAAGCTTATTCTATTGGACTGATGATAACGTTACTGTAAGCAAGTTAGAAACTACCTAGGGTAAATGGAAGGAAGGAGGTTTTGCCTTGTCAGAAAAGAGAATTACCAAGAAGGAACGGGAGCGGATGGAACGCATAATTGCTGCTCTTAACCGCGAGTATGGAGAAGAATATCGTTGCTTTTTACATTATGATACGCCCTGGCAGCTTTTGATAGCGACTATATTGAGTGCTCAGTGTACGGATGAGCGGGTGAATATAGTAACGAAGGATTTGTTCTGTAAATATACAAGTCTGGAGGATTTTGCTAACGCAGACCAGAACGAGCTGGAACAGGACATCCATTCCACCGGTTTTTACAGAAATAAAGCGAAGAACATCATATCCTGTGCGAAGCAGCTTGTTGAGAACCATCATTCCGAAGTACCAAACGATCTTGCACTTCTGACTAATCTTGCGGGAGTGGGAAGAAAAACAGCGAATGTGATCCGAGGAAACATTTACAAAGAACCAAGTATTGTTGTAGATACCCATGTGAAACGAATTTCGAAGCGGCTGGGCTTCACGAAGGAAGATGACCCGGTCAAAATAGAATTTGATTTAATGAAGTTGCTTCCAAAGGAACAATGGATATTATATAATATCCAGATTATTACCCTGGGAAGAAGTATTTGTATAGCGAGAAACCCTAAATGCAGGGAGTGTTTTTTGAGGGAAGACTGTATTTCGAAAGAAAATACGCTTGTGAAATAAAATTACCCTTGATTGAATTACAAAAATAGCATAAAATGATCATTGCATGCGTAGTAGATTAAACATGCATAGGTTTAAAGCATTTGGGGATAATTAAAATTAGGAAGCTTTGATTGCTTCAATTTCTTTCAATAATTTCTCCTTTTCCTGTATCCTGGATTTGGTAATGAGATTGATTAGGAGATTGATTTTATCAGTCTGGTGTTCCTGCTGATAAACTTTTGCTAAAAGCTTATAGGATGTCGGTACATCGGTGCGGCAGGCTATGGCATATTCTAGTACAATACGGCAATCCACGGTGCTGCCCTGCTTATACAATCGGTCAGCCCATTTTTGAAGTATACTGACAAGAGTGAGGTAATTGTTCTCATATTCCGTCAGTTTACTGATATTGGCTGTTCCATACTGCAATTTGAGATCTGTATTCGTAGAACCACTGAGATTAATTGCTTTCTTATCCTTAAGTTTTACGATGGTATTGCGATAGGCATTAATAGTGTCGTCCGGATTATCTGTAAGGGGTAGCTGATCAGTGGATATCGTTATATAGTCCAGATTTGAGATATCAAGACGACGAACTTCATTAGAAGCCAGTTCTCGTTTCCAGAATTTATCGGTATCGGCTTTTGAATGGCCTGTGTTTTTATGTATCTCGTAATTTAACCAAAGGATAAAAATGATAATGATAGTTATCAAAGCAGGACTTTGCATATGTTTTAGTTCCTTTCAAAAATTAAAGTAAAAGAGGTGAGCAAATTGAATTTTAATAACAAAAAGACGCAGAGAATAATCTCCACCATAATTATAGTCATTCTTATTTTGTCATTAATCGTACCATCTGTTCTTAGCGTATTAAGGTATTAATTTGATAATTTTAATATACATAATCAATGCACAGATGTCAATGAACGAAAGAATATCTTGAATAATCTTAGGTTTGTGTTAAAATAGGAAGAAGTTACATAAAATACTCCAGACGAAGAAGAATAATAAGACTGTTTATCGTTATAGTGAGAAGGAGCGGATGAATATCTTCGCTTAACAAGAACCCTGGCAGTGGGTTTTTATTTGATTAAATGCCGTATCCGGCGGCGGAATGAGAGGTAAATATGAATAGAAGTAAAATGATATTAACCGCTATATTCCTTTTATCAATATCCTTTTTATGTATGGGAAAACCTGTGAGTGCCTCTGCGGAGGAAGACACTAAGATATGTAAAGGTGTATTTATAGACGAAGTTGATGTAAGTGACATGAATGAAGAAGAAGCTGAGACTGCAGTCGGGAATTTTGTTGAAGGATTGAAAAATAAGGGATTAGCAATAACAGTCGGTGAAAATGTAGTATATGAAAAATTGGGAGATATAGGCTATACAGCTGATCCCAAGGAGAGCATCAGACAAGCATTGGATTTCGGAAAATCAGGAAATCTAATAAAAAGATATAAAGACCTAAAGGATATTGAACAGGGAAGCGTAAAGCTGCCTCTTAAGTTTGCTTATGATAAAAGTAAGATACAGGATATTGTTAAGAAAGAGATCAGTGCATATAATGTTGCACCGGTAAATGCGTCTGTTTCAATGAAAAGCGGTAAGTTGGTTTATACGAATCATGAAGTAGGAAACAAAGTTAATGTAAAGGAAACAGCAAAACTGGTTACACAGGCAATTGATAACTGGAACCGGCAGGATATCGTCTTGAATGCGGTAGTAGATGAAGTTTTACCCAAATATACAAAGGATATCGTAGAACAATGCAACACGGTATTAGGATCTTATACGACGAATTATACCACTTCAGCACAGGGAAGAGCAGCTAATCTGGCGAATGGAGCCAGACTGATTAATAATGCGGTTATTTATCCGGGTGAGGAATTTAATGCATATGATTATCTGTCCCCTTTTACCCAGAAGAACGGATATTTTGTAGCAGGAGCTTATCTTAAGGGTAAGGTAATTGACAGTGTAGGCGGAGGTGCCTGCCAAGTTACAACTACGTTATACAATGCTGTTTTATTTGCGGAGCTGGAAGTAACACAAAGACAAAATCATTCGATGGTAATCAGCTATGTTGATTTATCAAGAGATGCGGCAATTGCCGGAACCAGTAAAAACTTTAAATTTAAAAATAACACGGATGTTCCGATTCTGATACAGGCTATGACGCAGGATAGGAGAATTACCTTTAAAATATGGGGGCATGAGACAAGAGATACTAAAACTAGAAAGATAAAATATATTTCTAAGATGATCTCTAAAACGGCTCCTCCCAGGGATGAGGTTACGAAAGATCCTAGTAAACCGACCACCTATCATGTAGTAACAACTCCCGCGCATGTCGGATATAAAGCGGAATTGTATAAGGTTATTTATGAAAATGGTGCTGAAGTCAGCAGAACGCTGGTTAATAAAAGTAATTATGAAGCAGCAGCACGTTGTATTACCGTAGGAACTAAGGTTGTAAAAGAAGATAAACCGGATGGTGACCAGCCGGATACAACGAATAATGATACGGATCAGACGGACAACAGCACGAAAACCAATGACACAGCAAAGCCAAGCGGTACCGCTAAGCCAGGAAAAAGCACAAAGACAGATGATGCAGCGGATACCGATACGCAGGCCACAGGCGCTAATAATACGTACGATGAGATACAAAGCCAGTCTCTTCCAAAGGATAAAATTATTTATCCTGAGGATCAGATACGGGACGATATATGGGATTATACCCGTTAATTTCTTATAATCGGAGTTACAATAAAGTTGTATGCCGCCATGCAGACGGTAGAATTGAGGGAACAAATGAAGCTTGGGAAGATACCTGAAACAGTCCTGAAACGGTCTGTATTAAATCAAATTGGACATAGACGGGACGAGATACTGGTGGGGCCCGCGGTAGGTGAGGATTGTAGTATCCTTGGAATTGCACCGGATGAAGTATTTGTCCTGTCAACAGACCCTATCACAGGCACCGTAAAGGATATTGGGACGTTTGCAGTCAATATAACGGCAAATGATATCGCTTCAAACGGTTCTGAAATTATTGGAATCATGCTTACGATTCTTCTTCCGGATGGTACCGCTGAGCAGGAGCTGAAGACTATCATGAGAGATATTGAAGCAGAATGTAAAAAGCTTAATATTGAAGTGTTTGGGGGGCACACAGAAGTAACAAAAGCGGTTAATCAACCGCTTGTAACAGTGACCGGTGTCGGAAAGATGAAACGCAGTAAAATGATAAAAACAGCGGGTGCCAGACCTGGTCAGGAGATCGTTATGACGAAGTGGGCCGGACTGGAAGGAACGGCAATTATAGCAGCCGCCAGGGAAGAAGAGCTTAAGTCAAAATACCCGATCAGCTTTATTGAAAACGCAAAAAAATTGATAGAGTACATTAGTGTTGTACCGGATGCGATGGTAGCACGAGCGGTTGGCGTGACATCTATGCATGATGTCACGGAAGGCGGAATATTTGGTGCGCTCTGGGAAATTGGAGTTGCTTCCAAAGTTGGATTGGAAGTGGATCTAAAGAAGATTCTCCTAAAACAGGAAACGGTGGAAATATGTGAATTCTATAACCTTAATCCATATATGTTAATTTCCAGCGGATCTATGCTTATGATAACAGATCATGCAAACCAACTGGTCGATAATTTAAAAGCTGCAGGAATCACTGCTGCGGTAATTGGCAAAATAACGGAAGGTAATGACCGTATTATAATAAATGAAGAGGAAAGACGTTTTCTGGAGCCGCCAAAGAGTGATGAATTATATCAAGTAATGTGACTCTTGATAGAAAGAGTCGATTAATAACCGGGAATATTGACGAAGATAGAAGATGCTTGTCATTCTGGGTATAATTTTATAGGCGCGCAGGAATGGAGGAAAATATGAGAGAAAAGATTTTAGCAGCAATTGATAAAAATAGTAAAATATCAGCCGCTGATTTAGCGATCATGTTAGGCTCAACAGAAGAAGAAGTAATGTCAGCAATTAAGCAAATGGAGGATGAAGCGGTTATCTGCGGATATCCTACTTTAATTAATTGGGATAAAGTACATTGTGAGAGAGTTACGGCGCTGATTGAAGTAAAGGTGACACCACAGCGGGGATTGGGTTTTGATAAAATAGCGGAACGTATCTACCGGTTTGATGAAGTACAGTCAGTATATCTTATGTCCGGCGGTTTTGACCTGACCGTAATTCTGGAAGGCAAAACGATGAGAGAAGTAGCCAATTTTGTATCTGACAAGCTTGCTCCGATGGATGCGATATTAAGCACTGCAACACATTTTGTATTAAAAAAATATAAGGAACACGGACTGCCACTCGTTCATACCAAACATGATGAAAGGATGCTGATTACACCTTGAGAAATCCATTATCAAAGATAGTTGTAGATATGCCCCCTTCCGGAATCCGGAAGTTTTTTGATATTGTAAGCGAAATGAAGGATGCTATTTCGCTAGGCGTTGGAGAACCTGATTTTGATACGCCATGGCATATACGTGAGGAAGGTATTTATTCTTTAGAGAAGGGCAGAACATTTTATACCTCTAATGCGGGTTTAAAAGAATTAAAAATAGAAATTTGTAATTATTTACAAAGAAGATGTGAGCTTGAATATGATTACCAAAGCGAGGTTATGGTTACTGTTGGCGGAAGCGAGGCAATTGATATAGCACTTCGGGCAATGCTGGAGCCTGAGGATGAGGTATTAATCCCAATGCCCTGTTATGTATCATATCAACCCTGTACGCTGCTGGCGGGTGGAGTTCCGGTAGTAATAGAGCTGAAAGCTGAGAATGATTTCAAACTTACGAAAGAGCAGCTGTTATCCTACATAACAGATAAAACAAAGATATTAATTCTGGCTTATCCAAACAATCCTACCGGAGCGATTATGAATTATGAGGATTTGAAGCAAATTGTGGATGTCATTATAGAAAAAGATATTTTTGTAATCTCGGATGAGATTTATTCTGAACTGACTTATGATAAGAAGCATGTATCAATAGCCAGTTTCCCGGGGATGAAGGAAAGGACCATTGTGATTAATGGTTTTTCCAAATCGTATTCTATGACAGGCTGGAGACTTGGTTATGCTGCAGGTCCTGCCCTGATTATGGAGCAGATGATTAAGATACACCAATTTGCCATTATGTGTGCACCCACGAATAGTCAATATGCAGGAGTAGAAGCTTTAAAAAATGGTGATCCCGATGTTGAAATGATGAGAGATGCATATGATAAGAGACGCCGTTATGTACTTCATGCACTGCGCAGCATGGGATTGGAATGCTTTGAACCTTATGGTGCATTTTATGTATTTCCATGTATAAAAAGCCTGGGTATGACATCGGATGAATTTGCCACACAGCTTTTGCGAGAGGAGAAGGTAGCCGTTGTACCGGGTACCGCTTTTGGAGATTGCGGAGAAGGGTATCTTCGTATATCGTATGCTTATTCTATTGAGAATCTTAAGATTGCATTGGAAAGAATGGAGAGCTTTGTTGCAAGACATAGAACGTAGAATTCTGACGATTTAGTTGTAAAAATGATGAATTGTATGTTACAATGGATAATAACTTAATTAAGATACAAAAGATACTAGAGGAGGTGTTCAAATGGCCAATATTAATGTTAATGTAGATCATATTAACCCATTCTTGCTGGCATCAACAAAAATACTGAAAGAAATGTGCTTTGTTGAGGCTTCTATAGGCAAACCATATATTAAAAGTCCTGCTTTTTTCGAAGATACATTAATCATTCTTATCGGTTTTACCGGAGCAATGAAGGGACAGGCGATGATAGCTTTCGAGAGGCCGGTTGCCTGTGACATAGCTTCTAAAATGATAATGATGCCGGTAACAGAGTTAGATGAATTAGCCAAAAGTGCGATTGGTGAGCTAGGAAATATGATTATGGGGAATACGGCTACGATATTTTCTACAAAAGGTATTGCGATTGATATCACACCACCTACGATCGGTAACGGTACGATTTCTTTTACCACAAACTATGCACAAAATCTTTGTATTCCTTTGATTTACGATGGAAATAAAGTAATAGAAATAAATATTGCGATAAAAGGTGATTAAATCACCTTTTTTCTATTTTAAATCCTAATTTTATTCAGTAAAGTGAGGAGGTTGTTTTTATGAATATTGTATTACTGGAGCCGGAGATACCTGCTAATACAGGTAATATAGGCAGAACCTGTGTTGCAACAGGCACCAGACTTCATCTCATTGAACCTATGGGTTTCCGGTTAAATGAAAAAGAAATAAGAAGGGCCGGGCTGGATTATTGGAAGGATCTTGACGTTACGGTATATGATAACTATCAAGATTTTTTAGATCGTAATCCAAATGCAAAAATCTATATGGCCACAACAAAAGCACAGCATTGTTATACACATGTTGCCTATGAACCGGATTGCTATATAATGTTTGGTAAGGAAAGCGCGGGAATACCGGAGGAAATCTTGCTGGCTAATAAGCAGAATACGGTTAGAATTCCCATGGTAGGAGACATTCGATCCTTAAACCTAGGCAACTCTGTGGCAATTGTACTTTATGAAGCCTTAAGGCAGAACGATTTTGAAGGAATGAGACTGGAAGGTCAGCTGCATCATCATAGCTGGGAGGAAGCTTAGCTTACCGGGTAATCTATCTGTTTTCTAGAATATTATTTTCTAACCATATAAAAACAGGGCAGTAACAAGTAACTGTTCTGCCCTGAAATGATACGAAATATGAAAAGTGCTTCTGCTGTTAAATCTGTTCGTCAACCGCAATCCCTTTTAAATCATCGAGAGTCAGGCTGTTTTTATCTGCATAATGCTTTAAATTATCCAGTAATTGAATATGATCCTGCTGCAGATCAGCTATTTTTTGAGTATCTATATCTTGTGTACCTGCGCTCTGTGTATCTATACACCCGGTATCTGTAGTAGCCTGTTGACTTTGTGAAGCTTTCTTGCTTTTTGCAAGCTGTTCTTTTTCTTCCTGGTTCTTTTCCTGCTCTTTACGGACTTTTTCTTTATTATCATCCATCTTTTTATCTATTTCTTCTTTACCCTGCTGCAGTAAAGAATTCACTACTTCCTTGCTGGCATCCTCAATAATCTTCATGGCTTCTTTTTGTGCATCAACCATAGGATGGGATTTCAGCTTCTCCAGACTAATACCTGTAATGCTTTGGCTGATACCCATAATTCCATTGCTAGCAGAATTAATACGTGATTTCCAAACTTCCTTCATGGAGTCATTTTTCAGGGCAGCTTTCTGGTAATCGGTAAGAGATCCCATACTTTCAAGCTGTTTTTGCTCATCCTCTGTAAGCTTATCCTCCGTAAACATGCTTTTTTCAAGAAGCTTTAAATCATTTTGTTCTGTACTGTCATCAGTTATACCATAAGCTTTCTTAATATCTTCGGTAGACGCATCAATACTATTGACTTGATCCATGGAAAACTTGATTTCATCTATCAGTTCCTGCTTTTTATCCTTCAAGTCAGATACTATATCATCGGTTTTAAGTTCATTTTGATATTGATCCATGATCATTTTGAGCGCATTTTTATGTGCCTGCTGTTGCTTTTGCTCAATCAGGTTTGCATTGAGATTAGTATCTCCGGCAAAGATAACCTTGGATGATTTCTTGTCTTCTTTGAAGGATGATTTTCCGGCCTGTTCGTTGGTGCTTTTATTGTTGAAGTTTATAACTACATTCTTGTCGTATGTATTTTGTATGTTCATAGGCTCCCTCCTAATATAAGCTTCCTTTCTTGTTTTATTTGCTTTAATAAGATTAGTCCTGCAAAGTTTATATTTTGCGGGATAAACCATTGCACAACTCATTTCTTATTTATTATATCGGACAGTCACGTAAGGAAGTTTATGGTAAAATAGAATAATTTTACTTATTATATTTCTTCTATCGATTTAGACAAGGAGAAGATAAATTCAGTACCGACACCTTCTGTGCTGATAACATTTATATTTTCATTATGAGATTGTATAATTTCCTTTGTAATCGAAAGGCCCAGACCAGTTCCTTTCCTGTCTTTTCCGCGGGAAGCATCCGTTTTATAGAAACGTTCCCAGATTTTTTTGATGGAATCTCTGGGGATTCCTATTCCGTAATCCTTTACGGACACAAAGACTTTGTCACCCTTTTCTTCTGTAGATACCTTGATCTTAGAATTGCTGTGGCTGAATTTGATGGCATTATCAATCAGGTTATACAATACCTGCTGTATTTTGCCCATATCTGCATCTACTTTGATAACCTTGGAAGAAAAAACAAGGTTTAATGTAATTTTCTTTTCCCGGCAGGAACCTTCAAAGCTTTCGGCGGTTTTCTTAATAATATGGTTGATATCAAAGCATGTAATTTCCAAAAAAGTACCCTTATTTTCAAAACGGTTTAATTCTAGAAGATTAGAGGTTAATTTCGTCAGCCTTTCTGTTTCAAATAAGATAATATTAAGATATTTATCCTGCATTTCATAAGGAATGGTTCCGTCCTTCATGGCTTCCGCATAACCCTTGATGGAGGTTAACGGAGACCGGAAATCATGAGAGATATTTGCTACGAATTTTTTCTGGTAATCGTCAAGATTGGCAAGTTCTCCAGACATATAGGAAATGGCCGCGCCTAGATCTCTGTATTCGCTTAAGCCCTTCAGAACCAGGGCATAATTATAATTACCAGAGGAATACTCCTTTGCTGCTTTCATCAAATTCTTTAAAGGAATAGCCGTAATATAGTAGATATATAAAAACAGAAGGAATAGCAGGATCAGAAATACCAGAAAACAGATATTGACAACGTCAAAGTAATAAACTGTCTCACTGGTGATTTTCTTCTGGGATATATGAAGAATGATATAACCTCTTAACTCGTAATCATAGGTTACCTTTCGCGTATAGCTAAGTACCGGTTCTGTAAAAATACCTTCGAAATAATTATTCTCGGAGATATTGTCATTCAAAAGATTAGGGTCAAGATCATTCACATTATGCTGCAGGGCGTTTCCATTACTGTCGGCTACTATAAAGCCATCCGCATCGACAAGCCAGACTCTGATACCGAGGAAGGTTTCAATGGATCGAAGAGGTATACTGATGCTGTCTGGAGTTAGGTCCTCACCGTTGAAATTTGGCATATATTTTGATTCAATCAGCTCAGCCTCATGAATTAAAAGATCTGTTTTATCAGCGGTGAGACGCTTTTTAAGAAGATCCATGCCATATGTATTCAACAGCAGGAAAATGAATACAACTGCAATCAGATAACAGATTAATAATCTTGACCATAGGGTCTTCTTCATGAGATAGTACCAGCCTTTCTATTTTTTCTGTACCTTAGCTTCAAATTTATATCCGATACCCCATACGGTTGCAAGGCTCCATTCGGTGTGATCCTTGATTTTCTCACGGAGACGCTTAATGTGAACATCTACGGTACGGGTATCACCAAAATATTCATACCCCCAGATGTGATCCAGTAGCTGTTCTCTGGTAAATACCTGATTGGGGTTGGATGCCAGAAAGTATAACAGCTCCAGCTCCTTTGGAGGCATTTCAATGGTATCCCCATAATATAAAACGGAATAATTACTGATATTAATTATCAGATCCGGATAAGCAACATATTCTCCGGTAGGTACAGCTGCTGCGGGCTCCGTTTCCTCCTTACCAGCTGGATGAAAACGTCTTAGGACAGCGCGGACTCTTGCTACCATTTCCTTTGAATCAAAGGGCTTTATGATATAATCATCCGCACCAAGCTCAAGACCGAGAACCTTATCAAAAATTTCTCCCTTTGCGGAAAGCATGATAATAGGAATGGAGGATGTCTTGCGTATTTCCCGGCATACCTCATAACCGTCAATTCCTGGAAGCATTAAGTCTAGCAGAACGAGATTTGGCTGGTAAGCAGAAAATTGCTTGATCGCTTCCTCACCGTCATTTACAATCAGGGTGTCGAAGCATTCTTTGGTTAAATATAAAGAAATCAGCTCTGCAATATTTACATCATCGTCTACAATCAGAATTTTTTGTTTCGTTGCCATATTAATAACCATGTCCTTTCCAAAGTCTAGCGATTTGCGCAGCTCAATAATTGCAGGTTGAAAAATATCTATTTTCAACCTAATCTCCAGTCTTTCGCCGACCCGTTAATTTGGGTATGCATCATATTATTTGAATTCAACAATAGTAACTCCGTGATCCCCTTCGCCGAAACCGCCGACCCGGAAGGAGTTCACATATTTTAATTTCTTAAGATGACTGTGTATCGCTGTTCTTAAGGCGCCGGTTCCTCTTCCGTGAATAATGGTCACCTGCGGAAGGTGTGCAAGGTAGGCATCATCAAGATACTTATCAAGCTCGGGCAAGGCTTCATCAACCGTTTTACCAATCAGGTTAAGTTCCGGATGAATGGAGCTCGATTTGGACATTTTAATTTTGCCGCTTTGCGTTTTATTATAGCCAGGAGCTTTAATCTCCTCTTCGTCCAGAACTTCAATATCCTTAATATTTACCTGGGAACGCAGGATTCCCATCTGCACGAACAGATCACCCTTTGCATTCGGAAGAGTACTGACAGTTCCTTTTAAACCAAGGCGGATTACATTTACGGCGTCACCAATCTTAAGATCCTTAGGTGATGTGCCTTTACCCTGCTTTGACAAACGCTTTGGTTTGGCATTATCCGTACTGGTCATCTTTTCACGCAGAGAATTGCGTTCGTTTTCCATATCCTTGATATTGCCGCCTTCCTGCATCCATTTATTATATTTACGGATACTCTGGTCGGCATATTCCTTAGCTTCCTGCAGGATAGAAGCAGCCTGCTCCTTTGCTTCTCTTACAAGGCGCTCACGGCTGGCGTCCAGACTTTCATTTTTCCGTGCCAGATTCTTTTTAAGCTGTTCGATTTCCGCTTTGTAGCTGGAGATTTCGTCCTGTTCCTTTTCGATGGTGATACGGCTGGCTTCCAAATCACTGATTAAATCTTCAAAGCTCTTGTCCTGTTTACCAATTAATTCCTTTGCATCTTCGATTATATAATCAGGAAGGCCGAGCTTCGAGGAGATGGCAAAGGCGTTGCTCTTACCAGGAATGCCGATCAGCAGCCGGTAGGTGGGTCTTAAGGTTTCGAGGCTGAACTCACAGGAGGCATTGGAAACACCCTCTGTGGACAGGGCATAGATCTTCAGTTCGCTGTAATGCGTTGTAGCCATGGTGCGTATGGCTCTTTTGTGGAGCGAGGACAGAATGGACATTGCGAGGGCGGCGCCCTCGGTAGGATCGGTTCCCGCACCAAGCTCATCAAATAGAACCAGGGAACGGTCATCTGCGTGATCCAGGATAGATACGATGTTCGTCATATGGGAGGAAAAGGTACTAAGGCTCTGCTCAATACTCTGTTCATCTCCAATATCTGCATATACCTCTTCAAATACAGCCAGCTCCGAACCGTCAAAGGCCGGAATATGGAGGCCTGCCTGTCCCATTAAGGTTAACAGACCGACCGTTTTCAGGGATACAGTCTTACCGCCGGTATTCGGACCGGTAATGATCAGCATACTGAAGTCCCTCCCCAGCATAATATCGATTGGAACTACCGTTTTAGCATCGATTAAAGGATGGCGTCCCTTTTTAATATTTAAAATACCTTTCTTATTAAAGCTTGGTTCAGAGCCCTTCATTTGTCTGGAAAGAGATGCTCTGGCAAAGATAAAATCCAGTTCAGACATAGTCTGGAAATCATATTCCAGATTTTCTGCATATTCACCAGCCTGATTACTAAGCTGCGCCAGTACCTTCTCGATTTCCTCCTGCTCCTTCAGGGAAAGCTCCTTTAGTTCGTTATTCATACGCACAATAGCAAGGGGTTCGATGAATAAGGTCGAGCCCGTGGAGGATTGATCATGAACCATACCTTGGAACTGGTTTTTAAATTCAGAACGGACCGGAAGGCAATAGCGGCCGTTTCTCATAGTGATAATACTCTCTTGAAGCATAGTTCGGGAAGAATTTAAGATAGAACCAAGCTCACTGTGTAACCGGTCATTGATGTTATGGATGGAGCGTCTGACATTTTTCAGCGCGGGGCTGGCATCATCCGCAATCTCCTCCTCTGATATAATGCAACGTTTAATTTCATTGTTAAGAGGGGTCAGAGGCTCAAGACCTGCGAAATACTCGGTTAAGGAATCCTCGGTCTGTGTATCACTATCTTTGCCGGTATAACCTCCATATGCCTTTAATCTTAATACAGCATCCAGGTCAGAGCTGATATGCAGAAGCTCAATGGCATTTAAAGCAGAACCAACCTTTAATCGAAGTATGGAGGGCCGGATATCATGGATACCTCCAAAGGAGACACTTCCTCTTCGAAGAATACGGGAGAGTGCATCGGAGGTTTCCCTCTGAAGCTTTTTAATCGTATCCAGATCAGAGTATGGCAGCAGATTGGAACAAAGTTCCCTGCCATAACCCGTTCCTGCAAGACCCTTCAATTTCTCTATGATCTTATTATATTCAAGCGTTCTTAATGCTTTTTCATTCATTTGATAATACCTTTCCGGGAATTCTATATTCTTATTACGATTGTCCCTTAATGCGATTGTTACTAATGTGATTGTCCCTAATGCAGAGAAATTCTTTCTCTTCCTATTTTACCTTATCTTGTAAAGAATTAAAACTATTAATTGAGAGAATTTCATTACAACTTTGGCGATTCGATACTGTTCACTGGCATGTCATATTCCGAGCGGTGCATCCTGTAAGTGCTTTCGAAAAAGGAGTATTTGCATTCGCCGGTACTTAGGTCCTGTGTTTTAGGACCTTATGTACCGCTGCGTAATGCAA
>JAEZZO010000016.1 GCA_023418475.1 Bacillota bacterium
ACTGCAAGTAGGTTGGTATCAATCTGGTGTTTATGAAAGTCTGGCTCATCATAACCAATCTGTGCTGTCGAAATAATTCCTATGCCACCTTCTCTTGCAACGGCAGCAGCAAGCCTTGACCTGCTGACACCAACTCCCATTCCTCCCTGGATGATCGGAATTTTTGCAATTAAGTCACCAATTACCAAAGGTTTCATTTTCATATTGTAATCTCCTCGCTATAAATTACTAGGCAATTTTTGCTCCGAAACATATCTCTTCTGTGTACGCAAAGATAATTATATTCGAGTTTAGTAATTACCTGATGATATACACTCTCTCAACTGTAACAAACCCTATTGAATACTATTATGATTATCATACCATTTACAATATTCTAAAGGTTATACAGTTTAACACCTTTTTATATCCTATAGAACCACAGGAATATTATTTTGATTATCAAACCTTCAGGCATAATATGAATATTTTGATCATCAAACTTTCAGGTGTAAATACTCCTCAATCAATTAATAGTACATAGTACTAATTTGATTATAATCTCATTACAGATATGTTGTCAATATGTCGTAGTATATTTTTCTATTTAATGCGGTAACGAATACTATATGCAAGTCAGAATCTATAATGGCTTATCTCATATAAAACATTACGAATCGGTAAATAATCATAACAATATTATCATAATAAAGTAACGCTGTATATTACTATAATTATTAACTCCACAAAAGCCTAACGTTCCTTTGCCTGATGAATATGAATGAATCTATTTTTATATAGTGCAGACCGGACCTCCCTGGATTGCTTGTATTTGGTAATTATAGGAGGTTAAAGGCATATCCATATGAATATAGATACACTTATATCCATCTTTATAATTTGAGGAAGACTTTTGTCAATAAAATTAAAGATTTACTCTTTCCTCTTAACGAAGTACAGCCCAGGCATCTTTGCCTGAGCTGTACTTCATTAAACAGATAGAGCACTCACTGAAAGCTCCTTTTTTATTCATTTGTCATTTGGTATAATTCATTCGTAAGACTCAGTACTTCTTCCACACTGGCAGTTGTTTCCTGAATTCCGGCTGATTGTTGCTCAACATTTTCCATCGTAGAGCTTGAGATATTTAAGGTTTTATTGATTGAAGCCTGAATATCCGTTGTGAGCTTTTCAATATTGACAGCTGTTTCTTTTGAATTTTGAGACATATTTCGAATTTCAGAAGCAACCACAGAAAACACCTTCCCTGCTTCTCCGGCCCTGGCAGCTTCTATGGAGGCATTTAAGCCGATTAGCTTTGTTTGGTCCGCAATACTTTTTATAGATGCAAGAATTTTAATAATCTGCTCTGATATTTCTTTGATATGTATTATTTCATGGTTTAGATTATCCTGATTTTCATTCACTATTACAGAAGAAGCGGCCAGTTCTTCCATTGTTGCTGAGATTTGAGAAAAGCTTTCCAACAAGTCACCACTGGTGTTTCTTATTTTCAGTTTCTGATATCCCATCTGTGACAATGTATTTGCAACAATGAATAATACCTCTGCGGCTGCAGCAATATTTTTTTCTTCCATAATATTAACTTCATTTGCAGCTGCTACATATCGATCTTCATTTACGCCAATTTCCCGCGCCGTCTTCCGAAATGCTTCAGCGTCCGGTTTTTCTGTTAAGATCTGTCCGCCAAGAATCGTACCAATTTGGATTTCATTCACCATAATCGGTGCAGCAAAATCAATTAATCCGGAATGACACTTAAATATATACGGTTTTCTAGTTCTTGCCGCTTCTTCTCCACCTTTTTTGTGAGACAAGGCGCAGCGATCATCTCCGATTTTTGTAGAATGCGTATAATTTGCACAAATATTTGTATAAAAACTTGGTTTTGTAACCGGTTCTCCATTTAGATCTACCGCAACACTAGCAATATTCATACCAATCGCGAAATTATCCAGAAACTTCTGTAATACTTCAACATCAATCACATCCGTAACCTTAATATCAGCAATATTTCCTTTTCCTATATCCATGGGTAGCCTCCTACAAGTAAGTATCATAATATATCTATATAATAACAGAAAATACCTGCTGATTACAATAGTACATTGATCTATTTAGACAAATTATTTTATTATATTACATTTTATGACTATATATCTGATCATACTATATCAGTGGAATATTTGGATAATAAACCATTTGTTTCCTTCCGTGTTTACAAATTCAGACATAATTCCACGATCCAGGAGACACTCTGATCGTATATTTGCTCTACGGATGAATTTGAAAAGAGGAGCAAAAAAAGTACAGGCAATTTACTGCCTGTACCACTCATACATTTGTATTTTTCTACACATCAAAATGATTGTCATAACGTTCTTTATAATGATGTGCCTGTTCCAGCATCATATCCTTCACCTTCATCAGACGGATTTGGGTACTACGTTCATTTTCATCCAGCTTCATGACAATAAACTTAATATTTTCTTTCATTTCCGGTATCATAACATGCTCCAGAGCATTGACGCGGCGTCTGGTTTTCTCAATCTCCGCTGCCATCAGCTGACAAGATTTTTCAATCTGTGCGAGTCTTAGCATATCAGGAAAGATATCCTGCAGTGATTTTACCGCTCCGTCCAGATCACTGGAGGTAAAGGCATATCCATACGGATAAATATCATTTTCATCCGGTGTTTTTGTTTTATATTCAAATTGGGGTATTTCCACACTCATAACATTACGCTTACCGGCTTCGAGATATACTTCCTGTCTGGGAGCCATCAAAGAGACATTTAATATCTCCTCGGGCATCGCGGCTCTTGCAAGCACAAAGTTTTTGTTAGCTGCCTGAATTCCTTTTTCAACCTTTTCACGAAGCGCTTTATTCTCGCGAACCAGATCCAGGAACTGGCGCATCAGCTCATCCCGCTTATCCTTCAGCAGCTTATGACCACGAGTTGCAGTCGCCAGCTTCCTCTTAAGCTTCGTCAACTCCATTCGAGTCGGATTAACATGTGCTTTTGCCAAAGATCAGCACCCCCTTAGATTTTTCCGTAATACTGATCCAGAAACTCGTCTTTTATTCTCTTAAGCTCTGTTCTTGGCAAAATGGATAAAAGCCTCCAGCCCAGATTAAGTGTTTCCTCAATATCACGATTTGTATGATAGCCCTGGGATACATATTCTTTTTCAAAGGCATCCGAAAACTTTGCATACAGCTTGTCAATATCTGTAAGTGCCGCTTCACCAAGCACTACCATAAGTTCCTTCGCTTCCTTACCTCGTGCGTAGGCAGCAAAGATCTGATTCATGGTATTGGCATGGTCCTTTCTGGTTTTACCATCACCAATTCCTTTGTCCTTCAGACGGGACAAAGAGGGCAGAACATCAATCGGTGGCTGAATACTCTGTCGGTACAGCTCACGGCTTAAGATAATCTGTCCCTCGGTGATATATCCTGTCAGATCCGGGATAGGATGCGTCTTATCATCCTCCGGCATCGTAAGAATCGGGATCATCGTAATACTGCCTGCCTTACCCTTCTTCCGACCCGCTCTTTCATATAGAGAAGCAAGGTCGGTATACATATATCCGGGATAGCCACGTCGCCCGGGGACTTCTTTGCGGGCAGCAGATACTTCACGCAGTGAATCCGCATAGTTAGTAATATCAGTAAGAATAACCAGAACGTGCATATCCTTTTCAAATGCCAGATATTCTGCAGCAGTTAATGCCATTCGAGGGGTAGAGATACGTTCTACGGCGGGGTCATTCGCCAGATTGACAAACATAACTGTTCTGTCAATTGCGCCTGTCTCTCGAAAGCTCTCCGTAAAGAAATTGGCTTCTTCAAAGGTAATTCCCATCGCAGCAAATACAACCGCAAACGGTTCTGACGTTCCTCGAACCTTCGCCTGCTTTGCTATCTGCGCTGCAAGCTCCGCGTGAGGAAGACCGCTTGCAGAAAAGATCGGCAGCTTCTGACCGCGAACAAGTGTATTTAATCCGTCAATTGCGGATACACCGGTTTGTATAAACTCCTGTGGATAATTTCTGGCTGCCGGATTCATTGGGAGGCCTGCAATATCCATCCGCTTCTCCGGAAGGATCTCAGGTCCTCCATCCATTGGACGTCCCAGTCCGTCAAAGACACGGGAAAGCATATCCTCAGATACACCAAGCTCCATACTCCTGCCCAGAAAACGTACCTTGCTGCTTGCAAGATTAATTCCGGCAGAGCTTTCAAAGAGCTGTACCAAAGCATTTGTACCGTCTATCTCAAGCACACGGCAACGGCGCTTTTCACCGCTTGCAAGTTCTATCTCCGCTAATTCATCAAAGGCTACATTTTCAACGCCCTGTACTAACATAAGAGGACCTGCAACCTCTTGTATGGTTCTATATTCCTTTGGCATCAGGCATCCTCCTTTCCTGCGAAAGCATCTATTTCCTGTTGGATGCTCTTAATGATATTCTCAAATTCTTCTTGCACCTTATCTCCTGCAATATACTTAAAACGTCCTATTCTTTCTCTGACTGCAAGCTTCACAAGACTATCAATGGAAACACCTTTTTCCAGGTATGCCAAAGAAACATCATAATAATTTAATACCAGCTCCATCATGAGAAATTGTTTCTCCGGATCGGTATAGGTATCTACTTCATGAAAAGCATCCTGATGCAGAAAATCCTCACGGATAGATCTGGCTGCTTCCAGTTTAAGCCGGTCAGGAGCCGATAAGGCATCCATACCTACCAATTTTACGATTTCATCCAGTGCTGCCTCATCATTTAACAGCTGCATAATACGTGTACGCTGTTCCATCCATCTTTCATTTACATTCGTGTTAAACCATTTACCCAGGTTATATAAGGAATAGCTTGTCAGCCAGTTAATCGCCGGGAAATATCTACGATATGCCAGGTTTGCATCCAGGCTCCAGAATACCTTAACAATTCGGAGTGTTGCCTGTGATACCGGTTCGGAGATATCTCCTCCCGGAGGAGACACTGCACCGATTGCCGATAAAGCACCTTCTCTTTTGTCCTTTCCGAGTGAAATGACACGTCCGGCTCTCTCATAAAACTGTGCGAGACGGCTCGCTAAATAAGCAGGATATCCTTCCTCACCCGGCATTTCCTCCAGACGGCCGGACATTTCACGAAGTGCTTCTGCCCAGCGTGAGGTAGAATCAGCCATAAGTGCTACGGAATATCCCATATCACGGAAATATTCTGCTATTGTGATACCGACATAGATGGAAGCCTCACGTGCCGCAACCGGCATATCGGAGGTATTCGCTATCAGAACAGTTCTTTCCATCAGCGATTTCCCGGTTTTCGGGTCCTTTAATTCCGGGAACTCATTTAAAACATCCGTCATTTCATTACCACGTTCTCCGCAACCGATATAAACCACAATATCAGCTTCCGCCCATTTGGCAAGCTGATGCTGAACAACAGTCTTACCGCTTCCGAAAGGACCCGGAACCGCTGCAACACCACCTTTGGCAATCGGGAACAGAGTATCGATTACACGCTGTCCGGTAATTAACGGCTTATCCGGAGAAAGCTTTTGTGCATAAGGTCTTCCTACACGAACAGGCCATTTCTGCATCAAGGTAAGATTTTCTTGTATTCCATCGGTTTTTTTCAGTACAGCGACTGTCTCGCAGACCGTATAATCACCTTCCTGGATTTTAACAATTGTTCCCTTTAATCCGTTAGGAACCATTATCTTCTGAATCACAATATCTGTTTCAGCAACCGTACCGATAATATCTCCTGCCTCCACCTCTTCACCTGCTGTAACAGTCGGAACAAAATGCCACTTCTTATCTCTGCTAAGTGACGGTATCTCAACACCTCTTTTTAAATTTGATCCTGTTGCTTCCATGATATCCACTAAGGGGCGCTGTATTCCGTCAAAGATACTGCCGATCAGACCCGGACCCAGTTCTACACTAAGCGGTACACCGGTAGATTCCACCGGTTCCCCCGGACCAAGACCGGAGGTTTCTTCATATACCTGAATAGAAGCCTGGTCACCATGAATTTCAATTATTTCACCGATCAGACGCTGTTCGCTGACACGAACCACATCAAACATATTGGCATCCCGCATACCCTGCGCTACTACCAACGGACCGGCAACCTTCTTTATAGTGCCTTTACTCATATTAACCTCCATTTGCCGCGCCTGCGGCATAAAACTTTAGCGATAAGTACGTAAGTACTTTTTACGTGCTGAAAAATACTTCTCTTTTCAACCCAAACTCCATTTTACATAGAAATGTCTATTCTTCACATAAGCCGGATGGATATAGATGCTCTCCTATCCATCCACATACCTTACATCAGGCTTATGCCGGGCTAATTATTAAATATAATATCTGAACCAACCGCTCGTTCTACAGACTTTTTCACATATTGCATACCTTTTCCCGTATTTCCGAAAACACCTGGGATCGGAATGATAGCCGGTAAATAACTCGTTATATAACGGTCGATTTCTTCCTCCAGCAAGGCTTGCAGGCTTTCTGTAATATAAATGACACCATACTGCCCTTCTGCCAAGGTCTTAAGAGTCTTTGCTGCTTCTTCCTTCTCTTCTACGGGATAGGTATCAATTCCTAATGCAGCAAATCCATAGATACTGTCGCGGTCACCAATTACTGCTACCTTATACATACATATCCCTCAATCTTTCCCGGATCACATCCTCCGCGATTTCATTCCTTTTTCCGGAGAGTATTATTCTTACTGTTTTGATCTCATTCTCACGGGCCAGAATATAAGCGGCGAGTGGAGAAATAGTAAAGGAATTATATTTCTGCGGACGAATATGCGAAATAATCAAATTATCACACCAGCGTTCAAATGCTGTTGGTGATTCCTTTAAGGCAGGAATAGCATCTGCATACACTGTAATCGAAAGATAATCATATACTGCCTCTTCTCCATTTAATACTGCTGTTATCAGGGAAGTGATATCTAGTGTATCACATCCAGCCAGTGCTCTTTTGAGAAACAGCTCTCCTTTGCCGGTTCTAAGGCTCCGTATGGCTATACCCAGATCCGCTGAGGCAACTTTAAGCTCCGCGTATTCTTCCATAAGCACATTTCCCGAGGCTTTTCCCTTCTCATAGGTGGTTTCCAGCGATGCTCTGTCGATAATGATATCACATAGCTGACTGTCACCTGTATGAAGTTGAACCTCATAGGCCTCCTGTGCACATTCTTGCATATAATCCGGCAGAAGTGAAAAATCATGTGTTTTCACTGCATTATAAATGGTTTCAGGTTCGATTGTCCCCTGTGACAGATAAATATTACTCTGTTTTGATCCTGTGTATACCTGCTTAATTGCAGCTTTTAAATTATGAAAATCATTTCCATAAAGAAAGGTATCAAAATCGGACATATCCTCGGCAAGTTCTTTGATTAAGTCCCAGGTTTTCCTACGTTCTGCCGATAAAAACTGTTCCGTATTCTCAAGCCCGGATTCTCCCCAGCCTTTATCCGAAAGCAGGCGCAAGCATTCCTTCTCACTTTTACAGTTCATCAGCTGGTCAATATCTGATCGCCCAAGAAGGGAAAGCTCCTTGGCACGAATACGTGCAACCTGATAAGTGTAATCTTTCTCAGCCATATAAATCTCCATTCTGCTCCACAAAATTGCGTGTCAGCATAAATTTGCCCACTCTTTATCCCTGTTTGAACAGAAACGAATTCACTTTATCTTGTAGTTCTTCTTTAGAAGTACTAAATAAAGCATCAAAGGAACAATTTTCTTCGATATCACCATATCTTAAAAGAAATCCTCCGTCAATGGACGCTTCCTCCTCCGAACAGATCAGTAAAGCATCTTTTCTGTCAGCCAGAGCATTGTTCAATATCGAAGCAAAATTCTCCGGAAAGCGTTTTCTGTCAACAGCGCAAAATTGTATTACACCCTGTTTACTATGTGCATATTTTTTTATCATGCGAACTATCATATCCGTATATTCCGCGTCCGAAAGCTGATGCAGGGAATTTTGAGCCTTAGAAATTACTGCATTAATAATTTGCTGTTTTGCATTTAAAACAGCCTTTTTCTCAAGAAGCTGGGCAGCAGATTGCGCACGGCTTAGCATATCTTTTTTATCTGCTTCGGACTTTAAGGCAATTTCGGCACATTTTTTATCCGCTTGAACTCTGGCTTCTTCCAGAATTTTCTCTGCTTCCAGCTTCGCCTTGGAAATCACTTTCTCAGCATTTACCGAGGCTTCTTCTTCAATTGCCTTTACTATCTTTTCTAATCCAGTCATGGTTCGCTCTCCCAACTGCTAAATATTAAATACCGCTAAAATAGAAATAAGTAATGCTAAAATAGCATATGTCTCAACCATTGCAGGGAAAATCATTGCTTTACCAAATTGTTCCGGTTTCTTCGCTACAACACCAATACTGCTGACAGATGCCTTTGCTTGGGCAATAGCGGAAAAATAACCAACAATCGCCATTGGCAGACATGCACCAAAATACATTAAGCCCTGCTGGAAAGTAACTTCTGCACCACCACCGAGAATTCCGATTTTTGACAAAGTAACAAATGCAATTAACAATCCATAGATACCTTGTGTACCTGGAAGAAGCTGCAATATCAGAACCTTTCCAAATTTACTTGGATCCTCCGTAATTACTCCTGCTGCAGCCTGACCTCCCATACCAACACCCTTTGCAGAACCTATTCCTGCCATTAAAGCAGCTAGAACAGCTCCAAATACACCCAATACGATTCCAAGACTATTAATATCAAATTTCATTTTACATTTTCTCCTTAATCTTGTAATATTTTGTTTTATTACTAAAAGGCGCAAACAAACGTCCACCACCTTCATAGAACTTACCAAAAAATTCAACGTATTGCAGACGGTTCGTATGCACATACGCTCCCAATGCGTTGATCGCCAGATTCATTGTATGACCTGCCAAAACGATTATAACAAAGGGAATAATTCCAAAAATACTTTTTCCCCCTGCCATAGCAGCCATTTTATTTATAACCGTTGCTATAACGCTGGTAGCAAGTCCAAGCGCCAAGAGTCTTGAATAGGATAATACATCACTTAAGTATCCTGAAATACCGTATAACGCATATAAACCTTTCAGAAATCTCTTAAACGGATTCTTTGATTCCCTTCCATTCGTTAATACTATTCCGATTGCTGAAAGTATTGCTAAAATTCCAGCTATATTAGCCACGGAGGAAGGTACACGAAAGCTTACTCCTAAAAGTTCTACAATCATTGGCATAGACAGTAATAACAGGAGGCAGCTGATTAATAGCATAAACCAGAAAACCACGTCATATATTACTGCTTTAAAGTCCTTTTTCTTTAATAATAAATAAAGTTTAATTGCTAATCCTGTAAATAGATGAATGACACCCAGAGCCATTGCAAATGTCAACATTCTCATAGGCTCATTCATCGGAACAAACCAAATTGGAGGAATTGAGATTTTATGTCTGAAATAAGTTTCAGAAACCACATCCACAATATCTCCAAAATAACTGCTAAACAGCACTCCCCAAAATAAGGTTGAGATTCCGCAAAACAAATACATTCGTAATGTATTTTTGACAGTAGACTCCATTCTCTTTCCGAATTTCACAATCGCTGCGGCACATGCTATAACCATAACGGCTCCATAACCTGCATCACCTAACATTAATCCAAATAAAAGATAATAGAACAATGACATAATCATTGTTGGATCAATCTCGCCATTCCCAGGGGGACTGTAAGCATTAACAATTCCTTCCAGAGGTTCAGAAAACACATTGTTCTTTAAAAGCACCGGTGTCTCTTCTTCCACGTCAGGTTCTTCAAAATTAATAACGATCTGATATTTTTCACTTAGTTCCTTGGATAATGCCATCGCATCCTTCTCTGCGATATAACCTGACAGGAAAAAAACATTCTTCGATTGCAGCAAATGCCCTATTGCATCGTACTTCTCCAGACGCATTGTTTCATAATCATATAGAAACTGCAAATCATCCTTTTGTTTTTGAAACATTTTCATTTGCTCAACAGACTGATCAATCTCTTTTTGTGCTTGTGCTATCTGCTTTTTTAACTCAATGATTTGTCTGGACGGATTTAAGTCAAAGCTAAATCCCGGTAATGCAAATTCCATGCCCCGTAAGGCTTCATAAACTACTTCTGCTTTCTCTTTTTTACAAAGCACAAATATACAGGTCTGATCCTTCGAACTGCTGATAATATCTACATGCAGCGGTGAATGATCCATGAGTTTACTATAAATATCTTCCAAGATCCATTGTTTCGGTAAAGTTCCGATATATGCTTTCGTATATTTCGTTCCCGAGAAGCTTACCGGTACATCCAGGGCTGTCCACGGCACAAGTATTTCTACCTGGGTGTCAAGCTTTAATATTTCAGCCTGACATTCCGCTATCTTCTTTGATAACAGAATAATTTTATTTGCTGTTTGGACAATCGCATCGTGTTTTTCCCTGAATGCACTGTATTCGTCCATATCAGCTTCCTTAAGTCCATATAATGGTGCCAGCATAGATTTTTTTTCATTCAGGTAAGTGTCTAGAATTTCAATAGCATCCTTTGCTGATGCTATATTTCTTTCCAGACTATTTTTTACAGTGGTTACATCTGATTTTTGAAAAATACTGTCTTCTGGTAACGCATCTGTAATTTCAACTACACCACGGCGTTGTAATAATTCCAAAATTGGCTTTCTGTCTTTTTTTAGTGAACAAATTAATATTCGCTGCATCTGCAGCACTGCCATAACAAGAGCACCTCCTTAGCGTTATAGTAACAAGCCTGTTTTAATTAGTAATGCTATTGAGTACTTGTTCGACTGCCGCCTGTTCCTTGCCCCGAACATTTTTCTGCATCAGCAAAACCTCATCTTCTGCTTTTTGCTTTGCAGCATCAAGAATTTGTTCTACCATTGCATTGGTATCAGCTGCCTTTTTGTCGGCGTCCTGCATTGCTTGCTCAGTCATGGAAGAAAACAATTTCTTCGCAGTTTCCTTTGCTTCAGAAATAATGTTCTCTTTTTTTGTAAGAGCATCCTTTTCCGTTTGCGCTGCAAGAAGTTCCGCCCGGCGAACAACTTCTACGGTTTCCATTGCCATTTAATTACCTCCAAACATTTATTGGTAAAACACATTAATTATTATACCTGAAACCAACCTATAATTCAACAATTTATCTATATAAAACTAATAAATCAATATAAAAATAGTCATTTCTACCACTGTTTATGACGTTCATTTCCAGAGCAGATCTTTTCATTATGCTATGGACTGTATTACGAAGATAACAAACCTGCATTTCCTATCGTGTAATTTTTAATCATTATTTTTTTGCCTTATAAAGTATACCCGTAGATTTGCATATTATCATCTGTCTGCTTTTATAATTTATGTATTTCACAAATAGCAAAAAAATCGTGTATCAGTTTCAAAATAATATGATATGCCCGGTAAATACCCTCCTCAGTATATGAAGATTGCTATGCGTATATAGAAAAAGTACACCTGCAGCATCCGATCATTATCAGATGCCAAGGTGTACCTTCCTCCCTCAAATTTTTAAAACTTCATTATCCTGATGTGAAAATATGAAGTTTATTCTTAACGTCCAGTCAAACGCCCTTAATAAATATCATAGCTTTGATACATATGTTTCATTCCTGCAATTCATTTTACAAAACCATATTTATATGTATAAATTACTCCCCAGTATTTTTAACATTTTAAAAAGAAAGATTTGTAAAGTTATTCAAGAACAAAACATATCCGTCAAATGTATATTTCCAGATACAATATTATTAATTTCTCCCTCTAATCGCTCCCATCTTCATCATTATTTGTTTAGATCCCTTACTGATTCTCCTTCTAATACCTTTCCCTCAACAACAACCCGTTCGATAATTGATGCCTTCGGATTCTCAATCAAAGTAATCAATTTCTCCGCAGCACTGCTCCCCAGCGCTTTAGTATTTTGTTTTAAAGTTGTAAGTTTCGGGTTTAAAACCTGTGATAATACAATTCCATCATATCCGGCTACGGATATGTCTTCCGGAATTCTAAGTCCTTTTTCCTTAATAGCATTAATTCCTCCTATACAGGAAAAATCATCCGGAAAAATAATACAGGTTGGCCGATCCTTAAGTTCCAGAAGCTCTCTTGTCAATTTAGCTGTCGTATCAGGATCATGATAGAAACCACTCTTCACATATTCATCCAAAACTTCAATTCCAAGTTCTCCGAGCGTTTTGTAAAAGCTTCCCACCCGGTTTTGTGTAACCGAGGAATCAGCTCCATGAATATATGCGATCTTTCTGTGTCCCATCTTGTACAAATAAGTAATCAAGTCTTTCATTCCCTTAACATTATCTGACATAATGGCGGTTCTGTTATCAAATACATGATCAATTGTTACGACTGGTAATTCTCCGTGAATAAGTTCTAATACAGAAGGATCCGAAAAATCAATGCAAGCTATCACTACTCCGTCGACTCCACGGTACTTGCTGTGTTCATAGTAGGACATATTTTTATGTCCGGTATGTTTGCTGATAAAAGTTATATCATAACCGTTTTTTTCTGCCTCTACCTTAAAACTATCCAATACATTGGCAAAATATTCATGTGTCAATCCGCTTTGAGACTCATCCACAAATAGCACACCAATATTATAAGTACGGTTCGTTTTTAAAGCTCTTGCAGAAGAATTCGGGAAGTAGCCCATTTCCTTTGCTATTTTTCTAACATGCTCTTTGGTAGTTTCAGCAATATCGCTATGATCATTCAAAGCCTTACTTACGGTAGCCACTGACACTCCACATTTAATCGAAACGTCTTTAATTGAAACCACAAAAATGCTCCTAACTGATATGTAAATGTTATAGGTACTTACTTAATCGTTTTCTTTGTTTGCGTAACATCATTTTATACAAACTTCGGTTTATATAATAACTTTTTATATACATATTACACCATACAGTAAATATCGATAAGTAATATTCACTAATTTCTATAATTAAATTTGATTATGTTTGTAACTGTTACTCACTTTTTATGAGTATAATACTAAACCTTTTCGCTAAATAATGCAAGCTATTTTTCATATTTTTCTATAATATTTACTTAATCGTTTTCAATAATATACTTTTCATCTATTTTTATGCTTATTATGCCTTGATATTTCTATCAGCAAATGCAAATTGTACACAGAGACTATTGCAAAACCCGGAAAACAATGTATTATTAACTATATTATCTATGATAAATATAATTTTTCTATGGGCAGGAGGTCAGAAATGGAAAAGGTTATCAGTCTTTTATTTGATATAGAAAAAAAAGCGAATCAGATTATTGAGCGCGCCAATGTTGAAAAGAATGAACTTTATGAAGAGAATGAGAAGGCAATACTTGAAATGGAAGCCGCCATTGCAGACGAAAATAATGCAAAAATTAATGCTATCCTAAACAGCGCCGAGATGGAACTTGAACAGGAGAAGGATCAGTTAATCGAAAACAATAATCGTCAATTAATTGAGCTTGAAACAAAATATCTGCATAATCATGATGAGGTTGTAGATAAAGTATTTCAGAGAATTATCAAAGCCGGTATGTAAACGGAACTCTGTTGTAACAGCGTAATATATATTCCTGTATAAGAATGCTACATTTTTTCCAATAAATCATGGAGGCGAAATCCTCCAAAAATCATGGAGGCGAAATCCTCCAAAAATCATGGAGGATTGATATGAATTCTTCTATCTCATATAGTGGAATTAACACAAAAGTGAAGGCTATGCATCCAAAACTGATCAGTAAAGATGATTATCAGAAAATTGTAAACATTGAATCGGTGATTGATTTTATTGCATATCTAAAAAAGCATCCGGGTTATGATGAATTGTTTCAAAAATATGATGAACGAGAAATTCACCGGGGAGAGGCTGAACGTATTTTTATAAACGGCCTATATCTGGACTATGCTAAAATATACCGATTTGCTAATGTAGAACAGCGTCAGGATCTGGAATTAATTTTCTTCCGGTATGAAGTAAATGTATTAAAAGCCTGCATACGCTTGATCTATAACAATTCAAATGCTTATGATCTTTCTTTGTTTCACCCTTTTTTTACGAAGCATTCACACATTAATGTGAATACACTGTCTGCCTCTCATTCTATGGAAGAGTATATTCAAAACCTGAAAGGTTCGGAGTACTATACTCTTTTTACAAAAATGAGCAGTAAAGCTGGTTTATCTTCCTTTGATTATGAAATGGCTCTGGATGTATATTATTTCACAAAATCCTGGAGACTTAAGGATAAAATATTAAAGGGTAATAACAAAAATGCTTTTACTTTACGAATCGGAACAGAAATTGATCTGCTTAATATTATGTGGATCTATCGTTCTAAGAAAATGTATGACATGGGTGCTTCAGATATCTTTACTTATTTAATACCGGTTAATTATAAATTGACGAAAGCACAGTTGGCACGGCTTGTAAGCTCCGTTACGCTTGACGAATTTATGAATTTGCTTGTTGCCACTCATTACAGCAGTTTTTCTGCTCATTTAAAAAATGGTACGATGGAGCGGGAATATGACAGAATTATAAATGGTATCTATTTATACAATATTAAAAGATATCCTGCTTCTATGGCACTGGTAAATTATTATCTATATCGTAAGGATATGGAAATTCGCCACTTAACTTCCGCTTTGGAATGTATCCGTTATGGTTTGGATGCAAAGCAAAAACAAGATTACATTCTGCACTGACTTAATAGGATTCGAATGTCAAAAGCCTGATCCAGGTTATGCTGATGAATATGAGTGCATATATAATCATCCAGCAAATCATTTTTAGGCTTTTGACACTCAAATCATGTTAGGTAATTGCAAAACTATATAGTTGTTCAAAATGTATACAATTCTGGTGTTTCGCAATTACATACAAAATCATGTTATATAAAGGAGGAAAAAGATGATAGAAAAGATGAGATTTCTCAGTATGACAGGACCGAAAGATGATTTTGACCGTGCTGTAAATAAATATCTGACGAAATATGATATTCATCTCGAAAATGCTCTGACAGAACTCAGCACCACTTATCATTTGAGACCTTTCACAGAAAACAATCCCTATAAGGATCTAATTGCAAAATCAGAGGATCTGGTAAAAAAGCTGGATCCGAAAGAGGCTCCTCTCGAAGAAATGATGACCAGACAGGAAGCAATTCAGATAATTGATACCGCATATTCCATGTTGTCTGATCTGAACAACAGGAAAAATGAACTTAAAAAGCAGCGGCTTGAATGCAATGAATTATTAAATCAAATCGAGCATTTTAGGCACCTGAATTATGATATTTCGCAGATTATGGATCTAAAATTCATTAAGTTTCGTTTTGGTAAAGTTCCTCATGAATTTTACACCAGATTTTCGAAATATGTATACGATAATTTAAATACTGTTTTTTATGAATGCGAACGGGATCGTGATTATGTCTGGGGAATTTATTTTGTGCCGGCCAATGATGCCGTGAAAATCGATGCAATATATGCTTCCCTTCATTTTGAAAGAATGATACTACCAAATACTTACCAGGGTACGCCGGAAGAATCCTTTTCTTCTATTTTAAAGAAAATTGAAGAAATCAATAAGGAACTCGAGGATCTATATACTGAAATCAAAAGCCGGCTAAATAGTATCTCTGATCAGCTGGAAAGGGCACATTACACGGTTACTACCTTGTCCAGGAACTTTGATGTGCGAAAGATGGCGGCCTGCACAAGAGAAAAAAGTAAAAGCGAAGTATTTTACATACTATGCGGCTGGATTACAGAAAAAGAATCCGAATTACTGTTGCAGGATGCTGAAAAGGATAATCTGCTATATTGTGTAGTAGACGATGGCAAAGAAGATGATAAAAAGCCGCCAACCAAGCTTAAAAACATCAACCTTTTTAAACCTTTTGAAATGTTTATAAGAATGTACGGATTGCCTGCCTATAACGAGATTGATCCAACCTCTTTTGTAGCCATTACTTATTCTGTCATATTTGGTATCATGTTCGGTGATGTAGGGCAGGGCTTATGTCTTGTGATCGGAGGAAGCCTTTTATATAAGCTTCGGAAAATGAATTTAGCTGCCATTGTTGCACTGGCCGGCATCTTTTCCACTATATTCGGATTTTTATACGGAAGCGTTTTCGGTTTTGAGGATCTGATTACTCCAATCTGGTTATCCCCGCGTGAAAATGCAATGACTGTTCTTGGAACGGCTGTTGGTTTTGGAGTATTTCTTATTGTATTAGCTATGATTATTAATATTATTAATGGTATCAAAGCAAAAGAATGGGGAAGGGTTTTCTTTGATACGAATGGTGTGGCTGGTCTGGTATTTTACGCAGCAGTGATTATCAGCGCTGTAATGATATTTCTGGGATACCGCACCCCTGGTATAATCCTCATTGTAATATTCTTTTTATTACCATTGTTACTAATCTTCTTTAAGGAACCTTTAACACACCTTATTGAGAAGAGAAAACAAATCTTTCCCGAGAAGAAGGGTATGTTTTTTGTAGAGTCTTCTTTTGAACTTTTTGAAATATTATTAAGCTATTTAACCAATACGATTTCCTTTCTTCGTGTCGGTGCTTTTGCCTTAAGTCATGCAGGAATGATGGCTGTCGTTATGCTTCTCGCGGGTGCTTCATCAGGTCACCCGAATTTTATTGTATTGTTACTTGGTAATGTATTCGTCTCCCTGATGGAGGGACTGATTGTCGGAATTCAGGTATTGCGTCTGGAATACTATGAAATGTTCAGCCGCTTTTATAAAGGCACCGGCAAAGAATTCAAACCCTATAAAAGCAAATAATACGGCAATTTATAGAATGATTGATTTGCACGGCAAAAATTTAATAAATACTTACACTGACTTTTGACAGGCAAACCATTCACATAAACAATAAAAAATATAATTATAATAAGGAGGAAGCTTATCATGGCTTTAAAAATCACTCTAATCGCAGCATTATTATTAAGTATTATTATACCCTTCGGATCATTTCTTTACAGCAAACGAACAAAAGGTGGCTTTAAGGCGGCACTCGGCTTCAATGTTTTCCTGTTTTTCAGTATTTTACTAATTGCAGACATTATAATGTTTACCGGAGGCAATGCTTTTGCTGCAAGTACAGGCAGCTCTGCTGCCTCCTCTGTGGAAGGCTGGAAATACATCGCTGCTGCTCTCGCTACCGGTTTATCGTGTATCGGCGGCGGTATTGCCGTAGCTTCTGCTGCTTCTGCTGCTTTAGGTGCTATTAGTGAAGATGCTTCCGTAATGGGAAAATCATTAGTATTTGTTGCTCTTGCAGAAGGTGTTGCTCTCTATGGTCTTATCATCTCCTTCATGATTTTACTTAGTTAATCCGGCAACAAACCCGTATTTAGTTCAGCTTATAGTTTACAGGATTGAAAGAAAGGTATGGTATTATTATGCGGATGTATCTAATCAGTGATAATGTTGATACTTATACCGGAATGAAGCTTTCCGGTGTAAACGGTGTGGTTGTTCATACTCGCGATGAACTCAAGGTGGAGCTCGATCAGGTTCTAGCTGATAATACAATCGGGATTATTTTAATTACCGAAAAATTAAGTAATGAATTTCCCGAGATCATTAATGATGTGAAATTAAACAGAAGAATTCCCCTGATCGTCGAAATCCCAGACAGGCACGGAACCGGTCGAAAACCCGATTTTATTACTTCGTATGTGAACGAAGCCATTGGTTTAAAATTATAGGCATCAGAAAGGTATGATCATATGACTCTTGATGAAAAATTAGAGCACTTCTATTCTTCTGTGATCGAAAATGCAACGCAACAGAATATTGAAATTGTGGAAGAATATAAAAAGACTTTACAGAAGAATTATGAGGAGCGCAGAGATGCTGCTCTTCACAAAGCAGAGGCTAATTATCGAATGGCCTCTGAGAATATTATTCGGGAAAGAAACCGTAAGCTGTCTGCAGAATCGCTGGAGATCAGGCGAAAACTTCTGGAGAAAACAGCTGAAATCTCGGAAAAGGTATTTGAGGATGTAAATCATAGACTTGAGGATTATATGAAAACCCCCGAATACATAGATCTGCTGTGTGTTCAGATCAAAAGTGCGAGTAATTTTGCCAAGGATGATATTATCACTATCTATATTAATCCTTCAGATGCAGACAAAATACCACTGCTGGAAGAGAAAACAGCCGCTGTTTTAACCATAAGTGACCGTAATTTTATCGGTGGAACACGCGCTGTTATTCCTTCCCGCAGTATTCTGATTGATAATTCATTTCTGACAAAATTAGAAGAAGAAAAGAGTAACTTTACTCTCTAGACAGGAAAGGAAGTTTATCCTTATGAGTTTAACAGGTAAAATATTTGGTATTAATGGACCAATTGTATATGTAGGTGAAAACCAGGCCTTTAAAATGGGCGAAATGGTATTAGTCGGCAAGGATAAGCTAGTAGGTGAGGTAATCGGTCTGACCAAGGAAAAAACTACAATTCAGGTATATGAGGAAACCACCGGACTGCGTCCCGGTGATATTGTTACTTCAACCGGTGCCGCAATATCCGTTACTCTGGCACCCGGAATTCTCAGCAATATTTTTGATGGTATCGAACGTCCGCTCCGGGAAATAGCCAATCAATCAGGTGCTTTTATTTCCAGAGGAGTAAACGTCGAAGCACTGGACACTTCGAAGCTTTGGGATGTTCATATCACCGTAAAGCCAGGTGATAAGGTATACGGCGGTACAATCATCGCACAGGTGCCTGAAACCAGAGCTATTATTCATAAAGCAATGGTTCCTCCTGATCTGGCCGGAACAGTTACCAAGGTTGCGGCAGATGGACAATATACGATCAATGCTCCGATTGTTACCATTACGACCATTCAAGGTATAGAAAAGGAACTAACCCTAACACAAAAATGGCCGATCCGTGTTCCAAGGCCAACCGCAAAACGATATGCTTCTGACCGTCCACTGGTTACCGGTCAGAGAATTCTTGATACCTTGTTCCCTATCTCGAAAGGCGGTACTGCTGCTATCCCCGGCGGTTTTGGTACCGGGAAAACCATGACGCAGCATCAACTGGCAAAATGGTGTGACGCCGATATCATTGTATACATTGGCTGTGGTGAACGCGGTAATGAAATGACAGAGGTTCTTGAGGACTTTACAAAACTAGTCGACCCTAAATCCGGCAATCCGCTTCTCGATCGCACTACCCTTATCGCGAACACCTCAAACATGCCGGTTGCTGCCAGGGAAGCCAGTATCTACACCGGCATCACACTGGCCGAATATTATCGCGATATGGGTTACCATGTCGCCATCATGGCAGACTCTACCTCGAGATGGGCCGAGGCTCTGCGCGAATTGTCCGGCCGCCTTGAAGAAATGCCTGCAGAAGAAGGTTTTCCTGCTTACCTGGCCTCAAGGCTCTCCGCCTTCTATGAGAGAGCCGGCTTTATGCAAAATCTAAACTGGACAGAAGGCAGTGTCTCGATTATTGGTGCTGTATCTCCGCAGGGCGGGGATTTTTCCGAACCGGTAACACAAAATACCAAGCGCTTTGTACGCTGCTTCTGGGCCCTTGATAAATCACTCGCTTATGCCAGACATTTTCCAGCCATCAACTGGTTAACCAGTTATAGTGAATATCTTACCGATCTCTCCCCCTGGTATACAAAGAATGTTGGTGAGGATTTTGTAGAATGCAGAAATCAGCTTCTTAGTCTCCTGACACAAGAAAGCCAGTTGAATGAGATTGTGAAGCTGATCGGCAGTGATGTGCTTCCGGACGATCAGAAACTGGTACTGGAAATTGCAAGGGTAATTCGTCTTGGTTTTGTACAGCAAAATGCCTATCATCCATCCGACACTTATGTTCCGATGATAAAGCAGCTGAAGATGATGGAAACAATTTTATATCTTTACCAGAAATCCAAACAGCTGATTGACCGTAATATGCCTATGTCTTTATTAAAAGAAAGTCCCATCTTCGACAAGGTCATCTCAATCAAATATGACATAGCAAATGACGAACTGATTAAATTTGATACCTATAAAATTATGATTGACGAGTTTTATGACACAATCATGGCGAAAAACGCATAACAAGAAAGGAGGAACAGACCAGTATGTCAATAGAATATTTGGGATTAAGCGAAATTAACGGCCCCCTGATTGCTTTGGAAGGTGTCCGTGATGCCTCCTTTGATGAAATAGTGGAATTAACCGTGGATCGAGAGAAAAAGAAACTGGGAAGAATTATCGAACTGTATGAAGATAAGGCTATCATACAGGTATTTCAGGGTACCGAGGATATGTCTCTATTTAATACGCATACGAAACTTACGGGTCATCCGATGGAGGTCAGTCTCTCGCCGGATATCCTGGGACGTGTTTTCAATGGTGTAGGCCAGCCAATCGATGGTCTTGGTAATATCGTGACCGACACAAAACGAGACATCAACGGATTGCCCTTAAATCCCTGTACCAGAGAGTATCCAAGAAATTATATCAAAACAGGTATTTCTGCAATAGACTGCCTTACAACTTTAATAAGAGGTCAAAAGCTTCCGATTTTCTCCGGAAATGGTCTTCCTCATGACCAGCTTGCCGCACAGATTGTAAAACAGGCTTCTCTTGGTGAAGGTGCCGAAGGTGAATTTGCCATTGTTTTTGCCGCAATGGGTGTAAAGCATGATGTAGCAGAATACTTCCGCCGCACCTTTGAAGAGAGTGGTGCCGGTTCTCATGTTGTAATGTATTTAAATCTGGCAAATGATCCTGTTGTGGAAAGGCTGATCACTCCTAAAGTTGCTCTTTCTGCTGCAGAATATCTTGCATTTGAAAGGGGAATGCATATTCTTGTTATTCTAACCGATATGACCTCTTTCGCGGAGGCCATGCGTGAGGTATCCTCATCCAAAGGAGAAATCCCCAGCAGAAAGGGTTATCCAGGTTATTTATACAGTGAGCTCGCAACCATTTACGAGCGGGCCGGCATTGTTCGCGGCTGCCCGGGATCCGTAACACAGATACCGATTCTTACTATGCCAAATGATGATATTACTCATCCGATTCCTGATCTGACCGGATATATTACGGAGGGCCAAATTGTACTTGATCGTGCATTGCATCAGAAAGCAATTTATCCTCCAATCAGTATTCTTCCGTCACTATCCCGTCTGATGAAGGATGGTATTGGAAAAGGATATACCAGAGAAGATCATCAGGATCTTGCGAACCAGCTCTTCTCTTCCTATGCCCGTGTGGGTGATGCTAGAGCCCTTGCAAGCGTTATCGGTGAGGACGAACTATCTTTACTGGACAAATTATACTTAAAATTTGGTGTTGCATTGGAGCAGAACTTTCTCGCACAGGGAACTGCCGAGGACCGAAGCATGCTTATGACGCTGGATATGGGCTGGCAGCTCCTGTCAATTCTTCCCCGGGAGGAACTTGACCGTATCGATACGAAGATATTAGATCAGTATTATCCAAAGAAGGAAGAAACTTCCAAACAATAGAGGTGATCTCATGAATCCGAATACCTTTCCCACCAAGGGAAACCTGATGCTGGTAAAAAATTCCTTGAAACTTGCAAAACAGGGTTACGAATTAATGGATAAAAAGCGAAATATCTTACTGCGGGAATTAATGGAACTGATAGACAAAGCAAAAGAAATACAAACAGAAATCGATACTACCTTTACCAGTGCCTACCATGCTCTTCAGCAGGCTAATATTGAGATGGGAATTAATACGGTTTCCGAGCTTTCCAACACCATTCCGGAAGAAAATTCCATCCAGATTAAGCAGCGCAGTATAATGGGAACAGAAATTCCCCTGGTGGAGTTTGATAATTCCGCTGGGAAACCGACTTATGCATTCTTTCAGACGAAATTATCCCTGGACGAAGCAACAAAACGTTTTGCCAAAGTGAAGGAACTCACGATCCGATTATCCATGATTGAGAATTCAGCTTACCGTCTGGCTACCAGTATTAATAAGACACAAAAACGTGCCAATGCCTTAAAAAATATAACAATCCCCTATTATACTACTCTACTGCAGGATATCTCCAATGCACTGGAGGAAAAGGAAAGAGAAGAATTCACCAGACTGAAGGTAATAAAACGTCGTCATCTGGCAGGGTAATTTGAATTTACCAATTTTTACATTATTATTTTATTAATTCTAAGAATAATATTTTTACTATGAGACATAATAATATCAGATACGACGTATGACTTATATAACTAAAATATCATATACTCAATTTGTTAAGGATCTGTCGTATCAAACAAGATGAATTCCAAAAGAATTCATTTTGAATAAAGAATGAATCCTTATGGATACGTTCTTTCAAAATTGAATAAATGGTTTGTAACTTAGTCTCAGAATTACAGACCGCAAGTTTCTTTGAGAATAGGAGATGGTAGCTTTTGGACAGTTTAACTAGTAATTTTGAAAGCTTTGGTTAGTTGGAGAAAGAGCAGGTGAATTGCAAAAGGTTATGATAATATCTCACTATCAAATTGAATATTGCACTAAAAGAAATTGAGACACAAATGGTAAGAGCAGGGATACTGGTTTATTCCTGCTCTTATCTATTTTTATTATATAAAAAATTTGCTCGAAGAAATTAATCCTTAGAAGGATATAGCGTTTTCCTAATATTACCTCTCTATCTCAGCTTCTTTTGCATGATTATCAATAGCATTTAAACCGATATTGATTTGTTTCATATCATATCCTGTCGGATTCTGAAAGAGTCGAAGTCCAAATTCATCTGCGATCGAAAAAATATGATCAAATATATCTGCTTGAATTGCTTCATAAACCGCCCAATCCGTAACTTCCGTAAAAGCATATATTTCAAGCGGTAAGCCGTATTCTGCGGCCGGAAGCTGCCGTACTATCTGTGGCATATTCTTTAATAAATTCGAGTTATTCTTTAAGTAAGTCTGGATATAAATCCGGAATGTTCCGATATTTGTTAGATATCTTCCATTGATTTTAAGTTCATTGTTCGCACTTTGCTTTTCATTGTATAGATTAAGCTCTCTTTCTTTTTCAATAATATAATCCTTCAAATAATTAATTTTCTTATATTTTTCAAGCATCTGCGGTGTGCAAAAACTGATACTGTTTACATCGACATAAAACGAACGTTTTATACGTCTGCCACCGAACTCCGTCATACCTCTCCAGTTTTTAAAGGAATCCGAAACCAACGCATAGGCCGGCAGGGAAATGATGGATTTATCGAAATTTTGTACCTTAACCGTATTTAATGTTATATCAATTACATCTCCGTCAGCCCCGTATTTTGGCATTTCAATCCAGTCTCCGATACGAAGCATATCATTGGAGGTCAATTGAATCCCTGCAATAAATCCAAGAATAGAATCTTTAAATACAAAAGAAAATACTGCCGCAACTGCTCCTATTCCTCCTAACATCAAGAGTGGATTCTGATTCATCAGAGTTCCAATCATAATAATGCCGATCATAATATAGATTATTATTTCGACAACCTGTAATAATCCTTTGATAGGTCTCACCTTAGAAATCGGATATGTCCGATAAATATCGTTGATCGAATCCAGTACTGCCTTAATTACAAAGGTTGACATGAGAAGGATATAGACCGTCGCCCCACGAAATAGAAGTTCAGTAATGCCACGATAAGCCGGTGCAAAGAGATATACGATAATACCTGGAAGTATATTCGTAATCTTCGTAAAAACCTTATGTTCCAGCAGTTCATTTTCCCACTTATGCTTATTCCTTCGTATCACCTTAGCCAAAAATGCCAAAACAACTTTCTTTGCAATAAGATTTACTACCAGACAAACCAAAATAACAAAAACAGTTAAAATGATATAGGATAAATTCCATGCAATTGAATCCTTAATTTGATATGACTTTAATATATTAAAGATATAATCCATATATTTCCTCATTTCTTCCCTTATGTCGTAAAGCTCTTGCCTGTCATTCCATTTCATAACAGGCGGAATATGGTTTCCTATCCTGATTTTACTATTGTATCATGTTCATGTCAAACAGATTGAAAGGATTGATTCAAAAAACATCTGAAAAGGCTGGTTATAAAGCAAAAGAACCTAAACGTGGAAAACAATGGCCGTTCGGAATAAACCACCGTAAATTAGGAATGATATTGATATGATTTATGCAGAAAAGAGGTGTTATCCCATGTGGTTTACAAAATCCGTGGAAGAAATTCTAAATGAATTGCATGTTGATCAGAATGCAGGATTAACAGCAGCAGAGGCGCAAAGGCGCCTGTACCAATATGGATATAACAAACTAAAAGGGAAACCCAAAAAGGGGATCTTATTTCTTTTTTTAACACAGCTCCAGGATATGTTAATTTACGTATTATTGGTTTCTGCTGTTATTACCTTTGCCATAAAAGAATATGCTGATTCTGTCATAATATTATTTGTTATTGTATTAAATGCGGTGATTGGCGTGGTACAGGAAGCGAAAGCCGAAAAAGCGGTTGAGGCTCTTCAAAAGATGACAACACCAAAAGCACTGGTGAAAAGAGACGGGAAGACCTTCGAAATTAATTCTGAGGAATTAGTTCAGGGTGATATTATCCTTTTGGATGCAGGAAGATATGTTCCAGCTGACCTGCGATTGCTGCAAAGTGCAAACCTGCAAATCGAAGAATCCGCATTGACCGGAGAATCTGTTCCCACGGTTAAGGATTCCGGCCGGATTATTGATGATCTTCAAACACCGCTTGGTGATAGAGCTAACATGGCCTTTTCATCTACCTTAGTCACCTACGGCCGCGGCGAAGGAATTGTTGTAGCAACTGCAATGGATACCGAAATAGGAAAAATAGCAGAAATACTGGAAACCTCCACAGACGAAATGACTCCTCTGCAAAAAAGGCTGGATGAACTAGGACGAATTCTGGGTTATCTTGCCATTGGTATTTGCGGTCTCATTTTCATCATTTCTTTCTTTCAAAAACGGGATTTATTTGAAATGTTTTTAACAGCGATCAGCCTGGCAGTTGCTGCTATTCCGGAAGGATTGGCTGCCATTGTTGCGATAGTGCTTGCACTTGGAGTGACCCGTATGTCTAAAATCAATGCGATTGTAAAAAAGCTCCCGGCGGTTGAAACACTGGGTTCTGTCAATATCATCTGTTCCGATAAAACAGGAACTTTAACACAGAACAAAATGACTGTGGTAAAGGAATACACTCATAAGCATTTCGTAAATATACCTGTTACTGCCTCAAAGCTGAGTGCATCGCAAGATGAGGCAGAATTAATTAAATCTCTCGTTCTGTGCTGTGATGCCACCCTTGAAAATGAGGAGGCTACCGGAGATCCAACTGAAATAGCATTACTTCACTTTGGTAATAAATATCAGCTGGAAAAGAAGGAGCTAAACTCCAAACACAAAAGAATTTCAGAAAATCCATTTGATTCAGACCGGAAGCTAATGTCTACCCTTAACGTGGAAGGCAGCGGATATCGGGTTCATACGAAAGGAGCACTTGATAGTATACTTAACTTATCTACCTCCGCTCTCATTCAAGGTAATGTAGTTTTATTAACCGAGGAACGAAAAGCAGATTATATACGTGTTGCAGAAGAAATGTCCGATATGGCACTTCGCGTCCTGGGTGTGGCTTATAAGGATACGGATACCGTAATACCAACGGAAGCCATGGAAAAGGATCTGACGATTATTGGACTAGTCGGTATGATCGATCCTCCACGGCTAGAAGTAAAAGCTTCTATTCGTGAAGCTAAGATGGCAGGTATTACTCCGGTCATGATTACCGGTGACCATAAAAATACTGCATTTGCTATTTCCAGAGAATTAGGAATAGCCGATACAATTACACAAAGTATTACAGGCGCAGAAATCGATACGCTCTCTGATACTGATTTCACAGAAGGTATCTTAGAATACCGGGTATTTGCCAGAGTATCACCCGAACATAAAGTAAAAATCGTCAAGGCATTCAAGGCAAAAGGGAATATTGTATCCATGACCGGCGATGGGGTAAATGATGCGCCTTCTTTAAAATTTGCCGATATCGGTGTCGCGATGGGGATCACCGGTACAGACGTTGCAAAAGGCGCCAGTGATATGATTTTAACCGATGATAACTTTACAACCATCGTACACGCTATCGAAGAAGGGCGCAACATCTATAATAATATAAAAAAATCCGTAATCTTTCTATTATCCTGCAACCTTGGTGAGGTTATTACTATTTTACTGTCAATTATATTAAATTGGCCGGTACCACTGCTTGCAACACAAATATTATGGATTAATCTGATTACCGATTCCCTACCTGCCATCGCACTTGGAATTGATCCCGGTGATAAGGATGTAATGAAGCAAAGGCCAAGGAATCCGAAAGAAAGCTTTTTTGCACAGGGTTCGGGCATGAAAGCTGTGATTGGAGGTGTACTGATCGGTTTCTTTACTTTGGCAGCCTTCTATTACGGTTTATGGGAGCAGGGTTACCGGCCAGCTTCCGCCACCCAATTTAATCAGGCTCTGCCTTATGCCCGGACAATGGCTTTTGTAGTGCTTGCGGCCTCCCAGCTCTTCTATTCCTTATCCATGAGAAATTTAAAGAAATCCATATTAAAAATAGGTTTCTTCTCAAACATGTTTTTAATCGGCTCCATTCTCATCGGTATACTACTTCAATTAGTTGTTATATCAATCCCCCCGCTTGCTAATGCCTTTGGGGTACACACCCTGAGTCTAAAAGATTGGTGCCTGGTAATAGGCTTTTCTTTCATACCGTTCTTCGTGAACGAAATAATTAAGCTATTTACCAAAACAAGCATGAAATAACTTGATAACAAAATAGTTTGTACAGAAAAACCGGCGGATACCTTTTTTCTCTTTCATTTGACCATTTTCACCTATTCTTTAATACGTAAAGTAAAACGGGTTCAGGTAGTCTATGGTAAAGAGATAAGGGCATCTGCCGGATTTTTTAAGTTTCACTGTATAAGATCCTACGTTGTATTAACTATTATAGGATAATTCCTGCCATTGCTGCAGCTATACTGCATATAACGGAAAATATATAATAGAACATAAAAGTACGCTTCATTCCTATTTTTATCAACGATACCGTCTCATAATGAAAAGTGGAAAATGTAGTAAACCCACCCATCAATCCGGTTCCGAGAAAGATTCTCCAGGAATCATCTGCATGATAATGTATTATGATACCCAGTAAAAAAGATCCTGTAATATTAATGATAAATGTAGCCAGAGGAAAATGCTTCTTCCATTTACTCTTCACCCAATCCGTAAAGAAAGCGCGTATTGCAGCACCAATTCCGCCGCCTATACCAACCAGTATAATATGAATTAACATGCTATTATTCTTCCCTCGTAGTATATTGATGTAGCATATAGTTACTCATTCGTACACTGACTGATGCCGCGGCAAACCCACCAGCAAGGCTAAAAAACAAATAGAGGAACACTGCTTTATAATCACCTTGCAACATAAGATTAATACAATCTATTGAAAAAGCTGAAAATGTAGTAAACGCTCCTATAAAGCCGGTTCCCATGGCTATTACCAACTCTTCCGAAATAATACCTCGTTCCCGGACATATATAAAAACAAAGGGTAATAAGAAGCATCCCACTATATTTACAATTAAGGTACCCCAAGGAAAAGTATCAAGAAGGGTTAATCCGATAGAATATCGGCATATGGCACCTGCCATACCAAAAGCACTAATAAGGATATACTTTTTCAATTTTTATCAACTCCTAATCCATTGTATTTATGTGTTCTTCCTGGATGAAACCGGCAGATAGGACAAAGAAAGTCTAATTTCTCCTGATATCATGATAATTAATCGAACGACTAAACCTCTTAACAACAATGAAACAGAATTCATTATAAAGGATAATATAACATAAATCAATCTTTAGTCATCCCTTCCGAGTTAGTTTGCCCAGAATCACTTTCATATTACATACCATTACTTTATTACTGGTTCATTCCTGTATAAATTAAAATAGCCTCCCTTAAAAAAGCTGCCAGTCCTGGCTGCTTTTTATCATAATACTGCCTAAAACGTTCGTCCTCTACATATAGATTAGAAACTCCCGCATGTGCTTCTTTGCTGTAGTTATTCCATGTGAAGGATAACCATTGTCTGTGAAGGTCAGCCGTTCTCTGCGCCAGTATCCCAGCGGGATCACCGGTTTTAAGAGCTTCCTCCAGGGTAGTAAGAACCTCCTGCTCCAGCTTTGCAAAACGCTCATACTCTTCCTTGGTCATATTAAGAATTTTTTGATTTGATTGATTTACCTGCTCTTCACCGTATTTTTCTCTGATTTCCTTCCCGTATTTCTTTTCGTTGTCCTCTACCAGCTTATCTTTAAATCCGTTAAACTTTTCTTTATCATCCATTTTACTAAGTCCTTTCTTTGCATCAATCGTTTTCATTACGTTTTCAATTAAAAGTTCTAATTGCTGCTTCTGATTAAGGAGATTTGTTAAATGTTCCTGCAATGCTTTCATCTCATCAAAGGACGTTTGCAGCAGAATATTCTTGATGGTATCCAGACTGACACCCATTTCACGGTAAAACATAATCTGCTGCAGCTGATCCACTTCCCTTTCACCATAAATCCGGTATCCGGATGAATTCATTCTTGCCGGCTTAAGAATTCCAATTTCATCATAATACCGTAGTGTCCTGGTACTGATATCTGCCAGTTCTGCTAATCTTTGCACTGTATATTCCATTTACATTTTTCCTTTCAATTATGCGAATGGAGAATTATCTCCTTTCCGGATAAGTGTAAGCCTTTCCGTAACGTTAATGTCAAGAACTATTTTTATGATTTTCTGTAAAATGAAGCACTAAATTCTTAATTACACTAGTAAATTCGTAAAATGCTCAATTAATATGAACTAAACTCCCTTATTCATAACAATCTTCTCACCAAGTCAATTTGCAGGTCCGGTTTATGCGATATCATAATTATTCCACCTTCTTAAAAATGATTTTTCATAATATTTCTGCCTTTGTATATATTTTATCAATAAGTTCATTTCAATTATTTTACCATTTTCTGTAATGAACAGCAAGTGAAAGCATAAACCGAAAGACAAAAGTACGTATTTTTTTTTATAAATCTTACACACTGCAGTCATAATATCCAGGGCGAATTTCAGATACGAAGAAAAGAAGCTTAGAATTAGCAACTCCGCGCTAATTCCAAGCTTCTTATGCGTGTAAAGTTTCTTTACACATTATTTTTTTATACATTATCTTGGTATGTTATCTATATCACTCCTGCTCACTTTATATAAATAACATCCAATTATTTTACTAAAACATAATAATTAAGAATGAAGTTATTATGTTTCATCTCCTGGCATGCTTTTTTCGCTAATTCCTTATTGGAAAATTCAGCTGATACGCGGTAATAGCTGCCCTCTTCTTTTACCTCTGCATTGCTAGCTTTGTAAGTATCACGGAAGATATCAGCCAACAGCTTTGCATATTTTTCATTACCGACCAGACCTAATTTTACCTTTACTTCTCCTGATATCATTGATGTCTTATCAGCATTGGCTCCTTTGATTGCAGCGGTATTAGCTGTCACTTTGTTAGCAGCTGCATCTTCCTTACCGGAAGTTTTTTGAACTGTTTTTTGCTTTGGAACATATTTTACTGCTAGGTAGCTCTTTCCTGCTATAACTCCATCTTTCGCACAGGGAACTACTTCACAAATCAGATATTTACCAAAGTCTTTCTTCGTAATAGCATAGCTGCTCTTAGTTGCCGAATTGATTTTCGTTTTACTCTTACCGGCTTTATTATCTGAACGATACCACTGGTATTTTGTGTTTCCTTCTTTGTCCTTATCTACATCCTGATAGATGTAAGTTACTTTGAAAATCTTACCGGATGGATCTGCTTTCTTCATGCTCAATTTAGAAACACTTGGAGCAGTGTTTATGATACTAATAAAATTAAAGGTACTGAATTTATCAATAGTAATCTTTGCACCAAGAAGAATTCCATTATCATCATATGCTAATCTTGCCGGCAATATTTCTTTATCACCGTCACTATGTACTACATAAACCGCTAGATTTTTAAGCACTTTTTCCCTTAATACAGGATCTTGTGGAAGTGTCAAATTCTTTGCAGAGAATAATACATCCGTTTTCTGGTTCTCATAATTTGTATCAATCTTCATTGGCGTACCAAAGATACCAACATTCTTATACTTCATGTACTTCTTAACCATCTCCGAGGACAATGTGTCTTTACCTGCTTCTTCTTTATCCACACTGTCGTTTACCGGTATTACATGAAAGTACAGATCCTTATTCTTTTAAGCCAGCTTCTTCAAACCGTCCTTAGAAAGGGTAATCGTTGCATCCTCTGACTTAATTTCAATTTCCAGATCGGAATCTATTATCTGTTTCAAAGCCTCTGTCTTAATATTGAACTGTATTTCGTCTGCCGGATCGGACTTATCGCTATTCACATAAATAGTAAGCTTGTTAGCCGTATTTTTCTTGTTTTTCAGAGCTTCCTCTACCGTCTTCTGATCAACAGTTACAGAATCTACAGCTTTATCATTTTCCACGGATCTGATAATATCCACAGAAGCTGCCGGAGTAGAATCAAACGTTACCTCTACCTGACGTTTCGACTTTTCATCTGTTTTACTGCTTCCTGTATTGGATGATGTACTCGAATAAAAATGTAAGGTAGTAATTTCGCCTGCCGGGTTATCTCCGCTCGCTTTTACACGAATTTTAACATCCAGTGTACCTGTGAATACAGGAGTCTTACTACTATTATAGTTGTTCCAAGTTACTCCTCCATCTATGGAATATTCCATAGTAACCGGCTGCGGAGTTGAACTTCTATTCGTAACGGTATATCCTACCGTAATCGCTCCCCCGGATACGGAAGTAACTGCGGATGTTCCATTTGCAAGAACAGCTGAGCTTACAAAGCATTCATTTGCCCTGATATTCCAGGTTTCATTCGGATTTAGTCTATCGTCTTATTCTTTTATTTTTCGCACTTGACTAAGGAGCAAACGTATACTTTGCACACTTTCGCAATTGTAAATCTATCATGCACTTTGTTCCGCGCGCGCAGCTGCGCATCCTCCCAAAGGGTTTATTTCATAAGACGAACTTTCCTATGTAATAAATAAGCAGCCCTCACCGGACTGCATCATTCAAATTATTATACTATGTAACAACCTTTTTTACGTTTACTTTCCTTCTTCATTTTCGCAAGCAGCTTCGTCAGTTCATAAATATCCTGGAATTCCTTCATATGATTTTGTACCAGTACCGTAGTTAATGTCAGTAAGGGGAAACGCTCAATCTCTCCTTTACGATTAGCCGAAGTAATATATCCGTTTTTAATATCAATTGGATAATAGAATAATAAAGCATTCGTTTCAAATTGCTTTTCCAGCTCTGTGAAATACGATTGCTCCACCGCTCCCTTCATAATCACTGCGAAATCATCTCCTCCGATATGACCGATAAAATTATCTCCGATAATCGTATTCTTTAGAAGCTTCGCCAGCATCTTTAAGATCAGGTCTCCGTTTTCAAATCCATATACATCATTATATGCTTTAAAGTTATCAATATCTATGTAGGCTATACTGAAATCTTCTTTTGCTTTTATACATTCTTCCAGTTTCTGTTCTACAATTGTATTCCCCGGCAGGCCTGATAAGGGATTCACCTGCTTTGCACGATCTACTTCAATTTCCGTGGTTTTCATCAGCAAATCCTTGATTGTCACTGTTCCGATATATTTTCCGTTCTCGGTCACAACAATGAAATCATATAATCTGTCATTGGCGCGTGACATGGCAAGCGTGGATACGTTTTTTATGTGCATATCGGAATGAACGGATAGAAAATTCTTATCCATCAACTCTGCTATCGGTTTATTCTGATATAATGAAAAGCCATAATGACCGCTCATTTTCAGTGCAAGCTTCTCACAAGAAATAATTCCCTGGACCACATCGTCTTCCACAACACACAATCCGAAGAATTCCGGATTTTGTTTGAAAATATTATAAACGTATTGCGAAGAAACCTTAGGAGAAACAATCCCTGTATAAGAACACAGGCTTTTTATTACTGAACAGGGCCGGTTTCCTAAACTGGCAGCATTGCTTTGTTCATAAACTTCTTCTATGTTTTTTATAATATCTTTCTCTATTTCCATCAACTTGGCAGATGGTTTTTGTATATAGTAGCCCTGGCCATATTGTACACCAAGGGTTATAAGCGTCTCCATCTCTTCTCTTGTCTCAATACCTTCCGCGATCAGACTGATATTGGATGCCTTTGACAGTTCCACCATTCCTTTTACCAATGCATACTTCAGATGATCCATATTGATGTCCCGTATCAGCTTCATATCAAGTTTAATATAATTCGGATTAATATCACTAATCAAGTTTAATCCCGAGTATCCTGCTCCCGCATCATCAATTGCAATTTTATAGTCCTGGCTTCTGTAATGATCTATGGTAGAGAGAAATCCTCCCATATCTAATATAACGTTTCTCTCTGTTATTTCAAAAATAACATTCTGGGGTTCTATCTGAAATTGCAGCAGAAAATCACTTGTAAATCCTTTTTTAAAATTAACATCATGTAGTATATTCGGATTGACATTGATAAAAAGCTTCTTACTGTAAGGAGGTATCATAAATTTATAAGCAGCTTCCAGCGCTTTTGTCCTGCAAAGCAGCTCCAGATCCCATAATCTGTTATACTCTCCTGCAATACCAAACAGCATGTCCGGATTCTTGATTTCACTGTCACAGGTAATGCGACTGAGTGCCTCATGTCCCAGTAGCGTTCCATTTTTCAGAGAAATAATCGGTTGAAATACTGTTTTAATTTGCTTATTATTAATAATATATTCCAAAGCTTCTTTCTGCTTATCGCTCATCAAATAACCTCTTTCGTTTTTCTTCCATTTTAGCAGTATCTTTCCGAATCATCCTGCATGCTTGCGTCAATTTTATGTGAAATTTATAAAAAATCTGAAGAATGCTTAACTCTGGCTGCATATAACGTCTTGATCTCCCATAACAAGAATAAGCCTACAGGCAATTTCGACATTGTACATCCGGTAAGTATTTCAGAAAAGAGTATTTTCACTTACTGGGTGTACAAGAGAGAAATTTGCCTGGAGGCTTACTGTTGCCTGACAAAAACGATTAATAATTTTTATAAGAATGTGATGCCTCAATAAATTCATTCAACTTATCCTGGGCCATTCCACTGTCAATCATTTCTCTGGCAAGAATTACTCCATCCTTTAACGATGCCGCTTTATCCCCGGCTAATAATGCTCCGGCTGCATTCAGGATTACTGCCTGACGGCGCGGGCCCTTATTCTTTCCGGAAAAGACATCCCTTATCATTACAGCATTTGCTTCCGGAGTTCCTGTAATGATATCATTTAGCTTGCATCTTTTTAATCCTAACTCTTCCGGTGTAATCTCATAGCTTGTAATGACACCGTTCTTTAGTTCATTCACTTTTGTTTTTCCAAGCAGTGATATTTCATCCATTCCATCCTCGCCGTAAACAAACAAAGCCTTCGTGTAACCTAAGGAAGATGCTACACCGGTTACATGTTCCAAAAGTTCCGGCTTATATACTCCCATAAGGTGCCTGGTTGCTCGTGCCGGATTAATGAGAGGGCCGATAATTGTATAGAAGATTGTCTTAATGCCCAGATCCTTTTCCGGATTAATCATTTTTCTCATCACCGGATGAAACAACGGCGCATACAAGAAAGCCATTCCCACATCCTCAATCAGCTTCTCCACTCCCTTAGGACTTTGGTGGATTTCAATCCCAAGAGCCTCCAGAACATCTGCGCTTCCCGATAGGTTAATACTTGATCTACTTCCGGTCTTTGCTACCTTTATTCCGGCAGCCGCTGCAACAAAGGCTACAGCTGTAGAAATGTTAAAGGTATTTAGTCCGCCACCCGTACCACAGGTGTCCATCAGCTCTTCTGCTATGTTCGGCTTAATCTGGATACAGGTGTCTCGCATTGCGCGGGCTATCGCGGATATTTCCTCCAGTGTTGGCCCCTTCATCAGTAACGCGACCTGAAAGCTCATAATCTGAAGATCCGTCATCTCATCCTTGTGGATGGCAATAATCGCATCATAAGCCTCTTCCCCTCTAATACTGCGTCCTTCCTGCAGTTTTTGCAATATTGCATCAATCCGGTTCATCATTCTTGCAGGACTCCCTTCATACTTTTAACATAATCTACTACATAGGGAACGCATGTATTTCCATACTGTGCTATGATTTTCACAATAGCACTTCCTACTATCACACCGTCTGAGACAGCAGCCATATTGGCTCCCTGTTCCGGAGTGGATATACCAAAGCCTATAGCACAGGGAATATTTGTTACTTCTTTTGCCAGCTTTATCATCTCCCCTACCTCACTACTGAGAGAACTTCTTACTCCGGTAACTCCCATTGAGGATACACAATAAAGAAAACCCTCCGCGTCTTTCGCAATCATTTTAATTCTGTCTCTGGAGGTCGGTGCAATCATCGAAATCATAGTAATTCCACAGCTGTCACATAGAGGCTTTAATTCTTCCCTCTCCTCATAGGGTACATCCGGAACGATGATTGCATCAACTCCGACTTTCCTGCAATTTTCCATAAACCTTTGCGTACCATAAGTATAGATTGGATTAACATAAGTCATGAAGGCTATTGGTACATTGCTTTTTAACCGTATTCTTTCTACCATTGTAAAAATCTTATCGGTCGTTGTACCGGCAGACAAAGCTCTGTAATCTGCCTCCTGAATGACAGGTCCCTCTGCAACCGGATCCGAGAAGGGAATTCCCAGCTCGATCAAATCTGCACCGGCCTCAGCCATCGCAAGTACCAGCTGTTCTGTAACCGCAAGACTTGGATCACCCGCGGTAATAAATGGTATAAATGCTTTCTTATTCTGAAATGCCTCACTTATTCTACTCATAAATCTGAACCCCCCTATAACGGGCAATTGCTGCCACATCCTTATCGCCTCTGCCAGATAGGTTAATCACCAGAATCTTGTCTTTGTCCATCACAGGTGCAAGCTTTCTTGCATAAGCGACCGCATGAGCGCTTTCAATTGCCGGAATAATTCCTTCCATTCGTGACAGATATTCAAAAGCTGCCACTGCTTCCTGATCCGTAACCGGAACATATTCTGCTCTTTTACTATCATGCAGATAAGCATGCTCCGGTCCGACACCCGGATAATCAAGCCCCGCTGAGATAGAATATACCGGTGCTATCTGACCATATTCATCCTGACAGAAGTACGATTTCATCCCATGGAAAATCCCCAGTGAACCGGTTGCCATCGTGGCTGCTGTCCTATCCGTGTCTGCACCTAACCCTGCCGCTTCACAGCCGATCAGGCGCACACTCTCATCCTGAATAAATTCATAAAAAATTCCCATTGCATTACTGCCGCCGCCTACACAGGCAAGAACAGCATCCGGCAGTTTCCCTTCCATCTGAAACAGCTGTGCTTTTACTTCCCTTCCGATCACGCTCTGAAAATCACGCACAATTGTCGGAAACGGATGCGGTCCCATAACCGAGCCAAGTACATAATGGGTATCCTCCACCCTTTTTGTCCATTCCCGCATGGTTTCATTTACCGCATCCTTTAAGGTCTGTGTTCCTGAGGTTACTGCATGTACCTTCGCTCCCAAAAGCTCCATCCGAAATACATTGAGTGCCTGACGTTCGGTATCTTCTTTACCCATAAAAATCTCGCACTCCAGTCCCATCAGCGCGGCCGCCGTAGCAGTTGCAACCCCGTGCTGACCGGCGCCGGTCTCTGCAATCACTCTGGTTTTCCCCATTTTCTTTGCTAAAAGCACCTGTCCAAGAACATTATTAATTTTATGAGAACCGGTATGGTTTAAATCTTCCCTCTTGATATAAATCTTTGCTCCGCCAAGATCCTTTGTCATTTTATCTGCATAATATAAGAGCGATGGCCTTCCGGCATAATTCTTCAAAAGATCCTCCAGTTCCCTGTTAAAATCCGGATCCGTCTTATAAAACTCATAGGCTTTTTCTAATTCATTTACCGCATTCATTAATGTTTCCGGTATATACTGTCCTCCATGGACACCAAATCTTCCTTTTGCCATATTAATAACCATACCCTTTCTAAAGTCCAGCGATTTGCACAGCGCACAAATTGCCGTGTGAAACTTTATTATTCACACTTTCAATCATGATGCCGCAAAGCGGTATCACAAATAATCGGGGTTCTTCTTCGTGTGAAGATGATTTTCCTTCACACCACTCCTGACACTCCTAACCTTGCTTATGAAATCTATTATTTTATCCCTATCTTTTACTCCGTCCGTTTCTACACCGCTGCTCACATCTACAGCATATGGTTTCGCGGTTTCAATAGCCTCAGCCACGTTTTCTGCACGAATTCCACCGGCAAGAAAATATGGTTTTCTCACCTTAGAAATTACCGACCAATCGAAGGCTTCACCACTGCCACCATATTGCCCATCCTTATAGGTATCAAACAGTAAATAATCTGCTATTGACTGTTGTGCGGCATTAATATCATCCCTGCTGCGTACCCGGACTGCTTTGATGATCGGATTATGGATTAGGCTTTTTAAGGTTTTAAGATAATCTTCTGTTTCATCTCCGTGAAGCTGAACCAGATCAATTATATTTTTTTTACACAGATCAAGGATCTGTTCCAAATCTGCATTTACGAATACACCAACCGTTTTGATGGATGGATCAAGTTTTTCTTTCAGCAGATTGGCCTGTGCTTCGTTTACCTGTCTTTTGCTTTTAGCAAATACAAAGCCTGCATATTCCGGTAAAGCATCATTTACCATTTCTATATCTTCCGGTCGCGATAAACCGCATATTTTAATTTTTGTCAATTAAATTACCATGCCCCTTTCCTATCTCTGTAATCTGCGCAGCGAACAAAATACGGAAAGCAGGTAAGCGGATTATTTTCCCCTCAGAGCATTCAGCTGTTCCTTCTTATTAGTACTCCTCATGAGAGTTTCTCCGATTAAAACGCCGTCCACACCTGCTTCTTTTAGTAGTGCCATATCCTCTGCTGTTTTAATGCCGCTTTCTGCTACAAAAATGATATCCTTCGGAACCAGTTTCCGTAAACGAATACTATTGTCAATATTCACCTCAAAGGTTTGCAGGTTACGGTTATTTACTCCGATCACTCTTGCACCTGCTGTAATGGCTGACTTTAATTCGTCTTCGGTATGTGCTTCCACAAGAGCAGACAGACCAAGTTCATTACAGACACTTAGATATTTCTTGATGGTTTGTGTATCAAGCAGTGCACAAATCAGTAAAACTGCATCTGCCCCGATTGCTTTTGCTTCATAAATCTGATACTCATCCACCGTAAAGTCCTTTCGAAGCACCGGAATTGAAACATTACTGCTTATTTCTGTAAGATACTCGCTGGAACCTTTAAAAAATTCCGGTTCTGTCAGAACAGAGATAGCTGCTGCTCCTGCTCTTTCATATTCCTTCGCGATCTGCAGATAAGGAAAATCCTCTGCTATGATGCCCTTGGAAGGGGATGCCTTTTTTACCTCACAGATAAAAGAAATCTCATTTCCGGGTGCCGTTTTGATATACTTTTTCAAGGCTCTTTCAAAAGCAAATGCATTTCTGCCATGAAAGCTTCTTGCTCCTGCACCATCGTAAATAATTGATTTTAAATTCTGCAGCGGCAGCTGCAATTTTGCTTTCTCAACTCTAATCCTGCTGGCTTTTGCAATTGTATCCAGTATCATATCCGTGTGTATCCTTTCTTTTTAACAGATTACAGTAAGTTATTGCAAGATCATGTAGTTACTCAGGTTGTGTATACCAGAACATATACTTCTGGTATACACAACCTGAACTAGAGCATAGGCATATCTATTATATATTGGATAATTCAATGAATTTATTCAGTTGCTCCATCGCTTTTCCACTGTCAATTGTATCTGCTGCCAGTCTTACACATTCCCGCATCGTCATATTATTATAGGACATATAGAGACAGACTGCGGAATTCAGCAGAACAATATCTCTCTTTGGGCCCTTTTCCCCGCTTAATATTTTTCTGGCAATATCTGCATTGGTTACCGGATCTCCACCTATAAGATCCTCCGGCTTACAGTATTCAAAGCCAAACTGATGCGGATCTAAAAAGAAGCTGTTTACCTTCCCGTCATTCACCTCACATACGGTTGTTTTCGCCGTTAGGGAAATCTCGTCCAGACCGTCATGGCCATGTACTACCATAGCACGCTTTACCCCAAGGTTTGCCAAAACTCTTGCCATCGGCTCTACCAAATTTTCATCATATACGCCAAGCAACTGAAGATTAGCATTTGCCGGACTAGATAAAGGCCCCAGGATATTAAAAATCGTTCTGACTCCCAATTCTCTTCTTACCGGGGCTGCGTAGCGCATGGAAGAATGATAAACCGGTGCAAACAAAAAACAAATGCCGATATCTTTTAGCAATCTCTCGCTCTTTTCTACCGGCAGATCAATTTTAACACCAAGAGCCTCCAATACATCCGCACTTCCGCATTTACTGGATACACTCCTGTTACCATGCTTTGCCACGGGGATACCTGCTGCTGAGATCACCAGAGATGAAATCGTTGAGATATTAAAGGTATAGGCTTCATCCCCGCCTGTACCAACGATATCAAGCACATCCCCTTCATGCTGCAGCTTCAGTCCATACCCCCTCATACTCAGGGCACAAGCTGTTATCTCCTCAATTGTTTCTCCCTTCATTCTGATTGCGGTTATAAAAGATGCTATCTGTGCGTTAGTGGCATTTCCGCTCATGATTTCATCCATTACCTCTTTTGTGGTGGTAAGAGATAGATTTTCTTTGTTTAACACCGTTCGAATTGCCTGTTGTATCATATATATCCTCCATCCTGCCATAATACTATGGCTATTATCCGCACAGAAAGTTATGGTTTCCTAATCTCTTGCTTTCCTTTCTGCTTTATTCCCATGATTTATTATTTTATCTCTGCCTGTTTTATCTAAAACATCTTTTATTCGATTTCATAACAGATTATTTACATCACCCTGCTATTTAGAAAATTCTTCATAATAATATTTCCCAGTGGAGTTAGTATAGACTCCGGATGAAATTGCACACCATAAATCGGATGATACCTGTGCTGTACCGCCATCACTTCGCCGTCATCATCTTCCGCAATTACCAGAAGCTCATCCGGCAGGGTATCCTTTTTCGCTATCAGGGAATGATATCTGGCTGCCGAGATGACCGGAGGAAGTCCATGGAAAATAAGGCTTCCGTTTGCTATATGAATACTACTTTGTTTCCCATGCATTAATCTCTTTGCCAAAGTAATATCCGCTCCAAAGCATTCACATATACCCTGATGACCAAGACATACGCCAAGTATTGGTACCTCGCCCTGCAGTTTAAGAACCACCTCTTCACAGACTCCGGCATCCTTTGGATATCCGGGACCAGGAGAGAGAATGATATGGGAAGGTTTTAATGCTCTGATCTCTTCGACTGTCATTTCATCATTACGAATCACCTTAATATCCGGAGTAATATTCCCCGCCAGCTGCACCAGGTTATAAGAAAAGCTGTCATAGTTATCTATCAGTAAAATCATGTTTACCCTCATTTCTGCGCTGCTCTTATCTTTCTTACAATACTATTCCAAAATAGATTTGCGAATACAGCGCTGTCACAAACCTGCAGATGATAGTATAAAACCCTAATTGTATGAAATAAGAATTCTCTGTTACTGTATTGCCTACATGTCATTGCTACCTTCATAATTTCAAGTAGAATACTAGCCCGTTACCTCATTTGCTCTCATAATCGCTTCTATTACTGCCTTTGCCTTGTTCTCTGATTCCTCGTATTCTTTCACCGGAACACTATCCGCAACGATTCCGCCGCCGGCCTGCACGAAAACCTTACCATCCTTCTTGACTGCCATCCGGATTGCTATGCAGGTATCCATGTTGCCGGTAAAATCAATATATCCGATGGCTCCGCCATAAATCCCGCGTGGTGCCTTTTCCTGTTCTTCAATTATTTCACATGCTCTGATCTTTGGAGCTCCGGATAAGGTTCCTGCCGGAAGAATTGCTTCAATTGCGTCCAGAGCATCTTTTTCTTTGAGGATCATTCCTTCTACCTCTGAGGTAATATGCATGATCTTGGAATAACGCTGAATTCTCATATAGTCGGTAACCTTTACACCGCCAAATTCGGATATTTTACCCAAATCGTTCCTTCCTAAATCAACCAGCATATTGTGCTCGGAAAGCTCCTTTTCATCTGCCAGAAGCTCTTTCTCAAGAGCATTATCCTCTTCTTCATCCCTTCCTCTTGGTCTCGAACCTGCAATAGGAAAGGTTGTAAGCTTTCCTTCCTTAAGCCGTACCAGTGTCTCCGGGGAGGTGCTGATTAATTGTACATCATCATTTTGCATAAAAACCATATAGGGAGAAGGATTTGTTGTTCGCAGTACACGGTATGCATTCAACAGACTATCCTGATATTCTGTAGTAAACCGTCTGGAAATAACCGCCTGAAAGATATCACCGTTCACGATGTATTCCTTGGTTTTTTCCACCATACTGCAATACTCTTCCTGTGTAACATTGCAGGTAAAGTTTGGCTTACTGCTCAGCGGTTTGACAAAAAATGGGGTAACCTCTGTTATTACTCTTGTAAGCTGTTCCAGATCAGACATTGCTTTTCCGTAGTTTTCAAGTAGTTTATCTGTTTTCATATTGACTACAATACTTATTTTTTGCTTTAAATGATCATAAGCAATTACTTTATCAAAAAGCATCAGATCAAAATCATTAAATTCACTGCTCTTTAATTTCAGGACCGGCTCTGCATAGCCTATCATTTCATAGGAGAAATATCCGACCAGTCCTCCTGTAAATGGAGGCATTCCAGAAATTCTTGGGGCTTTATACTGCTCCAGGAGCTTTCTAAGTACATCGAAGGGCTGATCGGTATGAATACTCTTTTTTTCTCCGTCTTCAATGGTAACTACTTTATCCTTGCAGGTAACATGAACGATGGGATTAAAGCCAAGAAAAGAATATCTCCCCCATTTCTCACCACCTTCAATGCTTTCCAAAAGATAATATCTGCTGCTTATTTCCGAAATTTTTCGAAGCAAAGTGATCGGTGTGATGATATCTGCATAGATCTCCTTACAAATTGGTATTATGCTGTACTCCTTTGCCAATGCTTCAATCTCATTACTGTTCGGTGTTATCATATTATCACCTTATTTTTCATTGATGGATGAAAAATTCCTTTCTTAATATTTACTTTGCCGGTTGCTTTAGGATAGAACAAAATTGTATTTGACAAGACGAACTTTACAATAAAATAATAAAAAAAAAGCTCCTATCCCTGTAATTTACAGGGACAAAAGCTTATGCTTCTGCGGTACCACCCGGTTTGATGTATTATGAAAATACATCCTCTCATTTTGCATACCATCATATGCACCCCACTGATAACGGACAGGGTTCCCGTAAGTGCCTACTCTCCTACGATTTCAGACTTCCCTCGCAAGTCCATTCAGAATCACCTTTGTAACCGCATTCCCACCCATAGCGGCTCTCTGTATACAATCAATCATTCTTACTTCTCTTGCTCAACGGTTTTTATTTTACAAAAATTATAACAGTAGACAAAACAATTTGTCAAGTAAAATATTTCAAGAAATTTTGGGCAGTACATTCTATGTCAGTGGAACAGATACTATTCTATAACTTGACACGAAATATCAAATCAATTAAAATAAATCCGAAGAGAATGAATGAATAAGTAAAATATGTAGCAGAAAAAGGAGTAAATCGATGAGTAAAAAAGTAGCGATTATTATGGGCAGCGACAGTGATCTTCCTGTCCTGAAGGGTGCGATTAATACCCTGAAGAGTTTCGGAATTGAATTTGAGGTACATGTTATGAGTGCGCACCGTACGCCAAAGCAGGCATGTGATTTTTCTTCCTCTGCAAAGTCAAGCGGATTTGGTGCTATCATTTGTGCTGCCGGTAAAGCTGCTCATCTTGCCGGTGTAATTGCAGCTCACACTACTCTTCCGGTGATCGGTGTTCCGATTAAGTCCTCTACCCTGGATGGCTTGGATGCGCTTCTATCTACCGTACAGATGCCAAAGGGTATTCCGGTTGCAACCGTGGCCATAGATGGTGCTGATAATGCAGCTATATTAGCTGTTCAAATTCTTGCAACCGCCGACGAAGAACTCAGTATAAAACTTGAAAACATGAAAATTACAATGGCAAACGAAGTGGTTGCCAAAGATACAAAGCTTCAGACTGAAGAATGGTAATCCTATCAGTACAAAATAATTTGATTTACAATATATGGATAAATGATAAAACAGAGGTTACTTTCAATGAAATTGAAAATTTAACCTCTGTTTTTTAATCAATCTGTATTTAATACTAACATCTTTATCAATGTATTTACTAGTCGACCTTCTTACGGATAGACCATCGTAAACATATAATTGATATCAGATCCGGTATACTCTTTTTTCGTATAGATAAAAACTATGTATTCTCCCGGTGCTATTGTGGTATCAATATACTGATAATTATCATCTTCCATTGATAATCCCTGAGACACCATTTCCCCCGAATATCTATATAAGCTAATGCAAATATTACTCAAATCATCCTTGTTCTCCGGTTTTAGCATCGTTACAAATTCTCCGGTTTCCGATGCCTTAAAATAGTAACAATCACCTGTCTCTGAGGACATGGCAGTACCTTTAACACCGTATCCCGAATATATTTCCTGACATTTATTCGGATCCTGACTCACAGTGGTATCTTCGGAAATCATATTATCATTAAGCCATTTTACCCAATCGTCAACATATTTTTTATAATAATCCTTTACAGAAATCGGATGATTGGTATTGATTTTCTGCAGTTCCTTAATATTGATTGCAAAATTAAGGTTCTGTCCATTTTCCAGATACAACGTATTAATGCCAATTACTTCACCATATACATTAACAAGCGGACCCCCGCTGTTACCCGGTGATATGGAAGCATCAATCTGAATGAATTCAGCAGCCTCGCCGTCAATAATTCGCGAAGCCGTAGATACCATTCCTTTCGTCATAGATCCTGATAATCCTAAGGGACTTCCAAAGGTATAAACCTCTTCTCCTCCGACTACCTCATCCTGAGATAAGGTAAGACTGTCATATTTCTTCTCTAATTTCAGTACAGCGATATCCAGTCCTTCATCATAACCTAGAATTGTATCAATCTCATATTCCTTTTTATCATAAGTGATGGCAGATAATCTGGATGCTCCCTTAATTACATGATAATTGGTCACAACCTTACCGTCTCCTACAAAAAAGCCTGATCCTTGAGAGGTACCTGATCCATCTGTCGCCAGAATTTCTACAGTAGAAGGTGTACACTTCGCATATTCCTGTTTGGACGTCAGTTCGGTTTTCACCGGCTTTTGCAGTACCGTTACATGGATGACCAGTCTGTCATAAGTAGAATTAGATGTAATCGTAATCGTATCCTTACCGATTTTCTTTGGTGAAATTTTAAGCGGGATTCTTTCTTCAGACCATTCTCCCCAGCTGCAGTTCACGAATTTATTTTCTGTATTACAGGTTAGCTTTTCTTTCTTGATATCCTTTGAAGTTGTAATCCAGACTGTGGTGTCATTATAGCAGGTTATATTAGTTGCATAAGATCCCAATAGATTAGACCCTATATAAAGCTTGATTTTTGTTTTACTATCACCAGCCTGGGCATATACTGTAACCTTGCCGTTTGTCAAAGCCGTCAGTTTTCCCTTCTTACTGATGGAAGCCACAGAAGGATCAGAAACGCTCCAGATTACACTGGCGTTGATACCTTCTGCTTTCGCCCGAAAGGAAAAGCTATCACCTATGTTTAAATAATCCGTAGCCTTCGTCAGAACAACAGAAGGTTTTTTAACTGTTAATTCCATATGTAGATAGTATGTTTTTCTGTTTTGTCTGACCTTTGCTGCGATAACTGCCTTTCCCTGTGATAACGGTTTCACTGTTCCTTTGGCGGATACAGAGGCAATCTTCTTATTACTCGTACTGTAAGATACAACTGCTTTTTTTTCTAGATTCTTTACTTTTATCGTATAGGTATCGGAATCAATATATAATGTTTTCTTTGTTTCAATTATGGAAGGGCTTTTTACAGCCGCCTGTGTATTTATTGCAGCGGAAGCTACTGATAGAAACACTGCTACACATACAACAGACAGGATAAAAAGCATTGATCTTACATATGTCTTCTTTATTTGGTACAAAGCCATACCTCCTATGATTTTTTATGTTAGTTTAATTATAGTGGAAAAAAATACTTTTGCAAGCAATATCGCATGATATATGGTATAATTGTCTTAACTATTTTAGAAAGGCGGCATACCATGAAACTCTCAAACCAGAACAATATCTCAGATTATCTTAACAGAACCTTTTCCTGTGACTGTGGCAGGGAACATATTGTACCGATTAAATATATACAAATCGCTGAGAATGCAATTTTATCTCTTCCGGAATTTATAAAGGATAACCATTTCCATAAATCTTTTTTTCTGTTTGATTTAACTACCTATTCTATCGCAGGAGATAAGATGCACCAGATTTTCAATCAGGCATCCCTGCCTTTCACTTATTACATTATCAATGATACCGAACCGGTACCTGACGAAAGGACTCTTGGAGAAATCCTGATTAGTTTTGATGCAAGCTGTGATCATATCATTGCGGTTGGCAGCGGAACCATGAATGATTTGAGCCGCTTCCTAAGTTATAAGCTTAGACTCCCTTACATAATCTTTGCAACGGCTCCTTCCATGGACGGCTTTGCTTCCAATGTAGCACCTCTGATCGTAAACCATATGAAAACAACCTATGAAGCTCATACACCAACAGCTGTTATTGCGGACACCAATATATTAAAATCCGCCCCCTCCGGGATGATTGCCGCCGGCATCGGTGATATTCTGGGCAAATATACCTGTCTGTGCGAATGGGAGATCTCTCACCTTATAACGGGTGAATACCACTGCTCTTCCATCGAAGGGGTGGTAAGGGAATCCATCGAAACCGTTGAACACAGTATAGAGGACGCCTCTCAGAAAGAACCTACGGCAGTCAGCCGTATCATGGAGGGTCTGGTGTTGTCCGGAATCGCAATGAGTTTTGCCGGTAATTCCAGACCTGCCTCAGGCAGTGAGCATCATTTATCTCATTACTGGGAGATGATGTATCTGTTCCAGGGAAAAAAGCCTGTACTGCACGGAACAAAAGTTGGAATTGGAACGGTTGCGGTACTAAAAGCATTTGAACTATTACTGCAACAGGAACCGGATTTTCATAAGGCCCGCGAAAATGCAACTCATTTTTCCAAAAGAGATTGGGATGTCCAGATGCATGCAACTTATTTTGATGCCGCAGATTCTGTGATTCGACTGGAAAATGAAATCGGCAAAAATTCCGCTCAAAATGTACAAACAAGACTTCAGAAACTCGAGGAAAACTGGTCAACGCTGAAAGATATCATAAGTACTTTGCCAACAGCCGATCACGTACGTTCTCTGCTTGTTTCTCTTTCCGCTCCAGACAGTCCAATGGCGGTCGGTATACAAAAGGATACCTTTATTAACAGTTTTCTGGTTGCCAAGGAGCTTAGAAACCGTTATGGCCTTTTACAGATCCTATTTGATCTGGGACTGTCTAAGGATATAGCAGAGCAGGTCTGGGATTACTTTAACGAAAAATAAGAAATCCGGCCGGAAAATCATTCGTATGGTTTTCCGGTATTTTTTCTCTTAGACATCTTCTTTTGATTTAGTCTTTATTGATAACCAGAATTCAACACCGTCCTCAAGGTTATATACACCGTATTTTCCATGATGTGCATTCATGATCGAACGAACAATATATAGCCCCAGTCCGATGTTATTTTCTGCTGTCCTGGTTCTTGATTGATCTTCCCGGAAGAAGCTGTTCCAGATTTTCTCCAGATTTACATCTGCTATATTCTTTCCCTCGTTATATACAGATATCACCACTTCATCTTTTTTCTGTTTGGCATTAATCCGGATTCTATGACCTTGTTCGGTATAGTTTATTGCATTGGAAATATAGTTATTGATTGCCTCTTCCATATACAGAGGATCAACCATCACCTCCTTGCAGTCATCAACCATACATTCACTGATAATTCCCTTCTTTTCCATTAATATGCTGTTTTTACGATAAATCTGCTTCACCAGACCTGACAGATCAGTTGCTTGCATATCAATATCAGCAAGCCGGTTTTCCATATTAGTGAGATTTAGCAGGTTTTTGATCAAAAGGTCCATTTTTACCGCTTCATCCAGTATCGTTTCATAGTAATAGGTTCTGTCAATGCCAGGAACATCCTGACTGAGCATTTCAGTATATCCGGACAAAATAGCAAGCGGTGTTTTCAGCTCATGTGATACATTCGCGATGAACTCCACTCTTTGCTCGTCAATCTTATTCATGTATTCAATATCATTGGTTAATTTCTGATTTGCTTCCTGAAGGTGAAGTATATTTTCCTCCAGCCGCTCAGACATTTTATTAATGTTATGTGCCAGACTGCCGATTTCATCCTTTTTCCCATAATCCCTGGCATGTACTGTAAAATCCAGCTCCGATATTTTAAGGGCTACCATGTTAATGTTTTCAATGGGCTTAGTAAACTGTCTTGCTATAAAATACACGGTAAACACTCCCACTATTACCGCAAAGGTTGCTATATACAAGAGAAACAGATTGGTACTTCTCATATCAGCACTAATGGATTTCACAGAAAGTCTTAATACCAGATAATAAGTGTTATTTCCTTGCACAATCTTACTAAGCAGCCGAATTCTATCCCCATCCCTCCAATTTGTTTTTACTATGGTAGGCTTGTCCGCCTTATAATATGAATCAGGATATCTGTTGAAGTCAAAATCCATCCTGTAGAAACCCGGATTCTGATCCGGCGGCTGCATGGGCACAACTTTATTGGTATAAATTATTTTTCTGTTTTCGTCCGATACAATAATCTCAAGATTGTTATTGATATCCATACTTCTAAGCAGAAGCAAAATATTTTCATTACTTGAATCAGCCATTCTATGTATTTGATTATTCACATCCTTCATCATCTTTGTTTTCTGATATACATAATATTTTCCGGAAAGCAGAAAATTAGCTGCAATCTGAACAATAAATACGAATAACAATATTCCACAGATTGTTAAGGTAAGTCTTGTTTTTATTGATTTGAACATGCATTTACCTCAAAGCGATATCCTCTTCCATGTATGGTTTGAATATAGTCGGTTCCTATCTTAGATCGTAACTGTTTGACATGTGTATCAACTGTTCTCCCATCACCTATGTAATCATAATTCCACACTTCATTTAGAATTTTCTCTCTGGACAATACGATTGCTGCATTCCCCGCCATATATAGAAGGAGGTCATATTCCTTCGGGGTTAAATAAATTCTTTTATTCCTAAGCTTAACTATCATACCTGTTTTATCAATGATGATATCTCCGATGGTAATTAAATCACTTTCATTACTTTTACAGCGGCTTAAAACCGCTTCCATATGAGCCAGTAGAATAACAGGTGAAAAAGGTTTCATGATGTAGTCATCCGCACCATGCTTAAAACCATATAGCTGATCATACTCCTGACTTTTTGCAGTAAGCATAATAACTGGTACCTGTGATATATCTCTGATTTCCGCCAATACCTCGAAACCATCCTTGTAAGGCATCATAATATCGAGCAATATCAGATCTATCCTATGATTGTCGGAATAATAGATCTCCATGGCCTTAATCCCGTCTTCCGCTTCCAGCACCGTATAATTACAGCTTGTCAGATAATCCTTTACCATTCTTCGAATTCTTGCTTCATCCTCTGCAAGCAGTATCGTTGCTTTATTCATATAATCCTACCTTCTTTCCGATATGATACGTATCCATACTATTTGTTGAAGAAACAGCTTACCTGCATTGTACCAGCCTAAGTATATTTTACCTTAATATATGTGATAGAATTGTGATACAATTGTGTTGTAATTGTGATGGAGTAAATATTTATTGATATTTGTATTGTGCAGAATACCAAGTCTTATGATATCTTACCTTCCATAATCAGTATGGAATCGTTAAAACTTTGGAAAGTACGCTTAGAGAACTTTCTCTTGTCATGAATAAAAACCCGGACGGCGATATATTTGATCGTCTTCCGGGTTTTATTTGACATCAATTATTCATGAAGCCGCTACTGTTCACAGGCTAGTCAAATTCCGAGCTGCGTATCTGATAAATGCTTCCGAAAAAGCAATATTTGCAGTTAGAATGTAATTCAATCCTATTCTTTCGCGTACCAAATACTATTTCAAATAGATAACTGTATTGCCGCCATGCTTTGGTTTTATTACAGTCTCATTTTCATTAGTGTAATAACTGCCGTTTTCTATTTCTGCAATATTCGTTACATTAATTAATCTTAATTCAAAATCTTTAACTGCTTTTGCCTGCATAGTAATCACAGAATTACTCTTAATTATCTGTACTTCCAACTCTGGTTCTGCTTTTTGATTATATACTACTGTAGATGCCGGGACATTTTCCTGTAATTCATAAACCTTAAGCACTGCCTGATCAGAATAATCATAGACCGCATTATCATCCTTTGCTCCGACTGCTATGATACTTCCTTCTTTCACATACAGAGGAATATCCTGATAATCAATGTGCTCCTTGTACCAACGGTTACCGGCTTTCGTCTCTCCGGTAAAATAATTCGTCCATTTTCCCTCCGGCAGATAATACTGTGCGATACCCTGATCATTAAAAATTGGTGCAACCAACAGAGAATCACCTAGAATATATTGTTTATCTAAGTAAGCACAGGTAGGATCCTCTGTATATTCCATTACCATGCTTCTCATGGAAGGAATACCGGTTCTTGCTGTTTCAACCGCATTTCGGAAGAGATATGGCATCAGAGATGCTTTTAGTTTTGTGAAGTACTTTACTACCGCAACTGCTTCCTCATCATAAGCCCATGGAACCCGGTAGGAAGAACTGCCATGCAGGCGGGAATGGGTTGATAATAATCCGAATGCACACCAGCGCTTATAAACATCCGGTGTAGAGGTACTCTCAAAGCCGCCGATATCATGACTCCAAAAGCCAAAGCCGGACATTGTAAGGGAAAGTCCCCCCCGTAAGCTTTCTGCCATCGATTCATAATCTGACCAGCAGTCACCGCCCCAGTGTACCGGGAACTTTTGTCCGCCTACCGTTGCACTTCTTGCAAATAAAACTGCCTCACCCTTGCCTCGTTTCCTCTCCAGCAGCTCGAATACGGTTTTATTATAAAGATAGGTATAGTAATTATGCATTTTCATGGGATCAGATCCATCATAATATATAGCATCCGTTGGTATTCTTTCTCCAAAATCCGTTTTAAAACAGTCAACTCCTATCGCAAGAAGAGCTTCCAGCTTCGAGGAGTACCATTCACAGGCCTTTGGATTCGTAAAATCTACAATAGCCATTCCAGGTTGCCACATATCCCATTGCCAAACGTCCCCGTTCGGACGTTTTACAAAATATCCTCCTTCGACTCCCTCAGCAAACATCGGCGATTCCTGTGCAATATAGCTATTAATCCAGACACAAATTTTAAGACCCTTAGCCTTCAGACGCCGCAGCATCCCTTCCGGATCAGGAAACACTCTAGAATCCCAGATAAAATCACACCAGTGAAAATCCTTCATCCAGAAACAATCAAAATGAAATACCTTTAACGCAATCCCACGGTCCAACATACCATCGACAAAGCTATTCACAGTAGCCTCGTCATAATTGGTCGTAAAGGATGTAGACAGCCATAGCCCAAAGGTCCAGGCTGCAGGCAGGGATGGTTTGCCGGTCAGGTCGGTATAACGACAAAGCACATCTTTCATGGAGGGTCCATTTATAATAAAATAGTCAAGCTCCTCACCCGGTACGGAAAACTGTACCTTTTTGACCATTTCGGAACTGATTTCAAAAGAAACCTTCTCCGGATGATTAACAAATACACCATATCCTTTATTCGACAGATAAAATGGTATGTTTTTGTACGACTGGTCTGTTGAAGTACCTCCGTCCTCATTCCAAATTGTAACAGTCTGTCCATTTTTCACGAAAGGGGTAAAGCGTTCTCCCAGACCATAGATTAATTCGCCTACTGACAAGGAGAGACGTTCTCTCATATAAGTATCATGCTCTTTCCCGTCATCATAGGCCAAACCTCTCCAATCGGTTTTTACATAAGCCAGATCACGCCAACCACTGTCCGTAATTTTCTCATTGTTTCGGAAGTAGGTCATTTTCCAGTTCACCTTATTAATTTCCAGACGCAAGCTTCCGCTTATTACGATGAGTAAATCTTCCTGCTCCTCTATCTGAATATTTTGATCATTCTCAACCATTATCTCAAAGTTAGGATATTTCTTCTTCACACCTAAATAGTGGCTTGTTCTGATTCTCAACACCTCCGGGGCAGGGGAAGAAATCCGCAGGGTCAGATTGACACCACCCAGCGTATCTCCGCGATGATTAATTTTGTGCGTCGGAGCGCAGATCGTAAGCTGCTGCTCTTCCTTTTTCGTAAAATATACCTCAGCCGGAGAAAATACTTCCGTTCCTTCTTGCTGCATCCAGCATCCATTACTAAATCTCATGTTTTACCTCATTTCATAGATTTTTTATCCAAAACACATTGAAATAGCCGCATATGTAATGCTTATGATAAAAATTTCAACGATAATTTTATTCCTGAAAATTATTATAACAATGATTTACATAGATAAAAATGTACTATTTTTGCATTGAAATGGCTTATTTTCTAATTTCATATAAATTCCACAGAGTCATTTTCACTATAGCGGCAATTTATTCATAAAGGAAATTAGATTTGCTGCAAATTGAAAAAATCATGTATCTCATTCTGATTTAGTTTTGTAAATCTGATATTCAAAATAAAAATTTAACTTGGTTTGGATTATTTCCCCATATTTATGGTACACTTTTATTATCTATACAATTAGGACATTATCAGGAAAATTCTACAGGAGGTATTATATAGAACATGCATAATTTCAAAACTTTTCTTCTGATTTTTCTATTACTCGTCATCAGTGGCTGCAGCTTTCAGACAGATCACGTAAAGAAATCCCCGGCTGCTTCCACCCCCGCTCCAGCCGGAAATTCTGCTGTTAATACACCCGGACTGCCCTCCCCGACTAATCAGGCAGCTTTATCCTTAACTGTTATACCATCAACGGCACCCTCTGCTGCAGCTGCAGCATCCTCCTCCATATCCCAATCAATTGCTCCTGCTCCCACCGGGATTGCTTCCAGCATCAATGGCCCGGAAGGTATCATTCTGGATATACTGAGACATATGTCCCTGGATGAAAAGGTCGGACAGATGTTTTTTGTTCGCTGTAATCAAGACAGTGCTGCTTTGGATATCAAGAAATACAAAATGGGTGGTTTCATTCTTTTCTCCAATGATTTCAAAGGCAAAACAAAAAAAGAGGTAACGTCAACCTTTGCTGCTTATCAAAAACTTTCAAAAATTCCTCTGTTAATCGGAGTGGATGAAGAAGGTGGCATTGTTAACCGTATCAGCAAATATCCGGCATTTCGCACCGCTGCTTTTCAATCCCCCCAAAAACTCTACCGGTTGGGCGGGTATCCTCTCCTGAAAGCTGATACGATTGACAAGGCCAATTTCCTAAAAAGCTTGGGAATCAATGTCAATCTGGCTCCGGTCAGTGATGTTTCTATAAAATCAACAGATTTTATCTACCCCCGCTCCTTCGGAAAAAATGCAAAAGAGACTTCTCTTTATGTAAAAACAGTAGTAACTGCTATGAAAGCTGCAGGTATCGGAAGTACCTTGAAGCATTTTCCGGGGTATGGTAACAATAAAGATACTCATACCGGTTCAGCCATTGATACCAGAAAAATAAGCGTTTTTGAAAAAAGTGATTTTTTACCTTTTCGAGCTGGAATTGCTGCCGGAGCAGACAGCATCCTGGTTTCCCATAATATAGTTACCTGCATGGACAAACATCATCCTGCCTCCCTTTCCGCTCCGGTGCATTCCTTACTGAGAAAAAGTCTCGGTTTTACCGGTGTAATTATGACTGATGACTTAAGTATGGATGCGATAACAGAATTTGCCGGTAAGGAAAAGGCTGCTGTTCTGGCTGTTACTGCCGGTAATGATCTGATTATTTCATCAAATTGCAGTATTCAACTGCCTGCTGTGATAGAGGCTGTAAAAAGTAAAAAAATTAGCGAAGAGCGTATCAATCTTTCTGTAAAGCGAATTCTATTGTGGAAGCTCTCTCTTGGTTTAATCAAGAAGTAAAGTTATACGTGAAGAAGCCTTCCCTTCACGCTTCTCGAACTATCCTTTGTTTTTCATTATAAATGGGACCGAATAATCCTGCCGGATCTTTCAGTCCCATCGGTATTTGTACCTGTTCCTTCTTATTCGACAATTTCAAATCCACCGTTTATTCCAATACCCTCATAAAGGATGTTACCGGCACGGTCCGAAAACCTAATTTTAACAACTGCATCAAGTGTTTCTGTAATACCTCTGCACATCTGGCCGCCTATGGGGGCCTTAAGCGTGCCGCCTTTTTTATAAGTAATAATGGTTTCCAATCGAAAACGACAGTCACGGAAGGTTATCTTCACTCTATTTTCACTGCTTAATATTCTGCTGATCCATGAACCATTATAGCTTGTAAATGTAAATATTCGTTCTTTGTAACGAAAAATTGATAAGAATCCGGTGAAACAACTGCCCAGGAAGGGTATTTTTGCTACACTTAAAAATAGTGATACATCATCCGGCTGAAAATGATTTGATTGGTACCATACCCAGGATTTCGGCATAGAGGATCCCCAGTTTTTCTCAATATAACCAATTCCGTTTGTAAAATCAACATTATTACCGCATATCTTCAATTGACCGGTGATTTCATGCTTAATACTGATAATTTCATGATAACATTCCATAAAAGGAATATATAGAAACGCTCCCATAATCCCTGGTTTGATTACGGATGTCGGATATTCCATGATATTACAGAAGGATAAATCACCTTGAAGACAGATATATTTCCCCATCAGGTTAAGCCGTACTCTGTTTTTAGAAAAATAGTTTTCTCCAATCATAATTTCAAATTTATTTTCATTAAAACTAAATTCACTGATATTAAAATGAAAGTAACTAACCTGGTTTTTATAATCAAGTATTTGAATAAATGCATGTACATCCCACTCTCCGATAGATACCCCAGGTATTATGGCATAGGTATGTTCTTGTGCACCGTCTGTTATTCGATAATACCAGCCTTCAAAATATTTTTCTCTTTTATTTTTCCCTTGAAAAATTGCTGGATTGAAGCGTTTTTTAATTGGATACATCATATATTTTCCTTTTCTTGCATTTCTTTTTTATTATTTTTCAGCTTTTGCTAGCGCATCCTCCGCATTTGGAGTATCCCCTGCAAAATCACCTCGAAAGATCTTTAATGCCGTCTTCTCCGCGTTGATTTCTTCTGCCGTTCTAACACCCCATTTACGAATAAATGGCAACGGAGGACACCAGCCCTGCAGTGCATGCTGCAGCATAAATACACCTGCTGTGCCTGTGAGTAAGAACCATATTTTACTTGTTTTGACGCCGAGATAAGAGCTTAAAAGAACTAAAAGTGAGGCATTTACTTCCAATACACGTTCGGTATCCCATTCCTGAGTTAAAATACCAATCCGTTCAGTAATATCTGCTTCATTCACGTTCTTATACAAATTAAGACTTCGGATCGTCTGGTTTCTTATATCCGTGTTGACTTGCGGATCCGTTCGCAGACATACTTTTTTTGAAGTTGGAGGGAATATATTCTTTTTTTTCACATTATCACCACTTTCTTAGTTTAAAATTAGTTAGGTATTTTCGAAACACAAGAATTATATTAATTGTATACATCAAAAGCACATGTTCTGGAGCGGAAGTTAAGCGGAAGGAGCGTTGGAGCGCAGGAATATGTGCTTTTGGTGTATACAATTTGAATAACGATATAGTTTCGCAAATACCTGTTAAAATTAGTATGTGTTTTATGAAATAAAATATACGAACTTTCCTATGCAACGAAAAAAGCCTGTGAATAGTAACCTTCACAAGCTTCCTTCTATTTATCTGTATCGAAAATATAATCTCGGTTTCTTCTCATATGCACCAATACCTGATAAAACAAGAAGAAACAGCGGTAAAGTCTGTACCCATAAAAGAGTGATATCTGTTGCACCATGAACCAATGCGGCGGATGTTACTGCGATGATCAATGATGTTATTATCGGATTTTTTTCTTTCCAGCATACTCGAATTACGGATACATAATATCTGGCTGCATAAAGAAGGAGCAATCCTGTTCCAATCACGCCAAAGTTCAACAGCATATCAAGATATATATTATGTGAATGCGGTATGATCTGATTATGATAGGAGCGATTAAACAAATAGATAAAAGAATAAAATCCATGTCCGACCAAAGGAGCACTGGCAATCTGCCCAACAGCAAGTTCCCAGATCTGCTTTCTCAGCCTGACAGTTACCTCTACATCATCCAGACGAGGTATGATATTAACATTCAAAATAAGAACTAAGAATCCTCCCGCTGCAGCTGCAATAAGCCACAGTGTCAATAGGCGATGCCGTTTAAATACAGCAAGAAGTACGGCTACACCAATAAATACTTCAACCCACACAAACATACTTTTACACAAGTACATGCTTATGATATTAAAACCTGCAATCATAAAATAGAACCATCTATGTCCCTGCTTTGTGAGTAATTTGTATACGCATATAATTACTACCGTCCCGACTATTGTGCCAAAGTAATTCGGATGGAAAAATACAGCCGCAATTCTATGACTGCTTCTGCCTCCATCCAGCAGCTGTACCGTTTTTTCTATCATTGCATATCCTGCACTGGTTAGACTGAAAATACAGATTAGCTGCAGTATTTTCTCAAATAACTCCCTGGTCATAATACTTTTCAAATATAACCCAAGTATCATCGCAAGAATAACAGCAATTCCTGTTGCAAATCCAATCCAGTTTCTGTAAAACAATGGTACTGCTAATATATAAATGAAGAAAAGCTTCAGTATATTTGATCCGGTGTCACTAAAAATTCTTTGACGCGTTCGTTTATTCATTAAGATGTAAAGTGATAAAGAAACAAGAATTAGCGTTGAAAGTATGTACGGTAAAAAAATTGCAGCTGCTGTATAGGTTGCAATGTTGATACCAGTTAGCGATACCTCAACCCGGCGTTTCAGTGCTATATTTTCTATGATACTCATCCTCTTTCATAAAATTTCATATAATATTGTTACAATATTATATTCCCTCAACCCAAGGATGTATTTTAGCACATAATCACAAAACATGCAATGTTATTTCGTACGAATTTAATATCCTCTATACAAATTCACCAATTTTTAATATTTTGCTTGTAATTGATCTTATCTTTTAGTACTTTTCACCAAAATTTTTCAAACCTACCTTTGCCGTAAATTCATTTACGTTCTCCATACCAGCCATCCATTTTATACTCTGTATCTCCTTATGCGCAGAACCTCTACCTCACTATTTATCGTAAGCTATCCAAAAATAACTTATGCACACCTGTATCTCCGGTAAGCTCCGGGTGAAAGGCTGTTACAAGCATATTTCTCTGTCTGGCTGCAACTTTGTTTCCATTTACAATTGACAGAATTTCAACATCGCTGCTTTTGGCTGTTTCTTCGATGTAAGGTGCTCTGATAAAGGTCATCGGTATATTACCAATTCCTTTAAAACTTCCTATGGTGTGAAAACTTCCGAGCTGTCTGCCATATGCATTCCTTTTTACCGTAATATCCATGGTTGCCAGGTAGTGATGCTTATCATTTGATATATTTTTAGCCAGTAAAATTAAACCAGCGCAGGTACCCATGACAGGAAATCCGTCTTTAATCTTTTTTTGCAGGATATCAAACAGATCAAGTTCAAAAAGGAGTTTTCCGATTACCGTGCTCTCTCCTCCCGGAAGAATAATTCCGTCCAGTTCATCATTCACCAAATCCTTCTTCTGCCGTATTTCGAAACCTTCCGCTCCCAGGGTTTCCACCATTTTCTTGTGTTCGGCAAAAGCACCCTGAAGTGCCAATATTCCTATCCGTTTCATCGTTTCTCCCATTTCTGCACCAATAGATGGTAGTTAAAATACCTCTTTGTATGAATTAGAGGTTTTCCTTAAATCCCTCTTTGTGCCATCAGCAGATCAATTTCCTGTTCGCTAATTCCCACCATTGCTTCCCCCAGATCTTCCGATAAATCGGCCAGCAGCTTCGGATCGTTATAATTTGTAACTGCTTTGACAATAGCCTGGGCACGCCTCTGCGGATTACCGGATTTAAAGATGCCGGAGCCTACGAATACTCCTTCTGCTCCAAGCTGCATCAGCAGTGCCGCATCTGCAGGAGTAGCTACACCGCCTGCTGCAAAATTAACGACCGGTAGCTTACCTTTTTCCCGGACAGAGCGGACTAAATCATAAGGTACCTGAAGCTCCTTTGCTACCTGAAATAATTCGTCCTCTCTCATATTCTGAATTTGTCTGATCTGTTTCATAATCAGTCTCAGATGGCGTACTGCCTGAACGACATCACCGGTACCCGGTTCACCCTTCGTCCGGATCATGGATGCACCCTCACTAATTCTGCGCAAAGCTTCTCCTAAATCCTTTGCGCCACACACAAAGGGGACACCAAATTTTGTCTTATCAATATGATAGGTATCATCGGCCGGTGAAAGTACTTCACTCTCATCAATATAATCGATTTCAACCGCTTCTAATATTTGTGCCTCTGTAAAATGTCCAATACGAACCTTTGCCATAACCGGAATGGACACTGCCTCTTGAATTCCCTTGATCATCTTCGGATCACTCATTCTTGAGACACCACCCGCCGCGCGGATATCTGCCGGAATTCTCTCAAGCGCCATAACTGCGCATGCTCCGGCCGCTTCTGCAATTTTTGCCTGCTCCGGGGTTGTAACATCCATAATTACTCCGCCCTTTAACATCTGGGCCAGATTTTTGTTTAATTCATATCTTTCACTCATTTATCCTCCATTTCGCCGCTTATGACGACTTAACCTTAGAGAGATATTTCTCTCTCCTTGACTAATTACTAATTTTGACTTATTATAATACCAATCTGATATTGTTATAAGTATCAGAAACAGCAAACTTAATGGTGTCAGTTTTGGAAATTGAATATAATAAAATGAAATTTACACGAACGACATTGGATTTTAGAAGGAATTTCTATAGAATGAAGTTTTATTAATTATTGTATTGTCAATAGAGGTCTTATTAATTGATGTTTCATAGATTAGTTCTAATAATAATTATTTTTATGAATTGAGGTTTTGTGTATGGATATGATTACGCTTCAACTAAGCAGTGATAAGAAACAACCGATCTACCAGCAGCTTTATTCCTATCTGAAAGCAGAAATACAAATCGGTAGAATTCCCTTCGAAGCGAAACTCCCTTCCAAAAGAAAGCTTTCTGCTCATCTTGGTATCAGCCAGAATACCATTCAGGCGGCTTATGATCAGTTGATGGAAGAAGGTTATATCCTTTCCAGGGAGAAGAAGGGTTTTTATGTTTGTAAAATCGATAATATACAACGTCTTGAAGTAAAACAACAGGACTTAATCATAAGCTCTGCCAATTTGTCAAGAGTTTCTTATGATTTTACCTATCATGGAGTTGATATGCCCTCTTTTCCGTTCGAGCACTGGCGAAAATTAATGAAGGAAGTGCTGAATGAATATGATACTGAGTTGCTCACGCCCGGTGATTCCCTAGGATATTACAGGCTGCGTTGTGCTATTTCGGAATATCTTCATCAATCCAGAGGCGTTAACTGTAATAGCAGCCAGATTATTATCAGTTCCGGAACTGAAATGCTGTTCCAGACACTCATCCAATTATTAGATAAAGATTGCACCTATGGAATTGAAAATCCAGGCTATGAGAAACTGAACCAGCTTTTTATCGGCAACCGTGCCAAATTCTGTGCTATTAAGATCGACAACAATGGAATGATTCCATCCGAGATAGGAAAAAAGAATGCGAATGTTCTCTGTATCACACCGGCACATCAATTTCCCTCCGGCCAGATTATGCCGATTAACCGGCGTATTCAATTACTAAACTGGGCGAATGAAGATAAAACACGTTATATTATAGAAGATGATTACGACAGTGAATTTAAATATAGCGGAAAACCCGTTCCCGCGCTGCAGGGACTTTCTGTAAATGAGAAGGTTATTTATATGGGTTCACTGTCAAAATCAATTTCGCCTGCACTTCGTGTCAGCTATATGGTCCTGCCACCACATTTATTAAATAGGTACCGGGAAAAGCTGTCCTATATTCTCTGTCCGGTTCCCATTCTGGAACAGAAGGCCTTATGCCTTTTTATTGAAAATGGAAGCTTTGAAAGACATTTGAATAAAATGAGAACTATTTATAAGAGAAAGCGTGATATTCTTGTAAAAGCATTATATGAACTAAATCAAGGTATTGAAGTCATAGGAGCGGATGCGGGACTTCATCTGTTGCTTCGTATTCCAAATGGAATGTCGGAGGATATGCTGGTAAAGTCCGCCCTGGATCATGGTGTAAAAACTTACGGTATATCAAAATACTATTTTGATCATTCCTGTCCGATGAAACCACCCACTCTACTGTTAGGTTTTGCTGCTATCCCGGAACGAGAAATCCCGGAGGCTGTTCGTATCTTGCAAAAAGCATGGTTCTAAGTGTCTCCTCCTAGAAGCTGTTATCATTTAATTCCGATTTCATATCACGCCAATCCGGCAGAAATCTGTCCATATAGCTTTTAAATATATAATTATGACTTCTTTCCAGCAGATGCACCAGTTCGTGAACAACAACATATTCCAGGCACCTCGGGTTTTTCTTCGCTAGCTGTAGATTAAGACAGATATTTTTACTTCGCAGATTACAGGTTCCCCATCTGGTTTTCATATCTCTGATAGTAAAACCGCTTGCTTTTACACCGATAATCCTCTCCCATTTCCAGAATAACGGAGGAATTTCCTGTTGTAATTGTATGCGGTACCAGTCATTCATAATCTTTTTTCGTTTTTCCGGGGTACTGTCGCCATTTATCGTTAGAATCAGCCTATCATCAACAAGTACTACCTTATTATCGCGATACCCTTGCGCAACCTGCAGTCTGTACTTCCTGCCCCGTAGCATAATCTCTTCTCCTGTTTTATACTCCAGTGGAATGACAGGAACATAAAGTTTCATTTTCTCTTGCTGCTTCTCAATCCAGTCAAGCTTTGAGAACACAAAAGCTTCGATTTCATCCTCTTTCATCCTGACCGGTGCAGAAATATGAATACGGCCATCGGGGGGCAGAATTCTTAAATACATATATTTTATTCTCTTTCTCTCCAGTTCGATTTCTATCCCGTTCATAAGAAGCTGCTTCATGCTTTCCTCCCGTTTCATCCCATAAAATATGTATCCATATCTGCAATCGAGTAACGTATTCTCTGATCTTATCCGGTAAAAACTTCTCCATTTTTATCCTATATTAGTGTTTACACTCTTCATAAACTGTCAATACTGCATTTAAAAGGTGCCTTTGCCGTATTTGCAGTTAACTTATTAAAGATAATCATTACGTATTATTTGCGTCATGCAACATTTATTTCGAACCGCATACGCAGAAATGGAGGATAGAATGATCACATTTATAAAAGATTATAAGTTAGAGAGTATTAAAAAGAAATTTCTGATTCTATATTTGCTAAATATTACTGATATATTATTTACCGTGATTCTACTACAAACCGGATATTTTGCCGAAGTAAATCTCTTAATGGTAAAAGCGGTACAAAGTCCCGCCGCCAGCATTCTTTTAAAAGTCCTTCTGCCGGCAGCTCTTTTGATATATATCTTCCTGCGAATTAAGAGTGCCGATGCCAGCCAGCTGAAGGCTGCCAATATAGCAGTTAATATCTCACTGACGATTTATACACTTGTTAATATGTCCCATCTATTATGGTTTTCGATGCTTCCTTTTCTATACTTATATCAAAACAGGTAATTTTCGGATAAGCTCCAGCAGTTCTTGAAATCCTCCCTGTTGAAAGACGGAAATATCCTCTCCCTCCGGACAAATCAAACAATCCTTAAGCAGAAAAGTTTCCATTCCAAGCTTCGCAGCACACATATCTTCCGTTACATCATTGCCAACCATAATACAATCTCTGGCTTCTTTACCGATTAAATTAAGCACCTCTTTATAATATTCCAGATTCGGTTTACAATAAGAGCAAACCTCATAGGTTGTAATCAGTTCAAAGTCCTCCGGCTCCAACCCAGCCCATAGAATACGATTATATGTCGCAGCTTTTGGGAATAGAGGGTTGGTTGCCAGTGCGATCCGATACCCTTTCTCCTTCAAAAGTCTGATACATTGGCGAGCAAGTGGATGTGCGGAGGTAGTTGTTTTTGCTAAATTAAACTCATTTCTATAGAATTCATCAAAGATATCCTCCAGCTTTCCTGTATCATTGCCGACGATCCGGGAGAATTCCTTCCAAAAGCATTCTTCATTTGTCATTGCTCCATCATTTCGTATCATTTGCTGCGTTCCTGACATAATTACGCGAATCAACAGCTGATCATCCAATCCATAAGAGCTTAATTTTCCGGATAGTGCTTTTACGTATGCATCAATAAACTCCTTCTGACTTGGCATAGGGAGTAATGTTCCGTCTAAATCAAATATAAAAGTATTCATTATGACACCATACCTTTCACGAAAGCTAATACATTTATCTTTCTCTACTGTATTCTGCCTGGTTATTAAAATAAGAATGTAGTTTGATGATGAAGAAGTAAAGAATTGTTTTACTTTATACTATATTCTTCTCCTGATTGTTAATCTTATCAAATAGAACACTATAAATCAACCAGTTTCATACTCTTTCCTTTCGAGGTATGAAAGTTCCAACGGTTACTTTTTGATTATTAATCTGCCGTGATACTGTTTATGAACGAAATAATTCTTCCAGTTATCTTTACAGGCAAAACTAATCATTATGGCATATAGTACAAAGAAACCAATGACCTGCCTGGAATAACTCAGCCAAAATAAGATAATCGGTAATACAAATAAGGCAATCAGGCTGGTTATTGTGTATTGCTTGATAAACGGCAGTAGAACTGCGCATAACAATATCAGGTAAATAATGATTACCGGATGAAATGCTAAAATTGCGCCAAACGCTGTTGATATTCCTTTTCCTCCCTGAAATTTTAATTGTATCGGAAAGATATGTCCAACAATAACCATAAGCATGCAAAGCATGAGAGATATATCCTCAAGCCCCAACAAACGGCTTAGCAATACGACGATACCTCCTTTCATCGCATCACCGAGAAAAGTAATAAGAAAACCTTTTTTTCCTGCTATTCTGCTTACATTCATCGCTCCGGTCACTTTCGTTCCCTTCTCTCTGACATCCACTCCATAGATAATTTTCACATAATAGTAGCCGGTATTTATACATCCCAGTAGGTAACTGAATATACTCATTATAATATCTCTGAAAGCCATATCTTCTGCCACTCCTTCTCTGGCTGGTAACTACTAAGCTCCTCTACTCCTGCCTCTTCTTGTATTTGATTGGTCAGAAAACTTCTCTCTGCCTCATTCAACATAGAAAATACCTCCAGATATTCCTTTCCATAAAAACACTCTTCTAAAATTTCTGTGAAATCGCTCAAGCTTTGAACACTCACCCTAATCCTTTCAACTCGATCCGCAACAAAGGCAAGCTCTCGAAGTTCTTCTATGAACTCCCGAAGCTTCTCATCCTCCATAGAGATGCCCTCTTCATATAACTCTCTTTTTGCAACCTCCTCCTGGAAGGTAATAAATATTTCCTGTAATGAACCATTCTCTAAATTGTGTTCTATTCTTACCAGAAGCGGGCCAAGAAGTGCTTTCGAATAACTTCTTAATGCCTCCTCAATCCGCAGCTTATCACATACGTCTTCCCATGCCTTCTCCACCTTCTGCCGTAATTCTATTGCATTTAACGTAATCAATTTGTCTTCCAGCCAGTTTCGTTCTGTAACCGGTATATTTAAATCTGTAAGTTTTAAGGAAAGCATTTCACATCCCAGAAGGTTCGTAAATACTATTTCAAAAATATTGATCAGTAAATCCTCTGCTTTTTCATGATAACCTCTCAGAAGCAGATTTATGGTATCAACAGGAAATTTCTTTAGAAGATCGTTTTCCATAGTAAAATATTTCAAATATTCATAGGTACATTCTGCACCAATTAGCTGTGTATTAGTCACAAGAAGCGGATAATCTATACTTCCAGGCATTTCATGCGCACCGAATTCTATATTATAGTCATGGAAAAACTCTCCAATTCCTTCCTGTATGGTATCCTGATAAGCTATGTTATTAATTCCCGGCAAATCCTTTTGCAGATTTTTTAATAAGAAGAATGCTTGATTTTTGATTAAATTAACCGTATCCATCCCTTTATAGAAAAGATCGGATATCTTTTGCCGCTTTAGTGTATTTATTTTATTCTGCAAACCGTTCAGCGTTTTCAGATAGCTGCCTATATTATAGGTTATTGATTGTAATATTTCCTGTGCCTTTTCCACTCGTATGGAGCTGCTTTCCCCATTGGTATAGCGCTGTGTCTCTTTCCCTAAAAGATCAATTAACTCCAGTTGCAATTTTTCAATTTCCGCATCTGTCAGCATATTATTCTGACATGCATGCATAAAAAGTGATTGAAAATATTGACCTTGATCCAGCTCTGATTCCTGAAACGGTGTAAAAATCTCCACTTGATTCATTATTATTATTGTAAAGTGTATCTTTTGATACAACAATACTCTCCCTTCCTGCTATATTAGGTATGATTTGGGTGTAATCCCGGAAAGCGGATTTCAGTCAAAATCATTTTCCTCCCAATCAAGAAAATCTTCATAATTGTCCTCATATCCATCCATATCCTGGTATTGTTTCGAGCCATAGCGAATATCCCTGCAATAATTTTCCAGCATCGTTGAATTTAGATATTCCAGAGACCCCTGACATACATCATCAAAATATTTCTTCATAAGTTTAATTAATTCCTCATCCGATAATTCATCCATAGATTCATTTTTAAAATAATAAAAACACTCCTGTAAGCCTGTTAGTGTATCCATATAATTATCCTGATAAATGTATGGTGAATCTGAGAATTCTATAATAATTTTTTGGATCACACCCCCTCCAAATTCAATACGGCCATTTTTCTCTAAAGCTTCCTTTCTGTTTTCCACCAGATCGTGTATATCCGTATCTGACAGCTGTAAGCTATACCTTTGGGTATAATCGTTGCATTTCTTGATTTCTGTAATAGTTTGCTGTTGAAGTAAAGAAACCGGTAAAAATAGAAACTGTTCACTCATAAATACACCCTCCTTTTATAACTATGGCCAAGTTGCCGTAACTCGTATAAACTAATAATTTATTTTATTTTGAAAAAGGTATTGACATCGGCGTATTTTTGTGCTATAGTTATAGTAGATAATTGTATATATCTCTAATATTGCGATATTAGTTTTATTATACGATTCTTTTTTTGATCTGTCAATTATAAGATTTGTTGTAAAACTTAATAATACATTATTTCACCAAAACAAAAGCAACTTCTTAACTCACTAGAAAGCTGCTTTTTTATTATCTAAAATTATTCTGTTTCTTTGAAAATGCTCTGATACAAAAATGTGCTTCACACAATTAATCATACGTTATTTTTTCATCTTCACTGTCCAGATTTAAGGTAACATAATAAGAAGTCACTGAGGATATTTGAATAACTACTCTTCCTTTTATTTTTCCTTTATGCTTTCCTTTTAATTTCTTAAACACGTCATAAAATCCTTCCTCCATCAAGATACCGGAAGAAACATTATAATCTATTACTACAAGGTTTTCTGATTTCGTAATTCCAGGTTGTATACTATTCATACCCTGCGAATGAAGAATCTTTTTCAGCGGACTGTCAGGCAGCATTAATTCTCTGGTAAAAACAAGCTTATCCATTCTCAATTGTCCGCCGGTCAAACCATATTGTATGGCCAATTTTATCACTCCTCGAAATTTAGATAATAACCAAAGGGAGCCGGTTTTTTTGCATTCTTTGTAAGTATCCATAATGTATTCTGGTTAACAGCTGCGGGAGCCTCGCCATCTCCATCCGTAAAAATAATAACAAGTGGTATTTTTCTGCTATCCGCTAATTGAAAAATCGGTCTAAAATCCGTGCCTCCCCTTTTTTCCCTTTTATGATTGACCACAAAGGTTGCAAGCGGTACCGGTTTGGAACATCGTGTATCAAATCTGGTTACCAGCATAGAAGTGCCTGTAATTTTATTGATCTGTGTAAGTTCTTTATAAAATTCCTTCACCAGGGTATCAGAAATAGATCCACTTTCATCTATCGCAATCAGGGCATTCACTCCAATGCAACGCTTTGTTCCCGGAAGTTCTTCATATCTTCTTGACTGACGCTTATAGGATTTTCGAGTGAGCATTTTCCCCCGTCTGGTAAGGAAACGTTTCAGAATAACTCTCCAGTCCATCCTGATATCTTTATAGCTATCCTCAATCCTGTCCTCAAATCCCTCCGGCAATCCTCCCTCCGCTTTAGCCTCTGAAAAAGTTTGTGCCAGGTTACTTTTTAAAGCATTGATGTCTGTAGATGAGGCCGATTCCTCCGACATTTTCTGTACCTGTAATTTAATTCCACCCTCAGATATTAAAATACTGTCCCCTTCTACTGCCGTAAAAGAAAGAAACTCCTCTGTATTGGAAATAATATGATAATAATACTCAGCATTCTGGTTTCTTTCCATAGTATGCTTAAGCTTTTTCCCGATTCTCTCCACAGTTACAGCTTCTTTCAGAATATTCTTTTCCGGAAGTAATTCATTCACAGCCATGTCACAGGCAACGGACCAAAGAATTATTTCCCGATCGCCTCTCCGATATTGATGCAGTAAGATAACATGAAGCAGCTCATGAAGTACGGCTCCTATTTTATGCTGGTCGGAAAGTGTTTCAAACCAGGATGGGTTATAGCATATCATTAATTCCGGAATGGAAGCCATTCGTATCTCTTCTATACTATCCGATTCCTTAATAGAAACCGAGGATGCTACATAACCATAGAATGGCTGTTCGATCAAAAGTTTCACAACAATCTCATGAATATTCATACTTACCCTCACTCTGAATGATTGTTTGTCATGTAACTATATCAATCATTTTATTGCTGACAGTTTCAAATGTTTTCAGTTTTTCCATCATTTTCTCAGCATCCTCCGGCCTGTCGCCAGATACATATTTAAAGAAAAGTACCTGCAGTTCAAGTGGAAGATCAGATAAAAATTCATCTATATTATGAAAATGCACCTCTGATACAGAAAAACCAACTGCAACCTTTTTAATGATATAGTTTATGATTTCGATATGTTTCTTCTCCATTAATCTCAGAATATCATCTCGAACCTCACTATAATTTTCAAGAATCCTCCCGGTTGATGGTATTACGATATCTCTGTTTCGCATAAAACCATAAAAAGAAGCAGCTGCCTGATTACCCACTATACCGGCAATTAATTCCTTCATAAGTTTATCTTCCAGGTTACAATTATTAAGAAGTTCCTGAACCTTTGTCCATCCTCTTGGGGTCGGATATTTGGACAAAGCAGTGGAATCCGCCGCTTTCTTCACAACCAGCAGCATATCCGGACAAGCCTGCAGGTATGACAGTACCATATCATTCGGATTATTTTTTAACGAATACGCTATATAATCATCCATATCGGCCGTAACTTCAATTGAGATAAATCGGTCTAACATGGCATCATCCAGTGAATTAACCAGATAATTCATAGTGTCAGGATTCATGGTTACACCAATCGCCCATCCTTGCGCTATATCGTGACCATTAATCTTCTTTTCCAACAATAAGGGATATAAAACAGAAACCGTATCACTCGGAACTCTATTGATCTCTTCAAGGACAAGAATTCCCTCAGATGGATACATACCCATTTCAATCGCTTGTTTTGTTGGAAGAAATTGTGGTGCCAGATAAATTGTTAATCCATGCTTTTTGTCCTTATCCGGAAGTCCCATAAAATCAGGTCCCTCCAAGGCTGCAGCATATATGTTAATATAACCTATTCCAAGCTCTCTCGCGCATTGCTGATATGCGGATGTTTTCCCAATCCCCCGCTCACTTATTAAAGCAGTTACACAATTTGTATTCAGGTATAATTCTTTAATGCATTCCTTTGCCTCACTAATTTTCATATTCGCCTCTCATACGACCGTTCTGTTATATTTTTCCTATTTATTTTAACTTTTTACATACAAATAGTCAAATTAATTGTTTTGTAATTGAAAGAAGCGAGAAGCCTTCTTTCTCATTCTTGTTTATTTGACATATTTATGTTGTTATGATTTCGGTATTATACAAACATCTTATCATTTTAATCAGGTGTTATTTATGCATAATTATCTATATTTTGAAATTAATGCTTTTGCCATCATTATATTAATATTAATTTATTTAAATACTTACCGTAAAACCGGAAAGTATTTAATAGAGCAGCGACTGTTTCATATAATAATATGGTTAAATATCAGCATTCTGGTGTTTGATACTTTTATGTGGCTTATTGATGATATCAATACACCTTTTTTTCGTTTCGTTTTGCCACTGTCAACCTTTATTTACTTTCTGCTTCAACCAATTATATGTATGTTCTGGACACTGTATCTGGATTTCCAGATTAATCGTAATGATAACCGAATTAAGAAGCTACTTCTCCCTTTACTTATTCCCTTCACAATAAACTTTATGCTCTCAGCAATTAGTTTGAAGAAAAATCTGATCTTTTATTTTGATAATAACAATGTATATCACCGAGGTCAATACTTTATGATATTACCGGTTATCTCCTTTTCCATCATTCTCTATACTATGATATACTTGCTGATTTATAGGAATAAAGAACCCCCCTGGTATGCATGGGTTACTACCCGCAAATTAATCTATTGCATTACAGGGGGGTTCCTATTTATTTTTATTTATATCATTTACTACAATGCGCTTTCTCCGCGCTCCTTTGTTCTTATTCTGACACATTCTATAATATCACTGATAAAAATTTTACCATCTCCAAATTCACCGGTACTAGCTACCGAAGTAATGAGTTCAATGATTTCTTCCACCATATTATCCGGAACCACCATTTTTACTTCTGTTTTAGGCAGTGCATTCATTATGACGGTATTTCCTCTGACATATTCAGTAGTAAATCCATATTGTTTTCCACAGCCAAATACCTGGTTGATTGTGATTCCACTTATCTGATTCTTAAGGAGTGCATCCTTTAATTCTTCTAATTTCTCCGGGCGGATAATTGCTTCGATTTTTTTCATTATAACACTCTCCTATTCTGTATCCACTTTCAATACAAACATCTTATTAGTCCATACCGGTAAAGGAAGGATAAGCCGATTCACTATGTTCTGTTAAATCAAGACCCAGGGCTTCTTCATTCTGTGTTACTCTTAATGGCATGAATGCCTTAATCACTGATAAAATGATAAAAGTAGCAATGCCTGCAAAAATAATAGTTATAACGATACTTAACAATTGTACCATAAATAAATGAGTATCTCCAAATACCAAACCATCCCATTTAGCAGTACTATTTATGGATTTCTGTGTAAATAATCCTGTTGCTATTCCTCCCCAGATACCACCAATTCCATGACATCCGAATGCATCCAGCGCATCATCATAACCAAATTTTGATTTTACCTTTGTAATGAAGAAATAACAGATTGGGCTTACCAAAGCTCCAATAATCATAGAAGCCCAGATCGGAACAAAACCGGCACCCGGTGTAATCGCTACCAGTCCGACTACAGCTCCTGTAGCGGCACCTAAAACGGTTGGCTTACCATGTAATATTTTTTCAATCAGCATCCAGGAAAGTAATGCCATCGCAGCTGAGGTGTTGGTGGTTAGAATAGCATGCACCGCCAGGTTATCCGCCGCTAATGCACTTCCTCCGTTAAAACCAAACCATCCGAACCATAAAAGACCTGCTCCCATAATCACAAATGGAATATTATGAGGCTTATAAGAAACCAATCCAAACTCTCTTCTTTTACCAAGTAAAATACAGGCTACCAAACCGGAGACACCTGAACTGATATGAACAACATTTCCGCCTGCAAAATCTACCGAACCAATTTCACGTAGGAATCCGCCATCTCCCCATACCATATGTGCCATCGGATAGTAAACAATAACAGACCATGCAATCACGAAAATAAACAATGCGGAAAATCTCATTCTTCCCGCAAGTGATCCGCAGATCAAGGCGGGTGTAATAATCGCAAACATCATTTGAAATAATGCAAAAAGCGATTCCGGAATTGTAGCGGAATATGCGTCATTTGCTTCCGCTCCTACTCCATTGAAAAACAAATTGCCAAAACCTCCGATCACACCACCGTGATCTGTTCCAAATGCAAGAGAATATCCTACTGTAATCCATAATATGGATGCCACGCCACAGATAAAAAAACATGACATTAAAGTATTCAAGGCATTCTTTCTTCTCTCCATGCCTGAATAGAAAAAAGCCAACCCCGGTGTCATTAAAAATACAAATGTCGAGCACATTATGACAAATGCACTATTAGCTAAACTAATTTCCATGCTGCACCTTCCTTTTTCTGATATTTTAGTATTTTGTTATTATGCTATGACAATCCAGTCACTTATCATAACATAAAAAAAAGCAACTACTATAGAACTATATCTATAGTAATCGCCTTCGACTTATAAAAAATAACATGATTACTTTTAAAAGTCAATTGGTATTTTTTATTTATTTATAATTTAAGCTAATATTATTTATAATTGCAGATAATATATCTTGATATTACGGCGTTTCCAGAAGAGAAACTATGCGATTAAGCGACTCATTATATTCAGAATCAGAAGAGTTTTTAAATATCAGTAAATCATCTATTATATTTGGATCATCAATTGTAGACGGTATTGAAAAATTACAACCCGAGATATACTCCTCCCAATGCTCCAGCTTCCAGGTATCCCGATCAGAATTTCGTGCAATCATACGTTGTCTGCAAACCTCAATCTCAGTTTCAACCCATACAACCACCAGTCTTGCATCCTTTTCTTTTACTCTGGCCCTCAAGTTATTTATATAATTTAAGTTTCTGATTTCCTCTGTAAAAGGGGCATTGATCAGAGCAATATTGTCATAATCCAGAGCTTCCAGAGCAAGATCTACAATCGTTTGATATTCATAGTCCCGGATATTTTCTTCGAAGAATTTCGAGCTCCTGTTATAAGGTTCATCCGCTATTTTAAAAATTTGTTTTGAAAGGGGTATCAGTGTATCCTTATCCAGATATACCACATGCTTCAGTGTTTTGGAAAGCTGCTTTGAAATATAGGTCTTTCCACAGGCAGGCGGTGATGTGACCAAAATCAGTTTTTTCATATAATTCCTCATTTCTTTACAGATTGTAGTGGCAAAACTATTTTGTTATCCTCCTGGTGTTAAAATTCTTTCATAAGACTCACATAAAATTCTACTGTTTTCATTAGCGTTGAAACTCGAATTCTTTCATTATGTCCGTGTATCATACTTCGCTCTTCTTTTGTTAGTTCCATAGCGGAAAAACGGTAAACTCGATCAGTAATTCTGCAATAATGCCTGGAATCACTGCATGCCATCATTAAGTAAGGTGATACGACTGCATCCGGCCAATGATTGCTGATCGTCTGCCTTAGTTTTTTATATTCCTCGCAATCAGTATCGGAATAAATGGATGAGTTCATTCCATTCACGATATTAATTTTTATCTTATCATTCTTAATGATACGGCTAAGATAAGTTCTGGCTGTTTCCATTGTATCTGTTCCCAGAAGTCTTAAATTCGCACCAATGGTTGCTTTGGGCGGAAGAATATTAAATGCCTTGCTTCCTTCCATCCTGGTAATTGCACAGGTAGTTCTCATCATGGCATTCAACTCTCCACCTGACTTTTTGCAGATCAGATTGAGAAGTGGTTTAAAACACCAGACATTTGCGAATATAATACGATATGCAAAGCTGGAATGCCTGCCAAGTGTATGAAACATTTCTGCTACCGGTTTTGTAAATTGGAACCGGAAGGGATGCTTTTCTATCGCAAGAATGGCCCGTGCAAGAGTTCCCGCAATGGTATGGACCGGAGGGGTCGAAGCATGCCCGCCCTGACTGTCTAGCGTAAACTCCATATTAACACCGCCCTTTTCACCAATACCAATGAGTGCACAGGATTTTGTTACACCGGGAAATACATGATCAACAACCGCACCGCCTTCATCTAGCACGAAAGCTGGCTTTACACCTCGGCGTTCCAGTTCTCTCACTATATCCGCCGCACTATTTCCGTCAATCTCTTCCTCTCCTGAAAAAGCAAAATACATATCCTGTACCGGAACAAATCCCTCGAAAAGCAGATGTTCCGCAGCCTCCATAATTGCACACAATGTTCCTTTCGTATCCAGTGTTCCTCTTCCCCATATCACATCTTTCTCAATAATGCCTTCAAAAGCCGGTTTGTCCCATCCACTTTCTTCTACCGGAACAACATCATAATGTGCCATGAAAACCGAAGGCTTATCCTGGGACTTTCCCTTCCAGTAATATAAGACACCTGTTTTCCCTATAAATTCACGGCTGCACTGCTTATGAATATTTGGAAAGCGATCGTTAAGAAGTTCGATAAACTTACGAAACTCAGAACGTTCTACAAGAGTCTCATCTCTGTAGGATACTGTTTTACAACGTATCATTTCTATCATGTCATTTATTATTTTACTTTTGTTAAGGGAAACCTTTTCGCTAATTACGATTGTTTCCTTCTCCGGTCGAAACAAAGCTGCTTTTATCACAATGATAGCAATAAAGGCTATCAGAATAACCAAAACGGCTAATACAATATATTGTCCCATAATTAACCCTTCTCTCATTGATAATCTATTCATCTGCTTTTCGAGCAGAATCATAAATCTATCATGCACAAATTTTTGTTGTTTCCTTAATACCTATATCATATTTTTCTTATATAAAACTCTGGCTGCACCAATGGAAATTAATGCTCCCACCGGCACCAGAATCCCTACGGAACTTGCCAACGAAGGAACTAGCAGGAATAATACAACCATAAAAATCAGTGGAGCAAAAGCTAACTTCCAGTTTTTACTAATATAGACAACAGCAAGCCCACCAAATAAGGATGGAAGTATATTATCAAAAGCAGGTTTTAGAACAGGAGAATTAATTACAGGTGCAAGCTGCGCCAGCAACAGTACGCCAACAGCAATCACTATTGTTGTAACAATCGATGATGTTGCAATTGCAATCGTTGAAATTACTTCCGCTTCCTCCGTACCGGATTTTACTTTCATATTTTCCATAGCATTCAATGCACTAGGTACCTTTAAGTTCGTTAAATTACCTGTTACAAATGCAAGATAAGATCCACAGGTACCTAACATTGGGGTATAAGTTATTACCTCAATCATACCAACAGTCCAGAAAATCGGAGCCACTCCCATTAAACCTTTAAAGACAGGTGTAAACCCCGGCCAGGCATTGTAATAGACACAGATTGAAATCGGTACACATAGCAATAAAACAATAGCAGTCCAAATCCAAATCTGTCCGTAAAAGTGAGACATATCATCATATGATTTCTTCATAATAATCCTCCATTCATGTGTTCCAATCCTTCCCACATTTTTCTGTATCAAAATTATTTCAATCAACTTATGTAAGGGGTAATGATTGCAGCAAATGCCATTGCTCCTAGCATGGAGATCGGCAGAGCATAATTTTTTAACCCTTCCATTTTACATACTTTTACTAAAACACCGCAGATTGCCATAAGAAACGAGGAGAATAGAAGCACAAAAACCGGAATCCATCCGGCAAGACCAATTCTAATATTTGAAAAAACCATCCCGAGAAATGCAGATATCATTCCCAGAAACATTGCATTGATAAATAAGTCTCCCCATTTACTGTCCTTATTCTTTATGGATAGCAATCCCTTTTGGATGCGCTTTAATAGTATTGGCACAAGAAAAATACTTGGCAAAATCCCAATCGTCATTACCCAGGCAATTGCACTGTAAACCTTCGGATCCGTAATCGTTTCAGAAAGTGATACCTTAAGAGCATTTGCCGTCGTTGTGGCGGCCGGTAGTTCATATGTTATCGCCCCGACAACGCTTAGACGAATCCATGGCAAAGGTAATCCCAGAAATTTTGAGAGAGTTATAACTCCCAGCAGAATAGAAAATGCAGGTGCTACGGTAAAGATCCCTGTCGACAAAATAGTCTTTCTTACTTGCGCTATATCCATTCCTATCACCTTGGCTCTTTTGTAGGCTCGGATTAAAAAAAACAAAGACTGCGCAATTACGAACATAATAACAATTACTGCGGCTGTATATAAAAAGCCGCTGTTCGGATTAAAACTCATTCAATTACCCTCCTCTGTGAATTTGGTAATACACCCCATTTTTTTTGGAATATGCATAAAAATAATATAAATCTTTACTAAATATAGCATTACAAAACTCTCTTATCAAGTAAAACTAGGAATTTTTATCAAACCAGTTTATATTTACCATTTTTCGATTTATGCTACTGTATTTATTAAATTAGGGAACTCTACTTACCGTTTACCCACTGTTAAACGTATCTTAGGTTGCTATCTTTTCTCATATGGGCTATGATCAAAAAGTATTGTGACAAGGGATTTTCATTTAGCTTTTATACTGCCTGACGGCAGAATGGGGGTAGTGTGAATATATATTTTTCACACCACAATTTGTACAATGCACAAATTGCTAAACTGTGGAAAGGGCATGGTTTTTAAAATGAATAATGAAAAACGGGAGAATTTATCACTACTTAAAGAAAAAAAGGAATTTAGTACATAAAAATTTGGCGGAATACTTGGCACTTCCGTTAATGAATTACTGGAGGCGTTTTGCAATAGGATTGCTGCGTAAAATCAGAACGAAATAATACAGCAATTGAATATTGACGTTTTTTCCTGTCCTGCAAATAAAGAGGATGTCATGGTTATTTATACTCCGGATCGTTCAGCCAAACAAATTGTTAATATTAAATACTTGTTATCTGAACCTCCGGTGAATGATTAACCGCTGACATCCTCTTACTAATTTGATCATATATTTTATTAACTGTTTTGCTTATACGAACTCATTCGATACTATTCTGACTAAGATAGCTTCTGCTCAGACAACAGGTTTAACACCGGCTCATTATAAACGATATCTTTTGAAGAAGTACCTGACGCATTCCCATTCTTATTATTTTTCTCCTCTTCCAGAAAGAGATCAAGAAATTGTAGATAATCATCATAAGAAAATAAGGTATCCAGATCCTCCGAAGAAGCTCCCTCTATATGCTTCGTATCATTTGTTAAAAGATAACCGTAATTACTTGTAATCCTCGTAGGAGCGGACAGACGGAAAAAGTGCTCTGCTCCGCTATTTTCCAGTGAACCTCCGGTCAGTGCATTATCCTCTTTTGCTATCTCGATATTTCCCTTTGCCATGTAATTCATTATTTTTTTAACATAATTCTGCGTTTCCTGAAAAGGAGGTACTCCTCCATATTTTTTCACATTTCCGCTTCCTGCGTTGTATGCTGCCAGAGCCAAGGCTGTATTTCCATTATACTTTTTTAACAGTCCTGACAGATATTTGGCTCCACCCATAATATTTTGTTGTGCATCAAAGGAATCAGAAACCCCTAATCCTTTTGCTGTAGCAGGCATAAGCTGCATAATTCCACGGGCACCACATCTGGATACCGCTTTCGCATTAAAATTAGACTCTGCCTTTCCTACTGCTTTTAAAAGCTCTACTGAAACATTGTATTGATCGGAAGCCTGTGCAAATATTTCATCAAGTGTCTTCGTTTCTCCCAGAAATGAGGAAAAATCAGAAACATCTTCATTCTTTACAGCACTGCTGTTATGATAATTTGTATTTTCAATTTTAGTAATGTTGTTTATTTTAGACATAAACTTCTCCTTAGCTTCAAGAATATTGCATCTGCCGGTCTGTAACTATTATCTATAGTAATCTATCTTCTCTTTTTTTTCAACTATTGTTGGATAAATAAATCATTATACTCATCTTACCATCTTTTATGCAATTGATCTATGCAACGATAGAACTAAAGGAATGCGCATTATTATTCTGGTTATTATTCGTTTGTGTTCTTTAGGTGATATGTATTTCCTCGGAAAATAAATACTTGATTCCCTCTTTGATTTACAATATACTATTTTCGAACAGGGATTAATTTGGATATACATCCCTATCCTATCCGAATCGTAAGAAAATTATATTCTATGGAGGTAATACTGATGAAAATGGAAACTCTGCAAAAAGATATGATTGCTGCCATGAAGGCTAGAGATAAGGCTAGAAAAGAGGCTATTTCTTCTTTGGTATCAGCCGTTAAGAAAATAGCAATTGATGAAGGCTGCCGGGATGATATTCCCGAAGAAGTAGTGGATCGTGCCATACTAAAGGAAATGAAGCTTGTTAAGGAACAGCTGGAAACCTGTCCTCTGGAAAGGGTTGACCTTAAAACTGGTTATCAGACCACCTATGATGTGATTAAAGAATATGCTCCTGCCATGATGTCCGAGTCAGAGATTACAGCTTATATTCAAAATAATTTCGCAGATGCTGTTGCTACGAAGAATAAAGGGATGATAATGAAAAGCGTTATGGCTGATCTCAAAGGGAAAGCAGACGGCAAAATAATCAATCAGGTTGTGGGAGATTTATGTAAATAGCTTTAGGTTCTTAGCTATAAGGAATTCAAATGTCAAAGTCTCCGTAGAGAGTTTCATTTGTCAATCTATTCCCGGAATTTTAACACTCACCTGAACTTTGCTATAATAAGTACTTGGTAGAAAGCATTCTTTGCAAACTATCTATAGTCACGAATAAGAGTCTCTGCCGCATCAAACTGTGGTAGAGACTCTTCGTATTTACAATGATTTATTACATCTTCTTTACTCTTTTAAAATACTCCTGACTTTCTTTGATTACAATTCCGCTTAGAGCAAATAAAGCGATAAGGTTCGGGAATGCCATAAGACCATTAAAGATATCTGCTATATTCCAAACAGCCTTTACTGTCATATAGGGTCCGATAAATACAGCCAGAATATATAGCCAGCGGTAAACAGTAACTGTTTTCATATTGGCGTTAGACAAATATTCCACGCAACGTTCACTGTAGTAATTCCACCCGATTATTGTTGTAAATGCAAAGAAAATTAAACATAACATCAAAAGGAAGGAGGCAACCGCCGGATGAAACGGAAGACCTGTACGGAAAGCATTATCTGTTACCTGGACTCCTTCCAGTCCGATATTCCAGGATTTTGTTACTACGATGCTAAGGCCTGTCATAGTACAAATGATTATTGTATCGATAAAAGTTCCTGTCATAGAAACAAGTCCCTGACGTACCGGTTCCGTTGTCTTTGCAGCCGCTGCTGCAATGGGAGCACTGCCAAGACCGGACTCATTTGAGAAGATTCCTCTTGCAATACCATTTTGCATAGCAACCAGCATCGCGCCCAATGCGCCTCCGGCTACGGCCCTGATACCAAACGCGCCTTCTACAACCTCCACAACTGCTCCCGGAATTGCAGCCGCATTATTCACTAATAAGATAACACAGATTACCACATATATGATGGCCATAAAAGGAACCACAATCTGAGCAAAATCAGATATTCTTTTTAATCCTCCAATTAACACCAATGCGGCGCATAATGTAATTACAAGTCCCGCAATTACCACTGCAATTGGATATTCTCTTCCAAATATTTGAAGGGAAGTATGAAATACACCCGAAGTCACATTATTGACAGCGGATGTAATACCATTCACCTGCGTGAAGGTACCAATTCCCATTAAGCCTGCGCAAGCGCCAAAAAAGGCAAAGCATTTCGCAAGCCAGCGAAAACGGGGACCCATTCCCATTTCAATATAATAAAAAGGTCCTCCAAGAACATGTCCATCTTCTGTTACTTTACGAAACTTAATAGCTAATAATCCTTCTGCATATTTGGTAGCCATTCCAATCAAAGCGGCAAACCACATCCAGAACAGAGCTCCCGGTCCGCCTGCTACAATTGCAGTTGCTACACCAACAATGTTGCCGGTACCGATGGTAGCAGACAATGCCGTACATAGTGCTGCAAAGCTTGTTACCTCTCCGGTTCCTCCCTCTTCATTTAATACCATAAATTTGAGTGCCCTGGGTAAGTGATGGATTTGTAGGAATTTCAGTCTGAACGTTAAGTACAATCCAATGGCCAGAATAAATACAATAAGTGGTATACCCCATACTTTTCCATCCAGCCATTTGATAATACTGTCCAAATTTGCTAACATAATTGTCCCCCTTCGTACCTTGCTTTTCTCATTTTTTATTTCTGTAATACTGCTTCCTTGCAGTACACAACGCATATCATGTTATCATATTTTTTTTCCTGTTTCAATCAAAAAATTACAACCGAAGCAAAAAAACGTTAATTAATACCATTTTATTCCATATTATTTCATTGCTTTGTTTGAAACTGTTCAAATCTTGTCATTCTAATACTTTTACGATATACTTATCCTATCTTTACATCGAATTAAGATTTTTGAGAACAAAAAGCGGGAAGTATAATAATACAAAAAGTTTTACAGATAGTTTCTCCTGTTCCTGAACTGTTGTGCCGTAGGAGTGACATTTTTGATATGGGAAAGGATACCGGTATGGAATTTATTGAAACTCTAAAAAGCAATTTACAGACATATGCCTATGCAACAAATATTACACTGACTCTGCTTGACAAAGAGGGCGGCCGTTTGGCGCAATTTGGCCAGGTATTTCAATACTGCTCTTTATTTGAGGAGGCCAATGGGAAATACTGCCCCTGCTCCAAATCACATTTAGATTCCAGTCTGATGTCTGTTAATCTGGGGGATGCTTATATTTATATGTGTCCCGGAGGTCTTATTCATTTTACAGTACCCATACTTAAGGAAAAAGCTTACCAGGGAAGTGTTCTGGCCGGTCCAATCGTACTGGATTATCCGGATATCACTCTGGTTGACAGTATTATACAAAAATACAACATCAGCTTAAATTACCGCAGCAAGCTGTATACAGCACTGACGGCGGTTCCGTTAATTGAGCCCTTTCAAGCAAGGCATCTAAGTAAATTGTTATTTTTACTGGTAACTAACCTTATGTCAGGAGAAGCAGAGCGATTGCAGGAATTAAGTGACAAAGCCCTTCAGCAGGCCAAAATCGGAGAATATATGCAAATGACAAAGGAGGAGCGAACCTCCTCCCCAACCCAGTATACCATGGAAAAGGCCCTGATCAGTGATGTATTGTCTGGAAATGCAAATGGTGCAAAAGCTATCCTGAACGAAATGCTTGGGCAAATCTACTTCACCTCCGGAAATAACATTGAAATCATCAAAGTCAGAACCATTGAGCTGGTTGCTTTATTATCAAGGGCTACTTATGAAGTAGGTTCCAGTGAGGATTCTATTTATCATATGACAGAAGGCTTTATGCATCAGCTGACCAATGTTAAAAACATTACCGATCTTTCCTATGTTTTAATGGAAACACTGGAGCATTTCACAAATCTTGCTTTTAGCCACACCACGAACAGTAACCTGTCCATTATCAAGAAGAGCATTGCCTACATTAATGATCATTATAACCAGGGCCTTACACTTGATATGGTTGCAAACCATGCTGGCCTTAACCCTGCCTATTTTTCGACGTTATTTAAAAAAGAGATGGGCGTAAATTTTTCTACTTATCTAAATAATCTTAGAATTGATCACGCTAAACTATTACTTAAGAATTCAAATCTATCCTTAATAAATATTGCTGTCGAACTGGGCTTTGATAACCAGAGCTATTTTACCAACGTATTCAAAAAAGTTACCGGTATCACTCCTAAGCAATACCGGCAAAGTTTATAGATATACGCATAAAATCATCTTATACAGAACCGGAAGCCTTCCTCCAGCCTATCATGCTCTATATTTCGCCCAATCAGGCATACACTGGACTGCTCTGGTTCTTTTTTCTCTGATTGCAGTTCATTCATCACTGTTTCGCCCGGAACATAATCAACTGAATAGCTCCCACCCTCCGGATCGCGGCATATTCCTTTTAGCCTGTGAACCTCGCCGTAACGACCGTCTTGTATACTCTGGATAAACTGATTCATCTGAGCTTTTCCGATTGTCCCTTCTAATAGGAATTCATGTCTGTCAAAATCGTTTACATGATTTTTTCTAAATTTGATTGGATGATTCCCTATATCATCTATCATCAACTTACCCTGCATAGATTTCTCAGTCTGTTTAAAACCAATGATGGTTCTCAGATGCTCGCCCGAAATCGTATCCCATGGCTCGATAATCACAGTGCAATCAGGTTGTATTTGAAGGATGGCCTCTTTGACCTCAAGAAGCCACTCCTTCTCCAAATCCTGTGTCTTACTAAGAAATATTACTTTGCTAGAGCGGATCTGATCTTCAAAAAAGTCCTTTGAAATCATAGTTCTAGTATAATAATTTTTCGCATCCACGATCGTAATGATATGCTCTGTTACACATAATTTCGAAATAACCTCGGACTGCAATAGCTTCTTTAGCTCGGATAATCTGGCAATACCGGTCGGCTCGATCACAATCCGATCCGGCGCATATTCCTGCATAATCTCCTGTATTCCCTTCGATAAATCCATGGAACTGGAGCAGCAGATACAGCCTGCCTGAATTGGTTTCACAATAAGGCCTTCCCGATTAAGGGTCTCCTGGTCAATATTAATTCTGCCAAATTCATTTTCTAGAATAACAACCTTCTCTTCAGGATACACATCCTGTACGAGTTTTTTTAGAAAGGTTGTTTTACCTGCGCCAAGAAATCCTGATATCAGATCGATTTTCGTCTTCCCCATAGAAGTACTCTCCTGTATACAGCTTTAAAGATAATAATCAGCTCAACATAATCCAGATTTAGATATTCGGTAAAATAGGATTGTTTACAAGCAGATAATAGGCTCAACATGATCGTTAACGCTTAGATTCCATACTCCGCCGGGTTATATTTTGAGGAATCAACTTCCTCCTTCATTTCTGCAATAAAGGCTTCCTCATCCTCTGTAATATCCTCCACCTGAGATTCCAAAATATCAAGCCAGTTAATCTCTCTTTCTTCCAGCGTAAGCTCCTTATTTTTTACAGCTTTTTGTAAAATTTCAATCGTAAGCTTCGCCGTATTTAAGGTTCTGATAAACGGATCCTGTGTTTTTACAATCTCCTTACTGATTTCAAAAGCGATATCAGGTTTCAATACATATGCCTGTGGATCCAGATAGCAATCGGATTCTACGAGGAGATCCCTCATTAAGCGGGCATGTCCGGATTTTGCTGCCGTATTCATTAAACGGCAGTCATAGATCAGCTGTTCCGTGGATACGACCGGAGCAAAGCCGCTTAATAACTTCACCTGTTGTACTGATTCATTGCTCCACAGGTCGGCAACCGCGGCTGAGATATTACCGATCGGGCTAAAATGTGCACAGGCTGCGCTTTTTCCTTCCAGCGTTATCGGTGTACCAGTAATTGCTTTTAAGTATACATTTTCATAAGCACAATCCTTGCCGGGACCTACCGCACCGCATTCTATGGCAACCAGTGCTCTTGGGGCAGTGATTGTTCTCATGATTGCTGCATACACCTTCGGAATAAAGCCCTGTTCCGCCAGCACCATTGAAGTATTGGCAAATCCACAGGCTGAGTCTCCGCCTGAGATAGCTTGATTGGCCTTTGCAATCTCCGTGATATTTGTCCAGAGCCATTTCATATCTCTGGAGGCCAGGCAGCCCAGCGCAAAGATAGAGGTTCGAAGATCCGCATTCACAATTGCTTCATCATTAATTTCCTTACCGCCGGTGGACTCAATCGCCAGGATATCCGCACCGTCCTTTGCAGAACCTTCAAAGGTCCGAACCATGGCTTCCCAGTACTTACCGCTTCTCATAATAGGAGGACGGCTCATCTCACGCAGATCATTCGGCGTCATTCGCATAACACTCTTAAGGCCGTATTTTACTTCAAATTCAAACATCTCCGTACGGAGTACTTTATGGATGGCGATCCCCCACTCCGGGTGCTCTGTCATGTCAGGAAGAGTCTCAAATTCAATTACCAGACCCGGTGCATGTAATTCATGAGCCTTCTTTAAAACTCCCTGAATGATTTCTTTATATATTTTAAGTATTTCCGGCATTGTATCTTTATTAATATTCATTGGAGGTAAGGTAAAATTAACCTCCGGATAGATTTCCCCGCCGCCGATTACTAATCCGTTTTTCGTGGTAACCGGATTAGGACAGGAACCATAGATAAAATCATCAATAGAAGTATATGCCAGTTTCGTAAATTGCCTGCTCATCTAATCCGTCCCCCTATTTATTATACTTTGTGTCAAGAAATGCTTTTGCATATTCGGCTGCTTCACTGGCATTCGAAGTATACGCGTCAGCCCCGACCGTATTGGCAAATGCCTGGTTAACCGGTGCTCCGCCGATCATAATATGATACTTATCTCTGACGCCAGCTTTCTCAAATTCCTTAATTACATCACCGATCGCGGGCATTGTGGTTGTAAGAAGTGCGGAAATACATACGATATCCGCTCCAACCTCTTCTGCTTTTTCAACAAATGACATATCCGGAACATCAATTCCAAGATCATAAACCGTAGCACCCATACCCTTCATCATCATGGCTACCAGGTTCTTTCCGATATCATGCAAATCACCCTTAACCGTTCCGATGACGATCTTTCCAATCGGTTTCACACCGGTTGCCGTAAGCAGCGGCTCCAGAATAGCAAGACCTGCTGACATTGCTCGTGCTGCTACTAACATCTCCGGTACATAGATTTTATTTTGTTTGAAATTCTCACCAACAATCCCCATTGCATCGATAAGACCTTCATTTAGAATTGTTTCAATATCCATATTTTTTTCAATCGCCTGATTAACAAGCTCCTTTACCTGCTTTGCTTTCCCTTTTTGCACAGCCAATGATAATTCTTCTAATTCCATAAGATACCTCCCAAAATACTTGTGATTTATTTGATGTATTTAGTATATCTGTTTCCTGTTTCAAAGTATTTTAGTCTATTTATATTTTTTATAATATTTTTGTATCTTATGATGGGAATATTTAATATCAAAGACATTTCAAGCTGTAAAACATATTCTATCTAAATATTTTAATATGTTATTGTATTATTTTTATATGTATATAATTTTTTATCATATATTTTAATTATTCATTATAATTCAGTTTTATAATAATTAAAAACTACTACCGTAATGTTAATTGTACAATTCCACTCAAGGCACCTAGACATCCCATTCCAATACAAATCCATCCAGTAGTTTTTTTAATTTTGGAGGAGCATTTTTTTGAAAATATTAGAACGACTATTCCAGTTATTATTAACAACGCTCCTACGACAATATTTAACTGTAGGTTAAACCCAGCAAAAATATCTTCAAGCATTTTATCAACAAATTTTTCCATTACACAACCTCCATATTATTTACTTTTTTCATTAGTATTAATGTAATCGCAAGACCCGCTATTACCGTAATACCCATAAAGGTAATCGAAGCCATATCGCTTTTATTGATATCGTTTGTAGCATTAAACATAATATTGCAAAACAAAGATGATAATAGTACCGCAGACACAATCGTAGTGGGTACGGATTTTTTGATAAAGCCTATGCCCGTTGCAATAATGCCAAGCTCTGCAGCTGTTATTGCCATAATAATCGTTACCTTTAAGGCTCTTAACATGGTTTGAGCAGATAGTATACCATCCACAAGCGGTACAATGGATTCCGATACACCGAATATCCCAAACGTCAATAAATTGCAGACAGTCATTGCTGTTATCGTAAACAGAAAGACTACCGTCAGTTTTGAAAACAATATTTTATCTCTATTTATCGGATAGGAAAAAAGTAAAATCGCCCGTTTTTCCCTGTATTCATCTATAATAAACCTCGTATACATAATGGCTGAAAGCGTCGCGAAAACAGCCATATTAAGCATAGAAAACAACGAAATGATATTATTGTAACCCGCGAATATTTGCATGTCGGGGTCAGGGTCAATGCGGGGTGCATATGCAAACAGGTAAATGAAACCGAGCATTATAAGGCCGGTAACTCCACTTTCAATTATATATGTTTTTACATTATTCCGTTTCAGTTCCAATTTCATTAGATTAAGCAAGTTTCGTACCTCCGCTCATAATACTGAAAAAATAGTCCTCTAATCCATTGGGAAAATGCTCTTTTATGGCAGATATAGTGACTTCTTCTACAATAATTCCATCTACGATTACACCGATAATATCTGCGACATGTTCTATCTCACTAAGAATATGACTGGATATAAAAATTGTCATGCCCTGCTCATTTTTCAGCTTGATAAATAATTCCCTCATTTCACGTATGCCCATCGGGTCAAGTCCGTTAATTGGTTCATCAAGTATCAGCAGTTCAGGCTTATGTATCAATGCTCTTGCTATCCCCAATCTTTGGCGCATACCCAATGAAAATTTAGATACCGGTTGATTATTTGTAGCTTTAAGACCAACCATTTCTAAGGTTGAGGAAATATCACCTGTAGCCTTCATATAGGACAAATGAATTTCCAGATTTTCACATGCTGATAAATGTTCATAAAAGACTGGAATCTCTATTATACTACCTACATTTCTTAGTATCTCGTTTCTGTAAGACATCACATCCATATCCAAAACCTCAGCTTTTCCCGCCGTTGGAACAAGATACCCCATAAGCAATTTAAAGATAGTTGTTTTTCCCGCCCCATTCGCACCTAACAAACCATAAATACAACCTTTCGGAACATTTATATTGCAGCCCTTAATTATCTCGATTCCCGAAAAAGTTTTTATAAGATTTTCAGTCCTTACAGCCATTGCATTGCTCATGTAGTATTTTCCCCCTATATATTTCTTTTACAAATTCCAAATAATTTGTTATCAGCTCGTCGCTTATAATATCAACCCCCATTTTTATCATTATTTGCTGCAGGAATTTCAATCGTGAACCTAATCTTGATATATCACACTTAAATATAACAGGATCACACCATATATTCATAAGCAAAAAGAATACCTCAGCGCACTCGTCGGGAAACTCTGTTGTAATGGTGCCATCCTCTTTTCCCTCACGCATTATTTGGGCAAAAAACGGTGCGCTCTTATTTACGCAATCTTGCATATTTGCCATAACAAAATGTGGGTTTTGAATTTGAGAAGATAATGCACCATCTAAAGAATGTATCTGCCGGTCATTCATATTTCTTTCCAATATGCCTATTAACTTTTCTTTTGCTGTAAGGCCCTCCATTTCATCAATCCATTTGTTAAGTATCTGCACTGTATATTCAGATTGCTTTTTCATAACTGCATTTAATATATCTTCTTTCGAGTTAAAATGATGAAAAATTGCGCCTTTAGACATGCCTAAAGTGTCTACAATATCCTGCATACTTGTTCTTTCGTACCCTTTCTCAGAAAATAGCTTCGCAGAAATGGAAATGATATTTTCTATTGTCTGCTTTGGATTGTTTTTTCTCGATAACATAATTCCTCCTTAAATACCAACCGTTGGTATGTTTTATGTTATCACATAATTTATTAATGTCAAGTGGAATTTACTATCTGCTATAATAATTTCTTAGTAACTTATTTGTTTCAATAATTTCTTTTTGTTATAATAAAAGGGATATCAGTTATTCTGATATCCCTTTGCATACATTTCTTCTCTGATGACCCATCTAGCTCATTTTTGTAGTATTCAGTAGTTGCTTCCTTGTGCACCCTACCCATTTTCTCGATAAATCAACTAATATAAATTACTCCACAACTCCGCCTTCCACAACCAGACTATCCGGTGAGGCAGCATCTCCGTAAACCGGAGCTAATGTTTCCGCATAATCCGCATGGAAGAACTTTTCTTTTCCCAGAGCCTTAATTTCATCATTTAACCAGTTCAATAAATTCGTATTTCCTTTTTGAACAGCAGGTGCAATTGTATCCAGATCTCCAAGAGTTTGGACGCCTACGCTAAAGCCTTTGTTCTCAAGCGCCCAGGCAAGTACCTCAGTATTATCCGTTGAAAAGGCATCCCCTCTGCCATCTAGCAGTGCACTGTATGCATCTGCATATTGATCAAATTTCAATAATTTTACATCTGGATAATTCGCTGTAAAATAGGTTTCTGCTGTTGTCCCTTTTGCAATAATCAAGGTTTTTCCGTTTAGCTGTGACGGATCGGTAATTAACGCTTTATCGGGTGATACAATGCCAAGAGCTACCTTCATGTAGGGAAGAGCAAAATCTACTTTTTGCGCACGCTCCTTCGTTACAGTGAAATTTGCCAGAATAATGTCAACCTTGGCAGATTCCAGATACTCCACTCTGCTGGCAGGATCAACAGGAACATATTCCACTTCAACACCTAAATCCTTTGCGATTCTGTTACCAAAATATACGTCATATCCCTGATATGCACCATTCTCATCAACATATCCAAATGGTTTCTTGTCACTGAAAACACCGATTATGACTTTACCGCTCTGCTTGATCTGATCCAGTGTTCTGGCGGTTCCAGCGGCAGCTGGGGCACTTGTTGCAGCTGCCTGGGTTGCAGCTGATGTTGCTGTAGGTTCTGTTGTTTCTTTCGTAGCTTCTGTAGTTGGAGTCGTATTATTCGTTTCCTTACTGCTCTTGCATGCAGTTAACACCGAAGCAAATAAGGTTACGCTAAGTAGTAAAACAAGTAATTTTTTCATTTTTCTCATATTATTATCCTCTTTTCCGGGCTATGCCCATTTCATTTATATATAACAGGTCAACGAATAGTTTATTAACCTGTATATTTATGCTTCATACACTGATTTGAAGTCAAAGATGTTTAAAAATTGTTTTGCGCGTGCCGTCGCAGGATTTGTAAAAAACGTATCCGGATCACTTTCCTCTACAATTTTACTTCCGTCCAGGAAAATAATCCGGTCAGCAATTGCTTTTGCAAACTGCATTTCATGCGTTACAATTACCATCGTCTGACCTTCTCTTGCTAATCCCAACATAACATCTAAAACCTCGCGAACCATTTCCGGGTCCAGGGCTGCTGTTACTTCATCAAAGAGCATAACCTTTGGCTGCATACAAAGGGCTCTGACAATTGCAGCCCTCTGCTTCTGTCCCCCTGAAAGCTGCCTTGGATAGGCATTCTTTTTCTCGATAAGTCCTACACGTTTTAACAGCTGCAACGCTTCCCCGGTAACCTCACTTTTGTTTCTTTTCTGCGCCTTGCATGGTCCAAGAAGAATATTATCTAATACGGTTAAATGAGGAAACAAGTCATAGCTTTGAAATACCATTCCGATTTCCTGTCTAACCAGATGCATTCGTTTTGTCTGATTACTGATTCTTTCACCATTTAGACAGATATCTCCTCCCTGAATGCTCTCCAGCCCGTTAATACATCGCAGCAAAGTACTTTTTCCGCAGCCGGATGGACCCAGCAGCACAACAACTTCACCTTTATAAATGTCCAGTGATATATCATCCAGAATCACCGAATCATCAAATTCCTTTTTCAGATGTTTCATCTCCAATATTTTTTCTGTAGATTTCATGTGCAGCTCACACCTTTCCTAATATTCTCTGCATATCCTTTTAATTCGCCCATCTTTTTTCCAGTTTCCCCGATAATAGCGAGATTGGATAACATACCATAAAATAAAGCAGGAATATCACCCCATAAATCCAAAGTGCTGCTGTCGGCGTTGTCAGTCTTGAGGCCTCAATGATCTGCTGCCCAACCTTTAACACCTCCACCACACCGATTAATACAATTAAGGATGTTGTTTTTATCATTCTGGTTACCAGATTGATCGCTAGCGGTAGGAGTCTTCGGATTGTCTGCGGGATAATGATATATCGATAAATCTGTACTCCTGTAAGCCCAATTGCTTTACCGCTTTCATACTGCTGCTTCGGTATTGATAACAAAGCACCTCTTACCAGATCACCCATTTCTGCCGTTCCCCACATGACAAATACGATGATTGCCGCTGTTTTACCTGAAAGGTTGATATGAAATGTTTTCGTTAATCCAAAATAGACCAGAAACAGAAGCACCAGCTGTGGCATAATTCTGATGAATTCCAGGTAGATCCATGTAATTACTTTCGTTACAGGATTTTTGAGTGCCATAATCATTCCAAGAAGAATTCCAAGTACGATGGAAATGATTACTGCAATGAATGAAATACTGACAGTTACCCATAATCCCTCCAGCAATCTTATAAAATTTCTTCCCTGAAACAGAACATTAATTCCCAAATCCTGCATATTTAAGCTTCCTTTCTATCACTGCAAAAACAATTGATATCGGCAGTAAAATGATAAAATAGGCACCTACCAGTAAAAGCAGCGCCTCATCCGTTTTATAATACAATCCGATTAAATCCTTTGCGACATACATCAGATCTGCTAAAGCAACTGCACTGAAAACGGAGGTTTCCTTTAGTAAAAAGATTACATTTGCACTGAAGGCCGGTACGGATATTGTGATTGCCTGTGGCAGTACAACGTAGCGAAAGACCTGTAAATTTGTAAGCCCCAGGCTTAATCCTGATTCTGTCTGAGAAACAGCAACGGCTTCCAAACCGCTCCGGAATGCTTCTGCCATATAGCTTCCACCCAAGAAAATCAATCCAATTACCGCACAGGCTTTCGAACTTAAAATAATACCAAGCTTCGGTAGCCCAAAATACAGGAAGAATAGCTGAATTAAAAGCGGTGTATTTCTTGATAATTCTATATAGCAGCCAATGACACTTGCTAGTACAGGAACTTTTCGATACCGGACCAGACTGCATATTAGCCCAACAGCAATTGATCCTAAAATTCCGGTTATTCCAATTCTAAGTGTAAGTTTTGCTGCCTCCACATACAGAGGTAAGTTTTGCTTCATAAATAATAAATCCATTTTTCTTCCTCTTTCATACGGCTCTTTCTTTATAAAAAGGTCCGCTAATTTAATGTGCAAGAACAAATGTATGCTTAAACCTCTGACGTTATAGTAGTTTTTAGCAAGCGCAGCTTTTGTTCCAGGTATAAAGCTGTGTACCAATGGAGCTTTAATTCATAGTACGAACTTTCCTATGCATTAAAAAAAGCAGATGCCCATGCACCTGCCATAAATGAATAAGCTCACACTAATTCATGAAACGGAAAGCATGGTAATATACCGAAAAGACCTTTTCGTTGAAATGTTGCACCTACAGCAGCATACGATTTTATTTAGAACCTTACCTGTATATTCCCGCATAATTATCTTCTCCTTCATGAAAAGTGATTATATATAGTTAGCATATATTCTTAATATGTTATATATCATAATATTATTTGCTAGTTTTGTCAATACTTTTTTCATATTTATCATATATAATTGATATGTATTAATATTTTAGGACAAATACCAGATTCAAAGTTGATATTATCCAGATACTCCTACTTATCTGCAGCGTATTTAATCAAATCGGTATCATGGGAACTCTAAATTATCATTTTCCCTGGTTGGCAGTCATTATTTTTGCCATTTTATTGCTAATCATTCAATTTTGCTACTCTACGGCTGCTGTAGTTTTCTGACATTATTACTCTTGACAAATTCTGCTCTTTATTATATCATTACTACGTTAGTTATGTAATGTACTATTGGAGGTGCAGATATGAAAATTGACGGGAATAGTTTAACCCCAATCTATGTGCAGATTGCTGATTCCATTGAGGAAGACATATTATGCAACCGTCTACAGGAAGGCAGTCCCTGCTATTCTCAGTTAATTTTAGCAAAGGAATTAAAGGTTAATCCGGCAACTGCGGCAAAAGGAATTAATCTTCTGGTAAGCAGGGGTATCCTGGAGAAGCAGCGTGGACTAGCCATGGTAATTAGCAGGGAAGCAAAAGACATTATTATAAAACGAAAAAGTCAGACGGATTTTGAACAGAAGCTTCAGGAACTGGTACGAACAGCCAGACAGCTAAATATAGATGAGGAATATGTGAAAAATAAAATAGTAGAATATTATAAGGAGGAAGTTCTATGAGTTTTGTAATTACTACAAAGCAGCTCTCATTTCAATATGGCAAAAAGCATGCTATTCAAAATTTTAATATTGATATCAACGAGAATCAGATCATCGGATTAATCGGACGTAACGGCTCCGGTAAAACCACCTTTCTGAAATTATGTGCCGGCTTGCTGAAACCAACCACCGGAGAAATTGCCGTATTCGCGCAGAATCCGGTAAATAATCTTAAGGTGCTGGAGGATATTGTTTTCACTCATAATGAAGTAATTCATAAAGCTTCTCTTACCCTGGAAACCATAATAGAAGACTTCGCGATGTTTTATCCGTACTTTGACACTTCCTTTGCCTACCGGCTGATTGAATATTTTTCTCTGAGCCGCCATGCGAAATATTCCAGTCTTTCACAGGGAATGACCAGTGTTTTTCATTTTATTTGTGGTATTTCTGCCAGGGCAAGCTTAACCTTGCTGGACGAACCGGTGCTGGGAATAGATCTGCCTCTGCGAAAAAAGATTTATGATGTTTTGCTTCGCGATTATATGGAGCACCCTAGAACTATTATCATCTCCAGCCATATTCTATCCGAGCTTGAGGAGCTGTTATCCGAGTTTTTGATTATTGATGCCGGTCAGGTCCTGCTTTACAAGAGTCCGGATGAAATTCGTACCATGGCATACCGTGTTGACGGGACAAAGGACGCGGTCTCCACCTTTGCCGCGAACCGTCCTGTACTGTACGACGAATACAATACGACCGGTTCCTTCGCTGTTATGGATTATCCGTGCGATGAAGCTGCAAAAAGTGACAGCCGCAAATTAAATCTGGTAATCTCCGGTATTCGTCCGGAAGAGCTTTATCTATATAAAACAAATCATGGAAAGGGGATGGATATAGAATGTTTATGGGAAAATCAGAATTTATAAATATGATAAATATAAAAAAGCACTTAAAAATGCGTATGCGAGATTGTAAGGGAATAAATACTCTAGCCAGTCTGCTGATTATATTATTTTTGCTGGATACAGTCAATATAGTAAAACAGGTAATTACTTTCCAGTCCGACGTAAAGCTTATCTCCGTGAATGCATACTCTTCTGCCGGATTTGCACTCATGTTGCTCGCATGTATTTATTATACCTTCCAATACAGCGAATATCATGCCTCTTACCTGGTCTATCCGCAAAGCAGTTTCACCCGGTTTTTTTCATATGAAGCTTATTGTTATCTTACTCATATTACCATACAGCTGTTGGCTCTGGGATTATACCTGCTTCAATATCTTCTTTGTTATGTACTTAATAGGTACCATGGTAATATTCGTTTTGCCTATCCAATTAATATCCCCTTTATCATAACCGGTTTTTTCATTACCCTGCTCTACGGATTCCTGCTCATCTCGTTCATTGAGTTAATCAGTGTCATTGTTCGGAAGTTCCGATGGATCGCATTATTATTTTATATAGTAAGTCTTGTTATTTTATGGGTTGCAGGGGGGCCTGAAAGCTTAATCGGCATAATATCCTTTTACATGAAGGAAAGCTCTATACCAATATTCCTACTCAAAGTAATAATAACCTGGATGTTATTCGAGATTCTTCTTCACTGGATCAATATCCATACGAACAAGTTTAAGGTAATAACCTTCATTTATAAAAACATCATAATTGCTGCTATCATATTATTATCCTTTCTTGGCAGTGTAATCGCAAGTCTTAACAGCTTCCGTGTGGTCAATCATACTGAAAGTAACAGCTATAGCAGAGATTATACAATGGATTATATAAACTCTTCTGATGCTATGGGCCCTCCTGCCTGCTCGCTGGATGTATCAAGACTTCCGGTAAATACTGTGGTTAAACTAGAATTTAATGAGGAAATGATGTCAGACTATATAAAACTTAGTGGAGATTCCTATTACAACGATACCAACGACCGTATTCTGATTTATTTTCAACCCTCAAAGAAAATGGTAAACTGGATAGATATAAATTCCTTCACCAATCCAAAATTGGAAGCATCTTTGAAGGACAATCATCTTACTCTTCGTATTGTACAGGATGAAAACAGGAAAGTAATCTCTCTCTACCCGTATTCTGCCATATTACAATTTAAAGTCTTCCAGGATCAAGTATATGCGAAAGCTTCTCCCGGGAACATGGTTGGAACAAACCCCGGAATAATCCGGATCACCACCCCAAAGGGTAAAAATATTACCACCTTTCAGATGATGACCAATTAAAAGTATTATTTTTCTTAATAATAATATACAATTTGTTTCCATAAGAAAAGCGTATTCAATCACTTATACACTTCCCCGTATTTGTTCCTCTACAATTCGCCTATCTTCTATTTTATATTGTTTACAAACTTATACCCGTGCCTGTCACTTTTTGGTATCTTTTTCAAAAAGTGAATAGGCTTCAAACTTAGCCCTTTATCGTCTCAAAGATGGGTTTTTGGGCATCGAACACCCAAATCCTCAAAAAAGCATGCGGAGAATTGTATTGAGCATTCGCATTGCAATTCTGCCTATCGTGAAGTCTGGCAGGATTGTTATTATGATGATTTTTCATCTTGAAGGAAAATGTCAATCGCATAGGCAATACCCGATTCCTCATTGGATTTTGTAATAAACTTGGCTGCCAGTTTTACAGGATCAACAGAATTTTCCATTGCAATCGGCATACCTACACAGCTAAGCATTTCAATGTCATTATAATTATCTCCGAAGGCAATTACCTCTTCCAGGCTAACCTTCTGCTGTTCTGCCAGAAATTTAAGTGCCTTTCCCTTCGTTGTACCAGCTCTCATAATATCTAACAATCCTTCTGCCGAACTCACTACCTCGAGTCCCTGAAAAGTGGAAAGCTCTGACTGAATATCTTCTACTTCTTTCTGACTATCACATATATATAATACCTTTAGAATCTTAAGCGTGTTGAGATTTTTCATTCTCTCCTCATCAACATATCGCAATGGAATCTGCAGCTCCTGCGCATGCCCTAAGTTATTATTTTCATATTCTAAAGTTCTTGGATTATTCTGGTTAGAATAGACAAAATCAGGCGTATAAATCAAATAGTTAATTTTCTTTTGCTGTGCATACTGTATAATTTTCTTAGCCATATCCTGTTCAATTACACTGGAGTATACTATTTCTCCTGTTTCAATATTCCGGATCAGTCCACCGTTACAGGATATGACATCTCCCTTTAATTCAAGCTGCTTTATATATGTTTTTATCATAAGATCCAACCTGCCAGATGCCAGTATTATACTTACTCCCTTTTGTTTTAGTTTCATCAGTGATCCCAGATTATCCTCTGATATTCTCTTTTTTGAATCCAAAAGCGTTCCGTCCATATCACAAACACACCATTTATAATGTTTCAAGCATTATCACCTCTTCTAAATATAACTGTTATGCAGTCCAGTCCGATTACGAAAAACAGATCCGGTATTACCGGAGGATTAGTATAGCATAAACTGTATGCAATGAAAAGAGTGTTTCTTAACAAATGATAGGAGTTACGGTTCATAAGTTACATTTCATAAACGAAGTTATAATCCATTTCCTTTAAATAACAAATAAATCTTTCTTATATTAAATAATTAAACATTTTTCCCTAAATAACGAACATTTTCTTATTACCAGAATAATATATATTAGGATGTGACAGGATAACATCCAATATGATGTGAAAGGGCGAAATGAAATGAGTAATATTAAGGATCATGGCGCAAGTGTTGTCAGCGCAGAAAGTTTTCTTGGATCAGGCTGTGAACATGAATGTGATGCTTCGGTAATTCAATCTGATACATTACCGGGAGCAGATAACTACTGCTGGTATGGCGGTGATTATAAAGTAGCTAAAGTCTTATCGGAGTTTATCATTCAGATTGATTCTGAAGCAAAAATCAGATTAAATGAACCTGCATATGAAATTAAGAGAGTTGAGAAACAGATTTTCTTGACCCAGTGCAGATATATTCCTCCGACAGATAAAGTATTTATCGAAGGCTATATCAGAAAGAATATTGAATACGCTACAAGGACCTGTACGAATCCAAAAGGCGGCGCAATTGCCGGTGTAATCAAAGATACCACCGTTCATGTACCGTTCAGAGCATATACCAAGGTAGATTTCCATGGACACAAGCCTCATATTCAACCGAATCCGACCGATATGGTTGCAAGATATTTCAACGAGAATATAATGGGTAAGAACTTTAGAGAAGCAGATCGTTCCAGTATCGAAATCTTTAATGAGCCTGTATACTGCGAGCTTGAATGGTCAGCAGTATTTGACGCTGATATAGATAATAAAGGTACCTGCATTGAAGATTTTAGAAACGAAGAAGAATTCCAGGAATTCACAGATAAGTCCGTTGTATATCTTTGCATGAAATTACTTCAGAAGCAGCAGGTTTGCTGGCCAAAATGCGGAGCTGGCCAGGATGAGCAGCCGCATGCTCCTCAAAGCTGTATTAAGTCAGATTGGAGTTTACCGATTTCTGATTTTACGCATGGTAAATAATAATTACCATGATACAAAAGTGAAAACCATCCTCCTGATAAATAACTGATAAATAAGAGGTGTTTCAAAATATTTTGTTTTGCTGGCCTGCCGCCCATACAGCCTGACAAAATTATTTGAGACACCTCTATTTGGGTTTTATTCACCTTAATCTCAAGTCTATTCTTACGCAAATATTACCTGTAACAGAAACATATATACAATGGTTCCTCCGCCTATACTTATAAGGACATTGCTTTTCCACTTATGTAATATAACAATTACCGCTATAGATACCAGTTCCGGTATACCATAGGGTATCTTTGTAACCGATACGCCTTTCAGACAGTAGACCAGAAGCAACCCCATCATGGCCGGAGGTAATACCTTACTCAAATAGGTAATCAATTTTGGTGCTTCTTTTCTCTCAGGAAATAAAAGGAATGGGAGAAACCTCGTAACCATCGTTCCGAGCGCAATAGCAAAGATCATCGTAATTGTCTGAAGTCCAGTTAGCTGCATAATCGTCTTCTCCCTGTGATTAATAGAAACAAAATAATAACCATCGCCGGTATGATTAAATTGCCTCTTCCAAATAAAAATAAGCTTATTATACCACCCGTTATACCAATCAGCTCCGGTATTCTATTCCCCTTATTCTTCCATTGCTCCAAAAACAATACAGCAAATAAAGCTGTCAGAACAAAATCCAGACCCTTTGTATTAAAGGTTATGAATTTGCCGGCAATTCCCCCAAGAAAGGTTCCAATAATCCAATACAAATAATCCATGAATGATATCGTGAAATAGAAATATTTCCTGTTTATCCCTTCCGGCGCTTCCACACTGGAGGATATTGAGAAGGTTTCGTCACATAGCACATAAATCAGAAAGCCTCTGATCTTACCAAATCCCTTATATTTCTCAAGCATTGATATGCCATAAAATAAATGTCTTGCATTCACCATAATGCTCATAAGAAAAGCCTGTATCGGATCAAATGCAGATGTTAGAAGTGTGATAGCCACAAATTGCATGCTCCCGCAAAATGCAATTGCACTCATAAGTACCGCCCAGATCACTCCGTATCCCTTCGTCTGCATTAATACGCCATATGCCATTCCAAGTACCAGAAAGCCGGTCAATACCGGTATTGTACTTGGAAATGCTGCCAAAAAAGCTTTTTGAAATTCGCTCTGCTTTAATTTTTGAAGCATTCCATTCTTGCACTCCTTATCCTCTCATAGTATAATAGCAGTATTACCATACTGTTAATTATATTTTAACATTCGTAAAATATAATTGTCAATGACTATTTTGTATGCAAGACAAAGTACTCACGAAACGGAGATATCACCATGGAGATAAACCAAATCATAGCTGAGAATTTAAAAAGACTTCGTAATGATCGAAGCTTAAGCCTCGGACAGCTTTCGAAACTTTGCCTAGTCAGTAAAGTAATGCTTTCGCAAATAGAAAAAGGAGATACAAATCCTACGATAAACACTCTTTGGAAAATAGCTAAGGGACTGAAAATACCTTATACCTCATTGTTGGAACAGCCAGAGCATGATACCAGTATTATAAGAAGAAGCGATACGGAAGATATGGAGGCTGAAGACGGACATTATAGAATTTTTTGTTACTACAATAATACTCCCAGCCGGAATTTTGAAATGTTCCAAATAGAAATGGAGGAAGGCTGTAATTATATCTCTGTTGGCCACACAGAAAAGTCACAGGAATATATTATGGTGGTAGAGGGTACTTTGTCCCTGACTGTAAATGATAAAACTTACCAGCTTCGTCCTAATGATTCCATCTGTTTCAATGCTACTGCAAAGCACATATACCATAATAGCGGGAATGGGATTATGAAAGCGGTTACCATTAATTTTTATCCGGTTTAGTACAATTGCTGCCGTGCGATGCTGTTTTTTTACCGGAAAAAGCGCTAAGCTGATTATTTTATAGCAGCTAGCGCTTTTCTTATTTGGCTTTTCTTCAAATTCTAATTTATTTGATTCATCACAGTTCCTATCTTTATCTTATAGATTTTTTGCAAAGAAATTCATAATTATCTCATGTACCTGTCTGCTCCAGAATGATCCTTCATGAGGAGCCTTATCCACACATACCATCTCAGAATGAACTCCTTCTTCAATCAAAGTCTGATGCATTTTTACAGACTGATCATAGGAAACCGCTGTATCATTATTACCATGAAGGATTAAAAACGGCGGATATTCTTTTCCCTTTATCACTCTGGCCGCAGGGCTGATCTCCCATAAAAGCTCCTCATGCTCCTCGGGATTGTTTCCTCCCATAAGACTGTGAAAAATATCCTGTATCCCCTGATCCGGAAAATTCTTTATATCCTCTACAATAATCCTTAAATCAGATGGTCCGAAACAGTCTACCACACATTTCACCTTATCTGAAAATTCCATATACTCCTGTGTTATATAGCTTGCATCATCCGGGGTAAGACCTACCAACAGTGCTGTATTACCACCGGAAGACGTCCCCCATATTCCAACTCGTTCGGTATCTATTCCATATTCATCCGCATTTTTCCGCAAGAAACGGATTGCCGTTTTAACATCCTGCAGAAAGGCCGGAAATGGATTTCCTTCCAGACAATTTCTATGGGTAACAGTAGCGACTACATATCCTCTTCTGGCATATTCGGATAACTGTGGAATCTCATAATAAATATCCGGAAAAGTCCATGCACTGCCCTGCACAAATACAATCAATGGATATCTGGGAATTTCCGTTTCCTTTTCCTTATCTCTCCAGGGTGAAATAATAGCTAACTTCAAATCCTTCCCGGTCTCGCTTGAATAAGTAATATCCGGAAGGATAGCCGCCTGTCCCTCCATGGAAGGATTGTACTCAATCTTTGTGATATTAAGTTCCTTCATAGCTTCTCCTCTTTTCCTTTTTCGTTTTGTATCCTATCCGTAAATTACGAAACATTAGCACTTGTTTCTCCCACCTCTATGCTTCTTCCTTTTCACATCTGCTTCAGAGTATCTACTCTCTAGTAGATACTCTGAAAATATAGAGTTTCGCAATTATTATTAGTATACCACTTATGTAGGATAAAAGGAAGAATTATACATTGTATTTTTTATAAAATTTTGTTATATTCATTCTCCCAGCAGCATTTGAATTTGTTTCATCTGTTCTTTCGTTAATGGACCATATTTCATTGCATTAATATTCTCCTGTGCTTGTCGAAGATTCTTGAACCCGGTAATAGGAATCAGGCTGTCACTCTGTGCCCAAATCCATGCCAATGCCCCCTGAACCAGGCTTCTCCCTTCACTGGTAAGTATTTCCTTTATCGCATCGAGCTTCTTAAGAAATTCTTCCTTGGGTTTGCCGTTTTCAAAATAAGGCACCCAATCATAGCCGCTGCCTCTTACATCATCCGATCCGATGGAAGAATTTTTGTCAAATTTTCCGCTTAAGAATCCCATTGCCAGAGGCGAATTTGCAATTGCAGCATAATTATTTTTCGCGCATAGAGTAAGTAGCTCTTTCTCTGTATCGGAATTATGGAAGATATTATAACTGAACTGTAAACTGGTTGCTTTCGATTTTTCCATAAAGAATGCTGCTTTCTCAGGCATGCCAGTACTCCAGCCATATTCACGAATTTTGCCTTCTGCTTTTAATTGGTCAAGTACATAAATGGCAGCCTCTATTTCTTCCGTTTTCATATCAAAAACATGAATTTGATAAAGGTCGATATAATCCGTTCTCAACCTTTTTAGGGAAGCTTCACAAGCACTTCGGACATAAGCTTCCGATACATCATAATCTCCGGGTGCATCTCGTTTTACAGGGTCGAAGAGGAAGCCAAATTTGCTTGCAAGAACCACATCTTTTCTTCTTCCCTTCAAGGCCTCACCAAGCAATTCTTCACTGTGGCCTGTCCCGTATACATCCGAGGTATCAAAAAAATTACAACCAAGCTCCAGCGACTGCATAATTGCACGTTTTGACTCTTCATCATCCACTGTACCATATCCGTCCACTTTACCGCAAAAGGTGAAATAGCCCCCAATCGGCCAGCACCCCATACCTACCGCACTCACTTTAATACCCGATTTTCCCAATGCCCTTGTCATTCCCATAAGATAACCACCTTTATATATGATAATAATATTATAAAGGTAATTTGGGTTTATAACAGAACCAATTGTTCATCAGTTTCAGAGAACCAATCTTTTAATAAATTCTAATGTTAAAAACCTGATCAAGGTTATGTAGATAAATATGCGCTCTCTGTGCATACAATTTGAACGACTATATAATTACGCAATTGCCTAGTAACTACTTATATAAGCGACCTTATGAATTTGTCATGAACGGCATTCATAGCTGTATCAACCTGGGCTTCATCAATTAACACAGTTATTTTAATCTCTGAAGTAGCAATCATCTTAATGTTAATATTAACATCGAATAATGCTTCAAACATTTTCGCAGCTACACCTGAATTAGACATCATGCCGGCACCGACAACAGATACCTTTGCCACAGTTCTCTCAATATCTATTTTCTGGCACTTTAAGCTGCCCTCCTGGTGTCTTTCCAAGATAGCAACTGCCTCATCAAGATCATCTTCTTTCACCGTAAAGCTGATATCCTTGGTTCCATCCCTACCTACGGATTGAAGGATGATATCCACATTTATATTATGATCTGCTAAATGATTAAATAATTTGAAAGCCACACCCGGCCGATCCTCCAAACCGATTACAGAGATACGGGCGGCATTCTTATCACAAGCCACACCACTTACAAGCATTTTCTCCATCTTTACTTCCTCCTTCACAACAGTACCTTCTATCCTATTTAGACTGGAACGAACCACTAACTGTACGCCAAATTTTTTTGCCATTTCTACAGAGCGATTATGCAATACCCCCGCTCCAAGGGAAGCCAGCTCCAGCATCTCATCATAGGTGATCTCCTCAAGCTTTCTTGCATTTTTTACAATCCTGGGATCAGCTGTAAATACGCCGTCGACATCGGTATAAATCTCACATGCATCCGCATGCAGTGCTGCAGCAAGTGCTACAGCAGTGGTATCGGAGCCACCTCGCCCAAGTGTTGTATAATCGTCAAACTTATTAACTCCCTGGAAGCCAGTAACAATAACAACTCGTTTGTTCTCCAGTTCGTTACGAATCCTTTCCGAATCAATTCGTTTCAATCTTGCATTGCCATACACCGAAGTGGTATGCATTGCTACCTGATATGCATTTAGTGAAACTGCCGGAACGCCCAATTGGTCCAGTGCCATCGCCATCATAGAAACAGATATCTGTTCTCCTGTTACAAGTAACATATCAAGCTCTCTCTTGGATGCGTTAGGATTTATATCTCTTGCCTGCGCAAGCAAAACATCCGTTTGTTTACCCATCGCGGATAATACCACCACTACTTCGTTACCCTTTTTATATTCCTCCGTAATCCTGCCGGCAACATTAAAAATTCTATCCTTGTCAGCCACGGATGTGCCGCCAAACTTCTTTACTATTAACATAGCTGCCTCCTTACCCTAACGTCTTGTTCACAGATAATTCTTAAATTTATGTATTCTTCCTTATTCATTGATCTTCCCCCTGATCATATCAATATATCTCAAAATTTCTAACTGGATTTCTGTATAATATTATGTCCTTTATTAAAATATCAAAAGTTTTTTGTAACAATCAATGAATCGTAAACTTATTTACAGTTCTCTCTTAAGATAATGCCAGGCAAACCAAACACAGATTAATTCCCATCCCTGATTTCCATATTGATTTAGTATTCTTGCGGTTTTTTCTGCGCCCCCACCGATGAATACACATTTATACTCCCACTTCTTCATTTGATACCACCTCCACTTAGTCCATCAGTAACGTTAGCTATTTCATATTTGTTTGATATTATATATTATATATTTTTAAATTACCAGAAATTTTATCTTTTCAATCAATTTTTTATCAATTGATATTTTTATTTAACATTTTCTACCTTTCACTATACAAATTTATGCTTACCTTTGGCAACATTACATTTTTATTAGCCACCGTTACTGTTTACCGAATGTTTATCACTCACATTTTTACTGGGCTGTAAACTGTTATCATCCAATTGCAATACCTTTATTAACATTTACTGGTTGTATCTGGTATTCTCCAGTGTTATACTTATGTAAATTTATTTGGAATGCTAGTATTCAAATAATACCTAAATTAACCTAAAATTCTATATTCAATATAAATATTTTTACATTTTAATAAGATACCATATAAATATAAAAGGAAGGATAAGTAACCATTCTATGATTAATAAAAAAATTCTTTGGGGTAGTATTTTTATTATATTAAGCGGAGTTATATATGAAGTGGAAAAAGCTTTAAGCTTCTTTAAATGGGCTGTAGAGATATATTTGGCAGTGAATAACAGGTCAAGCGGATATGATTCGCAGCCTGCTGCAGTAAATCTATCAGACAATTGTTTTATTATTATATTTATGATAATAGGCTTGTGCTTTTATATCAGTGCTCTGCTTCCTTATATGAGAAAGTAAACTATACAATCATAAAGCAAATATACAGTTGTAAGAATGGCGGCATATCTACTTAAATTAGATACTGCAACAACAGATTATCTATCGAAGGATTCCGATCTTTTGTTTTTATATGAAAATCCGGAGTAATACTATATTCTCTTTCTAAAGAATGTAACATTACTCCGGATTTTATTTTAATTATTTAAAAGATCCTATTTGTCTGGCTAATCATCTTGCTAGTTTGCTCCAATCAATTCCCGGATGAGTGCTTCTGCTTTCTTAACATCAGCCTTTCCCTTGGATTGCTTCATGATATGGCCAAACATAACATTGATCGCTTTGTCCTTACCGGCTAATAAATCTGCAACAGCTTTCGGATTTGCATCGATTGCTTCCTTACACCATGTTATCAGGTCATCCTCTGAAATACCTGCCATATCCTCGGCACCAATAAATTCTCCAGCAGATTTCCCACTTTCTAACATCTGCTGCAAGGTGCTTTGCGCCATCTTAAAGTTTATTTTCTTATCATCCAGCATTTTAATAAGTGTTGCAAACTGTTCTGGCGTAATTCTAATATCAAACAGTTCCTTGTCTTCTTCTGTATTCATATTCGAATAGATTGTACCGGTGATCAGGTTCGAAGCATTTTTTACGCCAGCACCCTCTCGTAATGCTCCTTCAAAAAACTCTGACACGCGCCTGTAGCGAAACATCTGTCTGGCAGTTGCTTCCGGAAGTTCAAGCTGGGTGATATAGCGTTTCAGCTTATCAAACGGCAGCTCTGGAAGTGCAGCTTTCATTGCATCCACCTTCTCCTGCGCGATACTAAATCGAATAATATCCGGATCCGGAAAATAACGGTAATCATCAGAATTTTCCTTCTCACGCATCGGCGCTGTTGTATCCGTTATATCATCATAACGCATGGTTTCCTGAACGATTGTGCCCCCTGCCTCCAGAACATCTGTCTGTCTTTCAATCTCGGCATACATTGCTTTTTGAATGAAGTTTAAGGAATTGATATTCTTTGTCTCCGTTCTGGTACCGAATTCCTTCGTTCCTACTTCGCGAAGGGAAACATTGACATCACATCTCATGGAGCCTTCCTGCATCTTACAGTCACTGATCCCGGCATAGCGCATAATCAGCTGCAGCTTCTCCGCATATTCCTTCGCTTCCTCCGGAGATGAAATATCCGGTTCAGAAACAATCTCAATCAGAGGAACCCCGCCGCGGTTATAGTCCACATAGGTGTATCCATTTTCATGCACCAGCTTACCTGCATCCTCCTCAATGTGAATACGGGTAATGCCGATCCGTTTTCCGCTGTCCAGCTCGATATAGCCATGTTCACAGAGGGGCTCATCATACTGGGAGATCTGGTAGGCCTTCGGCAAATCCGGATATACGTAATTCTTACGGTCCATATGGGATATGGTATTGATTTTGCAATGTACGGCAAGTCCAGCCCTTACCGCATATTCCACCACCTTTTTATTTAATATGGGAAGTGATCCCGGTTGTCCGGTGCAAACAGGGCAGCAGTGAGTATTCGGCGCTCCTCCGAAAGCTGTGGTACAGTTACAAAATATCTTGGTATTGGTCGCCAGCTCTATATGTGTTTCAATACCACATACTACTTCATATCTCATATCCTGACACCTCCTTCATACACTCCAATCCGGTCCTCACTGTTTTGTTCATAAAAATATGCCATATTAAGAATACGTGCCTCATCGAATTTCTTACCCATAATCTGCATGCCAATCGGTAGACCCTTCGCATCCTTCCCGCATGGAACAGAGATGGATGGAATACCGGCAATATTAATCGGTACCGTACAGATATCCGAAAGATACATTTCAACAGAACTCGCACCGCGGTAATTTAGCGGAGAAGCTGTATTGGGAGCTGTAGGGGCGATTAATGCATCACACTTTGTAAATACTTCATCCAGTTCACGCCTGATTTCTTCCCGGATGACACAGGCTTTCTTATAATAGGCATCATAGTAACCGCTGGATAAAACATAGGCTCCAAGCATGATACGGCGTTTTACCTCATCGCCGAAGCCCTCGCTTCTGGTTTTGTATATCATATCATCAATACTGTCATAGTTTTTGGCACGATAGCCATAACGGATGCCATCATATCTTCCAAGGTTGGAGGAGGCCTCCGCACAGGCAATAATATAGTAAACAGGAAGTGCCAATTTCAGCGCCGGCAGCTTAATGTCTATAATTTCAGCACCATTCTTCTCAAATAGCTTAATTGCTTCAAAAATCTGTGCTTTCATATCCGGATCAATACCTTCAAAAAATTCTTCAGCGATACCGATTTTCTTGCCCTTGACCTCCTCACCAAGACTGCTTAGCAGATTACCGTAATCATAAGCCTTGCTGGTCTGGTCACGACGGTCCTCACCTTTAATCGCATCAAATACTATCGCCGCATCCTTAACACTATAGGTCAAGGGTCCAATCTGATCCAAAGAGCTTCCGTATGCAATCAACCCATAACGGGAAACTGCTCCATACGTGGGCTTTAGTCCTACTATTCCGCAGTAGGAAGCCGGCTGGCGGATAGAACCGCCCGTATCCGAGCCAAGTCCATAAGCTGCCATATTCGCACATACTGCCGCAGCTGCTCCACCCGAAGAACCTCCTGTTACATGTGCAGTATTGCGTGGATTCTTCGGTGCTCCATAGCAGCTGGATTCTGAGGTGCTGCCCATTGCGAACTCATCCATATTGGTCTTTCCAAGTAGTACGGCTCCCTTAGCCTTTAATTTTTCCCAAACGGCCGCATCATAATAGGGCATAAAACCGCTCAGAATTTTAGAACAGCAGGTGGTTGGCAGACCGTCCGTACAGATATTATCCTTTAAAGTCATTGGTATACCGCATAGAGCAGATGCATTACCCTCCTTCAGCAGCTGGTCGGCAATTTGTGCTCCCTCAATTGCGGTGTCAAACGTTGTATGCACATAGGCATTGATATCTTGGTTTCCTTCTTCAATTGCTTTGATATATTCCCTTGTCAGTTCAACGGAGGATATATCGCCGCTATGAAGCTTCGCTGATAATTCAGAAATTATTTCTCTCATGATAACCTCCATCTGCAGCATCAGCAGCATAGAATACCGGATGCTTCACATTAAATCTTTCTTTTCAACCTGGCATCCCTCATGCTGTCTGGCATCAATTATATCCTTTTCTTCTTCACACTGAAAAATCCGTTTTCATCTTCCACATTGGAAACTATCTTTTCATTCGGCAGGGATGCGATTACTTCATCCTCACGAAGTTCTTCAAAGGAAACCAGAGAAGAACCCACACTCCTGATTTCATCTGTCGTACCTTCTACGGATTCATTAATGGTATCCGCAAATGCAATAATTTCATCAAACTCTCCTGCAAACTTATCCAGCTGCTCCTCTGAAAAACGCAGTCTTGAAAGTTTAGCGAGCTTTTCAATTTCTATTTTCGATACTGCCATAAAAACCTCCATCTGCCGCACAAGCGGCATACATAACCCTGGCGATACGCACCTGACACTTTCCGTCCTTTTGTCATTATACGAAATGCTCTGATCTTCCTTCTACGAAAAGTACTTTTCCGTTCTCGCTGTTAGTATCTCCGGATCATTTTAAGATGATTACCTGTTACTGTCTTATTTTCATATGAACCTCACGAAGCTGCTGCTCCGTTACTTCATTCGGCGCGCCACACATCAGATCCTGGGCAGTTCCGCTCATCGGGAAGGCAATGACTTCACGGATATTTTCTTCTCTTCTAAGAAGCATGATCATACGGTCAACACCCGGTGCCATGCCTGCATGCGGGGGAGCACCGAACTGGAATGCATTATATAAGGCTCCAAATTTATTCTTTAAGGTCTCTTCATCATAGCCTGCAATTTCAAATGCTTTTACCATAATATCCATATCGTGGTTTCTGACTGCTCCGGAGGAAAGTTCCACACCATTACATACGATATCATACTGATAAGCCAGGATATCTAATGGTTCTTTTGTGGTCAATGCCTCCAGGCCGCCCTGCGGCATCGAGAACGGATTATGGGTAAAGCCGATTTTGCCTGTTTCCTCATCGACTTCGTACATCGGAAAATCATTGACATAGCAGAAACGGTATGCATTCTTCTCGCAGATATCAAGACGTACACCCAGTTCATTCCTGATCTGTCCGGCATATTTACTTGCCTGCTCCTGCGTATCTGCAATGAAGAAAATAACATCTCCTTCTGCAAGGCCAGCCATATCTGCCAGTTCTTTTTTCATTTCTTCGGGTATAAATTTATCAATTGGTCCTTTATAAGCCAAAGCTTCCTTCACTTCCAGGTAGCCAAGTCCACCCATTCCGATAGACTGTGCAAATTCCAGCATCTTCTCATGGAAGCCCTTGGACATCTCCGCATGAACTTTAATCGCTCTCACGGTCTTCTTGTGGAAGGGCTTGAAGGTACATCTCTGAAAGAAATCTGTTACATCGATAATACGAAGTGGATTACGAAGATCCGGTTTATCGGAGCCAAATTCCAGCATTGCCTGCTTGTAGCTTATAATTGGATAGGGTGCCGCCGTGATAACAGATCCTTCGGGGGCGAATTTCTGAAAGGTCTCAGTTAATACCGTTTCTCCGACCTGGAATACATCCTCCTGGGTTGCAAAGCTCATCTCGAAATCAAGCTGATAGAATTCACCCGGTGAACGGTCCGCACGGGCATCCTCATCACGAAAACACGGTGCAATTTGAAAATATTTATCAAAACCGGATACCATCAAAAGCTGTTTATACTGCTGCGGAGCTTGCGGCAGAGCATAGAATTTACCTTTATATTTTCTGGACGGAACGATATAGTCTCTTGCGCCCTCCGGAGAAGATGCACATAATATCGGCGTCTGAATTTCCAGGAAGCCCAGCTCAGTCATTTTCTGTCTTAAAAAGCTGATTACCTCGGACCGGAAGATAATATTTTCCTTCACCTTACGGTTTCTCAAATCAAGATAACGGTATTTTAAACGGACGTCCTCACGGATTTCCTTTGAGCTTGTTACTTCAAACGGTAAATCCCTATAAACCTTACCCAGTATGTCAATTTTGTGTGCTTCTAATTCAATGGTTCCCGTCGGAATTTTCGGATTATAGGTCTCCTCATCACGCTGTTCAATTATGCCCTCGATGGATAAGCATTCTTCCTTCTTTATCCCCTCAAGAAGCTCAGTATTACGAAGAACTACCTGCATTACACCGTACATATCACGCAGATCAAGAAAGGATACACCTCCATGATCACGGATATTCTCTACCCAACCGGCTATTCTAAGCTCGGTGCCGATATCATTTTCTGAAATTTGATTCATTAATTTACTGCGATAATTGTCTGACATTTCAACCTCTCATTCCGCCGCCCTCGGCTGCATATAATTTCTATACCTTCATTTCGGATTAGCACATGATACAAGTTTTCGATCTATCCATGCGATATTTTTACCGGTCAGACACTTATTGCCTGTCCGATGAAAAATGCATAAAAAAAGCTGCTCATCCGGAAATAATATTTCAGGACGAACAACTTAAATAGTCCGCGGTACCACCTGATTTACTGTCTAATGCAGTCACTCTAGTGTTGCCAATTTAACGTTTCGCTTACGGCGCACCTACTAATTATAGTAATGTTCAGATTGCAGCTGGTAAAGTGTTATTCGCATAAATTCACTTTGCAGGGTTCTCACTGTCTCCCGCTCACTGGAAACGATAATTTATGTTACTTCTCTTCGTCATTGCTTTGCAAAATATTATATTACAGTTTAACTGCATTTGTCAATTTAATTCTTTTTTTACAGCAATCTATTTAATACTTACAGCGTGATACACAATATACTATTCTATTTTTGATTTCTTCTATCGAAGCCTTACCGCTTAAATGCATAGCTGTTAATGCTATTTCTTGAGATTTTACACTGAGATATGCATGATCTATTCTATTTCTAATAGAATATGCTAATCTGACATTAATATTTTCTAATGCATTTATAGTATCCTCAGAAAGCTTATCCGTTAATTCACCAATTTGACCTATATCCAGAGCAAGCGCTTTAAGTGCCACATTATTTGCTGTTATGTCACTAGATGAATGAAGATTTAATATCTTCATTGTATCATTTAAACCCTCTTGATGCTTCAAAATCTTTCTGAGTATTTCTATATCTGTCCTTAATGTTTATCCATATCGCCTCCCTGTCAATCACAGGCTTTAGAGTAAATTCTTCTATACCAAGCTCTTTTGCTTCCTCATAATCTACTTCCAAGTCTGCATAGTCCACTATATCACATTCTAATCCCAACTGTACTTTGATAAAGGTCTGTACTGTATCCTCAATTCCATCATATATTAATAGTAATGGTTTTGTACCTTTCAATACTACATCAATATCAGAAACATTCGTTTGTTCATTTCTAGCATAGGAACCAAACAATCCTATCTGGATACCACCCAACTTTTTATCCTTTGCTAAATCACTTAAGACATTGATCACAGTTTCTTGATTACTTTTCATGCCTATCACCTCAGATTCTTAAAGGATATACTTTAATATATTATATCATCTACTCAAAGAAGCAAAACAGTTATTTATATACTCAATTTCATTCTATTATACCATCTGGCAAGTTATTAATTTTATATTACAGCTTAACTGCATTTGTCAATTAATTCTTTTTTGCAGCTGCATTTTTTATAACAATGTAATGATTCTGTCCTTAATCACTCCAATGGCCTTAACAATGGAAACAGTATAAGATTTTTTATATTATCCTGCCCAGTCAGTACTTGCAAAACCCTGTCTATTCCCATTCCCCAACCGGAAATCGGAGGCATTCCATATTCCATTGCTGTGATATAATCATTATCCATAAACATAGCTTCTTCATCCCCGCCGGCCTTTAATCTTGCTTGTGAGACTAATCTGCTTTTTTGTTCAATAGGATCTACCAATTCAGAATATGCATTAATAATCTCCGCACCGTTAATAACTAACTGAAACCGGTCAACAACCTCCGGATTATCATCGTTTGCCCGGGCAAGTGGTGATAATGAAGTCGGATGCTCCACTAAAAAAGTTGGATCTATAATAGCCGGTCTGCTAACTTTCTTGTATAACAAGTCAATAAGATTGCCTCTACCCATCTTACGTATGTCTGCCTCAGCTTCCAAATAAATTCCTCTTTTTGTAATTTCATCGAGCAGATTTTCAGCTGAATTGTAAAGATTAATATCAATACCACAGTCCTGATAAATCAAATCTCGGAAGGTTATTATACGCCATTTTCCCTCAAAATCTATTACTGTATCAGCTATTCTTATTTGAGCCTTGCCAAATAACTTCGTAATAACTTTCGTAAGCATATCTTGTAAAAACACCATATTGTCATGATAACTAAAATAGGAACAATATCCCTCAAGCATTGTAAAATCCTGCAGATGAGTAGCGTCAATTCCTTCATTTCGAAAGCATCTTGCAAATTCAAATACCTTAGTAAAGCCTCCTGCTATTGCTCTCTTGAGATATGTTTCCGGTGCTATCCTCAAATATACACTCATATCCAGCGCGTTATGATGGGAGACAAAAGGTCTGGCTAATGCTCCTGACGGATGGTCAAGTAATACAGGCGTCTCTATTTCCATATATCCATTGTCTTCAAGAAATCTTCGTACTTCTTTTATAAAACTAATCTTTAGCAGCATTCGTTCTCTTGTTTCTACATTCATAATCAAATCCAGATATCTCCGGCGATAGCAACTGTCAATATTCGTTATTCCATGAAATTTCTCCGGAAGTGTTCGTAAAGCTTTCCCTAAAAAAAATATCGATGTTGCACGTATTGTTTTCTCACCGGTTTGTGTTGTAAAAATATCACCCTCAACTCCAATGAAATCACCAATGTCAAAGCTTTTCTTAAAGAATTCATATTCTTCATCACCTATCGCATCCTTCTTGATCGCAATTTGGGTTTTTCCGCCAACATCGTAAATTGATATAAATGATAATTTTCCCATTTTCCGCATGAAAACAATTCGTCCAGCTGTTCTCACTCCTGAAGTTTCATCCTCAAGGTTATTAATGTCTGCTATCTCATGTGTTTTTTCAAATCGCTCCGGGTAGGCGTTAGTGTACCTCCTGACATATTCCAGCTTATTCATTCTTGATTGGTCTAAGTAATTCTCATTCATATAAAACCTCCTATAAAGTATTTTTAGAGCGGTTTTATACAAAAAAAATACCGCCCTCATGGAAAAGGACGGGTTAATTACCGTGATACCACCTTTTTTCATCTGCATCTCACAATACAGACCTCTGCAAGTACGGATAATATCTCACTTGCATAAATGGAACAACAAGTACGGATATACATCGATACTCTTACGCTATAATGGGCGTTCCCATCGTAATCTCAGCCTCATGGCAGTCGGTACGCAGCTCCAAGTCTTTTTGTTCAATATCTTCCGTCGTATCCCCTTTCACCTTCTGGGACTCTCTGTAACGCTTTTGATATTTACTTTCTCTCTTCATTGCTTTTGATTTCTGTTGATAGGAGGATTTTACCATACGAATATTATTCTGTCAATCAGGTGACTCATACTTTCTTACTCATATATGACTTACACTTTCTTACTTATAATGTCTTATCAATCCACCTAATCTTTCTTTAAGATTAAAATAAAACCTGAAAGAATTATCAGCATAATAATAATCAAAGAACAGATTATATTAGGTTGCTACAGATAATCCATTGCACAGCAGCGCCATATTGTTCCCGTATTTGGATCAAGAATAAATATAAATTTTAATAAAAATAATTCGAAGGCAAGTAGTAATGCTCCTGATAAAATTGCAATATACCCAATTATTTTCTTATACATATGACACCCCTGATAGTTTTTATAAATATTATATCACGTATAAATTCTCAAAGCATTACTAATCATAAGAGAAGCTAGCAAAATATGCTAACATGTAAACCTAGAAGTTCATAAATAGAATTGCCACCATTCCAAGCACCATACAATATACCGTTTTTTTCTTCGGTCTTTCACCAAGTTTCACGATAGAAAAGACCGTTGTCATCATAAGTATTATAAGCTGCATGACCGGAAATAAGATAACCGCGGGAATACGAGAGGAATTATAGAGAATGCATAACATGGCCACACCCTGAACAATCGCTATGATCACGATTGGCAGATAAAAATAAGAAAAACTGCAGACATAACGCTCTTTCTTCTTCAGCTTATCCTTCCAGTGCAGAAATACAAAAAATATAATTTCTATTAATGCTCCGCAGGTAAATAATACGATGCTATATTCTATCTGTTCCAGGTTCGGGAGCTTTGTCTGGTGAAGCTTTGTACAAAACCCATTGGCCCCGGTAAACACAAGTGCGAGCAGCGTATAAAGAAACCATCTCTTCTCGATTTTTAATCCCAAATCTCCTTTATTCAGATTAACCAGGATACAAACCAGGAGAATTAGCAGCATTCCAATCACCTGAAAAATGGTAATCTTCTCACTCAGAACAAAAACAGAGAGAAGGGTTGGTATTATCGAATTTACCGAAAACAGCAATATGGTCAGGGACATCGGCCCGCTCCCCAGTGCCAGTACCAGCATCATAGAACTTAGTGCGATGAATACTCCTGAAAATGCCGCTATCATAAGTGTAGCTCCAGAGAAACGAAATTCTCCGCCAAATAATTTATAAACAAATAACAAAATAGCTGTTATAACCATCCATAGCCCATTAAACATCGGCAGCGGATACCTTCTGCCCTTCAGACTTTCCGAAAACTTATTCTGATAAATATTAGAGATAAAATAACATAGAGAAGTTATTACTAATGCAAGTACTGTCATATATCCTCCGTTGAATTCTTATAATAATTTGCCCGATAAAAGTCTGAAAAGAAAACATTAGAAACATACGCTTAAAACAGACTTTGTTCGGGTGGACTTAAATGATTTTTCAGTTACGAAAGTCAGACTTCAGGCGTCTATGCGCAATCTTAAAAAACAGCTGTTTTTGGATCTTTTATAGCTTCAGGCTATATTCTTGCGAAAGCTCCCTTTCCCGGAACAAACTAGAAACAGCCTCCTCATAGTCGGATAATCTTTCCGCTTTTTTTATTTTTTTCGCAAATTTATCAGAATCTGGAAATAGATTAATCATATAATACCACATTTCTTTCATCTTAAACAATACATTCCTGCCCCCGGACATTTCACCCTGATAATCCTTATAAATTCTATCATGAAACTCCTTCAGGACTTCTTTTTTTAGGCTGATACCTTCTGTAATCAATCCGCTTAATCCGGGATTTGCAATTAGTCCCCTGCCGAGCATAATAGTATCTGTCTCCGGAAACATATTCAGGATATTATCATATTCTTTAATGGTAAAAAGATCTCCATTGTAGCATACCGGGTTCTTGCTTAATCTTAGGGCTTCCCGGTATATATCCAAGTTAGGCTTATTACGATAAAAATCCTGCTGAATTCTTGGATGAATAATCAGTTCCTCCATTGGATATTGATTAAATATCTCAATCAATTCATAAAATTCCTCCGGCTGGTCCTTACCAATTCTGGTCTTTACCGATATCTTCGTCACCGCTTCTGAAAAAATCTCCTTTAAGAATTCATCCAGCTCCTTTTGCTTTGCCAGAAATCCCGCACCTTTGTTTTTAGCAACCACTGTTCCGGAAGGGCATCCCAGATTAAGATTAATCTCCTGGTAACCCAATTGCTTAACTCTTTTGGATACCTGGATAAAATCCTGCGCTTGATTGGTCAATAACTGTACAACAATCGGAAGCTCTTTATTATTTTCCGGTAAAATATCATTCATTTCCCTGGTTTTTAATCGATTGCTTTGTTTTGCTACGATAAATGGTGTAAAATATTTATCAATATGATTAAAATACTCATGGTGAGCATTTCTGTATATATATCCGGTCAAACCTTCCATTGGGGCAAAATATAATTTCATAAGTACTCCTTAAGTAATATTCTAATCACTGCTATTTCTATCAGATACAACAGCTATGTCATTCTTCCTGGCAGGATACCATAAAACGGCATCTCAAAATATTGGCAAAGAAGCTTGACGTTCTCCATTATAAACCACAATCATTCTATTGAAAATATAATTCTTTCAGAATTCTTGAAGAAAAATAGTAACGGCTGTGAAGTACGGATTGGATGACAAGAAATGGAATTTGGTCAGGCTGTAAACAGCAACCTATAGCAACACAGGAATCTATATCAGCAAGTTGAGCTTTGACAATTATTGTTATTTTTACTATAATAACATATGGACACGTTCTAATTTTATAATAAACCGAAAGGTGATACCTATTATGAAACTCCTCCCGGCACTTAACAAAAAAATCCGTACTACAAATGTCAAAAAGCAGCTCAACTTTATCTATTTTGTTACACTTCTGCTTCCCGTACTGATCATCGGCATTACTTTGCTCTATAGTTCTAGAAAGCTTTTCCTTCAGCATTATCAAAATTTAGTAGAGGCGGATAATACCCGTGTCAAATCTATTATGTTTGATGTCACCACCACTGTTTACAATATTTCGGATGAAATATTCAATGATGAAAGTTTACAAACTTTTTTAAATACCAACTACACCAGCAGTGCACAGGCTTATCGAAGCTCCATGAATTACTATAATAAGCTGAGAAGGAGCTACTTAACCGGTAATACTTTTATTTCCTCCATCGAACTCTATACTACGAATCCTTCCATCTATAGTTACTCTTCCATTCGACCAGTTACCGATGAAGTGAACAAAGCAGAATGGTACCAGCAGGCTATGAACAGAGCTGATATTCTCTGGAAAAGTCTAAAAACAGTGGACGCCTGGAAACATGCCTCACAAGAGCTATGCCTGCTACGGCGCATTCCTGTCATTTCGAACGGTGAATATGCCATACTGGTAATAAGGATCAGTAATATCTACCTGAAGAATCGAATTCAATATAATACTTTATTTAATACCGTAACAGTCAATGATGATCCGATCTTTTACAGCAGCAGAAGAAAACTGGCCGGTCATCCTCCTGATTTTCCGATCGATTACAAAAAAAGAAATTTTAAGTATTCCGCACAGCTTTCCTATGAAGGCAAAAAAACAGTGGCAAGCATCTCAACTCTAATACCCTACAATTCCAAAGACAAAATATATCTTATCACAATGGATTTTGATGCGCTTCCGGATTTAACCCGAATTATATATATAATGACTGCAATCATACTCGTTGGGTCTTGTTTGCCGTATATCATCTATAATATTTTTACAAAGCGTTTTACCGCAAGAATTATCACACTTCGAGGGGAAATGCATAAGGCCAGTAAGGGTGATTATGATATAATCGATAATTTTCGTGGAAACGATGAGCTTTCGGAGGTTTTTTCAGATCTGAAGCGTATGATACATAGTATTAAAGAGATGGATTCTCAAATGTATGAAGCAAAACTACAAGAACAGGTATTGAAAAATCAACAGCAAAAAATGGAATTTAAAATGCTGGCCAGTCAGATCAATCCTCATTTTCTATATAATACCCTCGAGACAATCCGAATGAAGGCATTTACGGAAGGAAACCGGGAGGTCGCCAATGCCATAAAGCTGCTGGGGAAATCGATGCATTATGTTCTGGAGAATAACGGAACCTCCTATACCACCTTAAAAAAAGAGCTGGATTACATCTCAACCTACCTGGCGATACAACGACTGCGCTTTAATGACAGAGTGAATTATACACTGCATATTCCGGATGATTTGAATCTTGAACAATATCATATCCTTCCTCTGCTGCTTCAGCCGGTCGTTGAAAATGCTATCCTGCACGGACTGGAAGGGACTGAAAACGATGGCCAGATTATGATTGATTTTACACCGACAGAGAATGATTTACTTCTGATCCGTATATCCGATAACGGAATTGGAATGACTAAGGAAGAGGTTACCAAACTAAACTCGCATATTCAAACGACAAAACGGAAGTCAAGTATCAGTATAGGCCTAAGTAATATTAATCAAAGAGTAAAATTATTTTACGGGGAAGCATACGGAATGGAAATAGTCAGCCATCCGGGGAAAGGAACCGTTGTTACCTTAACACTTCCCTTACATAAATTATTGGAGGAATAAATCATGATGAAGGTTTTGATCGCAGACGATGAAGCTATTATACGGGAGGGTTTAAAATTCATTGTAAATTGGGATGAATTAGGATTTACCATCTGTGGTGAGGCCAGCAATGGTGAAGATGCGATGAAGAGTATTATGGAGCTTTCACCCGATCTGGTTCTGTTAGACATCCGCATGCCAAAGCTCCAGGGTACAGAGATTGTAAAGCTGGCAAGAGAACAGCATTTTTCCGGACATTTTATCATACTGAGTGGTTACTCAGACTTTAAATATGCACAGACTGCCATACGCTATGGTGTTGACTTCTACCTGACAAAGCCCATCGATGAAGAGGAATTGTATCAGGCTGTTAATTCCGTAAAGCTTGCTCTGCAAAAGGAACAGCAGCAGACGCATACTATGATCCGCTACCTTGAAAAGGCCAAACTTACGATATTACGGGATATTTTATTAAATAATAGCAGTTTAAGCAGTTTTAATCCGAATGAAATTAATTTGTCCGCTCCTGTGTATCAGGTTGTAATCTATGAAAATTATCATCAGGAAACAAACAGCCTTGCTTATAGCTTTGCAGACCTGTTACGGGTTACAAACCAGGGTTATCAATCCTTTGATCATATACACATACATCAGAAAGATGTTATCTTACTGAAGGGTTGTTTTGCAATAGACCGCTTTCAGGAATTTATACGGCATTATGAAGAAAAGCCTCAGAAGGGATCCCCTCTTGACTCCCTGTTTATTACCTATGGCCGAGCGATTTATAATGCAGAAGAAATTCATATCTCTTATGAGGACGCATTAAATCTTCTAAACCGACGTTTTTTCTGTGAACAAAATCAACATGTCATCAGCTATCAGGAGCTTCCCTGTTTTGATAATAATAAAGATCTGATCAGCCATAGCGCTGTAGATTACTGTGATACCTTCTGCGGTCTTATTCAAAGTTATAATCGTAAAGCAATCGGTGACACCCTGGTTTCATTGAAAAAGATTTTGTATCATACCAAGACAGAGATTTCAGAAATAAAATTATTTCTAACGGATATCTACCTGCAGATTAAGCAAACGATCAGTCATATCTACAGCACAATAGATATCCCTTTTCCTACAAATTCCTGGGTGATTGATTATATTGAGAGCAGATATTACTTATATGAAATTACTTTATACTTTTCGGAACAATTTGATATGATCATGCATGCGATTGATAATACCTCAGGTGACAGCATATGGGATGACATCCTCCACTATATTGATAATAATTTTCAGGATAATATAAAGCTAGAAATTATTGCACCTCTTTTCGGATACAACAGCTCCTATCTCGGAAAAATTTTCAGCAAAAAAATGGGTGAAAATTTTAATGCTTATATTGATCAGGTCAGAATTAACCATTCCAAGAAACTGCTGCTTCAGAACAACTTGAAGGTATATGAAATAGCGGAACAGGTAGGATATAAGAATGTGGACTATTTTCATAAGAAATTCAAGAAATATGTTGGAGAAAGTCCTGCTGAATTCCGTAAAAATTGTACGGATAATTAAACCTTTCTGTAAAGACAAAGGGCTTCCCGACAAACATTCTGTCAGAAAGCCCTCTTATCCTATTTATTTCTGTGCTGCGGCTTTAATTCTTGATTCATTCTGATCCTTGGCATTTTTCATATCAACTGCCAGAACCTTATCATATCCAAGACCTTTTACAGTATCCTGCATATCCTTTAACAGAGAATTAAATTCATCCTCATTGGAAGCAAATACCATTTTCCAGGAATTATCTATAATCTTTGCTCTGATCTGTCCACGAAGTGTTTGAATCTCACTGTCTTCTGCCGGTGCTATAAAGGAGCATCCCGGAGCAACCATCAGCATATTGTTATTTCTAAGGAACTCAACCGTTGTTTTTGCACTCATCTTGGTCTGCCAATCCGTATCAAGAGGTGTATTGTTCTTTGCAATTTCAGAATCCCATAATTCAAAGTTATAAGGGAAGCCACTCTTCGGATTTGTATCACTCGGAAGAACTGTTACATAATTAAGTGCAGAGATACCATCTTTCCAGGTTCCACCACCATACTCTTCAGGAACCTTTGTATCGCCGCCTTCACGAAAGGCTTTGTATCCAAAATCTGTAAGAACAGGTTTTCCATCCTTCATTTCCCAGGTAAGTCCTTCCGGTCCGCAGGAAGAGGAAGTCTGAGCTGCAGAAGCCATAATTCCTTCCGGTGAATATAACCAATCAATAAAGTCAGCAAGTCTTTCCTTATCTTCTGCTTTACTGCCAATGGAGATCATTAATCTGTTTCCGGTCGGTGAGCATCCATAGGAGAATACCTTCATATCATCAATTTTAGCAACCATAAAACCTTTTCCTGCCGCTTTATGTTCGGGTGTGTTATAGAACGGTTGACAACCCCAAGGCCAAGGAGAATACAGTACCTGACCATCCTTATACTTTGACTGCAATGTATCGTTTGTCTGTGTTGTGGATTCCGGATCCATAAGTCCCATCTGATTTGCTTTAAAATAGAGTTTTAGATTTCTGACATAAGCGGAGCTATTATCAATTATACTCTGATAATCAGAGCCATCTGCTTTTGCAAAAACAAATCCGACTTCATCATACCCATAGAAGCAAGCCGGCTGCTTGCCAAGGCACATCATATTTCCATCCCAATCTTTAAATAAGGAGAAACCATAGGTTGGTTTACCAGAATCGCTCTTTGGAACTACCTGCTGCATTGACTTTAATACCGGAAGCATATCTTCCAGAGTCTTCATCTCAGGATATCCAACAGCCTTATAAGCATCCCAGCGAAGGTATGGTCCAAAGGTAGGATCAAGACCTTCTGAAGGGTTTGTCGCAGGCTGCTCTGAAACGCTGGAAGGAATACCATATATACCGGTATTATTAATTAAAGAATTCAAACTATCTATTCCCGCTTTGTACTTATTCAGATTCTCCTTATTTGCTATCAAATCCTTCATATCGGTTAATAAGCCTGCGGTAACCATCTCGTCTAATCTTCCGCCATCCGCACTGTATATTACCAGATCTCCCAGATCACCGGCAGCTGAACGGGTCTGATATAAGGTCATACCGCCCCCGGATACATTCGGAGCAATGATATTAAGCTCCATGTTGAACTTATCTTTTACAATTTTAGCAAACCATCCTGATTGAATACCCTGATAATTTGCCAGACCATCAAATACATCCACAGTTATGAACTTGGAATATTTCTCTGCCCCTGTTTTTTCACCGGCATCGGCGGCCTTCGTTACACTTGCAGCTTGCGTTACTGTAGCTTCCGGTTTGTTGGTTGTGTTATCTGTTGTCTTCCCGCAGCCTGAAAGCATTGATGCCACAAAAGCCGTACAAAGTAACACACTTAGCAATTTTTTTTTCATACTCTTTCCTCCATTTAAATTTATATAATTAGCAAAATAAATAAATTTATTTTGTTTTGCCCCCTATTAATTTCTTCTTCGATTACCCCTTTACAGATCCGATCATAATACCTTTTACGAAATATCTTTGAAACGCAGGATAGACACATAAAATGGGTAACATCGCAATTACTGTAACGGTCATACGTACGGATGTAGGCGTCTGTTGATTCGCGAGAAGCATTAAATTGGTTCCGGTTCCGGCAGTATTATTAATCAGTGCCATCAATGAGTTCGCTTGATTGATATAGCAATATAACAGATATTGCAGGGAATATAACTTCTGCTCTGTAACATAAATTAAGGTATCATTGAAGGAATTCCATTGTCCGACGGCCGAAAAAATCGCTATTGTAGCTAAAATCGGTTTACAGGTTGGCAATATAATCTTACGGAATACTGTAATTATTCCCGCTCCGTCTATTTCAGCCGCTTCCTGCAAAGAACTTGGAATTGATTCCACATAGGTTTTTACCAGGATAATGTTAAAAGGCTGTACGATCATCGGTATCACATATACCCAGAAATTATTCGTCAGATGCAGATTTTTCATTGTAAGGAACAACGGAATTAAGCCAGCGTTAAAATACATGGTGATTACAATTGTACGGTACCATATACTTCGTCCCCACATTTTCTGCTGTGTAAACATAAAGCCCAGAAAAGCGGATGCCAGTACGGTACATATTGTTCCGATCACTGTTCTTAAAACAGAAATCCATATAGCAGTACCAAGCCCCTTGATCTTTATAACATTGATATAATTTTGAAAATGTACCCCTTTCGGTACAAAAACAATTCCTCCATTCGCACTCAGGTCATTCGCACTGATCGTATTAATAATCAGGTAATAGAAAGGATAAATACAAATCAAAGTAAATATGATAAAAAATGCATAATTTAGTACATTAAACGTTATATCGGCTGTTGTCAGTTTTCCTGATATTTTTTTCTCCATCACGCAACACTTTTCCTTCCTAAACAATACTTTCTCCTCTGGTTTTCTTAGATACAAAGTTAACTGCAAATAGCAAAGTAACGCTCACAATACTTTTCAGCATACCAATTGCAGTAGCCAGTGAAGGACTTCGTGCTGTCATACCTACATTATAAACATATAAATCCAGCACCTGAATATGCTCTTTATTAAATGCATTTTGAAATACATAGAACTGATCAATGCCATTATTTAAAAAATTTGCAATGGAAAGCATTAATATAACAAAATAGGTAGGCATGAGTGCCGGTAAAGTAATATGTCTCATTAATTTAAAACGGTTTGCTCCGTCCACTCTGGCCGCTTCATATAATTCCTGGTCGACACCTGCGATTGCTGCGAGATACATAATAGCACCCCAGCCAAGTCCTCTCCAAGTATACCATAAAAGCATGGAAAGCCAGGTATGAGAATCGCTGTCAAGAAACTGCAGCGGCTGCTGAATGATATGCAAATTCATTAAAAGAGTATTAAGCATACCCGTATTCGTAAATAGGCTGTAAGCTACGGAATACACCATTACCCAGCTGATAAAATTAGGAATCGTGGTAAATGTCTGAACAAATTTTTTAAACCATTTTGATTTAATTTCACTTAAAAAAATTGCAAAAACTAACGGTAAAAACGAAGTTGCAAGTGTTAAACCACTAATTGCAAATGTATTAAGCATTACCTGTCCAACTATTTTTAATTGAGTAGAATTGGCAAACAACATGGTAAACCACTGCAATCCTACAAACTTGCATTGAGACAATTTTAACGGCGGCTTATAATCATAAAAGGCATATAACCAACCATGCAAAGGAAAATAGGAAAATGTAAAGGATAAAATTAAGAACGGTAATATGTATAGAAAATATAGAAATCCTTCTTTACTCCTCCTTTTCCGGTATTTTTGGATCTTCGTTGTCTGTACTATAGATGTATCCTGCATCACTTAACCTCCCAGTATCTTTATACTTCCCAGCAATATAACAATAACCTTGATGCAATTGATTTTAGCATCTTTTATTACGCTTTTATACCCACGAAATTCCACCTGATTTATAGTATAAATCAGATATATTGCAGCGTTTTGTATTTAGCATTCATTTTTAGATATTATTACATGACTTATTAGAGATCATGGTTCAAAAAGAACAAAAAATACCTTGTTCTGCCGCATATACTATCCTGTACCAGACAATGAATAATTATCTGGCTTCGGGAACATATAAATGGTAGAACAAGGTATTTCGTAATTATAGGATTGATAGGTATTTTCAGATGCATATAGGCGCACTCCTATCCATCTGTATAACTTTTGCAGGCTTTCAACGCTCGAATTATATCTTCTGATACTGGTCCCTGTACCATCTGATCATTCTTCCTGCTATACTGTCCGTTGATGGTATGACCGGCAGATTATCTGCGCTAAACCATGCCGCGTCCGTGATTTCACTATTATCAACGACAACATCTCCGCTATCATATTCCGCAGTAAAAGCCATCATAAGTGAATCAGGAAATGACCAGGGCTGACTGCTGAAATATTTAATATTCTTCACCTTTATGCCTACTTCCTCTCCGATCTCTCGTGCTACGCACTGCTCCAGTGTTTCACCCGGTTCAACATAGCCGGCAATCAGGCTGTACAAATCCGGTCTAAAATTACGGTTATGGGCTAGCAATATCTGGTCACCACAAAATACAGCTGTGATCGTTGCCGGAGAGATGCGTGGATAGACCACATTCTTACAATTCGGGCAGCTTCTTGCCCTTTCATCCTTCTTATTCCCCATCTTATGACCGCATCGGCCACAGAACTGATTGGCATCAATCCAATGCAGAATATGATTCGCTGCTCCGGTAAGGATAAATAAACCAGGATCACCGGACAAATCCGATATTTTCATAAAATCAACTAATTCCATATCCCTTGGCTGTTGTATCAGTTCACTTAGCCTGATACAATAACAGCCATGTCCTTCATATGTACCAATATAGATCAAGTCCTCTTCCTTTTGCCAAAGCTCTGCTAAATCATTTTTCTCGGGAATACCGAATATATTACCTATTTTTTTTAGCAATATGCTCTTTTGTATGAGTATAAGCACCCAATCACTTACCATAGTATCTTCCTTCACAAAAAAGGCAGGCGCATAATTGTGATTTTGTGAACTATTCATTCTATCAGTCCTTTCATGCTGTTAACAGACCCATTGCTTAAATGTAATTTTCTGTTTTGACACGCTTGCTACATCTGACCAAACTCATGCAGCAGATCTATGTCTGATTTTGTCAGCTTTATATTGGATTTCAATGATTTTCCATCGACTGTAGTTACATTAATATCAATTATTGTTCCCTCTTCGAGTGCAGTGTTTTTCACTACCTTCAAATAATTAGGAAACTTCGGATGATTACCCGAGAATACATCCCAGGCATTTTTTAATTTTAAAAGCTTTGCCGGATTCATCATTATCACCTCTCATCACGCCGCCAACAGCGGCAAATTTATACCTACCATGCAGAGGTGCTAAGAGCACTTATTCTCTGCCAATTTATTCATATGCGTTCATTACATTATATATTGTTGACGAAAGAATTACAATTACTGCACCTACCGCAGCGATCGGACTAATTATTTCTCTGTAGAAGAGTGCTACCCAGACCGGATTTAAAATTGGTTCTATCGTGGAAGTTAAGGCGGCTGTTACTGGAGTAACACTGTTAAGTCCTTTCGCCAGAAAAACATAAGCAAGTCCCATCTGTATAACTCCCAGGATAAATACCAGCAAGAAATTTACCGGTGCAATATCTGTTTCTTTAAAATACCACGGAAGAAAGATAAGAAAGCTTGCAATTTGAGATAAGAGAATAGAAGACTCGAAATCCGAATTTCTAATTTTCTTAAGCATAAAAATTAATCCATACAATGCTCCCGACAAAATCGCCAGTAAATTACCAACCTGTCCCTTGAATGAGATTTTATCTATAAAGAAGCAAATGATGCCCAGAAAAACCAAAATACAGGCTGTCATTGCCTTTTGATCCGGTTTTTTCTTAAAAATCAGCCAAATATAAAGCAAGAGGAATAGCGGTGCCGTAAACTGTAATACAATTGCATTCGCTGCCAGAGTCATTTTCGTTGCCATTACAAAAGTTAGATTTGTAAGCAGGTTGCATATAGCTCCCAACAGAACCATCTTATTAATGACTATTTTATGGTTGATCTTCTTTATGTATAGAAACATGATAACCGCTGCCAGCAGATTTCTGATACCGTTAATCGTAATCGAGGACCACGCAATTGTTTTGATTAATACACCGCCGAGGCTGAATAAGATAGCGGATAGCAGTATGTATAATATTCCCAAGCTTTTTTCTTTTGAATTCATTTTAACGCAAGACCTTTCATATTGTTCCTTCGTAAATTTCAAGTAATCAAATCATCTCTTTTATATGACCCATTTGTCGCAAACCATCGTTTATAATAACACAAATATGCTCTTACTACAATGTAATTTTAAAAGATCTAAATGAGGATAAAAATTACATAAAAATCCGTTCTGCTTTACTCTGAATATACATAGTAAAACAAAACGGATTTTTATTTCTATCAGTAACGGATCGTGTTATTCTCAATTATTATCCGGCAGCATTTTTTCTTTCCTATTCTTTCACACCGCCAATCGTGAGCCCAGTGACAAAATACCGCTGCAGGGAGGGATATAATGCCACAATTGGCAGGCAGGTTAATATGGTTGCAGCGGCACGTACTGATTTCGTTGTAACCTGTGTACTGGTAACAGAACTGGCAACTCTGGAGGTATTAGCATCTCCGCTCAGCTGGCTTACCGAGGATAATAATTTCATCAGTTCATATTGCAGGGTAGTAAGGTTAGCCGCCATTCTATTATAAAGCATCGTATCAAACCAGGAATTCCACTGCCCTACCGCTATAAATAAAGCAACTGTGGCAAATACCGGTTTACACAGAGGAACAATCACCTTTAAAAAAACCGTCAGATATCCGGCCCCGTCAATCATTGCTGATTCCTCCAAACTATCCGGTAAACCATTCATATAGGTTCGGATAACCAGCATATTAAAAGCACTAACCAGTCCCGGTATAATATATACCCAGAAGCTGCTCATAAATCCCAGTCCCCGATATAATAAGAAGGTTGGGATCAGTCCTCCGTTTATATACATCGTTAGTACAAATAATACGGAGATCGGTTTCGCAAAAATAAAATTCCTGCGGCTTAATACAAATGATATTAAAGCAGTGACTGCCAGCTGCAATACCGTTCCCACAACAGTTCTCGCAACTGAGACAAAAAGACCGGTCATGATGCTATTCATCTTTATTACCGTCTTATAATTACTAAGCGTCCATTTTCTCGGCCAAAAATAAATTCCTCCCCGCATTTCATCCAAAGCGTCATTAAAGGATATTGCAAGCGTATTTAAGATAGGATATAGCGTAATTATAACAAAACACGTGAGTATTAATCCTATAACGGAATAATAAATGAAATTTTTTATGCGAAAACTGTGACTTTTTTGATAAATATATTTTGTTTCTTCCATTCTCCTGCCTCCCTTAAAATAGTCGCTCTTCCCCGGCTGCCTTTGCCGCGGAATTAGCCAGGAAGATCAGGATAACACTTACCAGACTCCTGAAAATACCGGCAGCCGTACCAAGTGAATAGTCAGCCTGACTGATACCATATTTTAATACATAAATATCAATTGTCTGCGATACACTCTGTACTAAACCATTTCCTAACAAATATTGTATTTCAAAACCGGCATTCAAAACATTTCCAACATTAATTAACAATAAAATAAAAATCGTCGGCTTGATACCAGGTAACGTTATATTCCACATTTTGCGAAGCTTACCCGCACCATCGATAGACGCCGCCTCATATAAATCAGGATTAATCGCCGTAATTGCAGCAAGATAAATAATACTGTTCCATCCCGTTTCTTTCCACACATTACCAAATCCAACAATCCACCAGAATAAACTTTTATAAGTAAAAAAATTGACCGGTTGTTTTAATATATGTAATTTTACAAATATTTCATTGATAATCCCGTGGTCTATCGATAATGCATCCTGCAGGATTCCACACACGATTATCATTGATAGAAAATGGGGCAAATAGGATATTGTCTGTACAATTTTCTTAGGGGTTTTATGCACTACTTCATTTAAAATCAGTGCAAATCCAATTGCAAATACAAAGCTTAAAACAAGATTAATAATACCCATAGCAAGTGTATTACGAATAATTCGTATAAAATCCGGATTATCTACAAAAAGAAATTTGAATTTATCAAGTCCTATAAATTTTGAATGAAAGAAGCCATTTTTCGGCTTATATTGCTGAAAAGCCATGACCCAGCCAACTAACGGCACATAATTAAATAAAATGACATATATTACGAATGGAAGTGATAAAAGAATTAATTCTTTTTGTTTTATCATTTTTTTCCAGGTGATTTGTTCTCTATTCACCCTTTCCCGTTCAACTCTCATATGTTTTATTCCATCCATAGAAATACCATTCTTTCCGCTGTATTTGAGCAGGTGGCTGCGGCGAATTCAGCCAAATGCCACCTGCCCGTATTATTATAGTCCCCTGTATTTAGTTTATTTCGCTGGTCTTACATCTTTCCCTTGAACAATTTCAATTCGGTGGTAAACCGCTTCCTGAACTTCTTTCATAAAATCCTCCGGTTTACATTTCTTATATGCTTGCTGATAATCCTCCCAGGCTTTATCAAAATCACTTGATATAACAACCTGCGGCAAATACTGCTTCTTTGTTTCCTCCATTTTCGTCCATGCAAGTCCTCCCGGTGTTTCAGTAGTCATCTCTCCAACAAAGGAGTAGATTGGATACCATGGCTCCTTCATACAATCAATCTCATTGTAATCAAGCATATCTACATATGTCTTAGCATTATACGCTTTAAGGCATTCCTGAACTTCCGGCTTTAGACCTGCGAAGAATTCAGAAGGCTGCGTATCAGGTGTCATGGCATTTTTGCCGTCCGGGTTCATACCAATATAATTTGGGAAATATGAATAGGTGCAAAGATGAGATTGCTTATATTCTGTCTTTACCGCATTGTCTCTCATGGTCTGATCCCTGTAGAAAAGTCCGTCATCTCCTACCAGATAATCTTTGTCCTTCACACCCCAGCTGCGAAGTGTAATAATTTCCGGATCCAGCAGATCATTCACAAATTTAAGTGCCCCTTCTACATCCTTGCAGCTCTTTGTAATGCTAAGGCCACCGGAAAGAACTGTAGATTCAGAAGAAGCAAAATACATCTCCTTCATACCGGGTTTAATGGTCAGTCCAAGTGGTACATAAGTACAGCCTTCCAGATTCTGTGCTTTAATACTATCTTCTGCCGTCTGGAAATCCCAGTGCTGTTCCACCATACTTAGAACACGTCCGGAGGAAATCTTCTCAAGGAACTGGTCATGATTCATTGTCATAAATTCTGGATCTATAATTTTCTTTTTGTACTCTTCGTTTAATTTTTTAAAATATTGAACCGCTGTTGGAGATACATTATAATCACTAACCAGATAGGTTTGGGGATCTACAATACAGCGTCCGTTATTTGGCCATCCATCCAAAAATTGCGGCGGATTTTCCAGACAGAAATAATACCAGTCATAGCACAATATTTCAAATGGAATAACAGACGAACCATCCGTCATCGTAGGATTGGCAGCAGAATAATCCTCCAGAAGCTTAAAAAGATCATCCAGTGTTTCAATCTTTGGATAATTAGCCCATTTCAGTACTCTTGTCTGCACCCAGAATGCTTCTCCGTTTTGCTGTGTATCCATTAATTTCTCATTAATATTGCCAAATTGAGGTATTGAATAAATATGTCCATCCTTCTGTTTTAAGGAGTTCCACTGTACATCACTCCAGAGCTTCTTAATATTAGGATACTTATCCAGATATTCATCAATCGGTACGAGCGCATCCGCATCCTGCAGTTCGGGTGTCCAGTCAATAAAATCTGGGTACTCACCGCTGGCAATCAGCATTCCTACAGCCTCTTTCGCTTCCTGTCCAGTTAACCAGGTTTCTTTACATTTCGCACCAATCTTATCCGTTATGATCTGTTTAATCTCATTATTATCGTTTAATTCAATTCCCTGTCTGTCAAAAAAGGCTGTAAACTCCTTTATCTTCTTTGACGATGAACTGCTGCCAGTATTTGCTTCTTTGGTCACTCCAGTATCTGATGTTTTCAATGTATCCTTAGCATCTGTAGAATTGTTTTTTCCACAGCCTGCAAATAAGGACGACATCAGCGCAATACACATAAGTATTGCAATTATACGCTTTTTCATAAAAATCCTCCCTTGAATTTTTTTCACTTGATGTGATGTCTTATTTTAGCATTATTGCACAATGAATAAGTCATACAAACTATATAAAAAACCACTACAAAGTATATATGAATAATTTGTAGTGGTTTATATTCGTATTTATATGCATTTTGATGGGTTACTCCGGCCTTCACAGCTCTGTTTTCTGAATCTTGTCGGAGTTGCCCCATACACTTCTACGAATTTATTAATAAAGTATTCCTGATTTCGATATCCTACTTCAATGGCAATTTCATATACTTTTTTATCCGTATTCAGGATCATTTCTGCTGCTCTTCGAATTCTTACGTTGTTAAGATAATCCTTAAAAGCACAACCATAGCATTTCTTAAAAACCTGTCCCAGATAAGCACTGTTGATATAGTATTTTTCGCCAAGGGACTTCAAGCTGATATTCTCGGAATAATTCTCTTCTATATCATTTTCTATCCGATCAATTGTTCCTCTTGCCATATTCTGTCGTAGCTGCGCTAGATAGTCCGAGTACTCCACCGCAAACCGCTGAAACTTAAGTCCATTCTCCGTGTTAATGTCTGACGTAAAAACAGACTGTCGAATATATTGCATAATCTCCTCTTGGTCGATATCAGTATCCTGATGATAGGCAAGACCAAGCAGCCGATAAAGCAAATATTGAATATTTTTCTCAACTGTTTCCGGATCAATTTCCTTCGTCATAAAATTTCGAAACACAAAGCTTGCGTATTCCTTTATTTTAAAGCGGTCATTAATTTCAATCATATGTATTAACTCTTCCAGTTGCTTTCTGCTATCGTTTCCTTTTACATGCTGACCCTCTGTTTTCACAATAATATGCATTTTATCGTTATTCCTTTTATAAAAATGAAACGTACGAAGCATAACCGCTTCACGGTAGGAGGCAGAAATATTATGTATACTTCCCACAAGACACCCCATGCAGGCTACCACTTCAAAACCGACACGCACAGTTAGCTCTTTCTGTAACCAGTCAATCCATTGTCTCTGCGTCATATTCTTTGAACGTGACATATCACTGCAATAGATAATTCCTATATCATAGCATTGTGTATGCTTCATCAGGTCACAAATAATATGATCTAAGTATCCTTTTAACAATAACCCCGCATAATGATACAATCTTCTTTGCTGTTCTCTTCGGTTCTCCTCCGGTAATGCAAGAAATTTTTCGTCATTCAGCGAAATTTCACAGTTAACATAAGCCATTTCACTGGAGAGCATAATTTTCTCCTTCACATACTTAACATTGGTGCTGTCGTACTTTCCCCATAGAATTGCCATCAGCTGCCGATCCAGATAAGCCTTTTCATAGACCTTTTTCTCTATCTCACTTCCTGTTTCCACCCTGTGTTCTTCCATTATTTTACGAAGTGCCGCAAGAAGCTCTTCCTTTTGAATCGGTTTCAGAATATAGTCACAGCAACCGTAGCGAATTGCTGTTTTCGCATAATGAAAATCATAAAATCCACTTAAGAATACGAATTTTGCATTGCTAAGCTGATGATTTCTGACATAAGAAAGCAGTTCAATTCCATCCATTTCAGGCATTTTAATATCTGAAAGAATTAAATCATAGTCATTCTCTTTCATCATACGAATGGCATTATTACCGTTTGACGCCTCCCCTGTTACTTCGTATCCTTCCGACTCCCAATCGATTAAAGCCGTCAGTCCTTTTCTAATATAGGGCTCATCCTCCACTATTAGAACTTTTAACAGCGAAACCTCTCTTTGCATTCAGACAATCTCCTTTCTTATGACTTTAATATTTCATAATCTTTAGATTTACCAGAGGTATCTTTATGATAATGCAGGTGCCAACCTGTTTCTCACTCTCAATCATTATATTTGTATCAAATCCGCAATATTTTTTCAGACGAATACCCGCATTGAGCATCCCAAGGGAAGAAGTTTTCTGTAAATTTTCAATATTTGCTTCATTGATTAATTGTTCCAATTTTTTCGCCTGATCCGGCTCCATTCCTATCCCGGTATCTTCAATTTCAATATGCAGAAAAGAGTAAGCTTCGTTAACCGTAACAAAAATAGTCCCTGCATGTCCCTCCCGGTCTAAACCATGGATACAGGAATTCTCGGCAAAGGTTACCAGTACCAGACTTGGTATGGTATAGGAATTGCATTTTGTATCCACCTTAAATTGGTAATGAAACTTCTCGCCGTAACGATATTTTTGTAAATTCAGGTAATCCTTCATAAAGTTTATTTCTTGCTCTATTGTAATTAAATCCGATCCCCATTCGGCACTTTTTCTCATAAGCTTTGCAAGACTTTCAATCATCTGCGAGGTTTCTTTTTCACCCTTTATCACGCTGCGCATTCGAATGCTTTCAAGAACATTAAACATAAAATGCGGATTGATCTGGCTATATAAAGCTAATAACTCTGCCTGCTGCCTGGCTAAAATCAGCTCCTGTTGCTCCAGTTTATTTTTGTATTCGGATAAAATCAGATTTTTCATTCTAACAACCATCAAATTATAATTCTCCAGTAATTCTCCGATTTCATCTTTTCCTCTATCCTGCAAAATAAGATCAAATTTGTCCCCTTTAATCATTTTCATATAATCTCCAAGCAGCAGTATTCTCTTGGTGATTGAATTGTTAAATAAGGCAAGCATAAATGCAGGTATTAAAGCATCTGCCAGCCAAAGTATGGCAATGAGTCCCAGTTTATTTTTAAGCATCTTTAAATAGTTCGATCTATATCCTTTTAAATAGATATCATAGTTGAAACCGTAAGACGTAAAGGACTTATGAAGCTGAATTTCATCCATTGATATCTTTGATATATCATCATAGATTGCATTAATTCCCATATCATCTTTATCATTCGTAAATAGTATTTTATCTGCGTGACATACGTATATGATTGTTTGAAATGCTGTATTTTTAACTTCTTCATTCAGCTGGGAATAATTAAGATCAAGTTTTACTATTTTCTCAATCTTACTCATTTCTATGTAGTTTAATTTTCTGATTACAGAAATGACACGTTTTCCTTGATTATCATATCGGATTTTGTTGTATGGATAAATTAACATACCCGTATTAGCCTTTAGAAAGCTCTGATACCATTTCTCCGATTGTACTGCATCAATTCGAAAATACCGTCCGCCATTGTTCATTGTTTTATTATCAGAATATAATGTAATATCACTTATAAAGTTTTTAGAGCTTCTGTAAAAGAGGTAATTGTCAAAGACTCTTTTGTATTGTCTTAGAAAATCTTCATTATTATCATACTGAGTATCCAGAAAATTACAGATTGAATCACTTGCATAAATGTCTACTGTGACATATACGGCATTTTCTATGAAAGAAGAAATATGGTGCGCAGTAGAATCGGCTATATTATTTTGGTTAGCAATTGCCTCGTCACGGGAAGCTTTTAATGTATTTCCAATAATAAATGCATTGGTTAGCACCACGGGTACAAGCACACAGAAAATATATAAAAATGTTGTCTTTGTTCTGATTTTACGATTATTCATACTAATCTGCAATTCATTATATTTTAGAAGAATGGTATTTAATAGATTACTTCTTAATTTATTCCTGAGCCTTTGAAATTTCATAGAAGCTTCCTCTTTTCGTATTTCTTACAAATTGCAGTTTAAAAAAAACTTTCCGAATTGTAAATATATGTTATTTCTATAATAAATTGTATTAACTTGAAAATCAAATTACAATAGATTATAATTACATATAATTGACATATCGTTAGATTTCATTCATAGTGGAGGTTCTGCCGATGTATATACATTATATTGCTTTGAATTGCGTCCATGATAGTGATTTTATTATGGATAGACCATATGGACGAATTGATTTCTTATTCTTGTATATAAAATCTCCTTGTACTTTTATCATTAAAAATTGTACCTATATCATCAGCTGCCCCACCGTATTGCTTCTTGGAAGCAATATACCTCACCGATATTTTCCCACGGATAGTGAATATGTGGATGATTATCTTCATTTTGCTGTGGACGATCCACAGGAGTTTTTAAACGAATTGACCTTTCCTTTGAATCAACCGATACAAGTATCGAATTATAGTTATATTAACGAGCTTTTGAGAATGATATCTCGGGAATTCAATCTGGAAAGCAGAAATTCCAGACAAATATTTACGCTGTTTATCAAAATTCTTATGATCAAAGTGGGAGAGGAATGGCAATTGAACAAACAAAAGCTTTTAGACAATCCTCATTATGAGGACTTGTTGGAAATCAGAAATCGTATCATAAGTACACCCAATAAAAACTGGTCTGTTGATGAACTGGCGGAACTGGCTCATCTTTCTCACGCATATTTTCAGGTTATGTATAAAAAAACCTTTGGAGTAACCTGCATTACCGATGTGATTAATGTGAAAATTGCTCAGGCCAAGGTATTGCTCTCCTCCACCAATCTATCCGTTAATCAAATTGCTCAGGAGCTGGGTTATAACGAAGTATATCATTTTATTCGCCAATTCAAGAAAAACTGTGGCCTCACACCCGGTGCTTTCCGCAAAAAATTTATCGTCTAATGATCATCTGATGTTACTGAAATATCATGGGGTGCTAGCTTTTATCCTCTTTGTGTAAACTTTCTTCTGACACAAATAAGCAGGATAATTTTTCAAATTACCCTGCTTGCTATGCTGTAATATTATTTCAAAATTTGCCCGACAAAAGCCTGATACAGGATAAGATGATGGATATGAGTACATCTATACTCATCTTTTCTCATAATCCACTATGGATACGTTCTGTCATTTTTCTATGCCACTCAATCTCATCCCACATTCCATGAAACTGCGGACCACAGAAGTTACTAGTTGCTATTGCACTCCATTTACCAGTTTTTAATGATTCATTGACACCATATTCACAAATCTCTTTAATCCATCCCCAGTTCAATAAAGGCCAGTCTTTGTAATCAACTAAGGACCAGCACTCTGTTGTTATAATTGGCAGGTTCACATCCGAGGACCATGCAGCCAAATTAAGTATCTCATCCTTTAATTTTGATAACCAGTAATCCGGGCATGAGTAATATAACCTTTCGGCATATTTAACGATGTTTTCATATCCTGTTGTATCAAACCGCTCATAATTATAATTAACAATTTTGTTAAATTCAGAATCGGAACACTGTGCCATCCACAAATGAAGCTCCAGCAGATCAAAATAACTTACATCTACACCTTTCCATTTATTGTAGTGGTTGGTTAGGGAAAAGCAATACTTTAAGGTAGGAAATCTTTTTCTGACTATTTGGACAGCACTTTTCATCCAATCAATGGAATCCTTATTAATCCAGCATTCCTCCGAGCAGCTTGACCTAAAAAACGGAGCCCAGGCCTGCAATGGCCATTCATTACATAGATCAACATATAATATATTATCCAGGAGACCTTCCTCCGCAATCGTTTCCAATGTTTTAATCCAAATCTCTGCATGCTTTTGTGCGGATGGTATGAAAAGCCGGGAATTATCCCGGTCCAGACGAAACCAGGTTGATAAGGCTACTCTAATCTTTCTGTCACTGCATTTTTTGATAAATTGGTTAAGGGAGGGCTGTACTATAACCCGGTTAAGAGCCGGACTCCCCCATTCCTGTTGATTCCAGTGAGGAAGGAGCTCCCATTCCTTATTCGGATCAATTGCTACCAGATGCGGATAAGCATCGATTCTTACCGCATCATATCCTCTGTCTTTCAGCTGATCGAGGGCATTATCCCAGTCCTCATAACCCGCTCCCGGCCATCTTCTTTCTAACCAGGAAAATTCCCACATTGTAATAGCCAAAACATTCTCTTCCATAGAGTATTTCCCCTTATCATATTAAAATATGTAGTTACTAAATTATAGCATATTTAACCATATATTAACATAATAAATTAAACTGAAAACATAAAAAATAAATTAACTGATTACTGTTCATAGCCTAGTCAAATTCCATTGCTGTGTATGCGAAAAGTACTTCCCAAGCAGAACCGCTTTCGCTTAATTACAAGGAAATGAAAAATGGCGAAGCCGGCAGGCCTTCTAGATTATAGAGAACAGCTCCTTCCGGATTATCTGCCCATGCATATCTGACAGAAGCCGGATCACAAATCTCTTTCTTCCATACAATGATACTATCTGCATCGATTTTATATTCTGCTCTGACAAATACCTGATTGCTCCCTGATATTTCAAATAGACTTGATCCGTCTTGTTCTATAAATTTTAATCCGCTTCCCGACTCATGAAAGGATAATCTTATCGTGTGACCCTCTCTTTGGGCTGCGCACAGCACCGGGCCGGAGGTTAACTGCTCAACGTCACCGTAAGCCAGCTTCTGCGCTGCCAGCGCCAACCGTTTGCCTACTTCCTTTTTCTTGACCGGATGGACATCATATTTTTCTCCTAGGTCTATTGTAACTGCCATCGCTGTGGAAGGTACGGATAGCGCTTTACGCTGTGCTTCCCTGATCATTGGCCATTTCCCGGCAGCCGGACTATGAAGGGGCTCCTGAAAATTAGGCAATTGAACATATATAAATGGGAAATCACACTCTTCCCACTTCTTTCGCCAATCTATAATAAGCGACTGAAATAGATGCTCATAGTCTTCGGGGTGCTGTGCATTCGTTTCTCCCTGGTACCAGATAGCCCCTTTCACCGCATAGCGGATAATCGGAGCAATCATACCGTTGTAAAGGCCGCAAGGCTGCCACATTACAAAGAAAGGCGTTGGAAGCGGATCACTTTTTACACCGATCCGGTATTGCCAGCTACCGCTTAAATCGATGGTCTCCTCCCCTATTTTCAAAAAGTAGGGCTTATCCTGATAAAAGCCCCCGTCACCGGAGAGATTAATTACTCGAATTACAATCGTATTTTTCCCTTCCCTTAAAATCCCCTTCGGGATATGATATCTTCTTGGTATATATTGCATGGGTGTTTCGCCAATTTTAATGCCGTTTATATAAGTTGTATCTTCATCAATTATATTTCCAAAAACTAATCCTGCAAGACCCTCTTGCTGAAAGGACGCTATTTCAAAATCCTTACGAAACCAGACAGCACCGTTAAAGTAACCAAGACCTTCCTCTTCCCAGAAGCAAGGAAGATTAATCTCCTGCCACCCGGTGGCGTCATAATCGGGAGAAAAGAACGGTTTTCCAGGCTTCCTGGATTTTGTATTACCAATATCGCTCTCATCCACCAAGCCGTGCCACTTTTCATATTTCTCCTGATTATCCTTTAGAATAGCATCTACGAAATCACTGTTCTTCATTTTGTTTACAGCTTCCTGATAATCCGGAAACTTTGCTATAGCTTCCTCACTTAACCAGGCTTGCGCAGGGGACCCTCCCAGGCTGGCATGAATAAGACCAACTGGTATATGATACCTCTCGTACAGCTGTGCGGCAAAAAAATACCCGGCAGCTGAAAAATCCAGAATACTTACAGGACTAACCGACACCCAGCTTCCACTATCAAAATCCGTTTGCGGTTTCTCAAAATCATATTTTACAGGAACGAGGAATTGCCGGATTAAGGTATTAGCCGATTCAGCTATCTCTTTTTCATATTTTTCTCTGACCGCATACATTTTCATTTCCATATTGGATTGTCCGGAGCAAACCCATACATCTCCCAGAAAAATGTCTTTTATGCGAATTGTCTGGGGTAACGTAGCATCCTCTATTATCATCTCATAAGGACCGCCGGCATTTTCCGTTTGAAGCCATGCCTGCCATTCTCCCTTCCCGTCCGCTTGTGCACAGTAGTTCATATTCTGGAAAGAAACTGTAATTTTATCATTGGCAGCTGCCCAGCCCCATATTCTAATTTGCGTATTCCTTTGTAAAATCATGCCATCACTGATCAACCGGGGAAGCTTTAGGTTTGTTTGCTTAGTCAACATTTCAGTCACCTGCTTTCTTACTTTTTCTTAAAATATTCCTTCACAAGAAATTTCATAAGATCACTTGGGCCATCTTTTATAAATTCCGGTTTATCTTTAAATACCATTGTGTAAGGAGCTTCCGGTGTATAAAAATCCCACTGCGGCAAAGCTTCTCCAATCGAATCCAGGCCGTTTGGATTGCCGGACCGAATGAAGTTAACCCAATAATCGCACATCTGGCGTGCAAGATCATAATGTTTTCCTACAAAGGGTCTCCAGCATTTTGCAAGTGTCTCAAAGGTAAACCATAACTCCACCGAATGAAAGGTTCCTGGATGATCCCAGCCTGGTATGTCTGCATCAAAATTATAATAATAGAGAGGTGTATTTGCACCAGTAGAGGCATTGGCCTGCGCGGCAACACGTATGGTATATTCAATGCCTTTTACGGAAGCTCGGTTTACTATTTCCTCTATGCTTGTGTTATCAACATTGCATAATTCAAGAAATTCACCTGCATTCTCACCAAACAATTCGTTTGCCATTTTCTTAAAATCTTCTATGGTCGAGGTCATCGGCCTATTATAAAATTCTGCTTCCGTATGTCCAAGCAGAATTGGTACCATAAGACGTTTATTCTCGAGAAATAATCGAAAGGAATTATCGGTACAGAACTGGCCGTCAACAACTGTACCCCAAAAATGCCGGTATTCCTGCGCTTTCTGATTAAGATACTCTGCTTCCAGCGCTCTGGCCTGTGAAAGTGTATTAACCCCCAGAAATTTAAAGAATTTTATACCATCCTCTTCTGCCTCTGCAAGGCTTAAGGTATCTCCCGGCATGCGGTTACCCGGATAAAGGTCTGTGATGATACCACTCTGTATTACTGCCCGCTGGAAGAGACCTTCATTCTGTTGCGTGGTAAGCTGACTTAATACGCTTCCACCGCCTGCTGACTGTCCGCCGATCGTGATATTATTCGGATCACCGCCAAAGGAGGCAATGTTTCTCTTCACCCAGCGTGTTCCGGCCTGCTGGTCAAGATGTCCAAAGTTTGCCGGTGCTTCCGGAGCTTCTGCTGTTATCTGCGGATGGCACAAAAAGCCAAAGGCATTCAGTCTATAATTCACTGTTACTACAACAATTCCCCTGCGGGCAATCCGTTCTCCGTCAAATTCCATCTCGGCAGTATTGCCAACCTGCAGGCCGCCTCCAAAATACCATACGTACACTGGGAGCTTCTCATCCGTACTGCAGGCCGGGGTCCAGACATTCAGATACAGGCAGTCCTCATCCATTGGGATTTCCGGGTCAACAGCCCATTCCCTGGCATAAATATCATTTTTATCCAGTCCGGGCGTAGGCTGCATCGAGATCGGAGCAAAAGCATATGCTTTCAGAATACCCTCCCAATCCTTAGCGGGCTGCGGAGCACGCCAACGGTTTTCTCCTACTGGCGGAGCTGCAAACGGAATCCCCTTAAAACTTGTTATACGCGGATCTGCCGCAGGCAACCCCTGTACTATACCATTCTCTGTTTTTACTACTCTAATCATCTTATCTCCTCCTTTATATATAAAACAATAGGTAATTGCAAAACACAAGAATTATATTAATTGTATACACAGAAAGCACATGTTCTGGAGCGGAAGTTAAGCGGATGGAGCGTTGGAGCGGAGGAATATGTGTTTTCTGTGTATACAATTTTAACAACTATATAGTTTCGCAATTGCCTA
>JAEZZO010000068.1 GCA_023418475.1 Bacillota bacterium
ATATTAATGAAAAAGCAGGAAAATGTGACCTGTTTCTTCCGGGCATTAATGAGGCAAAAATCTTAATCAATGAAACAGATCCGGAAAAGATTGCACAAGTATATCTGGAGATGGGTGCGAAAACCATTATTATTAAATTAGGTGCGGCTGGAGCCTATTATGCTTCCGCGCATGAAAACGGTTATGTAGAAGGTTTCCCGGTAAGTAAAATTGTGGATACGGTTGGAGCCGGTGATGGATTTGCAGCAGGTGTACTGTCTGCAATCAAAGAAGGTCTTTCTCTGCGGGAAACAGCTCTGCGCGGGAATGCGGTAGGTGCAATACAGGTTATGAGCCGAGGTGATAATGACGGATTGCCAACCCGGAAGGAACTTACAGACTTTATGAAGGGCAGACAGGATTGGAGATAAAAAATTTAGGTAATTAGGTGGATATCCATGTGCAGGGACTTGTAATAATTCAAAAATTCAATTAAAATATTAATAGTATACTTATAAATGCTTTCGGGAGGGATCCGGCATGGTACAGGCATATAATTATTTGCTGGGAAACTTCCCGGTGAAAAGGGAGATACTATACCCTGCAAGAAACAGAAAAGAGTTAAAACGGGTTTATAATGAAATCATAAACCTTAATAAATGTTCGCCTTATTGTAAAATAGACATTAACAAAGAAAATCAGGAATATATCTTTGGAGTGAAGGAATATGCGCTGGAGCTTGGCGGAAGGCTTCACAGAATGCACGATCCCTATGCTGCAGGATATGACAGCAAAGCGGTGGCGGTGAGTGATGAAAGTATATTGTCTGCCAGACTGCTGAATGAAAATACGGAAAACCTGCCGGATACGATAAATATTCGGGTAGACACCCTGGCAGATGTGCAGGTGAACAAAGGAAGGGATTTACCAAATACTTCCTTTGCTTTGCTGCCCGGAAAATATAATTTTAATTTGAAAATAGCGGGACAGACGTACCCTTTAAACTATGTTCAGAACCAAAAGACGAACAATCAGGAAGCGATGAGTAGTTTTGCTGATTTAATCAATCAATCTGTACCGGATATAAATGCTGTGGTAGAACAGGGGGATGCAGAGAATTACAGTCACTTGACGATCACCGCAGCGAAAGCGGGAAGGTTTGGGGAAAGAGAATTTGAATTTGAAGATACCAATACCTATGGCTGGGGTGTGGCAGACTACTTTGGGATTACTAATACCTGGAGAGAAGCGTCTCTTGCCTATTTTGAACTGAACGGTATTGATAAAAAGACAGCAGCTAATACCTTTACCCTGGAAAATACGCTGCAGATTTCACTGAAGGAATGCGGTGAGGATGAAGTAAGTATAAAGATTGTTCCGGATAGTAATAAGATTTTGAAATCAGTGGCATCTGTCATCGAAACTTATAATGGTATTATTGAGCTTGCGAAAGAGAGAACCGTTGTAAATGGAGAGTATTATAGTGCTAAGAAATTAATAAATGAAATGAAAAATATCAATGATACTTACCACGATGAACTGACGGCTTGCGGAATTAAAACCGAAGCTGACGGAACCCTTGTCATGGAAGTAAATCTAGCGGCCAGGGCTGCGCAGGAAGGCGAAATGCAAAATCTATTTGAGAAAGATAACGGATTTACTGCAAAGCTTTCGCAAAAAGCAGAAGCGATTGCGATAAATCCGATGGAATATGTTGAAAAGACAATTGTAATTTATTCCAAAAACGATAAAAATTCTTATTGTAATCCCTATATTACATCCATGTATAGCGGGTTATTCTTTAGCTCTTATTGTTAAGATAAGCGCTTGCTTTCACATACTCACTGGGTGTCAATCCGATTCGTTTTTTAAAAATTCTGCTGAAATAATTCGGGTCCTTATAACCTACCATAAAACAAACTTCCTTAACAGTAAGGTTTGAATTAGTCAAAAGCTCTTTGGCTTTTTTGACGCGCAGCATGGAAAGCCAATCGATAAAGTTAAATCCCGTGGTCTTTTTGATCAGCTTACTAAAATACTGAGGACTTATATTAACCTGTGCAGCCATATCCTCAAGAGAGATATCTTCTGTATAATGTGATTCCAGATACTCTCTGGTAGCTTTTACAATATGGTTAGAATAGTCAATAGTAGTCTGCGGCTTAACATAGCTGGTTATGTAGATAAAACATTGGAAAGCAAATTCAATCAACTGGTTTCCCTTCAAAGTTAAAAATTGTTCTACATAAGAAGAATAATTAATTACTTTGGCATCCGTCTGACAATCAAGCTGCATGGTATAATTGGCCAGAACAAGGAGCTCTAGTATTTTATTGCGTTTCACTTCATCATTAAACGGCTTAATCCATTCCAGAATAATCCCAAAATAGTCATATGCTTCCGGCTTACGAAGTCGTACTGCTTCAACCAGCCGTTTTTCCGCTTCCAGGTAATCATATCTGATTTCAATTGATAATTTCTTAATATCCAGATAATGTGTTACTGAATTAGAGATGTTGTAATACATACAGGCAAGAGAATCGAGAAACGAAGTGTAGATGGAATGTATGCTATACATTCCGCCGATACCTGCCCTGACAGGAAAATCATACTTTGATTTCACAGCATTAACAAGATTGTTACAGACATTAAGGCTTTCTATTTTCTGCTCCTCTTCGTCAAGAAGAACTTCATGACTTATTAGCATACTGATTCTGTTAGTAATCAGAGGCCCTACAGAACAGTGCATTTTATTCATTGTATTTTTGAGCAGATGATGAAGCTCCAGCTCATCAATGGAGACTGTGGGAGTGTTGGGTTTGTTTAATTCCGGAAAATCCAAAAGAATTACATAAGCATAGTCCTTAATATTAAATCTGTTCTGAAAAATAGTAATTTCAAACGGAAGACATCCTCTAAAAAAGAAGGAAAACATAAAGCTTCTTTCAATAAAAGCAAGATAATCTTCGCCGATATAGGGCTGGCTGCCTGCCAACATGTCTATTTGTAGTCTGTCCCAGAAATCCTTTTGACTCGTGGAGTTATTAACATTCATATTTTGCGGCATATTCATAATAACCTCCATCTGCCGATTAAACGGCAAAAATTCTTAAGTAAAATTAATAAAAGTGCATTGCGAAAAGCACGCTCCCGACTTTTTATACAAGTAATGAAGAAAGCCATAGGTTACTTGCAAAAATCATAATTCTGCGTGCTTAATCAATCAGAATGAATATTCGCGCCATTCGATTAAATTAAGTATAACATATATGGAAAAAAAAATCACTACCAAAATATGGATGATGTGTCGAATAATAAAGATTTAATATATTTAATAATTTTAGTAAAAATTTTGCCACAGAAATGCCAATAGTTCTGATTAGGATGATAACAGAAAGAAATAGCAGAATGAATTGGGCAGAATGGGGGTTGGTTCTTATGATGAAACTGAAGTTTATATTCCACAAATCAGCGAAAGTCATCGGAACGGCTTTTTTATCTGCTTTCATTATAATTCTTTTTGGAAATTATGTTATGGTACATAAGAATTATGAACAGGCAGACGGACAGATTGTAGTAATTATTAATCAGAAGATTAGAGAGCAGGAATGGGAGAGTATTACAAAACGATATGAAAAGTCAGTTAGACTGGAAAAACATATTGGAAATTATGCGCTCTTATCGGTAAAGAATAAAAGTGAATTTAATACGGTGCTAAAGAAGCTGAAAGCAGAGCCTGATATTCTTACAGCACAGGCTGACAGTAAAATATGCAGTTTTAGTGCAAGTATGGATACCTATTCCGATTCACAATGGTATATCAGCAATCCGGGATACTATTATAACTATATATACCAGACGAAGCATAAAATCAGGTCTGCGGCAGGCATTGATATGGATGTTGCCGGTGCCTGGAAAAATATGAAAGAAGCAGGCACAGCAAAACGTGAAGTGGTTGTTGCTGTGATTGATACCGGAGTGGATACCAACCATCCGGATCTGTCGGCGAATATATGGATTAATAAAGGTGAGATTCCGGGAGATAATATAGATAACGATAATAACGGTTATGTAGACGATGTAAATGGATGGGATTTCTATAACGGTGATGCAAGCGTGTGCCATTATGGTCCTGACGGAGAAGCCCAATATGAGGATGATGACGATCATGGTACGCATGTGGCGGGAATTATAGCAGCTGTTGCTGACAATCAAACCGGTATCGCCGGAGTAGCCTCCAATATAGATATCAAAATCATGACGTTGAAAATAAACGGCGGTGAGAATGGAGGAGGAATGATATCGGACGCGATTGAAGCGGTAAAATATGCCGATATGATGGGTGCAGATATCTGCAATTTAAGCTGGGGAACTACTGTGTATATGGGCGGACTGGAGGAAGTGATGAGGGAATCCAAAATGTTGTTTGTTGCAGCAGCTGGCAATTCCGGAACAAATAATGATGAAAGTCCTGTCTATCCGGCTTGTTTTAAACTCGATAATCTGATTTCTGTCACCTCCATCGATGCAAACGGTCAATTAAATAGCTATTCAAACTACGGAAAATACTCGGTGGATATTGCAGCACCGGGAAATGATATTTTCAGTACGGTGGTAGGAAACTATAGCTCACTAAGCGGCTCCTCCATGGCGGCTCCTCAGGTAACCGGTGTGGCGTCATTGCTGTATGCGCAATCCGATCACATCTATGCCGCCAATGTAAAAAAGATGATCATCGACCAGCTGAAACCGATGGATAATCTGACTGGGTGTATGAAATATGCAGGAATTCCAGATGCTTATAAGACGATAATGAAAGCAGGCTCGCTAAACCGGGATCTGTATGCTCCGGTGATGTCTTTAAAAACCGTATATAATATTTATGGTCTTAAAATTACAGCTGAGGCAAAGGATGCCGGAACCTCCGGATTAAGAGCCTTCAAATGGCTAAAGGGCACGAAAACTGCTGCAGATTTTAAGCATGGGGTGAAAGGAACTTTAGTAGAGAATAATGAGGTAAAGTTAGATGGCCCCGGTGTATATACGTTCTTTGCGGCTGATTATGCCGGTAATGAGACAATATTAGTCTATCATGCCAAAGAGGATAAAGCAGCGCCAAAGCTTGCTGCCTCCTTTACGGTAGCCGGTAATAATAAATATAGAACGATATCTATAATCGCAAAAGACGGGCAGAGCGGATTAAAAAGTGTAAAATATATGCCTGGTATAAGAAAAACAAAAGAGTTCTCAGGGTCCGGCAAGGAAGTAAAGATTGGTGCTAAGGACGGAAAGGGAAGCTTTCAGGTCAAATCAGACGGAACATATACAATATATGCAATTGACAACCGTAATAATTCAATTGTAAAAACGGTAGTAGTGAAAACAATGAAAGCAAGCAAAATTCGTTTGCTTCAGACCAGAAAAATGATTGCGCTTGGAGATGAATATATTCTAAAAACTATTCTGACGCCTACCGGCAGTACCGACCTTATACGATATGAAAGCTCTGATCCGGGGATCGCCTCCGTGACAAAAGACGGTAAGATAACTGCTAGAGCGGAGGGAACTGTCCGTATTACGGCGAAAACCTCCGGTGGTTTGATGGCGGTCTGCATCGTTACAGTGACCTCGGATGGTTAGCAGCTACTTCACCGGCCACGGAAAAGTCAGTTAATTAGCCGGTAGGTAAGGTCCTGTGTTTTAGGACCTTACCTGTAAACAGTAACTCGTATCTATCGTTTTATAAATTTAAAATAAAATATGTTGACGTACAAACAGGGTTATGATATATTAAGAAAGCAAAGAAATAGGGCTTTTTTTTTATGCCTAAAAAAAGTCTGCTTCACAGTTAAGCGGTATTGCGCATCAAGAGAAATCGGAGGTGGATATTGTGCGCGTAAAAATCACACTGGCATGTACAGATTGCAAACAACGCAATTACAACATGACAAAGGATAAGAAGACACATCCAGACAGAATGGAAACAAAGAAGTACTGTAAATTCTGCAGATCCCACACATTGCACAAGGAAACGAAATAATTAAAAACTGAAAGGGAAGTGAAGACATGGGAGAGATAACTAATTCTACTACTGCCGAAAAGGCTCCAAAGAGAAGTTGGTTTAAGGGTCTGAAAGCCGAATTTAAGAAAATCATATGGCCGGACAAAGAAGCTCTTGCAAAACAATCAGTTGCTGTTATTGCCGTTACAGTTATCCTGGGTGCAATCATATTTATCATTGATACTATTTTTGATTATGGTATCGGATTTATTATAGGATAAGGGTGAGACTATGTCAGATGCTAATTGGTACGTTGTTCACACCTATTCAGGGTATGAGAACAAAGTAAAAGCGAACATCGAGAAAACAATCGAAAACAGAAAGCTACAGGATCAGATCCTGGAGGTATCCGTACCGATGCAGGATGTCGTTGAAGTGAAAAACGGCGTGAAGAAACGTGTTCAGAAGAAAATGTTTCCGGGCTATGTATTGCTTCATATGGTCATGAATGATGATGTATGGTATGTGGTTCGTAATACGAGAGGTGTAACAGGATTTGTTGGTCCGGATTCAAAGCAGCCGGTTCCCCTGACTGATACAGAAATGAAAAGCATGGGAATTAAGAATAGTGATGAAGTTTCGGTTGACTTTGAAATTGGCGATATGATTACCGTGGCATCCGGTGTATGGGAAAATACCACAGGTCAGATCAGAAAAATTGATCCGCATAAGCAGAGTGTCACCATCAGCGTTGATATGTTTGGTCGTGAAACTCCCGTTGAGATTGGTTTCAGTGAAGTTAAGGTTCGCAAATAATTGTATGCAGTGTTGGTACACAAGAGAAACGGCTCGCCGCAGATCTTGAATGCAGTAAGTAACGTGGGAGGGGAATCCCCGAAAACACCACATTTTTCAGGAGGTATGCTATCATGGCAAAAAAAGTTACAGGTTATATCAAATTACAGATTCCAGCTGGCAAGGCTACACCGGCTCCTCCGGTAGGACCCGCACTTGGTCAGCATGGCGTGAACATTGTTCAGTTCACAAAAGAATTTAACGCAAGAACAGCAGATCAGGATGGAATTATTACACCTGTTGTAATTACCGTATATGCTGATAGAAGCTTCAGCTTCGTAACAAAAACACCGCCGGCAGCAGTGTTATTAAAGAAAGCACTTAACTTGAAATCTGGTTCCGCAGTACCTAACAAGACTAAGGTAGCTACGATTACAAAGGCAGAGCTTAGAAAAATTGCCGAATTTAAGATGCCTGATTTAAATGCAGCAAGTGTTGAAGCAGCTATGAGTATGGTTGCTGGAACAGCAAGAAGCATGGGTATTACTGTAGTAGACTAATAAGAATGCAACGGCGTATTTGAAAGAGAATATGCGATTTAGAATCTATTAACGTGGGAGGACATGCCGAATGAAATGATACGTTCGGCAGCAGATGCGGTTTTGTCGTATTTGCCTATAAGAAGGATGCGAGTTCTGACCGTTTCAATTGGCGTGACCGATGATAGCGGCAATATTCGCAGTATTTCGTTTTCTTCCGGTAAAACCACTAGGAGGTTTATAGAATGAAAAGAGGAAAGAAATATACTGACTCTGCAAAGTTGATCGACAGATCAGTTCAGTATGATGCAACAGAAGCGATCAGTTTAGTAAAGAAAGCAGCTGTAGCAAAATTTGATGAGACGATTGAAGCACACATTAGACTTGGTGTTGATGGCCGTCATGCTGATCAACAGGTTCGTGGTGCTGTAGTATTACCTCATGGAACAGGTAAGACGGTTCGTGTACTTGTATTTGCTAAGGGTGATAAGGCAAACGAAGCTTTAGCAGCAGGTGCTGATTTTGTCGGAGCAGATGATTTAATACCTAAGATCCAGAATGAAAACTGGTTTGAATTTGATGTTGTTGTAGCAACTCCTGACATGATGGGTGTAGTTGGCCGTTTAGGCCGTGTACTTGGACCGAAGGGATTAATGCCCAACCCGAAGGCTGGTACAGTAACCATGGATGTTACCAAAGCAATTAATGATATTAAAGCTGGTAAGATCGAATATAGACTGGATAAGTCTAACATCATTCACGCTGCTTTCGGTAAAGCATCCTTTACCCAGGAACAGCTGAATGATAATTTCCAAACCTTAATTGGTGCTGTAGTGAAAGCAAAACCCTCCGCAGCAAAGGGACAATATTTAAAGAGCGTTACATTGGCATCTACTATGGGTCCTGGCGTAAAGCTTAACACAGCTAAATTAGGTTAGTGTTTATATATTTTAAATTATGGGTTGACATGTTTTAAACATTCATGTTATAATCCCATTTGCAGTGAATAAAACCTATTCACTCATCAAACTGCCGAAGACAGTAGGTGCCGTAAGGCATAAGGTGAAACCGCCTACCGAGGAAAAGTTTACTGAAATCTTATTTGATTTTATGAACCTCTTTCTGCTTTGGTAGGAAGAGGTTTTTTATATTCCTGCAAAGAAGAACCGGCATGCCGGTTCCTTAGTTAGCAGACAAAGATACAAGGAGGTGTACGTAATGGCAAAAGTTGAATTAAAGCAACCCGTTGTAGAAGAGATCAAAGGCTATGTTGAAACTGCAAAAGCTGCTGTTTTAGTTGATTACCGTGGCTTAACAGTAGAGCAGGATACAATTCTTCGTAAGAAGCTTAGAGAAGCCGGAGTTGTTTATAAGGTATACAAGAATACAATGCTTAATTTTGCATTCAAAGGAACAGCATATGAAGCGTTGGAAAAGGATCTGAATGGTCCGACAGCTGTAGCATTCGGTATGGATGATGCAACTACTCCTGCAAGAATATTACTTGAATGTACAAAGACAATGCCCAAGCTTGAATTCAAAGCAGGTGTTGTAGAAGGAACCTATTATGATGCCAATAAACTTCAGGTTATCGCAACAATTCCTTCAAGAGAGGTTCTTATTTCCAAGTTACTCGGAAGCTTACAGTCTCCGATTACAAACTTTGCTCGTGTGCTTAAACAGATCGCAGAGAAACAGGCGTAATCAAGTAGCAGTTAGTTAAACAATCTGTTCACAGATCGCAGAGAAACAGGCGTAATCAAGCGTAATTTAAATCAAAACCAATATAAAAATTAATGGAGGTATATCGTAATGACAACTCAGGAATTTATCGAGGCAATTAAAGGCCTTACTGTATTAGAATTAAATGATTTAGTAAAAGCATGTGAAGAAGAATTTGGCGTTTCCGCAGCAGCAGGTGTGGTAGTTGCAGCAGCTGGCCCGGCAGCAGTTGAAGAAGAAGAGAAGACAGAATTCAACATAGAGTTAACCGAAGTTGGCCCTAACAAGGTTAAGGTTATCAAGGTTGTTCGTGAAGCAACAGGCTTAGGCTTAAAAGAAGCTAAGGATCTTGTTGATGCAGCTCCTAAGACACTTAAGGAAGGCGCAAGTAAAGCAGAAGCTGATGATATTAAGGCTAAATTAGAAGCTGAAGGCGCTAAAGTTACATTAAAATAATTATAGTCTCAAGCTGGTAAGAGCCCTGTTCATCATATAGAACAGGGCTTTTTGTTATCATAGGAAAGATGGTCCTATAAAATAAAAAAACCCTCCTGGGGGATGCGCAGCTACGCGCACGAGGTAGACTTTTATTCGCAGATAATTATTTGTTTATAGGATTCGAGTGTCAAAAGTCACCAAAAATTATATTAGTTGAATATGGCTGCATATATATTCAATCATATTCAATTCAATGATTAAATCTGACTTTTGGCACTCGAATCCTATTATTTATTTATGATAAGAGGAAAGGGGAGAGATTAATGGTATTATGGTTGTTGTTCTTTTTTGTGCTTGCGTTAGTACTGTTTATGCTGTTTCATTTGACTGGACTTTCGATATGGCAGGCTTATTTCTACATTGTTGCAATCGAATTATGCATTTTTATCACGATTAGTATTATCCGTTCCTATAGAATGGGGCAACTATTAAATGAAAAATGTGATCCGGAAAAATATTTGAAGAAAACACTCCGGCAAAAGGCGAAATTAAAGCACAAACCCAAGCTGGTTGCAATTTTGACAATAAATGAGGCAGCAGCTACTATGCTTCTTGGTGATTTCCAGAAAGCAGAAAATATTTTAACAGGGATAGACAAGGAAGATCTTTCTGATAAAAATGGATCTTACTTTACATATTTAATAAATTTAATTATATGTAATTACGAACTTGGTAAAATAGAAGAGGGGGATCATATGTATGAGATGCAATTACCTCCGCTTATTATCTCCAGTAAGAGAAACAAGATAACACTTCAGATGTTAATTGGGGATAGACTTTTTTACAAAAAACAATATGAGGAAAGCTATCAGCATATGGCAAAGCTAATGGATATAGAATTGAACACAAGGCAGCAGGTTGAAATTTTATATCGCATGGCACAGATAGAGGCCTTAAAGGGAGATTATGGTACAGCCTTTAAGAAATATCGAAAAGTTGCAAAGCATGGAAATAAGCTTTGGATTGCGCACAAATCAGAGGAAATATTACAAGAAGGGGTATACCAGGAGTATTATAATGCATCTTCAGGAATGGAAAAAATAAAAAACAGTTAGAAAAACAGTAATAGTATTGGCCGTTTCAGCAAAGCGGGGGCGGTTCCAAATATAGGGAATTCCTTATTCTTCATTGCAGGATAAGGAATTTTTTATTTATTTTATAAATACTATATTGCAATATATAATAGATAGTGATAATATCTATATTAGAACATATAATAAAAGGACAGAGACAGCTTATCGAACAATATTTTATAGGTTATGCAACCAAAGGAAATAAGTTAATCAGCTGAGCAGAGAGGAGTTGGCATATGAATGCACAATTTAAAAAAGGAGTGCTGGAGTTATGTGTGCTTTCTAAGTTAGTAGAAGCAGACCGATATGGATACGAGCTGACAGAAGCAATATCCAAACAGATGATCATTTCAACGGGAACTTTATATCTTATTTTAAAACGTTTGAAGGATGATTCCTTTGTTGAAACTTATTTAGTGGAGGGCGGAGAAGGCCCTGCCAGAAAATATTATCATTTAACGGAAAAAGGCAGAACGCATCAGGCAACCCAGAAAAAAGACTGGCTGGATTTTGTTCAGGCAGTACAGGAAATTATAGAATAGGAGGATGGATATGAATAAATCAGAGTACTTAAGTGCGTTAAAAGAAGCACTCAAAAATACAGATGAAAGTATTATGGATGAAATAATATCGGATTATGAAGAACATTTTCAGGTGGGTATTGAGAATGGCAAAAGTGAAGAGCAGATCTGTGAAGATCTTGGTACCATTGAAGATCTGGTAGAAGAAATAAAAGAAGCATATCAGACGAACAGCAAAGAGGAAAACAAGACCAGGCAGAAAACAAATGATGAACAGAAGAATACGAAGAGTAAATTCAAAGAATGGTATTCTAATATAGATAGTGAAAAGATCGGAGACGTTATTAACAATGCGTTGGATACCGCAGGAGATGCCATTGGTAAAATTGATGTGAATGAAATCGGACGTACTATAAAGAGTACTCTTGATCAGGCATCCTCATCCATCAACAATTTTGCAGATAATTATTTGAAAAACCAAGGCTCTGGCCCGTTTGATTTTAATAGAAAGAATGCAGAAGGCTTTACGGATAATGTTTCAAAAAGCTATGATGATACTGTGGATCAGGAAGAGAACGGTAAGGATCAGTATAGCTATGAGGTAGATCCGGATTGTGATAATGCAGATAGTGCTGACGACGAGGCAGAGAATACGAATGGCTCCGCTGAAACGTTTCGCAACCGAGAAAACAGTGAAGAGACGGACAATGCGGATAGTGTTGACAGCAAGATAACGGCAGAGCCGGATGGCAGAGAAGAAGCTGTGAAACCGGATGAGACAATAAGCAGAGAAAAAGCAAGTGCAACGGCTAAGGAAGGAAGCAGTGGGAAAGCTGTTGATCCGGAAGAGGAAGCAAACAACGGGAATATAAGTGAACCAGCCAAAGAAGCAAGCAGTGAAAAGGCAGAGGAAGCCACAAAGACCGGATTAAATCTTATGGTTGACGGCATCTGTGCGGATATTACCGTAACAAGATCTTCAAATGGTAAGATTAATATAAACTATGAAAATAACGGTAATGAAAGACAACGACAGATGTATGAGTTCTACAGTTATAAGGAAGGAAATACAGTATATGCCGGTATTCGTAGAATCGGAACAACAGTGTTTTTGTTTAACCTTAAACTGTATTCGATCAATATTAATATAGAGTTGCCGGATCATATGAGTGAGGTTACTATAAAAACCGCTAGCGGCAGAATCAGAGTTTCGGATGCTAATTCCGATCGAATGCTTCTTTCGGCAGCCAGCGGGGATGTATTTATGGAACGCATCTTTACAACGGACTTAAAGATTAAATGCTCCAGTGGAGATATTGAGCTTGAAAATATAAATTGTATTCAGTTGAATGCGAGTACAATGAGCGGTGATGTAAAAGCAGACAATGTTGAAGCAAAGTTTCTCTCTCTGAAAAGCTCAAGCGGTAGCATTGAAGCAGGAAACCTTACAGCGGATATTATAGACAATAGTTCCTTAAGCGGTGATCTGGATATTTCGAATATGAAGACAGGCGAATGTAAAATCAGAAGCACAAGCGGTGATATAGAAATCAATGATTTGGTAATGAACAATGCGGATATAAGCAGTGTAAGCGGTGATATAGAGCTTCCGGGAGTTATAGGAGACGGACTAAGAGCGGTTAGTGTAAGCGGTGATGTATCGCTGAAAGCGAATGTGAAAAGATGCCATGCAAGTTCAAAAAGCGGTGATGTAGATATAAAATGCGCAGGCGATATCGTACTCGAAGCCAGCAGCACCAGCGGAGATGTGGATGTAAATCTGAAGAATTATAACAATGGATATAGCATCAAATCCAGAACCACCTCAGGAGAATTATATATAAATTATGATAATATGCATCAGAGAAATCTCAAGACTGGAACCTATACGTACGGTAATCAGGGAAGTGAATTGGTTTTAAGTACAGTGAGCGGAGACATTCATCTGGCAGATTAATTTTCATTCATGACAATTGAAAGTGTGATAAACGTGCTTTCTATTGTGATTTCGTAACAGAAAGAGTATAATAAGGAAAAATAACATTCATAAGGCTGGACGGATAGGGTGTAAGGATTAGGATCAGGTAATTACACCCTGCCTGTCTGTTTTTTTATATCCGCCTTTTCTGTATTAGCTTGGATAGATTCGATAGTTATGCATGAAAAATAAGGTAACTACTATTGCGGTCAATTTGAATATCATGTATTCTTATGAAAGCAGGTTATTATTTGTTGAATTAGATAGGGAGGAAGAGGTGCTGCGTAAATAATATGTGATGCATGATAAGCAGCACAGAAACGGGGTAAAGCGTGAAAAAGAGATTCTATTGGATTATAGTAGCTATTATGATTTTAATGGTACTTGGATTTATTGTAACGGTACTTAGCTCATTTTTTGGTAATCCGGTATCCGCTATGATAGCAACCGCGAAGATGAAGGCTTATGTGAAGGTTACCTATCCGCAAACGGATTATGAGATACCAAAAGCTGCGTATAATTTTAAATTTGGTGAATATTATTCGCATATACAATCGAAAAGCAGCAAAGATATCTGTTTCACTGTATCTTATAGTAAGGGCAAGGTTACAGATGATTATGAATACGAAGTGGCCAATCATTTTACAGTGTATCGAAGGCTTCAAAGTGAACTTGACAAGGCTGTGGACGTAATTGTGAAAAAAGAATTTCCTTATGATACTTCTATTATTTTAGCGGATTTTCATGATGGAAAAGAAAAGGATTATATTAGGCTTGCTTATGACATGCCGCTCGATATCAGTCATCCCCCTTTGCCGACAGAGCTAAGTGTTTATATATTAACATTGGATATTAGCTATGAAAAGCTGGTTACCGCATTGAAGGAGCTCTACGCAATAATGAAGAATCATTCCGTAGCAATTGATTATTATTCTGTCAGCTTACAGGTTCCGATTTTGCCGAATGAAGAGAAGCCTCTATCAGGTAAAAGTCTGAATCTTAGTGAATTTCCGGCAGAAAAGATAGAAGCAGAAAACTTAATTGATATTATAAAAGAACATCAAAAGCAATGGGAGGAAGCGCATTCTAAGTAATGTATTGATAATATAATCTCTTTTAGCATAAGGCGTGCTTTATCATGATCTTTTTTATGAACATATATAAATATTCATAGAGACAATTGCTATTTAATCCAATAGATTGTATTGTCTCCGGTAATATGAAAACAACTATATGCGAATGACTTCACAATACATTATTATCATCATAAGAATATATATCAATGTGAATGTAAATTATATACATTTATGAGACTGTTGAATTTTATTCTCAATGGAAACAAATTTACTCTTCAATATATATTTAATAAAATATGGGAATATTTATCTTGCATGGAAACGAAATATCGTGTATTCTGTAGAAAAAGGGAACTGAGCAGGCATAATACTGCAGGCAAGATATAAGGGGGATTAATAATGAATAAGGAGCTTGAAAATTTAGCAAAAAATAACGGGGATCGTCTAAAGGTAATTTCGGTAAAGCATCTGAAGGAATTACAGGAGCTGCTTGACAATTTCAGCAAGGAAGAAGAGCTGAATGATTTTCAGAAATGGATACTAAAGGATTTATACCGCTTTGGTTTACCTGAGGTGGATTTTGATGTCAAGTCTGTAATATTAATTGCAATACACCATCCGTTCTATGCAGAAGTGGAATTTTGTAAGGATGGAAGAAAAAATCAAGTATTAAGCCTGGTGAGGGCAGATTTTCGTGCGGCGGACAATTATCTTGCTGATTATATGAAGTTAAAGGGATATTCTATTCTGGCTGAATATAATTTACCGATTAAGAGGTTAGCCGTTCATAGCGGGCTTGCAAAGTACGGACGAAATAATATAACCTACATAGATGGAATGGGAAGTAATTTTAGCTATGCCGCTTATTTTACGGATATGCCCTGCGAGGAAGATACCTGGGGTGAAGTAAATAATGCGAAGGCATGTGAGAAATGCAATGCCTGTATCGATGAATGTCCTACCAATGCAATCAGGGCAGACAGGTTTCTGATTGATAATCAAAAATGCTTATCCTGTCTTAATGAGGTGCCAGATGAATTTCCGGAATGGCTGCCGGAATCCGTTCATCATACACTTTATGACTGCCTGATCTGCCAGCGAATCTGCCCCATGAATGCCGGACAGCAGAAGAAGATATTGAAAGGTATTTCTTTTAATGAGGAAGAAACAAATATGCTGCTGGAGGGAAAACCACTGGATACTTTTTCGGAAGAAACGCAGGATAAAATCAGATTGCTGGGTATGGATGAATGGTACGCCGCTATACCCAGAAATTTGAGTATGGTATTGAGATGATAGGAAGAGATTTGTCATAGCTTGATAAATGCAGGCTGTTAATCAATAGTTAGAATAAAATTAATACAATTAAGAAAGAATATGTAAATAATATCCAAAATTGGATACAATTTATACAGAGGCTTTTCTTAATTGTATTAATTTGTCTGTATAAAATAAAAAAAATCAACACTTTAGCGTTGACAGTTGCAAAAAGGTATGATAATATGAAAGATGCACTATTGTGGTGGTATATGCCTACTTATTTATATTATAGCATATATGTCAGAAAATGAAAAGAAGTTTTTTAATCAGGTTACACAATTAAATTCAAGGGGTGAAAACGTCAATGGACAAGAACAGAATGCATCCAATTAATGTTGGTAATAACGTTAGAATGAGTTACTCCAAACAGAAGGAAGTCCTGGAGATGCCCAATCTCATTGAAGTACAGAAGGATTCCTATCAGTGGTTTTTGGACGAAGGACTCAAAGAAGTATTCGATGACATATCTCCAATAGCAGACTACAGCGGACATTTGAGTTTGGAATTCGTAGACTTTGCTTTATGTGAAGATGACATCAAATATACGATAGAAGAATGTAAGGAAAGAGATGCTACTTATGCGGCTCCCCTAAAAGTCAAGGTCAGACTTCATAATAAAGAGAATAACGAAATCAATGAACATGACATTTTCATGGGTGATTTGCCATTAATGACGGAGACCGGCACCTTTGTAATTAATGGTGCAGAGAGAGTTATCGTCAGCCAGTTAGTACGTTCCCCCGGTATTTATTATTCTATAGATCATGACAAAATAGGTAAGAGACTATTCTCTTCCACAGTAATACCTAACAGAGGTGCATGGTTGGAATATGAAACAGATTCCAATGATGTATTTTACGTACGTGTTGACCGTAACAGAAAGGTTCCGATTACAACTTTTGTAAGAGCACTTGGTTATGGTACAAATGAAGAAATTAAACAGTTATTCGGTGAAGAGCCAAAGATTCTTGCCAGTCTTTCAAGAGATCCAAGCACCTCTAAAGACCCTACGGGAAGCTATCAGGATGGTCTTTTAGAGCTATATAAAAAGCTTCGTCCGGGTGAGCCGCTTGCTGTAGAAAATGCAGAATCTCTTTTAAATAGTATGTTTTTTGATGCAAGAAGATATGATCTTGCGAAGGTCGGCAGATATAAATTTAATAAGAAGCTTCATTTCCGCAACCGAATTGTAGGCTTTGTCCTTGCAGAGGATGTTGTGGATCGTTCGACCGGTGAAATCATTGCAACCGCAGGAACACAGGTGGAGGATAAGCTTGCAAGAAAGATACAGAATGCTGCTGTACCATATGTTATGGTACAAGCGGAAGAACGTAATGTAAAGATTTTATCCAATCTGATGGTTAATCTCTCGTATTATGTAGACATTGATAAGAAAGAGCTTGGAATCTCCGAGGATGTATATTATCCGGTACTTAAGAAGATATTGGAAGAGAATACGGATACCGAAGCAATCAAGGAAGCACTCAGAAAGAATATCAATGAGCTTGTTCCAAAGCATATAACAAAGGAAGATATTATTGCTTCTATCAATTATAACATTCATCTGGAATATGGAATTGGCAATGCCGATGATATCGACCATTTAGGTAACAGAAGAATCAGAGCAGTAGGTGAACTGCTGCAAAATCAGTACCGTATCGGTCTTTCAAGAATGGAGCGTGTGGTAAGAGAGAGAATGACTACCCAGGATTTAGAGGGTATCAGTCCGCAGTCCTTAATTAATATTAAACCGGTTACTGCTGCTGTGAAGGAGTTCTTCGGAAGTTCCCAGCTGTCGCAGTTTATGGATCAGCACAATCCACTTGGTGAATTGACGCATAAGAGACGTCTCTCCGCACTCGGACCGGGTGGTTTGTCACGTGATCGTGCAGGTTTCGAGGTTCGAGACGTACACTACTCCCATTATGGCAGAATGTGCCCGATTGAGACACCCGAAGGTCCTAACATCGGTCTGATCAACTCACTTGCTACCTATGCAAGAATTAATGAATACGGCTTTATTGAAGCACCTTACCGTAAGTGTGACAAAACTGACCCGACTAATCCGAGAGTTACGGAAGAGGTTGTGTACATGACAGCCGATGAAGAAGATAAATATATTGTAGCACAGGCTAACGAAGAGCTGGATGCGAACGGATATTTCGTTGGAAACAGTATTTCCGGACGTCGTAGAGAAGAAACCTCCGAGTATGAGAAGCACATGATTGATTACATGGACGTATCTCCGAAGATGGTATTCTCTGTTGCAACGGCTTTAATTCCTTTCCTGGAAAATGACGATGCGAACCGTGCCCTCATGGGTGCCAACATGCAGCGTCAGGCCGTTCCGCTTCTGATTACAGAGGCACCTGCAGTAGGTACCGGTATTGAAGCGAAAGCTGCGATCGACTCTGGTGTATGTGTGGTAGCGAAGAAGTCCGGTGTAGTTGACCGTGTTACAGCGAAGGAAGTTGTTATTAAAAATGATGATAATACGAAGTCATCCTATCGTTTGATAAAATTTGCAAGAAGTAACCAGGGAACCTGTATCAATCAAAGACCAATTGTATTCAGAGGTCAGAAGATTGCTGCCGGTCAGGTAATCGCAGATGGTCCTTCCACTTCTAAGGGAGAATTGGCTCTGGGTAAGAATCCTCTGATCGGATTTATGACCTGGGAAGGCTATAACTACGAGGATGCGGTTCTTCTTAGCGAGCGTCTGGTTCAGGAAGATGTGTATACTTCCGTTCATATTGAGGAATATGAAGCAGAATCAAGAGACACTAAGCTCGGACCGGAAGAAATCACAAGAGATGTACCGGGTGTCGGCGATGATGCTCTTAAGGATTTGGATGAAAGAGGTATTATTCGTATCGGTGCAGAAGTTCGTGCCGGAGATATTCTGGTTGGTAAGGTAACTCCAAAGGGAGAAACCGAACTCACAGCAGAAGAGAGACTGCTTCGTGCAATCTTTGGTGAGAAGGCAAGAGAGGTAAGAGATACCTCACTTCGTGTTCCTCATGGTGAATATGGAATTATCGTAGATGCGAAAGTATTTACAAGAGAAAATGGGGATGAATTATCTCCCGGTGTTAACCAGACAGTTCGTGTGTATATTGCCCAGAAGAGAAAGATCCAGGTGGGTGATAAAATGGCCGGACGTCATGGTAACAAGGGTGTTGTTTCCCGTGTGCTTCCGGCAGAGGATATGCCTTTCTTACCAAACGGCAGACCGCTTGATATCGTTCTTAACCCGCTTGGTGTACCTTCCCGTATGAACATCGGACAGGTACTTGAGATCCATTTATCCTTAGCAGCGAAAGTACTCGGTGTGGACATTTCTACTCCTGTATTTGACGGAGCAGACGAGTTTGATATTATGGATACGCTGGAAATTGCAAATGCTTATGCAAATACCTCCTGGGAGGAATTTGAAGCAAAATATAAAGATGAGCTGGACCCTGCATTCATGGATTATCTGGAGAAACATCCGGAAAACAGAGAAGACTGGAAGGGTGTTCCCATTAACCGCGATGGTAAGGTGAGACTGCGTGACGGTCGAACCGGAGAATATTTTGATGGTGCTGTAACGGTTGGTTTCATGCACTACTTAAAGCTCCACCATCTGGTTGACGATAAGATCCATGCACGTTCCACCGGACCTTACTCCTTAGTAACACAGCAGCCTTTAGGCGGTAAGGCTCAGTTCGGCGGACAGAGATTTGGAGAGATGGAGGTTTGGGCACTCGAGGCTTACGGTGCTGCCTATATCCTGCAGGAAATATTAACTGTGAAATCCGATGATGTTACGGGTCGTGTTAAGACCTATGAAGCTATCATAAAGGGAGAGAATATTTCGGAGCCTGGTATTCCGGAATCCTTCAAGGTTCTCTTAAAAGAACTTCAATCTCTTGCACTGGATGTTACTGTGCTTGATGAGAGAGGTGAAGAGGTGAAGATGACGGAAAGTATTGACTATGGTGATTCTGACCTGACTCCTTTAATCGAAGGCGATAATAATTTCAGATATGATGAAGGCTATGAAGATGCTGGCTTCACCCAGGCTAATGTGGAAGATATCGATGCAGAAATTTTTGATATCTATGAAGATGAATCGGAAGATTTACTGGAAGATGAAGTGTTTGAACCGGAAGAAGAAGAGTTTAGCGAAGAGCCGGAAGAAGATATTTAGCCGAAATGCTAATCGGTATAACGAAGGGAGAGCCAAAGAATGTCTGAATTAGTAAGTAGCATTCAAGAGATAACCTATGATGCGATAAAGATTGGTTTAGCTTCACCTGAGAAAATCAGGGAATGGTCTAAGGGCGAAGTCAGAAAGCCGGAGACGATCAATTACAGAACTCTTAAGCCGGAGAAAGACGGTCTGTTCTGCGAGAGAATCTTTGGACCCAGCAAGGACTGGGAATGCCATTGCGGTAAATATAAAAAAATTCGATATAAGGGTGTTGTCTGCGACAGGTGTGGTGTTGAAGTTACCAAAGCGAGCGTACGCCGTGAGCGGATGGGTCATATAGAGCTTGCAGCTCCGGTTTCCCATATCTGGTACTTCAAGGGAATTCCAAGCCGTATGGGTCTGATCCTTGATCTGTCACCGAGAACTCTTGAAAAAGTATTATACTTTGCTTCTTATATTGTACTTGATAAAGGAACTACTGATTTGCAGTATAAGCAGGTTCTGAATGAAAAGGAAAGACAGGAAGCAATTGAAAAATATGGTTACAGCAGTTTCCGCCTTGGTATGGGTGCGGAAGCAATTATGGAGCTTTTGCAGGCAATTGATCTGGAGAAGGAATCTAAGGAGCTAAAGAGAGGCCTTAAGGATTCCACCGGTCAGAAACGTGCAAGAATTATCAAACGTCTTGAGGTAGTGGAAGCCTTCCGTGAATCTGGCAACAAGCCGGAATGGATGATCCTTACGGTTATTCCTGTAATACCTCCGGATCTTCGTCCTATGGTACAGCTGGACGGCGGACGTTTTGCTACCTCCGATATGAATGACTTGTATAGAAGAATTATCAACCGTAACAACCGACTTAAGAGACTTTTGGAGCTTGGTGCACCGGATATCATCGTTCGCAATGAGAAGAGAATGCTCCAGGAAGCTGTAGATGCTCTGATTGATAATGGTAGAAGAGGAAGACCGGTTACCGGACCTGGAAATAGAGCTCTCAAATCCCTTTCCGATATGTTAAAGGGTAAGCAGGGACGTTTCCGTCAGAACTTACTTGGAAAACGTGTTGACTATTCCGGACGTTCCGTTATCGTCGTAGGACCTGAGCTTAAGCTATACCAGTGCGGTCTGCCTAAGGAAATGGCAATTGAGTTATTCAAACCTTTTGTTATGAAGGAATTAGTATCAAAGGGTACCGCGCATAATATAAAATCAGCAAAGAAAATGGTAGAAAGACTCCAGACTGAGGTATGGGATGTACTCGAGGAGGTTATTAAGGAACATCCGGTTATGTTAAACCGTGCTCCTACTCTCCATAGACTTGGTATTCAGGCTTTCGAGCCCGTATTAGTAGAGGGTAAGGCGATTAAGCTTCATCCGCTTGTATGTACCGCGTTCAATGCCGATTTCGACGGTGACCAGATGGCTGTGCATTTACCTCTTTCTGTAGAAGCACAGGCAGAATGCCGCTTCCTGCTGTTATCACCGAATAACCTGTTAAAGCCTTCCGATGGTGGACCGGTAGCGGTTCCATCTCAGGATATGGTGCTTGGTATCTACTATCTGACGATTATTAAAGAGATGGAGGGTGGTATTAAGCATTTCTATAAGAGCATGAATGAAGCAATTCTGGCTTATGAGAACAGTGTTATTGATCTTCATGAGATGATTAAGATCAAGAGAGTTGGAATCAATAAGGATGGCTTAGAAGAGGAAAGAATTATTGAGTCTACCTTAGGACGTTTCATTTTCAACGAGATTATTCCACAGGACCTTGGCTTTGTAGACAGAAGCCTGGATGAGAACTTCTTAAAGCTGGAGATTGACTTCCTGGTAGGTAAGAAGCAGTTAAAGCCTATTCTTGAGAAATGTATTAACATTCATGGAGCTACTAAGACAGCAGAAACGCTTGATGCAATTAAGTCCATCGGTTACAAATATTCTACCCGTGCTGCGATGACAGTATCTATCTCGGATATGAAGGTTCCGGAAGAGAAAAAGCAGATTATTGCGGATGCGGAAGCTACGGTTGAAAGTATTTCCAAGGAATACAGACGTGGTAGAATGACCGAGGAAGAAAGATACAATACTGTTATTGAGACCTGGAAGGAAGCCGATAAGGTTCTTACCGAGACTCTTCTTAGCGGACTCGATAAATTTAATAATATTAAGATGATGTCCGACTCCGGTGCCCGTGGTTCCGATAAGCAGATTAAGCAGCTTGCCGGTATGCGTGGACTTATGGCAGATACAACCGGTAAGACAATCGAATTACCGATTAAGTCCAATCTTCGTGAAGGACTTGACGTTTTGGAATACTTTATCTCCGCACATGGTGCACGTAAGGGACTCTCTGATACAGCGCTCCGTACAGCCGATTCCGGTTACTTAACCCGTCGTCTTGTCGATGTATCACAGGATTTGATTATCCGTGAGGTAGACTGCTGCGAGGGTCAGGAAAGCCCGGGTATGTGGATTAAAGCATTTACTGATGGCAAGGAAGTAATTGAAGGGCTGGAGGAGAGAATCACAGGCAGATATTCTTGTGAGACCATCTATGATGCAGAAGGCCAGGTTATTGTGAAAGCAAATCATATGATTACACCAAAGCGTGCGGCGGCTATTATGGCAACCGGTGTTGATAAAGTTAAAATCCGTACCATATTAACCTGTAAATCCCATATTGGTGTCTGCGCAAAGTGCTATGGCGCTAACATGGCGACCGGTGAGGCAGTTCAGGTTGGTGAGTCTGTTGGTATTATTGCTGCTCAGTCAATCGGTGAGCCTGGTACACAGCTTACCATGCGTACTTTCCATACCGGTGGTGTGGCAGGTGATGATATCACACAGGGTCTTCCCCGTGTCGAGGAGCTCTTTGAGGCCAGAAAGCCTAAAGGTCTTGCGATTATCGCAGAGTTTGGCGGTGTCGTAACGATTAAGGATACGAAGAAGAAACGTGAAGTAATTGTCACGAACAATGAGACAATGGAATCAAAAGCTTATTTAATACCTTATGGCTCAAGAATTAAGGTTGCTGATAACCAAATCCTTGAAGCCGGCGATGAGCTGACAGAAGGTAGCGTTAATCCTCATGATATCTTAAAGATCAAAGGAATTCGTGCCGTACAGGATTATATGATACAGGAAGTACAGAGAGTTTACCGCTTACAGGGTGTTGAAATTAATGATAAGCATATTGAAGTAATTGTTCGTCAGATGTTAAAGAAGATCCGTATTGAAACGAATGGCGATACAAGCTTCCTGCCGGGTACTCTGGTTGATATTCTGGATTATGAGGATGAGAATGTAAGAATGTTATCAGAAGGCTTAGAGCCTGCAGATGGCAAGCAGGTAATGCTTGGTATTACAAAAGCTTCTCTTGCTACGAACTCCTTCTTATCGGCAGCTTCCTTCCAGGAGACCACGAAGGTACTTACCGAAGCAGCCATTAAGGGCAAGATTGATCCGTTAATCGGTCTTAAGGAAAATGTTATTATCGGTAAGCTAATTCCTGCCGGTACCGGTATGAAGAGATACCGTTCCGTTAAACTTGACAGTGATACACCGGAGGAGTATATGCTCTCCGAGGAGCTGGAAGGTGACGGCCGTTTTTCCGGTGACTTCAAAAACTTTGATTATTCAAACGACGATGATTTAAATGAAGAATACTTCAGTGAAGAATATGATGAGGAAGATGCAGAAGACGGAATTGCAGATATGGTTTATGATGAGGATAAATACAGTAAGGACAGCGATGATCTGCAAAGAGAAGATGCTATTCCCGGTATGGATGATGCTCATGTAGGCTATGGTGAGAATTCTCACAATGATGGTGACTGGACAGAGGCAGAGTTCAATCTGAAGGGTATTTCTGAGGATGACTACAGTGATGGTCTGTAAGAGCCGCCAGGTTTATTGTTAATAGCTTGATTGTTACAATTGGATATAGATTAGTATGACTTGGCCAGGGGAGAAATTCTATGAATTTCTCCCCTGTAAGTATTTATTCTACTTTTAGTTTAAATAAAGCTTTTCTATAATTATAGGAAAAGCAGCCAGTTGATCGTAATATATGATGATAAAATATATGAATGGTTCCAGATTAGAAGTTATGCAAAGCATTTGTAAGATGATATATAATAAAGTAGAGGCGTCCCAACCGATTGGGACGCCTCTATTGCAATATGGAAGCTATTTCATTTTAATCAAATCATAGATTACTTTATCGGTTCATTGCTGGTTAATTCAATCAAATGATAGGTACCCTTAATATCGGTAGCCGTCAGTTCATAATTCTTGACACGGTTATTTACCGCAACCAGTTTTATTCTCCACATGGTAGGAATTGCCGGAGCTTCATCAAAGAACGCTTTCTGCCATTCCTTATATTTCTCAGCACGGTAAGCATCATCCCAAGCCTTGTCGGAAGAGATTTCTTTAATTATTCTGTCAAAATTATCACTGGTATATCTCGTATAATTTGCAGAAGTTGTACGTCCCCATAAATAGAAGGGATTAGGGTTGTAACCTGTCTGCCAGCCGGCATCATACATATCAATATTCTTATCATCCATCTCGACTGCATCATAGAATGCATTAACTTCTGTAAGACGTCCATTATATAACTCAACATGCAGACCGACATCCTTCCAGTTTTGCATTTTGAACTGTGCATAGGTATCTGCATTTTCACCGTCTCTTACTGCCCAGGAGATGGTAAATTTCTTGCCATTCGGATCTTCTCTGTATCCATCACCATCGGTATCCTTATAACCTGCTTCATCTAACAATTGCTTTGCCTTTTCCGGGTCATAGGTGAAACCGGGTAAGCTGCTATCAATATAGGCAGCGTGTCTTGGTGTAATAATAGAAGTTGCCGGAAAACGCAGTCCATTATATAAGCTGTCTGCGATCGTCTGATTATCAAGCGCATATCCGATTGCCTGACGCAGCTTTACGTTTGCCATTTTGGAATTGGGATCATAAACATTTATATTCTTGGAAGCATCCCATTTGCCTAGCTTAAAGCCAGTATAGTCATATACAGTCTGGATCTCTCCGAGATACTGGTAATTGGTAGGGTCCTTATAATCGGGGTATTGCTGTACTGAAAATTCACCTATATCATATTTTCCTTCCTTCATCGCCTGTGGTACAAGGGAAGGATTTACGATTGTAACAGTTACTCCATCCAGCTTTGGCTTTCCTTGCCAATAGTCATCAAAACGTTCATACTCTACGGATTCACCAGGTACAATATTCTTTACTTTAAAAGGTCCAAAACCGATTGGCTTGGAACGGGTTCTGGGATCGGCAGCCATTTCTTTTACCGGTGTATCACCCCAATAATGTCTGGGAACAGGTTCTGTCCAGAAACCACCTACCAGTATCGAGGGATCAAAATTCTTAAAATGAATTACCAGCGTCATTTTATCAGCAGAAAGCTCCAGACCAGAGATATTTTTGGCCTTACCGCTATTGTATTCTTCCACACCTATGATATTGGTAAAGGTTTCATCGTAACGCATTCCATCATAATCCTTATCACAGATTATTTCATATGCAAATACCAGATCATCAAGGGTAACAGGTTCGCCGTCCTGCCACTTTACACCGTCACGCATATGCAGAGTTACTGTTTTCTTATCCTTATCATACTCATAGGTTGCTGCGCCATCCTGATCTGCTACGAAATTCTCGTCATAGCTTAGAAGTGTTTCAGTAAACCAGGTGCCTACATCAGAATCCAGCTGTGAATCCTGAAAGCAGGGATGAAAGATACCTGCAAATGCAGATGGAGCCACCATTGCTACCTTTAAGACACCCCCTTCTATACTTGGATTATCGTTGGTGTTCTTATTCGGAAATTTTGCAGCAATTTCAGCTGCCTTTGATGCACTATTACCGGCAGCGCCAGTAGCTTCTGCTCCGTTGCCGGCTGCACTTGTAACCTCCGCTCCTTTTGTAGGAGTTCCATTTTGTTCTTGCTTTGAATCATTCTTCTTTGCACAACCGCTAAATAAAGAAGCAATTAGAAGAATTGAAAGCAATACTGATACTAATTTCTTAAACTTCATACGCTTTCTCCTTTTCCTTATTTTATGCTACCCTTTGTTTTGCGTCGGCGGCACGTCTAATTGCCTGCCCGACAAAATTTATACATAGCATCATTATTACAATCAATAATGCTGCAGGTAACCATTGCCACCATCTTCTTTGCATATTTTCAGGTATAGCGGCATAACTGATTAGAGTTCCCAAGCTGGGTGTTGCGAAAGGTAAACCAAAGCCCAGGAAGGTAAGACCTGTTTCAAGTCCCATATTACCGGCAAGATTAAGGGTAAGATTTACAATAATCAACGAACCGATATTGGGAAGGACTTCACGAAACATAATAACTATATTTTTTGTACCCAGGGTTTTCGATGCCTGTACGTAATCCAGATTACTCTGCTGGAGTGTTTTGGCACGAACCAGTCTTGCATCGGAAAACCAGCTGAAGGTAGTAATAATCAAGACAAATGTTGTAACATTATAATGTGGAATTAGCGATACAACGACGATAATAATCATTAAGCTTGGCAACATCGAGAAGAAATCCAATATACGCATAATTACATTGTCCACTTTTCCGCCATAAAAACCGGCGTTAAGCCCCACCAGAATACCGATAATTCCACCGAGGATAGTAACGCCAAAAGCAATTAGAAAGGAATTTCTTGCACCAAGAAAAATCTGCGACACCATACTGCGCCCTGAACCATCCGTTCCTAATATAAATTTGTCAGAGGGTGCCTTATTCATGGCCCCCAGATTGATCTTTGTAGAAGCCGCCGGATCTACGAAGATTGCACCGATAAATACGGTAACAAGGATCGTGAGAAACAGTATGAGAGAGACTAATGCAAATTTATCGTGTACAATCTCCTTCATCATCAATCGAAAGAAAGAAGGCTTCTGACTGGTTTTTTGTTTTTTTATTTTTTTCATATTATCTGCTTTTTCTTTGTTGTTTTCCATATCATTACACTCCTTTCTTATTTTATTCGAATTCTTGGATCAACAGCTGACATAATAATATCAGAGAGTAAGGTTCCAAGTACTGTTAAAACCGCGTATAAAATAATCAGCGCATTAACTACCGCATAGTCTCTTTGCAAAATAGATTCCAGGAAGAGCTTTCCCATTCCAGGATAGGAAAATACGGACTCAATAAAAATGGAACCACCCATCAGTACGGCAATCTGATAGCCCATGAAAGAGGCCACCGGCAATAACGCATTACGGAATATATGTCTGGAATAAATTGTTTTCTCCGGTACTCCCTTGGCATGAGCAGTAACAACAAAATCCGAATTTTTATAATCAATAATTTCACTTCTAAGGAATTGTATAATGCTGATGCAGTATAAAAGGGCTCCTGTTAAAGCCGGAAGTATCATATGATAGATCCTATTCCAGAGATAGGGCAGTGTTCCGGCAGTATACTGAGCATCCACGCTGCCGCCGATGGGGAACCATTTTAATTTGAACGCAAATATAAATATATTGATTAAACCGAAAACAACGGTCGGCATAGCCAAAGAGATAAATGTATAAAATACAATTATTTTGTCTGGCAGTTTGTCCTGAAAACGTCCGGACAATATGCCAAGAATTATACCAATGATATACATCAGGATCAGAGTAAACAGTGCCAGCCAGAAGGTATTTAGTGCTCTTTGTCCAATCAGCTGCATAACGGGAATTTTATTTGCCGTACTAATTCCCAGATCCCCGTGCAGGGCATTGAATGCCCATCTGGCATATTTCACATACCAGGGATCATAATACCCCCACATCTGACGCAGCTCCTCTAATCTGGCGGGCGAGGTATTCGGATCAATCTTTCCGGTTAATGCATCCCCAGGCATAAAATTTGCCAGTAAAAAGATCAGTAAGCTCAGAAGAATGACCTGTGGGATTAGAATTAACAATCTTCGTATTATTGTTTTCCACATATCTTTTTCTCACTTTCTATGGTAAAGCGACATAATGGTCGTCATTAATTTTCTTAAGATCATATACCTGATTATCCGCTGTGTAATATTGATTCTGCTTTTGACTATATTCCCTCGCAATACTGTCTCTCAGTATCTGAGATTGCTCACGCTTTTGCGGGTCGATATTCGGGATAGCAGCAATAAGTCTTTTGGTATAGATATGCTCAGGCTGTTCATAGATACATTTTTTCGTGCCTTTTTCAACAAAACGTCCCTTATGCATAATTACAATATTGGAACACATGTGTTCAACCACACCAAGGTCATGGCTGATAAAGAGGAAGGCAAGATGGAATTGCTGCTGAATATCTTTCATAAAATTCAATACCTGTGCCTGTACGGATAAGTCCAAAGCGGAAACAGGTTCATCTGCAATAATTAGCTTTGGCTTTAATGCCATAGCTCTGGCAATTCCAATTCTCTGACGCTGGCCTCCGGAAAACTCGTGAGGATATTTTAAAGCCGTTTCCGGCGAAAGGCCAACAATATCAAGTAATTCCTCCACCCGCTTTAATTCTTCGTTCGGAGTAAACTTCTCAAAATTTCTTAGTGGTTCTGCGATAATATCAAGAACCCTCTTTTTAGGGTTTAAGGAAGAGTACGAATCCTGAAAAATCATCTGTACTCCCCTGCGGTAAGGTGAATGGTTTTTTCCTACATATTTTGTGATATCTTCACCGTTATAACGGATCTTTCCTTGCGAAATTTTCGCCAGACCGATAATTGCTTTACCGGTTGTACTTTTTCCGGAACCGGATTCTCCCACCAGTCCCAAGGTCTCTCCTTCTTCTATGTCAAAGGAAATTCCGTCCACAGCTCTTACATGATCCTGAACTCTGCCAAGAATTCCTCCCTTAATCGGGTAATAAACCTTTAAATCCTGCACTTCAAGCAATGCCATGTTTACGTCTCCTTTCCCTCTTTAAGATGAAAATTCTGATAGCAGGAGCATAAAACATAATGACCTGCACTTACTTCATGATAGACAGGTTCTTCCTCATGCACAGAGAGCGGAGTCCAAGGAATACGCGGTGCAAAACGACAACCCTTACGTTCCATTTTTATCAGTGACGGAACCATTCCTTCGATTACGTGAAGACGTTTATCCGCGCTGTCATCAATGGAGGTTTGCGGTACGGAAGCTAGCAGAGATCTCGTATAAGGATGAAGAGGGTTTGAAAATATTTCGTTCACTTCAGCCAGTTCTACAATTTGTCCGGCATACATAACTGCTACCCGGTCTGCCATTTCAGCAACGACTCCGAGATCATGGGTGATTAGGATAATTCCGGATTTGATTTCCTTTTGCAGTTTTTTCAGTAATTCTAGAATTTGTGCCTGTATGGTAACATCAAGAGCCGTAGTCGGTTCATCGGCAATAACAAGCGAAGGCTTGCAGGCCAGAGCAATAGCGATCATAGCTCTCTGCCTCATACCACCTGATAGCTCATGCGGGAATTGTTCATACGTTAGAGCAGGAGATTGTATACCAACGCCCTCCAGCAGTTCCATGGCCCGTTTCTTCTTTTTCTCTTTATTAAGAGAAGTGTGAAATGTCAAGCCCTCCTCGATCTGTGCGCCTATCTTCATCAATGGATTGAGCGCGGTTAAAGGATCCTGAAATATCATTCCGATATCTCTTCCTCGAACTTCATTTAATTCTTTTTCACTCAGGGTTAATAAATCCTTTCCCTGAAATAGAATATTTCCCTTGACCTTGGTATAATTCATATTGTGCAGTCTTAAAATAGAAAGAGCCAGTGCGCTTTTTCCGCAGCCTGACTCACCCACTATAGCAAATACTTCATTTTCATTTATTTGTAACGACACCCCATCGACGGCTGCATAATATTGCCCATTAATGCGAAATGATGTTACTAAATTATTGACTTGTAGTAACTCCTTTGTTTCCACTGTATACTCCTTTCGTACAATATTGCTTTAATATGTAATATATTATAGAAATATTACTTGAGAATGTCAAGTTTAGTTAAGAAATTTATAAGTAATTGCAATGGGAATGATATCCACCGATAATAACAGGTAAGTTTATTTCGTCGCAAAGGATTTACAAAAAAGATTGCATTTCAAAAAAAAGCATTGTATCATGAAACCATGCGATAATTTGGATATTTAAAGGAAATAGCCTCTTATTTACGGAATGAAAGGATGAGATAATGGTATGAATTACTTAAACAAGTATGAGGAATGGTTGAACAACCCGTATTTTGATGAAGCTACCAGAGCAGAGCTTTCTGCCTTAAAGGGAAATGATAAGGAAATTCAGGAAAGATTTTTTAAGGATCTGGAATTCGGAACCGGCGGACTCCGTGGTATTTTAGGAGCAGGTATTAACCGGATGAATTTATATACGGTAAGAAGAGCAACACAGGGACTTGCCAATACAATAAAGAAACAGAGCGGCGAAGCAAAGGGTGTTGCCATCGCACATGATTCCAGAAGAATGTCACCGGAATTTGCTCTGGATAGTGCATTGTGCCTTGCAGCGAACGGTATTCATGCGTATCTGTTTGAGTCTCTTCGTCCAACCCCAGAGCTTTCTTTTGCAGTTAGAAGACTTGGATGCATGGCAGGTATAGTGATAACTGCAAGCCATAACCCCCCGGAATATAACGGTTATAAGGTGTACTGGGAGGATGGTGCACAGATCACCTATCCCAAGGATGAAGAAATCATTGGAGAAGTAAATGCGATTGCTGACTTTGCCGAAGCTAAGACTATGACAAAGGAAGAAGCATTAAGCAAGGGACTCCTTACCATAATAGGCAGAGAGATTGACGATCAATATATGGAAGAGCTTAAGAAACTGGTAATTAATCCGGTGAGTGAAGCAGGCAGGGAGCTTAAGATTGTATACACACCTTTGCATGGAACCGGTAATCTACCCGTTAGAAGAATACTGAAGGAATTAGGCTTTGAGCAGGTATATGTGGTACCGGAGCAGGAGCTTCCTGACACAGAGTTCTCTACGGTAGGCTACCCGAATCCCGAAGATCCGAAGGTATTTACACTGGCGAAGAAGCTTGCAAATGAGGTTTTAGCAGATCTCATTCTAGCTACCGATCCGGATGCCGATCGTCTGGGTATTATGGTAAGAGACGATAGAGGGGAATTCGTGCTGTTCAATGGCAATATGACCGGAGCTTTTATTGCGGAATATGAATTTTCACAAAAGGCAGAAAAAGGAATTCTTCCGGAGAATGCCGCACTGATTAAAACAATTGTAACAGGTAATATTTCAGATCTGATTGCAAAGCATTATCAGGCCAGGTTAATCGAGGTGCTGACCGGTTTTAAATACATCGGCGAGCAGATTAAACTATTTGAACAAACTGGTTCCAATGAATATGTATTCGGCTATGAGGAAAGCTATGGATGTCTGGTCGGAACGCATGCGAGAGATAAGGATGCGGTAGTTGCGGTTATGTGCCTGTGTGAAGCAGCTGCTTACTACAGATCCAAGGGAGTCTCCGTATACGAGCAGATGAATCGTATTTATGAGAAATATGGTTATTTCAAAGAGGATCTGGTATCCGTAACCTTAAAGGGTATTGAGGGAATGGAGAAGATCAAGGAAATTATGGAAGGCTACCGAAAGAACCCTCCGAAGAAGGCAGGAGATTACAAGGTAGAAAAGCTTAGGGATTATAAGAAGGATACAATTACAGATATGGAAACCGGGGCGGTTACTCCGACCGGGCTTCCGCATTCCGATGTGCTTTACTTTGATTTAAATGATGATGCGTGGTGTGCAGTAAGACCGTCCGGTACGGAACCTAAGATCAAGTTCTATTTTGGTGTGAAGGGCAGCAGCATGGAAGACGCAGATGAAAAGCTTAAGAAATTAATAAATGATGAGGTATTTAAGGTCAGCTAGAGAATTCAGTAGTGAATACTAAATTTTATACAGAGAAACTTAATGTAATTTACATTATGAATGAGATAGTAGAAGGGATGTTCCCGGCGGAGAAGGCCTGGAACATCCTTCTTGTTAATTGTATATTTAATAACACTTGAGTACTTGAGTAGTTATTCGTGCTTATTTGCTACTGCTCTAGGTAAGTTTCTTTTTCCATTGCGTGAAACTTGGATTACGTTAGAAAAAATTACTATGAAGCAAATTAATGAAAGATCATCATAAATATGGGAAATAATATCGGGAGTTATCGTAATTATAAAAAGCTGCATGATGAAAGGTTGGGGAGAATTCTCTCTTGTGCTGAAATAGCATCCTTCATAACACAGCTTTTTTTGTTATTTACTCCTTACCAACGGTTCCAATGGATCTTGTCCTCAGCCTGATATTCATGCTGTGCATTTCTGACTGCATTCTCTGCGGGATAGCCAATAGACAGATAACATGGAATAATATAGTTCTCGGGATGGCCAAGTGCGTCCTTTAAATATTCTGTTTCGTCCGGAAACGGAATTCTATTCACGCAGGCAAGCCCTTCTGCAGTTGCCGCTAGCAATATATTTTCTATACAGCACCAGATAGAAGCAAAGGCATTTAACGAGTTAATGGATTTGGGCTGGAGCAACGGATAATCCAGACGGAACAGCGGAATAATCAGGCAGCTGGAGTTGTATAGCATAGAATATTGCTTTGGAATGCCATCCATATACATATCTCTTTGACAGGAATCCTGAAAATCTTCTGTAAACTCCTCAATCTCTTGATTAGAAAAAGCTTTTGGGATTTTACGGATAATTCTTGCTCTTTCGTCTTTATCTGTTATCACGATGAATTCCCAATTACGTAAATGATCGTTTGTCGGAGCTTTAAGACCGGCATTTAATATTCGATGCAGGACTTCGATGGGAATTTCTTTATCCTGAAAATCACGGATTGTTCTTCTTTGATTAATAGCGGTATATAAGTCCATGGTTTTTCCTCCTAATCCAGTTCGAAAGAAACTCTATCAAGCCATTCATTCACAGTTCCCGTAAATAGGACATCCTGCTCTACTTGAAGTGCGTGTGCAGCTTTATCAAGCAGTACTAAAGAAGCCCTTGGATAATTAGGAAGAATATCATCAACAGAACTAATAAAAGATACACTTTGCTTATCAATTAAATTGCCTATGGTTTGCTCTACATTTCTCATCATATTAACCTCCATCTGCTGCGTCAGCAGCATAAAAACCTTTAGATTAGAAAACCGCTGTTTGTTTTAATGTTTCTCACCACCTATCGTTCTATATCGAATAATACTATATAGAACTAAATGTGTCAATATATACCATGAGGATTTTGATAAATATATTTTCGATTTTACAGTTGAACTATAACCATCCAATGAACTATAAATTGCGAAACAGTTTGCTTGCAGAAGTCAATAGTATAAAAAAGAAAGCCGCTGGTGATCGTCCCTGCGGCTTTCTTTTTCTGTATAATTTGTAGATTTGTATAAAAATGTTGCTTCCTTATATGAGCTTATGACCGCAGTTAGAACAGAAGTTAGCGGCATCTGTTTTCGTACCGCAGTTCGGGCAGAAGTTCGGCTTTGCACTTGCTATACTTCCAGGATCGGCATTAACCGGTTGGTTCCCCTGATGGTTGTATTGCTGATTGGCCTGCTGGAAACCAAAGGCGGTATTCTGATTATTACCTTGATTGCTGTTTTGATTATTATTCTGATTCATATTCTGCATCATCTGATTTGCCATATTCATACCCATCATCATACCGGCCATATCAGAAGCAACTCCGCCGCCCCTTACTTTTCCACCTGAGATACCTTCCGTCATGGCAACCTGCTGATAACGGTTCAGATCACCTACCATAGAGTAGGAGGCATTCTTATTGATCATTTTCTGAATCTCCTCCGGATAGGTAAAGCTCATAATGTTAAAACCGACTACCGATAGTCCCGTATCGAAGAGCTGCATATCAAGATCGGTTCGGATACCCGCTGCAATATCAAAGGAATTGGCCTGTAGATTGAACATATCTTTGCCTTCCTTTGAGATCCATTTCATCAAGAGCTGATCTAAGATTGCAACAATACGAAGCCGTACATCCTCCACCAAGTAGCTTTGCTTCACGCCTGCTATTTTATCAATCAGCTTAACATAATCAGCAACCTTAAAAGTAAAGGTTCCATTGGCACGGATCGGTATCCCGCCGGGTAACTGTGGTGTCGGAATATTAATCGCATTCTGGGTGCCCCATTTTACGATGAATTCCTTGGTATTAATGAACAGTACCTCTGCACGCATGCCGCTGTTGAAGCCGAACTTGAAGCCCTTTAAGGTAGAGAGAAAGGGAATGATCTGCGATTCAATATCATAGTCGCCTTCCTCCTTAAAGATTCCTTCTATTTTACCATTATACAGAAAAATCGCATCCTGTCCCGGGCGGATAATTAATCGGCTTCCCTTTTTAATCTCATCATTGCTCCATTTGTAGAAAACCATGTCATCACGAAATTCCTGCCATTCAACAACATTTGCAAACTGTTTTGAAAATAATCCCATAGTAACCTCCATCCTGCCGTCAGGCATTACAGTATTGTTTATTATATTTAGTATTTGAATAATTGCTGTTTTAGAATTTACCCCTGCTGGTCGTATGTGATAATCCGCCGGAAGATACACCGCCTCCATGCCCGCCGCTGCCTGAGTTGTTCTGCGGCTTTCGGACACGGGTGATCTGGGTTCTGATATAATCATCCCTTCTTCCTATTAATCCGGAATGATTTTGATCCATGTAGGTTGCAGCGCCGGTGGTCATCTTACCTCCGGCATTATGTGCCATAATTGCCACAGCAATACCTCCAATCAGAAGGGCAGCAGCCAGCTGCACTAGAGGATTGAAATAGGGAGGAACATAATTCATATACCGGTCGGAGCTTTTGATGAATTGTTTAAATGCCTTTGTATAGTTCCCGTCAGTCAAATCAGGAGTGATTTTATCGATAATATCATTGCCGCGTTCTGTTGTTATGTTTGATTGTACCGTTCCGTAACTTTCAAGACATACGTCACGGTTAGGCAGATCGATCAGCAGAATTACGCTATTAAGATATTGCTTTTTATCATTGAAATCCTCTATATACCTCTCGGCATCCACAGCATCCGGATCATTATGTGTCAGGATAATAATATCGATACCATTCTTGTGGCTGTACGTTGTACACATTTCCTCCAGATCAGCCAGGTCAGATGTGGATAAAAGCCCAGCTTTATCATAAATATGTTGATTACTTGCGTCTGTTGCCGCTGATACGTATTTAACAGGTATCAGCAGCAGGAAGAGGAACAGAGACAGAAGTATAGCATAAACAGTGAAAGCAGGTATTGATTTATGCTTGTGTATACAGATCAAAGCAGTCCACCTCCCATCAGTAGAGTAATTAACCGGAATACAATAAAGCAGCCTGCGCTGATCCCGCCAAACCAGGCGGCTATTTTCGCTTTGCTAAGGGGCGGCTTTCCAACAACCTTACCGGTCTGTCCGTTCATAGCAAAGATATGCTCCGCCTGCCGGTAGTCATAACAAACCATCCATACCGGCATCAGAGTATAATCCGCATGCTTTTTACGGATATTGATGTCTTTGCGGTGGATACTGGTAGTCGTATATCCGTTGATGGTAGAGCGGATGTAATTATCTACATATTCACCGACCCTATCCTTGATTCTCGGAAGCATCTGTTCATCATCAAAATCATATTTCTCAGAAAGATAACCGGCCAGATAAGGCATATTAAAATCCTTCAGGTTATCATACTGATAAGGCTCCAGCTTATCCATCATGCGATCCTCCATCTTCTGGGAAGCATCGCAGGGAACGCGGGAATAATTAAGATCAACCTTTCGGTATACATGATAATACTTTGTCTCGGTATAGATCCAGTCTCCCAGAGTATAGGTACGAACCTTTGTACAGGTAGCTTCGGCCTCACCGCGTCCGTTCATATCATAGAGCCAGAAGGGGACATATATTCCGGTAATATTTTTTATCCTGTCGGCGGTCATGAAATCCCGCGGGGTCAGCAGGCCTTTCCGGCACCATTTCTTGAAAGCTTCCTGTGCCTGCTCTTTGCTGATGGAAAATGGAACTACCTTTGCAGGAGCAAGTCTTCCGCTTAGGCGGTCACTCAGTACTACACCGGCTCCGCAGAAGCTGCAGGTGGTTGCCGTAGTCTGTGGATCAGTAATCAAAATAGCTCCGCAGTTATTACAATGGTATTCCTTTGCTTCATTTTCTTCAAATGTAGAATGATTACTGGGAATATCTTCCTCCGCAGACTCGGAATAATCATTTTCAAAGGCAGAATCAGCGGCTTTCCGGTCGTCCTCATCCATTTCATATTTGTATTCTCCGCCGCGGGTTTTACTGCCCGACATCTCTTCAATATGATCTGTCCGGCCGCAGCTTGCACATCGTAGCAGTCCGGTTTGTGCGTCGAAAGCCATATCAGCTCCGCAATTCGGACATTTATAATTAATTACTGTGGACATACGTTCCCCCATTCTTACATAAGCCTGAAACTTGCCTGCAAGTTTCATTATAATATTTAATAAGAAGAAACTACTTGTGTAGATTACTTCAGCTTAGCCTTCAGAGCAGCCAGCTCAGCATCTACACTGGAATGGGCAGAATATTTCTTTTCCAGCTCTTCCATAGAATTCTCTGTTTCAGAGCGGTTTAATTCTGCCATAGCATTTGCCTGATCAAGAGCCTTATCTGCCATTTCTTCATATCTTTTAAAGCTTGCCATAGAATTATTAGCATTTGTTACGGAGGAAGTCATTTTATTAATGCGGTCCTGTGTTTTTGCTACCGCGAATTTTCCCTTAATCATATCCTTACGGGTTTCGAGTTCTTTGATATCGTCAGAAAGCTTATCGTGCATCTCGTGCATACGGATGGCATTGGCATGTGCCAGATCGTATGCCTGTTGCAGATCAGACAGCTTGGAGGATAAGGAAGACTTCTGTTCCAGAAATTTTCTGGCATCTGCTTCGTTATCTGCTTCCAGAGCCTTAATTGCGTAAGCCTGCATTTTAGTGATATCCTCATTGCAATCGTCAAGGACACGCTTTGCCCTTTGTTCTTCTGCCATGATTGCGGCAGTCTCGGATTTGACTTTACCAAGATCAAAATTTAAATTCCGCAGACACTGGTCGATCATTTTCTCGGGATCCTCCGCTTTGTCTAAGAGTGCATTAATATTGCTGGCCATAATATCCTTAAACCTTGTTAAAATACTCATTTTCAAATCCTCCTTGATTTGTAGGAGGATTTCTCCTCCTTGATTTGTAGGAGGATTTCTCCTCCTTGATTTGTAGGAGGATTTCTCCTCCTTGATTTCTTACTGTTCAGGATTCGAGCATTAAAGCCCGGAATTCATTTATCGGAAGGATAGAGATATAACCCTCATATCCATTTGTATAACCGAAGGAGGGCTTTTGATGCCCCGATCCTGTTCAGATGTGTGATTTTAATACCTGTCATAATTACAAGTTTATTATGAGATCAGTATAACGTCAAGTTAAAATGGGGTTAGAATTATGAGAGGTTACTGCTAGATGGCTAGTCAAATTCCGAGCTGCGCTGTAATATACCTGATACATACAAAAAAACCTTCCCTAATAAAATGATTAAATGCACAGAATGTAATAGCGCCGGAAGCATATGATAACGGAGAGAAGACTTCCATTAATCTCTTAATTCTTTGTATGAAAAAAAGATAAAATGTGCAAAAACTACAAATTGTATTGTTGCAATAAGTGATAAATGTACATAACACCGGTAATAAAATTAAAAAATTATTTTGTTATAGTGAATTGATATAAAAATATAGTAATATATCAGATTAATCATTGAAACTGCATGATTTTATTGTGAATTTGAATGGTAATTACTTCTAAATCCGATAAAATTATAATTGAATTAACGGACCACGTGTGAATTGATCTGTTGCAAGTCTTCTTACTAATATTGGTCCGGTTAATTTGTATCATCAGAATATGTGGAACGGGCCGGCCTTTTCGCATAAGATAACAAAAATATTAACACAAAGGAATGGGAAAATGATGAAACTGCGAAGAAAAAAAGTACTGTCTGTGCTATTGGCAATAGCGTTATTACTGACGGATATGATACAGGGAAGCTTTATGCCTGTATCAGCGGCAGCAGATAGCTTGAGTTATTCGGATTTAACAATGAATAAGCTCATAGCGGAATTTGATTTTGGTACAGATGTCACAGAAACTTCTGTGTATAATGATGAAAAGGGATATGGTTTTGAGGATGTTTCCTATCCGTTTGAAGCGGCAGGATGGGTTAATAATGTATATACACCGAGGACGAGAACCGTATCCGGTTCTGCTATGATGGTATCGACGGTAACAGGTGCAGCATTGTCTGTAACATCACTAGCAGTCGGAAGCAGAGTATGGACGGAAACGGAAAGAACAGGATATGGGGTGTTTACCTATGAGGAGACATCGGCCTTTCGAGTTACTCTTGACAATGCGGATTATGAGGTAAGTGTTACACTGGTTAATCCTACTGACACAGCTTATACAGCATATCTGGAGGCTGAGGATATTACAAAGGCAAGCGGGATAGCAGTAAATGCCGGAGAGAGTGTGACGACCTCGTTCACAGCGGTTCTTGTGGATGGTCAGCTAAACCTTAAGTTTTTAAAAGCTGGTTCTGCAGCCTCAAAAGAGCAGGCACAGGACGGTATGGTATATGTTGATAAGATAAAGATTATTCGTAAAGCAGTCAAAACACCGGGTAAAAAACCAACAATCTTTCTTGCCTCGGATTCTACAGTACAGACCTATGATGCAGGTTACTATCCCCAGGAAGGATGGGGCCAGGAGCTGTATAATTTCTTTGGAACCCTTCAGGAGGAAAGAGAATGTACGGATTGCAGCTACAACCAGGCGCAAACTTATGAGACAACAGATGTCATTGTTGAAAATAGAGCGATCGGCGGAAGGAGCTCCAAATCCTTTCTGGAGGAAGGAAAATTGGATGATCTGCTGGAGGATGTTAAACCGGGGGATTATGTACTGGTTCAGTGGGGGCATAATGATGCTACTTATTCGAGACCGAACCGTTATGTATCAGAGCAAGAGTTTCCCACCTATCTGCAGTATTATATTGATGGCTGCAGACAAAGAGGTGCAACCTGCGTTCTGGTTACCCCGGTAGCCAGATATAGCTATGATGCCAGCGGAGCTTTTCAAAGCAATTTTGAAGTTTACAGGCAAGCAATGATTACGCTGGGAGCTGCGCAGGGAGTGCCGGTATTAGATCTGACGGCTGCTTCCATTGCACTATGTAATGAGTTTGGAGTGGAGGGAAGCAAAGCATTATTTCTTATGTTAGCAGCCGGTGAATATGAGGGATACTATTCCAAAGGCGTATCAGATGCTACACATCTGCAATACTACGGAGCTTACAAGTTTGCCCAGTGTGTTGCAGGTCAGATTGCATCCTCTTTGGACAGTCAGTTAAACAGTCTGAAGAACTTGGTGAATCTGAAAAAAGCAGAAAAGATACCGGGTAAGGTATCAGGTATCACGACTGCCGGTGTCGGCTCAAGCAGCGTAGCCCTTAGCTGGAACGCGGCAAGCGACACAGAACTTTATTATATCTATCGTGCACAGCTGCAGGAAGGACAAACAGTAGAAGATATTGACTTTACTGCAGCAAATAAATATTCTGTAAGCGCCAGAACAAGCTATACTGATTCCGGATGTGCAGGAGGAAGGACATATGTCTATGCAATCAGAGGCTTTAACAGTCTTGGACTGGGACCGCTCTCAGAGCCTTTTGCAATAAATACGAAGTCATCACAATATAAATATGATTTCTGTAAGGCTTCCTCTGATCCGACCATGGCAGGATGGTATCAGGTTACCAGTACACAGACCTACACGGAACAGGCAGGGTATGGTTGGCTTAAAGCACCGGGGAACGGTCGTTACAGGAAGGGTAACGGGAATGCGGCTTCCAGTGATATGGCGGATGATTTTTGTCTGGGTGCCGGAGAATTTGCACTTGATCTTCCAAATGGTGATTATGAGATAAAAATATATGCCGGAGATCTGCTGAAAGGTACGAGTACAATAAAAGCTTCCTATACAGTAGAAGGCACTTCGGCAGGAACAATTTCTGCAAGACAAACCATAGGAAGTTTATCGTCGAGTGTAAGAGTGATAGACGGGCAGCTTAATCTGATTGTAGGCGGCACAAATTCATACATTAACGGACTGGAAATTACACCTGTACTACTCGCTCCAACAGAATTTTCTTATTCAGAGCTGCAACTTAGTAATTCACAGGCAACGTTTCTGATTAACTTTACCGGTATAGATAATGCGGTTACCTATAACATATATGAAAAATCCGCTACAGAGAAAAATTTCAAATTGAATAAGACAATACCGGCGGATAAGATAACAGATTTAAATTACCGGTCAATGGCAGCCAGCCTTGGTCAAACAAGACAATATTATGTTACAGCTGTACTGGCGGATGGGACAGAAAGTGCGCAAAGTAAAATTATATCAGTCGATATGACCGATCCGGATGCGCCTCCGTTAGAAAAACCAAAAAATCTGACTTGTAAAACCCTTGAAAAGTCCAATATAGTCCTTCAATGGGATAAGGTAGAAGGAGCGGGCTCTTACAATGTATATCGCTCGGATAAGGGAGAGAAGGAGAAGGGTTTTAAAGGCTTTGTAAAAGTGGGGGAAGCAAGTAATAATTCCTTTACAGATAAAGACAGTGATTTGGATGTAAATATACGCCACTACTATAGAGTAGAAGCGGTTGGGGCCGGAGGAAGCAGTGAGAAATCCGATATACTGGTGACAAAGATTGCCGGAACGCTGGTTCGGACAAAGGCAGAGAACCTTACCGACAGAGCGCTTGTAGCGGTTGATTTATCGGGAGAGAAGGGCGCACAGACCTATACAACGACAAAGGATGCCAATGGCAATGATCTGACAGGGGGAGTATATCTAAGCTGGAGACTGTTTGAGAATGACCCTCAGAATGTTGCTTTCACAGTTTACAGGAATAATACTGTAATAGCATCTGGGATTACGGTTACAAACTATATTGATCAGGATGGTAAGTATGGGGATGTATATAAAGTTACCGGCAGCTCCGATACCGCGATGGGAATTAATACCATTCCTGCAGCAGCCTGGCAGAAGCACTTTATTGAACTGCAGCTCAATCGCCCATCGGATCAGATCATGCCGGATGGAAGCAGCTGCAGCTATACGGCAAATGATATGTCGGTGGGAGATCTGGACAAGGATGGAAGCTATGAACTGATTGTGAAATGGTATCCTTCCAATGCACAGGATAATTCAAAGCCAGGGTATACCGGAACGACTATTCTGGATGCTTATGATATCAATACCGCTGCCGGAACAGCTGATTTATTATGGCGTATTGACCTGGGAGTTAATATACGTTCCGGTGCGCATTATACTCAGTTCCAGGCATGGGATTTTGATGGAGACGGCAGTGCCGAGCTAATCTGCAAAACGGCGGACGGTACCACCTCATACAAGAATACAGCGAATGGACTAAGCAAAACCGGACATGTCGGATTGTGCGGAGCAGAATCACTGCCCACTAATACGATAAGCGGCGCTAATGATTATAGAAACAGCTCCGGTTATATTATAAGCGGTCCGGAATATCTTACAGTATTTGACGGTGAAACCGGACAAATCATTGATACGGTGGATTATCTGCCTCCCAGAGGAGATCCTTCCGCATGGGGTGACAGCTGGGGCAACCGTTGTGACCGGTTTTTATCCTGTGTTGCCTATCTGGACGGGGAGATGCCCAGTGCGGTATTTGCACGAGGGTATTATACAAGATCCTATCTTGCTGCTTTTCAGTTGGTAGATACGGATAAAAATGGAACCGGAGATTCCTTGCAGGTAAAATGGAAATTTGATACGAATAATTATCCTGTCGCAGATTATGGTGAGACAGAGGCACAGGGAAATCATAATTTATCTGTAAATGATATTGATGGGGACGGGAAAGATGAGATTATTTATGGAGCTTTGGTAATTGACCATAACGGAAGCTTAAAATATACCACAAAGCTGGGTCACGGTGATGCTCTCCATGTGTCTGACTGGTCTCCCTCCAACCAGGGACTGGAAATATTTTCGGTACATGAGCATAAGGACGCGCCTTACCAGGTAGAAATGCATGATGCCGAGACAGGTGAGATTTTGTGGGGATATTATACCGGGAAGGATACCGGCAGAGGCCTTGCAGCAGATATAGATCCAACTGTGGAAGGAGCTGAATTATGGTCCAATGCGGAGTGGAATCTGACGAATGGCGGCTTATATTCATCTGCGTCTACGTTTGAGAATCCGATTAGATTATCAGAAAATACACCAAGTGTGAACTTTTCTTTGTTCTGGGATGGGGATTTCCTGAGTGAATTGCAGGATCATACCTTTAACAAAGAGGCTTATGTACCAATCAGTACGAATATTACGAAGTGGAATTATGAGAAAAACACCTCTGAGCTGTTATTTGAAAGCTCTGAGATCTATACAAGCAACGGTACGAAGGGTAACCTTGGCCTGGTGGCTGATATACTGGGCGATTGGAGAGAAGAGATAATTGGCCGCTGTTCCGGAGATGACAGCCGGATCAGAATTTATACTACAACCATAGAAACCTCCTATAGTATTCCATGCCTGATGCAAAATAATGCTTATCGTATTGGTGCCGCGTGGCAGAATACTGGGTATAACCAGCCCCCTCATACGGATTATCTGTTGTCAGAAGGAATTAAGACTGCAAAGCTTACGGTAGTTCCTGCACAGCAAAAAGGTGCAGCAATAAGCTTTACGGAAGCATCTGACGGTGTCAGGGGTCACAAGGTTGAGGGGTATCTGATATATCGCAGTACAGACGGTGAACATTATGAGCAAATTGACAAAGTGAGTCTGGAAGAGCTGGAAAAGACATCCGGTGGGAGCTACAGCTATATAGATAAGACAATAGCATATAATCAGAAGTATAACTACAAAATAGCAGCTGTCGTGGATGGGAAAGCCTCCTACCGGTCGAAAGAAGCTGAAATAATGATAGAGGGAACGCCGGATGTAACACCAACGGCAACACCAACAGTAACACCAACAGTAACACCAACAGTAACACCAACGGCAACACCAACGCCAACCATAATACCCACGGTTAATCCCGGAATACCATCTGATAATAATAATTCGCAATCGGTTATTGTACCATCAACAGCAGCAAGTATAAGAGGTGACTTTACGGCAACCGGTTGGAAGGAGATAACAGCGCTGTTATCCGGAACTGATATCATAAAGTCAGAAAGCCGTACTATAAGCATTGAAATGGGAGCTGATACGACGCTTCCGGCAGAGGCAGTACGCGCTTTGATGAATAAGGATATTGCGCTGGAACTGAAATTTGCTGATTACAGCTGGTTCTTGAGGGGGCAGGCAATTACACAAGAGACACCGAAGGATATTAATCTTGAAGTGACAAGAAATTCCGGAAAAATACCCGAAGCAACTATAAAAGCACTGACAGGAGAGAGAAACTTTATACCAATCCATATAGCACATCAGGGGGAATTTGGTTTCCAGGCAATGCTTACGCTTGGTATGGAGGAGAAACACAGCGGATTACTGGCCTGCCTCTATTATTATAATGAGGAAAAGAGGGCATTTTTGCTGCAATCAATCGAACAAATAAGTACAGAGAACAGAGTAGGTTTTCAATTTACTCATGCATCCGACTATATTATCATCCTGGAGAAAGAGCTGCAATTAGGAGATGAGGTGCTTGATAATTTAACGGCAGCCTTGTCATCCGATATATTGTATAGCACAGGGACTACCGGGAAGCTGGCATCCGTTCAAATTAACCTGCCGGAGTCAATCGAAAAAGCGGTAAAGAATAGATTAGCGGAGGTTAGTGTCAGTTATCATTCTGACCATCCGGAGATTGCTTCGGTAACAAAAAGCGGAAAAGTAACTGCCAGGAAGAAGGGCAGCACTGTAATTACAGTCGAGGTCACAGTCGGCGGGCAGACGAGAAGGCTGCAATTACCAGTGCGGGTGAAAAAGGCCGGCTTCCAGATCATAGCATCAACAGATACGATTCGTCCGGGAGAGCAATTTACCTATCGTGTGAAGTGTTTTGGCTACTCGCAAAAGGATGTAAGCTTTGCCGCACAGAAGAAATCTGTAATAAAAATTAATAAGAAGACAGGAAATGCAAAAGCAATAGCAGAGGGTACTACAAATATTACCATTCAATGCGGAGCTTTAAAAAAGAAGCTTACAGTAAAAGTAAGTAAATAAAATATTGTCACTCCAATACCGACAACTTGGGCTCCCTATCCTCCTAATTACTGGAAAGACAGGGAGCCTTCTTCTTGCGATTGATTACCGCGAGAGTGTGAGAGGCACAACTTTGCTCTCTTTTTCATCATAGATTAATTGTGTATTTAGCAAATGAAATTCTGCACAGAACATATGTTAATGAAATCATAATTGTATAAAATGCATAAAAATATGATGCAATACTGGTGTAAAAGTACTAAAACGATACTTTGATTCAAGTGATACACAATACATGCATTATTTTATATAAAAATAAAATTGATTATGAATGGTTTTTGTATAAAAGTGAATAGATTCCCTTAGACATTTTCATTAATATAACAATTACAAAAGGCAACGATAAGTGAAAATACGATAATGTGTTTGTTGTTGCCAAAAAGAATTAGGAGGGATGGTCAGATTGAAAAAGCAGCAAATAAATACCGGTAGAGGGACTGCGAAAAGAAAGACGGGATATTTTATGAAGAGAGATTGGCAGCTTTATGTGTTGCTGCTGCTTCCGGTTGTATTTGTTATTTTGTTCAAATATGCTTCTTATCCGGGTATTAGAATCGCATTTATGGATTATAAGCCAGCAAGGGGTTATGCAGGCAGTGAATGGGTAGGGATGGAAATATTTCATAAGATATTTACAGATGCGGATTTTATCAGGGCGCTTAAGAACTCAATTGTCTTTAACCTGCTGGATTTGGTAGTGGGATTTCCGGTACCGATTATTCTGGCTCTTTTATTGAATGAATTAAGGCATCCAAGATTTAAAAAGACATCACAGACTATTTTATATTTACCGCATTTCCTGTCATGGGTAATTATAGCAAGTGTAGCCTATACCTTATTTAAGCCGGAGACGGGACTAATTAATCAGTTTCTGGTAAATAACGGATTTATACAGCATGGGATACCATTCCTGTCGGAAAAATGGCATTGGGCAATATCCTATTTACTGATTGCAGTCTGGGCCAGCATGGGATGGGGAACGATTATATATCTTGCCGCAATCACCGGAATCAGTGCGGAGCTGTATGAAGCAGCCAGCATCGACGGAGCTAACCGGTGGAAAAGAATGTGGCATATTACACTGCCGGGAATTAAAGGGACAACCGTTACACTGTTGATTATGAGCCTTGGACGTATTATGGGAAGTAACTTTGAACGTTTGGATTCGTTAGGGAATGTACAAGTGAAGGATTTTCAATACCAATTGGCTGTTTATATATTTGAGAAAGGTCTTAGCTCCGGTAATTTCAGTAAAGCAACTGCGGCCGCCCTATTTCAATCGGTAATCGGATTGATATTAGTATTAATTGCCGACCGTGCGGCAAAAGCACTGGGTGAAGACGGTTTAATATAGGAGGAAGCAAAATGAATAAAAATAAGACAGATTTAGAGGACAGAAGCGGGAACATGGATTATCACGGAGTCAATAAAGTGAAAATCAGTGATATCGTTATTATGCTGATTATAACGTTGCTTTGCTTAACTTGCATTCTTCCGTTTGTACATATAGCGGTCAAATCAATCAGCAGTAACTCGGCGGTACTGGCAAAATCGGTTTATTTATGGCCGAAAGGGATTAATTTTAATGCATACCGCTCTATTTTCAAGGACGGACAGTTAACTTATTCTATGTTATATACCGTAATGGTAACCGCAATTTTTACTGCACTTGGACTGCTTGTAACGGTATGTGCTGCCTACCCGCTTTCACGTAAAAGATTAAGAGGAAGAGGAATTATTGCAGTATTTCTATTAATGTCAATGTATTTCAGTGCAGGACTTATACCGGAATATTTACTGATGAAAAAACTTAATTTACTAAATAATATGTGGGTACTTATTTTGCCGTTAGTATTCTCGCCGTATAATACATTAATTATGAAGAGTTTCTTTCAATCCTCGATCCCGGATAGTTTGGAGGAATCAGCGTTTTTAGACGGAGCATCCAATTTTCAGATATTATGGAAGATTGTTATGCCGCTGTCAAAACCGATTATTGCGACCATATCCTTATTCTGTGCAGTAGGAAGATGGAATGCATATGCGGATGCCAAGTATTACATAACGAAAAAGGCGCTGCAACCCATACAGTACCTATTGTATAACATGATACTTAGCTCTTCCTCTGCGGATGTAAGCTTATCAGAGGCGGCACAGGTTGTCAGTACACCAGAGGTATTACAGGCGGCCACAGTAATGTTTGCAACAATTCCAATCATCTGTATCTATCCATTTGTACAAAAATATTTTGTAAAGGGCGTTATGATCGGAGCAGTAAAGGGGTAAGAGGCTTCGTTATGCTACTAAGAAAAGGCGGCTCTGCTTTGGAAGCTTTATGCATGGTAATGGAATTTGGAGTGAACAGTTGGATAAATGCTTCGTCGAGATTGCGGTTAAGCCGGAGAATGGTAGTCAGCCTGTATAAGAACAGGCTTTCTATAGATATCTATTTTGAAAGGGAGGATCCATAATATGAAAAAATTTTTAAAGAAGGGCCTGGCATTGTTATTAATATGCGCGTTGGCAGCAGGCAGCTTTGGTGCATGCAGTAAGAAAGCTGAGAAAGCGGAAGATAATAAGGAAACAGGAGGCACGGCTGTTACAAAAGCCGCAGATACAGAAGCAGCGGATACAAAAACGGCAGCAGGAATAGATGGCTGGAGCCCATTCAAGGAGAAGGTTACAATTACAATACCGGTATATGACAGATCCAAGGAAGGATATCCTCCGGTAGATGATAACTATTGGACGAAGTGGGTACAGACAGAGTTTGGTGACAAATGGAATATAGAAGTAAAATATGTTGCGATACCCCGTAATGATGTAATGACCAAATACAGTATGTTAATTGCAGCAGGAGATACACCTACTATTTTGATGGAATATGATTATCCAAAGGTAGCACAGTGGGCAAATGATGGTGCTATGGCAGAGCTTGATCTGAAAGCTTTTGCCCAGGTGGCACCTACCTATTATCAGAAGATGGTCGATAATGATCAGCTGCAATATACGAACTTAAATGGTAAAACATATTTTGCATTATCAGAAAGACCCTACTATAATTGCGGATACACTTATGCTAAGTTTTTCAGAAAGGATTGGCTGGATGCAATAGGCAAAGGGGTTCCTAAGAACTATAAGGAGTACTATGAGGCATTGGATGCGATCATAGCAGCTGGTCTTACAGATCAGCCGCCGGTTGGTTATTCACTGCAGGCAACGGCATATGTGGCTAATTATGCATATCGTGATTTCCCTGTTAATGAAGAAGAGTGGGCGATGCATTCCAGTCTGGGTACGGCATCTCTTAGCTGGAAAGCAACTTATGAACTGTTAAAGAGAACAAATTCGGAATATAACAAGGGCTATCTGTCGAAGGAATTTGAACTTGATGTTGCAGCAGCAGGTGCAGGTACGGCTTCCCAGGCACAGACAGATTTTGTTAATGGCAAGACCTTTTTCTACGATGGATATATGTCTTCCAATGTTGACTGGTTGAACGCATTCTATGAGAACAATCCGAATGCAAAGCTTACTGTTGCTAAGGTATATACTGGACTCGAAGAATACGATGGTATAGATACAACGCCGGCTTATCGTTCTGACAATCCGTTCGGAATGATCATCGGTTTCAGCTCCGTAGCCACACCGGAGCAATTAAAGGCAGCTTGGATGTATATGGAATGGATGAGCCAAAAAGACACATTATTTACACTGGAAAATGGTATTGAAGGTGTTACCTTTAACTATGATGCGAACAAACTTCCGGTTGTTGTAGCTGACTATACAGGAAAAGAGATGCTAAATCACAACTGCAATATAGATATGACTTGTGTTGTTCATGCCAGCAAGGTTATTGGTACAATTGAAGATAGCATTAAAGCGATCACTCCTCAGGGATTACCGCAGGATTTCTATCAGGAGCTTTTGGATGCTTACAATACTCAGTTATCTGTTACAAAATATGCATATACAGATCCTATTTTTACAAAAACAATTGAAGCGGAGAGCGAATATTCCGCTACGCTGTTAAGCCTTTACCAGGAATACAGCGCAAAATTAATCAAATGTGATCCTGCAAAATTTGATGCACTCTATAAAGAATTATCGCAGAAATATCTTGACGCCGGATATCAAAATATTATTACGGAGAGACAGGAAGCTTATAAAAATGGCTTTACAACAAAGCTTCCGCAGAATTTGGGTAAATAGAGACGGACACAGGATAATTACATAACAACAGGATGGTTTACAAGTTTAAGCTACAAAATATAACAGGCTGCTGCCAAATACAGTAGCCTGTTATACTATTCTTATTCTATAAAATCATAAGTAACTATCTGATCCATCCGCTGAATTCCAATATCGAAGACTTAGGTGAATCAACATCGGATAAGGAGGTTTGTTTGCGCCAGATACTGGGAGGCGTATTCATCATTTTAATGAAGCTTCTGTTAAAGCTGGATATGGAGCGAAAGCCTACCATTTCAGAAATTGTAAGAATGGAATACTCCGTACTGCGCAGCAGCCAGCAGGCAGCGTCAATACGGGTACTGTTTAAAAAATCCAGGGGAGCAGCTCCCATTATTTCGTGAAAGAGCTTTCTAAAATGACTTGTACTGAGGTGGCATAAGTCGGCCAGATCATCTACCCGTATCGGTTGTATATAATTATTATGAATATGGTCCAGAGCATTAATAATGATATTAATATTTTCCATATTTTTTTCCTGCTCCTTTTTAATAGGGACCAGCTCATCCTTTCTGGTATGCATTCTTACAAGCTCAACATACAGAGATAACATAAGCCCCTTTACACAGGTCTGATAATTGTCGCGTTGATTTTTTAACTCTTCAACTATGGCATTAGCAAGAAAATATATCTTGGGATATTCTGCTTTATTCATAATGAGATGAAAGTTTTGATAAGCAGCCATTGGCCTGTCAAAGGTCACTGTCTGATTGGTAAACATATTACGAAACAGTTCGTCCGGATCTACAAAAATATAGGACCATAGGCTTTCCGTACCGGGTGAGCTATAAGTGGTGTGAGAGAGATGCTTTGGAACACAGGTAATATCACCTGCTTTAAACGGAAGTGGTGCATCCTCGAATTCCATAATTCCGCTATCGGTGTGGCAAATACCGATTTCAAGGCAGTTATGAAAATGCAGTTTTCCGCTTGGCACATCGGAAATTCTCCAGCGTTCACCGCTTAATAATAGAATTGGGAAATTTAAAGGTAGATTATAATGCCGATATTCAATAATTGGTCTTTTGCGTCTTGACATATAGCCTCCATTAATCATTGGTAGCATTCTATGCCTGCCCGGATGCCTGCAGAATAGAAGCATTCAAATATATAAGTAACTGTTAATATCTGCTAACATAAGTATGCGTGTATCTTAGTTGGTATTAAAGATGAGCCTTTGTTGGTTACCGGTTATAGCGGAAGCTACGAGATGAGTTTTTAATAAGGCTCTGAAGCCTGCGGCGAAGAAGCTTTGCCATGCCCAGATACGCATGCGTTTTTTTGCTCCTCGTGAAAAAAATAATCATAAGGAATATTCAGTGCCGAGCATATTTTCTCATATTCATCAATACTTAACTTGCGTTGACCTTTTAGTGACATACTGATACAATGCTTTGTCAATCCGGTTTTCTCACATAAAAATACCTGCTTAATTCCTCTCTCCTCTATGTATTTTGCGATAGCGCCTGCGATCATATATTCACCTCCTCATACAGATACGATTTGTTTAGGCAATTGCGAAACTATATAGTTGTATAAATTGTATAGAATTAATACATTATTGAGTTTCTTAATTACCTGCAGATAAGATTAAGTAATTCTTAAATACAATGTCATAATAATACAGAAAAACTTAATTGTCAACAGATCCCATATACAAAAATTGAGAAAATCTGCATTTTTATGGTGGTTTCGTATATTTTTGTAAACCATCAAAATCGGCCTTCATCCTTATATGAGGTAAACCATCAAAATGTGTCAAAATACGCTATAAATAGCTAAATTTCAAAGAAATAATATCGAAAAAATTATGATCTGTAATCTTTAAAGCTATTTACAAATAAATCATCTGATGCTATTCTAATGGTGAAAGTAGGTGCCTATATGGGTGAAATTAGAGATAATGTAAAACGGAATCTTGGATATTATCTGTCATTAAGAGGTATGACGCAGAAGGAACTGGCAGAAAAATTAAGTGTTTCTCAATCGGCTGTAACAAATTGGATCAAAGGTAAAAACTCACCGGATATAGAAGTGGTGGCTCAAATCTGTGAAATATTGAATATTTCAGTGGTTGAATTATTCGGTACGAATGATGACACTTCACTAAGTGAGCATGAGAAAAAAGTGATTGCAAGATACAGAGAGTACCCGGAGCTGCATCATGCGATACAAATACTTCTGGGTATCACGAAGCCATACAATTAATTTAAGCTACCGGGAAATTTATTGAAAAGATAACAAATTATCTTAATTCATCAATTGACACCTGCCTTGTTATATTCAATAAAATCATATATGCATTACATTATCATCTTTTTGAATAGCTTTTATTTGATATTCTGTATATATTTGAAAGGAATGTTTAATCGGTATCAGTATGCCTGTGACCTATACCATGCACTGACCCGACATTATAAAATATATCCTCTGCAACGAACAGGATACAAATATAATTGTATGGATGCTCATAGCCGGGGATTTTCTGCAGAATGGAGGATAGTATGCTTAAGCTAAAGTATGATGAAACGGAACTAATAAAGGTAATGGACCAGGTTGTTCGTAAAACGATGACAATGGATCTGACTTGGGAATGGCCCTGCGGAGTGGCTTATTATGGTATTACAAGAGCCTATGAAGCAACGAAAAAGGAGGAATATTTAAATTTCCTGCTAAAATGGACGGACGATTACCTGGAGCTGGGATTACCTGATTTTAATGTGAATACCTGTGCCATGGGACATACTTTAATCACTTTATTTGATGAAACTGGCAATCAGAAGTATTGGGATATCGTAATGCAAATGCTGGATTATCTGCAAAACAGAGCATTGAGATTTGGCGATAGAGTATTGCAGCATACGGTATCAGCGGGGAATGATTTTCCGGAACAGGCATGGGCGGATACCTTATTTATGGCTGCATTTTTTATGCTGAGAGCGGGCAGAAGGTTAAACAATCAGGAACTGATTGAAGATGCCCTAAATCAATACTACTGGCATATAAAATATCTTCAAAATCCGGAATCCGGTTTATGGTATCATGGTTATAATAATATTTTGTCCAATCATATGTCAGGTCTGTATTGGGGACGGGCCAATGGCTGGGCTGCTTATACGATGTCAAGAGTGAAGGCGGAATTGAGTGACTGGTATCTTTACCCCAAATGCATGGATATTGAATGTTCTCTGCGTGATCAACTTGCGGCAATCAAATTGCTGCAGACGGATAGTGGACTTTGGCGTACGCTGCTGGATGATCAGGATGCTTATGAAGAAGTATCGGCCTCCTGCGCAATAGCAGCGGCGATGATTAATAATGGTAATACGCTTCATTCAAAACATGTCCAGAAGGCTTTGGAGGGAGTGCTTACGAATATAACTGAGGACGGACGAGTTCTTGGTGTATCAGGAGGAACTGCGGTTATGAAGGACAGAGATGGTTATCGGCAGGTTCCGAAGGACTGGATTCAGGGCTGGGGTCAGGGATTGGCGCTGGCTATGCTTGGGGATTTGCTGATTTATAAATAGAATGAGATTACCTAATACATAATATAATTGACAGGAGAAATAAGAATGCAGATAGGAATTCGTTTTCATGATTCACAGGCGCTTGCGTTAGCGGAGCGTATAGAGGCTATACACAAGCAGGGATTTTCCTGTGCTCATCTGGCTTTATCCAAGGCATTACCGGATATTCCTTTTGAGGATGGAGCATTGACCCCCGGTTATGCGATGTACCTTAAAAATATATTTTCAAAACATGAAGTTGATCTGGCTGTTCTTGGCTGTTATTTCAATTTGGCTGATCCGGATCCGATGAGACTTGCGGACGTCACGAATACCTATCTTTCGCATATTCGTTTTGCATCTGTTCTTGGATGTGGTGTGGTTGGAACGGAGACCGGGGCACCTAATTCCGATTACAGCTTTGAAGAAGCCTGCAGGGGAGAAGAAGCCCTTAGCAGTTTCATAACTAATCTGCGTCCCGTAGTTAGCTATGCTGAGAAAATGGGTGTTATACTGGCGATTGAACCTGCATGTATGCATATTGTGCATAATGTCAAGAGAGCAAGATGTGTTTTGGACGAGATTGGATCACCTAATCTTCAGATTATCTGGGATCCGGTCAATTTACTGCACATGGATAATTACAAACAGCAGATTGAAGTAATGGAAGAGGCGATTGATTTACTCGGGAAGGATATTGCTGTTATACATCTGAAGGATTATATCATCCGGGATAATGCGATGGAATTTACAGCGCCGGGTCTTGGACAGATGGACTATGGGCCGATTATTCACTTTATTCATGAAAGAAAGCCATTTATCCATTGTACTCTGGAGGATACGAAGCCGGATAATGCACAAGCCGCCAGAGAGCATATAGAAAGTTTGATGAAGAAGCATATTCAGAATATATAATTGCTAAGGATTGGTATGTCCGCTTTATAATTGCTTGATGAATTTGATGAATTACTATGATATGAATTAAATTACCGAAGGTCCAGGTTCTTAAAACCGGGGTATAGCGTTTTCTAACGTCCGGGTTTTACAGCCTGGACTTTTGACATTTATACACCTTTTTCGTAGCACTTACCGGACGCACTGCATGGAATTAGACTTGCCTGTGAACAGTCAGACATGGCTTGCTATAAGAAAGGCTTGCCTTAGTTTTACGTTGTAATTCGAACATTCATAGTATATAATAGGTAGAAAAGCGTAATTTCTTTTCGAAGAGAAACATTCATACTTATGGAGCGGAAAACGGAACTACGATTTATGAGGAAGAGAATTAAGTTAGTCAAAGTGAAGAATTATATAATTAACTAATAAATAGTAAGAAATGCTGGCGTTTGAATAAGGAATGCTTATATAATAGGAAGAAGTACTTATAATTAAGAAGAGATATAATTTAGGAAGGCGAGTTTTAAGAAGTAAGAAGAAAAGTCATATGTGAATATGAAAAAAATTTCTTTATAAATAGAATTAGAAAGTGAGTAAGTCATGTGGATTGCGAAGGATTGGATGGACTATGAGGTAATTGATACTTCTAAGGGAGAGAAATTGGAACGATGGGGGAAATATATATTGGTGAGACCGGACCCGCAGGTGATCTGGGATACTCCTAGAACGCATAAGGGCTGGAAGAAACCGAATGCACATTATCACAGGAGCACAAAAGGCGGCGGAGAATGGGAGTTCTTCGATCTGCCAAAGCAGTGGGATATCTCTTATAAGGGTCTTACCTTTAATCTTCAACCCTTCAGCTTTAAACATACGGGACTTTTTCCGGAACAGGCTGCTAACTGGGATTGGTTTTCAGATAAGATACAGAGCGTGAAGGATCGACAGATTAAAGTTCTGAACCTTTTCGCCTATACAGGTGGAGCGACGCTGGCTGCTGCAAAAGCAGGTGCTGCTGTCACACATGTGGATGCTTCCAAAGGAATGGTGACCTGGGCGAAGGATAATGCAGTTTCTTCCGGGCTATCTGAGGCACCTATCCGTTATATTGTGGATGATTGCGTGAAGTTTGTGGAACGAGAGATACGAAGAGAGAATAAATATGATGCCATTATTATGGATCCTCCTTCTTACGGAAGAGGTCCGAAGGGTGAGATATGGAAGATTGAAGACAGCATCCATCCCTTTGTCAAGTTATGTACGCAGCTTCTGTCTGACGAACCGTTGTTTTTCCTGATCAATTCTTATACGACAGGATTGCAGGCAGGCGTCTTATCCTACATGCTCTCCGAAGAAGTAGGTAATAAATTCGGTGGCAGCGTAATGGCGGATGAAATCGGATTGCCGGTATCCGGAAATGGCCTGGTATTACCCTGTGGTGCCTCAGGACGTTGGGAGAGATAAAAGACACTAATCATACCTTATTGACTATCTCCGGAGGATTGTCTTACTTGCATTTGCGCAAACTGCCTGAGCTTGGCTCATCTTGTGAAGCAGAACGTTCTGAACGAACGAAGGTAAAGCAAGCAAAAGGAAGTAAGGCAATCCTTCGGCGTGCCTAGAGTAATACCTAGAGATATACCTGGACAGAACTGTAATCTATATGTTAGTAAGATAGACATAAAACGAGCCGGTCAAGATAATTGCTGCAATAAAAATAAAAAATATTTTATGATCTTACATAAAAATCGATTATCAGGGCAATAATAACCATAGTTTCGCATGTTAAAATATAGTAATTATATAAAGTTTTTCCGAAATAATAAAATCAATCCGCTGCACTTCGGATATCTTGACGGATCAATGGTGATAAAATCATCGCAAAAACGCGTGGAAAAACAATGAAAAATAATTATAAAAACAGCGAAAATTAATTAAAAAAAGTGCTTGCATATTGGGAACCAATAGTGTATAATAACCCATGTTGTGACATTGATAGCGTAGAAGCGTGAGGTTGCTGCCGCATCCGGCAGGTTTTCCGTGGAGCGAAGGTCAAGTTATGAAACTGGCGACAAGTCACTGTACCATATAATGTTCTGCCAACGGGCAGATAAAACGTGTGAAATAATCCATCATCTCTCTTTGGACAAATCAGGAAGGATTTTATTCCGGTTGATCCGGTATAAAGTGTGGTTGTTTGTAGGAATAATAGGATACACACGGATGAGTGTACAGTCACCACTTGTCGTACTGAAATTAAGTGCGAAAAGGAGGCGGCTTTTTTTATGGCAAGTCAAGTAATGAGAATCACATTAAAGGCGTATGATCATCATCTGATCGATCAATCAGCAGGGAAGATTATTGATACTGTTAAGAAGACAGGATCAAAGGTGAGCGGACCGGTTCCGTTGCCGACAAAGAAGGAAGTTGTAACAATTCTGAGAGCGGTTCATAAGTATAAGGACTCCAGAGAACAGTTTGAGCAGAGAACTCACAAGAGACTGATCGACATCATCACACCTTCCCAGAAGACAGTAGATGCTTTATCCAGATTGGAAATGCCTGCTGGTGTTTATATCGACATTAAGATGAAATAATTCCTGATGTGAAGGAATGGCAGAGCGTCTGCCGACAGCTATGGAAAGACGTAAAACAAAAAAGAAAAAATCCTTAGGGTTCATATATGATCGTATATAGCCATCTAGGATGATTGCACTTAATGTGTAATCCGCTGTAGATTAAACAGGAGGTAAGAAAATGAAGAAAGCGATTTTAGCTACAAAAATCGGCATGACTCAGGTTTTCGGTGAAAACGGAGTACTTGTTCCGGTAACCGTACTTCAGGCTGGTCCGCTCTACGTTACACAGATTAAAACAGTAGAGAATGACGGATATAATGCAGTACAGGTTGGTTTTGGCGATATCAGAGAAGTTCTGGTTAACAAGCCGAAAAAAGGACATTTTGCAAAAGCAGGTGTTTCTGTTAAAAGATATGTAAAAGAATTCAGATTAGACAATTGTGCTGACTACAAAGTCGGACAGGAGATCAAAGCTGACATCTTTGCTGCCGGAGATAAGATTGATGCGGTTGGCAAGACAAAAGGAAAGGGTTTCCAGGGCGCAATTAAGAGACACAATTTATCAAGAGGACCGATGAAGCACGGTTCCAAATATCACAGACATGCAGGTTCCAACGGCCCTGCTACAACACCCGGTAGAGTATTCAAGGGCAAGCATATGCCCGGACATATGGGTGCGGTAAAAGCTACTGTACAAAACCTTGAAATCGTAAGAGTTGATGCCCAGAAAAATCTTATTCTTGTTAAAGGTGCAGTACCTGGACCGAAGAAATCCTTAGTAATGCTGAAAGAGACAGTTAAAGCGATCTAAAGCTTTAAGAAAGGAGGAAGCATAAATGGCAAGTGTAAAAATTTATAATATCGAAGGCAAAGAAGTTGGCACCTTAGAGCTTAACGATGCAGTCTTCGGAGTAGAGATAAATGATCATTTAGTTCATATGGCAGTTGTTCAGCAGCTCGCTAATAAGCGTCAGGGAACACAGAGCGCTAAAACTCGTGCGGAAGTAAGCGGCGGCGGAAGAAAGCCTTGGAGACAGAAGGGAACCGGTCATGCAAGACAGGGTTCAACAAGATCCCCTCAGTGGAAGGGCGGCGGCGTTGTATTCGCACCAAAGCCTAGAGATTATTCCTTCAAAATGAATAGGAAGGAAAAAGCTCTTGCAATCAAATCAGCATTAACCTCAAGAGTGAATGAACAAAAGTTCTACGTGCTTGACGGTTTGAGCTTTGATGAGATCAAGACAAAGAAAATGAAGGCAGTTCTTGACAGCCTTAAGGTAGAGAAGGCACTGCTCGTTCTCGGTGAGAAAAACGATAACGTACAGCTTTCTGCAAGAAATCTTCCTAAGGTGAGAACAGTATTAACAAACTCCATTAATGTATACGACATTCTTAAGTATGATACCATGGTATTAACAAAGGATGCTGTAGCGAAGATCGAGGAGGTGTACGCATAATGGCAGATTTAAAATATTATGATGTTATCATTGCACCGATGGTTTCCGAGAAGAGCATGAGCGGAATGGGTGAGAAGAAGTACACATTCTCCGTTCGTCCGGAAGCAACTAAGAGCCAGATTAAAGAAGCTGTTGAGAAGATGTTTACAGGCACAAAAGTAGCTCGTGTAAATACAATCAACCAGGACGGCAAGACACGCAGACGTGGCGCTACCTCCGGTAAGACTTCCAAGATTAAGAAAGCGATTGTTCAGTTAACCGCTGACAGCGCTGAGATTGAGATATTCTCAGGATTATAAGATTAGTTAAAAAGATAGAATAGGGATGTTAAGAAAACAATATTTAACATCATTATGAAAGGAGTACAAATCATGGGAATTAAAACATATAACCCATATACACCTTCCAGACGTAACATGACTGGTTCTGATTTTGCAGAAATCACAGCGTCTAAGCCTGAGAAATCACTGGTTGTATCTATAAATAAAAATGCAGGCCGTAATAATCAGGGTAAGATAACTGTAAGACACCAGGGTGGTGGCTCTAGAAGAAAATATAGAATCATTGATTTTAAGAGAAGAAAAGACGGTATTCCGGCAACTGTTGTAAGCATCGAATACGATCCGAACAGAACAGCTAATATCGCATTAATCTGCTATGCAGACGGTGAGAAAGCATATATCCTTGCTCCGAACGGTTTAACAGTAGGCACAAAGCTTATGAATGGCGAGACCGCCGAGGTTAGAGTAGGTAACTGCTTACCGCTTCAGAATATTCCGGTTGGTACACAGGTACACAATATTGAGCTTTATCCTGGTAAAGGTGCTCAGATGGTTCGTGCAGCAGGCAACTCCGCACAGCTTATGGCGAAAGAAGGCAAATATGCAACCCTTCGTCTCCCAAGCGGTGAGATGAGAATGGTTCCGATTATCTGCAGAGCTACAGTAGGTCAGGTTGGAAATATTGATCATGAGCTTGTAAATATCGGTAAAGCAGGACGTAAGCGTCACATGGGTATCAGACCTACCGTTCGTGGTTCTGTTATGAACCCGAATGACCATCCTCACGGTGGTGGTGAAGGTAAAGCCGGTATCGGTCGTCCGGGCCCTGTTACACCTTGGGGTAAACCTGCACTTGGTCTTAAGACAAGAAAGCACAATAAGCATTCCAATAAGATGATTGTAAGAAGAAGAGACGGTAAAGCGATCAAATAAGGAAAGCAGTTAATAAGTTGAATTGATTACCTGGTGGTTAATTCACTTAAAATAAATAGATTGTAAAATACAAGATGAATTTATGAGTTAATTCACTTGTCGGGTACGATGGAAAGACTATTTCCATTGTCATTAACTCTAAGGAGGTTAGAATACATGGCTCGTTCACTAAAAAAGGGACCATTTGCTGATGATCATTTATTGAAAAAAGTAGATGCGCTGAATGCGACCGGCGATAAGACAGTTATTAAGACTTGGTCACGCCGCTCAACTATTTTCCCACAGATGGTTGGACATACAATCGCAGTTCATGACGGTAAAAAACATGTTCCGGTATATATCACAGAAGATATGGTTGGCCATAAACTCGGTGAGTTTGTTGCAACCAGAACCTATAGAGGTCACGGAAAAGACGAAAAGAAAACAGGAGCTAGAAAATAAGCTCACAGTTTAATGGAAGGAGGTTCTATCCATGGCGAAAGGACATAGATCCCAGATAAAGAGAGAGAGAAATGAGCAGAAGGACAACAGAGCAAGTGCAAAATTATCCTTTGCAAGAATTTCAGTTCAAAAGGCTTGTTTCGTATTAGACGCCATTCGCGGTAAGGATGCACAGACGGCACTTGGTATTTTATCATACAGCCCAAGATATGCATCCGCAGTTATTGAAAAATTATTAAAATCAGCAATTGCTAATGCTGAAGTTAAAAATATGGACACTGCAAAGCTTTACGTTGATGAATGTTTTGCTAACCAGGGGCCGATTATGAAAAGAATAAGACCTAGAGCACGAGGCACAGCTTATCGTATCGAGAAGAGAATGTGCAATATTACAGTAGTGCTTAGTGAAAGATAAGGAGGGCAATAATGGGACAAAAGGTTAATCCTCATGGCTTAAGAGTCGGAGTTATAGGTGATTGGGACTCCAGATGGTATGCCGAAAGCGATTTCGCTGATAATCTTGTAGAAGATTACAAAATCAGAAAAATTCTGAAGAAGAAATTGTACAGTGCGGGAATTTCCAAAATCGAGATGGAAAGAGCATCTGACCGCTTAAAAATAATAATCTTTACCGCAAAGCCCGGTGTAGTAATCGGTCGTGCCGGTTCAGAGATCGAGAAGTTAAAGCAGGAGGTCCAGAAATATTCTGCAAAGAAAGTTAATCTGGAAATCAAAGAAATCAAAAAACCTGATCTCAATGCTCAGTTAGTAGCTGAGAATATTGCTACTCAGCTGGAAAACCGTATATCTTTCAGAAGAGCTATGAAATCAACCATGTCAAGAACCATGAAGTCCGGTGCAAAGGGAATTAAGACTGCAGTTGCAGGACGTCTTGGCGGAGCTGATATGGCTCGTACAGAATTCTACAGTGAAGGAACTATTCCGTTACAGACCTTACGTGCTAACATTGATTATGGATTTGCAGAAGCAGATACAACCTTTGGTAAATTAGGTGTTAAGGTTTGGATCTATCTTGGTGAAGTGCTTCCTGTTAAAGGAGCAAAAGCAGAAGGGAGCGATAACTAATGTTAATGCCTAAAAGAGTGAAACGCCGTAAGCAGTTCCGCGGCAGCATGGCTGGAAAGATATCCAGAGGCAATAAGATTAATCAGGGTGAATATGGCCTTGTTGCAATGGAACCGGCATGGGTTAAATCAAACCAGATTGAAGCAGCCCGTATCGCTATGACCCGTTTTACAAAGCGTGGCGGTAAAGTATATATTAAGATATTCCCTGATAAGCCTGTTACAACGAAACCGGCTGAAACCCGAATGGGTTCCGGTAAAGGATCTTTAGAGTATTGGGTAGCTGTTGTTAAGCCGGGACGTGTAATGTTCGAGATCGCAGGTATTCCTGAAGAGACAGCAAGAGAAGCATTACGTCTTGCGATGCATAAATTGCCGGTTAAGTGCAAGATCGTATCCCGTGCAGAATTAGAAGGCGGTGAAAACAGTGAAAATTAATAAATATGTAGAAGAATTAAAAGCAAAAAATCCTACAGAGTTAAGTAATGAATTAGTAGCTGCGAAGAAGGAACTTTTCAATCTCAGGTTCCAGAATGCAACCAACCAGTTAGATAATACCAGCAGAATTAAGGAAGTCAGAAAGAACATTGCCAGAATTCAGACAGTTATCTCTGAACTTTCTAAGGCTTCTAAATAATTGGTGATCGTACGATCGTGGAAAGGAGTATCGTTGTGGAAAGAAATTTAAGAAAAGTTCGTATCGGCAAAGTAGTAAGCGATAAGATGGATAAGACAATCGTTGTTGCAGTAGTAGACAATGTTAAGCATCCTTTATATGGCAAGATCGTGAAAAGAACTTATAAGCTGAAGGCACATGATGAGAAGAATGAGTGCAACATCGGCGACAGAGTAAAGGTTATGGAAACAAGACCTTTATCGAAGGATAAGAGATGGAGACTTGTTGAGATTATAGAGAAAGCAAAATAGTATTCCATACAGGAATGATTGGGTTTTCGCAATCTGAATAAGACTTAGAACAAATATATAATATGCTCGGTGTAAACGAAACACAGAGGGAGCATATTCTTTCGAATATTTCTGAAAGGAGTATTATCATGATACAAACTGAAACCAGACTTAAGGTTGCCGATAATACCGGTGCCAAAGAATTACTTTGCATCAGAGTACTTGGCGGTTCAACCAGAAGATATGCTAATATAGGTGATATCATTGTTGCTGCGGTTAAAGATGCAACACCAGGCGGAGTTGTTAAAAAGGGCGATGTAGTGAAGGCTGTTGTTGTCCGCACCGTAAAAGGAGCTCGTCGTAAAGATGGTTCCTATATTAGATTTGATGAGAATGCTGCCGTTATTATTAAGGAAGATAAGAATCCTAAGGGAACACGTATCTTTGGACCGGTAGCGAGAGAACTTAGAGAGAAACAATTTATGAAAATCGTTTCTTTAGCACCAGAAGTATTATAAGGAGGTGTCGACTAGTGGCAACGGTAAAAATTAAAAAGAATGATAACGTTAAAGTTATCGCAGGCAAGGATAAAGGCAAAGTTGGCAAGGTTATCGCTGTAACAGACGGTAAAGTACTGGTAGAAGGTATTAATACCATTTCTAAGCATACCAAAGCAAGCCAGAAGTATCCTAAGGGTGGAATTATTCACCAGGAAGCGCCGATAGATGCATCAAATGTTATGTATGTTCATAAGGGTAAGCCTACCAGAGTTGGTTTCACAACTGTTGAAACCAAGAAGGGACCTAAGAAAGTACGTGTTGCAAAATCAACCGGCGAGGTTATTGATTAATTTAGAGAGGAGGTTCATACAAGTTGGCTAGATTAAAAGATTTATATAATAATGAAATAGTAGCTGGCATGACAAAGAAGTTCAGTTATAAGAACGTTATGGAAGTGCCTAAGCTTGATAAAATTGTCATTAACATGGGTGTTGGTGAAGCGAAGGATAACGCAAAGGTTTTAGAGTCTGCTATTAAGGATTTAGAGACAATTGCAGGACAGAAAGCAGTTGTTACAAGGGCAAAGAAATCCGTTGCTAACTTCAAAATCAGAGAGGGTATGGCAATCGGCTGCAAGGTAACGCTTCGTGGCGCGAAGATGTATGAGTTTGCTGACCGTTTAATCAACTTATCATTACCTCGTGTACGTGACTTTAGAGGTGTTAACCCAAATGCATTTGACGGCAGAGGTAATTACTCCCTTGGTATCAAGGAGCAGGTAATCTTCCCTGAAATCGAATATGATAAAATTGACAAGGTAAGAGGTATGGATATCATCTTCGTTACCACAGCAAAGACTGATGAAGAGGCTCGTGAACTGTTAACACAATTCGGTATGCCATATAGAAAATAGAGGAGGTATTTCCATGGCTAAAACGTCAATGAAAATAAAGCAACAACGTACGCAGAAATTCTCCACTAGAGAATATAACCGTTGCAGAATTTGCGGCCGTCCGCATGCATATTTAAGAAAATACGGAATCTGCAGAATTTGTTTTCGTGAATTAGCGTACAAAGGACAGATACCAGGCGTTAAAAAAGCAAGCTGGTAAAGTTAAAGAAAGGAGGCAAATGAAATGACAATGAGCGATCCCATTGCAGATATGCTTACAAGAATTCGTAACGCAAATACTGCTAAACATGATACAGTAGATGTACCTGCTTCAAAGATGAAAATTGCTATTGCCGACATCCTTTTAAAGGAAGGTTACATTAAGAAATACGACATCGAAGAAGTAGAAGGCTTTAAGACAATCCATATTACATTAAAATATGGTAAAGATAAAACAGTTAAGATCATTACAGGCCTTAAGAGAATTTCCAAACCAGGTCTTCGTGTATATGCAAGCAAAGACAATATGCCGAAGGTACTTGGAGGTTTAGGCGTAGCAATTATCTCTACAAATAAGGGTGTTATCACTGATAAAGAAGCCAGAGAAATGAACGTAGGCGGAGAAGTTCTTGCGTTTATCTGGTAGTATAAACCATTAGGCAGCAGAGTTAATTACAGTGTGGAAAACCACAATTCGTAAGAAACACTTGAAGCTTTCAAGTGTATACTGGCGCAGAAGGCACGGACAGTGATCAAGCGAAGCTTTGAGAGTCTGGGCCTCTGAGAACGCAGTGAGAGCTCACATAAACTCTTATAGAAGAGTTTTCGTGAAAAAAGTAACCCCCCGGCAATAAAAAGTAATACAGATGCGTTAGAACAATTCATCTGTAATCAATCAATTAGGAGGTGCGGGCATGTCACGTATAGGAAGAATGCCTATCGCTATTCCTGCAGGCGTAACTGTAGATATAGCAGAAAATAATAAAGTGACCGTGAAAGGTCCTAAGGGAACCTTAGTAAGAGTATTACCTTCAGAAATGACTGTTAAGGTAGAAGGTTCCGAGATCGTAGTTACAAGACCAAATGATTTAAAGAAAATGAAATCCTTACATGGTCTTACAAGAACACTGGTTAACAATATGGTAATCGGTGTTACGAACGGATATGAGAAAGTTCTTGAAATCAACGGTGTTGGTTATAGAGCGGCGAAAGCAGGAAAAGACTTAACATTAACATTAGGATATTCTCATCCGGTTGTTATGACCGATCCGGAAGGACTGGAATCAGTTCTGGAAGGTCAGAATAAGATCACTGTTAAAGGTATTGATAAAGAAAAGGTTGGCCAATACGCTGCTGAAATCAGAGCAAAGAGAGCTCCTGAGCCATATAAGGGCAAAGGTATTAAGTATGCTGATGAAGTAATTAGACGTAAGGTTGGTAAGACCGGTAAGAAATAAGGGAGGAGTGAAAGAAAATGGTTAGTAAAGCAAAGAGAACCGAAATTCGTGTAAAAAAGCATTTAAAAATACGTAATCGTTTCACAGGTACTCCTGAGAGACCGCGTTTAGCTGTATTTAGAAGCAACAATCATATGTACGCACAGATTATCGATGATTCAATCGGCAATACTTTAGTAGCAGCCTCCACACTTGAAAAGGATGTCAAGGCTGAGCTTGAGAAAACCAATGATGTAGCTGCAGCTGCATACCTTGGCACATTAATCGCTAAGAAGGCATTGGAAAAGGGCATTAAGACCGTTGTCTTTGATCGAGGTGGCTTTATATATCAGGGAAAGGTAAAAGCATTGGCAGATGCAGCCCGCGAGGCTGGTCTGGAATTCTAAGCAAGGAGGAGAATACATGAAACGTACAATCGTTGATACCAGTCAAATGGAGTTAGAAGATAAAGTAGTATCAATCAAGCGTGTAACTAAGGTTGTAAAAGGTGGACGTAATTTCAGATTTACAGCATTAGTTGTTGTTGGCGACAAGAACGGACACGTTGGAGCGGGCCTTGGAAAAGCAACTGAGATTCCTGAAGCAATCCGTAAGGGCAAAGAAGACGCAATGAAGAAGTTAATCACCTTGCCTTTGGATGAAAACAACAGCGTACCTCACGATTTCGTCGGCAAATTCGGAAGCAGCACAGTACTCTTAAAGCGTGCTCCGGAAGGTACCGGAGTTATCGCCGGAGGTCCTGCACGTAACGTGCTGGAGCTTGCAGGCATCAAGAATATCCGTACTAAATCACTTGGTTCCAACAATAAGCAGAACGTAGTTCTTGCTACGATTGAAGGACTTAGCCAGTTAAAGACTCCTGAAGAAGTAGCTAAGCTTCGTGGTATTCCGGTAGAGCAGTTGACCAGATAATTATGCTGCATCAATAATAGGCGGATTGTTATTATTCGTGATGAATTGAAGTGTAATTCGTCTTGTACAAAAATGGAGGTGCCCTTAAATGGCAGATAAATTAAAAATCACATTAGTGAAATCTACAATCGGCGCCATTCCGAAGCACAGAGCAACCGTTGAGGCCCTGGGGTTAAAAAAACCTCATTGGACTGTTGAAATGCCGGATAATGCTTGTGTAAGAGGTATGGTTAAACAGGTAAAACACTTAGTAAAAGTTGAAGAAATATAATTACTAAAAGAAGGAGGTGCACGACATGAATTTATCAGAATTGAGACCCTCAGCAGGTTCCAAACAAAACGATAATTTCAGAAGAGGACGCGGTCATGGTTCAGGTAACGGCAAAACAGCCGGTAAAGGACACAAGGGCCAGAAAGCTCGTTCTGGAGCTCCCAGAGTAGGCTTTGAAGGTGGTCAGATGCCTTTATACAGAAGAATTCCGAAGCGTGGTTTCACAAATAGAAATACAAAAGAAATTATAGCAATAAATGTAGACGCGTTAAATAGATTTGAGGACGGTGCTGAAGTAACAGTTACTTCATTAATGGAAATCGGAGTGATCAATAACCCGAAAGATGGAGTAAAGATTCTTGGAAATGGAGAACTTACTAAGAAGCTTGATGTGAAGGTGAATGCATTTAGTGCAAGCGCTGTCGAAAAAATTCAGGCACTTGGTGGAAAAGCTGAGGTGGTATAATGTTTAAAACACTGCGAAATGCTTTTAAGGTTAAGGATATTAGGAACAGATTAATATATACATTATTAGCTCTTTTGGTAGTAAGAATAGGTACTCTGCTTCCGGCTCCCGTTATCAGTTCCGATGTCACTGCGAGCTGGTTTAACTCGGAGGCGTTCAGCTTTGTTAACAGCTTAACTGGTGGTTCCTTTAGAAAAATGTCAATTTTCGCATTAAGCATTACCCCTTATATTTCAGCTTCGATTATTATTCAGCTTCTTACCATTGCAATTCCTAAGCTGGAAGAAATGCAAAAGGAAGGCGAGGACGGAAGGAAGCAGCTTAATGAAATTACTCGTTATTTAACAGTTGGTTTAGCAGTTGTTGAGGCACTTGCTATGGCAATCGGCTTTGGTAACTCAGGTTATCTGGAAGGTGGATTAACCTTTACAAATGTAGTAATTATTGTTGCTGCATTTACGGCAGGTGCTACATTCTTGATGTGGGTCGGCGAGAGAATTACGGAAAACGGTATCGGTAACGGTATCTCCATTATCCTTGCAGTAAACATCATTTCCAGATTACCAAGCGATCTGGTAACACTATTCCAAAAATTCGTAGTAGGACAGCCGGTGGTCAATTCCATCGTTGCAATTATGGTTATTGTAGGCGTTGGAGTTGGTTCTATCGTTTATGTCGTATTCTTACAGAATGCTGAGAGAAAAATCCCTGTAACCTATGCAAAAAAGGTGCAGGGAAGAAAGATGATTGGTGGACAAACCTCCAACATACCTCTTAAGGTAAATACTGCAGGTGTTATACCTGTAATTTTCTCAAACTCTCTTATGACATTTCCTATCATCATTGCATCCTTCTTTGGCGTGCAGCCTGCCAGGGCTCATTTCTGGCCGAAGGTGCTTATGGTATTAAATCAGAGTGACTGGTTTAAAACGAAGAGCTTAGGTGATTTTAAGTATACAATCGGTGTTATTATTTATATTGTGCTTACTATATTCTTTGCTTATTTTTATACTTCAATTACTTTTAACCCGATTGAAGTATCCAATAATATCAAGAAGCAAGGCGGATTTATTCCCGGTATCCGTCCTGGTAAGCCAACAACTGAATATTTGACAAAAGTGCTTAATTATATCATTTTTATAGGAGCATGCGGTTTAATGATAGCTTGCTTAATACCTATCGTATTCTCTGGTGTTTTTGATGCTAATTTCAGCTTCGGCGGTACATCAATCATCATTATCGTAGGTGTTGTTATTGAAACAATCAAGCAGGTAGAATCACAATTACTGGTTCGCCATTACAAAGGCTTCCTGAATGACTAATTTAGTATGAAATTAATGACGGATGTTGCAAAACGTACTAAATGTTTTGTAACATCCGCTATAGTGTTTCATAAAATCATGAATGAAGACACAAAAAAAGGGCTATAATTAAATATTATTAATGGAAATACATGGTAATGATGCCCTGTGGCAGAATAGAGGTCTGGTTGAAAAGAGAAGCATTTTTCAACCGGCAAGAAGTACTTCTGTGCTTTTCATTTAGTATTTACTGCCTGACGGTTGGATGGAGGTTAATATGAAGATAATTATGTTAGGAGCACCTGGTGCTGGAAAAGGAACACAGGCTAAAAAATTAGCTGCTAAATATTCCATACCGCATATTTCTACAGGAGATATCTTCCGTGCCAATATTAAAAACGGAACGGAACTTGGAAAAAAAGCGAAGGTATTTATGGATCAGGGATTATTGGTACCGGACGAACTTGTTGTGGACCTGGTAGTTGATCGTTTTAAAGAAGCTGACTGTGAGAATGGTTATGTCCTTGATGGTTTTCCCAGAACAATTCCTCAGGCAAAGGCCTTAGACGAGGCACTTGCGAAAAATAGCGATGCTGTAGAATATGCAATTGATGTAGATGTACCGGATGAAAAAATTATCAGCCGTATGGCAGGAAGAAGAGCCTGCGTAGGCTGCGGCGCAACCTATCATCTTGTAACCATCCCTCCGAAAAAGGAAGGCATCTGTGATGTCTGCGGCGGAGAGCTGATATTAAGGGATGACGATAAGCCTGAGACAGTTGAGAAACGTTTAAAGGTATATCATGAACAGACTCAGCCTCTGATTGATTATTATCAGAACAAAGGAATTTTGAGATCTGTTGATGGTACAAAAGATTTAGAAGTTGTATTTGATGAAATCGTTGCGCTCGTGGAAGCAAAATAACCTTCACCAGATATGACAGATCGGCCGGTCCCAGATGATTTGGCCATAGTAAAGGAAGAATGTGACATGTCAATTAGTATTAAGTCGGAGAAAGAAATAGAGCTGATGAGAGAATCCGGAAGGATTTTGGCAAATGTACTGGAGGAGCTGCAGGAAATGGTTAAGCCTGGCATCTCCACACTGGATATTGATAGGAAATGTGCTGAAATAATCAAAGGATATGGCTGTATTCCTTCCTTTCTAAATTATAACGGATATCCTGCTAATCTCTGTACCTCAGTCAACAGCGAAGTAGTTCATGGTATCCCGAGCAAAAAGCGTATTCTTCGGGAAGGAGACATTATAAGTCTTGACTGCGGTGTTATCTATCAGGGATATCATTCGGATGCTGCAAGAACCATTGCAGTCGGAGATATTTCGAAGGATGCAAGACGTTTGATCGAGGTTACGCAGCAAAGCTTTTATGAAGGAATTAAGCTTGCAAAGGCTGGAAATCATCTATTTGAAATATCAGAGGCCATTCAGGTTTATGTAGAAGCACATGGTTATTCGGTAGTCCGCGATCTGGTAGGTCACGGTATCGGAAAGAATATGCATGAAGAGCCGCAAATTCCTAATTTCCGTCAGAAACGCAGAGGACCAAAGCTGGAAGCGGGAATGACATTTGCGATTGAGCCGATGGTTAATGCAGGACGCTATGATGTATACTGGGAAGACGATGACTGGACAGTAGTAAGTGATGACGGATCGCTCTCCTCCCATTATGAGAATACGATCCTGATAACCGATGGAGAACCGGAGATATTTACAATACTTCAAAAATAAATGCTTCGCAATTTTATGCCTGTGTAATCCTTGGCGCAAACTTAATAGGCGTATAAAACATGCGCAGGAATGAGGAAGAGAAGGATCGTAATCTGTTCGCCGCCTCAATATATACGAAAAATGTGCGTAAGAATGAGGTATTAAGATGAATAAGCTTGGAATTGGATGCTTTGTTGAGGCACAAGCAGGTCATGATGCCGGAAAATGTTATGTAATATTTCAGATGGATGAAGAATATGTATATTTAGTGGATGGTAAGATTAAAACACTAAAAAATCCGAAAAAGAAGAAAATAAAACATATAAAAATACTTCAGCAGTTCGACCAATCCCTTATGGAGAAGATGAAAGAACAAACCGTTAGGGACGAAGAGATCAAGAGAGCAATCAAATTGCTGAATTATTCGAAATTGAGTTTATGATAAGAATACTTACTTCATCGGAATAACCATTACATTCATCAGTGAGATTTAATCATTGTAGTTAAGATAGATCTAATTTCTTATAGAAGTGTATATGAAACATCACACTCATAAGAACCGTCTTCCACAATTATGTGAGATGCCGCTTAGCCGCTTCATAAATAGAAAAAGGAGAAAATTGAAGAATAGAGAGGAGGTTTAGAATGTCAAAAACTGACGTTGTTGAAATTGAAGGTACCGTCATTGAAAAATTACCCAATGCCATGTTTCAGGTTGAACTCGAGAATGGACATAAAGTACTGGCACATATCAGTGGTAAGCTTCGTATGAATTTTATCAAGATTGTACCGGGTGACAAGGTAACACTTGAACTTTCTCCATATGATTTATCCAAAGGAAGAATAATCTGGAGAGATAAATAAAATTCGAATACAGTAAGATACAAAAGATGTGTAATACAGACGGACAAGCATCCGGCTTGTCTGTAAGGACAGGAACATTAGAAGAAAATTTGTCCTTCTTCGGAATGATTTTGATCCTCCTTTTGGGGGTGATCTTAGGACTTTTTGCAAAGAAGGGGATAAGTTATTCTTTTTTATAATGTTGTTAAAATATTGCTTGCTATTGTAATATATCAATGTTATAATAGTGAACGGACTTTTTTGAAAGGGGTGAATTACTGTGAAAGTAAGGTCATCAGTAAAACCGATTTGTGAGAAATGCAAAATCATTAAAAGAAAGGGTTCCATCAGAGTTATCTGTGAAAACCCGAAGCACAAACAAAGACAAGGCTAATATACAATAGTTCGAGTGCCTCAAAGACTCGTTATTGTTTTATATAATTAGTATCGATGTTCCAATAAAAGGAATAACGATGCTTAAGTCTTGCTTTCTGTGTTACAATCATCTGCTGCGGCAGAACATTGTGATATTGTGGGCAGTCATGTGGGTCCATCTAAACCGGCATGTCTGTCTTAAGATTCTGTGCCGTCATCACAGCAGTCTTAGCTGCAGGCTGATTGTCCTGTAAGTCACAATTTAAAGCGGCTGAAGTAATGAATGGAAAAGCAATTCATTGTAATTGTTAGACAATTCATATAAGTTGCTTACGAAATTCATTATGGATAAGAAAACAAAATTTTGGAGGTGTAATAAGTACATGGCTCGTATCAGTGGTGTAGATTTACCAAGAGAGAAACGTGTTGAGATCGGACTTACCTATATCTTCGGTATCGGTAAGGCAAGTGCTACCCGTATTCTTGCGGAAGCAAATATTAATCCGGATACTCGTGTAAGAGATTTAACGGATGAAGAAATCGGCAGAATTAAAGATGTAATTGATGCATCTCAGCAGGTTGAGGGTGATTTAAGAAGAGAAATCGCACTTAACATCAAGAGATTACAGGAAATTGGATGCTATAGAGGTATCCGTCATAGAAAAGGTCTTCCGGTTCGCGGTCAGAAGACAAAGACGAATGCAAGAACCAGAAAAGGTCCTAGAAGAACTGTTGCTAACAAGAAGAAGTAATTCATAACAAGTGACTGATTTAAGATCATCTTGTACACTGCAACATATTAAATGAGAATAATTTGATGCCCATAAAACCGGGCAATTTAAAATGCAGATGAATTGCGCTTTACACCAATTCAATGTATTAAGAATGTAATTGATGTATCTTTTTATGGATCAATTACATTAATAATCCAATAGGAGGGTTTGTTAGATGGCTAAGAAAATAGCAACAACAGCTAAAAAAGTGACTAAAAAGCGTGTTAAAAAGAATGTCGATCGTGGACAGGCACACATTCAGTCATCTTTTAACAATACAATTGTTACGCTGACCGATGCAGAAGGCAATGCACTATCTTGGGCAAGTGCCGGCGGCTTAGGTTTCAGAGGTTCCAGAAAGTCAACCGCTTATGCGGCACAGATGGCAGCTGAGACAGCAGCAAAGGCAGCACTTATTCATGGTTTGAAATCTGTAGAGGTTATGGTTAAAGGACCTGGACAGGGAAGAGAAGCAGCTATCCGTGCTCTTCAGGCATGCGGTATAGAAGTAACCAGTATCAGGGATGTGACTCCGGTTCCTCATAACGGATGTCGTCCGCCAAAACGCAGAAGAGTCTGATAGGAGGTAAATAAAAATGGCAAGAGATATGAGTCCAGTTTTAAAGAAATGTAGATCACTTGGCCTGGAGCCTTCTTACTTAGGTATTGATAAGAAGTCAAACAGAACATTCTCCAGAGCAGGCAAGAAGACAAGTGAGTATGGTTTACAGTTAAGAGAAAAACAGAAAGCTAAATTTGTTTACGGTATGTTAGAGCAGCCTTTCAGAAACTTATTTGCCAGAGCTCAGAAGATGAAGGCTGGTACAACAGGTGAAAACTTAATGACACTGTTAGAGCTTAGACTTGATAATGTTATGTTCCGTATGGGATATGCAAGAACAAGAAAAGAAGCAAGACAGATCGTTGATCATAAGCATGTATTAGTAAACGGCAAATGTGTAAACATTCCGTCCTACACATTAAAAGCCGGAGACAAGATCGAAATCAAAGAGAAATTCAAGAATACACAGAGATACAAGGATATTTTTGAGGTAACTGATGGAAGAAGCACTCCTGCATGGCTTGAAGCTAACCATGAGACATTTACAGGTGCTGTTAAGGAAATGCCTACAAGAGACCAGATTGATGTTCCGGTAAATGAAGTGTTAATTGTCGAGTTGTATTCCAAATAATAATTTGGTTGTTTTGCGACTCAAAATACCCAGAAGGAGGGTCCTGTTGTGTTTGATTTTGAAAAACCCAAAATAGAGATTGCAGAAATTTCCGAAGATAAGAAGTTTGGACGCTTTGTGGTAGAACCTCTGGAGAGAGGCTACGGTACAACCTTAGGTAATTCCCTCAGAAGAATTATGCTTTCATCCTTACCCGGTTCTGCTGTAAGTCAAATTAAAATTGACGGTGTTGTTCATGAGTTTAGTGTTGTTCCGGGTGTTAAGGAAGATGTTACTGAGATTATCATGAATATCAAAAGCTTAGCAATCAAGAACACAAGTGATACGAGTGAACCTAAAACTGCCTATATCGAAGCAGAGGGTGAAGTTGTAGTGACAGCAGGGGATATACAAGCTGACCCGGATATCGAGATACTCAATCCTGATCAAGTGATCGCAACTTTATGTGGTGGTCCTGACAGCAGGCTTTATATGGAGTTGACTATCACAAACGGCAGAGGTTATGTTAGCGCAGACAAGAATAAGAATGATGATCTGCCAATCGGAATTATTCCGATTGACTCCATCTATACTCCTGTTGAGCGTGTAAACCTTACTGTTGAAAATACTCGTGTAGGACAGATTACGGACTTTGATAAGCTTACTCTTGATGTATACACCAATGGAACTCTTGTTCCGGATGAAGCAGTAAGCCTTGCAGCAAAGGTTTTAAGTGAACATCTCAATTCCTTCATTGACTTGTCTGAACATGCGAAAACCGCTGAAATTATGGTTGAGAAGGAAGACAACGAGAAAGAAAAGGTTCTTGAGATGAACATTGACGAGCTGGAGTTATCCGTTCGTTCCTATAACTGTTTGAAGAGAGCAGGTATTAATACCGTTGAAGAGCTTACCAACAAGACAGCAGAAGACATGATGAAGGTAAGAAATCTCGGACGCAAGTCATTAGAAGAAGTACTCGCTAAATTGAAAGAACTTGGCCTGGCGCTAAATGCAAGCGACGAATGAATAGTCTCGCAGAAAGCTGAGAGCCGACAGTGAATCAGATTCACTTGACAAGCTTCTAAAATGAAATCTATTAGAATTTTATTTTAAATTTCGATTTAGCTTATCTGATATAAAGTTTTTAAGGAGGGAATAAAATGGCAGGCTACAGAAAACTTGGAAGAACCTCAAGCCAGAGAAAGGCTTTGCTGAGAAACCAGGTTACAAATTTATTATATAACGGTAAAATTGTTACTACCGAAGCCAAGGCAAAAGAAATCCGTGGTATCGCGGAAGGTATGATTGCTCTTGCTGTTAAGGAAAAAGACAATTATGAGACCGTTGAAGTAACAGCTAAGGTTGCCCGTAAAGATAAAGATGGCAAGAGAGTAAAGGAAGTTGTTAACGGTAAGAAAGTACCTGTTTTCGATGAAGTTAAGAAGAATGTTAAGAAAGATAAGGCTTCCCGTCTTCATGCAAGAAAACAGATGATGAAATTCCTCTACCCTGTTACAGAAGTGCCGAAGGAAAACGCAGGCAAGAAGAGAAATACGAAGGAGATTAACTTATCTGATAAGTTATTTGAAGAAATCGCTCCAAAGTATTCTAACCGTAATGGTGGATATACCAGAATCGTGAAGATCGGACCTCGTAAGGGCGATGCAGCGATGGAAGTGTTGATTGAGTTAGTGTAATAGATAGAGGTTGTGTGCGGAAACAAGCCGTCAGCCCGGCCGCTGGCATAGGGGGTCGGCATGTAGTTCCGACGCAAGGACAAAAGACCGTCCTGTTTGTATCAGATCAGACATAGTAGTGCGTTATGTCTGTCTGCTCCAAACAGGGCGGTCTTTTATCTTTTTTACGGAATACATTGCCGCCTCCCTATACCCACGACCGGGCGCCTGTAACAATATATTAGGCTAACACTTATAGTTAACTGAAAGTCAAGGATTTTCTAAAATAATAACTGCAAGTAGAAGTAAGTTCAAAAGTTACTACAAAATGGATTGTATTTCATTTGAAATTTCTATATAATAAAAGGTAAAAAAAGATAATATTAATCAAATTATGGAAATACATAGGTATAGCTTCTAGTACATGGGGGAATGAAGGGGATGGATCAAAAGGAGTTCATACGTACACTCAAGGTTATTGGTAAGAATTCATATGATTTTTTACTTGGATCAGGTGCATCGATAAAAGCCGGAATACCGTCCGGAGGGCAGCTAATTCTGGAATTTAAAAGGGAGTTATATTGCTCGGAGACAGGTATCCCGAAGGAGAATTTAGGAGACCTTCAATCGGAGCAAGTGAGAAAGTGTTTGCAGGACTATTTTGCAGGATTTGAGGGTACACCGCCGGCTGGTTCGCCTCTAGAATATGCATATTATTTCGAAAAATGTTATCCTACCAGGATTGCCAGGGAGAGGCTTATACAGGATCTGGTCAGGGACAGGAAACCCTCTCTGGGGCACCTTTGCCTTGTAACTCTTATGCTGAATGGATACGTGAAAAATGTATGGACGACTAATTTTGATTCACTTGTGGAAAGTGCAATCAATACCTTATCACCGGCGCAGGCTTATAAAGTACATAGCTCTGCTAATCAGGCAGATGCCAGCATGACCGGGGATGAAACATTTCTGAAAATTTATAAGCTTCATGGAGATTACAGGTACGATCGGATTAAAAATACTACAGAGGAATTACAGAAGCTGGAAGAGCTGATCTGCCGGAAATTTGTAGAAAACACCAATCATAAGGGATTGATCATAATTGGATATTCCGGTAGTGATAAATCAATTATGTTAAGCCTGGATAAGATTATACCGGATCTGAAATATGGACTAGTATGGATGGTTCGAAAGGGTGAAAAGATTAATGATGAAGTGAAAGAATTAATGGAGAGGGCTTGCAAGCTGAATGAAGCCTCTTCCATTGTAGAGATAGAAGGCTTTGATGAATTTTTATATGAGTGTTATAAGACTCTTACGTATCCGAATGAAATTATTGAAGAATATATAAGGAATCTTTTGATTGAAAAAACAAGACTAGAATTACAGGAAAATATCTATCGTAACATGAAGGACAGTAAAATATATCAGTCTTCATATCGTAATTCGGATTTCACTTTAAAACTAAGATCGCGTATGGAGTTGCCACCCAGAGATCCTAATTTTATAGGAAGAGAAGAAATTATAAGAGAAATTGTGCGTAAGCTGATGAATAGTAACTCAGTGGTAGTTACAGAAGGATTGCAGGGGATGGGAGGAGTAGGCAAAACCTCTATAATCATTGAGATATGCAATATATTCAAAGAAAATTGGGACACCGGCAAGCATTATCCGGAATATCTAAAGGAAATGATAGAGCCACGCCCTTATTTTCAGGATGGCATTTTATGGATTACTTTTGAAAAAGATGATTCTAATTTATTTATTATGGATAAGATTTTAAGACAGATAGGAATTCCGAAGGAGAATAAGGGATCTCTGGAGGAAAATTTGGAGATATGCAGGCAGCTGCTGGAGTCTAAGGATATTCTTGTGGTCCTTGATAGTGCGGAGCAAAATGAAATTGCTTTTCATTATTTTTATAAGAATTTATTTCAAAAATTCAATGTACTGGTCAGCAGCAGAAAGAGGTTTGCATTTATAGATTGTAGTGATGTACCCATTCTTGCGATAGAAGAGGCCTTCCATTTATTCCGAACCTATTATAGGCAGGAGACAGATGGGGCGGAGAGAATTTTACTTTATGAGATTTGCCGGAAAATAGGCTATCATCCACTGGCAATTAAGATACTCGCGAGCCGGGCCCACGTAGCACTTAAAACGCTACAGGAGGTAGTGCAGGAATTTGATTCAAAACGGTTGGAATGCTTAAAACTATATGGAGGTATGGATACAATTGATAAGGATGTAATTACCTGCTTTTCTATTTCCTATGATAGTCTGTCAGACGCGCAAAAGAGAATTTTTACCGCCGCAGGGGTCTTTAATCTTCATTTTACTGCGCTGCAGATGAAAGAAATAATGGAAACAGAAGATACAGGATTTGACGAAGACATCGATATGTTAATCATGCTTCATTTATTCCACAAGATCATCAGGGTGAAGAATTCGAACGAGGCAGTTTGTTTTGAGCTGCATCCGCTGCTTCGGGAATATGCGCTTTGGCACTTACGGGATTACGATTATTCAGCTGCACTCTGGCTCCGCAAACAGGAGCTGATCGCGAAATTGTTAGAAAAGGAGCAAATTGCAGATTATGAGCTCGAGGAGAGTATAAGTACAATTAACTGGAGTGCTGATAACGGACCGGTAGAGGAGTATATTAAGTTAGTATCACTAATCGCAAGACACTTATCGAGGGCAGGAATGTGGGAAAAGGAGATATCTCTTCTGAAATCTGGAATCGAAAAAGCGAAAAATAATAAACTTAAAATGTATGAAATCAATATGCGCATTTCATTAGCAGAGGTCTTTATCTTTCAGAAAAATTATAAGGAAATATATAGACAAAGGAAAATTATCTATGAGTTGATAAAGGAATATCCACAGGATGATCTGGATAAAAATGCAATTCATAGCATCTTTCTGGAATACACACAAGACATTGCATCTACCAGCATAATAAGTGAAATTTTTTCTGCCTTAAGAGATGCCTATAGGGAAGGAATGTATAATCTGAACTGTTATTATTCCAGTCTTGGATCCATATATATGAATATTGCAGCATTTGACAGATACGAAGATATCATGCAATGTTATAGCAGCAACATGATTAGGGAAGGTGTTACGCTTGATACTATATGCTATGTTATATTAGACCTTATCAATGAGCGTGGAAATAAGGAGGATTACAAACAGGTACTTTATTATTGCGAAAAATATAATGATCTGATTAACGAGCAAAAGGACTGGACCTCTTCGATAGGACTGCTGGAGTTAAAAATTCTATTGGCAATTGAACTTAAGGAGTGCGAGGCTGCAGAGGAGAAAATAGAGGAGCTGGAACAGCTATTTCATACCCTTCACGTTGATCAGGTCTTCCAGAACACTCATTATTACAGAGGAAGAATAGCATTGGCAAGGCATGAAGAAAACAGTGCAATTACATGCTTCGAGGCGATTGGAGATAATGCGGAGAAAAACTTCTGGTTGGGTGTTGCCTATTGCAGTTTTCATAAATACGAGTTAGCTAAGCAATATATTGATGCCGCTTATCAATATTTTATGCAAGTAAAGAATCCACGTATTATCTGTTATCTGTATGCTTACTTAGCTGAAATCGAGATTGAGAACCCGAATAATCCGAATAATCGAAAAGCCGTTAAATTACTGTTAACCGGTATTAAGATGAAGAACAGACTAAACATCCTAAATAGGGAGAAAGAGCATGAAGTCGAGAATATAATACTCGAACGTATGGGACAGGCAGAGTATGATGAATTTAAGCAGGAATATGAGCAGTTAGAATTACCCCTTCTTAAGGATATTTACCTGGAGTTGCCGAAGGTTTTTATCGGAGCTGATCACAAGGAAATGATTTTGATACCGGAAGGCTCAGCTTATATTGGCGAAGGTATGATTGAGAACAGATCAATTGAGGATCAGATGGAAGAGCTGGTACGTATAAAGTCTGGGGAGCCTACAGACAGTGTTTGCCGAAGAATATATCTTTATTCCTATTACATAGACAAATATCCGGTAACAAATGGAGAATATAAAAGCTTTTGTGAAGTAACGGGATATAAAATGCCTACACATTTATCAGATACTAGAAATCTGGGAATATTACTGGATCAGGAGCCTGTAATGAATATTACGCTTGAGGATGCCGGGGCTTATGCCAATTGGTGCGGAGAAAGGCTGCCTGTGGAGGTGGAATGGGAGAAGGCTTGCCGGGGTTCCAAGGGATATCTATTTCCCTGGGGTGATGAATGGGATGAGAAAAAGTTAAGTACAGGAAGCGATTTTGAAGAAAAACAGAGCATACTGGAGAAAGTATGGAGTATTACAATTATTCCTTTTGAAAATCCGGAAAGCTATAGAGAAGCCGTAACCACAAAGCTGAAAGAAAGGATTCATGCAAATAAGCTCCGCAATAAGGTTGCAAATCTATTATCGGTGAATAAGAAATTCAAGTATAGAGGATTTTTACTGGATCATCCGAATTCAAGATTTGATGAAAGCTATTTTTTACTGTTAATTGCGAATTTATTATTCCTGGATTATGACCGGAAATTAGCTTATTTAAATTCGTTGAAAAGCTATAGAACAGCTGATATGCAAAGCTTGTTCGAGGACTTAGAGAAGTGGTATACAGAGAATGCGGATACATTAAAGAGCTACTCGGATGAGCAATTGGAACAATTATATAAGAAGAACTCCAGAGAATGGAGAAAGATATTGGCATACCGGTATTTTTACGATGGACAAATAACGAAACCGGTGATGTTAAATCCGGCTGCAATAAGCCCATATGGTGTAGCTGATATGATAGGCAATGTAATGGAGATGACACAGACCAGAGAGGGAGAAGCTACTATCGTGAAGGGAGGCCCTTATTTTGCAGCTTATCCGGAGGAGATGATTAAGGCATCGGATCGATACGAATGGAATGCAAAAAGTGCTGAAACAACCTCCACGTTGGTGGGATTTCGTTGTGTGAAGCCGATTTTTGGTATAGAGGATATTCCTTGTTGAAGGATCTATCCGGAAAACTCAGTATGAATAGTTTTTTTATAAAAGACCTGCCGCAGGACAGGTCTTTTATGCTGTTTTACAGCGGTGTGGCAGGTAAATTTGCAATAAAATACTATGATTTAAAAATTTGTATTTGTTTTTACTGATTTATGAGTTATAATCTTGAGTAATATAAATCTGCTGGGGACAGTTCATGATTAGAAAACAATATATAAGCTGATATAGCAAAACGGATATCAAAAAGCAGGATAATAAAAAGTAGAATATCAAAAAGTAGGATAACAAAAAGCGTAATATTAAAAGCAGGTTATCAAAAAATAGGATATCAAAAAATGTAATATCAAAATAGGATATCAAAAAGTGTAATATCAAAATAGAATATCAAAGAGTGTAATATCAAAAAATAGAATATCAGCATATGGATACTATAAAAACAGACAGCTGGAATAGATATAGAAAGCAAGCTGTCAGAGAATAGCTGTAAGAGGTGAAGTGCTATGGACATGGTTAAGGTAGACCGGTTATCCTTTGAATATATCAGACGGGATGAGGATGGCAACGTAGAATCGGTGAATAAGGCGATCGATCAGGTGAGTCTTAGTGTGGAGAAGGGTGACTTTGTTGCAATTCTTGGTGCAAATGGATCGGGTAAATCTACCCTGGCAAAGCACATTAACGCACTGCTTTATCCGACGGAGGGAAGTGTCTGGGTGAACGGATTACTTACCAATGAGGAAGAGAATATCTGGGAGATTAGACATACGGCGGGGATGGTATTCCAAAACCCGGACAATCAGATTATTGCTACAGTTGTAGAAGAGGATGTAGGCTTTGGTCCGGAGAATCTCGGTGTTCCGACCGAGGAGATCTGGGAGAGGGTAGAGAAGAGTCTGAAGGCAGTCGGAATGCTCGAATTTCGTAATTCGTCTCCGAACAAATTGTCCGGAGGACAGAAGCAGAGAGTGGCTATTGCCGGTATAATGGCGATGAAACCACAGTGTATTGTACTGGATGAACCCACTGCCATGCTGGATCCAAACGGACGAAAAGAGGTTATCACAACCGTCCGGGAATTAAATAAGAAAGAAAAAGTTACCTTAATTCTGATTACACATCATATGGATGAGGTAATTTATGCAGATAAAGTGATTGTTATGAACCATGGTCATGTAGTTATGGAGGGGACACCAAGACAGATCTTCTCAAGAGTGGAAGAGATCAAGAAGTACCGTCTGGATGTTCCGCAGGTTACCGAGCTTGCTTATGAGCTTAAGAAGGCAGGGTTAGATATACCGGAGGGAATACTTACGGTCGAGGAGTTGATAACAGCTCTTGACAGGCTGAAGAGATAAATCCATTCTACTTTGTAAAATGAGCTGCAAAATAGTAATTACTGTAAAGCAGAAGAAGCAGCGGCCATATATCGTTATTTAAGGGAGCATAACACAATTTAGAAATATAGTACCTGCGTTTTCATTCTGTGCGGGTATTTTAAGAAAGGCTTAAATCGTATGATGCAGATAATATTTGATAAAATAAATTATGTCTATTCGGTGGGAACAGCCTTCGCAAGACATGCGGTGAAGGATGTCAGCTTCAGTATTGATAAGGGAGAATTTATCGGTCTGATCGGCCATACCGGTTCGGGTAAGTCAACGCTTATCCAGCATATGAATGGATTGGTGAAAGCGACGAGCGGTCACATCTATTTTAATGGACAGGACATCTATGATTCGGATTATAAGCTGAAGGAGCTGAGAAGTAAGGTGGGACTGGTATTTCAGTACCCGGAGCATCAGCTGTTTGAGACAACCGTATTTAAAGATGTATTGTTTGGACCCACTAATCTGGGAGTAGATAAACTGGAATGTGATCTGAGAGCCTATGATGCCTTGAAAATGGTTGGTATCGGGGAAGATCTCCTGGATGCATCTCCTTTTGAGCTGTCAGGCGGGCAAAAGCGCAGGGTTGCGATCGCAGGAGTACTGGCTATGAAGCCGGAGGTCTTAATCCTGGATGAACCCACGGCAGGGCTTGATCCGAAGGGCAGGGATGATATACTGGAGCAGATCGCGAAGCTCCACCGGGAGAGTGAGATGACAATTGTACTGGTCACTCACAGTATGGAGGATATTGCAAATTATGCAGACCGCCTGTTCGTAATGAATCATGGGGAACTGGTATTCCAACATCCGACCAAGGAGGTATTCTCTCATTATAAGGAGCTTGAGAGGATGCAGCTTGCTGCACCGCAGGTTACTTATGTGATGAATGCCTTAAAAAATAAAGGCTATGCGGTCAGAACCGATGCTACAACGGTAGAAGAGGCAAGGGAAGAGATACTTAAGATATTAAAGTAGAGAAGGGAAGAAAATAACCCCTTCACTCTAAGTTGCTTTGCTCCTGCATAAACTTTGGTACAAAACTTTAATGCGCACAAATTGTGTGCAGGAATGGAGAATTAAAATGATCAGAGATATTACAATTGGACAATATTATCCTACCGAATCGGTATTACACCGTCTGGACCCCAGGGTGAAGCTGGTAGGAACCTTTGCATATATTATATCCCTGTTCCTGTTTCATTCGCTGTATGGTTATATTATGGTTGCTATATTTCTTGCAGGAGTGATTAAGCTTTCCAGGGTGCCCTTTGGATTTATCGTAAAAGGTCTGAAGGCGATCGTGATATTGCTATTATTTACCTCGTTTTTTAACCTGTTCTTTACGCCGGGTAACAGTATCTTTCATTGGGGAATTATCACCATTACAGACAGGGGATTAAATAGCGCTGTATTCTTCAGTATCCGTCTTATTCTGTTGATTATCGGTTCTTCCCTGATGACCTTCACCACAACGCCAAATCAGCTGACAGATGGGTTGGAGAAGGTGATGAAGCCGCTGGAAGCAATTAAGGTACCGGTTCATGAGATCGCTATGATGATGTCGATTGCACTTCGCTTCATCCCTATCTTATTAGAAGAGACGGATAAGATTATGAAGGCACAGATGGCTAGAGGAGCGGATTTTGAATCCGGAGGTATATTAAAAAGAGCAAAAAGCTTGATCCCGCTTCTGGTTCCTTTGTTTGTGTCAGCATTTCGAAGAGCGAATGATCTTGCTATGGCAATGGAGGCAAGATGCTACCGCGGGGGTGACGGCAGAACGAAGATGAAGCCGCTTCATTACCGTTTCGGAGATTATATTGCTTATGTGGCTCTGTTATGCTACCTGTCTGCAGTCATCAGTATTCGAGTTGCGGAGAGTATGGGAATAATAACAAGGTTATTTTAAGCCGGAAGACCGGAAAGCCTATTGACGGTGCCTGAAGTAGACTTTTAAGGCGCAAAATAAAAATGCACAGGAACAGGTATTATCATGAAACGAATTAAATTAATCATTGCATATGACGGAACTGCCTATAACGGCTGGCAGCTGCAGCCCGGCAAGCCCACCATAGAAGCAAGGCTCAATAAGGCCTTATCGGAGCTCCTTAGGGAAGAAATTACCGTAACAGGTGCCAGCAGAACGGATTCCGGTGTGCATGCACTGGGCAACGTTGCCGTATTTGACACAGATACTTCTATACCGGCAGAGAAGATCTGTCCGGCGGTAAATATCAGATTACCGGAGGACATCCGTGTACAGAGCTCAGTGGAAGTACCCTCTGATTTTCATCCGAGAAGAGTCACAAGCCGCAAGACTTATGAATATCATATACTTAACCGTAAGGTAGCATTACCGACGCAGCGGCTGTATGCCAGCTATGTATATTATACACTCGATACGGCAAGAATGCAGGAGGCCGCCAATTATCTGGTCGGAGAGCATGATTTTAAGAGCTTCTGCTCGGTGAAGACCCAGGCTACCGATACGGTAAGGACGATCCACAGCCTTACTGTGCAAAGAATGGGGGATCACATCGTGCTGTCAATTACCGGAAGCGGTTTTCTCTATAATATGGTCCGGATCATTACCGGAACACTTCTGGAGGTCGGCCGCGGAATGTATCCGCCGGAGAGGGTGGCTGAGATACTGAGGGGCAGTGACCGTGCTCTTGCAGGTCCTACGGCACCGGCAAGAGGATTAACCTTAATCAATATAGAATATTAGGATTGGAGTGTCAAAAGCCTAATCCAGGTTATGCAGATGAATACGAGTGCATGTATATTCATCACTACTTGCCTGTGAACACTGACACATGCAGTTAGAAGCTTACTGACGGGGGATACAACGTATATGCTCAAATACCAAAGAGAATTTAAGCAGGTAGTCGTTTTCGTTCTAATGTTACTCGTAACCGGTGTGTTAGCGTATGTCATCATTGGAATTTATAGCAATAATGAACCTTTTGAGCTTTTTCGGATTGATACCCACCAAGTGAAAAATGCAGTAGTAGAGGCCGGAGATCTTGAGAAATCAGCGGTTCGGCTTACAGGAGACTGGGAATTTTACTGGAAGGAATTACTATGTGATGAAGAGCTGGAGGCGATGCAGAAAGAACCCATACATGCAATTATTCCCGGTATCTGGAATGATCTGAAGATAGATGGGAAGGCTTTACCGGCCTTTGGATATGGCACATACCATATTAAGATTAAGGGACTTCAGACGGGGCAGGAGATCGCCTTCTATTTCCCGGTGCTGGCGGTAGCTTTTGATGTATATGCGGACGACACCTTAATCGCACGAAATGGGAAGGTCTCGGACAGCAGGGAAGGTTTTTCACCCAACTTCTTACCCCGCACAGCATATCTTACCCCGAAAAGCAGTGAGATGGATTTGATTATCCATGTATCGAATTATATCTATGCCCGCAGCGGTTTATGGCATTCCATCTATCTTGGAACGCCGGATCGGATCAATGAGATCAACCGTATGATTAATTATAAAGAGCTATTTATGATCGGTTCCTTTATCACACTTGCCATTTATTATCTGTCAATTTATTCGCTGCGCAGAGAGAAGCAGAGCCTGTTGTTTGTAATGCTGTGCCTAGGTGCAACGATGCGGATTGCTGTGAACGGAGAGCGGGTAATTTTGCGGCTCTTCTCAGATTTACCATTTGCGCTGCTGATCAAGCTGGATTATATGGCATTACTTCTTTTCTATCCAATTATGATGGTTCTTATGGCACGCAGATTTCCGCATGAATTCAACCGTAAGGTTACGATGGTCTTTGTCGGCAGCGGTTTCCTTGGAACCTGTATTGTATTTGCTTCTCCGGTCGCATTTTTTACAAAATATGTGCTTGTGGCGGAAGTATTTATGATAATAACGATTTTCTATATACTTGGTATGACAGCCCAGGCAGCCTTACACCTTCGCAAGAATGCCGTGATGATGTTTCTGTCGCAGCTCTTACTGGTGTTGCTGTGTATTCGGGATACTATGTACCAGAATGGGATTGCGGATACCCCGATTGGGGAGATCGGAGCCTTCGGTTTTCTTGTGTTTTTGTTGGTGGAATCCCATGCGATCGCAAGTGATTATTCGCAAAGCTTCAAAAGCGTCGAGAAGCTGTCGATGGAGCTTATTGAGAGCGATAAGCTGAAGGAGCGGATCCGGCAGACAGAGATGGCATTTTTGCAATCACAGATTAAACCGCATTTTCTCTATAATGCACTTTCGGTAATCGATGAGTACTGTAAGATTGATCCGAACGAAGCAAGCCGCCTGATTGGTTCCCTGGCGAAATATCTGAGACATAGCTTTGATTTCGAGAATTTGGAGGCGATTGTTCCCATCAGTAAGGAGCTTTCTCTGCTTAATTATTATATAGAGATTGAATGTGCGAGATTTGAAGATCTAAAGGTGGAATACCGCCTGGAGTATACACAGGAATTTTATCTGCCACCACTAACAATACAGCCATTAGTGGAGAATGCGATCCGACATGGCGTTCGTAAGAAGCGGGGCGAAGGGATTGTATTGCTGCATATTACGGAACATAATGGAGAAATCCGGGTTGTCGTGAAGGATAATGGTGTTGGAATGGCTGCCGAGAAGCTTGCAGTATTGCTTGACAATACGGAGAAGAGAAAAAGTGTCGGACTTCTCAATATACATAGCAGATTGCTTCATCAGTACGGACAGGGGCTATGTATTCAAAGCGAACCGGGGAATGGCACGACAGTCAGTTTTAGAATACCGGAGGAGGAGATGGCATGCGAGTAATAGCGGTGGATGATGAGAAGCTATCCTTAATGAAGATTGAACGGATTTTGAGAGAAATTCCGGATATTGATTTTGTGGCAGGCTATATCTGTCCCATAGAAGCGTTAACACATCACAGGGAGGATATGCCGGAGGTAGCATTTCTGGATGTTGAGATGCCTGAGATGGATGGACTTTCCCTGGCGGAGCAGTTAATGGAGATCAACCCGGACCTGGAAGTGGTCTTTGTTACGGCACACGATAATTATGCACTGGCAGCTTACCAGGCCAATGCCATCGGATATTTACTTAAGCCGGTACAGTCAGATGAACTGCAGACACTGATTAACCGGTTAAAACGCTACACGAATAAGCAGGAGAAGAAGCAACAGAAGCTCTTCTTTAAAATATTTGGTTCCTATTATATAGAGACCGGAGAGCTGCAGAAGGATATTGTGAAATTTCGAACAGCAAAATCCGAAGAACTCTTAGCTTTTCTGCTAAGCCAGAATGGGAAACCGGTATCGCGAGATACAATCTGTGATAAACTATGGCCCGATATGGAGATTAGTAAGGCAACGCGTAATTTTCATACAACGGCATATAATATCCGTCATACCCTTCAGAATTTTGGCTTAATGGAGGTACTGCTGCGTTCCCATGATGATTACCGGTTGAATCCGGATTGTATATCCTGCGAGCTGGAGCTGTTTAACCATGCGAAGCACCTGATGGAGAAAGGGATTTATGATATAAAGATCATGGAGAATGCTCTTAGCTGCTATCAGGGCAAGTATATGGCCAATAAGGATTATGTCTGGCTGATGGAATATCAGAACTATTATGAAAGAATCTTTGGAAAGCTTTCCTTCTATCTTAGTGATTTCTATTGTAGAAATGAGGAAATTGCAAAATCAGAATTTGTTCTGCGAAGATTACTTCATTATGATGAACTAAGTGAAGAAGTCTGTGACCGGATCATTCGCTTATTCCTCTCCTTGGGACAGAGCAGAAAAGCGTCACTGGAATATCACAATTTTGTTCAAAAGTATCTCCTGGAAATGGGAGAAGAACCGGCTACACTATGTAAAAAATATAGAAAATTATTATAACAATACTATTTTGATAAGCTTTGTTTACTGATGGTTGACTGACACATGTTAATATAGAGAAGTTCTGTCAGTTACAGATCGTATTGTTATGAAACTGATAAAGGACGGATGCATATGTTACATTTTACAACTGACTTAAGCAGTCTTAATGACACTTCACTTATTCTAAGGCTAATGCTATCGGTGATTCTTGGCGGAATTATCGGCTTTGAACGCGGCAGGGCAGGACGGCCGGCGGGTCTTCGCACGCACATTCTTGTCTGTCTGGGTTCTACCATGGCAATGATGACGAATCAGTATGTCTTCCAGGAATATGGCACGAGCGACCCGACAAGAATGGCGGCACAGGTAATCTCCGGAATTGGTTTTCTGGGAGCCGGTACTATTATTGTAACCGGCAGGCACCAGGTGAAAGGACTTACTACGGCAGCAGGACTCTGGGCTACCGCCTGTATGGGACTTGCGATTGGAATTGGATTTTATAAGGCAGCGATTTATTCCTGTCTGTTGATTGCCTTTGCAACCATAGTGCTTCACCGTTTTGACAATATCATGCTATCCAAATCGAAGGTGCTTGATATCTATATCGAGTTTAATAAAGGCACTACGATAACTGCGGTACTTGATAAGATCAAGATGAATGACATTTCCATCGATTCCATTGAGATGGTTAAGGCTTCCTATGACGTCCATGCGGTGGCTGCAATTATGACACTGCGCTTGAAGCATAAGAAAATTAGACTGGATGTTATAGCGAATATTTGCTCGATTGACGGTGTTGAATTTGCAGAAGAGATATAGAAAAATGGTGTCAATTATTATTATTTAAAGTAGATAGGAAGAGAATTCGAATGAATAATGTTGAAATTACCTTATTCTTAAGAGAAAATTAACAACTGTTTCGTTTGACAGGAAAGTATGGCGTGGGTATAATTTACTGTATTGTGATTTATCTTTCGTTGACATATGGTGTAATTGAGCTATAATAATATATAGAATTATTTATAACTATTATGGATGATAAAGTATGACTTATACTTAGAAGTTTACTTATGATATGATCTTAATATTTATAGCTTAAAAGTACGATTAACCGGAAGAGATAACTATTAACAAAAGAGCAAGAAAGATATAAGGTGAGTAAATGAAGGGAGTATTTCTTTTTTTAGTTAATTTTTTTACCGACGGACGCGCGGATGAGATCGTAAATGTTCCGTTATTAATTATTACGGTGAGTATATTATTAATTGCACTTTGGATCTGTATAGGTATATCCAAGAAGAATCGTTTGTACATACGTCAAAAGAAAGATGAGAAGGATAATGCATATACATAAGGGAATGAGGATACAGCATGAAGAGGGAGAATGAAAAGATAACAGATTGGATTACCCTTCTGGTAGACCTAATAAGTATGATTTGTGCTTTTCATTTATCGGGTTACATACGCGGAGGCATCATTGTTACAGGTTACATGACCGGCTTATACGGCAATATTTTTATCGTACTGGTACTGGCCAGTATATTAATCAGTAATATATCGAATAACAGAGATATCTGTAAGAGGGGATATCTGGAAGAGATAATACATATTGTGAAAGACCAGGGGAAGCTTGGCCTTGTTTTATTAGGGTTTGTATTTGCAATTAAAGAAGGAACCTATTTTTCAAGAATTTTCTTTGCGTTATTTTTTATGTTCAATATTTTAATAACCTATGTGGCCAGAAGCTACATGAAGTTAATCCTTCTCCTGTCTTATAAAAGAAGTTCTTCCAGCAGCAAGGTTATGTTGGTTACTTTATCAAAGAGCGCTGCAGGCATCATGCGTAAAATCCGAAGTGAGTATGAATGGAATATCTATGTAACAACGATGGCGATTCTGGATAAGGACAGGGTTGGAGAACGTATCGAAGGTATTGAGGTAATCGCTAACCGGGACAACCTGCTTGATATGGCGAAAGCCAATGTGGTAGATGAGGTATTTATCAATATACCTAACCGGTATGGTATCGCGCTGGATGAGATTATTCTGGAGCTTGAGAAGATGGGTATTGTTGTACATATGAACTTGGATATCTTTAATAATCTCAATGTGAAGGAAAAAGTAATAAATGAGTTTGCAGGACACCAGGTTATTACTTTCTCGTCTGCATTGTTTGATGAGAGAAAGATGGCTGTGAAAAGGCTCTTCGATGTATTTGGTGCATTGGTTGGATGTCTTCTTACGGTTATAATTACGATATTTCTGGCACCGATTATCTATATTGAATCACCGGGACCGATTTTCTTCTCTCAGATGAGAGTCGGGAAGAACGGAAGAAAGTTCAGAATTTATAAATTCAGGTCTATGTATCGGGACGCAGAGCAGCGTAAAGCAGAGCTTATGGCGCGGAATGAAATGCAGGGTTTCATGTTTAAGATGACAGACGACCCTAGAATAACCAAGGTGGGGAAATTCATTCGTAAGACGAGTCTTGATGAATTCCCTCAGTTTTTTAATGTCCTGAAAGGGGATATGAGTCTGGTTGGAACAAGGCCGCCGACCGTCGATGAGTTTGAACAGTATGAGAGCAGGCATAAGAGAAGACTTAGCTTGAAGCCGGGACTTACGGGGCTGTGGCAGGTTAGCGGGAGAAGTGATGTTGAGAACTTTGAAGAGGTTGTGAGACTGGATTTGAAGTATATAGATAATTGGAGTTTTAAATTGGATTTGAAGCTTATTTTGAAGACGATTGGAGTTGTGGTTTTGGGGAGAGGGTCAAAGTAGTGAGATTTTATTACAAGATAATATAAAAGAAGCAGATGAATTGGAAAGTGACTAATTAATCAGTTAATATAGATTAAGTATTTATAAGAAAGTAGATGAGAGTAGAGAATGAGTAGTGTGAATCTGAATGGTAAAACTATACTTGTGACAGGTGTAGCTGGATTTATTGGTTCTAACTTGGTCAAAAGATTATATCAGGACTGCAAAGGCATTAATGTGGTCGGCATTGACAATATGAACGATTACTATGATGTAAAGATTAAAGAGAGCAGATTGATAGAGCTAGAGCAGAATAGTACTTTCACTTTTATAAAAGGTTCCATTGCGGACAAGGACACTATAAAAGAAATTTTTGAAAAATATCATCCAACTGTTGTGGTTAATCTGGCTGCTCAGGCAGGAGTAAGATTTAGTATTACGAATCCTGATGCATATGTAGAAAGCAACATAATTGGGTTTTATAATATCTTGGAAGCCTGTCGACATTATAAGGTAGAGCATTTGGTATATGCTTCTTCTTCCTCGGTTTATGGTTCTAATAAAAAGGTCCCCTATAGCACAGATGATAAGGTAGATAATCCTGTATCTCTTTATGCTGCCACAAAGAAGAGTAATGAGTTGATGGCTCATGCATATAGCAAACTCTATAATATTCCTTCTACTGGACTTCGTTTCTTTACGGTATATGGTCCTGCCGGTCGTCCGGATATGGCTTATTTTGGATTCACAGATAAACTGAGAGCTGGAAAGGTCATTCAGATCTTCAATTATGGTAACTGTAAGAGAGACTTCACATATGTGGATGATATTGTTGAAGGTGTAGTTCGAGTCATGCAGCACGCACCAGAAAAAGCTAATGGGGAAGATGATCTGCCAATTCCTCCATATAAGGTCTACAACATAGGTAATAGCAATCCAGAGAATCTTTTAGACTTTGTACAGATTCTGTCTGAGGAGCTTGTGAGAGCAAAAGTGCTACCTGCTGATTTTGATTTCGAGACTCACAAAGAACTAGTGCCTATGCAGCCTGGTGATGTACCTATTACTTATGCAGATACTAGTGCATTAGAGTTAGACTTTGGATTTAAACCGAGCACAAGTCTTAGAGATGGTTTGAGAAAATTCGCTGAGTGGTATTCAGTATTTTATATGCAAAAAGAGGAACAGAAAACATGAGAGAATTTGAAAATTTGAAAATTGCAGTAGCTGGAACAGGGTATGTTGGACTGTCTCTTGCCATATTACTTGCACAAAAGCATGAAGTAACAGCTGTTGATATTATTTCGGCTAAAGTTGAATTGATTAATCATAGAGAATCTCCTATTCAGGATGATTATATCGAAAAATATCTTACAGAGAAGAAATTGAAACTCAAAGCTACAGTTGATAGTGCGTCCGCATACAAGGATGCAGATTTCGTTATTATTGCTGCTCCAACTAATTATGACAGTAAAAAGAATTTCTTTGACACTTCTGCTGTAGAATCTGTGATGGAATTGGTTATGAAAGTTAATCCGGAAGCTATTATTGTTATAAAGTCGACAATTCCTGTGGGTTACACAGAGAGTGTTAGAGAGAGATATAAAAGCAATAAAATCATATTCAGCCCTGAATTCTTGAGAGAATCAAAGGCACTATACGACAACCTTTATCCTAGCCGCATCATTGTTTCTTGCGATGATCAAACTAGAGAACCAGCAGAGATATTTGCAAAATTGTTGCAAGAAGGTGCTCTGAAAGAGAACATCGATATTTTATTTATGGGATTTACAGAAGCAGAGGCAGTAAAACTTTTTGCTAACACATATTTGGCATTAAGAATATCATATTTCAATGAGCTCGATACATATGCAGAGTCTAAGAGTCTAAATACTCAGGATATTATTAATGGTGTTTGTCTTGATCCTCGTATTGGTCTTCATTATAACAATCCATCTTTCGGTTATGGTGGTTATTGCTTACCAAAAGACACAAAACAGTTACTTGCGAATTATCAAGATGTACCGGAGAATTTAATTGAAGCAATTGTTGAGAGCAATAGAACTAGAAAAGATTATATCGCTGATCGTGTTCTGGAGATTGCCGGAGCATATGAATCGAACGATAGATGGAGCAGAGAAAAAGAACAGGAAGTTGTGGTCGGTGTGTACAGACTAACTATGAAGAGTAACAGTGATAACTTCCGCCAGTCATCTATCCAAGGAGTAATGAAGCGCATCAAGGCAAAAGGTGCTACAGTAATCATTTACGAACCTGCGCTCCAAAACGGTGAGACTTTCTTCGGAAGTAAGGTTGTTAATAATTTAGATGATTTTAAGAGACAGAGCCGGGCAATTATCGCAAACAGATATGATAACTGCTTGGATGATGTAGTTGAGAAAGTATATACACGCGATGTGTTCAGAAGAGATTAGAGAATCAACTTGACAAGATTCAGTTAGTGAATAATTGAAGGAGGTAAAGTTGTAAAAGGCTACTAATTATATATATGAAACATATTAAAGATACAAAAGCTCTGATTGAGAGCTGTATGTTATAGAGCAGACTTATACAGTAGAAAATATTTTATAGAATCATATAATAAGAATGACATGTATTAAGCCGGCGTGGATATAGTATTTGTCTAGGAATATCAGTCTATGAGCTCTAAAGGTTTCTTGAGTGATTACATTTCCTGCTGGGCAAATTGATATGAGTTATCAAAGGCTCTGTATCGATATGGTCGTTGATTTAAAAAGTGGAAGAGAGAGCTATTGCAAATGGTATGGAGAAATATTAACAGAGAGAAATATAAACAGTTTTATATCATTTCTGGTTTTACAGATAAGCTTCTTGCTCTTGTCTAATGAAACAGAAATTTGTTGCAAGTGTGCTAATTTCTACCCTTCGGGTATTGAATATGGCCTTGCCTAAATGGTACGAAGATTGGAATTGAGTGGCCGAAACTTAATGGTTTGCAAGAGATTCAGTAAGTACTGAAAGATACTTTAGATTCTAATTCAAAATAACATTTGAGGAGAGAAATTATGATTCATTTTAATATTCCGCCTTTTGTTGGTACAGAAATTAACTATATGAAAGAGGCTGTGGCTAACCATAAGATCTGTGGCGATGGCCCGTTCACAAAGAAATGCGATGATTGGCTAGAAAAACGGTTTAAAGCACAAAAGATTTTGCTTACAACTAGTGGATCAACGGCACTTGATATGGCAGCTCTGCTTTGTAGCTTGAGGCCTGGTGATGAGGTCATTTTGCCGAGTTTTACATTCTCAAGTACAGCAAATTCGTTTATATTAGCCGGTGCAACCCCTGTATTTGTTGATATTCGTCCGGATACAATGAATATTGACGAATCTAAAATTGAAGCGGCGATTACTGATAAAACCAAAGTTATTTGCCCGGTCCATTACGCTGGTGTTGCTTGTGAAATGGAAGTTATTCTTAGCATTGCTAAAAAATATAATCTTATAGTTGTTGAAGACGCAGCACAAGGTGTTATGAGTACTTATAAAGGTAAAGCTCTTGGAACAATAGGAGATTTTGGCTGTTATTCATTCCATGAGACCAAAAATTATTCAATGGGTGAAGGTGGTGCAATTGTTATCAATAATCCTGACTATATTGAAAAGGCAGAAATTCTTCGAGAAAAAGGTACTAATAGAGCACAGTTTTTCCGTGGACAAGTTGCAAAATATAACTGGGTTGATTTTGGTGATAGCTACCTTCAGAGTGACTTGAATGCAGCATATCTTTGGGCTCAATTGGAGAAAGCAGATGAAATTAATGATAATCGTCTTACTACTTGGAATGCATATAATGAAGCATTTAAGACTTTGGAGGACAAGGGAATTATTGAGCTTCCTACTATTCCAGAAGGATGCGTTCATAATGCACATATGTACTATATCAAGTGCAAAGACTTAGATACCCGTCAAACATATATCGAGTTCATGAAAGATAATGATATACAATGTGTATTCCATTATGTTCCACTTCATAGTGCACCTGCTGGCATCAAATTTGGCAGATTTATTGGAACTGATGAACATACAACTCCTGATAGTGATCGTTTAGTACGTTTGCCTATTTACTATAACATTGCGGAAGAGGATCTGAAATTTGTAATAGAGAAGACAATAGAGTTTTTTGATAGATAAAGATTATAACAAATGATTTTAAAAAATGAGATGAAAGAAGAGAATTCATGTGATGATTCGTGTTGCTATAATTATGGGAAAAATGGATTCAGGTGGAAAAAAGAATCTTGTAATGGAATACTATCGACATATTGATAGAGAAAAAGTACAGTTTGATTTTATTTGTGATTCTGATTCACAAGCAATTCCCGATAAAGAAATTGCCAGTTTGGGAGGAAGAGTCTACAGGATAAGACCATACCAGAGAATCCTTGGTAATATGTCGGATATTTATAAACTATGCAAACAAAATAAATATCCTGTTATGCATGCTTATAACAGCACAATGAATTTCTTCCCAATGTTTATCGCGAAAGTTAGTGGTATTCCTGTGAGAATTTCAGAAAGTCTTTCTATGGCGCATGAAGGTGATTGGAAAACTATTTTGAAAAAGGTTCTTCGTCCAATGTCAAAGTGGTTTGCAAATTATTACATGTCATGTGGAGATGACTGTGGTCGTTGGCAGTTTGGTGATAAGCTTTTTAATGCGGGGAAAGTTGATGTGTTTAAGACTGTCATTAACACAGAATTCAATGCATTCAATCCTACGTTAAGAGAGAAGACCAGAAAAGAATTCGGATGGGAAGATAAGATTGTTATAGGTCATATAGGAAGATTTACACCGCAAAAAAACTCTGTTCACCTTATTGAGATTTTTGCTGCAGTTGCAAAGAAGGAGCCGAAGGCCGTTATGTGTCTTATTGGTGATGGTGAGTTGAAATCTAATATGATGGCTAAGATTAAAGAGCTTGGGATTGAAAAGCAGGTAAATTATCTTGGCAGACGTGAAGATATACAGCAGTTTTATAATGCAATGGATGTGTTTCTGTTGCCGTCTTTGTATGAAGGACTACCAGTTGTGGGGCTGGAAGCAGAAAGCTGTGGTCTTCCCATGTTTTTTTCAACTGAGGTTGCAAGAGAGGCAAATGCATGTGATTTGGGTCATTTCATTGATTTAAATGAAACGGAAGATAAGTGGGCTGATGAAATTTTAAAAGCAGTTAAAGATAATATACCAAGCCGGAAAAGTCAAGCAAAGGAAGTTGCAGTAGCGGGATTTGATTCTGCTTCCGAAGCAATGAGAATGCAACAGTATTATATGAGAGCAGTTAAAAAAGAAGAGGAAAGAGCAAAATGATTAGTGTAGTGGTGCCCGTCTATAATATTGAACAATATATTTGCATATGCGTGGAAAGCATATTAAAACAAACTTATAAAGATTTTGAGCTTATTTTGGTCGATGATGGGTCACCGGATGATTGTCCCTATATATGCGATCAATATGCTGAGAGGTATGAAAATGTCAGAGTTTTGCATAAGGAAAATGGAGGTTTATCTGATGCAAGAAATGCAGGAACTAATTTTGCAAAAGGCAATTACATAACTTATATAGATGGTGACGATTATGTTAGCGATGATTATCTTGAAATTTTGTGGGGGTTATTGGAAAAGTACCGTGCAGAAATAGCTGTGACTGGAATTAGAAAGTTTTTTGAAGAAGGTTCTGTATTTGGATTAAAAGGTGAAACTCAAGAATTTTGTTATACGGGAATAGAAGCTTTGGAACATATGCTGTATCAACAAACGATTGATACCAGTGCTTGTGCGATGCTTCTTCCTATTGACATAGCAAAAAAAAATCCTTTTCCATATAAAAAATTTCATGAAGATGAGTTCACTACTTATAAATATTATATATCTGTGAATAAAGTAGCAGTTACAACTAGACCGCAATACTTTTATTTGCAGAGAGGAAATAGCATAATGCATATATTTGGTCAAGCTAGTCTTGATGAACTTGATGCTGCTGACAATTTGGTTATGGTATGCGAAAAAGATTATCCTAATATTACAGCAGCAGCAAGGTCAAAAAAGTTTAGTGATTATTGTCAAGTACTGTTAGCTTATAAAAATATAAAAAATGAGTATCCAGAAACATATAAACGAATAATTGATTATGTTTATTCTGTAAAATTATCTATATTATTTGATAAAAATACACGGATAAAAAACAAAATTGCTGCCATAAGTTTATTAGGTGGATATAGTTTTCTAAAATATATTAATAGATGGAAATATAAGATAGGGTGTTTAATATGAAGAAGGTTGCACTAATTACTTTACATGCAGTAAAAAATTATGGATCAGTACTTCAAACTTTTGCAACGCAATGTTTGTTTGAAGAGATGGGAAATAAGGTACAAGTAATTGATTATAGAAGACCATGGGAGACATGTTTAGGGTATTGGTTCTTTTTACCCGATAAAAGCATTGTTGGTCTAATGAGACAATGTATGTATTTCCCGTCGAAAATTCTTCAGTACAGAGTTTTTAATCGGTTTTTAAAGGATAATATAAAATTAACTAAAAAAAAATATTCATCTGAAAAGGAACTGCTTAACGATCCAGTAGAAGCAGACATATACTGCACAGGAAGTGACCAGGTGTGGAATAGTGGATGGAACAATGGTGTGATACCTGCGTATTTCTTATCTTTTGTTAAGAAAAATGATAAGATAAAGAAAATTGCATATGCTGCAAGTTTTGGAAATGAACAGGTGACATTAAATGAAAAGAGCATTATTAATCCTTTGCTCCAAGACTATGATCTAATAACTGTTCGAGAAAATGTATCCATTGATCTACTTAAAAAAGAATTTGGATTAGAAGCCTATGGGGTATTTGATCCTACATTACAATTGACTGGAAATTTCTGGAGAGAGTTTGCTGGAGACGATAGCTTAATTCATGAAGATTATGTGCTGCTTATACAATTAAATCGTAATCATCAATTTGATAAATTTGCGATACAATTTTCAAATGATAAGAAATTTCGCCTGATTCGTTTATGCTTTCGAGTTGATCAGATAGTTTTACCGGGTAAGCCTATTGTGATTCCAGAGATTAAGGATTATATAACGTTAATTAAGAATGCCAGATATGTATTAACAGATTCTTTTCATGCTATTTCATTTTGTTTAAATTTAAATAAACAATTTTATTGCTACTACCCTCCAAAGTATTCGTCTCGATTAACTAGTATTTTACAATTCACGCATTTGGATAATCGAGTAATCATAAATAACCAAATAATGTGTGGTGCAGAATGCGATATCAATTATGAAAAGATTAATATAATAATTGATAATGAAAGAAAAGCCTGCAAAGAGCTAATGAAAAGTTTTATTAAAGAAAGTTATCCTCAAAAGGAGATATAAATATGAAAGCAAGAGTTATAGCGTATTATCTTCCGCAGTATTATCCTGTAAAAGAAAATGATGAAATGTGGGGAAAAGGCTTTACAGAATGGACTAATGTCGCAAGAGCTAAACCGCTATTTCGTGGTCATTATCAACCTCAAATTCCGGCAGATTTAGGATTTTATGATTTAAGATTACAGGAGGTTAGAGATGAACAAGCTAAGCTTGCAAGGGAGGCTGGTATCGAAGGGTTTTGTTACTGGCATTACTGGTTTGGGGATGGTAAAAGACTATTGGATCGTCCATTTCGAGAAGTCTTAGAACGGGGTAAACCAGAATTTCCATTCTGTCTTGGATGGGCTAATCATTCTTGGTCAAATAAGACATGGCAAAAATCAAAAGGGTTTAAAAAAGATATCATTTTTATGGAACAAAAATACCTAGGAGTAGAAGATTATACTAAACATTTCTATACCGTCCTTCCGGCCTTTAAGGATGCACGATATATAACAGTAAATGATAAGCCCCTTTACTTAATTTATGCTCCAGATGATTTCCCAGATGTTTCAAATTTTATTTGTCTATGGAATAGACTCGCAAAGGAAAATGGCTTAAAGGGAGTACATTTTGTAGCGCGGGCATCATCTTTTGGATCAATGAATCCTCGTATATTAAAAAAAGAAATGGAAGATATTGTTGATAATAGATATGATGCTTATATTAAAAAAGGGTTTGATGCAATTTCATCAACTACACTTAAACAGGCTGAGGTATTATGTAAAGGCTATTTTGTTAAAATAATAAATTTATTAATGGAAAAATATGGAATTAAGTTTATTAATGAGCGATACGATTATGAGAAAATAATTAATAATCTTTATTTTGAACAAGATAAAAGAATAGATGTATATCCACAACTTGTTCCTAGATGGGATAAAACACCACGCCAAGGAAGGAATGCGGAGGTTTTTTATAACAGTAGTCCAGCAGCATTTAAAAAGTCAGTTAACTTAGCACTTGATACAATCAAATACAAACCTGACGAAAATAAGATCCTCTTTTTATTCGCATGGAATGAATGGGGGGAGGGGGCTTATATGGAGCCGGATTTAAAATTTGGTCATGGATATATTGATGCATTAAGAGAAGCACTAGAAGAATAAAGGAGTTGTTATGTTTACTGGGAGCATTGATGAAAGATATTATATAGAACAAATGAATCAACTAAAAAAAATGGTGCATTTATTTTATTCTGTTAAATATAGTCCTACATATAATTCTGGACTAAGAGTTGAGAGATATTTAAGTTTGTTACATGGAAATGTTTTGAAAAATATCTATAAATTCATAAAAAATAAAATTGATTACAAGATTTTTGATAGAAAAAAGGCGAGCGTTAAGAAAAATACCGAAATCAATATCGCCCCGAACTATTTCTCAAAAGAAAGAATTTCAGTATACACTTGTGTTTTTGGTGATTATGATTCTATTTATGAACCTATTACACAACCAAACAATATTGATTATTACGTAATTACTGATAAACCAGAAGTAAAATCAAAAACATGGAAAGTTTATAATATTCAACAGTTTGAACCTATTCTTGTCGGCATGACTAATGTTGAAAAAAACAGATGGTTTAAAATGCATCCTGTTGAGGTATTTGGTGGTCAATACAGGTATTCAATCTATATAGATGGTAATATATTACCAGTAACTGATTTTACAGAGTATATTAATAAAATTGGTGATGCTGGTATAGCAATGTTCTCACATAGATATAACGATTGTATCTATCAGGAAGCTTTGAACAATATTTATCTTATAAAGAAAACAGCAACAGAAGAGATTAATAAACAAATTCTATATTTGAAGGAAAATGGAATGCCAGAACAATTTGGGATGACAACTTGCAATGTAATTGCCAGAGATCATTATAATACTAATTGCAATTGTTTGATGACTGATTGGTGGGATGAATTCTATAGGAAATGTAGCCGGGACCAATTATCTTTTCCATATGTAGTATGGAAAAATGGATTCAAGATGTCTGATATAGCAAGGTTAGGTTATGATGTATGGAATGTAGATTCATTATTGGTAATGAGTCATAAATAAAATTGTTATTATTACTACATATGTTTTGTGGATATGAATAAAAAATTAGATATAATGCTTGATTAAGAACATGGATAATAGCAAGAGTAGTGCATTAATATATTTCGGTTTATGGGCAGAAAATTTCCTAAGAACCTTGCTACTGTATACATAAAAATGGTAATAAACGAGATTTAACTTCTGAAAGATGAGAGGAGAAATTTGAATATTATATATATAGTAAATAGAATTTATTCGAAATTAAAATTATATAGATATTTAATACTAGATAAAAGAGTTCTGATTACAAAAGACTGTGATATTACGGGGCTAAAACTTAGAATATCGAAGGATAATGGTATTGTTAAATTTGGTAGAAATTTTGGCTGCAGAGACGGTGTTATTTTTAACGTAACTAGTGGTGAACTGTTAATTGGAGATGATGTTTCAATTAATGATAGATGTATTATCAATGTACATAAAAGGATAGTCATCGGACAGAATACAATGATTGGCCAAAATGTTTTAATGTACGATCATGATCATGATTATACTGATCTAGATCATATCCGTACTTCATTTCTAGAAAATGAAATAGTAATAGGAAAAAACGTTTGGATTGGTTCAAATGTTGTGATTTTAAGAGGGACACATATAGGAGATAACTGCGTGATCGGAGCTGGTACAGTGCTTAAAAAAGATATACCTAATAACATGATAGTTTATAATAACAGTGTACTTACGATGAAAGTGAGAGGGGGACCGTTAAAGTGAAGATATTAGTGTTTGACCTTTTATTTGCACAACCATTAAATGGGGCAAAATTTCATGGAGGTGGAGAGTATATTAAGAGTGTGTTTCGAAATATCGTGAACTATTCTTTCACTTCTCATGAGTTTCATGTTTGTTATAATCCTGATTTGTTTTTAGATAAATGGATAATTGATATAATTAAAGATAAGCATATTAATACGCATTACGTCAAAAGTGTTCACGATATTGTTACTGAACTGATAGAATTATCCCAAGATAATGAAGTGCGCTTTTTTACTGGAATGATATATCCTTACGATTCAGAAATTATGCCTACAAATCTTACAAGTATTGGAGTATGCCATGGGATTAGACCAATTGAAAAACTTAAAGATACGGAAACTTGGCGTTATGAGTCACTCAGAGCGAATGTCAAAGAATTTCTACGCCAGATTATTGTACCAGAAAAGAGGTTAATGGCAGCTAGAAAAAGTTTTTCTATTCTATTTTCTAAATTCGATATAATAATTACAGATTCTAATCATTCGGCATATTCTATAAAGAACCATTTCCCAATAGAGTCAAAAAATCTTGATATTAGGATCTTATATCCACCTTCGAAAATTGTAACTAATGAAGTGACCCCTTCAAAAGCTGATAAATTCATTATGATGGTCAGCGCCAATAGGTGGTTAAAGAATAGCTTTAGAGGGGTTCAGACACTCGATAGATTGTATGGAAAAGGATACTTAAAAGACATTCGATCACGAATATATGGTGGATTTCCTATAAAAATGCAAAATGCGTTGAAAAATAAGGAAATGTTTGATTTTTATGATTATGTTTCGACAGAAGATCTGGAACAAGCTTATTGTGATTGTGAGGTGTTCTTTTATCCAACATTAAATGAAGGCTTTGGACTCCCTCCACTAGAGGCTATGAAATACGGAAAAACATGTGTTATTTCTTCAGTCTGTTCTTTACCGGAGGTATATGGTAATGCTGTTTACTATGTGAATCCATATGATATTAGTGAAATGGAAGGACGAATTTTGCAAGCACTAGAGTATCATATAGAAGAAAAGACTATATTTGATAGAGTAAATTATATTCAAAATAAACAAATAGTAGATTTGGATAAGTTGTGTCAGATTATTATAAATCAAGAGTTGGTGTGAAATTATGAGAATTCATATGTTTAATTATAAAAAAAATATTAATTTGATGTTCGGAATATTTATGGCGTTTTTGGCTTTTAAACCTATAATTTTATCTGTCGACCCAAAATACGATACTCTCTATTCTATGTTGACATATTTGTCATTAATGATATTTTTCTCAATTGCAATTTATAATTTAATAGTTTTAAAGAAGCTAAAACTTACGAGTCAATGGCTAATATTATTGCTTTTTATGTTATGGTTGATGGTATCGAGTCTAATTAATGTTAACAATAATACCGATCAAGTTTTAACGTTTTTATCAATCATTGGCTTTATAAGTATATTTGACATTACCAATAAATATTTTAAATATATTATAAGAGGCGTTGATGTATATTGTATAATACTCATCTTGGTAAATTTAATCACACAGTTATTGTATCCAACAGAGGGTTTATATCATAATTGGGCCAACTCATGGCAACCGTATTATGTTTGTGGAAATGGTAATTCGTTTGTGTTTTTTTATTTGTTTTCTGCCGGAATTGCATCAATTGATTTTTATTTATCAAAAAAAGATAAGTTCCCATTATGGGTATTAATATATGAGGCTATTTTATATTATTCGATTTCGCTGGAACATACGTCCACGGGTAAAGCAGTGATACTTTTATTGATAATTATTACTTTTTTTTCGACTCGAGTTGTTATAAATATATTAAGAAAGCATTATAAAAAAGTTGGAGTATTCATTTTAGGTATATTTTTATTCTTCATTATATATGGAGGTTGGAAAGAAAAGCTGGTTCAAAATATTATATATGATTTTACAGGAGAGAATGCAAATCTGATTGCTAGAGGCGAGATATGGGTTAGTAGTATAAATTCTGTATTAAAATCACCTATTCTAGGGTATGGAGCAAATTCCTTTAACTTGGCGATTGGTGATGGAGGATTACAAAGATCAGCACATAATAACTATTTGCAAATCATGCTATTAGGGGGCATCCCTTCATTAATAATGTATGTAAGCTTTATTGCCCTTTCTTTTAAGTCGTTTTCTAGGGAGAAAACACGCCAAGATAAAGCTTCATATTATTGCTCAATAATCATATTATTGTATTTAGTTGCCTACTTTTTTGAACAAAATCCTTATAATATAGGCTTTTTTACATTCTGCTTTTTGGTATCAAAAATTGCTAAAACTAATGAATGATTTTTATGGTTTTTTTCATTTAGCTATAGAAATTGGATATCTTGCACCGATAATAATCTGAAATTTTGTTTAATTATTTCTTTCAGATGTTCATTCAAATATGAAGGTTGAGGTTGGAGAAAAAAATATAATTAAAATGAGGTTCAACTTTAATTATGCTATTTTAGCAGGTTTGATGGTAAACACTTCTGCCTTCTTCACGACCGGACAAGGGGACATTGTAGCCGGAATACTCAAGAAATAAAATATGTCTTATAGATTTATACAATTTACAGATGTTTCAGGAGGCAACATGGAGTCTAGAGGTAAGGATTTACTAAAAAATACTGGTATATTGGTGGTAGCTAAGATCTCAACTCAGATAGTAAGTTTTTTGTTGTTACCATTATATACTGCATTACTATCTACAGCAGAATATGGAGAAATAGATTTATATGCATCATTTATCATGATTTTGATCCCATTTTTGACTTTACAGTTAGAGATGGGAATATTTAAATTTCTAATTACAGAAAAAAATGATCATAATCAAAAATGTATTATATCTACAGCATTTATTTTCATTGGAATTATGATTTCTGCCGGAACCGTTATTTACTGGATTATTGCAGGTATATTTAGTTTTAATTATGTACTACTTGTGTATCTGTATTATTTAACTACTACTATTATGACAGTATTACTTCAAATATGTCGTGGGTATGGTGATAATAAAGCTTATGCAATGGCATCATTTGTTAGCTCGTCTTTTGCAGTATTACTAAATGTAGTATTTGTAGCAATTCTGAGGATGAAGGTTGAGGGGATTCTTCTAGCTTCAATAATTGCGAACAGTATTAGTATTATTTACATGGTAAAGAAAACTTATATATTTAGGTATCTAGGTTTACAGTTTTATGATAAAGATATGGGGAATAAGTTGCTTAGATATTCAATTCCTCTTGTATTTAATCAGATTGCAAGTTGGGCAATTAATTATTCAGACAGAGTGATTATTTTATCAAAGTGGGGGATGGGATATAACGGCGTATATTCTTTAGCTAATAAATTCTCTAGTATAATGAACACATTCTTCAATGTCTTTAATCTTGCTTGGACAGAAAATGTGTGTAAATGTCTTGAGGATAGAGATAATATAAAATATATCAATATGATGTTTATGCTGATATTTAATATATATCTGGCGTTAGTTACTGGTATTGTGAATTTGCTTCCTTTTTTCTTTTATATCATGGTCAACAATAATTATTATGTTGCTTACGGTCATGTGCCAATCCTCTTACTAGCTACTTTTTTTTCTGGAATAGCAGCGACAATAGGAAGTGTGTACATTGCGTATGGTAGAACAAAGGAAGTGAGTCTAACAACTTTTTTAGCATGTATTTGTAATATAATTGTGCACTTGGCATTACTGAATATATGTGGATTATATGCGGCTTCTATTTCAACATTGGTATCTTTTGCAATGTTATTTATATACAGATTTATATTTATTCAAAAATTTTTCACTTTACATATTAATTTAAAAAATATCTTAATACAGTTTGCACTATTTCTGATTTCTTATTTATTTTACATTGTAAAAAATCCATTACTAATAATATTTGGACTATTATTAAACTTATCTTTTATTTTATATATAACTATAAAAAATAAGGAGATATTAATGAGCATGATAAAACGGAAATCATAGAATAATTATTTTGTAAAATGTTTCAAGTAATAGTATGTGGTGTGAGAGCGAGATAGAATGTTAGAGATAATAAAAATAATCTCAGGAGTAGAGATATAACCAATCCAATATTTTCAATAATGATTATGTTATGCATACAAACCTGCTGATTGTAGCTATAAACTTTGAACATAGAATTTAATTAACTTTATTTACACTTTCAATACCATATTCTTTATTGCGTGTAGATACAAGAAAGCTGAGAATGATGAGTATTATAAAATATTTTATAGATAGGAACTAAATTCATGCTATTATCTTGATGAAATACCATTTAAACATAAACTTGAATGTCAAAGAGTAAATGGAGAAGATATGAAAACAGTTTGTATGACAAATAAATGCAGTGGTTGTATGGCATGCATCGGAAAATGTAATAAAAATGCCATTTCGATAATGGATGATCTTTTTGCTTATAATGCTGTTATAGATGAAAGTAAATGTATTATATGTGGCGCTTGTGAGAGAGTATGCCCAAACATAAATAGGATAGAAATGAGTAAACCACTAAAATGGCACCAAGGCTGGAGCAATAAAGACTTGAGAAAAAAGTCCTCGTCAGGTGGTGTAGCCTCAGCTATGATCGAATCATTTATTAGGGAAGGCGGTTATGTAGCATCGTGTCTGTTCAAGGAGGGCGAGTTCATCTTTGACATAACCAATGATATAGAAGAAGCAAAAAAATTTGCTGGATCTAAGTATGTTAAGAGTAATCCGATGGATATTTATAATAAGATATATATTAAATTGAAAGAAGAAAAAAAGGTCTTATTTATTGGGTTACCTTGCCAGGTTGCTGCGATTAAGAATTTTGTTAAGACAGAAGCAAATTTATATACTGTTGATCTCATTTGTCACGGCAGTCCGTCTCCTCAGATTTTTAATAAATTTTTGGAGGAACATGGATGTAATATAAAGAAATTGAATGATGTAAAATTTCGATCAAAGAATCAATATGGGGTTATAGTTGATGGCAAAAAAATTGCATCGGATAGAGTGATTGATGATTATATGTTAACTTTTCTTAATTGCGTTGACTTCACGGAGAATTGTTATTCTTGTCAATACGCATCATTTGAAAGAATTTCGGATGTAACACTTGGAGATTCTTGGGGGACTGAGTTAAAGGACGAAGAAAAAAATGGGGTTTCTTTGATTCTAGTTCAAAACGACAAGGGAAATGACTTGATTACTAAAGCACGATTGAAATTGAATGATGTTGATATAGATAAAGCAATAGTAAATAATAATCAGCTTAAAGAACCTTCGTTTATCCATCCCAAGAGAGATAAGTTTATTAATTATATTAGACAAGGAAAAAGTTTTAGGTATGCAACCTTTGCCGCGGTGCACCAATCTGTAATTAAACAAAGAATTAAATTTTTGTTAATAAAAGTTGGTATAATTTAAGCACATGGCATCAAATAACGTAAGCGCATCAAACAAAAGAAGGCGTTATTGTATAATCTTACGGAAAATAATATTCTTTCATTTTGAACAACTGAGAGGAAAACTATTATGAGAAAAACAAATTCCATTACATAATGGAACAACAGAATTCAAAACAGATATACCTCAGCGGTCTGAAAGCGAATGACTGGTGTAAACAAAACAGTATATCCAGACATGCCTATTATTACTGGTATGGAAACTGAAGGATAATACATGGAAGGAATTTTACATCTCTTTCACTGATCAGCATGCAATACCCATGGTAGCTGAACATATAAGCAGACTGGATAAAAATGTTAAACTGTTTGACTAGGGATGCGCAACATATTTATCTTGCCTAAATAATACGTTGTCATCGCCAAGAATTTTCACTGGCATGTCCCAGATATTTATCGAGATATGGGAGCATCGGACCAAGCGAAATCTCTGCTTCCATCCACTGGTTCATTCTCTTCACAACAAATGTATGCCGGATGCCTGGAAGGCTATAAGCGCTTAATTTCTAAAATCTATGACTTATGAAATTTTTAACTCATAAAAGTTATAGGACTAGGAGGACAGGGAGTAATATTTTTGCAATGGTATTGGAATATTTAAGAATAGTTGCGATAACAAAATAATAATTAATAAAAAAGTACTTGAAGGTGACCCTGCGTCACCTTTTATACTATAATTAGTTACATAAGTTGTAATAAATCAATGGAATACTGAAAAGTTACTCTGCTTGGACTGGATTTAAGTATACAATTAATAGAGCATAGATAAAATAATATGACGAATTGTCCTTAATGGATGAGTACACCAAGGCAAAGGAGAATAAGATGGGAAAAATTAAAATTGAAAAAAACGTCGGTGGAATAGAAGGTCTTTATGTGATCGAACCTATGCTATATGGAGATTCACGAGGTTATTTTATGGAAACCTATAATAAGAATGATATGGAAACCGCCGGTCTTGCCATGGAGTTTGTACAGGATAATCAGTCATCCTCTTCCAAAGGAGTACTGAGAGGATTACATTTTCAAAAACAGTTCCCGCAGGACAAGCTATTACGTGTTATAAAAGGAACAGTATTTGATGTTGCAGTTGATTTGAGACCGGCAAGTAGTTCTTATGGAAAATGGTACGGCTTAGAATTATCAGGGGAGAATAGAAAACAATTCTTTATACCGAAAGGCTTTGCTCATGGATTCCTGGTATTAAGTGATATGGCAGAGTTTTGCTATAAGTGTACGGATTTCTACCATCCGGAAGACGAAGGTGGTATTGCCTGGAATAATCCAGAGATTGGAATAGAATGGCCACAATTAGTAGGGGATTATAAGGGAAGTGCATCTGCAGAAGGATACCGCCTAATTGACGGAACTCCAATTATTCTAAGTGACAAGGATCAGAAATGGCCTGCAAAGTTATAAGATAGCATACCGATCACAGTGGTACCCAATTACGAAAAATATGAATGATATCATTTTGATTTTTTAAACCGAGTTTTTTCAGGATGTTAGTTTTTTGATTTGCTATTGTTTTTGAGGATGAATTGATTTTTATTTTGGCACCGGTTAAATTCTGCAGCACTATTTTTTCAGCGTCACTTAATTGATTGATGATAAGAGAATGAATTAAGTATTCTTGCGGAGTAATGCTCCAAGCAGTATATTTAATCGTCTGAATAAGGGATTCAAATTGACTTTTAAAAATATAGCCTGAGGCAAAGCTCTTCATACATGCTTTGATCAAGGTGTCATAATCCTCAAAGGAGGATACGATTAAGACTTTGGACTGAGTCGCACATCGTATCCTTTTGGCTGTTTCAATGCCATCTAATTCATTTGAGGTAAGATTCAAGTCCATTAATACAATATCGGGGTTTGCAGTATAAGCAATTTCGCAGGCATCAATACGGTTACCTGCATCCCCCACATAGGTAATATTTGTATCAGATAGTAAAAGCTTTTTCGTTAAATAGACAAAATCAGGGTCATCTTCAACAATCATAACTTTAATTTGTTCACTAATCATGATTTCCTCCGTAGATTACCGGTATATAAATGTAAAAATCAGTACCCTTACCTTCCTGACTCTTTACCTTGATATAACCTTTATGCTTTTTGATGACATTATAACAATAGGATAATCCTAAACCAAAGTGATTGTTCTTTTCTTTTGTTGTAAAATATGGCTTGAAAAGCTGGGATAGATTTTTCTTTGGTATTCCGCAGCCTCGGTCTGATATAAGAATGGCACACATTGATTTTTTCTTGGTGCCATCAATCCTGATGGTAACCGTTCCGCTATTTTTCATTGATTCAGCGGCATTTGATATTATGTTGAAGAATACCTCTGTCAGATGAGTGGAATCACATAGGAAAGACACATCTGTTACTATCTGATTATCTATTATTAGCTGATCTCCCTTACTATGGTTGAAGTATGTAACTGCATTTTTCATGATCTCAGAAATAGAACATTTTTTCAAATTCAAATTAATCTCACCGGAGTACATCTGCGTTTTAGTGATAAAATCATTTATATAATGAATGGATCGATCGATTATCATAACTTCATTATTTTCTTTATATTGCTCTGTATTTTCTAAATTCTTAATACACATTTCAATTTTACTGATCTGGTTTTTTAGCATATGTACCGTATAGTTTGTTCCCTTGGAAGCAACATTCATTTCGCTGTCCCAATGAAAATGATCGGTTCTTAATTTTAACCCCATAATGCCTTCTGTACAGGCTAATACAATATAAGCAAATAGTGATAGACCCAATATATATATATTATCTTTCCAGACCTTAAACAGCTTTGACAGATTAAGGCTATGTATGAGGAATATGGTAATCAGCCAATACCAGATGGGAGGAAGAATGAGCATGGAAATAAAATGTTTTTGCCGTTTTTGCAGTAAAGATTTCTCGGATATGGCAGAAAAAATCATAATCAATGTCATTGCAATACAATAAATAAAATTGTAGACGGTGACAATATACCAGAAAAGAAAGCTATTGTGCTGATAATAGGAAGTTTTTGTTGGAACAAATAGGATAAAGAATAAGATAGAGGGGATAAATATCAAAAATTTTGTGATAGAAATGGTATGTTTTTTTGTATCTTTGAACCAATTTGAAAAATAGAGTGAGAAGATAAGACAGCATGGTAAAACCCAGTAATATAAGACGGCAGTCATAACTGAGTACGTAGCTTCATTTATTTTTAACGGAAATCTTATATTGTTAATAAAAACATACGAAGGTAAATCGTAATAAAGGTATTCTTTAAGGGTTCCAAAACTAAAAATGAAAATTGAAATAGAACACCATTGATTGGATTTACTGTTTTTTGAAGAAAATAGGATTAATAACATCCCAGCCCATAAAAAAATTGTGAAGGCCATTTAGGTTTACCTCTTTTAAGCTAATAAAAGATAAGAAGGAAATACTATAGATAATGTAACATAAAGCAACCTGAATGACAATATGGTTTGATTAATATTTTGTTGTAACTATTTTAAAAATAGAAACAACTATCCTATAATGTTTGGGAATTAATGTGTTGGAAAAACATAGACATTGCTTTGGGATAATTTTATAATTTATAGCATGATAAGTAGGATAATTTTGTGCTTAAAATAGATGCTAATTAGTCAATATTAGATAAAGGAAGATTGTTATTTATGGTGGATTATGGATTATATTGTGATACTCAAAACTGTATCAGGAAGAGAAAAGCCTCCGAACATACCGTCACTTTTGATATGGTTGTAGAAGAACAAGGGTATGAAAGTACGATGGTATCTTTCGTAAATAACTGTGATTCGGATACATTATTAAGACTTAAGAAATATTTTGATCGGATGGCACCCATGCAGGAATTATTACACACCAGGGAAGTTGATTAAGACTTTCCCGGGAAGGACATAGATAATACTTGTGAAATAATAGAAGAGTGAGGGAGATAATATGAGCGATCAGAGATTTTATATTGAGTGTCCTAAATTTGGTGACGATTTTAAAATCAAGGACAAAAAGGCTAGAAGAGATTATGCGCATCCCGTAGATTCAGGTATTATCAAGTTTCTGGATAATAGCGCGATCAATTCGGTTTTTAGGCAATTAGTAGAAATGATGGCTGATTCTACCTATGGACCCATTATTGCAAGCGGCATTCCGATTAATCAACATAATTACCCACAGCTAAATGAACTGGTAAATGAGTGTGTAGAAGAACTCAATATAAAGCGCCCTTATACTATTATTTCAAGCTCTATTTCCGGGCTTAATGCAATGGCATTTGGCAGCGATGAAGAGCCATATATTGCAGTTAGTCCACTTATGGTGAGAACCATGAGTGCCCAGCAGTTAAAGTTTATCATCGGACATGAATGCGGACATGTGGCCATGGGGCATATGATTTATCATACGGTAGTTAGTATTGCATCCATATTTGCATCTGCAGTGCCTATTATTGGTCCGATTGTTAACAAAGTTGGCGCACTTCCGTTAAAGGCCTGGTCGCGGCGCTCAGAAATCTCAGCTGACCGTGCAGGATTGCTCTGTTGCGGAGATTGCCGGACGGCACAAAGAACACTTTTACAATTGGAGATGCCTTTTATGGATGCATCCCAGATTGATATTGAGGAATATGTAAGTAATTCAAGTAAATACCTTAGCAAAGGTATTATTCGAAAAATCAATGAGTTTGATGATGCGCATCCAATTATCCCTAAGAGAATTCATGCTTTACATATTTTTTCGGCAAGTGAAATGTATCATAGAATTACAGGTCAGACTGTCCCTGCAGGAGCAATCTCGGATACCGAACTCGAAAGTAAAACGGAAAATATTATTAAGGTACTATAGTTATTGTAGGAGGGATAGGATGAATTCAGACGCTTTTTTAAAATTATCAGATAAAATGAAAGGTACAGGGGATCAAGTATTATCAGGTATGATAAAGTCTGCAGAAAGTAAATTAAGCGAGCACTTCCTGCCAAAGGTTATGCTGATTACCAACGGTTATGGCAGGCAGGAAATATATCGCCTGTTATGCAATGAAAGCAGCCAGAGTGAAATCTTGCAGGAATATCTGCCAGAAATCGATCGACCATTTTACGTAACACTAAATTATGGGAAACCTTATGCACAAGAAGAACTGGCTTCCAGTGAAGAAGGAGAATATATAAAAATTACTGCCACTATTGAATGGGACTATTTGAAAGGAGCAGAATTTGCCTGGATTTGTGGCTTTGATATGTCAAACCTTAAAACATCTATGATTGAAAATATGGATGGAATTATCTTAGTAACCAATGCAACTATGGCTCTTCCCCAGGAAGAAAAGGACTGGTTGAGGAATGTGTTTCGTTCCTTCTGGTATGGAGAACGGGCAATAGTCTCCTTCTATAGCAGGAATCTTGTAAATACAAAGGAAGATTATGAGGCATTATCTAAAAATGTAAATACGATGCTGCAAGTAATTGATTCAAGAATTGGATTTTGCGAGGATTTATCCTCGATTTTTGATACAGCGGGCAAAGCTCTCTGGGAAGATGTCACAGAGGAAAAACATAAAAACATGGTGATTAAGAATTGTCTTAGAGGTATGCAAGAGAGAGCGTCCGAGCTTCTTAAGGCATCTAAAGTGGATACAGAGAAGCTTAAGGCCGCCATGGATAAATTAGAACGAGAGCGTAAAGATATTGAATTGTCAGGGCGAATTCTCTTAGAGAGTACTCTCGAAAATATGTATGCAGATCTTAAAAACCAAATTATTGAAGCCGCAGACCAATATAATGAAGATGCTTATAATAGTATTCGGAATCGAATTGAAACAACGAAAAAGGTAGAGCAGGATGTGGATAGTATTCCAACATACTTAAAGGCTGTCTGGGGAAATTTTGAGAATGAAGTGAAAGTAAAGTTTGCCCTCGAACAGGACAGAATATCCGCTGATTTGGAACACCAGATGGAGACGATATGCAACAGACTACTCCATATGCTTGATTTAGAGGAAGGTTCTGAACTTATGCAGCAGCTGAGTATGGAAGTTGGTTTTACTGCATACACAATGGATGCGAATGATGCACCTAGAGCGAGCCGTGAGAAATTAATTTCGAAGGGTCTTATGATTGCTTCGATTGCACTTGCTTTCGTAAATCCTGTCTGGGGATTGGCGGCTTTTGTCACAACTAGGTTTTTTAAACGTTCCAGAGACAACAATTCAGAGGATTTACGGCGTAAGGTACTTGATGAATTGTATGGAGAGTGCAGCAGTATAAAAGAGAAGGTAGTCGAGCAGATCGCGGCTGTAATTGATGATGCGAAAAAGAATTTTGCTAAGAATATCGGTAATGTTTATTCCGATATGATTAATTCAATGATAGCTTCTATTGTTCATTTTATGGAACAGATTAAACAGCTTCAGATGCAGGAGGAGCTGCTTTGGGCAATTGTTGAGGAAGAAATTCCTGCAATCAGGAATTTAATGGAATAAAAGCATAAGAAGGGATGGGAGAAGTATGAGTCTGTATGAGAAACAACAGCATCTAATGAATACCGTTTGTGAGGATATCCGGGTATGCATCGACATGGTCAGTGAGAAGAATCCGTCCAAGGTTTCCGAGTATGGTTTTGTTCCTGGTATGAATAATATGGATATTCATTCGGCTGCAATGAAGGAGCAGATACATAAGCTGCGTGAGGGGATCTTTCAGGTGCTTTTTACGGGAGGGTTTAGTGCGGGAAAATCTACCCTTTTGAATGCACTGATGCGTAAGGATTTGTTGAAAACAAGTATTAACGCGGAAACAGCTGTTATTACCAAAGTGATTTTCCATGCGCAAGAAAAGGTTCTTGTATATAAGAAGCAAGTTGATAAGAATGGTCATCCGATTGTAGAGGAGTATAGGATTGAAGACTTTTTCAGGAAATACAGGGTGGATCAGGAAAACCCGGGCAAATTTGAAGACATTGAATTCGTTCAGCTGCAGCAAACGCAGGATGGAATAGGAGGTAGCCTTGTACAGCTGGTAGATTCACCCGGTACTTCCAATAGTGAGGTTGATACAGAAATGGCAAGAAGCTTCGCCGATAAAGCAAGTGCCATAGTGTTTCTGATTAATGCTACAATGCCTTTTACCGATGACGATAAGAAATACATAAAATCTCATTATGCAGACAAGGGACTTCGAAATCTGTTCTTTGTTGTGAACCGGTTTGATAGTGTGCAACCGCAGCAGATAGCAACACTGAAAGAGAATGTTGAGAGACAATTGCATGATGTATTCACGATGAAAGGAAAATTTGACAGAGACCTTTTTGAGAGCAGAGTATTTTATACAAATGCTTATGGATCCTTGAATACCCGATTGGGAATACCTACACAGACATACTTTGGTGATATTATGATTGATGATGCAAAGACCGGTGTACCGGAATTTGAGCACGCTCTGGCACGATATCTTACCGACGATAACCGCGATAAGGATGCATTGGCAGCCTATGTTCCAAAGCTTGCAACCATATTTGCCGTAGCGAAAAATAAGGTTGCCGAAGAAATGAAAAAGTACGCACAGGGAAAGGAAAAGCTTGAACATGACCGCGATGAACTGGACGCAGCAATTGTTAAAATAGAGAAAATATTAAATGGCATCGAACAAACCTGTAATATTACGGCAGCAGAGCTGGTAAATGATATCAAGAAGGATTACGACAGCTATGTCAGCGCGGTTGAAAATGGTTGGAGCGCCCATTTTGATGATCCTGTAGTATTGAAAAGTATCAAGTTTAATACGCTGGGGCTAATTGCTCTGGCAATGACCAGAGATGAGAAAAAGAAAGAGGAAAGAGTTAAGCCAATTCAGGAAGCGATTGAATCGTATGTTAAGAGTAAAGAGAATATTCTTACCGGTAGTATTACGCAGACCATTCAGGCGAAGACGGTGAAGCTGGAGAATAGCCTTAAGCTATATCAGGAACAGCTGGACGATTTGGATTGTCCGATTAATATTACTGAGATTATGGAAAGTATCCTCTCTGTGGCGACTTCCGGTGGTAAGGATGCTCCGGATATGCATATCAATGCTTTTCAACTTATTCTGGGAATTGTCGGAGCAGATCCGGAAATAGCTATTGGTGCGATTAATGGAACTCAGAGTAATATGCAGGCAGTTGTCTCTTCTATTATTAAGAATGTGATCGAATATATTGCCCTGTATGTGGTTGCGTGGCCTATTGGTCTGGCTATGCTGGCAGGAAGAGCCTGGCAGATGATTAAAGGGTGGCGCGATGGCGGTAACAACGGGGCCAAGAAATTGATTGATGGTCTTAAGCCGCAGGTGATCAACGAACTACGGAATGGGAAATCAAAGGTAGCTATGGATATGGAGAAAAAGGCCGGCGGCAGTATTATCCGTGCAGGACAAACATTTTCGAACAGCTTTCGTACAGAGCTCGAGGGACAGCGCAAATCCTTTGATAATATGATTGAGAACTTGGGAAAAACAACATTTAACATTACTCAGGAGGCGGAGCGTACCACGAAACTTTTAACAAAAATGGTTAGCTCTATCAGTGAAATCAGTCAGCTTACAACAGGTCACTCACTTACAGAGAAAGAGATTTTAACTAAGGCAGAGATGATATTTGGCTAGTATAGGGTATGCTGCAGATACGGCAGGATTTTAGATCAGATAATCTAAATTAATGAAAGTAAAAGGAGATGGAGCGATGCTGTATAGTGAGACATTTTCATCCCAATGGGATAGTCTGGTCAATGCATTTGTTTCGGAAACACAAGGATATACACCGGAGATGATGACACAGAAACGAGTGAATGAATGGTATAAAGCCAACAGCTTTCGATGGAGCAGTATTGCGGAGAAGGAAGGAATTCTCTTAAGCAGCATGAAAAATGGTCGTCTTACATCAGAACTTACGCAGACGATTGCTAAATTCCATTTTTCAGAGATTAAGTCATCCGTAAAACCCAATATCATACCTGGTATTGTGGCGGGGGTTCTTGGTGCGGTGAGTGGCGGTATCATTTTAAAATTGGCACTCCATGCTAAGATCTGGATGCTTGTAATTGAAGCAATAGTATGTGTGATAGCCGTATTGTTTTGGTATGCAAGTAAGCTTGATCAACATACTAAGACCGAAAATGAGAGATTTCATAAAGGGTATGCACAGCAGCTGATCGATTACAAAACTGTCTTGATGTCAGTATGTAAGCAATACGATTGATTTTATTGTGCTTGAGGGTATATATCATGGAAATAAGAGAGGCTATTGATCGACTGGCTAAAATTAAAACAGATGAGGAGGAGCGAAAAAATGATTTTACAATCGTATTTTTTGGGGTCTTTTCTTCAGGAAAATCATCGATATTAAATTATTTACTGGATTGCAACGATCTTAAGCTGCCGGTTGGAGATTTCCCAATTACGAAAGTGATTACTCGCATAAGGTATGGATCTGCGCTAGCGTTCTATTGTGTAAATGGTAATAGAGGTGAAAGGCAGAAAATCAAGAAGGATAAATTCGATAAGCTTGTGATTGGGCAGCTGCCTCTTCCGTATAAATGTAAAGAAATAGTAATTGAGATTCCTTCTAAGATTCTTGAAAACGGGGTTGTATTTGTAGATACCCCGGGTTTTTTGGATGAAATGGGCGGTGATTTGGAAAAAATGAGCCGGGAGGCGGTATTAAAATGTGATCTGGCAATATTCTGCACGAGTGCCGCTTCTCTTGGGCATCAATTTGAACGTGAATATATTGAGGAATTAGAAGATAGCATCGGAAATTATTGTATGATCATTAATCGCATGGATTGCTGTAACACGGAAGAGGATGAAGAAGATATTATAAAGAAAGCCACTTATTATATGGAGAAAAAAGGTGGGTGGTACCTTAATAATTTATTTGGAAGAAATTATTTTTTTACGATTGCTGCAGGACCCGGTAAGTCATTAAGAGGATTTGACTCCTATCTTAGCTATGCTCTGGGGGATATGCGCCTTCGAACGCAGCTGAAGGAAACCTCTGCTGAGAGGATAGCGGGCTTTCGAAAGCGGATGTTGGGTCTGGATGTTGAGACAGAGATTGAAACATTGAAAGAAGAACTGGAAAAAGCCATGAACCTGCACCATAAAAAGGAAGCAGAAATCAAGTATGAGAATAATATGATCAAGCTGGATAATCAACAAGAGAGAAGTAGACTTACCGGAGTATATGAAGCAGCAATGGAGGAGGCAACAAAACAGATAGAAACCAAAATTAATTCTTTGGCTTCCCGAAATATTATAGAGGCTTTTGCGGAGCAGTCCCGCGATGCAATAGAATCTTGTTATTTGGCAGTTGCAAAAAAAGCCGACCTGGATTTGCATACGAAGGGAGAACAGAAAATAGAGAATTGGTTCTATGGAGAATTACTCGATATAGAAATCCAAAAACCAAAGAAAACGGTTATAAGACGCCGGGGGTTTTTTGAAAGAGTAGCAGGTGCGGTTGAAAATATACTTTTGTATGAATCGATTGATCCGGATTTAATTATTGATCCCAAAGATGTATATGGTTACTGTAATTATCAGGCACCTGCCTTGGAGCTTGTTAAGAACACACTATACCCGAAGCTTTTAAATCATCTTAAGTCAAGACTCAGTCAATATAATAGGAAAGAAGTTATTCCGGTACAGACAGGTCTTGAAGCTGACATTGACAATATGAAGCAGCTACTTAATAAGTGGAGAGAGATCAAAAGGTGTTGTAATGGGTGAGTTATCCTACATGGAGCTGGTGAATTAATATGGGAGATTGCAATGAAAAAGTCAATATAGAATCATATCGGTCTCAGGCTGAGGCCGGAAATCCGGTGGAGCAGTTTAGAATGGGCTTGATCTACTACTACGGCAATGGTGTGGATCAGAATTATAAAAATGCCGTGAAATGGTTTGTTAAGGCAGCTGAGCAGGGATATTTGTATGCCCGGACGAGTCTTGGAATATGCTACCGGAGAGGCGAGGGTATACTTGTTAATTATATAGAAGCAGTAAAATTATTTACGCTTGCTGCCGGTCAAGGTGACATCGTTGCAATCTATAATCTGGGGATTTGCTATTACAACGGACAGGGCGTGTCACAGGATTATCAGAAAGCAGCAGATCTCTTTCAAAAGGCGGCGGATCAGGGGAATATCAGCGAACGGCATTCCTTCGGACAAATAAAGTCTGATATTGCCGACGAACCGGTAAGCGCAGACGAAGCGTTTCGACTGTATAGAGAGGCTTCTGTTAAAATTGACAATCTGAATGCGCAGCTTAAGGATGCAATTCTTCGTAAAGATGGTGCAGCCTTTCAAAGTGATGCGAATATCATGAAAATAAACAATCTGTCTCGTGAAATCAATGAGTTAAAAAAGACGGAAGGGCAACTAAGATTAGACAAATCAAATCTGGAGCGGCAGCTAAATGAACAAAGAAAAAAATATGAAAAGCAACTCAGTACGCAACAGTCAGAAGCAAAAACACTTGAGTTTACGCTTCGTAAGAAAATAAAAGCATTAGAGAGCCAATGTTCTGAACAGATAAGTATGCTTGATACGACAAGAGCCAGCCTGCAAACATCGAAGCAGGAGGTAAACAGGCATTTGCATACAATAGAAGAGCATATGGGTACGATTGTTGAAAATCAGTTAACAATAGATGGTTTGAATACCAAACTATCCGCCTGTGAGATACAAATCACAGAAAATAAAAAGGTTATCGAGGCAAATACGAATACGATTACTGAATTAAGAACACAAAAACCGTTTATTAAGAAAGCAAATGTGCTGTGCTGGATTGATATATTTGCGTTAATCGTCATCTGTGTGGTATTTATAAGAAATGGAATGTATTATAGGGTAGAACAGCCATATATCTGGCAATCTTTTGCGGCCGGCATAATTGTGACAGAAATTCTCCTGTTAATATGCCTAAACAAGAAACTTTATGTTCTTCATTTCATATTATGTCTCGTTATGTATGGAGGAACTTATCTCTTTTGGCTTGAGTATTATATTTTTTACGAAATGGATCATATAGCATTAATTCCATATGGAGCATTGTTACTTTGGAGTGCGTTTGCATCTCTGAGAAAGGAAATATATATTACGCATACATCAAATTAGGTGCCCGTCAAATCCACTGAGGACGCGGCTGAAAGAGAATTCTCGGCTTTTGAGAGCAACCTTGATGTAGTTATAAATTATGACTCAAAATATAGAGAATGAATATGATGTTGATTTTATTATGGATATTAGCTATAATTTGGAGAAAATAGAAAGTGAAGAGACCGGTAGTACAGTTCCTCTTAAAAACGGAGACAATAATGATGGATGGCATTAAAATGGATAACCAGGGAAATCTCAAAGACAATCAGAAATATTATACCTCCGGGCAGTTCGCACGTATGTCACACGTTACCTTGCGTACAATCCGTTATTATGATAAACAGAAGATACTAAAGCCGTCTTTTGTAAATGACTCAGGGGCCAGGTTTTATACGGACAAGGATTTCGTAAGATTACAACAGATCCTTCTTCTGAAATACGTTGGATTTACGCTGGAGGATATACGGGATATTACAATTGGGGATACGGATTACCTCTTTTTATTAAACTCACTGAAGCTTCAGGGAAAATTAGTACAGGATAAGATCGAGCAGCTGCAGCTGGTGGATAAGGCAGTAAAAGATACAACCCAGGAACTGGAACGAAGTGGTAAGGTTGATTGGAGCAAGCTGCTAAGCCTGATACACCTTACGAAAATCGAGAATAGTCTGGTAAGCCAGTATAAGAATTCAAGCAATATTTCAGCCAGAATTAATCTCCATCATAACTATGCGAAGAATAAATACGGATGGTTTCCGTGGATATATGACCAATGCGGTATCAGATCAGGGAATGAAATTCTGGAGCTTGGATGCGGCAATGGAGCTTTATGGCTGGAGAACTATAAGCGTCTTCCGGAGAACATAATGGTTACCCTGACGGACCAATCCGAGGGAATGCTTCGCGATGTAAGGCGGATGATTGGGGCAGATGATGTGCGCTTTGCCTTTGAGGCCTTTGATTGCAGCAATATTCCCTTTCCGGATGCTTCCTTTGATCTTGTTATTGCGAACCATGTTCTTTTTTATTGTAAGGATATCGCGGGAGTCTGCAGGGAGGCGGCAAGGGTTCTGAAGCCGCAGGGACATTTTATCTGCAGCACCTATGGTGCGGATCATATGAAGGAGATTACAAGTCTGGTGCAGTCCTTCGATGATAGAATTGTTCTGTCAGAGGAGCCTCTCTATCAGAGGTTTGGAATGGAGAACGGGGAGGCACTGCTTAAGCCTTTCTTTGACAAGATCGTATGGCAGGAATATGAGGATGAGCTGCTGGTGGATGCGGCTGAGCCATTAATCGAGTATATCATATCATGCCATGGTAACCAGAACCGGTATATACTGGATCGGATGAAGGAGTTCCGAGGTTTTGTGAATAAGAAGCTAACTCCAAACTTTCGTATAACCAAGAGAGCGGGTATATTTATTTGCAAATATGAATAAATTATGAAATAATAAAAAAGTGCTTGAAGGTGACCTTGCGTCACCTTTTATAATAGCTTTAGTTGTTGAAACATAGTATTGGGATTTAGAGAAGGAGATAAAGGGAATGAAGGGAATTATTCTTGCAGGCGGATCAGGGACGAGATTGTATCCGCTTACAATGGTGACATCAAAGCAATTGCTGCCGATTTACGACAAGCCTATGATCTATTATCCGTTATCGGTATTAATGAATGCCGGAATACGTGATATTTTGATTATTTCAACACCCCAGGATACACCGCGATTTTCGGATTTATTAGGAGACGGTCATCAATTCGGAATTAGTATATCCTATGCGGTACAGCAAAGTCCCGACGGTTTGGCCCAGGCTTTTTTGATCGGTAAGGAATTTATCGGTAAGGATTCCGTAGCTATGATATTAGGCGATAATATTTTCGCCGGACATGGATTAAATAAGAGATTGAAGACTGCGGTAACCCAGGCGGAAAGCGGAAACGGTGCAACTGTGTTTGGCTACTATGTGGATGATCCGGAACGCTTTGGTATTGTTGAATTCGATGAGAAAGGTAAGGCGATTTCCATTGAAGAAAAGCCGGTAAAACCAAAGAGTAACTATTGTGTTACCGGATTGTATTTCTATGATAACCGTGTTGTTGGGTATGCCGAGAATCTCAAACCCAGTGCCCGCGGTGAGCTTGAGATTACGGATTTGAACCGTATCTATCTGGAGCAGGATGAACTGCAGGTAGAGTTACTGGGACAGGGATTTACCTGGCTTGATACAGGAACGCATGAGAGTCTGGTGGAAGCAACTAACTTTGTTCAGACGGTTGAAACGCACCAGCATAGAAAGATAGCATGTCTGGAAGAAATTGCGTATTTAAACGGCTGGATCACGAAGGAAGATGTGTTAAAGGTTTACGAGGTTTTAAAGAAAAATCAGTATGGCAAATATTTGATGGATGTATTAGAGGGAAAATATCTTGATATACTTCATTAATTAGGATTATAGAATAGAAATCATAAATATTATATTAATGCAATGCCTAAAGCCTGCTTTTGATTCTTAAATCATAGTATCTCATAACAGCAGGACTTCATAATTAGGCAATTGCGAAACTATATAGTTGATATAATTCTTGCGTTTCGCAATTACCTAGAACTTCATAATAAGAAAAGGGAGAATTTTATATGACGATTATTGTTACCGGCGGTGCCGGCTTTATAGGAAGTAATTTTATTTTTCATATGACAGAGAAATATCCGGAGTATCGGATCGTCTGTCTGGATTGCCTTACTTATGCAGGAAATCTCTCCACACTGGCTCCCGTAATGAAGAACCCGAACTTTCGATTTGTGAAGGAAAGTATAACCGACCGGGAGGCAGTTTATCATTTATTTGAAGAAGAGCATCCGGATATGGTAGTGAATTTTGCTGCGGAAAGTCATGTGGACCGCTCCATTGAGAATCCCGAGGTGTTTTTGGATACCAACATAAAGGGTACGGCAGTTCTTCTGGATGCGTGCAGAAAATATGGTATACAGAGATATCACCAGGTATCTACGGATGAGGTATACGGTGATCTGCCGCTTGACCGTCCCGATTTATTCTTTACAGAGGAGACACCGATCCATACCAGCAGTCCTTACAGCTCCTCTAAGGCCGGAGCGGATCTTCTGGTACTGGCATATTATAGAACCTATGGTTTGCCGGTGAGTGTAAGCCGCTGCTCGAACAATTATGGACCCTATCATTTCCCGGAGAAGCTGATACCGCTAATGATAGCCAATGCATTGAATGATAAGCCGCTGCCTGTCTATGGCAAGGGAGAGAATGTGCGTGACTGGCTCTACGTTGAGGATCACTGTAAAGCGATTGACCTGATTATTCACAAGGGACGGGTTGGAGAGGTCTATAATATTGGCGGTCATAATGAGATGAAGAATATTGATATTGTTAAAATGATCTGCAAGGAATTAAATAAGCCGGAAAGCCTGATTACCTATGTCTCAGACCGAAAAGGTCATGATATGCGTTATGCAATTGATCCGGCAAAGATCCATAATGAGCTTGGCTGGCTGCCTGAGACAAAGTTTGCAGATGGCATTAAGCTGACGATTAACTGGTATCTGGAGCATCGTGAATGGTGGGAGACAATCCGATCCGGTGATTATAAAAATTATTATGAGAGAATGTATGGCAATGGAATTTAGAAGGTAACCTTGTGTCACCTTTTAATATTGATGGAATAACATTGACAATTTAATCCCAATGAGGTTATCATAGTATTATGAAAATAGGCACATACCATAGCCCATAACTGGTATGTGCCTATTTGCATCTTCTGGAATATGCAGTGTAAAAAAAGGATTACCTATGATAAAATGATTACGGAAAGAGAACGGAAGATCTCTTGTCTTTCACTGGTATCCAGGTAGAAAGATGAAAAAAAATAAATAATAAAAAAGATCTAACATTTTTTAAGATTCAGCGAATAAATGTATGTAATTTATTTTATTGGTAATTGAGAAACGCAAGAATTATATTAATTGTATACACAGAAAGCACATGTTCTGGAGCGGAAGTTAAGCGGAAGGAGCGTTGGAATATGTGCTTTCTGTGGATACAATTTGAACAACTATATAGTCTCGCAATTGCCTAAATTTATTTTAAAGAAAGAGGAGACGCTAATGAAAAGAAAAATCACGGCTGCAATAACAGCAATTATTCTGTTATTGACCACCATAGCAACAGATAGGATGACCTATGCGGCTGAACTAGAGGTACAAAAGCAGACGAAGACTTTCACAAAAGTTGAAGCTTCGGAAGGGATAAAGAACAACACAGTAAATTCGGATACTCTGCCGGAGAGCTATTCGCCATCTGATAAGGTTACTATAATTGTTGAATTAAAAGAGGATTCCTTATTGGAGCATTATAATAATAAAAAGATGTCAGCTTACATAAACAATGAGGACAGTTTTAATGAATATGCCCTGACCACCGAGGCAGAAAATATAACAGATGATATCATACAACAACAATCCGTTGTTGCAAATAACATCCAAAGCTTAAAAACGGAGAAGAAAAATGAGAATATCCTTTACCATTATACAGCTGTTTTGAATGGCTTTGCTATGAAGGTTAATTATGGCTCACTGGCAGCAATACGCAAAATACCCAATGTAAAATCAGCCTATATCGCCGGGCACTATGAAAAAATCAAACCTGTTATGGATACCAGTACAAAGACCATAGGTGCGGTTGATACCTGGGACTTAGCTTATAAAGGAGAGGGGACTATTGTTGCGGTAATTGATACCGGTCTTGATACTGCGCATGCCGGTTTAATGACGGAGCCCCACAATCCCAAATATGTCCAAAACGATATCCAAGATAAAATCAGCTCCAGCTCCGGATTAAAATCAGGTGTTACCAATGCGGCAGATACATATGTGAATTTAAAGGTACCCTATGCCTATGATTATGCCGACAAGGATAAAGAAGTCACTCCCACGCAGAACAGTGTAACTGCTAATGGAAATGGCCATGGTACGCATGTGGCAGGAACGATAGCAGCACCCGATGGAGATGGTGATACTGTTACCGGTGTGGCACCGGAATCACAGCTGATGATTATGAAGGTATTCAGCGATATACCGGGAAACTCAGATTCCAGTACGGAAGATATTCTGGCAGCTTTGGAGGATGCTTTAATCTTAGGTGCCGATGTCATTAATATGAGTCTGGGCTCTGCCAATGGCTTTACGGAGGAAGGAGAAGAATCTGTAACAAATGTTTATAACCATATTGTTGCTGCCGGCATCACGATGGCTGTTGCTGCCGGTAACAATTACAGCATAGCATATAATAACGGTCTGAATAATTCAGTCCTAAACACCAATCCGGATACTGCCGTTATCAGTTCGCCCTCTACCTATTCGGCTTCTACCTCAGTAGCCAGTGTGGTAAATGCGAAACACCACGCAGATTATTTTGCAGTGGAAGGACATAAAATTACATATACGGATACAGCAGCTGCAGCACAGCCCAATTTCAGCAGCTTATCTTCGGTGTCCGGAGGTGCCTTGTCATATGTTGTGGTTCCTAACGTGGGAAGTACTGCCGACTACAGCGGTTTGGACGTGAGAGGGAAAATTTCAGTCGTAAAAAGAGGCTCAATTGATTTTAATGAAAAGGTGTTAAATGCCTATAACCAGGGTGCCATAGGTATTGTAATCTATAATAATCAGCCAGGTAGCATAGCTATGTCAATTACAGATTATAGGATCCCTGCGGTTTCTATTACTATGGAGGACGGGGAAACCATGGCAGCCGCAGTAAATAAAATCCTTACAGTATCCGCAAGCCCTGGTGTTTTTCCCGATGAAAATGCGAACCACGCCTCTGATTTTTCATCCTGGGGTGTTACACCTGACTTAGAGCTAAAGCCTGAGCTATCCGCACCGGGTGAAAATATATATTCAACCGTTCCGTTCGGCCAGTACGCCAGCATGAGCGGTACGTCAATGGCGGCCCCACATATAGCGGGTTCTTTTGCACTGCTGAAGCAATACCTTAACACCACTCCTAAATTCGGAGTACTAAATGATACGGAAAAAGCCGAGCTGGCCAATGACTTATTAATGAGTACTGCAATACCTGTTAAAAATTCCGAAGGCACCTATTATTCTCCCCGAAAGCAGGGCAGTGGTCTTGTAAATGTCTATAATGCGGTGAATACAGATATTTATCTTTTTTTATCCGATGAAAATGAACCAAATCAGCGTCCAAAATTAAATCTGGTGGATGATGTATCCAAAAGTGGAACATTTAGCAAGTCCTTTCAAATAAGGAGTGTTACAGGTTCATCTGTTCGTTTTGTGCCGCAGGTCACTACCCTTACGGAAAGTGAAAGCAATGGTTTCATAACAGAAACTCCGAGTAATATCAGTTCCGATACCAATGTGGAGATATGGAAAAATGGTGTCAAAGAAAGCGGTAGTATTACTTTGGAACCTTTTGAAGAAGCCACAATTACCCTTAAGCTGACACTAAACACTCCTGTTAAAAGTACACTTAACACTGCCTTTCCCAATGGAACTTTTATAGATGGTTATTTTATTTTTAACAGCCTAGACAGCAATATTGATTTATCCATACCATTTTTAGGCTTTTACGGAGATTGGACAACGGCACCCCTGTTTGATTCCGGCTCTGCAAATGACCTGGAGGGATACCAACAGACAATCCATGCCCTATTTACCGAGAGCGGCAACGAGCTTAGTTATCTGGGGGTAAATCCTTTTGATAACAATGCCTACGACTTGATTGGAAAATATAACCCCTATTTAGATTCTGCTTACTATGATTACTACCAGCCCGCTGCAGGCCTTGAGAAAATAGCAATTTCTCCCAATGGCGACGGGGAATTTGACCGTTTTAAGGCTGCTCAATTAAGTTTATTAAGAAATGTAAAAAATATGAGCTGGGCCATAACGGATAGCAATGGGAATATACTATCTTCTGATGTATTGGAATATAAAGGAAAATCAATTTATAATCCTGATATGGGGGCTATTAATCCGATCTATATACAAGACGCTTCCTGGGAGGGAACAGATGCACTGGGAAATCCCTTAGCAAACAATTCAACTGTATATTTTCAGTTAACGGGCGAACTAGATTATGATAAGCATTCCCAGAATAATCAGAGGGCTTCCCTATCATTTCCCATTAACATTGATTTAGAAAAGCCGGTTCTGGAGGACGTAAGTGTTAACGGTTCTGTAATTACGATATCCGTTCGGGACAACCAGTACATAGCAGCTGTATATCTGTTTTCTAAGGATGATATGGTAAATCCGGTTGGAAAAATTCTCTTGGATGAAGCTATAAAAGGCACCACCACACCAATCGATTTAGACCTTAATGATTTAGGTCTGTCCGGGAAAACGACTGACGATTTAGCTGTTAAAATATTTGATTATGCGATGAACAGTGGCACCTACGAGCTGGTGCATCCGGTAACACCAACGCAAGCGCCAACGACAGCGCTAACCCAAGCGCCAACGACAGCGCCAACCCAAGCGCCAACAACAGCGCCAACGACAGCGCCAACGCAAGCGCCAACAACAGCGCCAACCCAAGCACCAACTTCATCACCTTCCGTGCCGATATCAGTTCCGGAATCGGCAGCAGCTCCAATTGTAATACCGACACCAACTCCGACAATAACTCCAACACCGGTACCGATAAACTACTTTGACCAGGTTGAGGTATTACCTTCTGCTACAACCTTCTATCCGGGTCAAAGCGGTAATATGACGGTTGTGATTCCTTTCCGGATGGAAGATAATGCAGCAGAAATTGCTTACAGTACAAGTGATAAGTCGGTGGCAACTATTTCCTCTGACGGTAAAATAACTGCAAAAAAAGCCGGATCTGTTACAATTATTATGAAAGTAACGATTAACCAAAAATCAAAAGTATTTAAAACGGAGATAACCGTAAAGATGCCCTATATATCTTTTACGAAGAAGATCTCTACCGCTAAAGCAGGCAATACTTATACCTGCGCTGCGAAGGCGCATGGTGTAAACAATAAAATAACCTATCATGTATCTAATACCGAGCTTGCGTCCATTAACCAGAGAACCGGTATATTAAAGGCCAAGAAAGCCGGTACGGTATATGTTATTGCGAAAGCAGGTAAAATCACCAAAAAATATAAAGTTATCATTAAATAACCATCATCAAATACTGTTTGCCGAAGATTAATAGTATGGGTGAATTTTAGTAGATAGAAGAATTATTCTGATGTTAAGTAGTCTGTTCGTCCTCATTGCTTATGATTTGGAAATAATTATACTTGACAAACGGTATGATATTTTATATCATATAAAAAATGAATTCGATTGCAAGTTATTGTTTTAATCAGTTGACTTACCCGCTGTTTAAAATGAAGAATATGAATCTATCACAAGGACACAGGTGTCAACTTTTTGTTGACATCTGTTTTTTTATTCCTTAAAAAATTTATATAATTTTGCATATTGCCTATATATTATCTGATTATAGCAATTATATACATGAAAATAATAATGGTTTTATATTTTAATGATCTTAAAAACTATATAATGATGATTTGTAAGGAAAGATAGAAGATAATTTGTATAATTTATTTGAGGTGATTGATAGAAAATAATATATAATAATAATACGGTAATGAATTCGATTGCAGAAAAGAGAGGGATATGGTCACAATATATGATATTGCAAAGGAATTAAACATTAGTCCCAGTACAGTATCCAGAGTATACAGCAGACCGGAGCTTGTCAGTGAAAAGACAAGAACCCTGGTACTTACTAAGGCGAAGGATATGGGGTATCAGGCTAACATGATTGCCAGTCAGCTAAGAAGCCGGAATTCCAATATTATAGCATTAGTATCCTTGGAGAAAGGCTGGTCAATGTATACCAGTGCACTGGCCAATGGGGTCCAGCAAAAAGCCGAAGCACTGGGATATAATATAATGGTAGTGCCAATCGGCGTAGAGCCCAAGAAAACAATTCAGATGTGTGAAGCGATGAGATTTGCCGGGCTGATAATAGCCGGAACTCAGCTTGGAGATGAATTATATTACAACGATAATATCATTCCGCTGGTTCATGTGAACAGGAATAATAAGGAATATAATGTCATTCTTCCGGATGATTATTATGGGATACAATTGGGTATGGATTTTCTCTACAGAATGGGACACCGGCATATTGGTTACATCAATGGCCCGGCAAATTCCTATCACTCGGGAATCCGTCTGAAGGCATATAATGAGTGGATGGAGAGAAATCATTGTCCGGTTCGGGAGGAATGGATCGACAGCGGGAATTGGGATTTGGAGAGTGGATATAAGGCAGCTATTAAAATACTCAACAATAGTGCTGTACCAACTGCTATATTGGCAGCAAATGATGAGATGTGCAAGGGCGTATACCAGGCTGCAGAGAAGTTTGGATTAAGGGTTGGCAAGGATATTTCAGTAATGGGTTATAATAATGAAGATGATGGGGAATGGATTACCCCTAAGCTTACAACAGTTTCTTTTCCCCTTTATGAGATGGGTGCTATGGCCAGCAAAATGCTGGTGGATATTATCGAGAACGGTACAAAAGAGGAGCCGGTGATTGTAAGAGGTGAATTAATTGTGCGGGACTCCGTGGGTAAGGTTTAGATTTTTTATGAATGCAGAATAAAAATTTGAGAAATACAATGAAAAAGGTTCTTAGTGTAGCTTTATCGATTGCAGTTGCTATTAGCATGACTGGTTGTAAAAAAGGGGATTTCTCCGAATTAAGCTTATGTATCAAGCAAGAGGGTCTGGCACCCGGTAGTATACAAGTGAAGATACTGTATGAGGGTCTAGGAAATCAGGAATTATATTTAGACGGACACAGAATGGAAATAAGTGAAAATGAAGAAGTTATATTTTCCCTCACGATTACCGGAAAACAGGAAGAAATAAGGATAAGAAAGTTAACATAGTGCAGAAGGTCCTCTTTATCGCAGATATATGGCAGATAAAGAAGAAACGATAAGGAAGGTGGTCTAAATGAGCTTCAAGGAAAGCGATTTTCAAATTGTTCAAAAGGATAGCAAGACCTTGTATTTAGGTAATTTAAATACAGTTGAATTCGATATAAAGCTGCCGACTGTGGGCAGCTGCGGCTCCCGGATAACCTGGGAAACCGGAAATGATAAGATAATAAGCGCACAGGGAAAGGTGACCCGTCCGGCATACGGGATAGGAAACCGTGAGGTGGAGCTGACCGCTACATTTTGCTATGGTACTGCAGCGGAGAGTAAAACCTATCTGGCAACCGTTTTGGAAGAGGAAAATAAAATAAAGGTCAGCAAAATCTACCCTATGCAGATTGAGGCGGGGGTTGGTTCGCAGATTAATTTACCGGAGTTTACGGTTGTTGTAACGGAGGATGGACATACCATTTCCCATGCCGTTACCTGGGAGGATGGCTGTACGAAAGTGTTTGAAAGAGAAGGAACCTACACGGTCAGTGGCGTTTTAAAGGATACAAAGCTTACGGTCACGGCAAATGTGAAGGTTCTTGACGGGGCTGTTGATAATCTTAAGAATAATAGTCTGCAGTTAAGCACGTTTACCGAAGGGGAAGTGCGGTTGACAAAAGGTAGTCCTTTTCAGGCAGCGCAGGATAGAACCTATAAATTCTTATTATCCGTGGATGATAACCAGATGCTTTACAATTTTCGTAAGGCAGCCGGACTGGATACCCTTGGAGCTTCAAAAATGCCCGGATGGGATTCACCGGACTGTTTGCTCCGCGGTCATACAACCGGACATTACCTATCCTCCTTGGCACTTTGCTACCGGGCACTTAAGGAGGAGAACATCCGGTTGAAGGCGATTTATATGGTGGAGGCATTATCAGACTGTCAGGAGGCATTTGGACATAAGGAGGGCTTTCAGTATGGCTTTTTAAGTGCATATTCGCAGGAGCAGTTCGATTTACTGGAGAAATATACAAGGTATCCGAAGATCTGGGCTCCCTATTATACCTTACATAAGATTATGGCGGGTCTTCTTGACTGCTATCAGTGTATCGGCATCGGTAAAGCTCTTACCGTCGTAAGCCGGCTCGGTGACTGGGTGTATAACAGATTGTCACGGCTTACAAGAGAGCAGCGCAATAAGATGTGGAGTATGTACATTGCCGGTGAATTCGGTGGGATGAATGAGTCCCTGGCACAGCTTTACCGGATAACGGGCAAGAGGCAATACCTTGAAGCATCAAAATATTTTGATAATGACAAGCTGTTCTATCCAATGAGCATACAGGTGGATACGTTAAATGATATGCATGCCAACCAGCATATCCCTCAAGTGATCGGAGCCTTGCAGATATTTGCGGCCACAGGAGAAAAATATTACTATGATGTGGCTTCTTATTTTTGGGAGGCGGTGACAAAATCACATTGTTATGCGATCGGAGGTACCGGAGAGGGCGAGATGTTCCATGCGCCTGGTAAGATTGCAAAGCAGTTAAGTAAAAACACGGCAGAATCCTGCGCTTCCTATAATATGCTGAAATTATCAAAGGAGTTGTACTGCTTTAAGCCGGATAAAGCCTACATGGATTATTATGAAAATACCATGATAAATCACATATTATCAAGCTGCGACTGCAAGCCAAACGGGGGAACAATCTATTTCCTGCCTTTGGCACCGGGCTTTACGAAGGAATTTGATGAGGATGGAAATTCCTGCTGCCATGGAACCGGCCTGGAAAACCATTTCAGATATGTGGAAAGTATTTATTATCATACAGATAATTCGCTTACTATAAATCAGTTCATCTCCTCAGAGCTTGACTGGCAGGAGAAGAATATCAAGCTTAGCATGACGGTAGAGGAGGAACATCCGGAAAAAGTATTGATTGAGATGAAGGGAAGCGGTAATTTTACGCTGAAAATCAGAAAGCCTGTCTGGTGCGGCAGCGTATACCATATCAGTATCAATAATACAGAGGCAGGAGAGATAATAGAAGAGAACGGATATCTTATATTTGATCGTTCTTTTCATGAGAGTGATAGGATTCACATAACCTTTGGCTGCTGTCTGCGAATGGAGCAATCCCCGGATGACAGCGATATAGTAACGGTATTCTATGGACCCTACATACTGACAGCGATTTCTGAGGAGAAAGAATTTATAGGTCTTGGCTTGAACGGACGTAAGCTAGATGAGGTATTGATACAACAGGACTATAAATTAAACTTTCGGCACATCGATACGGGAGTGCTATTTAAACCATTGTATCAGGTATATGCAGAGGCCTATCAGGTTTATATAAAAAAGTAATACCCTATAAAGTAATGAGAGTGAAGAAAAGCATTAGGGGTGTTTTAATTCGTCTTTATAAATACATCGAAGTACACAATATTTTGCGAGTACCAGTCAGGGTGCAATTCATCCGGCTTTGGTAAAGCTTAAGAAAAACGAATATATTATTTCACAAACAGAGGTTAAGAATAACAGAACTAAGAAGCTCTATTACATCACTGATTCCGGAAGGGTACAATTTGGCAAGTTGATGCGGCAGGATTGGGGTCCCGATAAGTATCGCTCCAATCAGCTGCTTAAGATGCTTTTCTTCTATGAACTAACAGGTGAGGAGCGTCTGCAGTCGATCAGTAATCAAATTCAATATTTCAAGACGATGGAAAAGGATCTTCAGAACATTAGAGACACGGGAAAGCTTCGGCTTGAGGCAATGAGATTGTCTCTTGATAGCTGCAAGCCGGCTCAATATGAAAATGATGCGCTTGAATTTGGTCTTGCTTATTCTGGTTTTGTAATTGACTGGTTTGAAGCTTATTATAAAAAATTGAGGAGGAGACATGAAGATAACTGTTTTTGATATCAGAAGATATGTGGAAAGTGATATATTAATAAAGAAAATTAAAACGGCGCCTATGAGAAACGGTTTGCGAGGCCATATATCACAGAAGCAGGAATGGATAAATAAACGGATACATCAGAAATTCTTAGCAAGGTCTTCTAAGGTATCCCTTCTGCGAATCAGTTTATCACTACCATCAGCCGTCAGGAGAACCTCTGCAGGTCTTAATCTGCAGTTGTAATTAGAAGCCATGCTGTAACCATACGCTCCGGCGTTGAATAGTTGGATAGTATCTCCCGATTGAGGCTTTGATAGCTTTCTATCTTTGGCAATAATATCACCTGTTTCACAAATATTACCAACAATGGTATAAATGTCCTTATCCTCTGACGGATTATCTTGCAGAAGCTCTATTTCATGATAAGAGCCGTACATGATCGGGCGTTGCAGAACATTGAAACCGATATCTGTTCCGATATATCTGGTATCGTAATTTTGTTTTACAGCGCTCACTGTGCCAAGTAAAACGCCGCATTCTGCAACGATATATCTTCCGGGTTCTGTTTTGAAAAGGATGTCCTTGTTATCATAGTTGTTGATAAAATCTATTAGGATAGGACGGATAGCTTCCCGCAATTTAACCAGATCAAGACACTGCTCCTCCTGCCGGTAAGGAACGCCATACCCTCCTCCGAAATCGATGAATTTAAGTCCCGGAAAATCTTTGGCAATCTCCAGAAAGCTTTTTACACTTTCTATAAACATACTGGAATCCAAAAACAGGGAACCAATATGTTGATTGATACCGGCAAGAGTAAGATTATATTCAGACAATAGCTTCTTAACTTCTGGTAGGGAGGCTTTCATTACACCAAACTTCGTATTCCTGCCGGAGGTTACTACTTTTTCATGATGGCCCGCGCCTATACCTGAATTAAAACGAACTGCAACTGCACCGCCTCGATTGATTCGTCCAAACAGCTGCAGCTGTTCCAGAGAATCGACACTTACCATTATATTTCTGTCTATAGCATATCGCATTTCATCCGCTGATACATTGTTGCAAACATAGAAGATACGATCAGAGGTAAATCCAGCCAGTTGTTCAAGATAAATTTCACCGGGTGACATGGCATCTGCATCAATTCCTTCACTGCGTATCATTTCTAACAGCGCAGTATTGGTGTTTGCTTTTGCAGAATAGCTTACGCTATGATGAAAGCCGGATAATAACCCAGCCATTTCCCGACATCTTTCCCGGAGTATTGTTTCATCATAGACATAGAGTGGACTTCCATATTTCTGAATTAGTTCTCTTGCTTTTTGTGTACTAAGTCTTAAATTTCTCATGTTTTATCCCTTTCCCCTTCAATATATTGATTTATTCTAGCACTTACTGTATAATTCGTAAAATGAAACATAATGATTAAGTGTATTCCATAATGGAATAGTAAGGTGGATTATGAATACGGAAAATCTTAAGACATTTATTCTTCTTGCAGAAAGTGGAAGCTTTACAAAAACGGCACAACAGCTTTTTATAGCACAATCAACCGTTACGAAACGAATTGCTGATATGGAACTAGAATTGAATAAAAGACTGTTTGTGCGTAATAGCAAGGCAGCAGAGCTGACCGAGGAAGGATTACTATATTTGTCCTATGCCAAAAGGTTGCTGGATCTGGAAGCGGAAGCAGCCCATGAGATGAATGTATATTCCAAATATGAGCATTTTTTTCGAATAGGTACAACGAATACCATATATGAATGCCATCTTTTTCCTCAGCTTCAGAAAATGCTGAATACAGATAACCATACGGCAGTTAAGATTACACTGGGTCATTCCAATGAACTGATACAAATGTTATATGATAATACAGCAGATGCCATATTTAGTTATATACCTCTTCATAAATCAGGATACTATTGCAGCGCATTTGCACAGGATCGTCTGGTATTGGTAACGTCCTATGCAATGGATGCCTGCCCCGCTAAAATCAGCAGAGAGGATTTGAAAAAGATAGATTACCTAATGTGTAATTTCGCACTAAGAGAAGTAGGTATCTTTATCAGGGAACTATTTCCCCGGTATTACAGGTTCAAGCTTGAAATTGATAACAGTACGAAGCTGATTGATTATCTTCTTGCCGGTGCGGGTTACAGTTTTCTTCCGGAAAGCCTTATCAAAGAATATATTGAGAAGGGTTTGCTTAAGGTGATTGATCTTACTGATTTAGAACCGCCGGTGATCAATTGCTATGCGGCATGCAGGGAGAGTAATGAAGCAGCTTTTGAATTTATAAGATCTTTATAGTGAAAGATGTACTATTACTTTTATCTAGCTAAACATGTAATAATACAACATAAGATTTTCCAAATGCATAGATTGCATTGTGCATTATGCATAAAATAAAAAAATAATAATGTTAATTATAACTATTTTATCCAATAGAAACATATGCTACAATATCAATGTAATTAAAAACAAATATACATTAATAGTAATCTATTTATGTGATTTGTTTTTTATTTCACCAAATGGTTACGCGCGTAACTAACGCATCAGAATACTAAACCGGATAGTAATTTGTGATGCGAATTAAGAAGGGAGCATTCATGGTGACAAGAAAAGATGTAGCAAGGAGGGCAAAGGTTTCTGAAGCTACAGTATCCTATGTAATCAATAATACCAAGAATATTACTCCTGAAGTAAGGGACAGAGTACTTGCAGCAATACAGGAATTAAACTATCAGCCTAATTTAGTTGCCAGGAGTTTGGTTACGAAACAGACAAGACATGTTGCACTGATGGTAGATAATCTTAAAAACCCTCACTACTGTGAAATACTGGAGGGTGCGCAGTCGGTAGCATCAAAGGCGGGTTATATTGTTTCGGTAATCTCTATTAATGTCTCTGATAAAGAGGATGTGCTGGAGCTGGCCGGACGAGGTGTGGATGGTATAATTCTTGCACTTGGCAGCAAGGAAAATGATTATAAAGAGGTAGCTAATTTACATATTCCGTCAGTCTGCATAGATGAAAATGTTTATGTTGATTACCGTCAGGCTATTTTTGACATGGTAGAATGCCTGAAATCAAGGGGACATAGAAGAATAGGATTTTTAAGCGGTATTCCAATCAGCAATCCTTCACATGCCAGATATCGGTTTCTCAAGGAAGCTTTACAGCACTTCGGACTTGAAGTTTGTCAAAATCTTATCGTTGATGCTGATCCTGAGGGAAATACGGATGAGGATGCAGGAGAATTAGCTATGAAGGAGCTGCTTTCCCGCAGAGAGGAATTCAGTGCGGTATTTGCACTGAACGATTTAATGGCACTAGGTGCGACCAAAGCAATTAGGGACGCAGATTTAAGAATACCGCAGGATATTTCTATCGTGGGTTGCGACCACTTGAAAATTCTGGATAAAATCGTTCCGTCCCTAGCTACCTTAGATGCAGATTCTTTTCAGGTGGGGTGCGCACTTATGCAGCTGTTAATCGACAAAATAAAAGGCGATCCTCACTTTAAACAGATTATCACAGCAAAATTTCTTTGTAAAGATTCGATTTATGATTTAGGATAACAAAATAATTGTAATGAATAAGCATAATTTCCGGCAAGACAAAATATCCGGGCAAGAGATAGATAAGCAGATGCAGGATATTAACAGATGCCGGAGAAATGCGGTTCATCTAATAGGGAGGAAATTATGAAGAAAAGCAGATTACTTTGTGTTATCTTATCAATTGTTTTAATAATAAGCAGTCTTGCAGGCTGCAGCAAAAGCAGTAAGGAGCAGCCGTCAGCATCACCCAGTCCGGCGCAGGATAGTGCTGCAACCGCTGCCCCGACACAAACAGCAGATCCAACACAAGCAGCAGATACTTTAAGCGGTACGATTACGATTAATACACAGGCAGGAGTTGGTGCAGCCGAAGCATGGAAGGCTGTTGCAGAGGCATATACACAAAAGCATCCGAAGGTAAAGGTTGTTGTGGATTTAAAGCCTGTCGAAGGGTATGGCGAATGGGTACAGAATATTTATAATACAGACAATCCGACCACGGATATTGTAAATATAAATCTGGCGGGATCTACGGCAGTCGGTAAATCCATTAATTATCTGGAATATGCGGACAGTGACAGCCCATATTCTGATGGTGTGTGGACGGACCAGTTTAACTTCTCCATGCAGACAAGGGATCTGGCAAGAGGAGAATGGACCGCACTAAACCTAGATTCTGTTCAGGTACTGTGGTTGTATAATAAAGAGATTTTTGAAAAAGCAGGAATTAGTGCCCCACCGGCAACATGGGAAGAATTGGTTGCTGATTGTGTGAAGATTAAAGATGCCGGCTATCAGCCAATCTCGATGCCGGGCGATTATAACAGCTTCTGGGCGGGTACAATGGGGTGGCTTTCACAGATTTATGCAGATCAGACAACCAGATCCATGGTAAATGTATATCGTGCGCAGGAAGGGGATTATTGTTATGATCCGGATGTGGACGGAGTATGGTCCTTTGATCCTAACGATCCCTATAATGATGATAACTGGAAGGTTGACAGTAACGCTGTAAGGGCTTTCAAGGCAGTATCTGACGGAACCTATAAACCTGACAGCCCCGGTATGAAGACTGTATGGACGAACTTTGCCAAGGTATTTCCCAAATATGCGGGCGGAGATGCTTTCTTTGGAACAAGTGACGGAGTTCCTTTGTTCTACCAGGGAAAAGCGGCAATGATGGTGGATGGTGCATGGAGATTAATTAATTTTAAAAAGGATATGGAGAAGGTAGCCTCCGGTGAAGAGATTAAGAGCGGTGAAGCCGTGATTAACGGCGTTACGAAATTTGATCTGGGTACCTTTAATATGCCGTCCATGGAAGGCGAAGGAATTGAAGCAAAGGCGAGAACGATTGAGGTTGCAACCGGTTTTCTCGGAGCGATCAAGAAGGATAAAGAGCACGATGCTCTCGTGGTTGACTTCTTAATGTACCTCTCCTCTCAGGAGGGCTACAGCAAATATCTGACGGCAGGAATTGCTGCGGATATGGTTCCGAACGGACCGCCGCTTGTAAATGGTGTTAAACTCCCGGAAGAATATCAGAGTATCTTTGATAACTTATCCTTTATCGGTAACTGCCAAAAGGGATATAGCTGTATGCTGGCAAGAGGTATGGCAGGCAGTGCGGGAGACATTACGGAATCCTACAGAGCTTTCTATGATTATTCCTATAAATATCTGTCCGGCAAAATGACAGTGGATCAGTGGATTGCTAAACATAAAGAAAATGTGAATACCTATTTAAAGGAAGCAATGAAAACTTCCGGTATTAGTGAGAAAGATTTAAAGAATCCGCAAACTGCTCCGTCCGGGCAATAGAGGTTCACTTGGTCCCCTCTCTGCTAAGAGAGGGGATTTTTATTACATAGGAAAGTACATCCTATGTAATAAACCCTCTGGGAGAATGCGCAGCTACGCGCGCGGAACAAAAGTTGTGCGAAGCACACTTTAATTCTAAAAAGTATGAAAATATAAGAAAATAATGCAGGTTACGATATAGCTTCATAGTCATCTGCAATGTACGGGGAGAAAGGAGAATTTTATATATGAAAAGCGGTAAACTCTGGTCCAGGCTAGCTTTATTATTCATTATGATAACGGCGGCCTCGTTCATCTTATATTTTTACTCCGGACACAATACGAATATCCTGCACAAGACCGGTATTATAACCGGTCTGCAGAACAATTGCCTCTCTTATGACAAAGATCAGAAAATAATGATTGTCGGTACCTATAATAATATGTTAAAGGCATTTGATAAGCAGAACAAACCGCTGTGGGAGCTGGAAGCAAAGGGCCCCTTCTGTCAGCTGGTTGTGAATGAAGAGACACGTGTTGTTTATGCCGGGAATGAGGATAATTATGTATATATTGTTAACCTGGATACAGGTAAGCTTATTAACTCCATTAATGTTCAACGCAGAATCTACGCGATTGATGTAACGGAGGATGGAAAAGAAATTGTTGTATCAGCCGGTGTAAGCACCAATAAACATAATCTGTTAATCTACTCTGCACAAGGCAAGCAGCTTCAAAATCTGAAGTACAAAACCAGAATTCAGGGGGTAGCTTATACTGCCGGCAATAAGGATATTGTCTTTATCAATAATCGGGGAGAGATAATTAAAATTAATGAAAACGGCGACGAGCTTGCTAAACTGTCAACGAAGTACGAGATGGTAAGTCTGTCTAAGGCAAATAACGCGCAAATATATGCAGCTCTTTGCACAGACGGCTCATTTGCGGTTTTTGATGATAGTCTGCAGCTTTTAAGACAGGGAAGGATTAATAAAAAGTTCCAGGTTACCAGCAGCGTGATTGGTATAGATGCCAGGGGAAAAAATGTGGCAGTCGGAACAAAGGAGGGGTATTTATACTTGTTTAACGAAAAGGATGAGCAGGTATTTACCCAGAGACTTTCTAACAGTATAACCGGATTATTATCCAGTGACGACAGTTTGTTTGTCACCGGACTCGGAGATTTTGTGATGCAGATTTCCATCACCGCTCTTAATCATATTAATTTATTGGTCAGCTGTAAGAATATTTCTATTATTCTGGGAATTGTATCCTTAATCCTTACGTTTGTCTGTCTGTTAATGGCGCATCCGGCAACCGCGAGAGCCATCCGCAGCTTCGGAAAAACACTATATAAATATAAAACAGCATACATATTGCTCTTACCGACCTTTGTTTTATTAATCTTTTTTAACTACATTCCGGTAGCAACAGCAATTGGAGGTGCCTTTACCAACTGGTCAAAGGATTTTAATACCTGGTCGGAGCTTAAGTTTGTAGGACTTGATAATTTCCGTTTAATGATTTCAGAGGGTTATTTTCTGATCGGGGCCGGAAATCTGGTGATCATGATTGTCTGCGGAATGCTTAAGGTTTTGACGGTTCCCCTGCTGGTTGCCTGGTTAGTATACTCCTTGCAATCTCCAAAGGCAAAATATGGATTTCGTTTTCTTTTTGTCTTGCCGATGGTGGTGCCGGGTGTTGTAGCAACGCTGATGTGGCAGCAGATTTATAACCCTACGATTGGTATGTTAAACCAGGTATTAAAGGCAATCGGACTTGAAAATTTACAGCGTGTCTGGCTGGGCGATCCGAAGACTGCTATCTGGGCGATCATTTTCATGGGCTTTCCGTTTATTAATGCACTCGCTTTTCTGGTGTATTACGCGGGTTTTATTAACATTGATGCTTCTCTTTATGAAGCGGCTAAGGTGGACGGAGCAACCAGGGGAAAGATATTTTTCCGTGTGCAGCTTCCTATGATCAGCGGAGAAATCCTTATGATGGTCATACTGACTTTTATCGGAACCGTGCAGGATTATGCATCCATCTATATACTAACAGGCGGCGGACCGGGAACCAGCACCTATGTGCCCGGATTGGAATTATACTTCAATGCGACGAAATTCGGCCGTTATGGATATGCTTGTGCTCTTGGTGTTGTAATGTTCCTTGTTATTCTGGCGGGAACATTGCTTAATATGCGTATGAAATCAAAAAATGATTAAGGAGGGATCAAAGTTGAATAGAGTGTTATCAAAAAAGAAAATAAAAGAAACATCATTTCAATCGGTAATTGTATTAATTGCAATTATATTATTAATACTTGCATTTGTTCCCATCCTGTTGATGATTATTTTATCTTTGAAATCAAATGTGCAGATCTACGGGAATTTCTGGTCGCTTCCGCATCCAATTCAGTGGAGCAATTATAATAAAGCAATCGGAATGTTAATTCCTAATATGGTGAATACCTTAATCGTGGTTACAATTGCTACTGCACTTACCGTATTGTTAGCCGCTAATGCAGGCTATGTATTTGCAAAGCTTAATTTCCCGGGGAAAAATTTTCTGTTTATGCTGATTATGTCATTGATGATGGTACCCGGAGTATTAACTCTGACATCACAATATTCATTAATGCAGACCTATAAGATTTATAATACCTGGCTGGCTCTTATTCTGCCGTGGATTTCCGGGGGACAGGTATTTGGCATTATTTTGTGCCGAACCTTTATGAACAGCTTACCGAATGAGGTTTTTGAATCGGCAAGAATGGATGGCTGCAGTGAGTTCCGGGCATTATTTAAGATGGCAATTCCTCTGGCAAAGCCTATTCTGGCGACGGTTGCCATCATGAAAATGATGGATTATTATAATGATTTTATTTGGCCGCTGATGGTAATAGAGACAAATTCGAAGCAGGTGATTACGGTAGCAATCCGGGTTTTTCAGTCTGCTACAGGCTCAATTGATCTTGGGTCTATGATTGCCGGCTTTGTATTTGCAACAATTCCTATGCTTATTTTATTTACATTTACATCCAGATTATATATTGAAGGAATTACCTCCGGTGCGGTTAAGGGTTAAGGTATTTTCGAATGGTTTAAAGAAAGGCAGGATAATTGAATGATAATTACACACTTAAGAGTAAATCACCTGGAGAAGCCGCTTGGTTTTTGGCTCGAGGAGCCAACCTTTTCCTGGATTACTACGAAATCAGCAGGTATACGGCAGGAAGCGGCACAGCTTCAGATTGCTGCAGAGGATACCTTTACAGATATTATTTATGACACCGGACGGCAAACCGCAATCAACTCACTGGGATTTACGCCGGATATCAGCCTGCTTCCCTGCACCCGTTATTACTGGCGAGTTACGGTATGGTCTGAGAAGGATTATGCTACGAGCGAAACCTCATGGTTTGAGACCGGGAAGGGTCGTGAACTGTGGAGCGGCAAATGGATTGGCTCTCCGTTTGAACAGGAGATACACCCAATGTTCTTCAAAGAATTTACGGTACCGGGTAAGATAAAATCTGCCCGTATCTATGTGACAGGACTTGGGGTATATGAACTTGAAATCAATGGCACCAGGGTAGGGGATGAATATCTCGCTCCCTTTTATAACGATTATCATAAATGGCTGCAATATCAGACCTATGATATTACCTCCTTGTGTCAGACCGGGGAGAATGCAATCGGAGGAATGCTGGGAAACGGCTGGTACAAGGGAAGATTTGGATTTATTGATGAACTAAAGGAGTTGTATGGAGACCATTTCGGTCTGCTGTGTGAAATTAAAATCACTCTGGAGGATGGTTCTGATATCCTTCTTGGTACGGATGAGAGCTGGCTTTGTCATCCGTCGCCGGTTATATCGAGCAGTATTTACGATGGTGAGATGTATGATGCAAGGAGGGAGGTGGCAGGCTGGTCCACCACCGGCTGCAATCGTGCAGATTATGTTCCGGCGGTGCCATTATCTCCGGTTTGCGGACCACTGACGCAGCGTCTTAGCCCTCCGGTGGTTATTACACAAAGATGCGCACCAAAAGAGCTTTTGCACACACCGGCAGGGGAGAAGGTAATTGACTTTGGGCAGGTAATAACAGGCTGGGTGGAATTTCACTGCAGGCTTCCTGAGGGGTCAAAGGTATATCTGCAGTTTGGCGAACTGCTGCAAAATGACAATTTCTACAATGAGAATCTTCGAACAGCAAAAGAAGAATTTACTTATATTTCAAATGGAAAACCGGCAGTTGTAAGGCCTCATTTTACCTTCTATGGCTTCCGTTATATGAAAGTTTGCGGTATTGAGGATATTAATCTGTTGGATTTCGAGGCCTGTGTGATCCATTCCGGGCTGGAGAACACCGGCATATTGGTTACCTCCAATGAGAAGATTAATAAATTAATAGAGAATGCCCATTGGAGTCAGAGGGATAATTTCCTGGATGTACCGACTGATTGCCCGCAGAGGGACGAACGAATGGGGTGGACAGGAGATGCACAGGTATTTTGTGCGACCGCCAGCTTCAATATGTATACCCCGGCATTTTATCATAAATTCCTGTATGATATGCTGCTGGAACAAAAGACACATGACGGTTCTGTTCCACATGTCGTACCGGATATTCTGGAACGGTGTATGGTACTGTCAGGGCACGAAGAAGAAGTACAGCATGGTTCCTGCGCGTGGGGGGATGCCGCTGCCGTTATTCCCTGGACGACTTATCTTTTTTATGGAGACAAAACGCTGCTTCGCAAGCATTTTGAAAATATGACGCTTTGGGTTGATTATATTAAAATGCAGGATGAAACCCGGTGTGAAGGCTCGAGATTATGGAAATGCGGGTTTCATTATGCAGATTGGCTTGCTCTTGATAATCCGGATAAGAGCAGCAGCTTCGGAGGTACGGATTGTTATTATGTAGCCTCTGCCTATTATTATTTTTCTGCCCACCTTACAGCCAAGGCGGCAAGGGCATTAGAAGAGACTGAGAAGGCAGCTTATTATGAAAAGCTGGCAGACGAAGTAAAGAAAGCATTTCAGAAGGAATATTTCACCCCGGAAGGAAGCTTAACGATAGACACGCAGACGGCAATGGCTATTGCATTATATATGAAGCTTGTTCCTGAGAAATATAAGGGCGGTCTGGTGGAGAGGCTTAAGAAGAAACTGGAAGAGAATACGCTTCATCTTACCACAGGATTTGTCGGAACTTATATTTTGTGCCAGGTGTTATCGGAATATGGGCTGAGTGATTATGCATACACCTTACTGCTAAACGACGATTTTCCAAGCTGGCTGTATGAGGTTAATATGGGTGCAACAACAATCTGGGAACGCTGGAATTCTGTATTGGAGAATGGTTTGGTGAGTGATACCGGAATGAACAGCATGAATCATTATGCCTATGGTTCCATCGTGGAATGGATGTACCGATATATGTGTGGAATGAATCCGGTGGAGAACAATCCCGGATTTAAGGAAATTATGCTGAAACCGCAGGTGGATGAACGTTTTGAATATGCGAAGGCAGAGTATCTCTCGGCAGCCGGACTTTATAAAAGCAGCTGGAGGCGAGAGAAAGACAAAGTGGTATATCATTTTACAATTCCTTTTGATGCCAGGGCAAAATTGGTTTTAAGAGATAAGCAGCTCTTTGAGAAGAAAGCGGTAGTTACTGTGAACGGAGAGCAGACGCAGGCATTAGCGGTTGACGGAGAGCTTTTGCTGACCACTGGAGATTACGAGGTTATAGTACATAGTTAATATTTGAAATAATTTAATAAGGCAGACAAAACAAAGCGGGCTAATCTTAAGAAAGTAACGGCTGACTATGAGAGCAGAGCATGGAAATAAGATAAAATTACAGCTTCCGAAATCGCTGATGAAAAGCCGGAAGAATAAGGAGAGTGCAAGGGAAAAGGCGAGGCTGTTATCCCTGATCTGGCCAATTATCCTCGAGCTTATTCTAACCGGTCTGCTGGCGAACATAACACAGGCAATTTTAAATGATTTTTCTCAGGATGCGGTTGCTGTGACCGGCAGCGCTTCTTTAATTGTTGTTTTTGTTTTAAATATTTATTGCATTGTCTCTATCGGAATGACAATCCTGCTGGCTCCGCTGGCGGGTGCAAAAAAATATGACGAATGCGGAAGGCTCATCAATGCGGCAGTGACTATGAATTTGATACTGGGGATTTTTGTCAGTCTGATTGGCGTTCTGCTAATACCTATGATGATTAAGCTGCTCAATATTCCAAATGATTTATATGAAATGACAAGACAGTATTTGCTCGTATCCATAGGCCTATCCTTTGTCCAGGGACAGGTGATTACGTTAAATGCAGCGCTGCGCAGTTTCGGAGAAATGAAAAAGGTATTGTATACGATGCTTGGCATCAGCGCAATCTGTATGATGATATCTAAATTACTGTATCTGCTTGTGCCGGAGCGGCAGCAGAATATGCTTGTATATTCCCTTGCCGCAATCGTGGCCCAGCTTGCCGGCGTAGTGATGTTTTTTGTAATGCTGTATCATCATAAGGATATTAAATACCGGTTTACTCTTAAGGGTACCTTTACAATGATACGGTATATCAGGCCAAGAATTCTTCATTATGGTGTTCCGGCCGGGTGTGAAGGTCTGATTTATCTGGTTTCTCAGACGCTAGTCGTATCCTTTATCGGACTTCTTGGAACACAGGCACTGCTTGTCAAAGCATTTGCCGGAAATGTGTATTATTATATGGCAGTTACCACCGCTTCTACTGCGGCAGGAGCTTCTATTATCGTAGGGCATCTGATCGGAGAGGGTAATTCGGCAAAGATAAAGAGAATATGCCAAAAACTGATTGCTGCAGATTTTGCCGTCACCGGTGCAGTGAGCGTTGTTTTGTTAATTATCGGTCCGCAATTTCTTAGAATATATACGGAAGATAAAGTAATGATAGCTATGGCTATGCAGGTGATATTTCTAAATATGATCATGGAGCTGATCAAATGTGCTACCGGAAATTTGGTTGCAATACTGAAAGCAATTGGTGACGTCAGATTTCCGTTTGGAATTGTTATAGCAGGGTCAGCAATCAACATCGGCATATCTTATGTTCTGGGAATTACGCTTGAATTTGGACTGACCGGTATCTGGATCGGTTATATTGCAGATGCACTCTTTCGCGGTGTGGCCTGCTGGATACGGTTTGATAAAAAAACAGATAAATCCATTAAAATATGATAATCTTCATGACAAAATATGCAAACTATGTTAGTATGTCTAATGATGCTGTCAAATAGACAAAAAGATAGCGAATGATAAAGTTAACTCTTGTGTCTGTTACAGAGTTAATTAATAAATAGGGAGGAAAAATGAAGACTTATCAATTTCTAATGGATTTAGCACTAATCTTACTAAGCACAAAATTATGCGGAATTGCAACAAAAAGATTTAATATGCCGCAAGTGGTTGGAGCATTACTGGCAGGACTTCTGCTGGGTCCGGCGGTATTTAATATTCTGAATGAAACAGAATTTATTATGTCACTTTCTGAAGTTGGAGTAATTGTATTAATGTTTACGGCCGGATTAGAATCCGATATACAGGAACTGAAGAAAACGGGGAAGGCATCCTTTATCATAGCACTTTGCGGCGTGCTTGTTCCGCTGGCAGGAGGATTCGGGGTTGCATTCCTGTTTAACAAGCCTGGGGTTCAATATAATGATGCATCTGCGAGCATATTGTTGCAGAATATCTTTATTGGTGTGATACTTACGGCTACCTCGGTAAGTATCACCGTAGAGACCTTGAAAGAATTAGGTAAATTAAATTCTAAGGTAGGAAATGCTATTATGGGGGCGGCTATTATAGACGATATCCTTGGAATTATTGCATTGACAGTTATTACAGGTACTGCGGACGAGACCATTAATGTTGGATTTGTACTTCTGAAAATTTTAGCTTTTTTTATCTGCTCGGGTATTGTTGGGGTTGTTTTCTTTTATATTTTCAAAAAGATTACAGACCGGTATCAGAAAGATATGAGAAGGTATGTAATTATTGCCTTTGTATTTTGCCTGCTAATGGCATATTGCGCAGAAGTATTCTTTGGCGTTGCAGATATTACAGGAGCATACATAGCGGGACTGGTACTTTCCAACTCAAAATATGCAAAATATATTTTGAACAGATTTGAAGTTGTTTCGTATGTATTATTGTCTCCGATTTTCTTTGCCAGTATCGGACTTAAGGTTATCATTCCAAAGATGAATTTCGATATCGTATTATTTTCACTGTTATTAGTAATCGTTGCCCTTGCAACTAAAATCTTAGGCTGTGGTTTCAGTGCGAAGGCCTGCTCCTATACGAACAAAGAAAGTCTGCAGATAGGAGTAGGAATGATTTCAAGAGGAGAGGTTGCTTTAATTGTAGCAAGTAAAGGGGCGGCAGTCGGACTGATGTCCAGTTCTTATTTCGGTCCGATTATTATTGTGGTCCTGGTTACGACAATTATAGCTCCAATCCTGTTAAAATTAACGTTCCGGACGAAAGGCAAAAGTACAGCAAATTCTATATAATTTTATTCTCCCGGGCAGCCTCCACTGCTTTCAGCCTTGAGGATACGCCAAGTTTTCCGTAAATGCTGAGAACATGAGTTTTTACAGTTGCCTGGGAGATACATAGCTTTTCAGAAATTTCCTTATTTGTAATTCCAAGTGCAAGCTCCTTCATGATTTCTGCTTCTCGCACCGTCAGAAGGGGCTTTTGTGTTGTTTCAAACTGCCGATTCTCACAGATCTGCACAGCATCCCGAAGAAAAGAAAGTTCCGCAGCATTAACCAGCCTGGGGTTATGCGCTATATCATTAAGAAGCCGGCTAAGCAATGGCAGCAAAGTCTTCCGGTCGAGGTAAATCGGGAGAAGAATTCTGTTCTTATAGGAATAGTGTATTACTTCTAAAACAAGGTTTTGCATTTCACGGTTGTAGCTTTCTGCTTTTTTTGTATTGACCAGCATATAAATCTTTGCAATACCAGCTTCTACAAGGCGTAGAATATTATTGCTTTTGCGAGCGAAGATAAGAACTTCCTCTATTTTTGCAGCAGCATTATTTACTTCGCCCTTCCAATAGAGCAGCCTGGCCTCCAGTAATTTGATAAAGGGCTGGCGGGCAAAATCTCTTTCTAAGTGTATTTCTTTCAGCGTCAGCTCCGTGAGTTCCTCGCTTATTAATTCCAGGCACACCAGTTCATATAAAAGTCGGGACATTGTTAGGATACTGTATTTGGAATAGGCAGTAATCATATTTTCAACTTCTTCCTTCCCTTTGGTATCCTCCCCGGTTAAGAACAACATTTCAGCCTTATGATAAAGCAGTGTGACTAAGGCTACTTCTAATGTGATTTTCTTTTGCTGCACGATGTTCTCACACACAGAGATTGTTTCCTTAGCTTTGGAAAGCTCCATTCTTCGCATGTAAACACCAAGAATACCAAAGTAATAATTTGATTCCATTCCAAGCATCCCGGAGGTAGTTCTGATTTGATTTTCATTTTGCATATAGCAGTCAAGACTGTCCCCCAGCCGTCCCATTTCTTCGTAAACCTGGGCAAGCTGATTATAAGCGAAAAAATTGACATAGGGATTACTTTCACCAATGATAGCAAGAGCCAGACGAATGCATTTTTCTGCTTCCTCATATTCCATCTTCTCCATCAGGGCAGTAGAATTTTCAATTAGAATAAATGCTTTTCCTGTGGTATTCAGATTCATCTTTTCAATTTGTTCATAAGGAAGCGCTTTAAATTTCAGAAGCTTCCTCTTATCCTGTGAAACATATATTTCTGCAAAGCTTAGTAAGTGAAACAGAGCTGTATCTTCATATTTTTCCTTGAATTTTGTATAAAGCTCTCGGCTGCGTCCAAGATCATTCATTTTCCAGATATCATACAAAAAGCACAGAGCGGATAATTCAGCATGCTCTACCAGACTGTCTACCGGAATTTTATCCAGATAGGGAATTAGCTCGAAGCAATTATCACAGCTGTCTACAACTCGAAGCATGCTGGAATAATCCTTATTTCTCTCATAGAGCTGCAAGGCTTCTTCGTAATCTGGCTGCTCCTCCAGATAGGCGGCAACACGGCTTCTGTACTCCTTACCCGTTTCTTCTGGAAGCCTATGAAACAGCTGCCTTAAAAATTCGGAAAAAATATTATGGTAACGATAGATTTCCAGTTGTTCATCCAGTACGATAATAAAGAGATTCTTACCAATCAATGTTTCCATTATCTCCTGGAAGGCAGTATGACTGATATCAGGAAAGAGAACAGAACATATTCCATAATTAAAATAAGAAAATTCCCCTGTACGAACCAGAAAATCCTTCTCTGCATCGTCCAGTTTCTCGAACAGTTCACGGTTTAAGTAAGCTGCCGCAATACCGCCCCCGGCTTTTAGAAGCTCCCTGGAATGTCCGCCCATGGACTTGGCGGCAACAACAAGCTGCAGACCGCCGATCCAGCCTTCGGCGTACTGATTAAGCTTTATGAGCTGTTGTGCGTCCTCTTGTACAGCAAGTGTATATTTTAAAAAGTCCAGCCCCTCCTCTTTCGACAGATACATCTGGCCGCTGCCGATAAACAGAAGCCGGCCAGACATAGCCAGAGGCCCCAGGTATACAGGAGGTTCTTCTCTCGAAAGCATGAAAAGATGCAGATTTTCCGGCATGGCTTGCAAGAATATTTCAAAGGACGAAATCAACTCCGGATCGGTCATGGAATGGACATCGTCTAGCACCAGATAATAATCCTTATTTGATGGGATATGATTAATCAGCATAATGATCAGGTGCTCAATGCTGCGGACATCAGGACTTTTTTTTATAAAATCCACAAAGTGCTCTCCATCCTCCAAAAATGGTGAGAGAGCAGTGGCTAAATAAAGCCAGAAGCAATAAAGATTATCAATTCCGGAATCCATTGAAAGCCATCCGACCGTAGCTATCTTTCTTTCACGGAGAAAGGAGGAAACCAGAGTGGTCTTACCGGTGCCTGCACCGCCTTGAATAAAAATGACACTCATTTCGGCTGCAGTATCCAGCTGCTGAAATAATTCCCTGCGTACAATATAATTTTTTCTGGGTGTTGGGATCTTGAGCTTCGTGGATAATAAGGTATTGTTTCCGAAATCTATCTTCATTTTTTTAGCCCCTTTTCTTTCTATTCTAGTGCAACAGGGGAGGTTTTGCAACATGGAAGCTTAGCCTCTCTTCACATACTTTTTTTGAAGCAGGACGCAGGATACGATTAATAGGAGGGCTGAAAAGGATACGACATAGATCGTGGAAAGCAGGAAGGAAGAAGTTATGTTACCGTCTATAGTATCTGCAATATTTAAGATTTGTTTCTGCGGAATAACCTTAATAAGGGTGTCCAGTGTGGCATTATTTCTGGAAAAGGAATAAAAAGCACCGCTTAGAATGGAAGCCAGTATGGTAATGGAATTGCCTAACATGTTTGCGTTGTCGGGTTTTTGAATTAAGGTATTTAAAAATAATGCAACGCTGCTTCCTAGAAAGCCGATTAGCAGGAAAAAGAAAAGAAACCGGGAGATGCTAAAGCCTACATCTATACCGCCAAGCTTCATTCCTGCAATCAGTACAAACTGAGGAAGGAACAAGCTAAGAGAGAAGGCGAGATTGGCCGCGATATACCAGAAGAAGGAAACCGGAGCAGCAAAAATTCTGCCCAGCTGTCCCTGCTCCTTGTCGTCTGCAAAATAAGCCATGTTACTGAAAGATATCATTAAGAGAAACATTAACATAAAGCCTACGATAGCTTGCCCAGGGCCTCTTTCCTTATAGTTTCCCGTAACCGGTGTATTGGGATTGTTCAGTAAAGCCATTAATATTGTTTGAAATTCTTTGCTTTTTATAGTCTCAATCTTTAATGCTCCCTGTGAATCTGTGTAAAGATAGGCATCATATTTTTGCTCATACAGGTCCGAAAGAGGTGGTTTCTTCTCCGTTCTGGATACCTTAATTCGGCTTGAAGAGGTAATACTGAAGAGGGTAGTGTCCTGCCCAATAACTGCCACATGAGCAAATTGGCTGACGTGATTGGACAAATAGGCTCCTAACAAAATAGAGCCCATGGATAGGATGGTTATCACCGCATAAGGAATTACTCGTGTCCAGGCTCTTTGATAATTTGTTTTTAATACTGTAATAAATGTGATCATAGATAATCCTCCGTTTTAAATAGCAGACTGCAGCCCAGAACCAATAAGGCGGATACAAGAATACTTCCAAACATTACGGATCCGAAAAGATGCAGATTATTGTCAATTGCGATTTCGAAAAAAGCTTCATTTAACCATTTGACTGGCGACAAGCGGGATAGGATAATCATAGCACTGCCAAGTCCGTCCAGTGAGAAAAAGGTTCCACCCAGTAAGGCAAGGAGGCTGATAAAAGTACTGAGGAGAGTACTTGCAGCCTCTTCAGTATGAAGAAGACAGCAAAAGAAAATGCCAAGCGCTGCCGCTCCAAACTCTACCGGTATCATAAGAAGCAGAAAGTAGATCGGAGAATTTCCCAGGGTTAATCCGAAAGCAGAGCAGAAAATAGCTAAAAAAAGAAAATGTAAAATTGTATCAAAGAGAAAGGAAGCTGCTATTTTTGAAAAATACACCTGAAAGCTCCCGGCAGGAGAGTAAATAATTCGAAGGTTTGGTTTTCGGATATCCCGTTCCATAAAGCAATTGGAAGCGGTCATTGCTCCGTTTAGTATGCTGTAGATAATAAAGGTGATAACATAGTACTGGTAAGAGGCTTTGCTGCTTTGATAGGCTCCCCCTGTCAGAAAGCCCATGATTAAGGTAATAAGAAAGATAAAAATCGTATTGTATCCAATTAATACTGGATTTCTAAACAGGTTTTTCAGATCCATTTTTAATATGGTTAAGAAACTATACATGGTATAACACCTCCTAATCCCTTAAGGTTCGTCCGGTCAGTTTTAAGAATACAGTCTCAAGACTGGCGGATTCAGTGGATATATTTAATATTTTTTCATTATGATCACTTAAGAGTGCTATGATACGGTCAAGATTTTCAATATTCTTCAAAACTGTGATTTCGAGGCGGTTTTCTTCTGATTTTATACTTTTCAGTCCCTCGATCGTGAAAAATAAATCTTTATTTGTCTGCATTGCCTCTTCCAGTTCAATGCAGTATCTCTTTTCATTTTCAATATCTGCCTTCAGGCTATCCTTCGTTCCTTCGGCTATAATTACTCCGTGATCCATTATCATAATACGGGAAGATATTGTCTCCACTTCCTCCATGTAATGTGTTGTATAGATGACAGTCATTCCTTCCTCTCTGAGCTTTTGAATGGAACTTAGTATATGATTTCTGCTTTGCGGATCAATTCCTACAGTAGGTTCATCCATAATAACCAGAGCCGGCTTGTGTACAATAGCACAGGCAATATTCAATCTGCGTTTCATTCCGCCGGAATATGTCTTTACTTTATCCTTACTCCTGTTTTCCAGGCCGGAAAACAGGAGAGCTTCCTCCACTGCTTTGTTTAAGGCTTTTCCCTTCAGGCCGTATAAGGAAGCAAAGAAGCGGAGATTGCTCTGTGCACTTAACTCCTCATACAGGGAAATATCTTGCGGAACAATACCGATTGATCTTTTATATGCCTTTAATTGATTTCCAATCTTCTTGCCTCGGAAGAGTACCTCACCGGTATCGCTTCCTAAAGCTGCGGTAAGAATATGAATGGTTGTGCTTTTTCCCGCACCATTGGGACCGAGAATGCAGAAGATTTCTCCGGTTTCAACCTGAAAGCTTACATTATTTAAGACTTTTTTATCCTGAAAGCTTTTGCTAAGGCCTTGTACTTCTAATAAATTACTCATTATTACCTCCGTTTCTGCGCCTGCCCTTTTGCGCATTCAAATTGTATCCTGCATGTTATCTCTAACCTGCAAGAATAATTGTAGTATTCGATTGTCAAAAGCCATCAAAAATTATAATAGTTGAATATATATGCAGTCATATTCAATTTAAAATCTGACTTTTGGCACTCAAATCCTAAAAATAATTATAGTGAAATAAAATAAAAAAAAATCAACCGTTCGGTTGATTCTAACGGTTGATTTTTTTGAAGGCAGGTTGAGAAGGCTGCCGGATAATATGTTATGTTCTATTATTAGAGATGCTGCTAAGAAGGGACTGTAAGTGTAATCTAAGCCGTAATAACAGTACCGCTTACACCCATTAAGCATTGACGGGCATTGTTTAAATGACCGATAATCGCTTTGCGTCCTTCCTTCTTATTTACGAAATCAATACTTGCTTCGATTTTAGGAAGCATGGAGGTAGGCGGAAATTGTCCCTGTGCAATATATTCCTTCGCCTCCGCTGCTGTTAAGGTATCCAGCAGCTGTTCCTTATCGGTTTTGTAATTGAGAGCTACCTTATTGACACCGGTTAAGAACAATAAGATATCGGCATCCAATTTTTCTGCCAGTATCTCACTGGTTAAATCCTTTTCGATTACCGCACTGGCACCTTTTAAAATAATACCCTGCTCTAATACAGGGATTCCGCCTCCGCCGCAGGCAATTACAAGCTGGTTGGCGTCAACAAGTGCCTTGATGGCATCCGCTTCGTAGATATCAATCGGCTTCGGTGCTGCGACGATACGGCGGTAGCCGCCGTTTTCTTCTGTTACATAATTCCCTTTTTGTATCTCTTCATCGGCCTCTTCCTTAGTCATAAGACGGCCGATTACCTTGGTCGGATGCTGGAATGCCGGATCGAAGGTATCCACACGAACCTGGCTGATAATGGTGGAAACCGGTTTAAAAATGCCACGCTCCAGGAGTACCGTACGGATTGTGTTCTGCAGGTCATAGCCAATATAGCCCTGGCTTAAAGCACCGCAGACAGACATTGGAGCAACGGTATAGGCATTGTCCGAGTGGCTCAATTCTGTCATTGCCTTATGGAGCATGCCAATCTGAAGGCCATTGCTGTGTGTGATAATGACCTTATATTTATCCTCCACCAGATCGGCAATCGCATATGCCGCATTAATGATGGATTTCTTCTGTTCCGGAAAACTTGTTCCGAAAGCGTTTCTGCCTAAAGCAACTACAACTGTTTTCTTCTTCATACAAAAACCCCATTTCTTCTTTCTAAAATAATTAATGTGTATGTCTGCAGTATTTCAATAACTTAACACCTTAAAGCCTACGAACACCAAAACATAGATAACACACACAGATAAATACCTATTACTAATATAGCATAAGCAGATATATGATGTCAAAAAACTTCTGATTGTTTTTGGTTATGGTAGAGAGTTACCGGTGAACAGCATCGATATAGGGAATTACCGGCTCCTGCTTTGCCGGATTACCCCTGTGTGACTAAGTCACAGTGGTGAATGCAAGCATATGGAAGAGATACATATGATATAGTATCAATCAAATATCGGAGGTAATCTTATGAGTGATTTATCAGCTGCTAATTGTTGCTGTAATAACAAATGCGAAAGTGGAAATAATAATATGATGTTTCTTATTCTGATCCTGTTGCTTATGTGTGGAGGAGGAAATGGTATCCTGGGCTGCTTTGGAGGAAATGGTCCCTGCGGCTGCTGCTAGGAAATGTTAACAAAAAGGCTGATGCAAAATATGCATCAGCTTTTTTGCGGCAATCGACGTAAGTAATTCATATAGGTAGTCTGTTGGATGCGGTCCACGGTTCAGCTGAAATAGATATCACTTGTTATAGACATGAATTTCATCTTGCAGTATTATATAATGACAGTAGACTTCTTAAAGTAGTAAGGATGGTTATAGGATGGTAAATATGATAAAGAATGATATCTTTGAGATTATCAGGAAATATGGCCCTTATGGGGCAATATCAGGAATAATAATTCTGGTAATAATATACTGTTTGTTTACACTAAAATCGAAATTACCAATAAAAACACTCTTACATAAATATATAAAAGAAATTATAATTGCTTATGTGATTTATATTTATTGTTTTGCAGTAATCGCTATTACTTTTGTTTCCAGAGAACCCGGGTCAAGAGATGGGTTAGATTTGTTGCTTTTTAGCACATTTTCACATAAATTAGAAGATAATATTTATCCGGTAGAGAATGTCATTTTATTTATTCCGTTTGGATTTTTAATGCCGATTTTGTCGAAAAGATTTCAAAATATGCTACATTGCCTAATATTAGGCAGTATATTTAGTATTATTATCGAGATCAGTCAGTATTTTGCGAAAAGAGGTTATTGTCAGATAGATGATATTATGACGAACACAATTGGTGCTTTAGTCGGATATATAATTTATTGCGGAATTATAAAATTGGTAGATATGTACAAAATACATAGTAAATGAACCTTGTTTTTGAATTCGAATTTCCACTAATATGCTTGACTTTTCATTCATTTCCATTTACTATATTTTTAGCTAGTAAATAAAAAGCCAACATTTATGTTATGTTCAAGCTTTGGCATAATTGTGCAATAGGGCGTAATATTTTAAAGGAGAGGATGTAATGATGAACAAAAAACAACACACATGGAAGTCGGTAATGGCCGGACTGCTCGCTACATTGATGGTTTTTATGTCAGCGATGGTGCTTCCTCCGGTTGAGGCGAATGCAGCTGTAGCACCAAAGCTTACGAAAACAGCATCTACTGTTTTGGTAGGAAAAAAATATGTTTTAAATGTTAAAAACGCTGCAAAAGGCTCAAACATTGAGTGGGTAACCAGTAACAAGAAAATTGCAACTGTTGATAAAAAGGGTAAGGTGAAAGGTATAGGCAAGGGTAAGGCTACTGTTACCTGTAAAATCACAACACCTAAGAAACAAAAATATTCTCTGAAGTGTAAGGTTACGGTCGTATTACCTGCTAAGCAGGTTAAGATTACCAATCAACCTGTAATCTTAAACGTAGGACAGAAATATGATCTGAATAGAGCACTTGTTCCAGCTTCATCCAATGACAAGACAACTTGGTCAACAAGCAATGCTTCTATTGCAAAACCGGATAATAAGGGTAAATTTGTTGCTTTAAAGACTGGTAAGGTTAAAATCACTGCTAAAACTTTAAGTGGTGCAAAGAATACTGTAACTATTAAAGTAGTTGATAAAGCCGGTACGGTAACGAATGAAGCTGACTTAAAAGCTTACCTGGCTAGTAAAGTATCAACAATCACGATTGCTACCGGCGGAGCATTGAATATCACAATACCGGAGGGTAATTATAGCAAGAAGACTTTAGTTGTAGATGCACCTCAGGCTGATATTACAAACAATGGAAAGTTTGCTTCGATCCAGATTAAGCAGATTAAATCAGATACATGGTTTGAGAATGCAATTGGTAACTTATTAAAAATTGATGCTTCCAATTCCAGAGTAGTTGTAGGACCGAAAGCATCTGTGAAGATTGAAATTACAAAGGAAGGCGCTGTATTTAAACTTGTTAATAATGGCAAGGTTGAGAAGGTAGAAGTACTTAAGAAGGCAGATATAACAATCTCCGGCGATTCAAAGCAGATGATTCCGGTTGTTGTTTCTGTTCCCAATGTTGTAATTACCTCCAGCGTTCCGCTTGCTGTAGATTGCAAGGCGAAAGCAGAACTTAACCTTCTTCCTGGTGCAGAGGGAACTAAGGTAACCGCTGCGAACAAGGATGCGGTTCCTACTATAAAGGGTAATATCAGTGTTAATGTAACGGTTGCTGGTGATAAAGATAGCACCACAGTAAATCCCGGAGGACCATCCGGCGGCGGTAACGGCGGTGGCAGCAATGGCGGTACAAACAACAGAACATTTGAACTTGCTGCTCCATTGTCAGAAATTGATGAGATATTTGTTACTTATGCAGGTACAACTTATACCATTAGTAATTCCACAATCCAGTTATTGAGACTGTATTTAGAAACTGAAAGTGATACATTGAAAAAGTGGAAGAGAGTTGGTGTGGGTGAGAATGCAATTACTCATACTTATGATGGGCAGACTGTAACAGTAAGTGGTGTAGTAGGGAGTGCAACAAAGACGGTATCTTTTAGTGGTGAAAAAAGTTCGTTAAATGGCAGATCTTATACAGTAACAGTAAATGATGATGGTTCTGTAAAAATTGTAAATAAGAACTATATTAGCTTTACTATTAAAAAGGGTTCAAATAATCAGTCATTAATAATAACAGGTGCACCTGTAGTTCTTACATTTACAATAAAAATGAATAACAATACGTATGTTTTGGAAAAACCTTATACAGAATTAACTGCAATTAATGTTATTTATGGCGGAGAAACATACAAAATCAATTCTGATATTTTAGGTATGTTAACAAAATTCTTAGATAAAAATAAGACATATTTAGATGTATGGAAAAATATAGGTGGTACTAAAACCTATACATATGTTTCTTCAACAAAAATCAATGTAACTGGTACAAAAGGTGGTACCGCTAAGACTGTAACCTTTATTGGAGGTCAGTTGGATGGAAAATCATATATCGTAGATGTTGACGATAGCTTGACAAGTGGTAAAGTTACAGTTACAAGTAAAGCTTCTGGTATTTCCTATGTAGTTACTAAGGGATCAGATAATATGTCCTTAACAATCGCTAATGCACCGGCAGGATTAGTATTTGCTCCAGTATACAAGTAAAAGATAAAAAGACTTAACTTTATTTCGAAGGATTTTTTGCGATAAGCGAAAAATCCTTCGAAGTAGTAAAACTGGATACTAACACTGTTAATATGGGTATAATAGAATATATACTTTATGATGCAGTAATTTAATGCAACGTAAAGTGTATAATTTTTATGTTAAAGGAGGGGCACCAGATGAAAAAGATAATCTTTATACTTGCGACACTGGTAATAAGCCTTGCTCCCACCCGGTTGGCATATGCTGGTTCGCTTAATGCGAATGAACAGCAAATTATAAGTGCGGCAAGAGGGCGATTTGAGTATCAAGGCAATCAATACAAGCTTGATGAAGCTTATATTAACCAACTTATCGCATATCTTTCAGAAGAAGGCAGAGATTTAAGTAATGAGGATAAAGACACAGTACTCCAGTCAATGAATAATTATATCGAAACTGGCGTAAAGGAAGGGTATCTGGTACCGGTTAACGGGCAGACAGATCAGAAAGATACTCCATCGAAGGATAATAAGCCAACAAAGGATAGCAATACATCAAAAAATAGTAATACAGCTGATAATAGTGAAGATAAAACAGCAGTTGGCAAGAAGAAGGATGTTTTAAACAGTAATTCGGATAAGAGCGATGAAACAAGTAGCAATGCTAAAATTAGCTCTTCAAAAAACTTCTTAGGTGGATTGCTTACGGAAGCTTCTTCCTCAGAAAATACAGAATCCGGTCAAGTTTCAGAGACGAATGGAGCAGATACGTTGATTATTAAAAATACAGGTTTTGATTTGATGAATACATTTATGATAGCTGCAGGGCTGGGTCTTGTTATGCTTGCAGGTATCATTGTAACGCTGAAGAATAATTTTTTCGCTCAAAATGATGAATAGAAAATTTGTTGAAATAATTAATTATTGTAAGATGTCTCTGCTATTCATAACATTAGGTGTTATTGTCTTGTACTTTGCCGGTAAACCCTTGATTACGTATGGTATTTCCCGTACAAATATGATGATTGAGAAGGGTAGTCCGAAGCTTTCCGAAATAGACAGCCTTAATCAGACAAAGCAGCTTGTGAAAGACGTAGGTTTGTTGGACGAGAGCGAAATCCGCATACCTGAGATTGATTCACAATATGCAGAAATCAGTTGTGAAAGAATAGCGTTATCAGCACCGGTTTATTATGGTGATAATGATGAGGATCTGCAAAGAGGGGTTGGACATTCAACACAAAGTTACTTACCGGGTGAGGGAAAGCCAATTTTGATCGGTGGGCATGATGAAACATATTTTGCTCTATTAAAGCAGATAGAAACTGGTGACAGTGTTAAGATTACTACCAATTATGGAGACTTTCAATATAAGGTGGTTGATATTAAAATAGCTCAGGCCACTGATACAAAAGCATATGATCTCAACCAGAATAAAGAAGAACTTATTCTATATACCTGTTATCCCTTTGGAAAATTGATAGGAACTCGAAGTGATCGGTACTTTGTTTATTGCGACAAGGTATCAGAAGGTACCAAAGTATTAAAGTAACCGGAGGAAGTTGAATGAAGCACAGTAAATCTAAAATTCGGGAATTGTTAAGCGGCGTCTTTGCATTTCTACTGACCTTGCTATTCTTCATTCTCTTTGTATGCTTAGGACTCAGTATGGGTGTTTTTAATGATACGAACGTAATGCGAAAGTTAAGAGAAAGTGGTTATTATACCGAAGTATATAAAATACTGGATAAGAATACCAAAGAAATAGTACAAAAAGCAGGATTTCCTGATAAGATATTTGATGGTGTCATTACCCAAAATAAAGTATATGTTGAGGGTGACAATTATACTAGAAATAAATTGAAAGGGATTGACCAAAATATTGATACCGAAAAACTTAAGACGGATTTAAGTAAAAACATTGATGAACATTTGCTGCAGTTGAAAGTAGTTAGGACAGATGATTTGAACGCAGGTATCGAAAATATGATATCGGTTATTGATGAAGAGTATCATAATTGTATTGAAATTCAGTTTCTAAATTATTATGTGGATTTTAGAAATGATTTTCAAAAAATTATTAAAATAGTAATTCCGGTCGTAATTATTTTAATAGGAATTATGAGTTATTTTTCTATCAGAATGCGTCATTATAAACACAGAGGAGTTCGATTTATCATGTATGCGTTAATCTCCTCATCAATTATGACGCTATTTGCTTCTACTTGGTTGTTAATTAAGAAAGAATACATGAAACCTGCTGTTACGCCTGTATTTTATCGTAACTTCATAGCCTCTTATTTGAAATGGGACATACAGATATTTTTATATTTTGGAATGATTGGTCTGATTTTATCTATGATGTTGATGGTACTGACAGGATATTTGAAGAAGATGAGTAACTAGGAATATGAAAGATATGAATATTACAGAAGGCTATATTGATATCCATACACATATATTGCCCGGTGTGGATGATGGATCAAAAAATATGGATGAGACAGTGCAGATGTTATCTGCTGCACTTAAGCAGGGAATTAAAACAATTATTGCAACGCCTCATTTTGCTGTTGGAAGAGAAAACACTCCGGTAGATCAGCTTAATAGTATAAGGGATATGGTTCAGGCAGAAGCAAAGAAACTAGATAAGGATCTGAAAATTGAGATTGGGAACGAACTATATTATAGTAAATCAATCATAGATGCATTAAAGTCAAAGGAAGCACTTACCTTGGCAGGAGGCAGATATGTATTGGTGGAATTTTCTGTAAATGAGAAGTATAGAGAGATTTACAGAGGATTGAACGATCTTGTCCGCGCGGGTTATGCACCGGTACTTGCGCATATGGAGAGATATTTTTGCCTTAATAAAAGAGAAGATTTGGTCAGCGAATTGATTGAAATGGGGGTTTATATTCAGATGAACAGTAGTAGTCTGATTGGAGGCATTTTCAATTCTGAAGCTGCGTTAAATAGAAAATTAGTGAAACAAGGATTTGTACATTTTATTGGTAGCGATTGTCATGATCAAAAATACAGGGTACCAAGCATGCAGTCTGCGGTAGATGCCTTACGAAAAAAGTGCGATAATGCGCTTATTACTAGTATATTCCTGGAGAATCCGAGAAATATATTAGAGAATACATACATATAAGGAGAATGGTATGGAAAACAATAAGAATGAAGAGATGGAGATTGATCTGTTAGACCTGTTTTACTTAATTAAATCACGTTTATGGATCATAATTCTGTCAGGAGCAATAGTTGCAGCTGCGGCAGGACTTATCAGTAGCTTTGTACTCACACCTATTTATACTTCTACAGCACAGCTTTATATTCTAAGTAAATCAACATCAATAACAAGTCTGGCAGATATTCAACTTGGTACCCAATTAACACAGGACTATATGGTTCTTGTAAAAAGCAGAACGGTTGTAAATCAGGTTATTGATAATCTGGGAGTGGATATGACCTATGAAGAGATGGAGAAACTTATAGATGTCACTAATCAGAATAATACGCGAATTTTACAATTATCTGTGAGTTATCCGGATGCATATCTAGCCAAAGAAATAGTGAATGAATTTGCTGAAGTATCAAAAAAGCAGATTGCTGTTATTATGGATACAGCAGAACCGACTATCGTTGATAAAGCTGTTGTGGCTACCAATCCATCAAGTCCAAATGTACAGAAAAATGTAATAATTGGAGGCTTGATTGGATTAATTCTCGCTTCTGCTATCATTATTGTTCTATACTTAATGGATGATACAATTAAGAGTGATGAGGACATTGAAAAATACTTGGGTATCAGTACACTGGGTCTGATACCGATTGAACCGGGAGCTGCAAAGCAGATGGAACTGGATAAGAAGAAACGGAAAGCTCACACCAGAAAATGAGAGGATAAACAAAAATGGAGAAAGTTACTTTTTTAAAGCGTGATAAACTGGATTACAGAGCAAATGAATCCTATAAAACCTTAAGAACCAATATCCAGTTTTGCGGTGACGAGGTAAAAGTTTTGACATTTACCAGTTGTACACCGAATGAAGGAAAATCAAGTGTATCCTTTAATCTGGCAGTTTCTTTTGCGGAAGCAGGTAAAAGGGTGATTCTGGTGGATGCGGATTTAAGAAAGTCGGTTTTGATCGGTCGTTATAAGGTTGGTGAAATTGACTATGGATTAACCCATTATTTATCCGGCCAGAAGGAGCTGGGGGAAGTTCTGTGTAAGACGGATGTAGATAACATGGATATTGTTTTCTCGGGAACCTACAGCCCCAATCCGGCAGAACTCTTAAATCACAGCCGTTTTAGCAATATGCTTAATAAGCTTCGGGAAGACTATGATTATGTTATCATTGATACTCCCCCTTTGGGATCGGTAATTGACAGTGCTATTGTGGCTAAAATATCGGATGGAGCTATTATAGTTATCGAAGCGAACGCTATTAGTTATAAATTTGCACAGAGTGTAAAGGATCAGCTTGATAAATCCAACTGCAGGATCTTAGGTGCCGTAATCAATAAAATTCCAATGGAACGAAAAGGTTACTACGGAAAATACTATGGAAAATATTACGGAAAATATTACGGTAAGTATTATGGTACTTATGGTGATGGGAAGACAGATACAGCCGATGCGGATAATAGCAGTAAAAAAATAGAAAGTAATAAAAAGAGTAGGAAGTAATTTCAGTTTATGGCTATCGGCAGAATGAAATTGAAGCACTTACAAGATGCATTGCAGCAGGAGTTATCAATAGGCTTCGCACTGTAAGAATAGTCTGTGAAAATTATGGGAAATTACATTTTATTATTATCAGAAATGCTTGACACACCCGGCGACATGTAATATAATAATGAATCGTGACGTGAGAATACTTGAACCAAAGCCCCGGTAACGGTATTTGATATCGTGATAGACAATGACATCGTATAATGCTTATACTTTTTATAAAGCGCTTACAGTCGAGAGTGAAATTAATTAAATTTGGAGAACAAATTTTCATAAGGAGGTATACCGATGAAAAGTTTTATGGCTAGTCCAGCAACAATTGAAAGAAAATGGTATGTAGTTGATGCTACAGGACATACATTAGGACGTGTCTCATCAGAGATCGCCGCTATTTTAAGAGGTAAAAACAAACCAACCTTTACACCCCACATTGATACAGGTGATTATGTAATAGTAGTAAATTCAGATAAGATCAAAACAACCGGTAAGAAGATGGAGCAGAAGATTTATTACAACCATTCGGATTATCCGGGCGGTTTAAGAGAAACCACTTTAGCACAGATGATGGCTAAGGACTCTACCGAAGTGATCAGACTTGCAGTTAAGGGAATGCTTCCGAAGGGACCTTTAGGAAGAGAAATGATCAACAAATTACATGTATTTTCCGGAGCTGAGCATACACATGCAGCACAGAAACCGGAAGTATTAGAGATTAAATATTAATCAGTGAGGTCGAAAGGAGGAAATTACGTTGGCTAAGGCAAAATATTACGGAACCGGAAGAAGAAAGAGCAGTATCGCAAGAGTTTACCTTGTACCTGGAACAGGTAAGGTTACAATAAATAAAAGAGATATGGAGAATTACTTCGGACTGGACACATTAAAGTTAATCGTTCGTCAGCCGCTTGTAATCACCGATACACAGGATAAATTTGATGTATTGGTAAATGTAAGGGGTGGCGGTTTCACCGGACAGGCTGGTGCAATCAGACATGGTATTTCAAGAGCATTATTACATGCTGATGCTGATTACCGTCCTGCTCTCAAGAAGGCAGGCTTCTTAACCAGAGATCCAAGAATGAAGGAAAGAAAGAAGTACGGCTTAAAAGCAGCTCGTCGTGCACCTCAGTTCTCAAAGAGATAGTTTGTGCCGTTTGTTGGAATACTGCAAATCTTCGATTTACACGGCAAAACCACATATTTACTGGCTTCTTGAAGTCTTGGATTGTCGTGATATGGTGTGGATTTAGTACGGTAACTAACACATAACTAACAAGTAACTAACAAAAATATAGGATGTTTTCAATGCCAATCAGTGTTGAGAGCATCCTTTTTTGATGTATTTTTTTCAACGGCAAATAAGGAAAGTTAATGGTCGGTATGATACAATTATTGTGAGTCAGGGTGAAAGTATGAAATCATAAATATACATTTGAAGTAGATCCATCTTTTGTTAATCAAAATAATGTGTATAGGTCAGTTGTATCAAAAGTAGCTGTAAAAGTGAAAAAAATGCCAAAGCCAATAGAATAGCTAATCCGAAGGTGAATTAATGTGAAAATCAAAAAGAACTGTTGGTGGTAATAGTATGGTTATTAACAGGAAGAGAAATCATCCTACTTTTTCTAGAAGAAATAGATTTACATAGATAAGGATATATTAGTAAATAGAATGAAAGCTAGCACACAAGCATTACAGTATATCCATTTTATTCTTGTTTGGAAGTATTGCTTTGACTAAGAAGAAATTAAACTGAAAATAGAAAAGACTATGAGATATATGATATAATGTATGCGGATTTAGTTTTCCTGTTTCGCCATTCACATCATAATGTTGATTACTTTATTAAAATGTTAAAAACATATTCTATTGATTATTTGATTGATGTTAGGAGTATGCCTTTTTCGCAATATCCTTCAAATTATAACAAGGATGTATGAAAGGCTATGCTTATCCCCTACAATATTTGTTATACTTTTATGGGGAATACTTTGGCGCAAGACCAAAAAATAATGGTTTATATTCTGAAAAGCTTATTGGATTATGACAAAATGAAAAATAGTAATACCTTTATAAAGGGAATGTATCATCTATCTGCTTTTATAGGATTTCTGGCGTATAAAAAAGAGATTGGCTACCCAGCTAAAATCCGTACACTCTTGGCACGGTAGTTGGGAAAATCAATCTCTTGGGGAATAAACAATTATATAGTATTACTAAAATGTGGCAAAAATGTGTTTGCAAATGAAGGATAAAAGTCCTATTTATAGAAATAATGCAATAGAAATATCAAAACAAAAACATCAAATCAATAACATCAAGACAGAAACAATAAAACAAAAACAATATAACAGAAATAACAAAACAGTAACACTACCAAAATAGGAACAGTAAAATAGAACCAATAAATAGAAATACTAAATCAATACTCATCTTCCGCTTACTTCTATATACTTGGCAGGCGGATGCCTGAGTTTACTTTTATTCACGAAAGGTATAGGTAAATTATGAAAAGAAATTGTAGTCTTGCGGAAATATCGGACGGAAAGCTATACGATGTAAATGATCTGGTTGAGGTAAGCTGTAATGGCTGTAAGGGTTTTGCCTCCTGCTGCCATGGGATGGGTAATTCAATTGTTCTTGATCCGCTTGATATCTATCATATAGTAAAGAATTTAGGGGTTACATTTGAAGAATTACTAGCTGATCGGATCGAACTTAGGGTTGTGGATGGTATTATTCTGCCAAACCTTAAGATGACAGGTGTTTTGGAGAGTTGCGCCTTTCTAAATAAAGAAGGAAAATGCAGCATTCATACCTTTCGACCAGGAATATGTAGAATTTTCCCGTTGGGAAGATATTATGAAAATCATGATTTTCAATACTTCCTGCAGACAAAGGAATGTAAAAATGATACTAAAACAAAAATGAAACTGGAAAAGTGGATCGACACGGAGAATATTAATAAAAATAAGAAGTTCCTGGTAGATTGGCACTATTTCTTAAATGGCATAGAAGAAATTATTAAAATTTCGCAGGATGAAAAGCTTATTAAAAATTTGAATATGTATATTTTAAATAGCTTCTACAGTAAGAAATACGATAGGGAGAAAGATTTTTATTTGCAGTTTCATAAACGTTTACGGGATGCAAAGAATATATTGCAGTTGTCACCTACCTGATCACTTCGGGCCGATCTGGCCCGAAGCGATTAAGGCTATTCCCATTTAAAAAATCGAAGAGATACGGATATACATAGTATTGTGACCACGCTCATGATAATTACAGGGCCAAGAGCTATATCCATTGACAGACCAAGCGATGCAGCTTTCAGAAGCTTTATTCCATGTGTTAAAGGTAGTACGGACGCTATTTTTTGAAATGCCGGAGGCATTACTTCAAAGGGCAGGGTAGCACCTGAAAAAACCAGCATCGGAAAGTATAGCAGGCTGGCAAGGACTCCTGCTATTTTCGTGTTAGGTGCAATTCCGCCAACCAGCAATCCAATGCTGAACATCGACAGCATAACCAGAAAATATGCTCCGATGAAGGGAAGCCAGGCACCATGTAATCGAAATCCAAAGAATATTTTTGCAGTAGCAGTAACAAGAATAAGAGAAGCAATGGAATATAGAGTGTAAATAGCAACTTGTACAGCTAAGATAAGCATTGGACTGGCAGGCGTAACCTTGAAGCGTTTTAGTATTTTTCGGCTTCGATAATCAGATATGACCAGGGGTAGTCCCATAACACCTCCTGCACAGATGGCGATGGTTGAGACGGCACCGAAGGATTGTTCCAGGAAGGTATACGCGGAACCGTCGAAAGCAGGCTTGTTCCCAAAGACTGCTCCCAGAATAACAATGACAACAATTGGCATACATATAGCAAAGATTAACATATCCATCCCGCGAAGGGATAATTTGATTTCTGTTTTCAATAAGGTTTTAAAAGCTTTCATTTTCTTCCTCCTCGTCTGTATACCAAAGATAGGCATCCTCTAGTTTTTCATAAGGGCTGGCTGCAATTGCTTCCGGAACACTTCCATAAAAGATACTTTTTCCGTTTTTTAAAATCATTATTTTACCGCAAAGAATCTCAACTTCATCCATAAAATGAGAGGTTAACACAATAGTGATACCTTGCTCTTTTAACTTAGTAAGACTTTTCCAGACATCCCGCCGTGCTTTCGCATCCAATCCTGTGGTCAATTCATCCAGAAATATGACCTCGGGATTGGGAATAAGAGCAAGCACAATGAAAAGACGCTGCTTTTGGCCACCGGATAATTCGCTGACCAGGCTTTTTGTCTTATCGGAAAGACCGAATTGTTTTAAAAGAGAGCGATAATCCTGTGATGATTTATAAAGGGAAGCTGTTACCTCGCAAAGTTCAGCTACTTTTATTTTATCCTGATAATTAGCCTCTTGAAACTGGACACCTACCTTTTCAAATAATTGCTTACGCTCTCTTTGCGGGTTCTTTCCTAATATGGATATCGTTCCGCTATCCTGCATTTTTGTTCCCAGAATACATTCAAGTGTAGTACTTTTACCGGCACCATTGGCACCCAGTAAGCCAAATACTTCTCCACGGCCGATAGAAAAGCTGATATCATCCACTGCCTTGACGTGTTCATAGGATTTGCTGAGATTTTTGACCTCAATCGTTGCTTCCATGTGATAATTCCCTCCTGTTATTTTCTTTATACAAAAAGAATAACACCGGAACAAAGTCTGGTGTTATACTGTAGGGTTATTATGAAATTGTTTTTTCATTTCCTTCAAATGAGAAAGCATTACGATTGCATTGTCTTTGGCAAAGTGCAGTGAGGTTAGCAATTTATCACAGGCGGAGATAATAATAGCATTCTCTTCCGGGGTGTTAATAGCCTCCCGAATATCGGTCTTTGGATTTTGAGATAGACTACGCAGCATTCGTAAAATTGCGGAAAGAGAGTAATTTGAGCAGCGAAGGGAACGTATAATTTTAAGTCTTAAGATATCTTCTTCCGTATAAATACGGTAGCCGTTCTGCGATCGTTTCACAGTCAGTAAACCGTTCATTTCCCAATTTCTTAAAGCATCGATGGAGATCTGAAGATAATCAGATGCTTCCTTTCTGGTTAAAAAAGTATTGCCGGTTAATTGACTGTCCCCTGATAACAGCTTCTCAGTAATTACGATAGCTTCCTCTGCATTTCTTTCTTCCTCCTGGATTTGCTTCAAATAATGCTCGGTAAGCCGGATAGCCTTGTCAAAATCTCCGCGTGCCGATATTTTTATTATAGCAATTGCCTGTTTTCGCAGTCCGTTTTGCAGAACCGCTACCTGTAGAGCAATTCGTACAAATTTGATCTGTTCAATGTGAAAATCAGTAAAGACACGATAACCATTTGTTTTACGTTCCGGTTTTGGAATAAACTCTAACTCTTCATAAAACCGTACCGTATTGGGATGGATTCCTGTTTCATGCGCAACTTCAGAAGTTTGATAGGTTCTCATTACTCACCACCATTCGATTGGACTTATATTACCGGTCTGCACCATATGAATAGATATACACTCATATCCATCTGGTAAATAAATTATAGGTTTTGTCGGGCGAATTATAATATTCTACATTGATCAATAGGAATAAATCAATTGATTAACCGGTAAATACGAATTAAAATAGAACGTGATAATATTATTATTAAGCTCTATGCCTTATTGTACAGGGTAGGAAAACACTAATATATATAAAGGGGGAGAACAATGGTACTTACATTATTACTGGTTATTATCTATATTTCATTTATCAGTCTGGGATTGCCGGATTCATTACTGGGATCCACATGGCCGACACTTTACAAGGAACTCAATGTTCCGATATCCTATGCAGGAATTATATCAATTATTATATCAGGCGGAACCATCCTTTCAAGTCTTTTTTCGAATAAATTAATCCGTAGACTAGGAACAGGGTTAGTTACTTCAATCAGTGTATTACTAACGGCAGCAGCACTGTTTGGCTTCTCCTTAAGCAGCAGCTTTATCGCATTATGTATTTTGGCTGTTCCGCTTGGTCTTGGTGCAGGAAGTATTGATGCGGCACTTAATAATTATGTTGCACTTCATTATAAAGCGAGGCATATGAGCTGGTTGCACTGCTTCTGGGGAATTGGAGCGACTATGGGACCGCTTATTATTTCTTTTTATCTGGCAAGAGGTAAGTGGCAGATGGGATATCGGTCTATCAGTATCATACAATTTGTTCTTGTTGCTATACTATTTATTTCTCTTCCGTTATGGAAGCGGGTCACGTCTAAGGAAGAGGAGAAAGTCAGTGTTAAGGAGATGCCGAAGGCGATATCGGTCAAAGAATTAGTGGAGCTTCCGGGGGCGAAGTCGGCTTTGACAGCTTTCTTTCTCTACTGTGCGTTGGAGCAGACCACCGGTCTTTGGGGAAGCAGCTTTCTCGTGCTTTCGAGGAATATTCCGACTGAAACAGCCGCCGGATGGATTTCTCTTTTCTATTTTGGAATTACCTTTGGCAGATTAGCATCCGGGTTTATTACTTTCAAATTGAATCAAAAACAGATGATAAGAGCTGGGGAGATAATAATAGCGGTTGGCATTCTTTTGCTGCTGGTTCCCGGAACCAATGTGCTGCTTCTTCCGGGGTTTTTTCTGATCGGAGTAGGCTGTGCACCGATCTTTCCAAGTCTGTTACATGAGACTCCGGACAACTTCGGAGCGCAGTACTCACAGGCGGTCATGGGTATCCAGATGGCTTTTGCCTATGCGGGAGCTACCTTTACGCCTCCGGTTTTCGGTTTTCTAGCATCACATCTTGGATATGGAGTCTATCAATTTTTTATAGGGATTATGCTTATTTTCATGATTGTTATGATTGAGAGGCTTCATAAAAGTACAAAGCGAACATAAAAACTGATAATAACTTATATCCAACCACCATCGAGACCTATAATCTGACCAGTCAGATATTCATTCTTATAAGCCAGATGATATACCAGATCGGCTACCTCCTCTGCACGGCCCAGGCGGTTAGCCGGTATCTCATTGATCAGCTGCATCAGTTCCTCATCCTCCAGAAAATGATTCATTTCTGTATCAATTGCACCGCAGGCAACGGCATTCACCTGAATATTGCTGGGGGCAAGCTCCTTGGCGAGAGCCTTTGTAAATGCATTCATGCCACCCTTGGAGGCAGAATACGCAACCTCACAGGAGGCTCCGGTATTTCCCCAGACAGAGGATATATTAATGATTTTTCCGCTTTTTTTTCTGATCATTTCAGGAAGAGCCAGAAAACAGCAGTTATAGACAGAGGTGAGATTGGTGGTGATAACCCGGTTCCAATCCTCCGGGGTCATATCGGTAAACAATCCTATATAAGCAATCCCAGCATTATTAACCAGAACATCAATCCCGCCATACCGCTTCTTAATCTGTGTGAAGAGTTCACGTGCAGCATCTATATTACCCATATCTCCCAGATATGCATAGCAGGAAACCTGATAGGTCTCAAGCTCTGCTTTCGTTTTTAATAAAGCTTCTTCCTCATGAGCACAGTTAATGATAACATTATATCCCTTTACAGCAAATTTGACAGCGATTGCTTTGCCAATTCCGCGGGAAGATCCTGTGATGAGAACGGTTTTTCTGCTCATAGCTTCCACCTTTCTAGTCTAAAACTCTATTATTTCATGTAAATTATACCACAAAATCCCACAAGTATAAATAGAACTGTAAAATCTTAAACTCTATCCTGACTAAAGAATGAACAGTAACTCCCGCAGGATGCCGGATTGATAAACAAGACAGCTTATGTTAGAATATAGGAATGATAAGTTCATAGGATTTGAGTTTCGAAAGCATTGATGGGCTTACATACGCGAAGCCTTATGCGAAACCCAGAACTATCATAATTCTATATTCAGAAAGGATATGCTTTGCAGCAAAAGCTAGAGGAGAAGCACGCTTAGATGAATATATACTATCTATGCATATCATTTACACAACAATTTGTTTTGTAGAACAGGAATGAAAATAAGAGGTGATAAGATTTGAAACGCAGTGCAGGAAAAATGTTCGTCAAAATATTTACCAGATCAATCATAGTGGTTGCAATATTGTTAACAACCTGTGTGTTAAGCTACAAAGCGGCTGTCTATATCTTTCAGCCGAAGGAGGAAGCTGAGCTTGCTTATCAGGACGATGTAATTACCGATGAGAGTGATAATAACGTAAAAGTGGAGGAAATAGCGAAAAATTTGATTTTTTGCTATGATGATAAGTCAAAAAATATTAATAAGATAGTGCTGGAGATATTAAATGCTAAGAAAAATAAGCTAACCTATCTGACAATACCGGTTAATACGAAGCTTACAGTGTCTAATTCACTGTATAAGCGAATGATGGTAGATCGCCCGGAGATTCCCCAGGTATTGAAGCTTTCTGCATTAACAAAGTATCTGGATTTTAAGAAGAAATTCGGTTATGGAACGAAGATAACGCAAGAACTAATCGGGGCCGAAATTAATTACTATACCGTCATACCACAGAGCTTGTATGAAACCATTTTCACGGACAGGGAAGTAAAATCACAGGACGGTCAGGAATCAGTAATGCAGCAGGTTTTTACCGATGATTTCAGGAAGCATCTGAAAACTCTGGATAGTAAGAAAAAGCTGAAAGCTTACATAAAAGAATTGTCCTCTGATGTAAAATCTAATCTATCGGCTGCGAATAAAGTAAAGTACGCCGATAACTATTTTAACGCTCTGACAAATGACATTTCCTATGACGTGATCATGGGAATTAATCAAAACAGCGGTTATACGGTTGATTTAGAGGCGGCGGCTAAACAGCTTGCGCAAGCATCCTCAGCTCAATAATTTGAATTATGTATAAATTGTCAGATATATGTTTATCATACAAATGTTACAATTGTGATGAAGGAGCCGGAATTGGTATATGGATATGAAAATTTATAATAAAAATATTATGCTTTTAAGAAAATATTTGATCATTTTAGTTGGTTCCACGCTAATGGCAGTATCCGTAAATGTGGTTTACGAACCGCTTGGTCTTGTAACGGGAGGAGTATCCGGTCTTGCAATCGTAATGAAGTACTTAACCAGGCCTATTATCGAGGGAGGTTTCCCTATCTGGCTATTTACGATTATCTGCAATGTTCCGCTGTTCTTACTATCAGCGAAGATTAAGGGATTTCGGTTTCTGCTGTCTACCATCTTCGGTACAGTTACCTTTATTCTGGCGCTGATGGTGATACCGGTCTATGATCTAAAGCTTAATGATCTTTTACTGGCTTCTATTCTTGGAGGTGTAATCGGTGGGATTGGAATCGGTCTCGTATTCTCCGTTCAGGCCTCCACAGGAGGAACGGATCTTCTGGCAACAGTGATCCATACCAGCAAAAAGCATATCTCAATACCACAGATTCTTAATTTTATCGATGGCTTTATAATCCTGATCGGTGCATTTGTCTTTGGACTTGGAAATGCCCTATATGCGATTATTGCAGTGTTTATTACTGCAAAAGTATCCGATGCAATACTGGAAGGACTTAAATTTGCTAAAATGGCATATGTTATATCGGATAAATACCAGGAAATCGCCGATACAATCCTTCACCAGCTAAACAGAGGAGTAACCGGTGTGAGTGCTACAGGAATGTACTCAAATCGTGACAAAAAGATGCTGTTTTGTGTTGTTTCAAAAAAGGAAATCGTTAAAATAATCGAAATAGCGCAGAAAATAGATCCAAAATCTTTTGTCATAATTAGCGATGTCAGAGAGGTTATGGGAGAGGGATTTATTGAATATAGACAGTAAAAATGCCTTATTTTTAGCGTATTATCGGTAAAACTTCCTGTTTTTTTAATCAATATACAAATTATACAAAAGGGCAAATTTTATTTTGTTAAAATGGGATATGGTGCTTGCCCGGTAAATGGTGTATTATTGCAGTATAGAAAAGGTACAAGAACATATGACACTAGAATATTTGTAGGAGGATATAAAATGGCAAGTTTATCATTAAAAAACATTACAAAACAGTATCCTAACGGAGTTATCGCTGTAAAAGATTTCAACCTTGAAATAGCTGATAGAGAATTCATCATCTTCGTAGGACCATCTGGATGCGGAAAATCAACAACCCTTCGTATGATTGCAGGTTTGGAAGAAATCTCTTCAGGAGAGCTGTGGATCGGAGATAAATTAGTTAACGATGTAGAACCGAAGGATAGAGATATCGCGATGGTATTCCAGAACTATGCATTGTATCCGCATATGTCAGTTTTTGATAACATGGCATTTGGTCTTAAGCTTAGAAAAGTTCCGAAGGATCAGATCGACAAACAGGTTCATGAAGCTGCTAAGGTTCTTGATATTGAGCATTTATTAGATCGTAAACCGAAGGCTCTTTCCGGTGGTCAGAGACAGCGTGTTGCCATGGGTCGTGCTATCGTACGTAATCCTAAAGTATTCCTTATGGATGAGCCTTTATCAAACCTGGATGCTAAGCTCAGAGTACAGATGCGTGTTGAGATCTCCAAGTTACATCAGAGATTACAGACAACAATTATCTATGTAACACATGACCAGACAGAGGCTATGACTCTTGGTACCAGAATTGTTGTTATGAAGGATGGTTTAATTCAGCAGGTAGATACTCCTCAGAACTTATATGACAGACCGAAGAATTTATTCGTAGCAGGTTTCATGGGATCTCCTCAAATGAACTTCATTGATGCAACTATTGCGAAAAAAGGTTCCGATTTATATGCTAAATTCGGCGCAAACGCTATTAAGATTCCGGATGGAAAATCCAAGAAGCTTGTTGATGGTGGTTATGAAGGAAAGACAGTTGTAATCGGTATCCGTCCTGAGGATATTCACGATGAGGAAATATTCCTTACCAATTCTCCTGACAGTATCATTGAAGCAAATGTTAAAGTATACGAGTTATTAGGTGCTGAAGTAAACTTATACTTTACAGTAGAAGATGTGATTGATATTACTGCACGTGTTAATCCTCGTACAACAGCAAGACCTGGCGATACATTAAAGATCGCATTCGATATGTCAAAATTACATGTATTTGACAAAGAGACAGAGCAGGTTATTACAAACTAGGATGTAAGATAGAGTTATAATTACAGGGAGCGCGAAGGTGTTCCCTGTTTTTCTATTACATAGGAAAGTTCATTCTGTGTAATAAAAACCCTGCGGAAACTAAAGTTATGCATTTTAAGAGTTATGATTTTGCGAGAGTGCGCAAAGCGCACTTCTATTCTTATATAAGAAAGTTTGTCCTGTGAAATAAAAAACCTCCCGGGTATGCACGACTTTCCCTGCTAAGAAGGGTTATTCTTCAAAGAATTATAAATAGTTTATAAACTGAACTAATTATAATTCTTTAAAATTTGATAAAAATATACGAAAAATATTATGCAAATTTTATAATATTGGTTTACTTCTGACGAATTCGGTGATAAAATAACTTTCATATCAATGAATGTTAATGTAATAATAGAAATATAATATAAAAGGAGTGAAATCATGATTTCCAATCAGATTCTACAAAGTACCATTGATGGATTAAAAGGAATCACTCGTATCGATATTTGTATTATGGATACGGAAGGTAAAGTTCTTGCCAGTACGATTGAGAATGCAGAACAATATGAAAATGCGGTATTGGCGTTTGTTGCGTCTCCCGCTGACAGTCAGGCAATTCAAGGTTATCAGTTTTTTAAAGTTTTTGATGAACATCAACTGGAATATGTTATTCTTGCAAGGGGTGACAGCGAAGATGTATTCATGATCGGCAAGATCGCATCTTTCCAAATTCAGAACTTATTGGTTGCTTATAAAGAAAGATACGATAAGGATAACTTTATAAAGAATCTGTTACTGGATAATCTGCTGTTGGTTGATATTTATAACCGTGCGAAAAAGCTTCATATTGATACGGAAGCCAGGCGTGTTGTATTTATTATCGAAACCAAGAACGAGAAGGATGCGAATGCACTAGAGACAGTACGCAGCCTATTCTCCGGAAAAACAAAGGATTTTATTACTGCAGTTGATGAAAAGAACATCATTTTGGTGAAAGAAGTAAAACCGAGTGAGACCTACGAGGATTTGAATAAAACAGCAAAAGTCATTATGGATATGCTTAATACGGAAGCAATGACTAAGGTACATGTAGCATATGGTACAATTGTCAATGAGATTAAGGACGTATCAAGATCCTATAAGGAAGCGAAGATGGCACTTGATGTTGGCAAAATTTTCTATAGCGGACGTAATGTGGTGGCCTATAATAACCTTGGTATCGGAAGATTGATCTATCAGCTGCCGATGCCTCTGTGCAAGATGTTTATCAAAGAGATATTTGAAGGAAAATCGCCGGATGATTTTGATGAAGAGACGCTGACTACTATCAATAAATTCTTCGAAAACAGCTTGAACGTATCAGAGACCTCCAGACAATTGTATATCCATCGTAATACGTTGGTTTACCGACTGGATAAACTGCAGAAAAGCACGAACCTGGATCTGCGCGTTTTTGAAGATGCAATTACCTTCAAGATTGCACTCATGGTAGTAAAATACATGAAGTATATGGAGCAACTGGATTATTAAAAATAAGGCTGTTTCAAAGCAAAAGGCTGTCGGCTATGTTTTGAAGCAGCCAGTTTTAGCAATAATCTATCATGAAACGCCATGAGAAAATCAACTTACTGTTCGCAGCTCGTCCAAATAGTTTGCTGTGCATAGTAACGAAATCAGCTTAAAAGTATTTTGGCTGCCATTGACAGCATGGAGGCGTATTATGAAAAAGAATTTTGTGACCGGTCTGATTACCGGCCTTTGCGGTGCGTTACTTATATTTACGATACTGGGAGGTGCTTTCCTGTTTACCCAGTCCAAAGCCGAAGGGAATGTAAAAAAGTCTGCTGCCTCTTCGGAAGGAAATAAAACCGAGGAAATTCCGTATAATCAGATAGTGAATAAGCTGACTTATTTACAAATGCTTGTCGATAATTACTATTTGAAGGATGTAAAGAATACCTCCTTTGCAGACGGAATTTATAAGGGATTTATCGCCAGTCTGGATGACCCGTATTCCGTATATTATACGAAGGATGAGTATAATGCCCTGAAAGAAAGCTCCTCTGGCACCTATTGCGGTATTGGAGCAACAGTAAGTCAGAATGCTAAAACCGGTGTGATTACGGTTGTAAAGCCATTTTCAACCGGCCCGGCATATAAAGCAGGCGTTCTTCCCGGCGATATACTCTATAAGGTAAATGGAGAGGCAGTTACAGGGATCGACTTAACACAGGTAGTAGGTAAGATGAAGGGCGAGGCCGGAACCTCCGTAAAGATCGCCATTTTAAGAGAAGGAAAAAGGGATCCGGTGGAATTAACGTTAACCCGTCAGAAAATAGAGATACCAACCATAGAATACAAGATGCTGGATAACAAAATAGGATATATTGCAATATCTGAATTTGATGAGATAACTGTCAGCCAGTTTGTTGCCGCAGTTGATAAGCTTGAGAAGGATGGTATGCAGGGATTGGTTGTAGATGTAAGAAATAATCCGGGAGGGTTATTACAGTCTGTATGCCAAATATTGGATCGGCTCTTGCCGCCGGAACTTCTTGTTTACACAGAGGATAAAAATGGCGACCGTGAGGAAGAAAAAGCAGTCGATAAAAATAAAGTAACAGTACCTATGACGGTATTGATTAACGGTCAGAGTGCAAGTGCTTCAGAGATTTTTGCCGGTACCCTGCAAGATTATAAAGCGGCAACGATCATCGGTACGACTAGCTTTGGCAAAGGCATTGTGCAGAAGGTTATTCCGCTGACGGACGGAACAGCTGTAAAGCTGACTATTTCCAAGTACTTTACGCCAAACGGACGCAATATTCATGGAACCGGAATTAAACCGGACATAGAAGTTGAGCTGAATGAAGATATGCAGAAGGAAGTCATCGTCCCGATTGACAAGGATAATCAGCTACAGGAAGCAATCAAGACAATTATGAGTAAAATGACGAAATAATGCAAGAATGATTTCTTTTGAAAGTAATTTAGAATAAATTAATACAAACAGGATAGGAATACTTCTGCCGGAAGGCAAGATAACATTCCTATCCTTTTTCTTAACTTGGGATCCGGGTGCCATAGGTATTTATAGAAATTCATAAAAAATTGAAATTACCTCTAATGATAAATACAAATCAACCGATAAATATTATGAATAGATAAACCAGTGGGTTAGTTTTAGATAGGTGGTGATTAGAGTGCGTATCGATGCATTCAATAAAATAAGTGAGTTATATAAAGCAAACACAGTAAAGAGTACGGCAAAGGTGAAGAGCAGCAGCTTTACCGATACCCTTGAGATTTCGCAGACGGCGAAGGATTACCAGGTTGCAAAACAGATAATAGCAAGTACTCCTGATATCAGAGAGAACAAGGTAAATGAGATTAAAGAGCGCATGGAAGCCGGTACTTACAATGTTACCGTTCAGGATGTTGCAGAGAAGTTGATCAGCCGGTCCGAGGATCTGTAAGGATAAGCAGGACCTGTTTTGGAAAGAGGGTTTAATGTGGCAAGTTTAATTGATGAATTGATAAATATCCTGGAAATGGAATATGAAGTATATCAGCAATTAATACCAATCGCGGAAGAAAAAACTCGGGTCATCGTTCGAAATGATTTATCCTCCTTGCAGGAAATTACAAATAAAGAACAATTAGCAATTGATAAAATTAATACACTGGAGCGTAAAAGAGAAAATATCATGACTGACATCAAAACGGTGATAAACCGCAGATCAGCCAATATAACTTTAACAGCTTTAATCGGGTTAATGGAAAAACAGCCAAAGGAGCAGAAGGCTCTTTCTATCATACATGATAATCTAAAAAGTACAGTTCAAAGATTAGTTAAAATAAATAATCGAAATAAATCATTAATCGAACAATCCCTAGAGATGATAGAATTCAATATGAATTTTATTCAGAGTACACGGATGTCACCGGGGAGCAATACTTACACAAAGGGTGCCTCGCAGTATGAAGCACAGACGTTTCGGACAGGGATGTTCGATGCAAAACAGTAAGGTAAATATTGTGCCGGTTTCCTGTCATTCAGGAAACCGGCAGAACGGAGATTTTGATGAGTTCATTAGGTGGTATTCATATAGGTGTATCCGGTTTGAAGGTAAGCCAGGCGGCTCTGAATATAACAGCACATAATTTGGCAAATGTCGATACGGCAGGCTATGTAAGACAGCAGCCGGTATTGACTGATTTTAGCTATGTCAAATTAGGCGATGGCTTTCGAGCAACACTACAGCAGGGCAATGGCGTAAATATTACTACGGTAAAACAAGTCAGAGATCTCTTTCTGGATCAGGCATATCGGCAGGAAACCGGCAGACGGGCCTATTATCAGTCCCAGTATGAGGCGGTGGGTGAGGTGGAAGGATATTTTGGAGAGCTGCAGGGAGAAACCTTCCAGAAGTCTTTGAATAAACTTTGGACATCTTTGCAGGAGCTGGCAAAGGAGCCGGACAGTGTCGTTGCCAGGGCATCCTTTGTACAGACCGCAGTTGCATTTACGGAGCGTGCAGAAAATATTTCAAAACAGTTAAATAATTATCAGATTAATTTAAATACGCAGATTAATGAACATGTTAACCGGATTAATGAAATCGGTAATAATATAAAATCATTAAATTTGAAGATAAGACAATACGAGGCCACAGGGCTGGAAAAGGCGAATGATCTCCGGGACCAGCGTAACAGCCTTCTTGATGAGCTTGGACAGTATGCCGGTATTACCTATAAAGAAGATGCAAATGGTATTGTTAATGTAAAACTCGAAGGAGCGGATTTTGTTACGGACGATACAGTCTTTGAGATGGAAGCTGTTCCGGTCAGTGAAACTTCGGACATGCTAAAGCCGGTATGGATTTCCCATGGCGGAGTAGATGTGTTCAATTTGAACAATCCGGTTTCACCTGAAAATAGAAATGATCTAGGACTGCTGAAGGGACTGCTGATTGCCAGAGGATATAAAGAGGCCAATTATACAGACATTCCTCTCAGAAACAATTTTGATAATGATACGGATTACAATGAGGCGGTTAACGAATATAATAAAACAATTGAACCTTCCGTGATTATGACGGTGCAGGCACAGTTTGACCAGTTAGTTCACGGTATTGTCACTACCATCAATGAAGTGTTAAGCCCGAATAAGGAAGTAACACTGACAGATGGCACCAAAGTTAAAATTCTGGATGAGAAGAATGCACCGGTAGGCCTCGATGATAATAAGACCATGGGAGAAGCATTATTTAATCGTAAATCCGTGAGCCGTTATTCAGAGCCGCAGTATATAGATATTTTCAATGAGGAGGGCGGGCATGAGACGATAACAGCGCGTGTCTATCAGGAGGAAGATCCGAAGGATAAATATACCCTGTTTACGGTCGGACAGATTGAGGTTAATCCAAAAATCCTTCAAAACTATGCCTATATTGCTCTTTCCAGTAATTCGGGCTCGGGTGATTTCGATGTAAAGACAGCGGGCGAGCTGCTTTCGAAATGGCAGGCAGAATTTGCAACCTTGTCACCGAATACCCTTACAAAGAATAATTTTAATAATTATTATAATTCCTTCATCTCTGAAATCGCGAACAGAGGCGAGCAGCTTAAAACAGTCAGCACAAATCAGAGCTCCATGGTGGAAAGTATAGACAATCAGAGAACCGCGGTAACGGGAGTTTCCTCGGATGACGAATTATCGAATATGATTAAATATCAGCAAGCCTATAACGCTTCTGCCCGTTATATCAATGTGGTCAGTGAGATGCTGGAACACATTGTGGACAAATTGTAAAACCATTCAAGTTAAGCAGGATTATATATGGCTAAAAGCAGGATATACGGCAAGCAATGGTAAATATAGATGATCTATAATAAATAGATGCTATACTGCACCGGATGTACCTGTTTCAGAGAAATGATATTCGATAGAGTAGTATCGATAATAGGGCCGCGAGTCGGAGAATGAGAGGATAGTATGGCATCTACGTTTTTTGGACTGAATATAGGTAAATCGGGATTGTACGCTTATAAATCTGCGATGGATACAACCGCTCATAATATAGCAAATACAGAGACGGAGGGGTATACCCGGCAGGTTATGGGGCAGAGAGCCTCCAAGGCCATTCAGGTGAATAGTACCTATGGTATGGCCGGAACCGGTGTTACGGTTACCGGAGTTACACAGCAGCGCGATGATTACTATGATATGAAATACTGGAAAACCAATACGATATATGGGGAGTATTCCGGTAAAACGCATTATATGACAGAGATTGAGAATTATTTTAATGATATCAACACGGATGGATTTACGAAAACCTATAATAAGCTCAATGACAGTCTTCAGGAATTACAGAAGAATCCTTCCAGCTTAACGGTTCGTACCCAGGTTGCTAATTATACGAAGGGACTGACAGAATACTTTAATTCCTTGTCTAATAATTTATTAAGTATTCAGCAAGAATGTAACTTTGAAATTAAGAACCAGGTAGACAAGATAAATTCCAAGGCACAGCAGATTGCGGCATTGACACAGCAGATTAATACGCTGGAGGCTAACGCTGGGAAAGCAAATGATCTGCGTGACCAGAGAACACTTCTGGTGGATCAGCTCTCAGAGATAGCGAATGTATCTGTATCAGAAAATGTAATTGGTGCAGCAAGTGCGGGTGTTACCAGTTATACTGTAAAGCTGAATGGAGCTCCGCTGGTTGACGGTAATTCTTACAATACGCTTAAAGTGGTTCCAAGGCAAAAGCAGGTCAACCAAAATGATGCAGAGGGATTATATGATATTACCTGGGAGAACGGACAGAGCTTTGATCAGAGAAGTTCGTCCCTGGGTGGTTTACTGCAGGGGCTTCTAGAGGTGCGTGATGGTAATAACCAGTACAATTTTAGAGGTGAAACCAGTGTAAATGCAGGGGATGATAAAGTAATCGTTACAGACAGCAATATGAATATGGTGGAAACGATGAACTTGCCCCCAACAGGAGTTTTAACGATAGGTAATCGGAATTATACGTATACAGGTTTTGAAGTAACAACAGATTCGGAGGGGAAATATATTTATACCTTTGAGCTGGAAGACCAGGTGAACTTGGATGCTGCCGATGAAAAGGCCAGTATCGGAAGCAGTATTGATTATAAGGGAATACCGTATTATTTGGGTCAGATCAATGAATTTGCCCGCACCTATGCTAAGGCTTTTAATGATATTCACCGTACCGGGGTGGATTTGAAAGGTGCTTCGGGAGAAGATATATTTACCGCGACGAATAAGGTAAGCGGAAGAGAATATACTTTTGGACCGCTGAAGGGTTCTTCGGATGCGGAATACTATGATTGCAACACCTTTAATTCGCAGACTGGAGGATACTACGAGAACATACCGGATAACGAACCGCTGTACGGATCTTATTATTTTATGACGGCAGCGAATTTTACGGTAAATAAAGATCTGATTTCTGATCCAACAAAGTTTGCGACCGGCTCGAAGCTTACAGACGGACAGGAGAAGAAGGACGTCATTGATAAATTGCTTGCTGTGAAAGATAATAAAATGTTATTTGAACAGGGAGCTCCGTCTGGCTTTTATCAGACGCTTGTAGCAGAGATCGGTATTGATATGGATAAAGCTTCTACCTTATCCAATAACCAGACGGATATACTGGATACGATAACGAATCAGAGATTATCTGAATCCGGAGTCGATGCGGATGAAGAAGCTATGAATTTGGTACGATACCAGAGTGCCTATAATCTCTCTGCCAAAGTGATCTCAACCATGAATGAGATTTATAATAAATTGATCAACGAAATGGGAGTATAATGAGATTTTAATATATGGCTTATATAAGACTTGAATAAAACGCCTGAATATATGGCTGGAATAAAATGACTTTAAATAAATCGCCTGAATAAATTAATGGTTAAAATATCGTATTTAAGTATATAAGAATAAATTGGCTGCTAAGTGAAAAGAACAAGCGGAGCATTTACGCTGGTAATAGATTGATGTATCAATACATGGGTATTTGGTCGGAATGGAGGTTAGAATGAGAATAACGAATAAAATGATGACAAATAATATGATGGGTAATATTAATAAGAATAAGTTGAATATGAACGATCTGGAGGCACAGTATTCTAGCGGAAAGAAAATTCAAAGGCCCTCCGATGACCCGATTGTCACAGTCAGAGCGCTGAAACTGCGTACCAATCTCTCGGAAATATCCCAGTATTATGACAAGAACATTCCGGATGCCCAGTCCTGGATGGAAACAACAGAAGGCGCTTTAAAAAATATAAATGATATTCTTGGCAAGGTAAATACATACTGTGTCCAGGGAAGTACCGATACTCTGACGGCAAAAGAACGTTCCTCCATTGCTGAGAATCTCCAGCAGATGAAGCACCAGATTAATCAGGAGGGAGATACGAACTACGCCGGAAGATATGTCTTCACTGGATATAAGACAGATAGCTCACTAATTTTCACAGAGCCTGTGAATAATCTTACTTATAATATTACTCAGAATTTTACAGGAAGCCAGATACAGACGGTTAATAAGGTGAATGGCAGTTATGAAGTAAAGGATTTCGATGACGCCGGTAAGAATTTTTCGGAAGCTCCGACAATGGATCAAACCTACAGACTTAAACTTGCTTATGATGGCTTAAGTACTACGGCACCAACCGAGATCAAATATTATAAAAAAGATGCTGCAGGAAACTTAATAGAACAAACACCGATCTTAAGCAGTCAGATAGAACAGATATCTGCTACAGCAGAAGATGCTTATACCCCGGAAGCCGGAAAAGTTCACTATATTGCAGAGACTGGTGAGCTAATTTTGAGCAAAGAGGTCTATGAAGAGCTTCGAACCGCTGATAATATGGAACTGCAGTATTCTAAGACCGGCTTTCAAGAAGGGGATTTGAAGCCGGAACATTATTTCACCTGCACGATGACAGATAGCAAAAAATCGGAGCAGGAGCCGATTACTTATACAAAATCAGAAGAAGGACAGCAGATACAATATGAGGTTAATTATAATCAGAAGCTTACTGTGAATACGGAAGGCCATGATGTAATTACACATGATATCGGCAATACGATTAATGATATCTTGAATGCGGTAAACGATGTGACAGCAACGGAAGATAAGATCTCGGAAGTAGAGAAGAGACTGGCGGACACCTCCTTATCAAAAGATGATGTTGCCAGATATACAAAAATGAAGGAACAACTGGGAACAGAGCTGCAACTGAAGAAAGAAGTAATGCAGAAGGCCTTTACCTATGGTAACTATATCTCTAAGTCGGCACAGGATAAAGTGAACGCAGCGACAGCGGATCTAGGCAGCCGTGAGGTGCGGCTGGAGCTTACGGAAAACAGAATGTCCAGTCAGAAGACTGATTTTACAGACCTTTTATCGACGAATGAGGATGTCGATCAGGTAGAAACCTACATTAAATTAGGTTCTGCACAGAATATTTATAATGCGTCCTTGTCTGCGGTAGGTAAGATGGTAAAGAGTTCTTTGCTTGATTTCCTGTAAAATAATAATGCATAATATTTACAGATCATGTATAATGTCGTAAAGGATATTACATAAAAGAATCGTAATGCATATGTAAATTTAGCACATTTGTGTTCTGGTACATAATATGCACAGTGGAAGGGAAGGCTTTTCTTATGAAGGTAAAAACCAGACATTTTGGAGAAATTGATTTGGATGAAAGCAAGACGATATATTTTGAAAATGGAATTATGGGATTTGAGGATTATAAGAGATATATATTGCTATATGATGAAGAGGAGGGTAAAAAACCGGATATCTCCTGGCTGCAGAGTTTGGATGAGGAAGCTTTGTCCATACCGGTGATCAGTCCTTTTATTGTTCATCCGGATTATAATCCCGAGGTAGATGATGAACAGTTAATACCTTTGGGAAAGTTAAATGATGAGAATATGATTTTACTGGTTTCGATCACAGTACCTTCTGAAATAGAGAAAATCTCTTCCAATATTAAGGCTCCCTTTATTATTAACTCGGACACGAGAAGAGGGGCTCAGATTATCGCTGAGAACTCGGACTATGAAGTGAAATACAACTTTTATGATCAGTTAATAGCATATAAGGCTGCAAAGGAGGGCAAATAATATGTTGGCCCTGTCAAGAAGAATGAATGAAACAATCATTATTGGAAATGATATAGAAATTACGGTTTTAGAGGTAAAGGGTGACCAGGTGAAGCTTGGGATCAGCGCGCCGAAATCAGTTCCGATTTACCGTAAGGAGATTTATACGCAGATTATAGCATCCAATAAAGAGGCAGCACAGACGGATGCGAAAGAAGATGTTTTGAAAAAAATATTCTTATAAATTACTGAATGCAGTGACATATGGTTGGTTTAAAGACAGCCGAGATAGAAGGCTTTTCAATTTTAATTGTAAATTTACAATTATGCTTGAAGAGCCTTTCTTTATACACCGCTGCGTAATACCGCTCCGCAACGGATGCTAAGCTTATATCATTGCTTTTTTATTTTTATCATAGATATAAACCTTTCATCTGGAATAACCGATATATACAATAGATTATGAATGACTTCGGCAGTAATTCAATATGACAGAATTCTTGTTAAAGGAGTAACGTATTATAACTGTATCACATATCACATGGAGGTGTATTAGTATGTCATTAAATCCAATATCTGATTCTGCATATCGGGAGATACAGAAATCAGACCAGAGACTTCCGGTAATGAACTCAACTGACGCTATACCCAATATAAGTTTGTCCGAAGACCCGATATTAGTGACAGTAGGAAGCAATAATCAAGGATATAAAGATGAAAATGATAAGAGCAATTTATCAAATCCGGAGAAACAGATTCAAAGTGAAATAGGCAAAGTAAATAATATGCTAAAGCAAAAGAGAATTAGATTTGAATACAAATATTTTGAGGATATCGACAGGGTTGCCATTAAAGTCATTGACGAAGAAACGAGTGATACAATAACTGAGATACCACCGGAGAAAATAATAGAGTCAATACAAAAATGGTGGGAGCTTGCTGGGTTGCTTTATGATAAGAAATGTTAAAGGAGGATAATTATGCCAATTCGTATGTCAGGGCTTGTATCAAATATGGATACTGAAACGATTGTTAAGGAATTAATGTCTGCACAGACTTATCAGGTAACGAAGGTTGAAAATAAAAAGACAAAGCTGGAGTGGAAACAGGAAAAATGGAAGGCTTTAAATTCAAAAATCTTTTCCTTCTATACGGGAGCATTATCTAAAACAAAGCTGCAAGGTAATTTTTCTGCAAAGCTGGCAGCATCTTCTAATACAGATAAGGTTGAAGTAAAAGTGGACAATTCTGCACCGGTGGGAAGCCAGAGCATTCGGGTAAAATCATTGGCAAGTGCTCAGATTGTAACAGGTGCCAAGGTGGAAGGCGATGCTATCTCGGGTAAAACAAATTTTACTGAACTGGGTATGGGTGCAGCTGTAGGTTCTAAAATAGAAATTAAAGCAGGCAATGAGACTGTGAACTATGAGATAACTTCTAATTCAACTATTGATGAATTCGTAGCTACGCTTCGTAATGCAGGTCTGAATGCTTCCTTTGACACCAAATACCAGCGCTTTTTTATCAGTGCTTCAGACAGCGGATATAAGAATGCCTTTTCAATCCAGACTTCATCAGATGCAGTGGATTTATCAAAATTGGGTCTCAGTAAAATAGCAAAATCCGAACCGGATGCCAATGGAGTAGTCAGTGTGACAGCAGCAAATTCCAATATATCGCTGATTAAACCGTCGGATGCCAGCATTATACTGAACGGAGCGGAGCTTAGAAGTTCATCGAATACGATAACGGTGAATGGAATGACAATAACAGTAAAAGGCGTTACGAAGGGCTTTGATACGGAAGCAGATACATCAGATGATGAAATAATTACTGCTAATGTAACAAAGGATACGCAGGCTGTCTATGATTTGGTTAAAAATTTTGTAAAATCCTATAATGAACTGCTGAAGGAAATGAATGATGCATATAATGCGGACCTGGCCAAGGGCTATGAGCCTTTAACAGATAAACAGAAGGAAGCGATGTCTGAGGATCAGGAGAAAAAGTGGGAAGATAAGATTAAAAATTCTTTACTTCGCCGGGATGATGTAGTAGGCTCTGTGATATCTGCGATGAGATCATCTCTTAGTCAAAATGTAACAGTGGATGGTAAAAGCTATGGTCTTGTAAGCTTTGGTATTACTTCACCTGATTATGCGGAAAAAGGCTTGCTGCATATTGATGGAGATACGGAGGATACTCTTGTATCAATGAAGGAGGATCAGCTAAGGAAAGCAATATCCGATAATCCGGATGCTGTTATGGAGGTCTTTACCCAACTAACAAGTTCCTTATATAAAACAATGTCCGATCAAATGAAGAGTAATGAGTTAAAGAGTGCATATACAGTATATAATGATAAGCAAATGAAGAAAGACATTATTGCCTATGATAAGCAGATTAAGGAAATGAATAAAAAGCTGACGGTAATGGAGACTCGATATTACAAGCAATTCACAGCGATGGAAACAGCGATGTCAAAGCTTAATTCGCAAAGCTCATCCCTGACATCGTTATTAGGACAAAAGTAAAATCTTCGTAAATAAATGAAACATAATATAGGAGGAATTACTATGAACACAGTAGCTGCTTATCAGGATAGTAGAATAATGACAGCAAAACCGGCAGAGCTGACATTGATGTTATTTGATGGTGCTATCAAATTCTGTAATATTGCTATAATGGCAATTGAAAAAAACGATATGCAGAAAGCGCATAACAATATAGTCAAAGCAGAGAATATCATATTGGAATTTAGAGCCACACTAGACACGAAGTATCCTGTTGCAAAGGATTTTGATATTATGTATGATTATATATACCGCAGACTCTATGATGCCAATATTGCAAAAAGTAAAGAAATTGTGGAGGAAGCACTTGGTTTTATCAGAGATATGAGGGAAACCTGGAAGGAAGCCATGAAGCTTGCCCAGTAATTATTTATTCCATAGGGAAGCTCGTGCTATGCAATGAAACCCTCCAGGGGATGTGCAGCTATGCACGCGGAATAAAAGCTGTGCTTATTAAGAGCTATGATCGCAAGAGTGTTAGAAGCACACTTTTGCTCTTGCAAGGTGGTTTTTTGGAAAGGATACCTAATATGGAGCAGGAAACAGGTAGTGATACATATCTCACATTGTTAATAGAATCCTTAAAGAAAAAATGTGAGGTATTAGATCATTTATATCAACTGACGAAAGAGCAGGAAACCTTATTCGAGGAAGAAAATATAAACGAAGAACGGTTCAATCAGATTATTGATGCGAAGGATAAGGAGATACAGATACTGCAGAATTTGGACGAGGGTTTTGAACAAATCTATCAACGTGTCCGGGAGGAATTATCCGCCCATACAGTGAAGTATCAAAATGAAGTTATGATGCTGAAATCATTGATTACCATCGTAACGGATAAAAACGTTCAGCTCCTGGCTTTGGAAAAACGAAATAAATCGAAAATCGAAACTTATTTTCGCTTAAAGCATAAGGAAATCATGGATTTTAAGAAAAGTAATCATTTAGTTTCCAACTATTATAAAGACGCATCTAATAATCATCAGCAATCTTATTTTTTTGATAAAAAAAATTAGAAAAATAGATTTGGCTATAAAGTTTACCGGAACAGTATCCGATATATTATTCAAGTAAACAGTATATACTGGAATTTTCAAAGAAGCGTACGGTCGTTGGATTACAACAGCATATATGTTTATAAAAGATTAGACATTAGAGTTATTAATATGGTAGTAGGCTCTCTCGGAGCTGACTATAAATGAAAAACAGTGGAAAAGGAAGTCCACTTTAAAAAACAAGGAGGATTTAATATGGTAATTAATCACAATCTAATGGCAAACAATGCTACAAGAAGTATGAATACGAATTCAGCTAACGCTAGTAAATCCATGCAGAAACTTTCTTCAGGTCTTAGAATTAACAGCGCAGCGGATGATGCCGCAGGATTATCTATTTCCGAGAAGATGAGAGCACAGATCAGAGGTCTTGATCAGGCTTCCGCAAATGCACAGGATGCTATCTCTATGGTACAGACTGCTGAAGGTGCATTAGGTGAGACTACTTCCATTCTTCAGAGAATGAGAGAACTAGCAAACCAGGCTGCCAATGGTACGAATACAACTGCAGACAGAAGCTCTATGCAGGATGAAATTAACCAGCTGACTTCAGAAATCAACAGAATTGGTAACACAACAGAGTTCAATACACAGAAGATTTTAAATGGTGGATTAGACTCAAGTACAAGCGGCAAGATTACAAAAGGCGATACAGCTGAAAAGGTTCTTGGATTAAATGTAGGCGGATTTGTGGGTGCTACGCATACTTTAAATGGTGCTGCACAAGCTGGTAAAGTTGTGGATTCGCAAGCTGCAACAGCTACACTTACTATTGAAGAGGATGACGTAGGTGCTGGTGGTAAAATTACTGTAGATGGAGTAGATTTTAGTGCTGCATCCGTAACTTTTACTGATGTTACTACTAATGATGCCGCTACTAATAGTGCAAATAAAGCAAAATTGGATGACCTAACGGCTGTTGTAAATGGAAAAACAGTGAAATTAAGTGATTATGCTAATATTACTGTTGCTGGTGATCAGGTTAACATTACAAGTAAATCATCTGCTGCAAGTTCAGTTCAAGTAACTAAAGGTACAGCTGCTGGTGATACAGGTTTTTCTGCTGATGTGACAAAAAAAGATGGTCATGGTGTAGCTGCTAAAGTTGGTAATGATGTATTTGAATTAGGCGGCACTGATATCAAGGTGGCTACTGAAGCTGATAAAGCTGCAACTATTAAGGCTTTAGGGAACATAACAGCGACAGGTGGAACTACTAAATTATCAGATGTTGCAAACATTGAGTTTGATTCTAATGGTAAACTTAAGTTTACAACAAAGCTTGAGGGCGGAGCAGCATTAGCGTTTTTGGGTGAAGATGATAGTAATTTAGGATTTGATAAGGCTACTGATACCGCAGCAATTCCTGCAGGTACAGCTGCAACAGCAGGTAAGGTAGGCGCTGGTGTAAGTGTTACAGTAGATAATACTACATTTAGCCTTACTGGACTCGAATTAGATCCGTCAAAGTTAGATGACATGATAGAGAAAATTGGAAAAGTAACATCTGGCGGAACAAAATTAAGTGATTTGGTTGATATTGAAGTGAAAGATGATTCACTTAAATTTACTACAAAGTCAACTGGTACTACAAGTACAATACAGTTTACCGGAACCGATACTTTACTTGGAATAGCTGCAGGGGATGCAGGTGCGGCTAATGCAGTAAAGGGATCTGATACAACAGTTGAAAGAGCGGGTCTTGAGGCGGCTAATGCATTAAGCAATACTTCAGATATTTCTATAGCGAAGGATGCTACTTTTAAAGTAGTAGTAGGCAAAGATAGTGCGGTTACAGTTAACTTAAATACATCAAATTCTGCGAAAGTATATAATACAAGCAATACAGATGCTAATGTTTCTAAAGCAGCTATGCAGGATCTGGTTAAGGATATTAACTCTTCCTTACAGGAAGCTGGATTAAGCGGAAAGGTAAGCGCTTCACTTTCTTCTGATAACAAAATTCAGTTCATTTCCGAGACAGGCCAGGATATTAAAGTGTCAGATGGAACAGACACTCCTCTTGCTAATGGTTTAGGATTTACTGCAGCATCAATGACAGATGTGAAGAACGTTGATCAGGTAGTAGGACCTGGAGTACAGGGCGGCGGCTATTCAACAACCTTCCAGATTGGTGCAAATAAAGGCCAGTCCATGTCCTTAAGCATCAACGATATGAGATCCGCAGCTCTTGGAATTACAGGAAATGCAGGACAAAAGGGCTTTACTGCAACAAACGGTGTAACCAATGGAACAACAGATGTTATGCAGGAAGCAGCATTAAACGTAGTATCCAAACAGGATGCAACGAAATCACTTGATGTTCTGGATAAGGCTATTGCTACTGTGTCTGCTGAAAGAGGTAAATTAGGTGCAGTACAGAACAGATTAGAGCACACAATTGCTAACCTTGGAACTTCATCAGAGAACTTAACCTCTGCTGAATCAAGAATTAGAGACGTTGATATGGCGAAAGAAATGTCAACCTACTCCAAGAACAATATTCTTTCTCAGGCTGCTCAGGCAATGCTCACACAGGCTAACCAGAATCCTCAGCAGGTTCTTCAGTTATTAAGATAATTCTGGAATTACATATAAGAGAGTCAGGGAATTTTCTCTGGCTCTTTTTTAAAAGGATTAAAATGACTGCATAGTTTAATTAGTCTTATCACACATTCTATATTGATCAAATTAGAACGAATTTAGTAAATACGCAACTGTAGGGGAATTATATGCTGGCTTTATGTATGATCGTTAAGAATGAAGAATGTAATCTGAAAAGCTGCTTAACAAAAGCAGCAGCTTTTGTGGATGAAATAATTATCGTGGATACAGGCTCTACGGATAGTACGAAGAAAATCGCAACCGAGTTTACAGATAAGATCTATGATTTTAAATGGTGTAAGGATTTTTCAAAGGCCAGAAATTATTCAGTATCAAAGGCTGCTATGGAATGGATACTGGTATTGGATGCAGATGAATTTATTACGGATTGGTCTGAGGAAGAGGTAGATGCATTTATAAATAATTCTATGAATGATCATAAGGTCGGAAGAATCAAAATAATCAGTACAACAGACGAAGCTTCTGCCGGAGAGAAAAGATCCACTGAGAGGGTAAGCAGAATTTTTAATCGAAAGTATTTTCAATATGAGGGAATAATTCATGAACAGCTCGTATCTTTGAAGAAAGTGTCCTATGAGACAGTTTCTCTTGGTATAACAGTAGATCATATAGGTTACACGAGGGAAGCGTTAAACAGGAAGGATAAGCTAAAGAGAAATATAGATTTATTGGAAGAAGCAATAAATTACGATACAGAAGACCCGTATCTTTATTATCAGGCAGGGAAAGCCTATTATACACGAAATGATTATAAAACCTCTGTATCCTATTTCGAAAAGGCATTAGTACTTCCTCTGGATTATCGATTGGAATATGTGGAGGATTTGGTAGAAACCTACGGATATGCATTGATTAATAATGGAAATTACCCCGAGGCCCTGTTACTGGAAAACTGTTCTGAGGTGTATACAAACTCTTCTGATTTTCATTTCCTTATGGGACTAATCTATATGAACAATGGCAGATATGCACAGGCGATCGAGAACTTTTTGAAGTGTACAGGCTACTTGGAAAGTAAAGTGGAAGGAATCACTTCGTATAGAGCCTATTACAATATTGGTGTAATTTATGAGGTCTTGGGCTTTATAAATAGAGCAATCGAATATTATACCAGATGCGAAGATTATGAGGCGGCAAAGGAAAGATTAAAGGTCTTACAGAGTAACTGAAGATAGGGACGTATCATAAACGATAGCTAGAAGATAAAGGAGGTTTAACTTACATGGATATAGCAGCATTGTCAACGGCAATGAGCCAGTCAAAGGCACAGGAAGCAGCCGGTATAGCAGTAATGAAGATGGCTATGGATAACGGTGAAGAAAACGCGCAGCAGATGACAGAAATGATGAAAAACATTTCCTTAGATCCTAATCTGGGCAACAATGTGGATATTAGAATATAATCGAATGGATGAAAAGGAACAGAAAAAGCAGGAATTGGAATTGGAGCTTCAATGGGTAAAATATCGCTTGATGATATTAGAAACGATTGAAGAGAAGTTGCAGCAAATGAGGCTTCTGGCGGAACAGGTGATGCAGAGTGACCTTACGAAAGAGGAGATGGAAGTACAGAATGAAATCTTCAACGATCTTGCTGTGCAGGTTAGAGAACTGGATAAGGAAAGCAGAAAAATAGTCAGATGGGAAGTCAATGATGATCTTAAGTGATACTTTCTCATAGTAGTATCTAATTTTTCATGTGTATATTAGTTAATGAATATGAAATTATTCAACGTAATCTTAAAAAAACATCTTTTTAGTGAGAATTTTTATTGAAAACTTCTCATTAAAAAGATGGTTTTATAATCTATGCAATTTCGTCTATTCATTTATTGAGCTTTCTGATTTCATTTTTCAAAGTGTACATACGGAGCAGTAACTACTCTATTTCATTTTCTATCTCTAATGCTTTACTTTATCAAGTTTGCCGGTCATGTCAAGATTTCTTCCACTAATAATTAATATTTTGATTGATTTCGTTCTCCAGAGTTATAGATTATCCCTTACCTGTAACTTGACGCTCTGCATATCTGTATAGATAGCCTCAATTATCTCGCTGTCAGTCATAACTTATACTCCTTTTGCATATGGAATAGTCCATTCTACTTCTATGATGAGCTATTGATTAAACGTGTTAATGAATAGATAGAATAATTAGTTCAAGTCCCCTGTATCCAGATCTCATATATTGATATAGTATAGTTTAATCATATAGGGAAGTATATGAATGAAGTAAAATATACATATCCAGTATCAATACAAAATTTTTATCGACATTTAGGTAACAGTCCTATTAAAATAATGTTTTACCATTCTCCACTTCATATGCTCGGATTATGTAGAATTAAGAAGAAAGATATAAGCTTAAATTTACAGAAAAATATCTATCCCAGCTAAAATTGTGTTATAATTAAGTGAAGTACTTACGTAATTCTTATTAAAACCCTGGAATAAGACTGTTTTTATGTTTTAAAGAAAAAGTAAAGGGACACTAAATTTAATTTGTGCGATGCCGATATAAGATATTGTAGACTATACTTCTGCTTAAAGGGTGGTTATACTAGATATTTTATCAATAGAATAAAGATCCTGCAATCTGCTGCAAAGGAGTGCTTAAGAAACGCGCGATCAAGGATAAAAATACATAGGAGGTATTTGAATGAAACGAAGAGGATTGTTTTTATTGACGTTACTTATGCTTGTTATGGCGGGAATGACTTGTATTCCGGAGCATAAGGCATATGCTGCAACTGGACCGGCATATGTATATTCGGTGGAGTATTATGATGAGAATATCATTGTATATAATAATGGCAATTCCAAGATATATTTCGCAACCGATGTGGAAGCGGCAAGAGGGAATTGGAGTGTTGTACCGGCTGATACCGGTAAGTTTACTATGATTGATTTTTCGTGGCTGCAAGCATCCTCCGAGAGTATTCTTGTGATTAAAGGAGATGCCAATGAGACACAATCAAGAGTTATGATTACCAGAAAACCGGCTAGATTAAGTGTAACGATTAATTATGCAAATCTGGACAGTCTGGCTGCGTCAGATAGTATTGCGTCTGTCGTGAATATACAAGCAACGGTGGGTACCGGTGCCAAACCAATTATCTTTGATGATCTGGAGTGGAAGAAGGGTAATTATGGCCAATGGACCAGTACAAGTTCATTAACAGCGGGAATGCTGCAGAAGCTATTGGTTAGAGGGACGAACATTTTTTTCCGTATCAGAGCGGTAGATGATTATGTTGGTATGACGATGAATGGTACACCGGTCAATTTAAACCAGAACAGAGCACTTGGAATTACAGGCGGCATACGTGCTTATGAGAACATGGCAGTAACTTATGGATCGGATTATCCGGATGGAACGGATGGAAGGCGCTGCAGCGATGAGCTTCGGCTTAAGCTTCCTAAGAGAGCCGATACAATGGTATCCGGTGTGGATGGTTCGAAGTTTACGGCGGCAATTCCTTTCGGTAAGGAGTATAGAGTTACTGTAAATTATTCTGATAATACAACCGGCAAATCCGGATGGACGAAGGTTACTGACAGATCAGTCAGAACTCTGCCATTAGCGACTCTGGCGAATGCGGTAACCCCCAGAAAAATGGATGTTAATAATAATCCGATTGTATATGATGGTATGACGGTCGCATTTCCGTCCATGTTAATTGAAGTAAGAAATTCTGCAACCTCCAATGCTGCCTCCTCTAATACGACTGAGATTGCGCTTCCTGCACAGAGAACACTGACGAAAGCAATCAAAACAGATATTCCGGATGCAACTGTACCACAGGATGCGAGTGATATCTATGTAAATTACTTTGGTGATAAGTATATTATTCTGACGATACCGGCCGCTACTGCGGATCTACCATATGAATATTGTATTACAAAACCGGGTGATATCTTGAATCTGAATTATGCTTCCTGGACCTCAGTGACGAAGGGTACAGATGTAAAGATACAGGCTAGCAGAGCAGTGGATAATGCAACCCTATATGTTAGACAGAAGGAGATTAAATCAAAGAAAGCAACGAGAACTGCCGCAGCGGTTTCCTACAAGCTGGCCTCCACTTATGTGTCACATAAAATCAGCTACATGTCTGTTCCGTTGGTAACAAAGAGTAATCTTACCTATGTAAAGGGTTATTCCGGCAGTCCTGTTACGATTACGGTACAGTTAAATGCTAGTGGTAAAACAGGCTTTGAAAGTGTAATAAAGAGTATTAAGCTGGGAACGAAGGATATTGGTTTTACAACAACCATTGCGCCTCATCCATCTGACAGCAGTATTTCTATGATGACGATAACCTTAAAGAGTGATAGTCTAAGTTCTATGACAAATTGTACGAACAGAGCCCTTACGATTACTTTTGCAGGCGGTACCACGGATAGAACTTCCGTTAAATTAACAATTAAAAATCCGACGCAGGCAGGTAGCTTGACACTGAGCGCTGTAAAGGGCGATACTGCAGGTACAACAAAGATTTCAGTGGTAAGTCCCCTTGGTGCAGGCAATTCGTGGGTTTATACAATCGATGATGCGGCGGTAACAGGGAAGTATTCGGATGATGTGTTGCCGCAGGACAAAGGAACGGCATATACAACGGGCAGTGAGATAACGGTTGCGGTGAACAAATATGTTACAATTTATGAGTTAAATGCTACCAGAAATATAGTAAAATATAAGAGTGTTCAGATAACGTCGGACAATCTCAAGTAGAATTGCTTTCTGGAAAAATAGATTTATAAAGTTAAGACTTGCAGATAAAAGCAGAGGGAAGCTTTTTTGACACAATTGATAACAGAAAGTATGGATAATAAGGGGTGACAATAACTTGAAGGATAGTATAAAAGACATTTTCGAACATAACATTGCACTAATCGGAGACATGGATAAAGCAGTTTATTATTTCAGGGGGCAGAAGTATGATACAGCACTTTGCCTTTTGGCAGGAGCTATTGACCAGATAAAATTAGTCCTTGAGGCTATCATAACGGACCGGGATTACTTTCATCTGGTTGATACGGAATCGGTATTTCAAATGTTATCGCGGATACTGGAGGCAAAGAAGAACAGGGATTATATAATGCTTGCTGATTTGCTGGAATTACAGCTGATCAGTTTTCTAACAGGAGTACAGGAACTGATTATCAGCAAGGAAGAGATTTCCTTCGACGAGGAAAGCTATCAGGATAATATCAGGCTTTTATTGGAGAAGGAGATTGATTTCCCTGAAGAGATGAAGGAACCGTTTAACACCGATGAATTGTTGGGAAGCGGTTATCGGGTGGAATTTACTTCCTGTGGCCAGATGACACTGGCGGCTGAAAATGAAGGTGAAAGGTTCTATTTTCATACGAACAGCAGAGTTCAACAGGAAGCATTTCTACTGGCCTGTAATTGGTATAGCGAAAGCGTAAAGAAATATGTTCTCTATGGTTTCGGAATGGGTTATCATATTCAAGAAATACAGACGATTGCCAAAGATGCTGAAATTGAAGTATATGAGGCGGATAAAAATATCGTGCAGCTGGCCTGTGCTTTTGCGGATGTGAAGCAGTTGCTGTGTAATGACAGGATAAAGCTTATTTTTGACCCGGAACTAAAACGGCTTTCCAGTCGCATTGACGGTCTTAAGCCGGAAGAGGCACTGATCATACACTATCCTTCTTACAAGAATATTAAATCCTGTGAAGAGAAGAAGCTGTTGGCATTAAAAATGCCGATTTTTGAAGAAATTGATCACTAAGTTTTATAAATATGATTTGAATGTATGAGGAAGCTGGTGCAAAATTAATATAGTATGATTTTGAAGAGTAGGGAGATTATATTATATTAATTTAGCAGCAGCACTTTTGTTCTTGTGGTTTGGCAGTAAAATAAAAAGGAGGAAGAAACATGGTATATGTTATAATAATTGTTGCTTTTGTTGCAATGGAAACCTTAATCAAGAATTATATAGAAGCAAATGTGAAGTTTGGTGACAAGAAAGAGATATTAGAGGGTAAGATTGTGATTAATAAGTGTCATAACGAAGGTGCCTTTCTTAATTTTTTGGACAAGAAAAAGGAGATAGTAAAGACCGTATCCTTTGTAATGTTAGGTCTATTACTTCTCCTTTTTACAATTATGTTACCCAAGAAGGGTAATAAATTATTTAAGTTAGGCTTGTCCCTGATTGTAGGCGGTGCGGTAAGCAATGTATCGGATCGTTGCCTTCGGGGATATGTGGTTGATTATTTCAGTATTCAGAGTAAGAGATTAAAGAAGCTTAATCAAGTGGTCTTCAATCTTGCCGATATTGCCATTTTCCTGGGTTCGTTCCTGTTGTTTTTATCTTCTGCTTTTTCTGGAGAATTCAAGAGCGGCTCCGACAAATCCGCGAAATAACGGATGGGGCTTGTTCGGTCTGGATTTAAATTCCGGATGAGCCTGCGTCGCTAAGAACCAGGGATGACCCTCCAGCTCGATCATTTCGACAATACGTCCATCGGGAGACAGTCCGGACAGCTTCATGTTATTTTTCAGGAAATCGTTTCTATAATAATTGTTCACCTCATAGCGGTGACGATGTCTTTCATGTATGGTCTTCTCTCCATATAGCTGATATGCCTTACTGTTATCATCAAGTACACAGGGATAGGAGCCAAGTCTTAAGGTTCCGCCGATGTCCTCGATTCCGTCCTGCTCGGGCATCAAATTAATGATCGGATGATTGGTGGAAGGATCTAACTCCACACTATGGGCATCCTTATAACCAATTACATTACGAGCAAATTCTACTAAGGCCATCTGCATACCAAGACATAAGCCAAGGAATGGAACATTGTTTTCTCTTGCATAACGAATGGCATTGATTTTACCTTCAATACCACGGTCACCAAATCCGCCCGGCACTAAGATACCGCTCACATCACCAAGAAGCTCAGCGGCATTTTCATTTGTTACGGTTTCGGAAGGAATCCATTTAATACTAATGGAAGCATGGTGCGCTACGGCTCCGTGCTTCAAAGATTCTACTACACTGATATAGGCATCATGAAGCTGCGTATATTTTCCGACAAGAGCAACGGTTACTTCTTCCTTAGGGTTCTTAAGAGATTGTACCATGTTTTCCCAATCGGAAAGGTCCGGTGCGGGACAGGGCATATTAAGGCAGGCTAAGGTAACATCTGCAATATGTTCCTTCTCAAGAGCAAGAGGAGCTTCATATAAATATTCCACATCAAGATTTTGCAATACATTCGAGCTTGGAACATTACAAAAGAGAGCAATCTTGTCCTTCAAACCGTTCTCCAGAGGAAATTCCGTACGGCATACGATAATATCAGGACGAATTCCCATTCCCTGTAATTCCTTAACACTTGCCTGGGTAGGTTTTGTTTTCATCTCACCGGATGCTTTAATATAAGGAATTAAGGTTACATGTATTAATGCAACATTGTGATCTCCGACGTCCTGGCGGAATTGACGGATGGCTTCGAGGAAAGGCTGGCTTTCGATGTCACCTACGGTGCCGCCCACTTCGATAATCGCAATATGAGTGTCATTGGTTTGGTCATTTCTATAAAAACGGCTTTTGATTTCATTTGTAATATGCGGGATAACCTGAACGGTTCCTCCGCCGAAATCACCGCGTCTTTCTTTGGATAAAACGGACCAATAGATTTTACCGGTAGTAACATTGGACATTTTATTCAGGCTTTCATCAATAAATCTCTCATAATGTCCTAAGTCCAGATCTGTCTCTGCTCCATCGTCTGTTACAAATACTTCTCCGTGCTGTATTGGATTCATTGTACCCGGGTCAATATTAATATAAGGGTCAAATTTCTGCATTGTTACATGATAGCCACGTGCTTTGAGTAATCGGCCAAGGGAAGCTGCTGTAATGCCCTTTCCCAAACCAGAAACAACGCCACCGGTTACAAATACATATTTAACAGCCATTTCATCTCCTCCTTTATTGATAGGACAACTGTTTCTTTACAGTTTGCCGCGCAAAATTAGTTAATTTAAGCAATAAAAAAAGCCATCAACCTGGTCGAGTCGAAGGTTTAAACAAAGCGAGTTCATAGCCGATAGATCAAAGTTCGACTTTCAACCTTTTCCGGCTCCCTTGCTGTATGATGTACAATTTCTGCTATAGTATACTACATAGGAATGATGAAGTCAATTAGAAGAGGAAGAAAATTTAGCAGGTTAATTGTAATTCTTTACAGTTATTTTAGGAATACACAATTTAAACATAGAATTTTAAGAACAATTTTATTGATTTATGGAAAGACTATCAGTATAATGAGTTATACGGTTTAGAATTGGTAAATACAGTGGGGTATTGAACGCAAATTTTTCATGCTTACATGTTGTATATAGAGCCGGATTTTGCTGTAATAAATACAGAATTAATGTCAACTCTATGAACAGGAGGATTTCATGGACAATAACAATAAGCAAAACAAGAATAATGGTATGCCGAATAGAGTCGCCATAATCATTATATTAGTGTCGTCCCTGGTAATATGGTATATGTTTTCCATGTTAACGGATACCCTGCAGAATAAAAAGGAGATTACCTATAACGAATTCCTGCAGATGTTAGATGATGGCAAGGTTGGTTCGGTTGTCGTAAAAGGGGAGCAAATCATGATTACCCTGAAGGGGCAAGAGGACAATGCCTATAAAACTACCTATTATACAGGCTATTTTTATAATGATTTGCATTTTATTGACCGGCTTAACCAGGCAAAAGTAAAATATAAAATGCAGGTTGAGACAACTAATTTACTGGGTTCCATTATTACGATGATATTGCCGTTTGCACTGATCTCCGTGATCATGTGGTTTTTCTACCGGGCAGTGGCTAAGAACAGCGGCGGAGTGATGGGTGTTGGTAAAAGTAATGCAAAGGTATATGTGGAAAAAACAACAGGAGTAACCTTTAAGGATGTTGCCGGTGAGGAGGAAGCAAAGGAATCAGTAACAGAGATTGTTGATTTCCTTCATAATCCGGCCAAATATACCCGGATCGGTGCTAAACTGCCGAAGGGAGCGTTGCTGGTCGGACCTCCTGGAACCGGTAAAACCTTACTTGCCAAAGCGGTTGCAGGGGAAGCAAAGGTTCCGTTCTTCTCGTTAACCGGTTCGGATTTTGTTGAGATGTTTGTCGGTGTCGGTGCTTCAAGAGTAAGAGATTTGTTCAAACAGGCACAGCAGTCTGCACCCTGTATTATTTTCATCGATGAGATTGATGCAATCGGTAAAAGCCGTGATAGCCATTACGGTGGCGGTAATGACGAACGAGAACAGACTTTAAATCAGCTTCTTTCGAATATGGATGGTTTTGACAGCTCCAAGGGTCTGGTAGTTCTGGGTGCAACGAACCGACCGGAAGTACTGGATAAGGCGTTGCTTCGACCGGGACGTTTTGACAGAAGAATTATCGTTGATAAACCAGATTTAAAAGGTAGAATTGAGATATTAAAGGTACATGCCAAGAATGTTCTGATGCATGATTCCGTAGACCTGGAAGCAATTGCGAAGGCTACCTCAGGTGCCGTTGGTTCCGATCTTGCCAATATGATTAATGAAGCAGCTATCTTAGCGGTGAAAAAGGGCAGGACTGTTGTTACCCAGGATGATTTGTTTGAATCTGTTGAGGTTGTTATAGCAGGTAAAGAGAAGAAAGACAGAATTCTCGGTAAAGAAGAGAAGCGTATTGTAGCTTATCATGAGGTTGGACATGCACTTGTAACAGCGCTGGAGAAGAATGCGGAACCGGTGCAGAAGATTACAATTGTCCCAAGGACCATGGGATCCTTAGGTTATGTAATGCAGGTGCCGGAGGAAGAGAAATATCTGATGAGCAAGGATGAAATTCTGACGCGTATCGTTACCCTGTACGGCGGACGTGCGGCTGAGAATTTGGTTTTCAACTCTATTACAACAGGTGCTTCTAATGATATTGAAAAGGCAACTTCTCTTGCCAGAGCAATGGTAACGCAGTATGGTATGTCCGATAAGTTTGGTTTGATGGGACTGGAATCTGTGGAAAGCAAATATCTGGACGGAAGACCGGTATTAAACTGCGGCGACGAAACAGCCGGAGAGATTGATAAGGAAGTAATGCAGATACTGAAGGAATGCTATGACAAGGCAGAGAAGCTGCTTGCCGGAAACCGCGAAGTATTGGATCAGATCGCAGAATACTTGATTAGTAAAGAAACCATCACAGGTGAAGAGTTTATGAAAATCTATCATGAGATAAAGGGAGATGCAGAGCAACCGAGGCAGATTAACGGAGATCAGATAGAATTTCCCGATAATGTATAATATATTAATGATATAGTTTGAATATGGTATATCCTAAGAAATCCAAGAGCATTTCCATGGCTCTTGGATTTCTTATAAATTGACTTAAGGATGCTTGTGATGTAAAATGCATGTAGGAATTGAGTGCTTCTGCGGCGTAAGGCTTGCAGGTTTTGAAAGAAAGGCATGGTTGTTTCTATGTTCGATCTAGAGGAAGAATTGAAAAAATTACCCGCAAAACCGGGTGTATACATCATGCGGGACAGTAAGGATACAATCATTTATGTAGGAAAAGCAATTGTACTGAAAAACCGCGTACGGCAGTATTTCCAGAACAGCCGTAATCATACGGAGAAAATCAAACAGATGGTGGAACATATCGACCATTTTGAGTATATTATTACGGATTCAGAGCTGGAGGCACTTGTTCTGGAATGCAATTTAATCAAAGAACATATGCCAAAATACAACACGATGCTTAAGGACGATAAGGCTTATCCGTATATCCGGGTGACGATGAACGAAGCGTTTCCCAGAGTATCATTAGCCAGAACGCAGAAAAAGGACAAGGCAAAGTATTTTGGACCTTATACGAATGTAGCAGCCGTAAAAGATACACTGGAGCTGCTGCGTAAAATCTATAAGGTACGAACCTGTAACCGCCTTCTTCCGAAGGAGATCGGCAAGGAGCGTCCCTGTCTGTATCATCATATGGGACAGTGCGATGCCCCATGCCAGGGTTATATATCGCAGCAGGAGTACAGGAATAATATTAATGAGGTAATTGAATTTCTAAATGGCAATTATACCAGGGTTGCGAAGCTCCTGGAAGAGAAGATGGCAGCAGCCTCGCAGGCTCTGGAATTTGAAAAGGCCGCTCAGTACAGAGATTTGCTGCACAGTGTGAAGCAGATTGCAAATAGGCAGAAGATTACGAATACGGATCAGGTGGACCGTGATATCATAGCTTTTGCAAGAGACAAGGATGAGGCGGTGGTTCAAACCTTCTTTATCCGAAGCGGAAAACTGATTGGAAGAGATCATTTTCACTTAAGCGGAGTACAGGATGTGGAAGACGAGGAGGTTATGTCCAGCTTTGTCAGTCAGTTCTACGCAGGAACCCCCTATATTCCGAAAGAAATATTCTTAAGCGTCAAAGCGGAGGAAGAGGAGCTGTTAACTGAATGGCTCACAGCCAAAAGAGGACAGAAGGTATATCTTAAGGTGCCGCAGAAGGGCGATAAGGAGAAGCTTGTGGAGCTTGCAAGAAAGAATGCGGAGCTGGTACTTCATCAGGATATAGAGAAGATAAAGCTGGAGGAGGCCAAAACAACAGGAGCATTAAAGGAACTGGCACAGCTTTTGAATATGCCCCTGATTGAACGAATTGAATCCTTTGATATCTCTAATACGGCAGGCTTCCTGTCAGTAGGCTCCATGGTGGTTTTTGAGAAAGGAAAAGCGAAGAAGGCAGATTATCGTAAGTTTAAAATTCACACCGTTAACGGACCGGATGATTATGCATCCATGTATGAGGTTCTGACCAGAAGGTTTACACATGGACAGGAGGAACGAAGGGCATACCGGGAGAAGCAGATGGATGAAGCTCTGGGCAGCTTTACCAGATATCCCGATGTTATTTTAATGGACGGCGGAAAAGGTCAGGTAGGAATTGCCCTTCGGGTTTTAGAAGAGCTTAACCTGGAGATCGCTGTCTGTGGTATGGTGAAGGATGATTTTCACCGTACCAGGGGACTCTATTATAATAACCGGGAACTGCCGCTGAATAAAAGCGGTGAATTATTCAAATTAGTTACCAGAATACAGGATGAGACCCACCGTTTTGCGATTGAATACCACCGCAATCTTCGTCAGAAGAGCCAGGTGCGTTCTATATTGGATGATATTAACGGTGTCGGACCAACAAGAAGAAGAGCATTAATGAAATATTTCCAGTCACTGGAGAGGATTCAGGCTGCAGATATGGAAGAGATTATGAAGGTTCCGGCTATGAATCGCCAGGCAGCGGAGAAGGTATATGAATTTTTTCATAAGGATACAAAAACATAGAGATTTACAGTAGGGAAAGAAATGTGTTAAAATGTAGGTTAAAAGAACTTCTTTCATAATTTGTACAAATGCGCTTAAAGCGTGCGCAGAATTGGAGAAAATATGTATACGGTTGAATTGGTTAAGCTAATTGAGAAAATGAATTTGGAAAATTGTACACCGGACATCTATATCAAGAATATCAAGATTTCGCAGCCGGATGTGAATAGGCCTGCCTTGCAGCTGGCAGGATTCTTTAATCATTTTGATTCGGAACGTGTTCAGGTGATCGGTCATGTGGAATACGCTTATATGCAGCAGATGGATAGTGAACAAAGACTTCAGATTATGTCCATGCTGATGGATTATCATATTCCCTGTTTGGTTTTCTGCAGAAATATTGAGGTGGATGACAGTATTATAGCACTAGCAACCGCCAAGGAAATTCCTATTTTACGAACGGGAAAGACCACGTCTTCGTTTATGGCGGAAGTGATCCGGTGGCTAAAGGTGGAACTCGCACCAAGAATTACAATCCATGGAGGTCTTGTGGATGTGTATGGTGAAGGAATCCTGATCATGGGGGAAAGCGGTATTGGTAAAAGTGAAGCAGCACTGGAGCTTATCAAGCGAGGACACCGGCTTGTCTCTGATGATGTGGTTGAAATTAAAAAGGTAAGCGATGAAACCCTGATCGGTACTTCTCCTGATATTACAAGGCATTTCATAGAGCTTCGAGGTATCGGAATTATTGATGTGAAAACCCTCTTCGGTGTGGAGAGCGTTAAGAATACACAGGCGATCGATCTTGTAATTAAGCTTGAGGAATGGGATAAGGAAAGACAATATGACCGCCTTGGACTGGAGGAGGCCTATATTGAATTTCTCGGTAATAAGGTGGTATGCCATTCCATACCGATTCGTCCGGGCCGAAATCTTGCTATTATCTGCGAGTCAGCAGCGGTTAATTACCGTCAGAAGAAGATGGGTTATAATGCGGCACAGGAGCTTTATAACCGTGTTACAAACAGCTTGAAAAAGGGCGATGAGAAATGATACAAATATGAAGGAAGGCAGGAAGTAACGAATGAGTAAGTTATGCTTTGGAATTGACATAGGAGGAACTGCGGTAAAGGTAGGACTGTTTGATACGGACGGAAACCTGGTGAACAAATGGGATTTTACGACGCAGAAAACAGGAGACGGTAAGGATGTTCTGAAAAGTTCGGCCGATTTTATCCTGGAGAAGATTGCACAGTTAAACCTTTGTAAAGAAGACATTCTAGGTATTGGTGTTGACGTACCGGGACCGGTGAAGGATAACGGAGAGGTTCTGGAACTGGTAAACTTAGGACTTGCCCGTTTTAATATAGAAGAGGAAATGCATCAAATGACCGGACTTAAGGTAAAGGCCGGCAATGATGCCAATGCAGCTGCTCTTGGTGAGATGTGGATGGGCGGCGGAAAAGGTTATGATAATATTGTTATGATCACACTGGGTACAGGGGTAGGCGGCGGAGTCGTTATTAATGGCAAAGTACTGGCGGGCAGCAACGGAGCAGCCGGTGAGATTGGCCATATCTTTGTAAATGATAAGGAAACGAATGTATGCGGCTGCGGCAAATGCGGCTGTCTGGAGCAATATGCTTCTGCAACCGGTATTGTAAGACTGGCCGGACAGATTTTAACGGATAAGCAAGATCCCTCTCCTCTGCGTGATTTGGAGAGTATCACCGCAAAGAATGTGTTTGATTTTGCAAAAGAAGGAGACCTGCTTGCTATGGAAGTGGTGGAAAAGGCCTGCTATTATCTTGGAGTAGCATTAGCACATATTGCCCAGATTGTAGACCCTGAAGTATTTGTAATCGGTGGAGGCGTATCCATGGCAGGAGAAATCATTCCGGAAACAACTAAAAAATATTATAATAAGCTGGTCATGAGTTCGCTCAAGAATAAAGAATTTAAGCTTGCGACATTGGGCAATGACGCTGGAATTTATGGAGCAGCAAAATTAATTCTGGCATAAAAAGCAGCAGACAAAAATAAGCTTTAATAGGTTGTATATTTGCCTGTGAGTAAATGATACAGATATTAATATTTTGCGCAGGGAGGAAGTATTGGAAGATCAATTTTATCAGAAATTAATTCTTACATTACCAAACGAACAGGTAAAACGAGAGGAAGGGATGGCAGAACATACCTCACTTCATATCGGAGGAACAGCTGATTATTTTGTCAGTCCTGCATTAATTGATGAAGTATGTGGTATAATCAGCTTATGTAAGAAAGAAAATATGTCTTATTACATCATTGGAAACGGAAGTAATCTTCTGGTTTCAGATGCAGGATATCGCGGCCTGATTATGATGTTTGGCGACAGGTTTGCTAAAATTACGGTAAATGAGGATCATACGATAACAGCGCAGGCTGGAGTAATGCTTGCAAAGCTTGCGAGTGAAGCCGCCAGACTGGGTCTTAGCGGTCTTGAATTTGCTTCCGGAATACCCGGTACACTTGGCGGTGCAGTTACCATGAATGCCGGAGCGTATGATGGAGAGATGAAGCAATGTCTAATTCGTGCAAGAGTATTGGATGAGGAAGGCAGAATTCTGACTTTGAAGAAGGAAGAATTGGAGCTTGGTTATCGCAGCAGCATCCTGCAGAGAAAAAACTATATTCTGTTGGAGGCTGATCTTGCGCTGGAAAGTGGTGAGGAAGAAACCATCCGTCAGAAAATGAGGGAGTTAAATACAAAACGACGCGAGAAGCAGCCGTTGGAACAATATAGCGCAGGCAGTACCTTCAAAAGACCGGAGGGATTTTTTGCCGGTAAACTGATCAGTGATGCGGGTCTTAGCGGTTATCAAGTAGGCGGAGCAGCTGTATCGGAAAAGCATTGCGGTTTTCTAATTAATAAGGAGAATGCCACCGCAGAAGAATTTATTACTCTCATTGGGAATGTAAGTAGAATTGTGAATGAGAAATTCGGGGTACGTCTGGAACCCGAGGTAAAATTCCTGGGTGATTTCTGAAAGAATATACTTCATCAGTAAGTAACATTATTGATCTGATAACCGATAGCTTACCACAGAAGATACTCATACCGGGTATTTTACGATTAGTTCGTATGCTGTTAAGCGGTATCGTAATTGAAAGGTAGACACAATATGAGATTTGTCATTGTTACAGGAATGTCAGGGGCCGGAAAAAGCTCAGTCCTAAAAATGCTGGAGGATGCAGGATATTTCTGTGCCGATAATCTTCCGATTCAATTGGTAAAGAAATTCGCAAGACTTATCATGCAGGGCAACCAGAGCATGGTGGCTCTTGGAATTGATATTCGCAGCGGACAGGCTCTGAAAGAAATGGAGACAATCCTTGATGATATGAAACATACAGGAATACCTTATGAAATATTATTTTTGGATTGTTCACCGGAGGTATTGGTAAAAAGGTATAAGGAGACCAGGCGAAATCATCCGCTGTCCGGAGGAGGCCGCGTGGAAAAAGGTATAGCGCTGGAGCGGGAACGTCTTGCATTTCTGCGCAAGAGGGCGGATGTAATTATTGATACAACACATCTTCTAATTCGTGATTTAAAGCTGCAGATTAATAAAATTTATCTGCAGGACGAAAAATTCAACAATTTCTATATTACGATGTTGTCGTTTGGCTTTAAATATGGAATTCCGGCTGATGCAGATCTTGTGTTTGATGTTCGTTTTCTGCCTAATCCGTTTTATGTGGCAGAATTGAAGCATAAAACCGGAATGGATGCTGCCGTAAGGCAATATGTGATGGAATCGGGAGCAGCAGCACAGTTCCTCGATAAGCTGGAGGATTTGCTGCGGTTTTTAATACCGCTCTACGTCACAGAGGGGAAGAACCAGTTAGTAATCGGAATAGGATGTACAGGGGGAAAACATCGTTCCGTAACGCTGGCCAATGAATTAACCTCCAGATTAAATAATACCGAATATGGAATAAAAGTGGAGCATAGGGATATAGAGAAGGATACCTGATATGTCATTTTCAAAAGATGTGAAAGAAGAGCTTTCACTTAGTTCAAGCAGTGCCAGGCACTGCAGATTAGCCGAATTAGCCGCTATTTTATCCTGCGACGGCAGAATAATCAGCCTAGGCACCAGGTACTATTTAAAATTACAGACAGAAAATTTAGTCGTAGCAAGAAAGTACTTTACATTAGTTAAAAAAACATTTAATATAAATATTGATATTTCTGTTAAAACTAATATTAATGCAAAAAGAAGCAGTATATATTCTCTTATCATACGTAATCCGGACAGTATAAAGCTGATATTACAAGCAACGAAGCTTTCTTGCCAACCGTTAGTGGATCAAGACCATGGCGCAGTATCGCAGGACATTGCAATTCTTTCGGATACATTCCCGATCAATTTCACTCATGATTTAAAGGATGATAACAAGAAATCGGAAAGTATCGGACTTCGGATATCAGATCCGGTTATTACGCAGAATTCCTGCTGTAAGAGAGCATTTATCAGAGGTGCATTCTTAGCTTCGGGATCAATGAGTAATCCGAAGAAATCCTATCATCTGGAGATTGTGGCTTCTGACCCTTGGAAGGCAGAGCAGTTAAGGGATATCATACAAACTTTTTCTGTAGATGCGAAGATAATAATTCGTAAAAAAAATTATGTAGTATATATTAAAGAAGGCTCTCAGATCGTTGATCTTTTAAATGTTATGGAAGCGCATGTGGCCTTGATGAATCTGGAGAATGTAAGAATTCTTAAGGAAATGCGCAATTCCATTAATCGTCAGGTGAACTGTGAAGCTGCCAATATCAGTAAAACAGTAGCGGCTTCCGCAAAACAGATTGAGGATATTATTTATATCAGGGATAATTCGGGTTTAGGAGAATTAACAGATGGACTGGAGGATATTGCAAGACTTAGAATTGAATATCCGGAAGCATCCCTAAAGGAGCTTGGTGCCATGCTGTTACCGCCAATCGGTAAGTCGGGAGTTAACCATAGATTACGCAAATTAAGCTTGATAGCTGATCAACTCAGGGAGAATAAGGAGGAAAATTGACATGATAACGAAAGAAATAACGATTAAAATTCCGAATGGTTTGGAAGCAAGACCGGTTGCATTACTCGTTCAGGTTGCGAGTCAGTACGAATGCAGTATTTATGTATCCAGCAATGAAAAACGTGTAAATGCCAAGAGCATTATGGGTATGATGAGTATGGGCATATCTACCGGTGAGAAAGTAACCGTAAGTGCAGATGGACCGGATGAAAAGACGGCGATCGAAAACATTGAGAAATATTTAAGCAGCAAATAATAGATAAAGAAGAGGACGCAGCTGTCACGGCAGTGTCCTTTCTTTTAACTTGTACTGTGTATTCAGCAATGTCTACTGTGTGTAATTTGAATTTTTAGGGAAGAGCAAAAAAAAGCGATTTGTTTCGAAAAGCCATTCATTATGTTGAAGTTTTCATAAAAACATAACGGGTGGCTTTTGATTTTATTACATAGGAAAGTTGCCCTATGTAATAAAAATCCTCCGGGAGGAAGCATGCTTTTGTTCCAGTAAGAAGATATAAACACTGTGATACACCAAGATAAAGCATATTTTTAATACGATTGCTGATTTTTTAAACTCTAATAAATTGAGTTTATAGATAATTGAAGATATAATGAAAACAGCAAAATAATTGGAGGGTTACACATGGCGGGGAAAATAAAATATAAAGAAGTGAGAGGAAATTATAAGTTCCAATTGTATAGCAGCTTTTTTGCAATTAGTATTTTAGCAATAATTGTGACGATTAGTATATCATTTAGCTGGTTTCAAAAGTATATTTATAAAGAAATAAATAACTTGGCAAAATCGCAGTTAGATAATATTAATACTTCTTATGATATGCATATACAGCAATATCGGAAGGACATCTATACCATGTATGAAAATCCGGTTATTTTAAGATATTTATATGATAATTCAGATTTTACCAGTGGTTATAATGCGAGCAGATATCTGCAAACAATCTTGTCGAAAGATGCTTCAATTGACTACATCCTTCTGTTTCATGGCGATGAAATTATTATGAATACGGGAAGGGTGTTTCCGTCTTCCAAGGATCTGCAGAATATTCTGCAGAAAGTGCAATCAACTACAAATGATGAACAGGATTTTTTGTTGGAAAATAATAATGAAAAACAATTAGCTATGATACAAACGGAGAGAAAGACCCTGAATGGAGAAAGTCAATATGGTATTATACTGATAATTAATTTGCAGAAAATGCAGGATAAATTTATTTCAAGGGAAGAAAATAGTACAGACGCTATTTATATATTAAACAGGGACGGATATAGTATTGTAGAAAAAAATGATAATATAAAAATGGAAGAAATTAATTTGTGGGAAAATATACAAATTGCGAATCCCGGTTATTTTTCTTATAAAACGGATATAGAGGGGAAAAAGTATATTGGAAATTATCTTGTGAATGAGGATCCGAGATATGTTGTACTGACATTACAGGATATGCAAAGCAGCGAAGCTGAGGTTTATGCCACAAAAAGGGTTATGATAATGGTATCCATAATTCTTCTATTGGTAACAACAATTGTTTCCTATTTTCTGACGCAGGTATTATATAAGCCATTTGAACAGTTTTGGAAAAAAATCAGTAATAATTCGGCATTGATCTTACCTGGAGAAAATTTGAATGAGATTACAAAGATGGATACAACGATTGACCGGATTATAGAAAGAGTTAGTATTTTATCACAGCAGCTTGATCAGGATGAAGTGATTCGATACTTACAGGATGATCAAAAGGAGATGATAATGCCCAGGATACTTGAACTGCAAAGCAGAAACGAGCAGGCATTATTGATTTTAGTCAACATAGTCACCGGCAGTCATGCCACCGATTTCAGTAATATTAAGGAAGTGTTGGAAAGTATGCTAGCCAACGAATTTCCTGGTTGTAAGATTTGTATTTTCCAGAAAAGCTCTAAATCATGGCTTATCTTTATGAAAGAACTCACTCGAATTAATTTTTTTCAGAAGCGTGAGGAAGTGAAAGAAAGATATCATCGAGTAATTGAAGAAATTAAGGCGCAGTTTCATGTCAATTTTCAAACTGCTTTATCAGAGACAATCTCAGATGACAGAAGGATTGAGTATAACTACCGGCTTGTGGAGAATTATCTGAGATACCACCTGATGGGGGAAATACCCGAAATGATAGATCAGGATTATGTGGTTAATTATTTGGATGAAAGAGTTCCAATGAAAATAACAGATAATCTTATGCATTATATCAGAGAAGGACAACCGGTAGAAGCCGTGGAGCAGCTTGCATTATTACTTGAACAACTAAGAAAATATACAATAAAGCATGTCCTGCTGTTTCTGGCCGAATTTGCGACTTACTTGAATAATATTAACAAAGAATTTGCAGTAAATAGTCTGGAATACAAAGAACATTATCTTGAAAATTATTTGAAAATACTAGCTTTTAATAATCGGGAGGAATTAATGCTGTGGATGTCACAGATAATAACAAATACCTGTCTTGAACTACGGGTCGGGAAGGAAAAGACGCTAAGAACGAATATGATAAAATCAATAGAATACATACAGAGTAATTATCTGGATCGTAATATATCGGTAGAGGTACTGGCAGAAGAATTTCATATCAGTGTTTCTTACTTCAGTAAGCTTTTCAGGGAGTATACGGGTACGACCTTTCCGGAATATGTGAATGATCTTAGAATGAATTATGCAAAGGATTTAATGTTGCAGAACCCTACGGCAAGTATTAAAAAGATATCAGATGAAATCGGTTTTAGCAGTGTGTCTTACTTCTCCTCACAATTTAAGAAGAAGTTTGCAGTTTCACCATCACAATATCGCAATAATCTTTAAAAGAATATAAATAAAACATAAATGGTAAATGAAATAAAACAGATAAAAATAATCAAGAGAAAGAGACAAGAAATAAAAAACAAGAAAAAAACAAGAAATAATAACAAAAAGTAATATATATTAATATATCCTTAAAAATATCATCGGAAATCGTGTAATAAAACAGACTGGATTTTGTCATTAATTTCCGGTCTGTTTCTTTTTAATTATAATTTGATGATCCAATATATGTAAACATATTGCAAAAATCAGCTTGAATTTATAATAATGATAAGAAAATGAATGAATTAGAGATAATTAATAGTCCTTTTTTATACTAAATAAGCGGTTATTTTAAGTAATGCATATATTTATCGTTTTCTTTTCCTGCCGATTGAGTTAATCTAAGTCAAGTCAGTAATTGCGAAACGCAAAAATTATATTAATTGTATACGCAGAAAACACATGTTCCGGAGCAGAAGTTAAGCGGAAGGAGCTTTGGGGCGGAGGAAAATGTGTTTTCTGTGTATATAATTTGAATAACAATATCGTTTTGCAATAGCCTTAAACCTAGGCAAGTAATAGAAAGGAGAAGCTTAATTAATGAGAAATAGTATAAAGAAAAAAAAGAGACGAAGTATACATACGGCTCTGCGGCAGGATGGGGCATTATATGCTTTAGCGATGCCGGGGATTATTGCATTGGCATTATTTTCATACTTTCCGATGCTGGGTATTGTTCTTGTCTTTAAAGAGTACAATTTTAAAGGAGGAATATTTGGCAGCCCATGGGCAGATCCATTATTTAAGAACTTTCAATTTTTCTTCCATAATTTAAGTACGGCTATGCGAGCGACCCGGTATACCATTTTATATAATGTATTATTTTTTGTATGTGGAACAATTGTTGCTGTTGCGATTGCAATTATGCTAAGTGAGATCAATAATAAAAGGTTCATCAAGGGAGCGCAGACCATAATGTTCTTTCCTTATTTCATGTCCTGGATGGTTATGGGTGCTATTTTATATGCTATGTTAAATGCGGACACCGGATTTATTAATCATATAATAACTTTCTTTGGCGGACAGCCCTATGATTTTTATTCTCATCCGAAGGCCTGGATCATCATACTGATTATTGTAAATGTATGGCAGTCTGCAGGATATAGCTCGGTAATTTATTATGGTGTGGTGACAGGAATTGATACCTCAATGTACGAAGCAGCGGAAGTAGATGGAGCCGGTAAATGGGAGAGAATTAAGAAGATAACGCTTCCTTTATTAAAGCCAACCATCATAATCATGTTCCTATTATCAGTAGGAAATATGTTAAAGGGCAATTTGAATATGATTATCGGTCTGACAAATCTAAATCCGGTGCTTCTTCCGACAACAGATTTGATTGATGTGTTTGTCTATCGAAGCGGAGTAAAAAATGGAGAAATGGCATTTGCATCTGCGGTTGCGCTCTATCAATCACTTTTTGGATTTCTGTTTGTCGTAATCTCCAACAAGCTGGCCGGCAGATATGATAAGGATTCAACATTGTTTTAATATTTAAGCTTTGAATATTTTATAGGAGTAAAACACTTGATAGAAGCAAAAGCAGTACAGAAATGAGGAAAATTATGAAAATATTAAAGAAAGATAGTACACTGAATGCTTTATTTTATTTGTTACTGACATTGTTAGCAGCCTTTTGTCTGTTTCCGATTATTATCGCAATATCAGCTTCCTTTACAAGCGAACAGGCAGCGGTAAAGTATGGATTTTCTATATTGCCTATCGACTTTTCGTTGGATACCTATCGCTATATTTTTGAGACACAGGGATATAAGCTATTTAGTGCATATAGAGTTAGTATAATCGTAACGGCTGCCGGAAGTATATTATCCTTACTCATAACAGTTTGTTATGCCTATGTGATATCAATCAAAGACTTTCGTCATGCGAATAAGCTTGCCTTTTATGCTTATTTTACAATGCTCTTTAACGGAGGAATGCTCTCCTGGTATCTGGTTTGTACAAAGTACCTGGGACTGAAGGATTCTCTCCTGGCTATGATTTTGCCGTATTCGATGAATGTGTTTTATATGTATCTTATGCGAAATTTCTTTAAAAGTCTTCCCTATGAATTAATAGAAAGTGCAAAAATCGATGGAGCCGGACATTTTCGAATTTTATTTCAAATTATGATGCCTTTATCGAAAGCCGGAATTGTAACAATTGCTTTGTTTTATGGATTGCAGTATTGGAATGATTTTTATTTGCCGCTTATGCTGATCAATAGCGATAAATATTTTTCAATGCAATATATCCTGTATAAGATGATGTCCAATATACAGTATCTTGCTTCTAATCCAAATGGAGATATGGCGAGTCATATTGTATTGCCGACACAAACTATAAAAATGGCAATTACCTGTATTGCCATCGGCCCCATTGCCCTGATATATCCCTTTGTACAGAAATATTTTATCAAAGGAGTAACAGTGGGTGCCCTAAAGGGTTAATGCAGCTTTAGCTGATTAGCGATATAATACAATAAGAGGAGGAATTACAATTGAAAAAGAGAATGTTAGCAATTCTGCTGGTTTTAATGATGGTCATCGGCCTTATCGGATGTACACAAAGTAAAAACAGCACACAAGGCAGTAAAGCTGTGACAGATGGTACTGGAGCAGAAGGAACAGATAAGGCAGAAGAAAAAGGTAAGCCAACTCCAGCTACTATCATTTTATATGGGGAAGCTTCTCAGAGAATGACTGAATTTGCAGCAAATGAATTTCATCAGAAGGTGTTAGATGCGATTAATGTGGATGTTACCGTTCAGTATCTTCCGTGGACAGAGTATGCAACCGGAAAGACTGAATTAATGTTATCCTCAGGTGAGAAATTTGTAACTTATACAGATACTGCATTTATGGCAAAATGTGTTGCAAAAGGCTACTATGCTGATCTTACAGATATAGCAGAAAAGTATGCAGGGGACTTGAAGGCAAACTGCGGAGGCGACGAAGCGTTTAATACCTGGAAAGTAGATGGAAAATTATATGCACTGCCTTTTGGTAATAAGCCGAATGCGGGTGAGGATTATGTTGTTATTGCCAGAGAGGATATTCTAAAAGATGTGGGAATGACGGATTTAAAAACCATGGAAGATCTTGAGAAATTCTATCAGCTGGCCAAAGAAAAATATCCTGATATTGTGGGACTTTCAAGAGGTGTTGATCCAGATATGTTCAATGGTGCAATCGCATCGGATAAAAATGTGTACCGTTTGAACAATTTCATATTTACAGATGGCAATAAGCCGGATGATTCTACGGTGTATGACTATTATAGTTCACAGGAATATAAAGAAGTATGCGAAATTACTAACAAATGGAATAAAATGGGTATCATTCCAAGCTATGCACTTTCTAATCCTTCGCAATCCTCAGCTGAATTTAATAGCGGTAAATCGATTTTCACCACCGGTGCCAGCTACCGTGTATTCGAATTTATGGATACTGTCAGAAAATCTGATCCAAAAGCCGTATTTAAAAATTACTATATCGGAGATAAATCAAAGAAACCATTAATGTCTAGAGGAACCTATTCCACTGCGTTTGCAATTAGTGCAAATGTGGAAGGTGCTGAACTCGAGGGATATGTTAAATTAATTAATTTGCTCCAGAGCAGCCAGGATTGGGTAGATTTTATATTATACGGAGAGAAAGGAAAAGACTATAATATCAAGGATGACGGTACTCTGGAAATGATCAATACAGATACACTCTTTGATACCTGGCTTCCGGATAACATTAACTTTAAGCGTTATCAAAACTATATTACCAAAGATCAGATTGATACCTATGCACAATGGAATGAAGGCTGCATTGCGCAGAAGGATATCGGTTTTTCATTTGATATGACGCCTGTAAGTGCAGAATATGCACAGCTTCAGGCTGTAGAGCAGGAATTCTTCCAGCCGATAACCTTTGGCTTTGTTGATTATGATACAGCCATTGAGGGAGCATTGAAAAAATTAAAGGATGCCGGAATAGATAAATTTGTACAGGAATATCAAAAACAATTCCAGGCATTTTATGACAGGAAGAGTAAGAATTAACTGTAATGCTAGATGAGTGGTAACGAGTATCCTATATAAGAAGGAGGCTGTGGCTTTCACGATTGAAAAATTGTGAAGCGGCAGCCTCCTTTTTTATTACATAGGAAAGTTCTTTCTATATAATAAAACCCTTCGGGAGGATGCGTAGCTTCGCGCGCGGAACAAAAGCTGTGCATTATAGATCTATAATCGCGAGAGTGCGCGAAGCACACTTTTGTTCTAGGAAACCTGCCTTTCTAACATCATTTCCAGCCTTCTAAAAGTATGGTAAAAACCTCTCTATAGCACATAAAATACAGGAAATGACAAAAATAGCTATTTATGCATATACTATATGATAGTGTGTATTGATTGATACTGCTATACTTACGTCGCAACTATCATACCTGGCAGGTAGTATTCCCGAAAGGGGTAACTCCGGTGGATGAACAGATATTACAGGTACTATGATAAAGACGGCAAGTGCTTACAGAGAAGGGAAATGGTGAATGTTATGCCGGAATATAAAGCGAAAGATATCATAAAGGTTGCCCAAAAATATACGGGTTATATAGAGAAAGAAAGTAACCGGCAGCTTGATGATATGTCGGCAAATGCAGGAGACAAAAATTATACCGTTTTTGCGAAGAAATATGAAGAACTCACAGGAATTAATGATCAGGGTTCTCCGTGGTGTGATATGTTTGTTGACTGCTGCTTTGCGGAAGCTTATGGGAAAGAGAAAGCGATGGAATTACTTGGCGGTTACTCTGCCTATACACCAACCTCAGCTCAAAATTTTATGAAAATGGAACAATGGCATACAGAAAAGCCTGAACCGGGTGATGTTATATTCTTTAAAAACAACAAGCGTATTTGTCATACTGGAATTGTTTATAAGGCAACGAAAACGAATATTTATACGATAGAGGGAAATACATCCGCAGGTAAAATAATGATACCAAATGGCGGAGAGGTATGTAAAAAACAATACCGTTTGGATAATCCGGACATTGCAGGATATGGTAGACCAAAATATGATTTATAACTATTGGTTATATAAATCACGGCAATAATTACGTAGTTGTGTATTGAAACTGTACGAATAGATAAGTGTACAAGAAGAGCTGTAAAGTTACACAAGGAGGCAGGGAAAAGGATCACCGGCCTCCTTGGATGAGATATCATACAAACAATATGGCTTTATAGATCAAACAACAGTTTTACAGTTTCATTCGTCTTAACGGAGAGGTTAATTTCCTTTTCACCTGCCAAATTAGACTGCTTGTCTATCAAGAGGGTCTTTTTCCATCCGTTTTTGTAACGAATGCTGATATTCTGGTCTACAAAGGAAGTAAATTCCAGTTCCATTTTCTTTTCCGTAAGATTCCATGTAAAGTCATTAATTTCCGCAAAGCTTCTTGCCGACATACCCTTTAGGCATCCCTTCTGAAAACTTCCTGCCGGCAGGGCCGGAAGTAATTCAATAACACCCGGTCTGGAGTAAACAAGAGATTCCAGCAGTACGGTAGGCAATGCGCCCTGTCCATCCGGAAAGTAATGCTTCTTGTAAGGGTTGTGTGCCGTTAGGAAATTATCGTTGACATAGCCGGATTCTAATGTGAAACGAAGCATTTTCTGAACCAGCCACGAATCCTTAAGTCTTGCAGCTGCCTGTGCACGATGCATAATTCCGTGACAGGATTCATTACCGATCGCACGCATTCTATTAGCGATAAAAGCGGCCTCGTATAGTTTTGGATTAAGATCCGGCTGGAATTCATCACCCGGATAAGCACCATATAGATGAGATGCATGCCGGTGATCATATCGCTCCTCAAAATCTTCCCAGGCCCATTCCTTTAACTCTCCATGCTGATCGATCAGATAGGGCGGCAGCTTGTCAAAAAGTGATTGCCAGCGTTCATAATCTTCAACTGTTCCGATATTTTCTTCCTTTCCCAGGGTCAGAAGAACCTGCAGAACCTCTCGGCATACAGAAATATCCATGGTAGCATTAATAACAGACATAACTTTTATGTTCTGAGGAAAATTCTCCGGTGAATAGGAGGGGATGAACATTAACTTTCCGTTTTTATCCTTAACGGTCAGAAAATCCTCATAAAGCCCAGCCAGTTCTTTGTATAGGGGAAGAAGACGGTCACGCAGGAAATGCCGGTCACCCGTACAGTAATAGTGTTCTAGGAATGGCTGCAGGCACCAGCCGGAGCTGGAGATCCAGAATTGATGCGGCCAGTATTGTCCGAAGTGATTAAGCTTTCCCATCTCCTCGTCGGGATGCCCGGCAATAAAGAAGCCTCTGGTTCCTAATATTCTTGTTGCATTCTCCCTGGCGTCATCCAGTTGATTTTCAATCCAGCGGAAGAAGGATTCCATCATTTCCGGCAGATTACCGATATTCCCCCCTGAAATCTGGTGATTTACATTAATATTGACATGTCCGTAAATCGGAGGAAATTCTCCGCTCTCATTCAGCAGAAAGAATCTACCCATATCAACCATTGCTTCCATATAAGCAGGCAGAATTTCCTGGCTTAAGAACTGCTTTTTCTTTAATTCAACCGTAGAAAGAAGATAATCTTCTTCCGCACCGCCAAGATCGACGGATAAACGCTGAAAGATTGGCTTATGATATGCAGCATGGCGCTCCAGGAGTGCATCAAAATCCAGATCCATAGCTCCTATTTGCTTTAAAAGATCAGTTGAATTTATCGAGCCTTCTTTTGCTGTGAGCTTTTCACATTGAAAGAAAAGAGTGACTTTGCAAGCATTTGAGACAGTGATACCGTCGCTGCTTACCATAGTACTGCCGCCTTCTGTCTGAAGCTTGAAAGCCATAACATAGCTGCCATGGTCATAATGGTATATTCCGTCAGCCAGAATAGCGTCTGCTTCATAATGAATGGTTACATTCGGGAATTCAGGATTACTGTCAAAAAAACCGTAATGTCCCCCCGGTACGTCATTTGGCTCAAATTCTTCGCGTGCGTAGGGTGTTACCGGGAAGTTTGCGGATAGCTTCAGGTTTAACTTTCCTTTAGGACCCTGCATGCGGATTGCACCGATCTGGTCTGTGCGGGAGCAGAAGTACTCTTGGGAGAACGCTCCGTTTTCATCCGTCCAGCTGGTACTTGCCAGAGATGTTTCCAGGTTCAGTGTCTGGATATAATCCTTTGCATTACAGGTTTCTCTCTCTATTTTAAGGAATAAGGCAGGATGATGAGAGGTGGTGTTAAAATTGCAGGAGCATCCATTCTGGGCAGCCTTCATATCCGCATATTCTGCGGCTTCCTGATATTTACCCTCTAGTATCAGCCTTCTTATTTCCGGGAGTTCCTCTGCAAGCATAGGAGCCTTGGGAGGAGTTTTCCACTGAAAAGCCAATAACTTTTCATGTTCAATACAGAATTCTTCCTGCTGCGGATTACCCAGTCCTGTTATCATCATTGTTCCATTTCCGGTTTTTAAACCATTGTAGAAGACTTTTGCAGGAGCAGTAACAGTAACGATATGGCGGCCGGATCTTCCTTTTCTTTTTTCTATGGGTAAGGGAGTAATATTCATAAGGCATTTCCTTTCTTTGTAATGTAATAGTAGGATTCTAGTGACAAAAGCCTGATACAGGTCATGTAGATGAATATAAATATACTCTAATTCATCCATTTTAAGGTATTCACTATATAAATGCGCCGATTTCGTAACCGCTTCTGATGTAATAGAGAATTAGAATATAAAAAGTCCGTAAAATAATCATTAGAAGAGGCGGAAGCTTGGGCCGAAGCTTCCGCCGGAAGGGTATCATAAATAGCATTGTTCAAAAATCTTTTTGTATGAAATTATTTTTTCTATGCGTAGAATTGCAGTGTAGCCTGAAAGGAGATATTTTCTTCGCGCAGCTGATATTTTTCTGACAGAGCCGGGCCGCAGGAATTGGAGCCTACGCCGCTCATCTTGTAATCAAGACAGAGAACGGTGCTGTTACTCTTGCATAATTCATAATTGTGAGCCTTTGTCTGCAGTTCTTCCTGCGTATAACGGCCTGCCTGGAAAGAAAAAGGTTCGGTGGCAGTGATATGAATGCGGTTGCCGTATTTGGAGGAGAGGGTGAGATCACTGCAGTTATAATGGCTGGAATTCTCCTGTGGTTTAATATAATCCACATACTGATTCTCCACCGTATCGTCAAAACGTCCATACCAGGAGGAACGATGTTTATCAATATAGCTTTCGTTTGGTCCGTAGCCGAGATAATTAATATTCTGATACTGCGCCGGCAGGAAGAAGCGAAGGCCAAAGCGGGGCAGGAACGGAAGAAGAGGATCACGTTTTCCGCTCATTTGTACTGTAAGCGTACCATCCTTTGCAATGTACCAGACAACATCAAGATCCAGAATGTGCTGAATTTGAATTGCTGTGATGGCAAGACGGCAGCGAATGACAATTGCCTGCTCTTCCTGAGAAACCGCTGTTTCATATACACGGGTAACAGCTCTGTTATAGCGGGCTCTCCTCCAGGAATTGGAGATACTGCTGTCATTATCAGTAGGTGCACGCCAGATATTAAATTCCAGCGGCTGATCTAGTATAGTTTGTTGATTAACTACAATGGAATCAAAGCATCCGCGTAATTTGTTGAAGCAGTAGCTGAAATCGGACCCCTTCACAATGATTTTAGCGCCGCTTTCTTCAATCACTACTTTGCCTGTCTCACTACTGCTAATGGAGTTAGCGGCATGGATCATGGCTGCGGTGTTTTCCTTCAGAAATAACTGGTCAAAGCCAAGCTCATGACCTGCACTGGTAAGCGCTGCTGCATCTGTCTGTGTATAAACCAGTCTGAGGGTAAGGCTTCGGTTCTTATCCGGGTCGGTCAGATAACTTGTGCTGTAAGGTATCTGGATCACACTCTTGCAATGAGGAAGCAGATCTACCGGATCAAGTTGTATAGTCTCTACAACCTCTCCGTCATAAAGAAGCTCGGCGATGATGGAGACATAATCCTTCAGGTTGGTAAAATCAAGTTTGTTTTCCAGCTCAACGCTGCCGTCCTGTGCATTAACCAGTCGGGTACGAACCGGTCGGATGACATTTTTATATTCAAAATAAGCAGGATGAGGCCTACGGTCAGGGAAAACCATACCATCTACACAGAAATTATCATCATGCGGATATTCTCCGGTATCGCCGCCATAATGGTAGATTTTACGGCCATCAATGGTAATACCACGGTCAATGGCATGATCACACCATTCCCATACAAATCCTCCGACGAAGCGATCATGTGCATAGATACAATCCATATAATCTTCAATATCTCCAGGGCCATTTCCCATAGCATGAACAAATTCACATAACATATAAGGCTTGGGATTGTTAGCCAGGTATTTTTCAATATCCGCAACAGATGCATACATATTACTGTAGACATCAATCATAGAAGTATCGTTGACATGGCCTCCGGTTTGATAGATACTGCCTTCATAATGGAGAAGTCTTGTGGGATCGTATGCTTTAATCCAGCGTCCGGTATCTTCAAAAGCTTTACTGTAGCCTGCCTCATTACCCATTGACCAGAGGATGATGCACGGATTATTTTTATCACGGAGTACATTTCTTTGGTTGCGGTCAAGAATTGCTTTGGCAAAAAACTCTCTTTGTACCAGATCTCCGTAGGTGTCCGGATGTTTTGCGCCGTAAAAGTCTAATGCACCATGAGCCTCCAGATCACTTTCTCCGACCACATAGAAACCATAAAGACTGCACAGACCGGTAAACCAGGGGGCATTCGGATAATGGCTGGTACGGATTGCATTGATATTGGCTTCCTTCATGAGCTTCAGGTCCTTCATCGCCTGTTCCTTGCTGATGGTAAAGCCGGTAACGGGGTCACTGTCATGACGGTTAACGCCCTTGAACTTAATTCTTGTCCCGTTAATGTATATAATATCATTTTTAACTTCTATAGATCGGATACCAACCTTCTGGTAAATTATCTCGTCAGGAGAGGTGATGGTTAAGGTATATAAATAAGGATTTTCCGCATTCCAGAGGGTGGGGTTATCAAGCAATATGGAAAGGGCAGAATTTGTTACAGTCTGCTCAGACACTACCATACCGTCTGCATCCGTAAGAGTGCAGGAAACCGGAATAGTGGAACCGATGAAGGAAAAATCAACCGTTATCTCGGCTTTGGTATAGGAATCCGTTAATAAGGTCTTTACAAAGAAATCTCGAATGTGATCTTTCGGACGCTGCAGCAGATAAACATCGCGGAAAATTCCAGTCATACGGAATTTATCCTGGTCTTCCAAATAGCTGCCGTTACACCATTTTAAAACGACTACGGTAATATCATTATTTCCTTCTTTTATATAAGAATTGATATCAAATTCGCTGGTTGAATGTGATACCTGGCTGTAGCCGACAAAGGTATGGTTAATATAGACATAAAAGCAGGAATCAACACCTTCAAAGTTTAGATAATTTGAAAATTTTAACTGTTCCCGGCTGATGGAAAAGCTGCGGTGGTATACACAGGTCGGGTTTTCCAGAGGTACATAGGGCGGATCATAGGGGAAAGGGAAATTTGTGTTTGTATATTGATGACGGTCATAGCCATACATCTGAATACAACCCGGAACCGGAATAGTATCATAATTTTGATGTAGATAGCCTGGCTGTGTAAAATCCTCCAGCACAAACGGATTTTCATAATAACGGAAATCCCAGTTTCCGTTTAACATCATAACACGGGAACTATTCTCTGTTTCATCCGGTGCGTAAGGGATATAATAGCTGCGGTTTTCCTCACAGCCGATATGAAGAGCGGACGGATCTTCGTAATAGTTAGGTAATTGTAATTCTTTTTTAAACATAAAAGCTCCTTTCAATTTTGATTTGCCGTAAAGGTGATTGTACAATGGCCAATTGCTTTATCGTAGACAATTGTGTTACGTTAGAGTTATCCTGATTGCGCCCATAATGATAATAATTTTGAAGTATACAATCGTCTGCTGCTTTTTATGACAGAAAAGGTAAGCACTGTCAATTAGCTTTGATATAAGCATAAAATTTATTTTATTTTTTGAATATAGCAGATAAAACATATAATTTCCATACATAAAATTTATGATTACATGCACAAAATTTACGAAATAATTGACATGCGAAGTATTTGCATTTATGATAAAAACAGAGTTGGTGATTCTTTTGATGAAGTATCACTGTATGTGACAGCAGAAGAAATGCTGTCGGCATCTGCTGCATAGAAAAAGAATAAATTGGATGGGAGGGATAGCTTTTGTTAACGGTGGTGGGTTATTATGATTTTCAGGCAGATGATGGAGTGGCATCCGATGAAGATTTTTTCGTACACAGCAGCGGACAATATAAACTGCTTCAAAAGAAATTGTTTTATACCGAAAGACCTCACGGAACAGCCAGTTATCAATTGATTTATATTGCGGACGGAAGTGCGCGGTTTAAGATAAACGGTAAAATGCATAGTCTTCAAAAGGGAAACTGTGTATTTTACCATCCCGGAGAAGCGCAGTATTATTATTACTACCTGGAGGAGCACCCGGATATATACTGGGTGCATTTTTCCTGTGGGAAGGAAAATAATTTCTTAAGTAAAATGGGCTGGGGAGAAGAAACAATTTATAACGTAGGAGTCCATAACAGCTATATCCAGACCTATGATGCGATCATACAGGAATTGCAGTTAAAGCAGCCCTTTTGTGAGGATCAGCTGAAATTTCTGATGCAGCAGCTTTTGCTGAAGATGGGTAGAAACAGGCTGAAGGAGAATAATTCCTATGAAAGCTATAATAAGGAAGTAGAACAGGCGATCCGGTTTTTTCACACAGCGCCGGAGAAGGATTTTACAATTAAGCAATTTACCAGGGAACATGGACTGAATTATTACCGCTTTATTGATACCTTTACCAAGAGTGTGGGAACATCACCAAGGCAGTATATTATTAATATACGCATGAATCAGGCAAAGGAATTACTGACCAATTCCCTGTTTCAGGTTTCGGAAGTGGCACAGCTGATCGGATATGAGAACCCACTTTATTTTAGCAGGCTTTTTAAGAAGGTATGGGGCGTCTCACCGACGGAGTACCGCGCACAGAGCAAATAAGCTATTATAAGTTCATCGCTTGGAATATGACTTGCCGATAAGCATTTTAATAAGACGGTAAAGTGGATGAGGTATCCTTTTGATTGACATTCACTTCGTCAAGGAATATGATAGTTGATGACCTATTCAAAAAGTGCATAGGTAGTCATTAATCCTGGTTTAAAGTATGCAAATTGGCGAATGAAATACTATACAGGGACTTTTGGCATATAAATTATAAAATAGAAGAAGGGGGGAGCAGCATGAATTTTACACATCTTCATCTGCATACGGAATACAGCCTTCTGGATGGTTCCGGCAAGATTAAAGAGTTAGTGCTGCGGGCCAAGGAGCTGGGGATGGATAGCCTGGCGATTACGGACCACGGAGTAATGTATGGTGTGATAGATTTTTACAAAGCCTGTCTGGCAGAAGGGATCAAGCCGATCCTTGGCTGTGAGGTTTATGTCGCTCCTAATTCCAGGTTCGATCGGGAACTGGGCAATTCAGAGGAACGCTATCATCATCTTGTACTTCTGGCAGAGAACAACACCGGTTACCAGAATTTAATGAAAATAGTATCAAAAGGCTTTTTAGAGGGCTTTTACTATAAACCGAGAGTGGACTATGAGGTACTTACCCAGTACAGCGAAGGAATAACGGCACTGAGTGCCTGCCTTGCCGGAGAGGTTGCCGGTAATTTGCTGCGGGGTTTTTACGCAGAGGCTAAGAATGTTGCATTAAAGCTGCAGAGTATCTTCGGAGAGGGACACTTCTTCCTGGAGCTTCAGGATCACGGAATGCAGGAACAGAAATCAGTCAATCAGGGTATTTTAAGACTATCCCAGGATACGGGAATTAAAATGGTGGCAACGAACGATGTTCACTATACATATGCGGAGGATGCAGACCCCCACGATATTTTACTTTGTATTCAGACGCAGAAGAAGGTAACGGATGAAAATCGGATGCGTTATTCGGGCGGGCAATATTATCTGAAGTCTTCGGAGGAAATGCTTACGGTATTTCCCTATGCCAAAGAAGCCCTTGAGAATACATATGAAATCGCAAAACGGTGTAATGTAGCAATTACCTTTGGAGAATATAAATTACCGGTTTATCCGGTGCCCGCTCCGTATGAAGCTTTTGAATATTTGAGCCTGCTTTGCAGGGAAGGCTTGCAGGAGCGGTATCAACCGGTTTCCGAAGAGCTCCAGGAGCGCCTAAGGTATGAGTTGGAAACGATTAGAAACATGGGTTTTGTAGATTATTTCCTGATTGTCTGGGATTTTATCAAATATGCCAGGGATAACGATATTATGGTGGGACCCGGAAGAGGAAGTGCGGCAGGTTCTATTGTATCCTACTCACTGGGGATAACCGATATTGACCCGATCCGGTTCAATCTGCTGTTTGAGCGTTTCTTAAATCCGGAACGGCTTACCATGCCAGATATTGATATAGACTTCTGCTATGAACGCAGGCAGGAGGTTATCGATTATGTGACGAGAAAATATGGCAAGGATAAGGTGGTTCAGATTGTTACCTTCGGTACGATGGCGGCACGGATGGTAATTCGAGATGTAGGACGGGCCATGGATTTATCCTATGCACAGGTGGATACGGTTGCAAAAATGATACCGACGGAGCTTGGCATCACAATTGATAAAGCCTTGGAAGCCAATAAGGAATTGCGTCAACTCTATGAAACAGATCCGCAAGTAAAGCATCTGATAGACATATCAAAAAGACTGGAGGGCCTGCCAAGGCATACCTCCATGCATGCGGCAGGCGTTGTAATCGGTAAGGCAAGTATTGACGAATTTGTTCCTTTATCGCGTTCCTCCGATGATTCTGTCACAACACAATTTACAATGACAACGCTCGAGGAACTGGGACTTCTTAAAATGGATTTTCTGGGGCTTCGTACGCTAACTGTAATTCAGAATGCACAAAAGCTGATTAACCGGAACAGAGAGAGAGAAGATAAATTTGATTACAGGAAGATTGATTATAACGATGAGAAGGTGTACGAGCTGATATCCTCCGGTAAGACAGAAGGTATCTTTCAGTTGGAAAGCGCTGGTATGAAGAGCTTTATGAAGGAGCTAAAGCCGCGCAGCATCGAGGATGTTATCGCAGGTATTGCGCTTTACCGTCCGGGTCCGATGGACTTTATTCCGAAATATATTAAGGGGAAAAATGATAACGGTCATATCCTGTACGAATGTCCGCAGCTGGAGCCAATCCTTTCACCGACTTATGGCTGTATTGTTTACCAGGAACAGGTTATGCAGATTGTAAGAGAGCTTGCCGGTTACAGCTTTGGACGCAGTGACCTGGTAAGACGTGCGATGTCAAAGAAGAAGGAATCCGTTATGATTAAGGAACGTAAAACCTTTGTATACGGAAACCCGGAGGAAGGTGTTACCGGCTGTATCGGCAACGGCATACCGGAGGCAGTTGCGAACCATATCTTTGATGAAATGATGGATTTTGCAAAATATGCCTTCAATAAGTCCCATGCGGCTGCCTATGCGGTAGTATCCTATGAGACAGCTTATCTAAAATGCTATTATCCGGTAGAATATATGGCAGCATTGATGACCTCTGTGATTGATAACCCGGGAAAGGTTTCGGAATATATCTATACCTGCAGGCAGATGAATATATCGATACTGCCGCCGGATATCAATGAGGGGGATACTGTTTTTACAGTAGCAGACGGTTCGATCCGCTATGCACTGTCCGCTATCAAAGGAATCGGAAAACCGGTTATTAACGCAATTGTAACAGAACGGGAGGAAAACGGTCTGTTCCTGAACCTGAAGGATTTTGCCGCCAGACTATCCGGTAAGGAAGTCAATAAGCGTACCATAGAGAGCTTTATTAAAGCTGGTGTATTTAACAATCTGCACTCCAACCGCAGACAGCTTATGATGAGCTATGTACAAATCCTTGACGGGATAGCGGCAGATAAGAAAAAAAGTCTTACCGGTCAGTTCACTTTATTTGATTTTGTCGGGGAAGAGGAGAAGCTGGAATACGAACCTGCTATGCCGGAGGTAGAGGAATACGGGAAGGAACAGCTTCTGGCATTTGAGAAGGAAGTTCTTGGTATTTATGTAAGCGGTCATCCGCTCGAGGAATATGAAGGTCGCATCAAGAAAAATGTAACTTCCAATTCGAATGATTTTCTGCTGGATGAAGAAACGAATAAGCCAAAGGTTCTTGACGGAAGAAATGAGGTTATCGGTGGTATGGTTACGTCAAAAACCGTAAAGACTACAAGAAATAACAGTATGATGGCTTTTATTACGCTGGAGGATTTATTTGGTGTAGTTGAGGTTATTATCTTTCCCAAGGATTATGAGAAAAATAAACTGCTTATCGAGCCGGACCAGAAGATCTTCGTTCGCGGAAAGGTTACGGTTGAGGAAGAAAAGCCTGCAAAATTAATCTGCCAGGATATTATACCCTTTGATGCAATACCGCAGGAGGTATGGATTAAATATAGTAATCTGGAAGAATTTAAGAAGGACGAGCAATCTTTATATTCCCTGCTGGAGGAATATGATGGGAAGGATTTGGTAGTCGTTTTTTGCGAAGAAGAAAAATGCATCAAAAGACTTCCGAAAAGCAGAGGAGTCAAAGCAGATACAAACTTAATTCAACGTCTTTTGACGAGATATTCTAAAGAAAACGTACGAATTACTGAAAAGAGTATTGAAAAAGTGGGGAAAATGGATTAGAATACAGTCATTGTTTAGTTGTTTATTATTCGGAGGTCAAGATAATGGGAAATGTTAAAACAATCGGCGTATTAACAAGCGGCGGAGATGCACCCGGCATGAATGCTGCCATTCGAGCCGTAGTAAGGACCGGATTAGCTGCAGGTCTTAAAGTAAAAGGTATTAGAAGAGGTTATAACGGTTTATTAGAGGAAGACATTATTGATATGGATTCCAGAAGCGTTTCCGAGATCATTCAAAGAGGCGGCACCATTCTTTATACGGCCAGATGTCTGGAAATGTTAAAGCCGGAGGTACAGGATACAGCAGCTGATAATTGCAGAAAGCATTCAATTGACGGTCTGGTGGTAATCGGCGGAGACGGTTCCTTTAAAGGTGCGCAGCAACTGGCAAGAAGAGGTATTAACGCGGTTGGTCTTCCCGGAACAATTGACCTGGATATCGCATGTACCGATTATACGATCGGTTTTGATACGGCAGTGAATACAGCCATGGAGACAATTGATAAGGTAAGAGATACCTCCACCTCACATGAAAGATGCAGTATAATTGAGGTTATGGGTAGAAAAGCCGGATATATCGCATTATGGTGCGGAATCGCAAACGGTGCCGAAGAGATATTAATTTCGGAACGTTATGATTACGACGAACAGAAGATCATTGATAATATTATAGAAAAACGTAAGATCGGTAAGAAGCATTATATTATTGTGAATGCAGAGGGTGTTGGTGATTCCAACGGTATGGCAAAGAGAATAGAAGCAGCAACCGGAATGGAAACCAGAGCAACGATTATCGGTCATGCGCAAAGAGGCGGAAGTCCTACCGCCATTGACCGTTTGTACGCTTCCATGATGGGAGCACGAGCAGTGGATTTATTGGTAGCCGGAGCAACTAAGAGAATTGTTGGCTACAGAGATGGTAAATTCGTAGATTACGATATTGAGGAAGGTCTGGCGATGACAAAAGACATTGATCAATATATGTATGATCTGTCCAGAAGACTGTCCAGGTAAACACTAAGATAATTTGATAATTTTATTAAAATACAGATTAGCCGGGCTATTGTCAGAAAGTATATTTCAGGCATTACCCGGTTTTTTGCAAGAGAGGGGAGGAGACACCTAAGAGGTGTCGAACTGAGAAAATGAATCGTAGAACAAAAAAACTGCTGTCTTATTACAAACCATATAAGCTATTGTTCTTTACCGACATGTTCTTTGCATTAGTGGCGGCTGCTATTTCCCTGGTCTATCCGATGATTGTGCGCTATATTACCAATCATGTCCTGACCTTAGGAGATTTATCGAAAGCCACTCCCATTATTATTAAACTGCTTTTTATAATGCTTGGTCTTGCATTGCTGGAATACATCAGTAATTTTTTCATTGCTTATCAAGGGCATATTATGGGAGCCAAAATGGAATTCGATATGCGTAATGATTTGTTTGAGCATTATCAGAAGCTTTCATTCAATTTCTTTGATAATCAAAAAACCGGACAGCTGATGTCTCGAATTACAAGTGATTTATTTGATATTTCTGAGCTTTGTCATCATGGTCCTGAGGATATTGTCATTTCTATCATTAAGGTGGTGGGTGCATTTATCATACTGATCCGGATTGATCTTAGACTGACGCTATTGGTATTTGCATTCCTGCCTCTGATGTTTTTGTTTGCCTATTATATGAGAGGTAAGATGAACCGTGCATTTCGTAAGAACCGGGAACGGATCGCCGATATCAATGCACAGATTGAGGATAATTTGTCCGGCATTCGAGTTGTAAAATCCTTTGCCAATGAAGAAATAGAGATTGAAAAATTCTATGAGGGTAATTCCCGCTTTGTTCAAAGCAAGAGAGAAAGTTATAAAAATATGGCCAAATTCCACTCAGGGTTAACCTTTTTTACCGCACTGATTAATATTGCAATGATTGCCGGAGGAGGTCTTTTTATTGCAGGCGGGTTTATCACGGTAAATGATATGCTGACATTTCTGCTCTACATTAATACATTGATTGAGCCGGTAAGGAAGCTTATTAATTTTACGGAAACCTTTCAGAACGGTATTACCGGGTTCGAACGTTTTAATGATATTCTTAATATCAGCCCGGATATTGTCGATAAGAAGGAGGCCTGCACCCTACGGGAAGTTCGCGGAGAAATTGAATTCCGGGAGGTTGCCTTTAAGTACAATGATACGACATACGATGTATTCCGCCACATTAATCTGAAGGTTGACGCAGGAGAATATATGGCATTGGTAGGTCCGTCAGGAGTAGGAAAAACTACGATGTGCAGCCTGATTCCCAGATTTTATGAGGTGTCGGAGGGCAGTATAACAATTGATGGTGCTGACATAAGGGACATTACACTGCGTTCGCTTCGTAAAAATATCGGAATTGTACAGCAGGATGTTTACCTCTTTGCCGGTACGGTTATGGATAATATCCGTTACGGGCGGTTTGATGCAACGGAGGAAGAGGTAATGGAAGCAGCAAAGAATGCGAATGCTCATGAGTTTATCATGGAATTACCGGAGGGTTACCATACATACATAGGGCAGCGCGGCATTAAGCTTTCCGGCGGTCAGAAACAGCGTTTAAGCATTGCCAGGGTATTTTTGAAAAACCCTCCTATATTAATCTTCGATGAAGCAACCTCGGCACTTGATAACGAGAGTGAAAAGGTGGTTCAGGCTTCACTTGAGAAGCTGGCCAAAAACCGCACAACCTTTGTCATTGCGCACCGCCTTACTACGATTAGAAATGCAAAGAAAATATTAGTTCTTACGGAGGAAGGAATCGAAGAAACCGGCACACATGAGCAGCTGCTTGCAGCAAATGGAATTTATGCTGACTTGTACCGGATGACCTTTGAGCGTAAGCACGAGGAGGTAGGATAAGGAATACTAAGAATAATAGTGTTATAAGTTAAAATAAGGGATATTCGGTGAGCTCAGTAAAATAAGCCCGCCGGATATCCTTGTTTTAATAAGCGGTTACCAAACATCTGAATGATACAAATATTTTTAAAAAAGGTTACAAAATATTTTATTTAGGAATTGAACATATTAAATTAATAGTAACAGTGAGGCTTTACACAGTAACTTGAAGTTTAACAATATTTGAGCATTATTCGTGCTTTCTTATAACATAGATGGTAAATACTACATGTTGTTATCATTTATATTTATGGAACACTTTTATAAAATCGCGCGTCTAATTACTAGAAAATGATTGAATACTGGCAGATACAATTAATGATTTACATCATTTGTATGTCCATGTATACTATACTATAGCTATGGGTAATTGGGACGAAAGTGAAAAAAGTATAGTATAGGGGGATAATGATGCAGAAAGATATTCAAAGTGACCTCCCGGAAAAACGCCCTGCATATGAGATAGAAGCTTTAATCCGGCAATATGGCAATGATGTACTGCGGACGGCTTACCTCTATGTAAGAGATTTAAATACGGCAGAAGATATTTTTCAGGAGGTATTTATTAAAGTTAATAGAAATCTTGCTGCTTTTGAAGGAAATTCCAGCATTAAGACATGGATTATACGAATTACCATTAATACATGTAAGGATTATTTAAAAAGCGCATGGAATAAACGTGTTGTGCCGATGATGGAATACCAGGAGGACATGTTAGTCAGTGAGACAGATTATGAGGATGTAGAGAAGAAGGATACCAGAGAGCTTGTACGAAAGACTGTACTTGCACTTCCGGCAAAATATAAAGATGTTGTATTATGTGTGTATTTTCAGAATATGACAATAACCGAAGCAGCGAATGCGTTAAATATCGCGGAAGGTACCGCAAAGAGCAGGCTGTCAAGGGCCAGACTAAAGCTGAAAACAATTTTGGAAAGGAGGATTTCAGATGAGCTATAACAGAAATGATGACGACAGCAAGAAAGAGAAACATTTAGAAGATATATCATTTGGCGAGCTTGAGAAAGATGATCTAGAGATCAAATCATATCTGAATTCTTCCTTGGATTTAATGGGCGTTTATGTATCCGAGGATTTGATCAGTAAAACCCTTGCGGCAATCAAACAGGCGGATACCGAAAATCAGGAATCAAATTCTGCTTCCGGGAACCTGCAGCAGGTAAATAACACAGATGAAGCAGTTAATCATAAAAAAGACCGGGGTATAGCAGCAAATAAAGTGACCTGGAGAAAATATATTCGCCGATTTGCGGGCGTGGCGGCAGCGGTGTTAGTGTTGACAGCAGGTATTAATTTTACGAAAATGGGAGCAAAACTGGAGAAAGGACCGGCCAATGGTAGCAGTGCAGGCTATGATATGAAAACGGCTGTTTCAGATACGGCAGATACCAGTACATCGACCCAAAAGCAAGACGGGGCAGCAGGTGCAGCCTCTACACAGGAAGCACCGACAGTTACACAAGCGGCTCTTGCTCCGGAGTATAATGCGAATTTATTTCGGTCATATGGAAATCTTTCTAAGCAGGCGGCCGGAGATTCTAATCAGAAAGAGGCAGTGGAATCGAAAGAAAAGGATAGTGCAGCATCTGCTGCTAATGAGGACCGAGGAGCAGGTTCCCTATTGGAAAAACCGGAAAAGGCTTCCTTCCCGTTGGATGACATGGAGGGCGAAGAAAACGATTCGACAGTTTCTGGTACCGGTAATAATTCGGATAGCTCTTATCTGGAGGACAATAAATTAGCGCAAGGCATAACCCCCCCTGCACTTGGTTTGGGACAGAAAAAATATATTGACTTTACAGATTTTTTCTTGAAAGACGAAGCGCAGGCAGAGTATATCAAAATAACCGATATGCTGAATAATACGGAAATTACACTTACCGCGCAGTCGGATATTGCTGATTTTTATGAAGTTATGGAGCAGCAGCAGTATACCGGAACAGTAAATTTATTAACAACAGATAATTATTCCATAAAAGTGAAAAGCCGTAAGCAGGAAGGTATTGCTTATTCTATACTGATCGGTGATAGCATTATGGTAAATGATAATACAGGATATACTGTAAAGCAGAGTAATTATACAACAGATGATATAGCTGCTCTGGTTGCTAAGCTGGATGAGTTTTTTCATAAGTTAAGTCAATAAGTAAAAGCAGCTGTAAATACTTATGATCATAAAAAAGGTTCCTGCGGATAATCCATGGTGATTTATCTGCAAGAACCTTTTATGAATGAAAAATATGTTTCAATTAACATTTTACACTTGGATAAAATATCTTATTGTTCATCCTCAGAAATTGTCTCATCTTCTTCGGAAACGGCGGAATCTTCAGCAGCTTTCTCAGAAGGCGTTGCATCGGCAACGGTTTCTTCAGTTTCTGTATCCTCAGCTGCAGTTGTTTTGCCGGAGTTCGTTATATTGATTGATACATATTCTCTGGTATCACCTTCCGTTTCATCTTCTGCATCAAATTCCTCGAAGTCGTCCTCGAAATCATCAAATTCATCTGAATTATCTTTGTTAATAAATTTCTTATAGACAAAGTAGGCGCCTGCTGCGATAGATGCTAATACGGCGGTACCAAATATCAATTTTCCAAATTTCTTCATATGCTGCAACTTCCTTTCATTTTTAATTATAATTATATACTATTATTCCATTATAATTCGGATTTGGAAAAAAATAAAGTAAAAGTTCTATAAAATTTATATAATACTTTCCTGTGTACACGTTCCTATTTGTTGTGAATTTACGAATATTACCTTTACTTTTGCTCATAAATATTCTATGATGAATTTGACTGTGAGAATTACGTATATAAGGGAAAGGCAGGAAAGAATAATGAATATAGGTTTATTTTCGGAGACCTATTATCCCGAGATTAATGGGGTTGCAACCTCTGTCTATATGTTAAAAAGTGAATTGGAAAAGCGGGGACATAATTGCTATGTCTTTACAACTACAACACCGGGAGCGCCGGAGCATGAGCACAATGTATTTCGTGTTCCAAGCATACCTTTTATTTTCATAACAGAGCGTAGAGTAGGAATGTTTTATCAGCCAAAGCTTGCTCATATCATAAAGAAGCTTAATCTGGATATTATACACACTCATACGGAGTTTTCTCTGGGTATATTCGGACGCATCATGGCGAAGGAGCTAAAGCTTCCGATCGTGCATACCTATCATACCATTTATGAAGATTATACACATTATCTTACTCATTTCAAAGCATTGGACAGCAGAGCGAAGGCATTCGCAAGAACCTACTCTAAGGTATGCTGCAATACGGTGGAGCAGGTTATTGTTCCCACTGAGAAAACCAAAGAACTTCTTATGGCCTACAGTGTCCATAAAGATATCTCCGTAGTGCCTACCGGTATAGATTTAAGTAAGTTTGACCCGAGTAATTATACTTTAGAGGATGTGACTTCTCTGAAGGAGAGATACCGGATCGGTGCGGAGGATAAGGTTATGATCTATATCGGCAGGGTGTCGCAGGAGAAAAATATTGAAGAAATTATACAGGCTATGCCACATTATATGAAGACCAGGAAAAACGTAAAATTCGTTATCGTTGGCAGCGGGCCTGCGTCTGAGAAGCTTGAGAATTTGGTAAAACAGCTTGAATTAGAAGAATATTTTATCTTCACAGGATCGCAGCCTTGGGATACCATAGGACTCTTTTATCAGATGGGGGATGTATTTGTCAGTGCTTCCAAGAGTGAAACACAGGGACTGACCTATATTGAGGCCATGGCATCCGGACTTCCGGTTGTAGCGCGTCAGGATAAATGTCTGGAGGATATACTGGAGCAGGGGGAGAACGGATATACCTTTACAAACAGAGAAGAACTTTATTTCGGTCTTGACCAGATATTATTTTTGGACAAGCAGACGAGCTATGGTGAAAATGCTATACAGATGGTGAAAAAGTATTCAACACAGGAATTTGCTTATCAGGTTGAAAATGTCTATCAGGAAGTTGTATCCCGTGAAAATATTTCCTGCAGAAGGGTAACCTACGATACAAAAAAAATATAGCTTCCAGATCCGGAAAAGTAGTATATAGAATAAAATAAAACTGCCTGATCCGGTGTAAGGATAATCTACGCAGAGTATAAATGATAGGAAAAGAAAGGTACGGTATTAATAGGATGAACAGAGTTGAACTTGCTGAGAAGCTTTTCAAGGATGGGTATAATTGTTCTCAATCAGTATTTGCAGCATTTAGTGATCTGTACGGTATGGACAGAGAGATGGCTTTAAAACTGTCATCTTCCTTTGGAGGAGGCATTGGAAGGCTGAGAGAGGTTTGCGGAGCGGTATCCGGTATGTGTATGGTCGCGGGCTTAGAAACCGGTTCTTCTGCTGAAATGGATCCGGAGGGCAAAAAGTATAATTATGACGTTGTTCAAAAATTAACAGCGGAGTTTAAAGAAATCAGCGGGTCCATTATCTGCAGGGAGCTTTTGAATCTGGAAGGCAGTGATACAACGGACACGGCGCCTCAAAAGCGTGATCAGAAATACTATTCAAAGAGACCATGCGTTCAGCTGGTAAGAGACGCGGCAGAGCTGGTAGAGAGCATATTATATGCCGTATCTATAGTTCCGGTCGTTACAGAGAATGAAATCGAGGAGGTATCGGTTCTTGCTGCGGATATTTGGCATGAGCATTATGATTCCATTATCGGCAGTGATCAGGTTGATTATATGCTCAATAAATTTCAGTCCGCCGGAGCAATGACAGAACAGATAGAAAATGGGAAATATCAATACTATAAACTTGTTACTATAGGAGGTGTAGCCGGTTATTTCTCTTTTCAGGAAGAAGCGGATGCATTATTTTTAAGTAAAATATATATTGCAAAAAAGTACCGCGGAAGAGATTATGCCAGAAAGGCAGTTGATTTTCTGGAGAACATTTGTACACAGAAAGGCCTTGCCATGATATGGCTGACGGTAAACCGTAATAATACAGGAAGCATTGCAGTATACGAGAAGCTGGGATTTGTAAAAGCGAGAACACAGATAGCGGACATTGGTTCGGGCTATGTGATGGATGATTATATCATGAAGAAAAGAATGTAATAAATTATTAAGCAATTAGACAAGATTTTGACATGTTATTTGCTATAATATGGTATATTGAAGGATTTACATAGATATAGCTATTGGAACGAATAAACCCGAGAAGAAAATTAGGAGGCAAGTAGTATGAAGAAATTGATGAAGAGATACATAACTATGTTACTGGTAATGGTATTTCTTGTACCGGCTCTTTGGAACCCAAAGGTATCATTGGCAAGCGGCGCAGCAACACCGACATTTGCGAATAAGAAGCTCGAGATAAACGGTGTTGGACAAACCTATAAGATGACGATTAAGAATAAAGTAGCGAAGAGCAAATATAAGTGGTCCTCTTCCGATGTTCTGGTTGCTACGGTAACTCAGAATGGGAAGATTTCGACAGTTGGAAAGGGAACGGCAACGATCCGCTGTAAAATTACCTATCCATCAAAAAAAACAAAAACTTTGACCTGTGCTGTAACGGTTAATACTCCATCAACCGGTATTAGAATATCGAATGCGGCTTTAGTAAATGGAGCTTACCAGGTTGCGGTTGGAGCCAAAGCTGATCTGGATACAGTTCTGACCCCCGAAAATTCCTCGGATACAACCTATTGGTATGTGGATCCGGACAGCGGGGATCCTGGATGTATCACCGTAGTGGATGCCGAAAAGGGAATTATCACCGGTGTAAGACCTGGAAAAGCCCTTCTGAAAGTCAAGACAGCAAAAACTGCTACCAGGGAAGCTGCAGATTTAAGTAATATTCAGGCTTCGCTTATAATTGAAGTAGTGCAGCCTACTGCGACTGTAAAAAGTCTTGATATCACTAATTCCAATACGATTTCAATTGTATTTAACAACCCGGTACAGAAAGCTACCGTAATCGGAAATGGTAATATACTGCTTGACAATGTGACAATTACCGGAATAAAGGATGCAAGGAATATAACTGCAAATGACCCGGGAGCACTTAAGGCTAATCTGTCAGATGACTTAATGACATTAACGATTACTACAACAAATTTGTTAAAAGGTGATTACCAAATTACAGTGACTAATAAAATTATATCAATGAATGGTATCGCTATAGATAATTATATTAAGACGATATCCTATATTGATACAATTCCTCCTTTTAGCACAGGGGTAACGATGGATGATTCCGGTGTGATCTGCACGATTAATTTTAATGAGATAGTTGATATCTCCGGTTTGAAAGTCTCTTACGTCGCTGCAGCTGGTGAATTGGCAGACCCGATGACAGTAGGTATATTAAATGTTGTGAGCAATTATGTATTAAGTGCGGACAAAAAATCCTTAAAAGTTAATTTGTCTAATATCGCTCCTTCTGATTATGGTAAATCATTTACGGTGATGCTTTCCGGACTAAAGGATCTGGCCGGTAACTTTCCTTCCACAGCATACATTACGGTAAAGCTTTTTACGGATAAGACGCAAAGACCACAGGCACAGCTGATTATGATAACACGTACCTCCTATTATACATTGACGGCTACCTTCAGCCGCTCTATACAATATGGAGGATTTCTGGCAATTGAAAATGGAGGTTCGATTCCGGGTCTTGTTGATGCAACAGACAATAAGAAGGTGAATTATACTTTGTCAGAAACAGAAGCAAAATACATTGGTTCAAAATCGGTAAGTGTAAGTGCCTGGAATAGTTATAATGTAATACCAACAGATATGACAGGTAAAACACCAGTGGTCAGACCGGTTAATTTCGATATTGATAGGACCGCACCGAGTTTGACAAGTAATGTATATGATGTTACTACCGGTATCCTCACACTGACATTTAATGAGAAGATAAATCTGACAGCGGTAAATGGTGTTTTCAGCGCAAGACTGGCAACCGTATCCGGAAACGTTACAAGCGGTAAAAATATTAATTATAGCATGATCGCTCATACGGACGGAAATAATATTATCAAGGTTAAGTTAACAGGAATGGATGTGATCGGACATTACAGCTTTGATCTGGGACAGGGCTTTGTAACGGATGATTTTATGAATAAGAATATGAATGTTAATATTACAATTAATAATTCTGCCAGCGGAACGGAGCTCCCAGGTCCTTTTATGGTAAATCAGCTGACAGGTGATCCCAGTAAGATTGTATTGGAATTTTCAAATATGCTTGATCTTGCAAGTGCACAGGCGACAAATAATTATAGCATCACAGGTGCCGTGATACAATCAGCGGAGGTTACCAGTAACTCATCAACAGGAGCAACTGTAGTTCTCACAATGAAAGAGGGCAGCATCGATGTTACTGTGGAGAGAATATTGAATATAAAAGGCATATCCGGTTATAATGGGAGTTTTTCGCCGATTACAAGCTATACAAAGTCAATTACTCTTCTGAAAAATAAGAAGTCCTATTTCCTTAATCCACCCATATTTGATTCAAATGCTAGAAATGTTGTTAAGCTGAATTTCAGTGATACAATTATGGGAAGTCTTATGGTGAATGTATATGTGATGAATAATACAGGACAATTTACCCAGATACCATGTGCTGTTGCATTAAGCGGAAATACAGCTATAATTACTTTAGGAACAGTACCACTTAACGGATCATGGTTAAAGATTGAAATAATAGGCAACAATCTAACAGATATGAGTGGCAATGGGGTTAGCTTCAGCACAAACACACTAGGGGTTGGAGTATCTTATTAATACTTAATGAGACTGAAAAAAGGGATTAAATTAATAGAATAAGCAGCTTCATTGCAGGCAGGATATTCGTGTTTCATAGGCTGCCGGACGAATTAGGAGGCGTACGGTATGAAAAAATCTGAGTTGTACAAGATAATTATGCTATTCACTGTAGTACTTCTTATACCGTTATTCTTAAATTTAGAGGTAAGTACAGTTAGTGCGGCTTCACCATCATTTACAAAAAAGAAAGTCGTGATTACAGGAGTTGACGAAACGTACCAGTTGTCAATTGAGAATAAAGTAGCCGCAAGCAAATATAAGTGGACCAGCTCTAATAAAGAGGTGGCAACTGTTACATCGAATGGACTGATTACTTCATTGGCAAAAGGAGAGGCAGTAATCCGGTGTAAAATAACCTATCCATCTAAAAAAACAAAAACGCTAAGCTGCAAGGTAACGGTTTATATTCCCGCTGCAGATATCTCTATATCAAATGCGACGTTATTTAATGGTGCATATCGGCTTGCACTGGGAAGCAAAGCGGATTTGGATGCAGTGATTTCACCGGAGAATTCTTCGGATAAGGCTTATTGGTATGTTGAGCAGGATAATGGTGATGCAAGCTGCATTACTCTGGATGATGCCAGTAAGGGAATTATCACTGGTGTGAAGGAAGGGAAAGCTGTATTAAGAGTAAGGGCGGCAAAATCGGCGACAAAGAAAGCTGCCGATAAAAGTGATATCGATGCTTCGGTAATTATTGAAGTTGTTATCCCTACCGCGACTGTTAACAGTGTCGATATAACTGGTACTAATACGATTAAAGTGGTATTTGACAGTCCGATCCAGAAAAGTACTGTAATTGGAGCAGCGAATGATTTATTGAACAGTATTACCATTACAGCCCAAAAGAATGCGAAGGGTGTGCCGGCTAGTGATCTTGGAACACTTTCGGCAAGTTTGTCCGAGGATTTGAAGACATTAACAATAACCACGGCAAAAGAAATGGACGGAAGCTACAAAATTATCTTTACCAAGAAGGTTCTGACTTCGGAGGGTGTGACACTCGAAGAATATGAGAAGACAATCACATATATTGATGCGGATCCGCCCTATATTACAAGTGCAGCACCGGATGATTCTGGTATGATTTTCAGAATTAACTTTAATAAGGCGATTAACAAAACGGGACTGAAAGTAACTTATACTCCTCCGTCGAGTACCTATGTTAATTCACTTACTTCAAGTGTGTTAACTACTTCGAATAACTATGTGCTAAGTCAGGATCAAAAATCACTATTCATTAACCTGTCAGGAATAGCAAGCACAGATTATGGTAAATCATTTTTAATACAGCTGTATGGCATTAAGGATTTGAACGGTAATACTCCATCAACTTCCTACCTGACGGCAACTCTTTATGCAGATGCGTCAAAGAAGCCGCAAGCACAACTGATTTCTGTAACGAGAACCTCTTACTATACGCTGACGGCAACCTTCAGCCGTTCCATCCAATATGGAGGCTACTTATCGGTTGAGGGAGGCGGTTCGATGTTTGGTGCAGTCGATGCAACAGATAATAAAAAGGTTAATTATACCATGTCTGCAGGTGAGGCATCCTTTACCGGAATGAGGTCTGTATCGGTAAGTAACTGGAATAGCTATAATGTAATTGAAACGGATACGACCGGTAAAACTCCGGTAACCAGAAGTGTCAACTTTACAGTGGATCAAACACCGCCGGTTTTAACAGGAAATTCATATGATGGAACGACTGGATTATTAACAATGACATTTAGTGAGAAAGTAAAACTTACTATGGCGAATGGAATGTTTACAGCTAACATGACAACGCTAACTGGCGGAGCAGGAAATATTAAAAATATTACCTACTCTATGATATCACATGCAGAGGGAGATAATATTATTAAGCTACAGATTAGCGGTTTGGATGCAATTGGATATTATACCTTTAATATTGGTGTGGGTCTTGTTACAGATGAATATAATAATAACAATGTGGATACCTCGATCACAATCAATAATTTAAGCAGTACGACAGAACTTCCCGGACCATATGCGCTCCAGCCTACTAATAATCCGAACCAGATAATTCTGTTGTTTTCAAATATGCTGGATTTGGCTTCTGCTCAGACAGTAAGTAATTATTCGATATCAGGGGTAACAATCGTTTCAGCGGTGGTTTCCAGCAATACTCCGGACGGAGCCAGTGTGGTTCTTACAATAATGGATGGCTCTGTTGACAGCACGGTCGAACGTGTCTTAAAGATAAGCGGTGTGAAAGGGTATAATGGAAGCTATACGGCAATTAGTACATTTTCTATGTCGGTTACGATTAAGGATAATAAAAAGCCCTATTACCTTGATCCTCCGGTATTTGATACAAGCTCCAAGAGTATGGTTAAGCTTAACTTCAGTGAAACAATTACAGGAACTCTTTACGTTGATGTATATCAATTGTCTGGTCAGAATACTACACAGCTAACAGGCACGGTAACGATTAGCGGAAATATGGCGTATATCAATCTGGGTGCCATACAGCCTAAGGGAATCTGGCTGAAAATCGTTGTTACAGGCAATAATCTGACCGATACAGACGGTAATCCTGTTGTATTCAAGACAACAACACTCGGAGTAGCAGTTTCTTATTAACAAAACGATATACTGTCACAAAAGCAGTATCAACTGACAAAGGTTTACAAGCGTGTAGAAATTACAATTGCACCATTTTCATAATATCAGGAGGAAAATGGTGCCGGATTATGAATGAATAGGGAGGAACGCAGCATGTATGAATTTAAAGAAGAATTTCTGACCGGAATTGAGGAAATTGACCGGGAGCATCAAAAGCTTTTTGAAATAGCAGATAAGGCATATATGACATTGATGGACCGATTTATACACGATAAGTATGATTATATTGTAGAAATTCTGAATGAATTAAAGGATTATGCGCTGACCCATTTTCAGCATGAAGAAGAGTATATGATGAAAATTAATTACAAAAAGCTTTTTTCACAGAAGGTGGAACATCAGGATTTTGTTGATAAAATTGCTTCCTATGATCTGGACAAACTGGATGAAAATCAAAAGGATTCTATCGTAGAAATACTGGATTTTCTAAACAATTGGCTCGTGAACCATATTCTGAAGAGTGATAAGCTGATCGGAAAAGCAATGGAATAAAAGAATAGCAGAATGAAAAACAGTAACCCCTGCTTTAGGATTGTTTCTAGCTGATTACCTGGCTATTCCTAAACAGGGGTTTTACTGTTTTTATGGTTGCTCACCGAAATTCCGTGTGAAAATATCACTTTTCTCAAGAAGGCTTTCGATGGTATCAAGACCCAGTCTGTGAAGTAACTCAATTACGTAAGGGTTATCGATCGGAGTTTTATAGGGAGCTTCGTCACCGTATTTTTCTACATGGGCACGTCCGATTTCATGAGGAATTAATACTCTTGGACCGCCGACACAGCCACCGACGCAGCCCATTCCCTCAAAGAAATTTGCCGTGGTATTACCGGAGAGCAAATCATTGATCATTGCCTTGCAGGCCGGTACACCATCCGCTTTTTGCGTATGAATCGTGATTTTACGATTTGGATTGATGCGATGAAGGGTATCAGATACCGCTTCGCTGACGCCTCCCGTATGAGCGTATATTCTGCCCGAACGTGAAGAGTGATCCTTTTCACTTTCTTCCATCCTGGCAGGATCAATATCCATGACCTGAAAGATATCCTGTACCTCTTGAAAGGTCAGAACAAAGTCAACCGCATCGGCGATATCTTTTTCCCTGGCTTCCGCTTTCTTGGCGAGACAAGGTCCGATAAAGATTGTTAAGGCATCCGGATGCAGTACCTTGATAGCTCTTCCGCTTGCTATCATAGGCGAGACAGCAGGAGGAACATGTGGCATAAGATCCTTGTAGATCTTACGGATCATAGCGATCCACATAGGACAGCAGCAGCTTGTAAGCTGATAATCTTTCTCTGTTACGATGTTCTTATCAAATTCCAATGCTTCTTTTAAGGTTAAGATATCTGCAAACAATGCTACTTCAATCATTCCGTCAAAACCGGCCTGCTTTAGCGCACTCCGTAATTTACCCGGAGTAACTTCACTGCTAAACTGTCCCAGAAATGCAGGAGCAACCAGAGCATATACCAACCCCTTATGAGAACGAATTGCCTGCAGTGCAGCAATTACATCTTTACTGCCAGACAACCTTTTCGCGCGGCATTCCTGAATACAAATAGAACAACCGGCACATTGCTCTTCATCAATTATTAGCTTACCTGCCTCTCCCGGATGGATGGCATGGAAGGGACAGACCTTAACACAATGCGGATCATCACCGCAGCAGCAATCACCGGATTGCCAGATTACCGGATGCTTTTCCGGATGCAGCAGGCAATCAAGCTGATGGGTATCATATAGCTCCAGTTTTTCCAAAAAACCGGTGTCCTTCTCCTTTAGAGTCCTGATCAAAACCTCATAATATAATTCTTCAAATGTTTTCATAAGCACGCAAAATCCTTTCTCACCAATAGCTAGTCCGGTGTATGAGAATTAGTCAGTTATTTCTTACCAGCTTAATTATCTGCTATTGTGAAATAAATGTAAAGGTAGTATGTACATATTTTCTCATTTATTCCTTTCTATGCTTTACTAGAAATTGGATTTGCTTTATAATGAATTCGTTACAGGATTGGAAAAGATCTCTTTATGGAGAATATCAAATAAAAACAGCATCTATTTGAAAAGTTGCAATGAATACTTTGCCCTGTAAGGGAAAGGATATTAGAAAAAATATGGAGATGTAAATTGAAAAAGAACAGTGGATTGCTAACGAAAGCCGGCTGGCTTTTGTTTTATTTTTATATTATATTGCTTGCCTATTTTTTGTTTTTTAGTGAACGTTACGGAAGAGAAAATATATTAAAGGAGTATCACTATAATCTGGAGCTTTTTAAGGAAATAAAAAGATTTATTAAATATCGGGAGCAGCTTGGCTTTGAAAGCTTTGCAGTTAATATACTAGGAAATATTATTGCATTTGCACCGTTCGGCTTTTTTTTGCCGCTGCTCAACAGAAAATACCGTAAAATATTGTATACAACCTTTTTGTGTTTTGTTTTCAGTCTTTGTGTTGAAACAATACAACTTGTATTAAAGGTGGGTATTTTTGATGTTGATGATATTATGATGAATACGGCAGGGGGAATTTTAGGCTATCTGACTTTTCTTTTGTTTTATCGGATTTTTCATCTGAAAAGAAAATAATAAAAGAATATGCGCATCCAGTAAGAAATCAGGCGCGCAGAAATGGGGAAAAGTATGCAGGTAAAACGGAATAAGGAAATGATACATTTTTCCGGAAGAAGACATACAAAAATGGGTATCGGATCTGCAGTTATAGGGTTAATTGTTATGGCTGGTTTTTTAAGTGTCAGCATTTGCTCAGGCATGGCAGGCGGTAAGGGTGGCTTTGTTTTGGGTTTGATTGGTATTCTGCTGTTTTGCCTTTCGGTATTTGGATTTGTCTTATCTTATCTATCCTTTAAGAAAAAGGACATCTTTTTCCGGTTCCCGGTGATCGGAATGATATTAAACGGAATTATGATGGTTATATTACTGATTATTTACATGCTTGGGTTATAGTAAAGAAAATCTGTTCACTTTATAACCAGGTCATCAAAAAGTGAAAGTCTCGGGTATAAGTTTGATGCAGAAGAAAGGGATGGTTATTGATATGAAGTATCATCGTTTATGGAAAGAGGAAAATGATGCAATCAGAGAACGTTATGAGTTGGCAATGGAACGGATTGCTTTGATTAAGCAGGAGAATACTGTGAAAGAGTGCTTTGTGCCATATTTTCACAAAATGGCTGATTTTATAGTTCTGGTTAAGAAAGTGGTTAGTCTGTCAGAGGAGGAACGTCTGACGGAAATGTCCCTGAAAGAGCTGGAAGTGTTGAACCATAGCTTATATGAGGATATCGCAGGGGATCATTATTTGCATAGCTATACTAATCCGGCGTATGCCTGTGAAATGCTAGGTGACAGGTATGGCAAGCTCCTGTCTTTTCTGGCAGCTGAGCTTCGGGGAATCATAATATATGCCTTTGAGAGCAGATTATATGAATTAACAATCTATCTGGAATTGTTGATCGAGGTATATAATAATCTGGAGGAAGAGGATGACTTTACTTTTAAGGATATCAAACGTGCAATCTACGATTTCATGAGTGATAACTGTGACATTATCATGGATTCCAATATCAGAGAGATGCTGGATTCGGAGCTTAATTTCGCAGAAGATATTATTATGAGATCGGATCTTTCTGATATCCGTTATCTTTACTTTTTTGGTGATAATATTACGGATAATGAAATTAAGATGGCCAAGTATTTAAACACACTTCCCGAAGAGCAGCTTAAAACGATGGCTGATACTTATACAGAAGGCTATCGCCTTGGTTTTCTGGCTTGCCGAAGGGATATCAGCAAGAAAAAGATAGTTGTGATCAGATATCAGCTGGGATTTGAGAAAATGGTATATTATGCAATTGAAAACTTCCGTAAGATGGGGCTTACACCTGTTATTTACAGGGCTGCTTGGTCGGCAGTGAGTAAACGCCAGCATTTGAAAATCGGTTATCATTCCACCAGTCCCAACAGACAATATGATTATGATCACCGCTATGATATCGGAATATTTCTCGACAAAGCCTTCAAAGAGAGAAAGGTGGAGTGTGTAAAAAATGCCTTGGAGAAATACAGCCAGAAAGCGACTCTCTATGCAGGACCTGCCGTGATTGAAGTTTTTGGGGAGGAACTTTTCACCCCTGAGGATAAAAAAGAAGCTGTCAAGCTGAATAACCGGCAGCAGAAGCTTTATGTTGATTATTATAAAGAGGATAATATGATTAAGCTTCACTATCTCAAATTGGAGGAAACCTCTTTTACAATAATTGCGTACCCTATTCCGGAGATCGGGGAGGATTTTGAAAAAATATTTGCCCGGACTGTAAAAGTGAATACGTTAGACTGTGAATTATACCGTAAGATACAGCAGTGTATTATAGATTCCCTGGATCAGGGGGATACGGTTCGCATTTTGGGTGCGGGCCGTAATCATACAGATATGACTGTAAAACTATATACACTTTCGGATCCGGAAAAAGAAACTATCTTTGAAAACTGTGTTGCTGATGTAAATATTCCGGTGGGTGAGGTCTTTACTACTCCGGTATTGCAGGGAACGAATGGTGTGCTTCATGTTCCGAAGATATATCTGGATGATCTGGAATACCGGGAGCTGGAGCTTAGCTTTGAAAACGGACGAATTGTTTCCTATAGCTGTGCTAATTTTGAAAATGAAGAAAAAAATAAGAACTATATTAAGGAAAATTTATTATTTAATCAGGATAGCCTGCCAATCGGTGAATTTGCAATTGGCACTAATACAACCGCATACCGTATGGGAAAAGAATTTGATATTGCTCCCAAATTGCCCATTTTAATAGCAGAAAAAACCGGCCCCCACTTTGCGATCGGAGACACCTGTTACAAAATGAGTGAAGATACCAAGGTTTATAACACGGATGGGAAGGAAGTTGTGGCAAGAGATAATGAGGTAAGCCTGCTTCGGAAAACCGAACCGGAGAATGCATACTTTAACTGCCATACAGATATTACACTACCCTATGATGAAATCAGGGAAATATACGTTTCTAAGAAAGATGGTACAATGATACCGATTATACAGAATGCAAGGTTTGTTTTAGAGGGAACGCAAATCCTTAATGAACCACTGGACGTATTATATTAATATACCTTAAGATAAGGAAAACAGGTTTCTTAACAATTAACTTGTTTTCCTTAATTTAACTATGCGGTGATTGTAAAATCACCCGTTTGGCTATAAAATAATAGTAGAATTTAAAATTAATTGAATTACTATATGAGGTGAATATGTTAAAAATTGTAAATTATTCGAAAAGTTATAAGAATGAAAAAAAAGCGGTTGACCATTTGAATTTAGAGGTTGAAAGCGGCGATATCTTTGGTTTTATCGGACATAATGGTGCGGGTAAAACAACTACAATAAGATCAGTTGCCGGAGTACTGGCTTTTGAAGAGGGAGATATTCTGATTGACGGTATGTCCATACAAAAAGATCCGGTTGCCTGTAAAAAAATAATGGCTTACATTCCGGATAATCCGGATCTTTATGAACATCTGAGCGGAATTGCGTACCTGAACTTTATTGGAGATATTTATGAAGTGGGCGCAGCAGAACGGGAAGCTTCCATCCGCAAATATGCGGATGCATTTGAACTGACACAGAATCTGGGAGACAGCATTGCTTCCTATTCGCATGGTATGAAGCAGAAACTGGCAATCATTTCTGCTATTATTCATAAGCCCAAATTTTTAATTCTGGATGAGCCTTTTGTCGGTCTGGATCCGATGGCATCCTTTACCCTTAAGAACATTATGGCAGATTTATGCAAACAAGGTAATGCAATCTTCTTCTCGACGCATGTGCTTGAGGTAGCTGAGAAGCTTTGCAATAAGATAGCCATCATAAAGGGCGGAAAACTTGTTGCCTGTGGAACGACGGAGGAAGTGAAGGGAAACAACAGCCTGGAAGATGTTTTTATGGAATTGATTGAACAAAAAATGTAAAGAAAATATTTTTACCATTATTTGAGATTCTGCTCTGCGGCATTATGATTAAAAGTGTGAAAAGATTTTCAAAAACAAATTCTTTCGGATACTCAAAAAGTATGTGCCTGCGAAATCCTCGGCGCAAACTTAAATTGCGTACTAAATTTGCGCAGAAATGAGGGAAAATATGAAAAAAGTAATTCGTTTATTAAGCGTACAGCTTCTTGCACTTCTTAGCGATACGCTCTCCGTCGGAAAAAGCAGAAAGAAGAAACCGGCGTTTCTTTATGGCGGAATAATCTTTTTTGTGGTATTACTTAGCGGCGTATCGTTCACCTATTCCATGATGATTGGAATCGGATTGAAGATGTATCATTGTATGGAGCTGCTTCCTGCAATTATGATGTCAGTAACCTGTATGATTACTTTAATTACAACTGTTTTTAAAATAAAAGGAATTATCTTCGGCTTCCGGGATTATGATTTGGTAATGTCCCTGCCAATCAGTACAGGTGCCGTTGTAATCAGCCGTCTGCTCCTTCTGTATATTTTGAATTTTCTATTTGTTATAATCATGATAATACCAATGATGATAGCTTATGGTATCCTGGTAAGACCTGGGATCCTATTTTATCTGATTGGCACGATAACCATGTTCTTTATTCCGCTGGTTCCGATTGTTATAGCATCTTTACTAGGAGTGGCTATTGCATACGCGGCATCAAAATTTAAGCACAGCAATTTATTCAATATCCTGTTTTTGGTAGTGTTTTTGATCCTTATTATGATCTTTTCATTCCGGATTAATAATAATGGTCAGGCGCTCGTTGAAATGAGCAAGGAATTAACCGCTAGAATAAATGTAATGTATCCTCTGGCGGGAATGTACACGGATGCAGTAATACAATACAATATATTGGCTTTATTATCCTTCCTGAGTATTTCCGCTGCTGCTTTTTTGCTGTATGCCGTGGTAGTAAAAGCAGTCTTTCAAAAGATAAATACAATTATTATGACAGGCAATTATCATTCAAATTATAAGCTTGAAGGATTGAAGGTATCCACTCCTTTTCGGGCATTGTATCGAAAAGAGCTAAAACGTTTTTTTGGCTCGGCATTATATTGTGTAAATACCGGTGTTGGTATTGTAATGCTGACACTCGGAGCAGTTGCGCTTATTTTCGTAGATCCCTATAAAGCCATTGGTGATACCAAGACTGTTAATACAATTATAAACATGACTCCGCTTTATATATCTTTCTGTATGATAATGACCTGTACCACAATGGTTTCCATATCGCTGGAAGGAAAAAATCTCTGGATCATGAAATCATTGCCAATAACACCAAAGCTGATATATCTGTCTAAGATTGCACTAAATCTGACAATTGCGGCACCTGCGGTAATTGATGTAATTATTATCGGTATTGCTCTTAAAATGGGCTTTATGAAAATCCTGCTACTTCTTTTGCTTACCGTTGCCTGTACTGTATTTACGGCATTTTATGGCCTTTTGATCAATCTTCTTTTGCCGAATTTCTCCTGGACATCCGAAACAGTGGTAATTAAGAATAGTGCTGCCACTATGGTCACTGTCTTTTCATCTATGGTGTATGTCGCTATACTTTTTATATTTATAATGGTACTTCCTACAATAACGGCTGCTTATCTCTGTTATTTTCTTTTGACGGCTGTTCTGGACATTCTATTATTTACTGTTTTAATGACATATGGGAAGAAGCGTTATAATTTTCTGCAGTAAGATGAATACAAAGTCAGGAAGAAAATTACTTTAACTTTTTCGCATATGATAAATATTATGATACTTCGCAAGGATTGGTTGAATAGTTTAACGATAATTAGTGCTTATAGATGATATGTCGTATATTAGCATGACTAATGAATTGTATAAGAAATAATCTGACGAAAATTAACGACAAACATTAGGGAATATGCTAAAATGTGAGCATAAAGTTATCAGAACAATAACAAAAGAGCATAATAGAGTGAAAGCTACAGCATAAGCTGTCAGATCCAGATTGGGAGGTATATCGAATGGACTATAAGAAGGCAGGAGTAGATATTGAAGCCGGATATAAGGCAGTTGACCTGATGAAGGAACATATCAAAGGAACAATGCGTAAGGAAGTATTAACTGATATCGGTGGATTTTCAGGAGCATTTTCCTTAGAAAGCTTTAAAAATATGGAACAGCCTACCTTAGTATCAGGTACGGATGGTGTAGGAACTAAACTTAAAATAGCATTTCTTTTGGACAAGCATGATACCATTGGTATAGATTGTGTTGCTATGTGTGTAAATGATATAGCATGTGCCGGCGGAGAGCCGTTGTTTTTTCTTGATTATATAGCCTGCGGAAAGAATGAGCCGGAGAAAATTGCAACAATAGTAAAGGGTGTGGCAGATGGCTGTAAGATGGCAGGGGCTGCATTAATTGGTGGTGAAACCGCAGAAATGCCGGGATTTTATCCGGTCGATGAGTATGATCTGGCTGGTTTTGCGGTTGGAATCGTCGATCAAAAGCAGTTGATTACAGGAGCAGAGCTTAAAGCAGGAGATACACTAATCGGTATTGCTTCTTCGGGAATTCACAGCAATGGTTACTCCCTGGTACGAAAAGTATTCCGGATGCAGAGAGAAACACTTGATACCTACTATGAATCTCTGGGTGCAACACTTGGTGATACTTTGCTTACTCCTACCAAAATATATGTTAAGACGCTGCAGTCCCTGAAAAATGGCGGAGTTAAGGTGAAAGCCTGCAGCCATATCACCGGTGGCGGATTCTATGAAAATATTCCCAGAATGCTTCCGGAGGGTATCTGCGCCATGGTAAAGAAGAACAGTTATGATGTTCCTCCGATCTTTAAGATGCTTTCCAAAGACGGAGATATTGCGGAACATATCATGTATAATACCTATAATATGGGTCTTGGTATGGTGATTGGTGTGGATAGCCAGGATGCCGACAAAGCGGTGAAGCTGATCGAAGAAGCCGGAGAGAAAGCCTGTATCATCGGTGAGGCTGTGACTGGAACGAAGGGAGTAAGCTTATGTTAAAGCTGGCTGTCATGGTATCAGGCGGAGGGACTAACCTTCAGGCTCTGATAGATCAGATAGATCAGAATAAGCTGCCCGGCGTAAAAATAGAGGTTGTTATCAGTAATAATCAAAAAGCATATGCATTAGAGAGGGCTAAAAAACATGGAATTGCTGCTGCTACGATATCCAGGAAGGATTTCGACAGCTTTGAGCAGTTTGCAGAAGCATTTTTGGATATGTTAGGAAGCTATTGCGTTGATCTTGTTGTTCTTGCCGGATGTCTTATGATTATTCCTGATAAGGTGGTAAAGGCCTATCCGTATCGCATCATTAATATTCATCCATCTCTTATCCCATCCTTTTGCGGAAACGGAATGTATGGTTTAAAGGTTCATGAAACCGCATTGGAGCGAGGCGTTAAGATAACTGGTGCAACGGTTCACTTTGTGGATGAAGGAACGGATACCGGTCCGATTATTCTTCAAAAGGCAGTTTTGATAGAAGATACGGATACACCTGAAGTTCTGCAGAGAAGAGTAATGGAACAGGCAGAGTGGGAGATCTTACCCGAAGCTGTCAGATTAATATCAGAGAATAGAATACAGGTCGAAAACAACCATGTAAAAATATTGAAATGAGTAGTGAAAAAACAGACAGCTTAATGCAAGGTAATTTAGCTATCTGTTTTTTCGGCTGTTTTTCCGGATTAGCAGCAGGCCCGGAGCATTTTATTAATCTTAATAAACCGGTTAGTAATAATCGGAATAACGGAGGTATGATGAATGAAGGTTTTGATTATTGGAAGCGGCGGCAGAGAACACGCAATTGCATATAAGATAGCACAGAGTCCGAAGGTGGATAAGCTTTACTGCGCACCCGGAAATGCAGGAATTGCTCTGTGTGCGGAATGTGTAGCTATTGAGGTGAACAATTTTGCAGGACTTGCAGATTTTGCGGAAAAAGAAGAAATAAATCTTACGGTAGTCGGACCGGATGATCCGCTGGTAGGCGGTGTTGTCGATGAATTTGAGAAAAGAGGACTGAGGGTATTCGGACCCAGAAAGAATGCCGCAATCATTGAAGGATCGAAAGCATTTTCCAAGGATTTGATGAAAAAATACCATATTCCATCTGCAGCATATGAAACCTTTACAAGTCCGGCGGATGCGTTAGGATATTTAGCGAGCAGTAAATTTCCGATTGTATTAAAAGCTGACGGACTGGCCCTTGGTAAGGGAGTTTTGATTTGCAATAGCTATGAGGAAGCAGCAGCAGGTGTGAAACAGATTATGGAGGATAAACAGTTTGGATCCGCAGGAGACCGTATGGTAATTGAGGAATTCATGACCGGAAGGGAAGTATCTGTACTGGCTTTCTGCGATGGTACCCATATTGTACCGATGACCAGTGCGCAGGACCATAAGCGGGCAAAGGATAATGATGAGGGGTTAAATACCGGAGGTATGGGTACCTTTTCTCCTAGTCCATTCTATACGAAGGAAATTGATGATTTTTGCAGGAAGAACATATACCAGGCTACTATGGATGCGATGAAGGCTGAAGGAAGGGACTTTGTCGGTATATTATTTATCGGACTTATGCTGACAGCGGAAGGTCCGAAGGTATTGGAATATAATGCGCGTTTTGGAGATCCTGAGACACAGGTGGTTCTTCCCCGGATGAAGAATGATATTGTTGAGGTGTTTGAAGCTTGTATTGATGGAAAGCTAAATGAGACTGTACTGGAGTTTGAGGACAATGCTGCAGTCTGTGTAATCCTTGCTTCTAACGGTTATCCGGAGCACTATCAGAAGGGCTTTGCAATTCAGGGGCTTGAAAGCTTCCGGGACAGGGATGACTATTTTATCTTTCATGCCGGTACCAAGAAAATAGAGAATGAGATTGTGACAAATGGCGGTCGTGTGCTGGGTGTTACTGCCACCGGCAGGAACTTGAAGGAAGCCAGGAGAAAAGCTTATGAAGCCACTGCCTGGATCGATTTTGACAATAAATATATGAGAAATGATATAGGTAAGGCAATTGATGAAGCTTAGTGATAAATAAATTTTAAAATGCCATAGAAGTGCCATACTTAATTTGTAAAATAAAGCAATAATTGTAGGGATATGTTGATTTTACCTGAATTAACAGTTTCCCTGAAGAATTGCTTTATTTTTTTATGTTTTACCACGATTCGTGTGTTAAAAGCCTGATTCTGGTAATATAGATGAATATGAGTGTATATATATTCATCCGGTAAATTATTTTTGTTACTTTTGTCACTTAGATCTTGCTACTAAAATTCGAAGTTTTTGGCAGAATGGAGATATTTATGGAAAAACGTCATTATAATAAATGGCTGATTTATCTTTTGATTATTTCGTTGATAATTCCTAACTTTTATATCGGATATACCAAAAAAGTATTGGCAGTACAAACCGGTACCGTTACGGTAGATATGCTCAATGTAAGAGAAAAACCTTCAATCACTTCAAAGAAAGTAGCGGTGGACGGCAGCTATGCCTACCTTAATAAGGGTGAAACTGTTCGTATATTGAATAAGGACGGAGACTTCTACTATGTTTCTCTGGAATTTAATGGAAAGACAATAAAAGGATATGTACATAAGGATTATGTTAAGACATCAGCAGGCATAAAATCTGGTCAGACACGAAAGCCAACGGTAACACCAAAGCCAACGGTAATACCAAAGCCAACGGTAACACCAAAGCCGAATGTAACACCTACCCCCAAGATAACTCCTAAACCGAATGATACGGTGCAATCAGCAGGCACGGCATCTATGATCAAGCAGGTTGAGCTGAAGGCAACAGTGGCAGGTGATACGCTGAATGTTAGAAGCGGACCGGGAATGAATTATACTAAAGTTGCAGCATTGGTAAAAGACGACAAAATTACCGTAATCTGCGAAACCATGGCAGAGGGTATCTGGTGGTATGGAATTACAGTGAAACAGAATGGAACAATGATAAAAGGATATGTGTCCAGCGATTTTATTAAGTTGCATTTTAGCAGTGCGGTAAAAGCTAAGGTGAGTGTATCCGGGTTAAAAATACGAACGGAAGCGGGAAGTAATGCCTCATACCTAAAAGATAAAAGTAAAACAGCAATTGCCTTGAAAAAAGGAACAAATGTTACTATTAACGCTGAGAAAACAGTATCCGGCGTGAAATGGTTTAAGATTGTTTTTACAGTGGGCAACAGCAAATATACCGGATATGCGGCTGCATCCCAGATTGCATTTATGACAACAGTAGCTACTCCGACAGCAGCTCCGACGCCAACTGTGAAACCAACGGCGACTCCGAAGCCAACAGCGATACCAAAACCGACCATAAAAAATACACCAACACCGGAGCCAACAAAAAAACCGGTAACTACACCGGTACCTATCATAACGCCGACACCGGCAATCACACCGGTACTGTTTCCGACACCGATACCGACCCCGACCCCAACGCCTACGCCTGTACCAACGCCAGTATTTACGCCGAACGTATCAGCCTCTGGGATTTATGAGGTTAGCAATGTCACAACCTATGATACGATTAGTGCTCCCGTTGCGGGATATGTCTGCAATACATACACTCTTTATTTATATAATATTACAGATGGATCAGTAGCAAATCTACTGGATGATTTTTATCAGCCGGTTTTTCTGCAAAGTGCCCAGCCTGTCACGGTAATATCGGCAGTGAATACCTATGGTACGCTTTATTATAAATTTGATTTTTATGTAAATGGTGTAAAGAAAACAGGCTATGCACCGGCAGTGAATATATATATTCCTTATCTAAATTCGAATACTAATACCAATATTAATCTGACAGCAACTCCAACACCCGTTCAGATAAGCAGCGCTGATTTTGAGACGCAGCTTACACAGGAGGGTTTTCCGGAAAGCTATAAAGGATATCTGAGAAATCTACATAGTATTTACCCAAGTTGGGTGTTTAAAGCATATAATACCGGACTGGATTGGAGTACGGTAATAGCAGCGGAAAGCAAGGCCGGAAAAAATTTGATTCCAAGCAATAGAGGAATTGGATGGAAATCTCTTCAAGCAGGCGCATATAACTGGGAGACAGACAGATTTACGGTATATGACGGTACCACCTGGGTAACAGCGTCGCAAGCAGTCGTAGAGTACTATATGGATCCGCGTAATTTTCTTACAACGAGTGGTATTTTCCAGTTTGAATTACTGAAATATCAAAGTGCGTATCAAAATAAGGATGGGGTCGAAAAGGTTCTGAAGGGAACACCGATGTCTACTGCATACTATAATTATCAGGATGACAGCGGGGTTATGCAATCGACAAACTATGCAGAGACCTTTATGAAAGCAGCACAATATTCCGGAGTAAGCCCCTATCATCTTGCATCCCGTGTAAAACAGGAGGTTCTGACGAACAGTATGACGTTTAGCGGCAGTGCTTCCGGAACCTACAGCGGATATGAGGGATATTATAATTTCTTTAATATCCATGCAAATGACAGCGCTGGCGGTGGAGCGGTTGCAAATGGACTTAGATATGCAAAGAACGGAGATACAAACGCAGCGTTGAATACAGCGTATATGCTGCCCTGGACAAGCCCTTATCGTTCCATTGTAGGCGGTTCCTACTTTATCGGCAGCAGTTACATTAAGAGAGGCCAGGATACGATCTATCTGCAGAAATTTAATGTGACACCTACAACAACCTATAGTCATCAATATATGTCCAATGTTGAAGCACCATTTGCAGAGGCGAAAAAGGTTTTGAGTGCTTATGGAGATATCTCGAATACACCGATTGTGTTCTCTATCCCGGTCTATCTCAACATGCCTCAGAATGCTATTGCATCACCGGTAGAGATGAGTAATCCGAATAACCGTATGAAGAGCCTTACGGTAAAATCGTCGGGCGGACCTGATTTACTTCTTACACCAACCTTCAGTCAGACGGTTAAGAATTATGATATAATTGTTGATAAAAGTGTAACATCCGTAGATATTTCAGCTGCAGCAGTCAGTACTCTGGCAACTGTAAGCGGAACAGGAACAAAACAGTTAAATACAGGCACTAACATATTTGTTGTTACCGTGACCGCTCAAAATAAAGACGCAGCTAATTATACAATCACTATTGTAAAACCGGAATAAGCAGGCTTATCCCATATTACGGAATTACTTCTGAATGGAAAACCGGTCGCGGGTTAATACCTGTCGACCGGATATTACTATTTGAAGAAAGTTTTATGCGCCGTATGCACGGCAGATGGAGGATAAAATGAGAACAGGACGTCAAAAATATTGTTGGGCATTTTTATTATTAATTCTTACAATGGCTCTAATTCCCGCACTACCCTGCCTGGCAGCAAGTGCTAAGGTGGAGTTGACAGCGGACGGGACAGAGTTTACAGAAGGGGATAAGGTATATGTTTATATAAAAATCAATTCGGATACTGCTTTTGGCGATTTTGAGGCTAATCTGACGTATGATGATAATGTCCTGGAATATACGGGAGGAGCCTCCGTAATTAAGGGCGGTAATGGATATCTGAAAATTTCAGATATCGATGTTACGGAAAAAACTACCTCCAGAAAATATGCATTGATATTTAAGGCACTTAAGGTAGGAGTCTGTAAGCTATCCTTTAGCGATGATGTTCTTGTATATGACGAAGAAGGAAAGGTTCAGCCTGTCTCGAATAGTGATTTAACAATAAAGGTAAAGTCGAAAAAAACAGCATCTGTAAATGCTTATCTGAAATCGTTGATTACCAGTCCGGTGGATATTACACCAGCTTTTGATAAAAAAGAATTAGTTTATAATGCGAAAGTGGGCAGTGAAACCAAGAAATTGATTATCTCAGCTATACCGGAGGATAATAAAGCAATTGTTTCAATTTCAGGTAATGAATCTCTGAAAGAAGGAGAAAATAAAATTATCATTACAGTATTAGCTGAATCAGGAGATGTCATAGAATATATTATCAATGTTTTACGTGAAGGAGCATCTGACAATCCGGTGACAGAACCTGTTACCACAACACCGTCACCGGCGCCGACAGAGGAAGTCAGTGAAATACAGCAGGGTAATGGGGAAGTTAATTTTATATTACACGGAAAATATAAGCTGATTGAGACGGATAGCGGGGCTTCGATACCGGAAGGTTTTACGAAAACGCTAATAGATCTTTCGGGTGTTTCAATTACTGCTTATACCCCAAATAATGAGCCGGATAGTGAATTTGTATTGATTTATGCGGAAAATACCACAGGGGAACGAGGCTTCTATCAATATGACAGGAGCGAGCAAACCCTGCAGCGATATCATGCAGCTTCGGCAGAGCAAAGCGGCAATAATGCAAAGGACAACAAAGATATTAAGCATGGAACAGGTGTAATAGCAGTTCTTAGCGTACTTTGTGTAGTATTGCTGTTTACTGTAATCTTGCTGCTGTTCAGGCGAAAGAACAGTGCGAAAAACGATTAGAAGGACGAATGATTTGATAAAAAAGTCATAGAAATGAAAGTACTTGACAATTTGCAATGGACTGTTATACTAATGGTATAACAAGTATAACGTTAGCAAAGGTATCGTAAAACAAAATCTGAAAGAGTTTTTATACGATCAGATCAACATGTATTTTAACGAGGAGTATCCGTATGTATCTACGAATTGATTTTAACAGTGATGAAGCTATCTATATTCAACTTAGGAATCAGATTATTTACGGTATTGCTACCTCCCAGCTGATCGAAGGAGAGAACCTGCCTTCGGTGAGAGATTTGGCAGAAAATATTGGGATTAATATGCACACCGTTAATAAAGCTTACGCAATATTAAAACAGGAGGGTTATTTAAAACTCGACAGGAGAAGAGGTGCAGTCGTTGCGATTGATATCAATAAGCTGCAGGCCATGGAAGAAATGCGGGACGATTTACGAGTAGTATTAGCAAAAGCCTTTTGCAAAAATATCAGCTGCGAGGAGGCGCATGAGATCGTAAATGAGATCTTTGGCGAATTCGAAAGGGGGTAATCACGATGCTATGTGACAGATGTCAAAAGAGAGATGCGAAAATATTATATACCGAGATTATTAACGGAGTAAAAAAGGAACAGCATCTATGTGAAGAATGTGCTACAGATTATACATCCTTTCAGATGGAAAAACCACTTATGAACAGTGAGCTTACACTCGGTGACCTGCTTTCCACCTTATTAGAAAGCTGTACCTCTGCAGATAAAAAACAATCCGGAGCGGACACCCCGTCCTTATGCTGTGAAAAATGCGGTACCACCTACGATGAATTTATACAGAAAGGTAGATTTGGTTGTGCGGATTGCTACAAGAGTTTTAGCAACCAACTGGGCAAGACCTTCAAAGGAATACAGGGTGCTGATATTCATACCGGAAAGCGGCCCAAGGGGTATGTTACCACAGATCCGGAACGTGTAATGAAAAATTTTACAGAAGTAGAAAAATTATCATTGAAATTACAGGAAGCAATCGAGAAGGAGGAATTCGAGGAAGCTGCAAGACTTCGTGATTTGATAAAACAGATGAAGAAGGAGGAGATGAAGAATGCTTAAATGGTACGAACAGATGGTTCCTGATGGTGATGTTGTCATCTCAAGCAGGGTAAGACTTGCAAGAAACCTGGAAAACTATCCTTTTTCTTCAAAAATTACAGATGAAGAAGCAGCTGCTCTGGTAAATGAGGTAAAAGGAATTACCGCCTCCCTGACAGAGCAGGGAAAAAGACAATTTTATTCCTGCAATATCAGTACACTAAGCGATATTGACCGGACTGCTATGGTGGAACGTCATATAGTCAGCCCACTCTTAGCAGAGAAGGAGCAGGTAACCGGACTGATCTTATCAGAGGATGAGACGGTAAGCATTATGATCAACGAAGAGGATCATGTCAGAATTCAGGCAATTGAAGGCGGTCTTAATCTGGAAAATGCATATAAACAGGCGGATATTATTGATGATATTGCTTATGAAAAGCTGCATTTTGCCTATGATGAGAAATATGGCTATCTGACAGCCTGCCCGACAAATGCCGGCACAGGTATGCGTGCTTCCTGTATGGTGTTTCTACCGGCTTTAGGTGCTGCCAGACTGATTGAAAAACTGATCGAAGAGGTTGGTAAATATGGTGTAACCATTCGGGGTATTTACGGAGAAGGAACTAAAAGTCTTGGAAGTATATATCAGATCTCTAATCAAAAGACTATGGGCAATTCAGAGAGTGAAATTATAGAGAATTTAAAAAGAATTGTATTCCAGGTAGTAAAACAGGAAAGAAAACGGAGAGAATATATGTTATCCGTTAATGCGGATGAAATTGAGGATCAGGTATTCCGTTCTTACGGAATATTAAAGTACGCGAAACAAATATCTTCTGATGATGCTATGACGCTGCTTTCGCAGATCAAATTTGGAGCAGACTGTGGGTTAATCAAATTTGACAGAGAAATTAATATTCATAAATTAATGATGGGAGTACAGCCCGGGAGCCTTCAGTGGACACTCGGAAAGAATGTCGGCAGTATCACCAGAGATCAGTCAAGAGCTGAATTTATCAGGAAAGAATTACCCGATATTATAAGTGAATAAAAAAGCAGAGAATGAAACAAAGTACTCTTGGATGGAATGGAGGACATTAGATGTACGATAAATTTACTGAAAATGCAAAGAATGCTATAAATTTGGCCAGAGAAGTCGCATATCGCCTTTCTCATAACTACATCGGAACAGAGCACCTTCTGATTGGTCTGATGGAAGTGGAGGGTGTTGCGTCCAGAATTCTGGAAGAGAACGGTGTTACCGTTGATAAAGTACTGGAACTTGTGAATCAATTAATTGCTCCGAATAATGGTGTGGAAATGATGGAGGGAGGTAGCTTTACCCCAAGATCAAAACGTATTCTGGATCAAAGCTACAAGGAAGCCGCAAAGCTGAAGGCTTCTTTAGTGGGAACCGAGCATATACTCATAGCTCTGATTAAGGAATCGGATTGTATTGCAGTCAGACTATTAAACACGCTGGGAGTTAATATACAAAAGGTATATATCGATATACTGACGGCCTCAGGAGTGGACGTTGGTGCTGCAAAGACGGAATATTCTGCGGGAAAAGGCGGTAAGGCAAAAGGAAAGACCTCCGCAACTCCAACGCTGGACCAATACAGCAGGGATTTAACCGAATATGCCAGAGAGGGAAAACTTGACCCCGTCATTGGCAGAGAAGGTGAGATCCAGAGAGTTGTTCAGATACTTAGCAGGAGAACGAAAAACAACCCTTGTCTGGTAGGTGAACCAGGTGTCGGTAAAACAGCTGTAGCCGAAGGTCTTGCCTTAAAAATTATAGAGGGTAATATTCCAGATACGATCAAAGAGAAACGTGTTGTAACTCTTGATCTCTCAGGTATGGTAGCAGGCTCAAAATACCGTGGTGAATTTGAAGAAAGAATAAAAAAAGTAATCAGTGAGGTAATTGGTGATGGTAACGTACTGCTGTTTATCGATGAAATTCACACGATTATCGGAGCTGGCGGAGCGGAGGGTGCAATAGACGCCTCTAATATCTTAAAGCCGTCTCTGGCCCGCGGGGAACTTCAGATTATTGGAGCGACCACTAGAGAAGAATACCGTAAATATATTGAGAAGGATGCTGCACTGGAGAGAAGATTTCAGCCGGTTGTGGTAGATGAACCTTCCGAAGAGGAAGCCATAAAAATTCTGTTTGGCTTACGTGATAAATATGAGGCACATCATCAGGTCAGAATTACGGATGCTGCTTTGGAAGCTGCAGTAAAGTTATCGAACCGTTACATTAATGACAGGTATTTACCGGATAAAGCAATCGATTTAATGGATGAAGCTGCTTCCAAGGTACGGCTTAGCACTTATACCTCTTCCCCGCAGATTAAGGACTTGGAACAGGAGATTAAACGGCTCGAGGAGGAGAAGGAAAAAGCAATTAAAGCCGAAGCATACGAAAGAGCCGGTGAGATTAAAAAGCAGCAGGAAGAAATGGGAGAAGAGCTCGAACGGCAAAAATTAGTGGATGAAAAGCAAAAGCTTGAGAAACAGTTAGTGGTCAGTGACAATGAAATTGCCGAGATTGTATCCAGCTGGACGAAAATACCGGTGAAGAAGCTTGCTGAGGAAGAGACAGAACGTCTGCAAAATTTAGAATCCATTCTTCATAAGCGGGTAGTCGGCCAGGAAGAAGCTGTCGGTGCCGTAGCAAAAGCGATACGACGCGGCAGAGTTGGCTTAAAGGATCCAAATCGTCCGATCGGTTCCTTCCTCTTCCTTGGACCAACCGGTGTTGGTAAGACAGAGCTCTCGAAGGCTCTGGCGGAGGCTATGTTTGGAAGTGAGAATTCCATTATTCGTGTTGATATGTCTGAATATATGGAGAAGCACAGTGTTAGTAAGCTGATCGGGTCACCTCCGGGATATGTAGGATACGATGAAGGCGGACAGCTTAGTGAAAAGGTTAGGCAGAACCCTTATTCCGTTATTCTTTTTGATGAAATTGAAAAGGCACATCCGGATGTCTTCAATATCCTGCTGCAGGTATTGGATGACGGACACATTACGGATGCCCAGGGAAGAAAGGTAAGCTTTAAGAATACCATTATTATCATGACTTCGAATGCCGGAGCACAGAATATCATTGCTCCAAAGCGTCTTGGTTTTGCTTCCGTAGTAGATGAGAAGGAAGATTACAAGAGAATGAAGGAAGGCGTTATGGATGAGGTTAAGAAGATATTTAAGCCGGAGTTCATTAACCGTATTGATGAAATTATCGTATTCCATTCCTTGACGAAGGAAGATATAAACAGTATTGTTGTTATTATGATTGCAACGATCGCCAAGAGAAGCAAGACTCAGATCAATATAGCACTTGAGACAAGTGATGAGGTGGTCGCCCATATTGCGGAAGTCGGTTTTGATGCAAAATATGGTGCAAGACCGCTTAGACGTGCAATTCAGACGAATATAGAGGATAAACTGGCAGAAGCTATTCTGGCGGGAGATATCAAAGAGGGAGATACTGTTCGAATTGAATATCTTGATAATGAAATGGTAGTTCAGGTTAAAAAATAAATAATTTAGTAGAAATTGCCCGATATATCGTTTATAATGTAAACAAGTATTTCATAAAATATTATTAGTTAATTAATTTGGGTGTCATAAGCCGGAAAGCACTTTTGTGAATAGGGCTTATGGCGCGCAAAGCAATTGTTACAATTTGATATAAATACAATTAGGAGGGTCATGCAATGGCAGTTGTAGAAGAGTTAATACGCAAGGAAAGCGATGGCACAATCAGCTTTGGTAATTATATGCTAAATGCAAAATCAAAGGTTTCGGATTTTGAACATCAGGGGGATTTATATAAAGTTAAAACCTTTCAGGAAATTACTAAGCTGGAGAAAAACGGAATGTTTGTCTATGAATCGGTGCCCGGTACTGCCGTATTTCATTTTGAAACTAAAGGAAACTGCTTAAGCTTTGAAGTAACCGGTAAGGATGCAGCCCAGATCACTCTGGAATTGGAAGCGGAAAAAGAATATGAAATATTAAAGAACGATATAAATTTGGGTAAAATGAAAACAAATTTAGGCGGAAAGCTTGTACTAAGTCTGGATTTAGGTGAAGATATCATGGATATAATAAAGGTGGTTAAACTTTAATATGGCCAAAAATAAAACCGTGTTTTTCTGTAAAGTATGTGGATTCGAATCGGCAAAATGGGTAGGTCAATGTCCGGGCTGTAAGGAATGGAATTCATTTACAGAAGAACCGGTTTTTTTAAAACCCACGAAAACGGCTCAGCATAGGTCCTTAAGTGAACCGGAGCTTTTGTCCGATATCGTAACAGAGACACAACTTAGGCTTTCTTCGGGTATGGAAGAGCTTGACCGTGTTTTGGGCGGCGGAATTGTTAAGGGCAGCCTGGTGCTTGTTGGTGGTGATCCGGGGATTGGTAAATCAACACTTCTCTTACAGATGTGCCGTGAGATTATAGCTGCATCCAAAAAGATACTCTATATCTCAGGTGAGGAATCACTTAGTCAGATTAAAATGAGAGCGGAGAGGCTTGGTGTATTCCGTGGCGAGCTTCTTCTTCTGTGTGAGACTAATTTGGATCTGATTGGAGAAACGATCGCGAAACATAATCCGGATATTGTTGTAATTGACTCAATTCAGACGATGTATAAAGAAGAAGTCGGCGCGGCGCCCGGCAGTGTCAGCCAGGTCAGGGAAGCAACAGCTACCCTGATGCAGATTGCAAAGGGCTCCGGAATTACGATCTTTATCATTGGACATGTAACGAAGGAAGGTGTTGTAGCCGGTCCCAGAGTTTTAGAACATATGGTAGATACGGTGCTATATTTTGAAGGCGATAACTATGCTTCGTACCGTGTACTGCGTGCAGTAAAAAACCGTTTTGGTTCAACAAATGAGATCGGTGTATTTGAAATGCGTGGTTCAGGTCTTGCGGAAGTGAAAAATCCTTCGGAATTTATGCTAAAGGGCAGACCGGAAGGCGAACCAGGTTCCGTAGTAGCAGCGTCTATTGAAGGAACCAGACCAATACTCATTGAGCTTCAAGCATTGGTTAGCCGTACTAATTTCAACATGCCAAGAAGAACTGCTGCGGGAACCGATTATAACAGAGTGAACCTGCTTATGGCTGTTCTCGAGAAAAGGGCAGGAATCCAGCTTTCTGACTGTGATGCGTATGTGAATGTTGCAGGAGGAATGAGAATAACAGAACCGGCACTTGATCTGGCTGTTATAACAGCCATTATTTCCAGCTATAAGAATATTGCTTTAGACAATAAGACGGTTTTATTCGGTGAAGTAGGACTAACCGGTGAAGTCAGGGCTGTGAATATGGCGGAGCAGAGAGTGACAGAGGCCTCAAAAATGGGATTTGAGGTATGTATCCTGCCACAGGCAAATAAAGAGCATATCAAAGCTGCGGGTATCAAACTAATAGGAGTAAAAAATATACAGGAAGTTATGGGAATGCTCAGGAAAGGTTAGTTTATTGGGGTATACATAAAAGATTGGTAAAATAGATAGCATAATTTGACTTTTCCCCATTAATAAGCAGAAGGCAGACTACTTTAAGGGGGATACATAGGATGAAGACTACGAATGATTGCTTAATTCTTCTTGCAACAACGCAAGAATATATGACAGACATTACGGATAAGATGGTTCTGTGGGAGAATTCCCAGCTTTTTGTTGAAAGGGATGCATTTGATTCGTTAAATGTATCGGACAAAGTACTGAAGTTATCGAAGGAAGGAAGTGCTTTGGTGGAATTACTGATGGAATGCTGTCAATCACTGATGGATAATCCGAGTCCTGAGAAAAAGAAAAAAATGGCTGTTGTACTGAAAGAAATACACAGTGTATTTCATAATATATCGGAGGCATCTTCAAGTATAAGTGATATTTCCCATAAAATCGAAGGTGAAGCAGCTATTCAGAAGGAAATCGGTGATAATCTCAAAAAATCACTTTCATATATTAGTGAGAGTATAAACAGTATCGTAGCCAGTACAGAATTGTCTATGACTGAAAATTCATAATAGTATTCGGGTATTACACATAGGTTAACACTTGCACGTAATAGGCTTATTAATCATAAGATTAGTGGCTGTTTTGTACAGGTGTTTTTTTTATACCTGTACACCAGCCTATAAGTGTTACTGCTCACAGACTAGTCTAATCCATTGCTGTGCATACGACCAGTCAATTTATTTTGTGTCAGATATTTAAATATATTGTCAAAATATACGGAAGATTGATATAATGAAAATAGATAATTTAAGGTAAATTGGAATAAAAGAATTGGAAAAGATCGTAACACAACTATATGTTTTTTGAATAAACGACAGATAAATGAAAGGGGCACAGTATTTAATATGATGAGATTAGCAAAAAAACAGAAGTATCAAAAAGCAGATAATATAATTAATCCCCTTATTCTTGTTTCGATAGGTATCATTCCTATCATAACCGTTATTGTAGTAATCGAACAATTCTTACATTCTATGAAATATGTGAGAATAGTAATGTCGTGTTTTCAATTGATTTGTCTGCTCTTTTTAGAAATTATTATGGTCATCCTCTATCGTTTCAATAAAGAGCTGCATAGAAAAGAGAAAAATAATACTGCAGCTGAAGCAGAATTAAAAGAAAATATAAAAATAAAGGAAATTGAGTTTGCATTAAAAGAAAATGAACGCAGCAAAGAGGTGTATTTTGACAATCTGCAGGGACTTGCTTACAGATGCAAGGTTGATAGGGATTGGACAATGCAGTATGTTTCTTCCGGTTGCTTTGAATTAACAGGATATTACCCGGAGAGTCTGATCAATAACAGCCAAATTTCTTTCAATGATTTGATCCAGCCAACCTACCAGAATTATATTTGGAACAAATGGCAGGCTGTTATAGCAGAAAAAATTAAATTGAAGGAAGAATATCAGATTAAAACAGCCTCCGGCCAGATAAAATGGGTTTATGAACAGGGGCAGGCTATATATGGAGAAAATGACACTGTAATAGCATTGGAGGGACTTGTAATTGACATTACGGAGAGAAAAGAACAGGAAATCAAATTGAAATATATTAGTGAACATGATATGCACTCTGGAATCTATAATCGAAGGTATTTTGAAAACAGGATGAAGAGAGAAAATGAAGATAACGGACTTAGTAAGAGAGCAATATTGATGCTGAACATACGCAATTTCAGGGCAATTAATATAGCCTATGGATATGATGGTGGAGAAAATTTGATTAAAGGAATAGGAGAGAAGCTAAATACACTGACTACGTCAAACTGTGAGCTTTTTCATATAGCAATTGACCGATTCGTATTTTTAGTAAAGAATTATCATTCACAAACAGAATTGGAGGAACTTAGCGAGAAGATGATCAAACTGATCAAATCCCTTCATTCACCCCATGATGTTCAGAGTAATATCGGTATATTGGAATTGGATAATTATAAGAAAGATATTAATTATATTTTGAAATTGGTATCAATTGCAGTGGATGAAGTCAGTAAAAATGATGAAACCGGTTACTGCTATTTCACAAAGAAGATGGAAGATAAGATAGATCGTATTGAAATTATTAAGAGAGAAATAAGAAATGCGATTACAGATCCGGATGCTGCAAATTTATATTTGGTTTACCAGCCTATCGTAGAAGTAAAAACGAACAAAGTATATGCATTTGAAGCTTTGGCCAGACTAAACAGTAATACATTGGGACAGGTATCACCGATTGAATTTATAAGTATTGCTGAAGAAACGGGACTTATAATACCTCTTGGTATGAAAATTATGAGACAGGCTTTTCGCTTCCTTCATCATATAACGAAGAGTGGCTATCAGGACGTGTCAATATCAATTAACATATCCGTACTTCAACTGCTGAAAGAAGATTTTATAGAGGTATTAAAAGGTTTATTAGAGCAGGAGCAGGTAAACCCTTTTAATATTAAGATAGAACTGACAGAAACAGTTTTTTCTGATCATTATAACAAAATAAATACTGTATTTTATGAATTGAAGAACATGGGTATAAAAATTGCACTTGATGATTTCGGAACAGGACACTCTTCTCTGGCAAGGGAAAGAGAATTAAATATTGATTATATGAAAATTGATAAATATTTTATAGACAAATTACTTAATGATAATAAGGAAGCTGAAATTACAGGCGATATTATCTCAATGGCGCATAAGCTTGGACAATATGTGATTGCAGAGGGAGTGGAATATGAGGAACAGAAGTATTATCTGGCAGGGCATGATTGTGACTTTATACAGGGATATCTGTATGGTAGGCCACTTCTGCCGGATGGTGCCATGAATATACTTCAAAAAGAAATTGCAGAATAAAGGCAGGAGTGATTACAAAAATGAGAATGCATAATAAAAATAGGAAGGTATTGCATAATAAAAAAAGTATTTCCATTCGAAACAGTACAATCATAGTTTTTGTCGCTTCTCTGACTGCGGTTATTCTTTTTGTGGGATCCATGGTATTTCGAAATTGGACTTTGTCAATACAGGATACCTTGCAGGCAATCTCTGAGGATATGAATCAGAAAATAAATGATCAGATCAATACAATGCTTCAGATTCCAGAAAGTATTAACGAAAGCAATCAAAAGCTGATAGCAAATGGAATCGTTAACATTTCAGATGAGAAAGAACGTGACAAATTCTTTGCAGGCGTTCTTCAGACTTATCAAAATGAAATATATAGTTTTACGTATGGACTGGAAACCGGAGAATATTATGGAGCACGTATCAACAAAGACGGTGAGATAGAAATAGTAAAAAATAATACACATACTAACGGTGAATCCTGGTATTATTGGGTAAATAAGGATCTCACAGCAGGTCCCTATATTTTTAAAACAGATAAGTTTGATGCACGTACCAGGGATTGGTATAAGGCGGCCAAGAGGATGGGAAAACCAATATTTTCACCGGTTTATAAGCATTTTGTCATGAATGATTTGACCATATCATTTGCCTGGCCAATCTACAATGCCAGTGATCAGTTACAGGGAGTATTGGGAACTCATATTATTATCTCCAAAATGGACGACTTTTTAAAAGAAACAGTCAAAGAAAAGAGTGATTATGCTCTTATCTTTGAGAAGTCTTCAGGCTTTTTGATATCGAATTCATTAGGAATGGAGAATTTTACCATGCAGGATGATGGTTCAGTCAAGCGTTATACTTTTTTTGATTTAAAAAACAAATCACTGCAGGAGGCTTACCGCCAATATAGCAACAAGGGAGATACCGAGATCACGATTAAAAAAAGAAATGAAAATTCTTATATCAATATTACCGAATGCAAAAAAGAAGGAGTGGAATGGATTGTTGTGACTTCTGTATCAAACCGGAAATTGCGGGAAGATATACAATATAATATTCAGATATCTGCTCTTGTTGTATGTATAGCGATTATAATATCAGCATTTCTATATTATATATTGATCAACAGAATGTATAAACCTATGAATAAGCTGATGGAAGCAGCAGAGAGAATTTCTTCCGGTGACTTATCACAAAGAGTGGGGATCACCAGGAGAGATGAAATCGGAACCGTAGCGAAATCCTTTGATAATATGGCTGAAAAGATGAGTGATTTTGTGCAAGACCTTGAGAGAAAAGTTCGGGAACGTACTGCAGAACTGGAAAATGCAAATGAGGCATTAAATAAAACAAAGGAAAATCTATACTTAATTCTTGATTCTACAGCAGAAGGTATTTTTGGAATTGATATATATGGAAATTGTACCTTTTGTAATAACAGTTGCCTTCAACTTCTGGGCTATCAGGAACAAACGGAGCTGCTAGGAAAGAATCTGGCGACGTTTCTGTACCAAATGGAAGATAATAAAGAGCTTATGGATAAGGAGGACAACAACCTAATACAATCAATTCGAGCCGGTGAAAAAATAACTGCAACGAATAAATCCTTCAGACGAAAAGATTCCTCTTGCTTTGTTGCCGAATATCATTCCACGCCACAATATAAGGACGGGAAAATTATAGGAGCGGTTATAACCTTTTTGGATATAACCTTACGGAAAAAAGATGAGGAACAAATAAATTATTTGAGCTCTCATGACTTTTTAACAGGATTAATTAACCGTCGCAGATTTGAAGATGAATTGAAGTCTATGGATGCCGAGCGCTATTTACCCATTTCTATATTGTTTACCGATCTAAACGGACTCAAACTGGTAAATGATGTATTTGGGCATGCCGCGGGTGATATGCTGATCAGAAAGTCCGCAGGGGTATTGGCGAAGGTATGCCGTGAAAAGGATATTGTAGCTAGGGTAGGCGGGGATGAATTTATCGTTTTACTGCCAAATACTGCTGCAGAAGAGGCGAAAAGGATTGTTGAAGAAATAAAATCCGAACTGGATAAAGAAAAAATTCAAGCTGTTAAATGTAACATGGCGCTTGGGTTTGATACAAAGACAGATATGAAACAGGAAATCGAGAAGGTTATGGGAAATGCAGAAAGTGAAATGTATAAAGAAAAATTGTTATCTAGAAAGCTATTTGGTGCAGATACCATAAAAACAATCATTACTACCCTCCAGCTGAAGCATCCCATGGAAAAAGAACACTCTGAAAACGTTGCATATCTTTGTGAAAAGATGGGCGTGGAGCTGGGACTTTCCGAACCGGATATAAAAAGATTAAAGGATGCAGGTTTTCTGCATGATATTGGTAAAATTGCACTTGAAGAAGATATCATTCATAAAGAGGAGCTAAGCGAGGAAGAAGAAAGGAAATTACAGCAGCATCCTGTTATTGGTTATAGAATCCTAAAGATATTTGACGATACGCTGGATCTTGCAGACGGAATCTATGGTCATCATGAGAACTGGGATGGAAGCGGATACCCCAAGGCGTTAAAAGGACTGGAAATACCCTTAATTGCAAGAATTCTAGCATTAGTGGAAAGCTATGAGGAAGCCCGTGCAGGGAAAGGCCGCAACAAGAAATCGAAGGCGGAAATAGTGAAGGATCTTCATTCAGAGGCAGGAAAACGTTTTGATCCGGTAATCGTAGAGGCGTTTGTCAAAATGATAGAGAGAGAGCTTTAGTGTTTCTGAATGCTTGGGCATTCGTAAGAATAGTATAATACGAATGCCCAAAACCTTTTGTTATACCTCAAAGTAAAAAAATAATATAATAACCTGAAATATTCTTGACAATTACAACAATTTAATGTAATATAGAAAAGTACTAAATGTCGAAACAAAATATTTTAGGGGTATAGTTCAGCTGGTAGAATAACGGTCTCCAAAACCGCAGGTCGTGGGTTCAAATCCTACTGCCCCTGTAAAATAGCTAGTAAAATCAAGGATTACCGAGATTTACTAGCTATCTTTTTGTCGTTGTTGGCTGTTTTGTGTTAACCGAATTAGAATAGTTGCATTAAACAATAAGTTTTGTCTTAGTGCAAAATTTAAGTTAACAGATGTAGATTTTTCTTTTTGAAATATCTACAATTATGCAGAACATTTAAAATTTGCATAGTCTGTGTACAATACCTTATATTAACATAAGTTGACGTAATGATTGCAATTTTTGCTTTTTTACTTATAATTAAGTTATATTATTTTTAAGGGAGACGGTATTGAAAGTTAACGACGGGTGGTTGACCCCGGAGGAGGTATAACGATGATCCGCATAGCAATTTGTAATGATCTTACAGACCAGCTTATAGCAATCGCAGAATATACAAAAGAATACATTGCCTCAAGTACTTTTAAAGTGAGGGATACCTATATGGATTATCTGTTTGCAGAGGAGGTCTGCGAATGGTAGAATTGTTTCCGGATTTTCTGCGTGCTTTGGTGTCTCTGATTATGGAAGTGCTTCTGATGTTCTCAATGCTGCAGCCTAAGTTTGGGAAACGAGTTAACGGTCTCACGATAATGGGAATTATAGCAGTTAATTTATTCACTGCTGTGTATTGTTATGTCAGAGGGGATCTGACGCTGCTTGCAAGACTGGATTTGATTTTATTCGGGGTTATATGCTTTGCAATTCGTCCTCTGTTCCGGGACAGTTTTATGCAATGGATGTTTATTTTCCTCACCTTGGAAATCATTATTATGTGTGTTGTGGTACTCAGCTTTACAATATCTAAGAATATGCCATATCCGTTGTATACCAATACACTCATAAGGTTCATTCTGTATTCCGGTATTATTTTTATGCTGCATCGGTATATACGCCCGCTGTATCGCCAGATGGTAACGCATTGGAATGTCTTTTTTTGTGTGGCAGCAGCTATTTTTGCCTCTTTTGCTTATTATTTTACGGCAGGTGAGGATATTGTCCGGACACTTACCGAGCAAGCAATTCCAATTCATCTTCTCGTTATCATCTCAGTAGCAGCTTATGTGTCCATTTTTTATTTCCTCAAGACCATTTCCCGAGAGTATGACCTAAGGGAGGAAAATCTGCGGATGCAAAGCAATCAGGAGCTGCTGCACTTATCTGTTACCACTATGGAAAATCGGATCAGTTTGCTGGACAAAGCCCAGCAGCAAAGTCGCATTGCGGAGCATGACCGCCGCCATTTTAACAATACAATTTTGGAGTTGCTGGAGAGTGAAAAAACGGAGGAGGCCATTGCATTCTTAAGACAGCAGTCCGTTACGCAGCCGTCTCGTATCAGAAACTACTGTGAGAACACTGCTATTAATGCGGCTGTATGCTATTATGCGGGATTAGCGCAAGAGAAGGATATCACAACCGAAATTAACTTGGATATTCCGTATTCATTGCCGGTAAATTCCCTGGAACTTGCTATTGTGATCTCTAATCTGCTAGAGAACGCGGTTAAGGCTTGTGAGACACTGGGAAAAGACCGGTCACGAAGCATCCGATTCACCTGCCGTCATGCAGGTAATCTCATTCTGGAAATCAGCAATACCTGTGATGCTTCTGTACTTCTGGATGAAAATGGATACCCATTTGCAAAAGAAAGCGGTCACGGTGTCGGTACGAAAAGTGTTCTGGCCTTTGCCCAGAGAAATGATGCCGAACTGCTTTACCAGATTGCAGATGGTACCTTCCGGGTACGTATGCTGATATAGAATATCATTTTTTGAAGTTTATAACGAATATTAGACAAAAAAAATCACCCGAAGGTGATCTTTTTACACATTGCTATTTAAGCAAGATTAACATTGACTGCTTGCATTCCACGAGCACCTTTTGTTACGTCAAACGTTACAGCCTGACCTTCATCAATGGATTTAAATCCTTCCATAGCAAGTCCGGAATAATGTACGAATACGTCATTACCCTGCTCATCAGAAATAAAACCAAATCCCTTTTGTGCGTTAAACCACTTTACAGTACCTTTATTCATGAAAGATACCTCCTTAAATTTATTATACTCCAATAAAAAACACATATCTTAGTAAATCAAAAATGATCTACGAAAATATGTGAAATCAATTCTTATTTAAAATACTTGATAAGCATAACATGGGAAGAATTAAAAGTCAAGCAGAAAGTTTTAAATTGATGTGATGAATCTAATATACCAAAATCTGACCGACCGGATTACAAACATATTCTTCTTAATATTCTAAATGGATTATATTCATATATTGAATAATTCTGGCAGGATGAATATAATATTCATATAGCTAAAACAAAATAAATCAGGATTCTATGGTTTCAAAATAAGGTTTATTTGATTTGGCAACTGATGGGAGAATATTAACTATGATATTTGCAGAAGTACTTATTAACAGCCTTTCTATACTGACGATTTGCGGTTTTATACTTATTATCCGTCATAAAAAGGGGGTTACGGGAAGCCGGGAATTACTTGTCTTATCCTTATTTATGCTGGAATGGGCAATTGGCTCATTTATAGAAGAGGGAGTCAGCACCTTAGCAATGAAAACGGTCTGGAGAAATATCACCCAGATTGGTACCTTTTATACGCCTGCAGCGGTGCTAATGTTTTCAATTGCCTATTCCGGAATTCTACATCAATATCGGAAAATAATCGCAAGATTCGTATATTTCATTCAAACCTGCAGCATTCTTTTTATTTTCACAGATCAGTGGCACCATCTTGCGCGGAATGCGATTTATATAAAGAATGATTCTCTTATCGTTGTTACAAGTATTTGGGATCAGCTTCTTATTTCCTTTAATTTTGTTTACATGGTGATTTCATTTATCCTGATGTTTGTATTTGTCTTTTTATCGGTTAAGAATATGAGAAAGCAGGTATTATGTGTAATCCTTGGTATGCTTGTTATTGTAGCATACTCTTTTATTAAAGTATCGACGAATGGTTTGTTTGGGATCTCCATTCCTATTTCGGGAATTTTTGTATTTGGCGAATTCTTTATGTTACTAGGAGTTGCTAGATATGATCTGGTTATGGTTACCCCGATAGCCCGGAATGAAGCAATTAATATTATGAATGACGGAATTATTATCCTAACGGCAGAGGGGAAGATTATTGATGCAAATCCCGCTGCATTACAGATATTCAAACAGGCTAAAGGAACAGAAAATAAAGCGGTTGAGATACCTCTTTTAGATTATTTATTGAAAAATAGTTATCCTGAATGGTATGATACCTTGCAAAATGGACGAACGTGTAACTTAGAGCTTACAAGTAATCAAGGAAATGAGCATAGGTATTTTTTTTGTGAAAGCTATGAAGTAAAGAACAAGCTTCAAAAAATAATTGGAAGCTTTACTACAATAAAAGATATTACGCAGCAGAGAAAAAATCAGGACCAGTTAATTCGTATGGCAGAAATTGATGGACTTACCGGAATATATAATCGAAGGGCATTTATTAGCAGGGTGGAAGTGATTTTAAAAGAGCATCAGCAAAAAGTATGCATGCTTTTTCTTGATATGGATTATTTTAAACAAATTAATGATCAATATGGGCATGCCGCAGGAGATACTATTCTAATAGAGTTTTGCAGATTTGTCAGTGCGCAGCTGCCCGAAGATATATTGTTTGGCAGAATGGGCGGAGAGGAGTTCGCATTATTTTGTATTCTGAATGAGGAAGAGCAAGTGTGCAAGATGGCAGAGGAGCTTCGAAGGAGTATTGAGATGAAACAATTCTCTTATCAGAATCTGGTAATAAAAGTGACTATCAGTTTGGGGATTGCTTATGGTAATTTTAATGATTTCAATCGTCTATATAATATAGCGGATGTAAATCTTTATAAAGCAAAGGAATTAGGAAGAAATCGAATTGTATTCTAAGAAAGACAATAATATGAAAGAGTGAATGTTAAGTTCTACATTGCCTATTCATCATCAAACTGCTCTCAAATACCGAATTTCAGTGGCTTTATTTCATAGAAAACTGATTATAGGAAATAAAACCACTGGAGGTGTACAAGTTACCCCTGCAGAACGAATACATACAGATAATATTTTGCAGCTTTATTTTTTCCAGGTACTTGGCATGAATAATAAGATCAAGGGAAATATTTCAAGCCTTCCGGCAAGCATATCGATCATCATTACAATTTTTGATAAGTTGGAAAAAGAACCAAAGTTCCCCACTGGACCGACAACTCCAAGACCAGGTCCCACATTATTTATGGTAGCAGCTATGGCCGTGAAGCTTGTGGTAAAATCAAAATTGTCCAGAGAAACCAGTATCACGGAAATAGTAAACATAAATATATAGCAAATAAAAAACATATTAATGGAACGCAGAGTTTCATGCTCGATTTTAACACCGTCAAATGTCAGTACTTTAATGCTGCGCCTATGAAGAAGGTAGGACATCTCCTTTCTTAATGCTTTAAATAATATTACGATACGGGATACTTTCATGCCTCCACCTGTAGAACCGGCACAGGCACCTATAAACATGATAAAAACAAGGATTGCTTTGGAAAAGGTTGGCCAGGCATTAAAATCTACAGTAGCATAACCCGTTGTTGTAATGACGGAGGCAACCTGGAAAGCGGCGACTTGAATAGAGGGAAGAAAGTTCTTTATACCGCCAATATTAAATGAGATCAAAACAATGGCCGTTAATACAATTAGAAAATAGTATCGTAACTCTTCGCTCTTGAAAACCATTTTAATTTTGCGAAATAAAATTAAGTAATATATATTGAAATTTACACCAAATAAAAGCATGAAGACGGTAATAACATTCTGATTATAGATGGAATAGGAAGCAATACTTGTATTTTTAATTGCAAAACCACCTGTTCCTGCAGTACCGAAGGTAATTGTTACTGCATCAAATAAGGGCATTTTTCCAACTAAATGCAGAAAAATCTGCAATAAGGTCATTCCAATGTACAGAGCATATAAAATGATGGCGGAATGTCTCATTTTCGGAACAAGTTTTTCAATGGATGGTCCGGGACTCTCGGCACGAAGAATATGCATCCTTTCACCTCCGCTCATCGGAAGAATAGCGAGAATGAACACCAGAATGCCCATGCCGCCGATCCAATGTGTAAAGCTTCTCCAGAACAGCATGCTATGAGAGAGTGCCTCAACATCACTTAAAATACTGGATCCGGTAGTTGTAAAACCGGAAATAACTTCAAATAATGCATCTATATAACTTGGTATTTCACCACTGAGATAAAAAGGTAATGCACCGGTAATACTTAATACAATCCAACCTAAGGCTACGCTTATGATACCTTCTTTTGAAAAAAATAATTTACTTTTAGGTTTATGAAGTAATAAAGGAAGACCGATAATCAGGCATAGGATTAGCGTAATTAAGAATGCAACCCCGCTTTTTTCGTGAAAAAGGACAGCAATAATAATAGGGAAGGCTAATAATCCTGCTTCAACTGTTAAAATCCATCCTATAATATGGAGAATAATAGATTTATTCATCTTAGGCACCTTTTCTATTTTAATATATCGTTTAAATCATCCAGTCCGGTAATCGTTGTTACAACAATAACAGTATCTCCGATTTGAAGGGATAGCTGTCCGTTGGGAATAATGATCTTATTTTTTCGGTTAACACAACTAAGTAATATATTTTCCTTCAGTTCAAGCTTTGAGAGCGGGATACCCACCAGCTTTGAGTTGCTTTTCACACGAAATTCCAGTGCTTCTGCCTTGTTATCAATTATTTTATACAGGGTTTCTACATTACTTCCTTTTGGATTTTGCATGGTACGAATATACTGAACGATACGATCTGCGGTAATAAGTTTAGGTTTAATAATCACACCCAGAGACATATCTTCAATAACCTCATCAAAGGTCAGACGTGTTATTTTTGTAAATACTCTGGCTTTCGAATTTTTCTGTGCATATAAGGATAACAGAATATTTTCTTCATCCAAATTAGTAAGGGAGATAAAGGCATCCATATGTTCAATGCCTTCTTCCAGTAAAACATTATGATCAGAAGCATTCGCATGTATAATTAAGGCTTCCGGCAGCATTTCACTAAGTTGTTCACATCGTTCTAGCACTTGTTCTATAATTTTTATATGAATACCTACTTCAATTAGTTTTTTTGCCAGGTAGACGGAGATATTACCACCGCCAATCAGCATCACATTTTTTGTTGAAGAAGTTGTAATGCCTATTTTATGAAAGAAATCGATTGCATTTTTTGAAGTAGCTACAATAGAAATCTTATCATTAGACTGCAGTATGAAATTACCCGAAGGAATAAATACCTGATCATTACGAAGCACTGCACAAACCAGTACATTGCAGTGAAGTTTAACCGGAATATCTTTAATTTGCATATCATGAAGTATAGAGGCCTCGGGGAGTTTTAGCTGAAGTAACTCTACCTTACCTTTTGCAAAAACATCAATATCAATTGCGGAGGGCAGTCTGATTAAACGTGCGATATCCATCGCTGTTTCCAACTCTGGATTTATAATCAAAGAAAGCCCCATTTCTTCTTTAATAAAATCTATTTCACTATGATATTCAGGATTACGTACTCTTGCGATGGTATGACAATTACCGGCTTTCTTGGCAATAATGCAGCAAAGCAGGTTTAATTCATCAGAGCCGGTAACGGATATCAGCAAATCTGCCTCTTCAATTCCGGCAGACATGAGAATGTTATAACTCGCACCATTTCCTACGACACCCATAACATCAAGTGTTTGAGTAATATTATGAATAGCAGAGGATTTATGATCAATTAATGTAATTTCATGCCCCTCCCGGTCAAGCTGCTCGGCAAGTGCAAAACCAACTTTACCGCAGCCTAAAATTATGATTTTCATTTCTACAGGTACACTCCTTGTTTTATAAATTCTGTCTAAGTATTATAGCATATTTTCATTTTTATTTCATTATAATTAATGATTTGATCGAGAAAAGTCAAATTTTGATAATGAGCTTATTTATAGAATAATCAATCCGCTATTGATTACCAACTTTTGAGGGGATATAATGAAGGAATAGAATAGTTAGTTTTATGTCAGGTAATTAAGACAGCCAAAACAAAGGTGATGAAGCTGCACAGCAAAAATAATAAAGGTAATGGTATGTATGAAGATAGATTTTAAAGAATGGCACAGAAATACAATCTGCAAATGGATACCTGGATATGGTTCATTGGCTCTGGTTATATGCTTTTCCGTTAATGGGCTTGTTTATTGGGGGACTCAGCTTATCATGGGCCACAAAAAGCATTATGATTTTACATCGGCAATCGACAATCGAATTCCCTTTGTGAAAGAGTGGGTTGGAATTTATCTTATATGCTATGTATTCTGGATTTTTAACTATATTTTAGTTACAAGGGAAGGAAAAGAAAAGCTATATCGCTTTGTATTTGCAGATGTTTTATCCAGAATAGTGTGTGGAATCATTTTTATTATTCTTCCCACAACAAATGTACGGCCAATTGTTCCTGGTACGGATCTGTTCAGCAGCTTAATGAGATATGTGTATGCAGTAGATCCGGCTACGAATCTTTTTCCGTCCATACATTGCCTGGTAAGCTGGTTTTGCTTTATCGGGATTAGAAATAGTGAGAGAGTTTCGTTTTGGTATAAAGCATTTTCCTGTATTTTTTCTATACTGGTATTTGCTTCAACACAATTTACCAAGCAGCATTATCTGATTGATGTGGCAGGAGCTGTAATTATCGCTGAACTTTGTTATTTTATTGCCTGTCATACGAATATATACATAAGTGTAGAGAAGATAATTGCTTGGGCAGGCCGAAGAATTTTTGGAGAAATAAATTATGATGAAAAAGCGGAAGTTAATTGCAAATAGTCTATTATTAATGATTATTTTTTTGATTACCGTATATTTCATATTTCGTGGTCAGAACATAAACGGTCTTATTCAAAATATTAAAAGTACAGACTCAAAATACTGGGTATGGTCTGTTTTATGTGTTTTAGTTTTTATCGCCAGTGAATCAATCATAATATTTTATATGATGAATACAATCCGGCAGAAAGTTGATTTACTGCACTGTCTTCTATATTCCTTCGTTGGATTTTTTTTTAGTTGTATAACACCTTCTGCAAGTGGAGGTCAGCCAGCACAGATTTTTTTTATGAAGAAAGACAGAATTCCGATACCTGTCTCAACATTAATCCTTATGATTGTTACCGTTACCTATAAAATGGTCCTGGTGCTGTTGGGGTCTGCGGTATTTATTATTCGTCCCACCGAAATTATGAACTTGTTGCACCCGGTACTTGGTATATGTTATCTTGGTTTTGTATTAAATGTAATCTGTGTCGCGTTCATGCTCCTTATGATTTTCCATCCGACGATGGCTAAAAATCAACTGACAGCGATTGTGAAATTATTCGGTAAAATTCATTTTATTCATAAAACAGATTATTACCTATATAAAATAGAAGAATCAATGAAGCAATATGAAGATGTAGCTTTGTATTTTAGAACTCATGAAATTGTAATAAGTAATGTTCTAATGATATCATTGTTTCAGCGGTTTATCCTATTTTATGTAACCTATCTGACATATCGCTCCTTTGGGCTGAAAGGTACAAGCTTTCTTGCGATTGTTGTATTGCAGGGGATGATATCGGTTGCAGTAGACATGCTCCCGCTTCCCGGGGGGATGGGTGTCAGTGAGAAGATGTTTCTGATGATTTTTACACCCTTATTCGGAAGCATGACACTTCCGGCAATGGTAATAAGCAGGGGGCTGAGTTATTATACAGAGCTGATAATAAGTGCATTATTTACTCTAATAGCATTTTTTACAATAGGACCCAAAACGGAAAGGAAGAACAAAATATGATAGGATTTTATGATTATACAGTAATACTTACATATATCAGTTTATTATGTTCTGTATTTGGTATGACGCAGGCAATTGACGGCAGGTTTCGAGTTGCGATTGTATGCCTGGCGTTATCGGGACTTTGTGATATGTTTGACGGGAAGATAGCAAGAACGAAAAAAAACCGCAGTAATGATCAAAAGCTGTTTGGTATACAGATTGATTCATTATGTGATGTAATTTGCTTTGGAGTTTTTCCTGCAATGCTCAGCTATATTTTAGGGGTACGGGGAATTCTGGGAGGAATTGTTCTGGCTTATTATTGCGTATGCTCTGTGATCCGGCTGGGGTTTTTTAATGTTCTTGAAACTAACCGGCAGCTTAAAGAAGACGGTGCCAACCAATATTATCATGGACTTCCTATCACTTCAATCACAATTATACTTCCGTTTGTATTTCTTTTGAACTTCTTTGTTTCGGCATGTGCTTTTAAATGGAGTCTGCTGGTAACACTTTTTGTGGTGGCTACTCTCTTCATTCTTAATTTCAGACTTAAGAAACCAACAAGTAAACAATTGTATAGTCTGGTAGTTATTGTGGCTTGCGCTGTTCTAGTTATTTTATTATATTCCGATTATCATATTAAGCATAAGCACATAGATGAGAAAGCGTTAATTGAGGAATTATTCAAATAAATAGGATTCGAATGTCAAAAGCCTAAAAATGATTTGCTGGATGAATATATATGCACTCATACTTATCTGTATAACTGGATCAGGTTTTGACAATCGTATCATAAATAGGTTGAAATGAGAAACATTTTTGACCGGTAAAAGTAGAAATGGTGAAAAATATGAAATGTGTGGATCGCAGCGGTCATTCAATGAAAGAAAATGAAACGCAAAAGAATGCTTTGAAATTTCTATATGAAAATAAGCTTGGAAGAATACTACTGGGACAGCTAGTAAAGCCCTGGGTTTCAAAAGCTTCCGGGTTCGTATTAAGCAGCAGCTGTTCTAAAATCTTAATCACGCCATTTGTAAAAATGAATAAAATTAATCTGGAGGAATATGAGATACGGCCATATTCTTCTTATAATGACTTTTTTACAAGAAGAATTAGAGAGGGTCAGCGTGTGATTGATCAAAAGCCTGAGCATCTAATTGCACCCTGTGACGGAAGGCTAAGTGTTTCTCAAATCCGGAAAGATTCCCGCTTTTACATCAAGGACACGCAATATTCTTTAAAAAGTTTATTGAGAAATCAAAAACTCGCCGAGGCTTATGAAAACGGCATATTATTGCTGTTTCGTCTGGCGGTGGAGGATTATCATCGGTATTGCTATATAGATAACGGGATTAAGACGAGAAATTATCACATAGCGGGTGTCTACCATACGGTAAATCCCTTGGCAAATCAGACATTTCCGATTTATAAAGAAAATACCAGGGAATTTTCACTTTTAAAGAGCGAGAATTTCGGTCGAATTCTGATGATGGAAGTAGGAGCTCTGCTGGTCGGTAAAATTGTAAATAACCAGGAAGAGGCAACCGTACAGCGCGCAGAGGAAAAGGGACGATTCGAATTTGGAGGATCGACTATTATTATTTTATTGCAAAAAGAGAAGGCATTAATTGACGAAGATATTCTGAATAATTCGATGCATGGTATTGAAACCAAGGTAAAGCTGGGAGAAAAGATAGGAGAATTAAGAAGTCTGACCTAGTGCCTTCTGCATCTTTGAATTCATTATAGCAGCGTATAAAAACATTTTATGCGCTACCTTGTTTGTCTGACCATCATTATTTTTCAAGAATGATTATATATTAATCATTCCTGTGTACCAGGCTCTCGTTCTTAATTGTAATATATCTTGCATTATATTCAATGAAATTTAGTTCTCTCATTTTCTGTAATTCACGGCTTAAGGAGGAGCGTTGTATCCCAAGTCTTTCTGCCAATTCCTTTTTTGTGATAGTTAGCCTTATTGTGTAAGAGTTCTGCAGATAAAATTGATATCTTAAAAAATCAATGATACGCTGCCGGATCGTTTTTAGTGATATTGCGTCGATTTTATCAGTAAGAAGTAAGGTCTTATCAGCGATTACAGTCATTAGTCCGCTCATAAAGATGAGATTTGCACGGCACAGCTCCAGCACGAGATCCTTTGAAATATGAAGCAGCACAGACTTACCTTCTGAAACAATTGTCATGGGGTAAGTATTTCTGCTTGCAAATAACAAGTTTGCACCAAGAACCTCTTCCCCTGAAAATACGGAAATTTTTAATATATTTCCGGATGAATCAATTTTCTGGACGGATACTTCACCCTCCAATACAATATCCATTGCATGACAAAGCTCATTCTGAAGATGAATAATCTGGCTTTTTACATATGCTTGGATTTTATAGTTTGGCAGACCAAACAGCTCCAGAAGCTGTCTTTTGGAAAAGCCCCCGAATAAATTGAGACTAAGCAGAAAATCGCAGTATTTTTCAATATTAATTTGCTTCACACTCCTAAATAGTTACCATGGTAACTTTTTGTTTTTATGATTTACAGTATACTATGGTTAAATACTAATTGAAAGGAGTTTTTATATGCTGGAAAATAATTTTATTTTTACGCTTACGGAGAATCAGTTAATTGAAAAGCTGATTGATGATAGCAACCTGCAGCTGAACCATATGGTACTGTTAAAGGGAGGAGGACTTCCCGAACATTACAGTAATTCTAATGTTTATCTGCTTATTATCAAGGGACGTATGTCACTCGTTCTGGAAGAACAGGAACCGCATTTTTATAGTGCCGGTCAGATTGTTCGTATACCGTATCATACCAAGATGAATATTAAGAATTATGAGGAGGACCGGTTAGAATTTTTTGTAGTGAAAGCACCCAGTCCCAAGAGCTTCGGAGGACATTAGCATGGATATTTTTACTGCAGCTTTTTGGATTATTACGCTGCTCTGGTTTGTTGTATCCATTGTCAAAGACAGAAAAAAGACTCTGGAAGCAGTCAAAATGAGCGGAGGTATGATGAAGGGAATGGCTGGTGAAATCATGGCGATTCTTTTCCTGATTGGAATTATATTGACCTTTATTCCACCGGATACGATTAAGCGCTTTATGGGAGAAAATAACATCTTTTTGTCTACCGTTATTTTTGCTTTCATGGGGTGTATTACTTTAATTCCTGCTTTTGTTGCTTTTCCACTGGTTGGGTCTCTTATGGATGCAGGTGCTAATATTGTTCCGGTTGTAGCATTTCTAACAACGTTAACAATGGTTGGTATTGTTACATTCCCCTTAGAGAAAAAGGAATTTGGAATTAAATTTACGGTAATCAGAAATTCTCTGAGTTTTCTTTTTGCCATAGTAATTGCTTTGCTGATGGGGGTATTCCTATGATGAAAATAAAAAAGTTAATGATAAATAATAAGCTTTTTGCAGCTGTTTTGCTGCTATACATAGTGTTGACGGTATCCGTGCCGGAAAAAGCAATTCTCGCATTTCATAACAGTCTGTATTATGTGAAGGAAATGCTGCTGATCATGCCAGTTATACTACTGCTTACCTCTTTGATCACAGCCTGGGTACCCCGAAAAACCATAGAGAACAATTTTGGCAAGGGTTCAGGTATAAAAGGTACTGTTCTCTCCTTCCTTTTTGGAAGTTTCTCAGCCGGACCGATCTATGCGGCCTTTCCGGTATGCAAAGCACTTTTAGCAAAGGGAGCAAGTATCTCGAATATTGTTGTTATACTAAGTACCTGGGCGGTTATTAAATTCCCTATGTTGATTAATGAGGCGAAGTTCCTTAGTCCTAAGTTTATGATCTTGCGCTGGATATTAACATCGATTTCTATCTTTGTGATTGGATATATCATGTCAAAGCTGGTAAAAAAAGAGGACCTTCCAAAGGATAGTAAGAACAGTGTCGCGGAGGAGGGCAGACTGGCAATAAATCGTGATTATTGTATCGGATGTGGATTATGCACGAAAATAGCACCGGAATATTTTGAGATGTCTGCTTCAAAAGCAACAGTATTGAAACAGGTCATGGAGGATTGTGAGATGGATGTGGTAAAGGAAGCTGCCAGGAAGTGTCCTGCTAAGGTTATAATACTAAAATAAATAATCTTTTCTGCCGGTAAATGTGGTTTAGCGGCATTCAGGCGGTTCGTTGCGATAAACGAACCGCTTTTTGTGTGCACTTGGCAGGCGCACGTATCATAGAAAACCTTATTGGGTGTCCGGTAAAATAATTGGTGTTCCACGATCCCTCAGCGGGCAATGTCCGGTGATTTTTTTGTAGGCACGGTAAAATGAGGAATAATCTCCAAAGCCGGCCTCGATAGCTGCCTGTATGGCTGGATAACCGTTGATTAGAAGCTGTTGTGCGTAAATAATACGTTTATATAGTAAATAATCTCCGACCGTGGTTCCGGTTGCTTTACGAAATATCTTATTCAGATGATGCTTGCTGATAAAAAACATCTCAGATATCTGATCCAGGTGAAAGGGTTCCGTCAGATGATTATTCAGATAGGCGATAATACCGGCAACGGTTTCCGAATGGTTTCCCGCTATCACAGATGCCTGCTTGGATAAGCCCATAAGCTTAATTTGAGACAGCAGAGCTTCCATATAGACAGGGAGAAGCTCTTTCTGCAGCTCCGATTCCACGCGCGAGCATTCGCTTAGAGATAAAAAAAAGGAATCAAGACGATAGTCCTTCGGGTTTTGATAATAAATTTCATTACCGGAGTATTTATCCATGGAAGGAAAAACCGAGAGCAGAAGATGCCGCCTTTCCATTGCAAGAATTTCAGGATGAAAATGCATAGTAAATCTGGTGTAAGGCTTCGGGCTGTTTACTTTTACTCCGTGAAATACATTGGGAGAGAGCAGAAGCAGGCTGTGAGGCGTCGGATGGTAAGCACGGCCTTCTACGAGATAATCCACATCTCCCTCAATGAAATAATATACTTCATAGTAACTATGACAATGCAGCTGATATTCCTGATTTGTTTCTTCTGTTACTGAAGAGGTGAATAAAACCATATCGTTATTAATTTGTGACAGAATTCCCATGGCATTCTCCTTCTACTGTGTATCGAAAGTACCTATTCTTAAGTATAAATCGAGATCGCTATATTTGCAATATAAATACACTGATATACAATGGCGTTACCGGAGGAGATTCTCTATAATAATATTATTAATGATGCCCTTTGCGGCACCAGGATCGGAGGGGTATAAAACAATGATTGCAGGAGCACAACTGTATACGGTACGAAATTATATACAGAATGAAAAGGATTTTTATTATACGTTAAAAAATATTGCAGAAATCGGTTATCAAACGGTCCAGATTTCCGCAATTGGAAAGGAAATTCGTCCGGAGCGGATCAGGGAAATCAGTGATGAGTTTTCCTTAAAAATTGTATTGACCCATAGTGATGTAAATCGTATTTTATATGATACGGAAGCCTTGATCAAAGAGCATGACATTATGGGATGTAATTATATCGGATTAGGAGCAATGCCGGATAAGTACCGTAATCCGGAATGGATTAGTCATTTTGCGGAGGATTTTAAGGAGCCTGCAAAGAAAATAGCTGCAGCTGGTAAATTATTCATGTATCATAACCACCATTTTGAATTTGAAAAATTTAGTGGTAAATACATTCTTGAGTATTTATTAGAGGCGTTTACTCCCGGAGAAATGGGAATTACGCTGGATACTTACTGGGTACAGGCAGCAGGGGGCGATGTGTGTCAATGGATTGACCGGTTAAAGGACAGAATACCCTGTGTACATTTAAAGGATATGGCTGTGGTAAAACAGACTACGGTTATGGCACCGGTTATGGAAGGTGTAATGAACTTTCCGGCTATATTACAGAAGCTGGAGAATAGCTGCTGTGAATATCTTCTTGTGGAGCAGGATACCTGTCAAGAGAGTCCTTTTGAATGCCTAAGAAAAAGCTATCTACATTTAAATAGGATGGGATTTCAATAGAAAGGGCTTATGTCTGTAGAATCCTTAGGTTAAATTTGATGAGGAGATAAAGAATACACAGAAATGAGGGAAAGTATGGATAAAGTAAAACTTGGAATAATTGGTATTGGTAATATGGGAACCAGTCATTGTAACTCGATTATTGAAGGGAAGGTTCCGGATATAATACTTACAGCAGTGGCAGATGTTAGAGAAGCCAGAAGAGATTGGGCAAAGGAAAATCTGCCGGATACTGTTTTGATCTTCGAGGATGGTGACAGCCTGATTTTATCCGGAAAGTGTGATGCAGTGCTGGTTGCGACGCCCCACTATGACCATCCAAGGCTTGTGATGAAAGCTTTCGCAAATGGACAGCACGCACTGTGTGAAAAACCGGCAGGAGTATATACAAAGCAAGTAAGGGAGATGAACGAGGCAGCGGCGGGCACAGGGCTTGTATTTGCAATGATGTTTAATCAGAGAACCAATCATGTTTACCGGAAGATGCACGAATTAGTCCGGGAAGGAACACTTGGCGGCATAAAGCGGGTAAACTGGATAATTACAAACTGGTACCGCACTCAGGCTTATTACAACTCAGGCGGTTGGAGAGCAACCTGGGCGGGAGAAGGCGGCGGAGTATTACTTAATCAGTGCCCGCATAACCTTGACCTGTTACAGTGGATCTGTGGTATGCCCTCTAAAGTAAGAGCGATCTGCCACAATGGAAAATGGCATGAGATTGAAGTGGAGGATGATGTTACGGCATATCTGGAATATCCAAATGGAGCTACCGGAGTATTTGTAACAACGACGGCGGACGCACCTGGAACAAACCGCTTTGAAATAACACTGGAGAAGGGCAAGCTGGTATGTGAGGATGATAAACTAACTTTATTTGAATTGGAGGTCAGTGAGAGAGAGCACTGCTTTACAGCGACGGAGGGCTTTCAGCAGCCCAAGGGTCATTTTACGGAAATAGAAACAGACGGAATTAATCCGCAGCATATAGGGGTATTGCAGGCATTCGCAGGAAGGATTCTAAATGGTACACCGCTGGTAGCGGAGGGCGTGGAAGGAATTAACGGATTAACCTTATCCAATGCAATGCACTTATCAAGCTGGCTTAATAAGGCAATAGACATTCCGTTCGAGGAAGAGCTGTTTTTGGAGGAATTAAATAAACGCCGTAAAACATCGGGTTTTAAGAAAAATGTAAGTGAAGTTACATTTAATACACAAGGAAGCTATGGGATAAAGTAACATCCAGCAAAACTATGGAAAGGAAATGGTTATTAGTATGAGGATTGCTATTGTGGGCTGCGGCTCAATCGCAAGAGTACATGCAGAGAACATTTGGAAATTCGAAAATCAGAAGCTGGTAGCATTTGCGGATATTATTTCTGATAGAGCAGAGCAATTTGCGCTGCTCTATCATGGAAAAGCATACGGCTCCTATGAAGAAATGTTGGAGCAGGAAGTAATTGATGTATTGCATATCTGCACACCACACTATCTTCATGTACCTATGGCAGTTTATGCATTGGAGCATGGAGTGCATGTCTTTATGGAGAAGCCGCCGGTTATTTCAAAGGAACAATTGCTGCAGCTGGAAGAAATAAATACGAACCGAAAATTAGGTTTTTGCTTTCAAAACCGGTATAATCCTAGTGTAGTAGAAGTAAAAAAATTACTGGAATCAGGGGAGGCTGGCGATATTTACGGTGCGAGGGGAATTGTAACCTGGAACCGGACGCAACCTTATTATACGGATAGCGGCTGGAGAGGAAGGCTTGCCACGGAAGGAGGCGGAGCACTGATTAACCAGTCCATACACACGATGGATCTGCTGACATATTTTCTGGGGCATCCGGTTCTGGTAGACGCGGTTATGGCTAATCATCATCTAAAGCAAACCATAGAAGTAGAGGATATGCTGGAAGCTTTCATTCGTTTTGAAAAAAACAGAAAAGCCTGCTTTTATGCTACGACAGCCTATACGGCAGATGTTCCTCCTTTGATAGAAATATCGTGTGAACATATGACAATACGAATTGAGGATTTGGAGGTCACTTATTATTATAAGGACGGCAGAATAGTTAAACCGGCTATTGAGAATATAGTAGGTCTGGGTAAAAGCTACTGGGGCTGTGGACACAGGGATTGCATAGCGGATTTTTATCACAGTATTGAAAACGGAAGCAGATTTGCACTTGATTTAAAGGGTGTGAAGGATACCATCTTGCTGATGCTGGGTGCTTATTCATCTGCCGGAACGGGGCAGGAAGTATTGCTTTAATGGGTTTTATTGCTATCTGCCGATAGATTAATCTTAGGGAATTGAATGTATTCAATGTATGCCGGGCTTCTAGCCAAAGGATTCGTTGGATATGTACTAAATAATAAGGAAGAATTGATATAGTGCTGTCAACGAAATATAACAGGTTGAGGGCAGAAGGGAGATAAAGATGCTGACAAATTGTACAATTACAGGTTTTGCAGATGAAATTCATTCTGATATTAAGGTTCAGGTGAAGCTGCTGAAGGAATTGGGCATTCATTACCTGGAACTTCGAAGTGCGAACGGAAAAAGTATAGCTGAATATACTATTGAGGAGGCAAAGGAGCTTAAGAAATATCTTTGGAAAGAGCAGATCAAGGTCTCCGCGATAGGCTCACCGATTGGGAAGATTATGGTTACAGAAGATTTTGAAGCTCATTATGAATTGTTCCAGAAGATTGTGGAGATAGCAAAGATCATGGAAACACCCTATATTCGTATTTTCAGCTTTTACATACCCGAGGGACAGGAGCCGGAGCAATTTGAGACAGAGGTTATAACCAGATTGCAGCGTATGATAACATATGCCGGTACGCAGGGGTGCATTCTGCTTCATGAAAATGAGAAGGGCATTTATGGGGATGTGGCATCCCGGTGTCAGAGGTTATTTACATCTTTGCCAGCGGATCATTTTAAATGTACGTTTGATTTTGCTAATTTTATACAGTGTAAACAAGAAACTCTCGAAGCATATGAGATGCTAAAACCTTATATTCAATATATCCATATCAAAGATGCTTTTCTTTCCACCGGTGAGGTAACACCTGCCGGGGAAGGGGATGGTAAGGTGAAGGAGATACTTGGTAAACTGGAGGAAAAAGGTTACTGTGGTTATTTGAGTCTGGAACCGCATCTCGTGGAATTTATGGCATTAAAAACACTGGAGAAGGATGTTAAGAAAAGGACGCGAACGAACGCAGAAGAAGCATTTGTAATAGCATATCAGGCGTTAATCAAAATACTGCAATAATTGGAACAGAGGCTTACATGCATTCTGTAAAATTTAAGCATGAATGAAAATAGTTCAACTTGTAACAGCTGAATCTTATGAATAGATGAATTTACCTCAATTGAAATATGAAAATAAATCATAAATAGAACAAGATAGTTCATTGCTTGGTTTCAAGGGATCTCTTATAATTGAGATAATAACTAAAAAGATAATATAAAGGAGTAACCGATCATGAAAAAGCAGGGACTAAATCCTTATCTTCCTTCCTGGGAATATATACCGGACGGAGAACCTTATGTATTTCAAAACAGAGTCTATGTTTATGGATCCCATGACCGTTTTAACGGCTATGTATATTGTTTAAATGATTATGTTTGCTGGTCAGCGCCGGAGGATGATCTCTCTGACTGGCGTTATGAGGGTGTAATTTATAAGAGAACGGATGTTGAAAATAATGATGATTGTGACAGCTGTCTTTTTGCGCCGGATGTGACAGTCGGACCGGATGGAAGATATTACTTATTCTATGTTGACAGTAAGCGTTCAATTGTATCGGTTGCGGTATGTGATACACCGGCAGGCAAATATGAATTTTACGGCTATGTACATTATGCGGATGGAACAATATTAGGAAATAGAGAAGGAGATCAGCCTCAATTTGATCCCGGAGTATTAACAGAGGGTGACAGGACTTATCTTTATACCGGCTTTTGTGCTGCGGGTGACAGAACAAGAAGCGGAGCTATGGCAACAGTGCTTGGACCGGATATGTTAACAATAATTGAGGAGCCGGTATTCATAGCGCCGAGTGAACCCTACAGTAAAGGCAGTGGATATGAAGGACATGAATTTTTTGAAGCTCCTTCCATAAGAAAAAGAGGAGATACTTATTATTTTGTCTATTCCTCTATTGTAATGCATGAACTTTGTTATGCGACCAGTAAATCTCCGACGAAGGATTTTGTCTATGGAGGAGTTATAATAAGCAATAATGATCTCCACATCAATACCTATAAACCGGCAGAAAAACCGATGTATTACGGCGGTAATAACCATGGCAGCATTATTGAAATTAAGGATCAATGGTATATATTTTATCATAGACACACAAACGGAACCAATTTCAGCAGACAGGGCTGCATCGAGAAGATTACCTTCAAAGAAGACGGGATGATACCCCAGGCTGAATTGACTTCCTGTGGCTGTAATGATGGTCCATTAATAGGAAAAGGGGAATATCCCGCATATCTGGCATGTAATCTGCTTTGCAGTGAAGATTCAATTTATACGGATTTCACGGGAGCATGGATGAACAATCAATTTCCCAAGATTACACAGGACGGAAAAGACGGTGATGAGGAAATTGGTTATATTGCTAATATGAAGTCTTCTGCCACAGCCGGTTTCAAGTATTTTGACTGTAAGGGAATAACAAAAGTTAAGATAAAAGTCAGAGGATATAGCAAGGGGGACTTTGAAGTCAAAACCTCTTGGGATGGAACGGCACTTGGTACTATTCCAGTTGTGTTTTCAAATGTATGGAGGGAATATAGTGCCGATATCACAATTCCTGACGGAGTTCATGCACTCTATTTTACCTATACCGGTCAGGGAAGTGCAAGTCTTGCTTCTTTCACTTTAGAATAACGGAATGCTTTAAAGAAAGGCAAGTAGTAAAATATTGCTCAAACAGGATACGAGTTTGGCAATCCTCTGTATGCGGAGGGTGTCAGCCCGTATCTTTTTTTGAAACTTCGGCCAAAATAACGGTAATCATTAAACCCGACGGAATAGGCAGCTTGTTCTATACTTATGTTTGGCTTTTCAACAAGTAAATGCGCAGCCTTATCCAAACGTATTGCATTCACGTATTCCAAAGGTGAAACCGAAAAGCTTTTTTTAAAATAAGAAATAAAATAATTCGGATGGAGGTGTGCAATATCGGCCATATCCTTTAGTTTAATTACTTTCTGCAAATTTTTTTCAATATAATCATTGATGCGGACAATAAAATGATCCGGATTTTGTGGCATCAGCTTTTGATAATTGACATGCTCCAGAAAAAGCTTGAATAATTCAATTAGGATTGCTTTTTCTGATAATATATCCAGCGAGCAGGAAACCGTGTTCAATTTAAGTAAACGTTCGAACAAGGGGATGGCAATATTCCTGTCAGGAATACATTTTACAGTATCTTTGGAATAGATCAGTTTTTGTTCACTGCTAAATCTGATATCAAAGTGGCACCAATATTTAAGTACCGGATTGGCGAGATTTTGCCGGTAAGTATGCTTTGTGTATGCCGGAATCAAAAATAATTCACCGGGCTTTGGATAATAGGTATCACCCGAAATGATAAGATATGCCTCTCCGTCCTGAAAATAATAGAACTTATTAAAACCATAGATACAGTCGGTTTCGCCCCAATCCGGTGCGCATACATTGTAGCCTTGTAATAAGCATTTCACCATAACCGTATCAAGTATATTTTTATCAAATAGCTGAGGAACATTAGAATTACTTTTTTGATTCAATCAATTTAAACTCCTTCCCGGTAATTTCGTAATAGTATATCTATTTTACAATAACATATTAATATTGTCCACATAGATATTAATATACGCCATTAAAATAAAATGAGTGTACAGTATAATATATTTAATATTTTCGGTTAGTATTATCGAAGTGACATACAATACATTTCATGATAAATCAATTATTTTATATAGTTAAGCCTGGTAAAAAAGTGTCATAACAGAGGAAGGTATAAGACTTATCAATGAATGTAAAACTATCAGAGCTTCGTTATTACATGAAAAATATAAAATAAATATGAAAAACTCGATAATTTATACTACGATACAGTTACATCTTATCGAAAAAATGTGGAGGTATTACTATGGAGCAGAAAATTACGGAATACAGAAAAAAGATTGACGAGGTCATTGAAAAAGGAGTTTATAAGGATAATTGGGAATCTCTTCATAATTATCCGGTTCCAAAGTGGTATGAAAATGCTAAATTCGGAATTTTTATACATTGGGGTGTGTATAGTGTACCGGCTTTTGGAAATGAATGGTATCCTAGAAATATGTATATTGAGGGCACAAGGGAATATGAGCATCATCTTAAGACCTATGGAGCACAGAAGGATTTCGGATACGCAGATTTTATTCCAATGTTTAAGGCTGAGAAGTTTAATGCTAAGGAATGGATGAAACTGTTTAAAGCCTCCGGTGCAAAATATGTGATGCCAGTTGCAGAACATCATGATGGCTTTCAAATGTATGACAGTGCATTATCGGATTGGAACGCAGCTAAAATGGGTCCGAAAAGAGACGTGCTGGGAGAGCTTAAGGAAGCCGCAGAGCAGGAGAATATAGTCTTTTGTGCTTCGGATCACCGCGCAGAAAATTACTGGTTTTACGCAGGAGCCCGTGATTTTAATTCCGGATTACAAAATATTACCTACCAGGAGCCATATGGTTATGCACATGCTGATTATTCCAAGGAAGAATCTGTACTTCGTCTTTCCACAGATGTCTACTCCACTCCCGCATCAACAGAGCATCTGGAAGACTGGCTGGCAAGAATTTGTGAGCTGGTAGATAAATATCGGCCTAAAATAGTATGGTTTGATTGGTGGATTCAGAACCTTTCCTTTAAGCCTTATCTGAAAAAATTTGCTGCATATTATTATAACCGCGCTCTGGAATGGGGTGAGGAAGTGGCAATTAATTATAAATATGATGCGTATGCATATCAATCCGCCGTTTTTGATGTAGAAAGAGGACAGCTGGAGAATATCAGGCCAAAGCTGTGGCAGACTGATACGGCTGTCGCAAAGAATTCATGGGGATATACAGAGAATAACGAATTCAAAAATCCGGTGGACATTGTATGTGATCTTGTTGATATTGTCAGTAAAAATGGCTGTCTGTTACTAAATGTCGGACCTAAGTCAGATGGAACGATAACCGAAGAAGATCAGGAGGTTTTACTGTCGATTGGTAAATGGCTGGACAAAAACGGAGAAGCAATCTATGATACTTCCTTCTGGAAAATATACGGAGAAGGACCTACCAAAGTTAAAGAAGGAGCTTTTACCGATACGGACAGGGAAAAATTTACAAGCGAGGATATTCGTTTCACTTATAAAGCACCTTATTTATATGCACATGTCCTTAGCTGGCCGCAGAGCGGAGAGGTTATAATCAAATCTCTTGGAATGAAGGGATTAAATGCTGACATCGAGGAGATCAAGGTGTTAGGTTATGACATTCCGGCTACTTTTGACAGAGACGCAGAAGGCTTAAGTATAAAAGCACAGGGTATCCATACAGAATATCCGGTATGCCTCAAAATCAAAATGAATTAAGCTTTTGACGTCCGAGACCTATATACTTCATTGCTTTGAAAGGAGAACTTAATCTCGTATGAAAAAAGTCGTTGTGACCGGCGGAAGCGGAAAGCTGGGAGAGTGGGTTTTAAAAGATCTGGTACAGCATGGATATCAAGTCTTGAATGTGGATAAAATGGCACCCAAAGAAGATATCTGTGAAACTTTGTTTGTAAATTTGGATCATCTGGGAGAAGCCTATGGTGCTTTACAGGGTGCAGATGCCGTAATACACCTTGCCGCTATCCCCGTTGCTTTTCGCTATCCGAATGAAGTTACTTTTCAAAATAATGTAATGGCAACCTATAATATTCTGGAAGCGGCAGCGGGGATTGGAATCAAAAAAGTAGTTACAGCCTCCAGTGAAACGGCATATGGAATTGGATTTGCTAAGGAATTACATTCTCCGCTTTATGTACCGATCGATGAGGAACATCCGCTGCTTCCGGAGGATCCTTATGGACTGTCCAAGGTGGTAGGTGAGGAAATTGCGAAGTCATTTCATAGAAGAACGGGCATGCAGATTGCCTGCCTTCGCATAGGTTATGTGCATACCATGGAGATGTTTCGTGACTATCCGGATTTTAATACAGATCCGGTGCAAAGAGTTCGTAATGTCTGGAATTATATTGATGTCCGGGATGCTGCCAGTGCCTGCAGATTAGCTTTGGAAGCTGATAATCTGGGGTGTGTTGCTCTTAATATTGTAGCGGATGAAACCTGTATGGATGTGAAAAGCCGAGAGCTTATGTCAGAAATATTTCCAGGGGTAAAGGATTTCAGAGAAAGCCTGGAGGGCTATGAAGGGCTAATGAGTAATAAAAAGGCGAAGGAGCTTCTTGGCTGGCAGCCGGTTCATACCTGGAGAGATAATGTGAAAAGTCTTACTTTATAAACTAATAAGCTAATCTTAAAAAGCATAATTGTAATTATGATTGGTAGAGAGTAATATAAGCTTATTAAATTATTGTAGAATATCGTTGAAAAATTTAGATTTGTTCGGGATCACTTAGTGAGACTAAAATTCCTTGAAAAAATTATTACAAATGAAAGACGGAAGCCTACATAGTAAAATTTATGAAACGGAATAACCTGCAGAATATTACTTGATATTCTGCAGGTTATTCCGTTAATAAGCCTATTCTTCTCATTCGATTGGTTCATATCGGTGAAAGATTTTATCAGCACTGCAAACATGCTTCGTTCCATCTGAATCAATAATAATATAATCATTTTCACCAATAAATGTACGACCTCTGCTATGGGCAATATAGGGGCATTCGATAGACCCATTCGCGCGCTTTGCTTTTATAAGATTATCTGTTCTAATCCAACCTTTTGTAACGACCTCCGACCATAATTCGTAACCATCTTCGAAACCTTTATCCTTTTCGTATTGAAAAACATCAGCTTCTAAACTTATTCGCCTGCATCTCATACAATCACCTCTTTCAGCAGTGGTTAGGTTCGATTGCTCCTGATTTCATTATATCATAGATTAATGAATGCTGGAAGATATTAAGTTACATCGGAACAATTATCGGGCATATAATAGAGCTGTTTAAACTCTCCGGGAGTACAGTTTAAGCGCTTTTGAAAAGCCTGGTAAAGACGCCGTTCATGATTATAACCTACCAGATAACTTACCTCACTGATGGAAAGATCCGGATCATAGAGTAAAAATTCGGCAGCCTTTTGAAGCCTTATATTATCAAGAAGAAAGCAGAAATTATTATTGGTATATTTACTGATAATGCTGGATAAATAATTAGGATTCATCATAAACTCCTCGCTGATAGTTTGCAGAGAAACATCTGTCATGTAGTTTCGAAGAAGATAATCTATAATTTTCTTTAAAGAACTGGGGTAAGAGGGCTGTTGAAGAGAAAATTGAAAAAAAGGTATCTCGGGAAGGGTACGGTTCATTTTACGGGAATAGGCTTCGGGAAGACTTTCATACGCTTTTTGAACGGCTGCCAGCAGAGCATCCTTATCTACCGGTTTCAGGAGATATTCAACCACACCATACCTTATAGCGCGCTGGGCATAAGAAAAATTATCATATCCGGAAACAATGATAAATTTAATCTTTTTATTCAACTCATAAAAATTTTCAATCATATCAAGACCATCCATTTGCTTCATACGGATATCGGTGATAATTAAATCAATATTAGCATTCGAATAAAAGTCACAGGCCTCTTTTCCGTCCGAAGCGATCTGAACGCTGCAGCAAAAAGGACAAAGCTTTTTTAGGATTGCTGCAATGCCCTGCGCAATATTTTTCTCATCTTCAACGATTAGTATTCTCATAGAAGAGCTCCTCTCTTACTAATGGAAAGCGGAGGAAGGTTCCGCCTTCGTTGATGTTATCAATTTCAAGTCCTAAATGGTTCCTGTGAAATGCCTTCAGGCGATCGTTTACATTACGCAGTCCCACATGCCGGGAAGCGGGTAATGTGGTTTCAGAATATAGAATATCTTGAATAATCTTTAGATGCTCCGGTGAGATACCAATACCGTTATCTCTGATTTCTACGTAAACTATATCGGATAATTCAAAATTATCTTTTCCATATATCTGAATGGAGATATGAAGCGGCTTCTCTTTTTGAAATCCATGTTTAATGGAATTTTCAAGTAAGGGCTGTAAAATAAAGCGCGGACAGTACAGGTTATCCAGCTCCGTCTGTATTGAAATATCAAAGCTGAGGTTCTGGTTCATTCTGATTTGATTTACTTCCAGGTAATCCCTGGCACTTTGCAGCTCCGTTTCAAGTGGAGCAGGCTCGGTTCTGTTATTCATGGCATATCGCATGTATTTTCCGAAAACGGTGGTCATACGTGCTGTTTCCAGATCATTATGCTGCTCTGAGGACATACGGATATTCTCAAGAATATTATAAAGAAAATGAGGCTTAATCTGAGCCTGCAGTGCATAATACTGTGCTTCCTTCATTTTTAAGGAGACTTCATAATTATTATGAATAAGTTCATTAATTTTCTTTATCAATTGATTATAGGTTGAAATAGTGCTTCCGATTTCGTCCTGATAGGGAATTCCATCATAAGTAGTCAGGTAGTGGGCTTCCTGATTGGATATAAAATGGTCAAAGTCGACCAACCGTTTTGTCAGAGAGCGGGCAATCAGGTAATAGACACTACTGAATATAATGAGGCTAAAAATAGTAACCATAATATATAAGGGAATATGATAAGCCGAATAATCATGAGGAACGACTGGCTGAATCACAGTATAGGGCAGGGCATTCAGCTGATAGGATAAATAATTCGTATGATCCAGTAAGCGGTCAATTGCATCAGGAGAACAGATTATCAAGGCATTACCGGAATATTGAAAGAGTACCGGAGGGGTGTCCTCATGATAGAAGTACCAGGAGGTCTTAAGGTTTGTCGTCAGTTGGTGAAGGATCTCGTTATAATTAGTACGCATCATGAGAATGCCAAGATTGGTTTTATAATTTTTATCATATAGGATTTTATAATAGGTTAATTCACCGTCTTTCGTTAATTCCCAGAATCCATTGATATGCCTTTTAATATTTTTAATAAAACTACTATCTTTAGGAAACTGATCCATTGCTTCCAGCTTATTAGGTATACTTAATGCATATTGTTTGGATCCGTAGATTGTAATGGAAGTGACACGTCTGTCATACGCGTAGCAGTTAAAGGTATCCGAGATGTTGCCTATATAATTAAATAGGATATCAGATACAGTCAGGTATTTATTCTCCAGGAAGGAGGCGATTTCCGTATTATTTTGAAAAAAATACGTATAATTAGCAAGCTGGTCGAGCAGATACGTAAATTGTGAATCAAAATTTGTAAGCTCCTGCTTTTGAGAAGCGATATAGGATTTTCTGGTAGACTGATAACTAAGTCCGAATAAGAGCATCGCGAGGCTTATAACCGGAATGACGACAATGATGAAATAACCAAGTGCGAGCTTTCGGTTTAGTTTTAAATTCATAAAGCTTTTTTGTACTTTTTGATAGAAATGATATAATCTCATAGGCATGTGGCTCCTTACGAAAGGATGTTATTTCTTATCTTTCATAATAATAGAATAAGCAGGAAATGTTAAGCCTATCAATGAAAAAAGCGCATAAAAAATGAGAAATAAACATATGCGAAGCAGAAATGATTTTGTTATACTCTATTTGTAGATAAAATTCATATGAATAGAACAGGAATTCCTAAAATGTAACAACTATTACTACATAGTCACAACCAGAGGTTTGAGATCGAAGTAAGATTTCACAGCTTTGAAAGGAGAAGGGCAAAATTATGAAAAAGAAAATTGTTTCTATGATCCTGTGCCTTGTTATGATAGCAAGCTTATGTGCAGGATGCTCAAATAGCTCGAAACAGGAGGCATCTGATAATAGTACGAAGGTAACGGATGCAGCAGCGCCATCGGCCACACAAGCAACAGGAGAGACAGGGCAGGAAAGTAAAGATTTGACGAAGTTGTCTGTTTTTATTAATGAGTCATGGTACCCGGTCAATTCCTTCACAGGAAAAATACCGGAAGCCATTAAGAAAGCAACTGGTGTTGATTTAGATGTTACCATTGCAACCGATTCCAGTCAATTGGGAGTTATGATTGCATCTGGTGAACTTCCGGATCTGGTTTTTACAGATTTAAGTTTGAATGAACTTAGTAATTCCGACGTATGTTTTGCACTGGATGACTTGACATCAGAAACTGGTGTGGATTTTTCAAAATCGGAAAATTATGACGAAAGAAATAAGATTGCTAAGTCTTTTTCAGAGGATGGCAAGAGCTACACCTTATTAAATAATTATAATACTCAAAAAGACTGGGCAAATTTGAAAATTGGTGCACCCGGACAGGCATGTACTTATTACCGCAAGGATTTATTGGATGCAGCCGGAATAGCAGTACCGACCAATATGGATGAATTTGTACAATGTCTAGGAAAAGTAAAAGAGGCATACCCGAATATGACGCCATTAGGACTTGGCGGATATTGGAAATTACAGGCAATATCGAATTGGATGGGTGTATCGGCCGGACAATATGATACGGCAACAGGAGCATATCATTATGAAGCAACTGCTCCGACCTATAAAGATTTTCTGTCCTACAGCAATAAGTTATATCGTGCCGGATATATTACCGCTGAGGATTATGCAAATGAAAACGAAGCAGATGGACATCAAAAAGCATATAATGATGGATTTGTATTCTATCCGTGGTTTTTGTCACAGTCAAATCTTGCACAGCTACAGAGCAATGCTACAACGAAGACAGCAAAATGGGCTATTCTTGCTCCGCTGGGACAAGCACCCATCGGTACCGGTAAAGGCTGGGGTGGGGTATTTATTTCGAAAAACTGTTCCAATCCAAAAGCAGCTGCAACGCTTGTATCTTATTTAAATTCACCGGAAGGCTCTAAACTTGCTATGTGGGGTGTTGAAGGTGATGATTATACACTGGGCAGTGATGGCGTTCCTCAGTTTAGCGCAAATTATCTGGCTGCAAGAGACGATTCAGAAAAGTATTATAAAGAATATAACACGTTGTTCTATTTCGGTTCTTCCGCTATTACAGAAATCTATATGAATTATGCAGGAATGGATGCAGAGAAATTAAGCCAGTTTACTGCTTATGCCAAGGGCTTTAAGAGCTATCCAGAAGTCGGTATTGCAGAGCCTTCTACTACTTCCGATCAGGGTGTAATCAAAACTAAAATGGAAGAGTTCAGGAAGAACTATGTTGCTAAGGTTGTATTTACGGATACGGATAAGGAATTTGAGAGTGCCTATAATGAGTTCATGAAGGCGCTAAAGGACACCGGTGTAGACAGCTATAATGATTATATGACAAAGAAAATTGCAGAAGTAAAGAAAGATTATGGTCTCGCAAATTAGTTAAAATAAATTTTCATAGGAAATTAGTACATTAATATGTCAGGGCTATAGTTAAGGCAATGATCTTGGCTATAGCCCTTTTACAAGAATTACTGTGTATGCTTGAATAACTGGTATGCTTTTCGCAAAAGTTTTGTATGCCGCATACGCGACAGATGGAGGTTATTATGACAAAGAATGTAATAAGCACTTATAAAAAGAACTTTAAAAAACAGCTTCCACTACAGCTTTTCGTTTTATCCGGGGTCGTATATTTACTGATCTTTAATGTAATCCCTATGTTTGGTCTGGTAATGGGATTCAAGGATTATAAAATTACCATGGGCGTAAAAGGAATATTTACGGCGCAATGGGTAGGTTTAAAATTTATGAAAGAATTTGTTACCGATTTTCAATTTCCGCAGCTTGTTAAAAACACAATAGGTATCAGTTTGTTAAAATTGGTTTTTACTTTTCCCATCCCAATTATTTTTGCTATTATGTTAAGTGAACTGAAAGGATCGGCTTTTAAAAAAATCACGCAGACGGCCAGCTATTTACCTCATTTTATTTCATGGGTTATTATTTCGGGATTATCTTTTCAATTTCTTTCTAAGAATGGTATTATCAATTCCTTATTGATACATTTTCATTTAGTAGATAAACCAGTTGGATTTTTGACAGACGCTTCCAAGTTCTGGGGTATGATTACCGCTTTGGATGTCTGGAAGGAAACCGGTTGGTGGGCAATTGTCTTTCTGGCAGCAATTATGGGAATTAGTCAGGAAATGTATGAATCAGCACGACTGGACGGTGCCGGAAGATTGCAGAGAATTTGGTACATAACACTTCCCTGCATCAAGCCAACGGTAGTAGTAGTTTTAATCTTAGCTCTTGGTAATCTGTTTGGAGGAGGACTTAGTGGTTCGAATTTTGAACAAAGTTATCTGTTTGGAAATACGATGAACAGTTCGGCCTCCAGTATTATTCAAACCTATGTCTATAAGGTTGGTCTGGCAAATGGACGTTATGCTTATGCCACTGCAGTTGGTATGATACAATCTGTAATTTCACTGATTTTTGTTTTTGGCAGTAACGCAATATCGAAAAAAGTAGCCGGAAGCAGCTTATTCTAGGAGGTGTACATATGTTAAGCAGATGGAAAAAGAAAAGTATGGAAGACAAAATTTTGGATGGTATTATCTATCTATTTTGTATATTACTAATATTTATTACAATTTATCCATTTTATTATATTTTTGTCGTTTCCTTCAATGAGGGAATAGATGCTTCTATGGGAGGTATTTATTGGTTTCCGAGAAAATTTACATTAGAAAATTACTATGATTTTTTTACGGATTTAAAATGGCTGAAGGGACTTGGAATTTCCATATCCAGTACGGTGATCGGAACAATAGTCAGTGTATTGTTCACTGTACTGGTTTCTTATGCGGTATCTTTTCATGATTTATTAAACAGAAAGTTTTATATGACATTAATCATTGTCTGTATGTACTTTTCAGGCGGTGTCATTCCATATTATGCTTTGTTGAAATCCTTAGGACTTATTAATAATTATCTGGTTTATATTATTCCCGGAGCGTTAAGTACTTTCTTTATCTTAATTGGAACTTCTTTCTTTGAAGGCATACCGGGTTCCTTAAGAGAATCAGCTAAGATTGACGGAGCCGGTGAGCTGACAGTATTCTCCAAAATTATTCTGCCGATTTCAAAGCCTTTTATTGCTACCTGTATCTTATTTACCGGTGTGGGTAAATGGAATAACTGGTATGATTGCACCTTTTTCACACAGTCAAAGGGACTTCGTAATCTTGCATATTTAATGATGCAGGTAATCAATTCTACACAGGTAAGTGCAACGGCAGCGGCAGCAGGTGCTAATTCGAGTACTACAACAACTACTATGTCGATTCAGACTGCAGCCATGGTTGTTGCTACCGTTCCGATTATATGTATTTATCCGTTTTTACAGAAGCATTTTGTAACAGGTATGATGATTGGATCGGTTAAGGAGTAATCGATAATTGCGAAACTTATATAGTAGACAAATTGTATACATAGAAAGTATATATTCCTCCGCTCCAACGCTCCTTCCGCTTAACTTCCGCTCCGGAACATATACTTTCTGTGTATACGATTCATATAATTCTTGCGTTTCGCTATTACTTATTAAGGAGTAAAGGTTGAAAGAAAGACATTTTCAACCTAAAATAGATTTGTGCCTGCGTAATCCTCGGCGCAAATCTTATGATGTGCAGAGAGCGTGCACAGGAGTAAAGGTTGAAAGAAAGACATTTTCAACCTAAAATAGATTTGTGCCTGCGTAATCCTCGGCGCAAATCTTAGGATGTGCAGAGAACGTGCACAGGAGTAAGGAGTAAGATTAAAGGAAATGGATCATATGAAATTTAGTCTTGATCGAAATGGATACATTACAAAATTTTTGGTAGCCGGGAGGAAGGAGAGCCGGCTTCGGGATAGTACAATAGTGCAAAATCAACTGGAGTATGAGATATATTTACGTAATAACCTGTCAATGCATGAAGATCTGGAGGTATCCCTGCCGGTAAGGCTTGGGGAGAAAAGCCAGATTGGGTGCCCCTGGGAATACTATTATTCTCATGGAAATATTTTTATGGATGCTTCCGCTTTTTATATGGAACTAAATAAAGTTGATATGCTTGCAGCATGTCAGCTTTGGGTTAACACCACTATAGCAGTAAAGGCTTGTATTTATAGTTATTGTGCAGTGGATTTATGGTTAAATGGAAGTAAGGAGGCAGTGATTAGCAGGCCGGTATATAAACCGATCCAAAGGTGTGAGATGACATTGCTGCTTCACCCTGGTAACAATGATCTTCTTGTAAGGCTGGAAACGCTGGGGGTACGGGATACACGGGTTGCATTTGCGTTGCAGATACTGGAACATACCGATGAGATTAGAGTGACAATACCGGATGAAGAGAATGCAATACCCTATGCAGAAGCAGAAAAAATACTGGATCATACGACTTTAAAGGAAAATATACTATATTTTCCAGAAAGTTTGCCGCAGGGAAGTATCATGCGCTATGATACGGAAAATATAGATTACCGGATGAGAGAAAAACGTTTTATAATAGAAGAAATTACTGGAAGAAGAGAGCTTGTTCTGCGCGATTACGCATCCTTTTGTGTGAGGATTCCCGTTTTGGACAAGTCTATAAGCCGGAACTTTGAACGAATTGAGCTGCGGGAAGCAAAATATCTTCCAACAGATACGCTGCAGGGAAATCATCATAGAGTTTTTCAGAAGATAGCAGAAATAACTTCGATTGAGCGCGAAGAGACGGACGGATTTGCAATTTATCCATTATTGGCCCGCTATTATATGGGGTTACGTACGAAAGAGGATGAAGCAGAAATATATGTAACTCTTGAGCAGATTGAGCGAAGGATGGATTGCGCTGATTTCATGACATGCGGTTTGATACGGTTAATGAAAAGTTATTCTCTATCAGAAGAGATTGAGCGAGAAATTAAAAGGGTTATGCTGAACTTTCGGTACTGGATGGATGAAGAAGGGATTGACTGCATGTGCTTCTGGAGCGAAAACCATTCACTTATGTTTGCGCAAACGGCGTATTTCTTTGGATTGGAGTATCCAAATGACCACTTCTTACGAAGCGGTAAATCAGGCAAGGAGCTATCAACCCTTGCAAAAACAAGGATCATGGAATGGCTGGAGGATGTGTGCAGCTACGGATATGATGAATTTAACAGCGGAGTTTACAGTATTATTACCTTTGCTGCGATTCTTAATCTTTATGACTTTGCGGAAGCAGAGATTGCCGAAAAAGCAAAACAGGCCGCAGATCTATTAATCATAACAATAGCCAGACATTGCTTTAAGAAGGTAGTAATTTCGCCGCAGGGACGTGTCTACCGCAATGTTGTAATGCCTCAAAAACAGGATCTGAATGCTCTGATACAATTTATGGATCCGGAGGCTCCCTATGTGTATAGTGAATGGCTGGCTGCATTGGCCACAAGCCGTTATGAATTCCCGGATGAGGCACGGGCACGGATGAATAGTCTTGGAGAATATTCATACAATACATCCAATGCGTTAATCCATATTTTTAAAACCCAAGAGTATATGCTAACATCAGTTGCTTCACCACGCGGGGATACCAGAAAAAGAATATGGGAAAACCGGATGACGCAGGAGGAGAGAGATACCTTCCATTATACAAAATCCCTGAATGAATACTTTCACGGAACGACGCAGTTTGAACCGGGCGTTCATGGATACCAGCAGCATATGTGGTATGCTGCGTTAGATGAAAATCTATCTGTTTTTACAAATCATCCGGGACAGACCTGTGATGCTAAGGCAGAGGTACGACCGGGATATTGGTACGGTAATGGAATTATGCCCGCTCTGCAGCAGGTAGGTAATACACTTGGTATCATTTATGAAATTCCGGAAGCATATCCGGTAAAATTTACACATCTATTTTGGAATGAGAGAGCCTTTGATGAGATTGCAGAGGATGGTAAATGGCTGTTTGGAAGAAAAGGAGAAGCATATATTGCAATTTGGTGTAGTGGTGAGCTGGAAGATTGCGATGATGTACTGTTTCACTGTGAGAAGAGAACCTATGGAGATAAGATAGCCTATGTCTGTATCTGCGGGAGCAGTCAGAAGAATAAGAGTTTTTGTGAATTTATGGATTACTGCAGGAAAGAAGCAATTAAATTTGATGCTCATGGGGATACTCTATACTGCTGCGGATTTCAAGTGAATTTTACATGGCATGAGGATATTTATTATTTATAATAATTAGCTAGGCAAAAGCTGAGTGCAGGTTATGCGGATGAAACTGAGTGCATATATTCCATAATATTGTTTTTGCTGACTTTCGACACTAAATCGAATGAGAAAAATCAGGGATACGATATGAAAATTATTTTTATTATCTTAACCCTGATATTTTATACATGGGGAAGATCTTCCTATGAAATAAACTTTTACGGTGGATGTGCGTTTTAGATATCTCTTTACAGTGACTATGTTTAGCTTAATGAAAACACCTTATGTTTTTTGAATCATAACATATATTAAATTGAATAAAAAATTAATACAATTTATTGTTGACATAACATGAATAACGTGTTATTATATAAAACGCACTGAGTAATAAAAACTTTGAAATAAGCTGATTTATAGCAAGTGTTAAGTGGTTTACTTATTATTCAGAGAAGATTTAATTGATTTGGAATTGTTTGAATTGATTAAAAAAAATAAAAAATAATGTTGACAAAGCATTTTATATCTGCTATAATGATCAATGTTGCGATACTTGTAACAGATATGAAAGACTTGAAAATGTTATAAAACGAACCTTGATAATTGAACAGTAAAACAACCCTGAAAATTCTAAAAAAATGAAGCTTCACATGGGCTTCAAGGTATCCTAAGAATACAAAATATTCTTGAGATACAAAATAGATTTTCATTAGATATATCAGTCATGATATATCACGAACCGTATTTGAGATCGAGTAAT
>JAEZZO010000066.1 GCA_023418475.1 Bacillota bacterium
TCATTAATATAGTGAACCATTTCCGCTTTATCACCCCAAAGCTGAGGACGTAAGTTCGGATCAAACGATATTTGCATGCCATTATGGCGTGCCCTCTGCCATAATACGGAGGTTGCTTCACGCGTGGACGCCGTTAGCGCAGGCGTAATTCCGGTCATGTGAAGTGCATCATATCCTGAAAAATCCAAATTTTCTACATCTGCCGGACTCAAAGTAGAAGCAGCGGAGTTCTTTCTGTAATAAAAGATCTCAGGATCGCCTTCCTCTACCATTGATTTCAGCATAAATCCGGTTGTTCTGTCCTCCGAATAGGTAATCAATTCCGTAGAGATGCCATTTTCCTCCATAATTTTAACTACTCGTTTTCCAAATGGGTCTTTGCCAAGTTTTGTTAAAAATCCAACCTCATGTTGTAAACGTTTCATACCGATTGCCACATTGAATTCTGCTCCGGCAATTGCCATTCCATAACCTTTTACCTCATCAAGCGGGCCTACATTTTGCGCTATAAACAGACCCATTGGTTCTCCTGCTAATAATGTTTTCTTCTCCATAATAACCATGCCTTTCTTCAAAGCCTGCATATTTTGTGCCGCAAGCATACTATCTACAAAGAAAGATGCACAAAATACAGGCATCTTTCTCTTTGCTTTTTTATATATATTGCTTTTTTATTTAAATTGTATTGTTAAATGTATTAGTCCTGTTGTATCCTGATCACCTTTACCGGACATACCTGTGCACATTTTCCGCAATTTGTGCATTTGCTGTAATCGATATAAGCAAGATTATTCTCAACACTGATTGCCCCGTATTCGCAATTTTTCATACAAATCTTACAGCCAATGCAGCCAGCTGCACAGGCTGCTTTCACATCCTTACCCTTCTCTAAAGAAGAACAGGTCACATGATGTCTGGAGGATGCAGGTACTAATTCAATCAGATGGTTTGGACATTGTGCGATGCAAGAGCTACAGCCGGTACATTTATCCTTCTCTACCACTGCTATTCCGTCTAGTATGTGGATTGCATCAAAAGCGCAGACCTTCACACAGGAACCAAAACCCATACAGCCGTAGCTGCACTTTTTATTTCCTTTTCCGGGAACCATTGCAGCCTTCTTACAATCCGCTACTCCATAGTATTCATATTTGATTTCTGTCTTATCGCAGGTACCGGCACATTTTACAAAAGCGACCTGTCGCTCCGTTTCTGTTACAACCGTTCCCATAACCTCAGCAATCTTTTTATGTGCTTCCTTATTTGCTACCGGACAGCCATTTGCAGGTGCTTCTCCCTTCGCAATCGCACTAGCCAGGCCATCACAGCCGGGATAACCGCAGCCTCCGCAGTTTGCGCCGGGAAGGAGCTCCCTGACCTGTATCTCACGTTCATCTGTTTTAACCTCGAAGGTTTTTGCTGCAAATCCAAGGAATAATCCAATAAATAAACCGACGGCGGCAACAATTGCCGTAGCAATGATAACACCCTTCAGACTAAAGGCTGCTGCTAATAGAACTGTTGCTTCAGGAAGGAATTTGCCTGAAGATAATAACTGAACTATCATAAGAATTCCTCCCTTCTATAATAATCCGGCAAAGCCAAAGAAAGCCATTGCCATAAGGCCTGCTGTAATCAGCACTATCGGGGAACCCTGGAAGGACTTCGGTACATCATTGAATTCAATTCTCTCACGAATTCCTGCCATAAGGATGATGGCAATCGTAAATCCGACCGCCGTACCAAAACCATTCACAATACTGGATACAAATCCATAATTTTTATTTACATTAATGATCGCAACACCGAGTACCGCACAATTTGTTGTAATCAGGGGCAGATATACACCAAGCGCACTATATAGCGCTCGACTGTATTTTTTAAGAAGAAGTTCAACAAACTGTACCAGACAGGCAATTACAAGTATAAATACAATCGTCTGAAGATATTCCATATGAAATCTTACTAGAATACCGGAATAAATAAGGCTGCAAAGTGCGGAAGAAATCGTTATTACAAAGATTACCGCTGCACCCATTCCGCCTGCTGTGTTCGTTTTTTTCGATACACCCAGGAATGGACATAAGCCAAGGAATTGACTTAGTACTACATTATTAACCAAGGCTGACCCAATGATGATCATAATAAGTTCTTTCATCTAAATCAATCCTCCTTCCTTTGTTGTTCTGCTTTTTTAGTACCCTGTGCTGTACCTTTGTAAGCCATAGCCGACTTTTTATCAGAAGATAAGCCTTGCCGGTTTACCGTGCAGATACTTCCGGCACAATGAGAACAATCTCCGCCGCAGCCTATATTGTTCTTTCCTGACCCATTGGTGGCAGAAGGAAGCTTCAATTTATTTTGTATCGCAGTTAGGATAGCCAGCGTAAATAATGCTCCCGGCGCAAGGATGAAGATAGAAATCGGTTCAAAGGATGCGGGTGTAATTTTAAAACCGAAAATAGTTCCTGCTCCTAAAAGTTCTCGAAAAGAACCGATAATTGTAAGCGCTGCCGAGAAGCCCAGTCCCATTCCAATTCCATCAAAAAATGATAAACCAATAGAATTCTTTGCCGCATAAGCCTCCGCTCTTCCAAGAATGATGCAGTTTACTACAATCAAAGGAATATAGATACCAAGAAGTTCATTTACTGTCGGAAGGTATGCCGCAAGCAGAAGCTGAACAATAGTTACCAGAGATGCTACTACCACTATATAGGCCGGGATACGAACCTTATCCGGGATTGCCTTTCGAAGCAATGAAATCAAAAAATTAGAGGCCGCAAGTACAACTGTAGTCGTAAGTCCCATATATAGACCGTTATTCCCGGAGGTTGTAACTGCCAGGGTTGGACACATACCAAGCATAATAATAAAGGTAGGATTTTCCTTAATAATTCCGTTATAGATACGTTCCGTATATTTATTCAAGCGATCCACCTCCCGTTTCCGATGTATTTTTCGTAATAAAACCGATTCCTGCATTAATCGCATTGGTAACCGCTCTCGATGTAATGGTCGCCCCGCTTATCGCATCTATCTCTTCGTCGGAGGAAGCACCGGTTTTTGTTACTTCAAACTGGCTTACCTTCTTATCAAGATACTGGTTTAGGAATGCAGGCTCCTGCGCCTTCATACCAAGACCTGCCGTTTCATTAATGGAGGTAATTTGTACTCCTTTGATCACTCCGTCCATGGAGTATCCAATTACAATTGTTATCGGATCCTTATAACCGGTTGTGGTTGTGACTGTAATATCATAGCCGATCTGTTTATTGCTGCTGTCGAATGCCTGGCTGATTTCATTGATTGTAACACCTTTATAATCGGGACTTAAGGTTTGTAAATCAAATGCTTCGGCTGATTTCATTAATTCTTTGTCTTCGGCAAAGGAGGAAGCTTCCGAAAATACTGCCTTGTCTGCATTTTGCTTTTTCACTACATTCTGCTGCTCAATCGGTGCTTTTGTAATCTCATATACGAAGCTGAGCGCCAGACCGGAAATCAATGTGATCAAAAAAAGTGCCATAGCATCCTTAATCAGTGTGGATTTTGACTTTTCAGCTTTATTTTTCACGGATGACACGCTCCTTTCCAAAGGATTTCGGTCTGGTTGCCTTCTCAATCAGCGGAACCAGAAGATTGCAGAAAATAATTGCATAGGATACGCCTTCTGCGGTTCCTCCAAATAGACGGAATAGTCCGGTCAAAAGACCAAGACAGACACCGTATGCAATCTGGCCCTTTGGTGTAATAGGGCTGGTCGTATAATCCGTCGCCATGAAAAATGCACCAAGAAGCAGTCCTCCACCTACCATGTGTCCCAGTAAGAAGGTCAGGTCAAAGCCTCGGCCGCCGAATAATACTACAAAAACTGCTACCGTCAGTATATAGGTCAAGGGAATTCGAAGAGATATTACCTTCTTCGCTACAAGATAAGCTGCCCCCAGAAGTATTGCGATCGCACTCGTTTCTCCAATCGTACCCCCGATATTACCAATAAACATTTTCATTAAGTCTACCGTCTCGCCTGCTTTCAGTGCCGCCAGAGGTGTTGCCCCGGATACACCATCCATCACAAGGGTACCATTCTTTATGTAATCCGTTACAGAAGCGGATGTGATCTTCTCTACCGCAAAGCTGGTCATTCTTACCGGAAAACTGATTAAAAGAAAGGCACGGGCCGCCAGGGCAGGGTTCATAAAATTCTGCCCTATCCCGCCAAAGAGCATTTTTACAATCAATATCGCGAATACTCCTCCAAGCACCGCCATCCATAGCGGGAAATTAGCCGGTACATTATAAGCGAGCAATATTCCTGTCACCACCGCACTACAGTCACCAATGGAGGAAGGCTTCTTCATCCATCTGCAATACAAATATTCTGTCATTACGCAAGCTAATACTGTAATCACAATAACAAGTAAGGCATGAATACCGAAATTATAAATTCCGAATAAACCGGCTGGTATTAAAGCTATAATAACATCCCGCATGATCCCGGCCGTTGTTACTTCGCTCCTGTTATGAGGAGCCGCAGACACATGAAACAAATCACTCAAAACTTGCACCTCTTTCTATTGAATTTTTAGGCTTTTTTCTTCTTTGCCATAATACCGGCTCTCATCTGCATAATCGACTGGGTCAGCCCCCTCTTGGCCGGACATACGTAGGAACAGCAGCCGCAGCCACAGCATTCCATTCCATCCGCCTTCACGAAACGATCCTCTTCCGAGCGCATACTAAGCAGAGCAAGTTCGAAAGGCATTAACTGAAGTGGACAGGCAGATACGCATTTTCCGCAGCGAATACACGGTGATTCTAAAACTGCTGCTTTATCCTTCAGAAAACCAAGCATAGCCGAGCTGGTTTTAGTTACCGGAACGTTGCAGTTATACATTGCCATACCCATCATCGGACCACCTGATACGATTTTCTGCGGTCTGTCAACAAATCCGCCGGCAGCCTCTAAAAGTTCCCAATAATCAATTCCAATTGCCACATTAAAGTTCTGAGGATTTCTAACCGCATCCCCCGACACGGTTACTATTCTGCGAATTAATGGTGTGCTTTTTGCTACCGCCATATAAATTGAAATTACGGTATCAATATTATCTACCACACATCCGACATCGGCGGGAAGTTTCTTTGAATTTAATTTTCTTCCGGTTACGGCATACACCAGCTGGCGTTCGCCACCCTGCGGATATTTTGTTTTTAAGGCTCTTACTTCTATATTTGCTTCATTTTGTACCAGCTGCGTGAGTTTTCTTATCGCTTCCGGTTTATTATCCTCAATTGCAATAATACCTTTTGCGTTTTCAAACAGCTTTAACATAATTTTAAGTCCACCGATAATCTTCTCCGGTTCTTCCAGCATCATACGGTAATCCGAGGTAAGATATGGCTCACACTCCGCACCGTTCACGATCACATAATCAATTTTGCTGTCATCCTTGGGTGTCAGCTTAACATGCGTGGGAAAACCGGCGCCGCCAAGTCCGACAATTCCCGCTTCTTTCACATAATTTCTAATCTCTTCCCTGGACATATTCTTAACATCACGTTCTTGTCCAAAACCCTCTATACTTGTGTATTCCTTGTCATTTTCAATAACAATAGCTTCTAGCATATTGCCCTGAACTGTCAGTCTTTTTTCGATTTCCTTCACTGTACCTGATACCGAGCTTATGATATTTGACGAAACAAAACCTGTTGCTTCACCGATCTTCTGCCCTAACAGCACCTTATCTCCTTTTGCTACAACAGGCCTGGCGGGGGCTCCGATATGCTGGGACAGCGGGAATACCAGATCACCCTTTGGCATAAGTACAGTAGTGGGCTTGTCCATTGACAGTTCTTTGCCGTCATAAGTATGTATTCCGCCCGGAAATGTTAACTTATCCATAATCGCTTACCTTCTTTCCTTCCTTTTGTTACAACGTCATCCTCATCACGTGTTAAAGAATAATTATAGCATAGTCTTTTAAAATTTTATATATCTTTTATTATTCAACATATATTTCCATTAAACAGCAGCTAACTGCAAAAGAGATTATCCGCAGTATCACTTCCGGATAATCTCTTTACCAGCATATCTTTTTCACTTTAAAAAGCCTGGTTATATCTCGTCTTATGGAGATATTTTTCCTTTGTTGCCAAACCGCCCCTGATATGACGTTCTGACTTGTTAAGATCCAAGACTACCCGTGCTCTTTCTGCAAGGGAGGGGTTAATTTGTGCCAGACGTTCCGTTACGTCCTTATGTACGGTTGATTTAGATATACCAAACTGCTTCGCGGTTTGTCTTACAGTCGCATTATTATCGATAATATAATTTGCGATCTCAACCGCCCGTTCCTCTATATAGCCTTTCATAGTGTCTGCGTTCCTATAAAGGTGGAACGCATTCCCCCTTATTATCGTTGTTGATACATTGTATGCACGGAAATTGGGCGATAGTACTCTTAACCTAATACAGTTTTAACTTTCATTATCAAAAAAATATATTTACACATCCATGCCTGCGCTTTGATATCCCGGGCTGCATGTCTTGGGAAGCTATTAAGAAAATCCCGACTAAATTTCTTGCATCTATGTTTCGCCTGATTGATCATTTCAATTTCATGTAATTTGTATTCAAATATAGTAAGAAAATAATTATCCGCTGCAGGATTGTATTCCTCACTGTTTTATTTATAAAGCTTAAAAGCGAAGCTCATAATCATACTTGCAAATTATATAAGACAACACCGGAGGCCCTTCAAAGCAATTACTTTGAACAGCCTCCGATGTTGTCTTATCCGTTTGCTCTCGTCATTGTAATGGCAAGAACAGTTTATTCAGCAGTTCTATCTGCTCCGGCAGCATTCCTTGTGTGGGAGAATTGGAGTCCGAGGTATCTTGATTTTCTATAATCAGAACTGACGCATCCCGATCCAGCGTATGGGTATGCCAGATTCCCTGCTTTACATTATAAAGCTGTAAAGGCTCCATTGCAATTGCATCAATTTCCTCAATCATATCTCCCTGTCCACCGGAAAAGAGCGTACAGTGTCCGGCTAAAAGCACAAATACCTCATCTGATTCATTATGCTTTTGCATTGTTTTCAAATTCTGTACCTCAAGTTCCTCACAATATCGAAGCATTGCTACCCTCCAGGATTTAAAATCAATCAAAGGCAGATAGCCCTCCCCCGTATAAGCTGTTACATCAATATATTCCTTTTTCATATAAATCCCCCTTTCCCTATACCAATTCAATCCATATCTCATGCTCACGGTCTTTATCCAGTGCGCTGATATCGCACCTTGCTACCTTGCATACCTTCTCTGCCATACCATATTGCTTACCGTCAATACGAATACTTGCTGTCTGATAGGTCCCGTATTTCTTGAAGCCGCTGTTTTGATAGACAATCTTTAATTTGCGGTCAGCAAATACAAGGCTTGCCTTCGCGATCCCGCTGCGGTCAAATTGCTCCGGCATTAGCTTTGGTTCAAAGATCAGATCACCGTAGCTCCCCTTCACACCAAACATTTGCGTAAGCACCGTAAGCAAAAGCCAGCTGGCCGATCCGGTCAAATAGTGATACAGGCCTCTGCCGGTATCTCCGATATATTCCGGAATACCCGGATAGATTTTACTCTTTTCGAAATTACTGCAATGCGTGTAGAGACTGTGAATGACTTTATAGCCTTCCTCTGCAAATCCTCTTTGATACAGTGCATTGGCATACATTACAGACATATGGGAAAATACAGCTCCGTTTTCCTTATGCCCATAGGCAAAACCAAACATTCTGCCAAGATCCGTTTTTATTTCATGAAAATCAGTGTTAAGCTTATATCCTCCGATTTCAAAATCATATAAATAGCGATCTGCCGTTTTCACAATTTCTCTCACCTGCAAAGCAGAAGCCGTTCCTGACATAATCGTAAAAACCTGCCCGGTCAGCATCAATCTGACACCGTTCTCATGATCGCCTTCCACTCTTCTCCCCTGGTTATCATAGTAGCTGTTAAACCAGCTGTGTCCTTCCTTATTGCTAATCCACTCACTATCCTTAATGTGCCCTTTGATCCAATCTGCTTTATTCTTCAGGTTACCGGCAAGTTCATTCGCTGATATTTCAATCATCTTACCGCTTAAGGTGTGTCTGCAGGAATTACAGTAATTTTTAAGCAGCTCTTTTTTACGGCTGCTATTATCATATATCTCTTTGTCATCTATCAGCAGCGGCTTCAGCTCCCGGTAAAAGGACAGTGTTTTTATTCCCTTTTCGTCAAGCTTCTTAATAAGTTGTGCCATCTGTTCCAAATTGCTTGCATAGAAAGCCGTAAATGCTACACTTTCTCCGCGTTCTCCTGCCATATCGAGCGCATCATTCCAATCCGCACCACGCATCCGGATATGGTTGTGTTCTCCCACATCATAAAATGCTGCCAGATTCTCAATTAAAAGATGCTCCAAAATGGTACCGCGATATTCGCATCCATCCTCAGTCCTTAGCCGGTTACCATACTCTGCTTTCCACAGGGTATCCTTTTCCTCACCGCGTACAGCCTGAGGATCCTTGAAATAATAATTCTGATTTAGTAATATCTCTATGTCTCCGCTCTGCATAATATACAGATTGGTTGTAATAAATGGCCATACACCATGATCCATCCAGACTCTTGTAATATTATTGCGATCTGCGATAAATTCTCCCTGTCCGCTTCCAATTATAGTTGCATTTGTACCATCACAGCGTACACCACCAAAATAAGAGATCAGCATATCCCGTACACCCAACGGATTCATAATCAAAAGTGCCAGACAGTCCTGCCACAGATCCCTCCAGCCACGTCCCCCTCTTCCGTAATCATGATGCGGAAGGAAGGAACAGCCGTAAATTCTTCGAAGCATCGGCTGAAAATTAACCCAGTGCATCCAGTTGTCAAAATGTTCTGAACCCGTCTGGTAGGAGACATTAATCTTCTCTTCCCAGTAAGTCTTTGTTGCTTTAAGAGAAGTCAGGCAGGCTTTCTTTGATAAGAATTTATCTGCGGTTTTGGAAAGCTCCTCCACAGAACTGCCATAGCCTAATACAAGCAGATAGGTTTTCTCCTCTCCCGGCGCCAGTTCCGTCTTAGCAAAACGAATACCTCCCATGGTCTCATAGCCGTCTACCCGGTATCCCTCCCCAACGGGTTCGATGTCCCTGATCACTGCCAACGGTTGCTCAAAGGAGCCTCCTTCTCCAAGAAAAGTCTCGGTCACAGGATAAAAACCAACTGGCTTCTCACCTTCCTGCGCTCCTCCAAAGACACCATAGATAACGGTATTACGGCGGTGTCCCCGTTCGTCAAAGGTGAGTGTCGGATTAAGAATTACACCTGTCTGCGTTGTCGAGGTTCTATGCAAAAGCGAGGTAACATTGCGGTGATCTCTGATATTATCCGCCGATCTGCCATACATCGGTATAGCAGCCGTTGGTGTAATCAGAAGTACTTCCTCAGAACAGTTAACAAGAGTTACCATCATCAGCTCCACCGTATCCTTCGTATAGGGAACAAAGGAAAGAATCTCTGAGCGGATACCATACTTTTTTGAAGTGCGGGTTACTTTATGCCACATTACTCCCGCTTCCAGAAATGTTGCTTCCTTCTCTCCGGTAAAAAGCTCTGCTTCCTGGGCTGCGGACTTTCCTGTTGCAGACCATATGCCCTTTCCTTCTATATTACACCAGAAATTTCTTGATGATTTATTATTATGTAAATTCTCACTGCTGACCGGTTCGAGCAAAAAGGTATTCTGGCCCATCTTACTATCACCGCCCAGTACGGGAGTGACACTGCTCATTACACCACATTCATTTGCAATCGGAAAATAAAGATAACTGGTCAGTTCCGGATCTTGCAAACAAAATTCGCCTTTTTTATTCATAAACTGATATCCTTGCATTTTTTCCCTCCTAATGTTCCATTTTTCTATGACTTTTACATTTCTTCCAGCAGTATGCCACAGAGTGACATCACAAATCGTTATTTCACAGCTCTGATTTATTTTATTATTGCAGATAGATATCGATCTTTTTAACCCCGCCGTTTCTGATACGCCAAGCTAATTCTCCGCTGATGCAGGAAGATAGCGTCTCATCGGTGGTATCTGCAATTCTGATTTTATAGATCTTTGCCGCATCCGGTCCGAAGGTATCTCTGCGTCCAGGGTTATGATAAGTCACTTCACATACAGACAGAAAGGGGAAGGATATCTCTCCTGCCTCGTCAAAGAGCCAGCCGGGAAGCTTTGGTTCAAAACGCAGCTGCAGCTGTCCATTATCGCAGACGAAAATTCTTCGACCGATGAACATTTCAATCCAAAGGGATATTGCCTCTGTGGTTGATCCGGATAGCCTTGCTACAAAACCTCTTCCGTGAACCTTGGGATCCGGATTTTCACTGGAGGCCAGAAAAGAGGAATTCTCCAGAATACTTCTGCCGTATTCACCGGGATCTCTGAAGACTACCAGGGCTGTTCTAATATCTTCATAAAAATGCTCATACAAACCGGCACGCAAAACAGACAGAAGGTATTTATACTCCATATGTAAAAAGATACTTTCCCTCTCCTGCCATCCCGGGGTAAACGCTCTTACTCTGCCGTTCTCCATCGAGATTTGCTCCAGCGGAACACAGGTTTTATACATACCAAGCTTCCGGTCAAATAGCCTGCTGCCTCTGACATTGCGGTATAGCTTCTCTGCTTCCTCCCGGTTGTTAAGACTTCCGAGCATTTTAGCCGGTCCTTCCAGAAAATGAGGCAAAGGCTGTACTTCAAATTGCTTAACAACTGCTTTTTGTAATCCGTAATGACTTATTACAGGGTTTCCTTTATCATCAAAAACCGGTTCAAATTCTATAGCCCTGTAAGAAAAATAAGTAGGAATAATTCCCTCACCATATGTGTCTGCTTTATGGATGCCTTCCTCTAATTTCTCCTCAAAGGCACGAAGAATTTCAAATACTTCTCCTGCCTTTAATTCCTGATAGGTACCGCATATTGTAAATCTTACCTTGTCCCGGTACTGCTCCCTAAGAGAGGAGACCTTGTCCCAATAGGCAAAAGAAGTCCATCCCTCTTCTTTGGATTTTTGCAGGATTTGATAGGTATTTCTCAAAAAGTCGGCAGCTTCCTGCGGCAGGGATACCTGATCGACCTCACCTATTGACCCACGCAGGAAGGAAATCATTCTTTTCAGTTCAAAAGTTTCCGCCATTCCGCTTCCGAATAATCCTGGCAGGCCGTTCATTGCATCATTCCATCCCGGCTTGCCTCCTTCCATTTCAACACCCATTCCAAATGAATCAAGGGAAGAGAATTTATTAACCGATAGAATGATCATTTTCCCAAGCAGCGTTGTCACAGCATATTCCCCTGCCTCAGTTTTTAACCAGTTCGTACCATTTTTCACAAAACCCTGACGGTTTAATTTTATCTCATCTTCCTGCAGGGCACCAAATTGCCGTACTTCATTTTTCTGGTTTATTACATACTTTTCGCTGCGAGGCAGTACTCTGGCCGGACTGTCATAAAAACGATAGCTCTCATCCCCCAGCAGCAGCTCTTTCTTCCTCTCCGGATAGATGGATAAATAACTGTCTATCAAATCCATATTGTAGTCCCAGTGATCACTCCAGTAACCTTCCCGAAAACCCGCTTCGATATTCTGGTCACAACATTCCAGCAGCTGCTCCAGAAGCATATCCTCACCGCAGGATGCCTGTATAGAATGACTGGCAATATAGTTTGCTATGCTGCCGGGTGTAAAAGGTTTTTCCGTTAATTTCAAAAGCTGCGTTGCTGCTATCCCGCAATTCTCTGCGATCAGTTTTGCAGCACGGGGTTTACACTCCGCTTTTACGGAGAAGGTAGAAGGACGTATCTCCAGCGGATTATATCCATCTATCTGAATTAGACTGAAGAAAGTTTTTATATTAAAATCTCCGATTTCCTGGTGAAAGAAGCTATCATTTCTTCGATTCTGGCTCACATCTCTAAAATTACCGTTTCCCTGCGAATAATATTCTCCGGCAATGGAGAAAAAATTGTAGTCCCGTTCCGGATCGCCATGCTTTCTGCTGAACAAATGCACCACTGCTTTATTCGTATTCTTATTAAAGAGGAAGGGGTACCCTCCCCGCAGAAAATTATCCAGATAATTTTGTTCCATATACTGATCAAATGCCGGTAAAGAGGTATGACACCTGATATCCTTCGTCAGCTGATTTGCAAGTATATCCGCCAGCTTCTCCTTTTCCTCCAGATAATTGCTGCCGCAAAAATCCTTCACTTTCTCATTCAAGTGCTCCACCGTGGATGCAAATCCGGTTAAGGATGCATAGGTACTGCCTTCCCCCGGTAGAATTGATAAAGAAAGAAGTGAGAAGCCGCAGGGAATTTTATTAGAATAGTTCTGCGTAAGCTCTGACATTTCCTGCAGGGAATGCTTGAGAAATGACTCAGGATGAAGAAGCGAGGTATCATAGGAAAAAACCGTTTCCGGATCAAATATAACCGGTAGTACCTTACCCTCCCTGAGTCCTAAGTAAAAATATCCGCCTTCGATTTCGGATACCTCCTCACTGTCATCACTGGAGGAGCGAAGTGTATAATAGGGCACCCGATTTTCGATATTCTTAATCTCTGCATAGCTTTTGAGCAGATTGGACATTTCTTTGTATTCCGCGTTTTTAATTCCGTACGGGATAATCTTTGGCAAGCCGTCAAGTATCTCCAGATGTTTTGTATCCGTACCTATATTTTCAATTCGAACCTTTCTGACCAGTGCTCCAATACTGTCTCCCGGCAGCACAAAATAACTGACAGATATTTTAATATCATGCCTGGTATTAATCTCCTCTATAGTAAGACTATTTCTACGGATAAGCATGTTTCTCTGTGCAGCAGGATCTCTTGTGACAAACGGCTCAAAATACTGTCCGTTACTTTTGACAAAGGTGCGGTAACCCTTCTGCGGCGTATTTTCATAGGCCGTATTCGCCGGATTAAATTCCATGATTGCATTATTTTTATTATGGATACCAAAGCTGTTAATTCCCTGTCCCCTGTTTGTATAAAATGCCCATAGCGGAATTCCTTTTATTCCGGCCAAGCTGGGCAGGAAACTGGAAAATGCCGGTATCTTATCATACTCTTTCATGATATAGGTATCACCTGATAGCTGATAGTGCTCCATTCCCTTTTTCTCCTTTTTCAATTAAATTTTCTTAGGTTTCGAGAGTCAAAAGCCTAATCCAGGTTATGCAGATGAATACGAGTGCATGAATATTCATCTGGGATTCACTTTTAGACTTATGAAACTCCAATCTTCTTGGTTAATTGCGAAAACGCAAGAATTATATTAATTGTATACACAGAAAGCACATGTTCTCGAGCGAGAGTTAAGCGGAAGGAACGTTGGAGCGGAAGAATATGTGTTTTCTGTGTATACAATCCGAACAACTATATAGTATCTCAATTACCTGTTAATTTTCTAAATTTATTTTAAAAATCAATGGCTTAAATTCATAAGTATAATCTAAATCAGGCAAATGATTTTTAGGCTTTTGTCAGGATAATCCTATATCTTTACACCGCAGGAATCCCTTACAATAAGACTGGGACTCAAGCGAGTGATAGTTCCTTCCGGCATGTCCTCCTCCCTCTCCATAAGCCGGAAGAGCTCCTCTGCTCCAGCATTCCCAAGTTCCGGAACCGGACAGTGAATTGTTGTAAGTGCAGGCTGATAGAATGCTGAAAGAATGATATCATCGAAACCAACGACACTAACCTGTGCCGGCACCTGATAACCTGCATCCGTCAGAGCTCGGATACATCCCCATGCCATTTCATCATTTGCGCAGAAGAAGGCATCCGGCATCTCTATTTTTTTGTGCAATAATATACGCATCTCACTGTAAGCCACAGTTTCTTCAAAATAACCTCTCAGTATGATCTTATCATCCACGGGCAGATGATATTTTTCCATTATTCTCTGATAGGATAAAAACCTTGAAGAATCATCTGCATTTTGCAGTCCGTGAATATACCCAATCCGTCTGTGTCCCTGCTTGACCAGATATTCAACCGCAAGCGCCGCTCCCTCCGAATTATCAATCACCACACTGGATACTTCATTCTCTGCATATTCCCGGTCAATCAATACAATAGGCATCTTTGCATAAGCTATCCGCTTTACATCTTCACAGGTTAAATTCTGATTGAAAATAATGGCTCCTTCTACTCCGGAGGAAATTATCATGCCGTAAACTTCCTCGCTTGTATTTTCATTGCTGATGTATATATTTAACTGGTATCCTCTCTTTTTACACTGAAGATGAATGGCCTGTGACAGCATCCGATAAAAATCGCCCTGAATACTGGTCAGGAACAGCCCAATCGTATTCCTTTTATTTGACTTTAAAAATTTGGCATTCATATTCGGAATGTATCTCAGTTTTTCAGCTGCTGCCAGAACCTTCTGTTTTTTCTCTTCACTGACCACTTCTACCTGGTTAAGTACATTGGATACCGTTGAAATAGCCACTCCCGCTTCTTTTGCCACATCTTTGATTGTTACCATATCTATTCTCCCATACTTGCTCTATTCTTCGGATGTTAAAAATATCATTGACTCTCCACGTTAAATGGTTTGATTAACCATTTATTATTATATAACATTTGCACAACTCACACAACAATAAAAACATTTTTATTTTAATTATATATAATATTTATTACTTTTTATGATATATTATTAATTTTAACACGTTTAGCTTGCTTATATTTATTATTTCATCCATTTAAATAAAATATATTTATGAATTTGCCTTAATATGTAAGTATATAATTATTGAAACGTTATTATATACATGAAAATTATATATTATGTATATGTTTCAAGTATTATTATACTTTATTTTGTGCAATTATTAATTATAAATCAAGATATATTTCGCTAACTCTCATAATCCCTCTCGCAATCCCTATTACTATCCCATTCACAACCGCTATTACTATTGCATCCGAATCAGAATCAATGTCACTATCCCAATCGCTCCCACATATTCTTAAAAAAAGCAACTATGCTTGTGCGCGGTAAAGAACACTTACGGGGAGGAGTTCCTTCATTATACAGGTATGGATAAACTGTTATGTCATTCTCGCCTTACAAGCATCACAATATATGAAAATCCGCTAACTTTCACAGTAAAAGAAAAAGTCCTTACTCAATAATATAACTATTATTGGGCAAAGACTATAACCATAGTACTTCATCAATTATTCCATCTATTGTTTTATCGACTGTTTCCTCTATTGTTTCATCATTTATTCCATCTATTGTTTCATGGATTAATCCGATTATATTAATCCAACTGTTTCAATCCATACTCCAGTAGTTTATTTGAATCATCCCAGCGCCCTAAAGAGCTGGAATGCATCACCACACTAATAACCGTACCTTTCTCACTTCTGGCGGCTGCGACCAGGCAGCTGCCGGCCATCGTCGTTGTCCCGGTCTTCAGTCCGATGACATTGGGATTATAGAAATTGCTGTCATTTCTGATCAGTGCATTTGAATTCTTCCAGAATCGTTTCTCCCCGCTGAGTAAAGTAGCACTCACGCTGCTTTTTTGTGTGATTGATGAGATTGTTTCGCTTTTAACTGCAGCAATTGCTATTTTCCCCATATCATATGCCGTTGTATACTGACCAATCGCATCATACCCATCCGGGGATATAAAACAGGAATTCTCTGCACCCATTTCCTGTGCTTTTTTATTCATCAGACGAGAAAATTCTTTTACTGCCGTAATAGCACTCCATTTTCCTTTCCCCAGAGACTTTCTTCCAACATAAGTAGCGGCTGCATATGCCGCATCATTACCAGAAGGCAGCAGCATTGCTTCCAGCAGTGTGCCTACCTCCAGTTTCTGTCCTTGCATAATTCCCGCCTTAGAAGAATCTGAAGCAATCAATTTCACTTCACTTCCCACGGTAACCTTCTCATTTGTTTTACACCAGTCTAGGATAACCAAAGAAGAAAGTAATTTTGCAGTGCTTGCCGGAAATATTGCGGTTGTAGGATTTTTATAATATAAAACATCTCCGTCAGCTTTCATTAAAATAGCAGAAGAGGCATCAAGAGACATACTGCAGTTTTTAATATTCAACGCTTTTTGCACTGTTTTGCTGCATTTTATCTCAGGAATATAGGACATGTAGTCTACCTTATGACAATCGTGAATTAAGGGAAGGGAGCTGCCTGTATCGGCATAAACCGTCTGGTATGAAAATTGATCCTTATTACCTGGAACAGGAATGAGATTTGTTGTTAATGATGTACAAATGAATATAACAAATAGTAATTTCTTTAATTTCTTCATATGCCCTCCAACCCTATTTACTTCTTATTTCATCCTATAATAATTTCAGTTCAATTTTATATCGTAAAAACTAAAAATACAACCTATTATTTCACTTTTTTATAGACATGTCTATGCCAGAATAATAGTTCACAGACCAGGAATAACTGCAAATTTTCTTGCCGTTCTCTTACTTTAACGGTATAATATTACACGTAATTAAAATGAAACTAATACATACGAATAAATATTACACATTAAAAGCTTCATGGCAATGAACGGTGTAATTTATATTTGTTCATAATAGGGAGACTTCGCTTATGAAATCATTGGAACTGGATGTACACACTCATACGATTGCCAGCGGACATGCATACGGAACACTTACCGAGATGGCCAAAGCAGCTGCGGATAAGGGCTTAAAAATACTTGGAATCACAGAACACACCAGAGGTATTCCGGGAACCTGCCAGGATATCTATTTTATGAACACTAAGGTGGTACCACGGCAAATGTTTGGGCTTGAGCTTATGCTGGGCGCAGAAATTAACATCATAGATTATGAGGGTGCTCTTGATCTGGAAGAACGGTATATGAAATATCTGGATATCAGAATAGCAGGTATTCACAGTCTTTGTTATCAATTTGGTAACCCAGAGGAAAACACTCGTGCTGTGGTTAATGCGATTAAAAATCCGTATATTGACATCATTAGTCATCCGGATGACGGAAAATGCCCGTTAATCTATAGTGAAGTAGTAGCAGCGGCAAAGAAGCATCATACCTTGCTGGAGATTAATAATAATTCCCTGCGTGTAAAGCGTAAGAATGCAAGAGAAAATTCCATTACTATCCTAAATCTTTGCAAAGAGCTGAAACAGCCTGTTTTAATAAGCAGCGATGCCCATTATATGACAGATATCGCTAATATGGATCATATTGAACCGCTTCTGGAAGAGACTGATTTTCCGGAGGAATTAATTATGAACTATTCAGCCGACCGCTTTAGAGAATATATTCACGAAAATCGCAAATGATAGAATGAAAGAAGCGTTGTTTATTTTAACAGATTAAATTTGCGATAAGGGGTATATGAAATGGTCATTTCTTCCGATATTGTAAATATATCGGAAGAAATTAGGTGAGTAGATGGTAATTAATATTGATATCAGCATCGCTGATAGTGATGGAACTGTCTTGCATCATTTCAGCAACCGCTTTGACGAAAATGATGCCTATACGCAGAAGCAGGAGCCGCGTCCTGTACAAGGTTTGGAATTTGACGATTTTCTGGCGGAATATATGTCCTGTAGCGGATTTATAATCCGGGAGAAGCTGATTTACGGCAGTTACCCTGCTGACATCGGTCATTGCAGCTCCACAAATAAAGACCTCCTTAATAAAAGGGATGCTTTGTATCAAGAAGATATACTGGATAGAAGGGATATGTTGCAGCAGGAAGATATCCCGGATAAAAGGGATGCTTTGTATCAATATGAAGACAGTGAACTGGAATATAAAATTCGCATTGGTGATCATAAAGTACTTACCGGTAAAATACCATTAAGACTGCCGCTGCTTTCAGAGGAAAAGGCTCCCCGTTCAAAGGTTGAAGCAAAACAACCGTACCGTACGCCACAGGATGAACCGGATGAGATAGAAGGTTTCTTGAACTACACGATGATAAGGGCAATTGAAAAATATGAAGCAAATCTGTATCCATCCTGGGTAGAGCCTGAGGATCGTGAAGCAGAATTTGTACTGGAAGAATAGTATTTCATTGCGAGATTTGTATATTATGTACGCAGAAGGTACCTGTTTTGTAGCGGAAATCATTCTATAATTTCGCGATTATCAGGGCAGAAGTAATCTGGAAGGAGTATTTATGTACTATCAGTTTGGGGATTCGATTAAGGAAATAAACAGCAATGATTTCGATCCTGCTCTACTAACCTTGGGTGTCTTATCTTTGGAGGAGCTGGAGCAAAGCTATAGTCAGTTTGGTTTTTCTTATCTGACTGTTGCTGAGTGTAAAAATGACAGCCAGCATCTTCATGGAACGTTAAACTCTTATTATGACTATCTGTTTGGTATCATAATAGCAATAAATCCGGGACAAATTATTAAAATTCAGGACCGCCTTGGTATCTATATCAAAAAAAATCTTCTGCTTATTGTAATCATTGAGGATAAAGATGAAAGTACCAAAGCTAAAATTGCTAATTTACTTGACAATATCAATTTGTCAAGGCTGACGCAGGAAAGGCTGATATTTGGTTTGTTAGAGCATTTTATCAGTGATGATTATTCACTGCTGGAGAAAATAGAGGACAGGATAACCTCCTACGAAGATAAAATAAATGAATTGAAGCTAGATAAGAAATTTACTTATAAGATTACCGCCATCCGTAAGGAGCTTCTGCAGCTCGATAATTATTATCAGCAGTTCGTTTCGATCGGAGAAGAACTGGAGGAAAATTCTGCGGATATCTTCAACGAGGAGTATCTTCATTATTTTAGAGTTTTCTCCGGCAGAGCAGAGCGTCTGAGCAACAATACACGTATGCTTCAGGAATTTTGCGTTCATGTCAGAGAGGCTTATCATGCGCAGTTAGAATATGATCTGAACCGCATTATGAAAATATTCACCGTTGTTACTACCATATTCCTTCCTCTGACTCTAATTGTCGGCTGGTATGGTATGAACTTTACCTCAATGCCCGAGCTAACTTGGCGTTTTGGATACTTATATGTAATTATTTTATGTATCATTATCGCAATTATTTGTATTATTTTCTTTAAGAAGAAAAAATTTATGTAGTTTTTCCCTGCCTATCATGATATAATTGTCAAAAATCCTATCCAGTTTATGTAGATGAATATAAGTGCATATATATTCATCCGATAAATCATTCATAGGCTTTTAACTTTCGAATCCTATTATTTGAATATAAATATCAATGCCCCGGTAAATATCGGAAAGCGTCTCTTCTTCAACCGATATCACCGGGGCATGTTTTTACAGTATTTCTCTCTATAATTTCATATAACCATAGCCGTTCACAATCGCTTCCAACTTATGCTTTGCCTCGCACATAGGACATTCACCGATTGGATAGCTGGCATAGTCTGGAAGATCCTTGGGTTTGAAGATCGAATGCACCTTAATATTATCCACACAGTCTACCGCACTGAAGATCGAGCTGATACCCTGTATCATACCGTTATAATACTGAATACATTCTATGCTTCTTTTAAGCGTATCACCAGTAGTCGTGGAACCGGCCAATAAAAGAATATTTTTGTTATGGATTAAGGGTTGTATATTTTCCTGAAACATCATCTGCCCATTCGTATTATAAGTAGGAGATGTTATATAAATAGTCTGATGCTCATTCATCGACATAAATCCTGAATTGCTTAATTCCTGTGCCAGAAAAGCCCCGATTACCTCACTGCCCTCCAGGCATACAATTGTATCAATCAAGGTGCTAATGATATATTGCTTTGCTAAAATTCTGGCTGCCTCAGAGGCTTCACTCTGTCTAGTCTTCATCGTTGTCAAATCAATATACAGGTTAATATGAGAGTTACTGGTTGCAAAATGTCCCGGTATTACTTTAAGAGCGATTTTTTTACTCATAGGTGCAAAAATTTTGATTGCTCTGGTTTCCATAAAATATTACCTCCTTGATTTCTTTCATTTCGCCGCACGATTTTAAGTAATAAGCTTTCTTGTCCCGTCAGATTTTTTGACATGCCCCCCTGATACATTCTATTCTAGCAAACTCATCTATCTCCAATTTCTTGATATTTCCATTATAGCTTATTGGTGAAATCATGGCAAGCTTATAATTTTTATGTATTAAGTTAGTTACTGTAACTCACAAAGAATACAATCGCCTCGCAAATTAATACATTGTATTATATGGTAATTTATAGTATTGTTATAAATATTGTTAAACTCATTCACATATGTTAAGGAGAAGATATCTTGCGTAAAATGAAACGTGAAGAAATAATAAATAAGAGGCCTATAATTGTAACGATTATTGGAGATGTAAACCTGCTCGGGGTAATTCTCTCAATCGTATCATTATTTTCACTTTGTGAATTAATTAATATCAAGGTCTATTCCTTACCTTACTATCTAAATACACAGATAGTCATAAAAATTTTATTAGTTATCTTAAATACTATTATTCTTCTAATTATTTCATATGGTTATTTAAGTCTCAAATTATGGGGTTATTGGTTAATTGTATTCTACAACATTTTTACATTAATCGCATGGATTATAACGATCAAGCAAAACCATCTGCCACTTTATACCCAAGGTATTACTCCTGTCATTATTCAATTAATATTCACTTTACCTACAATTAAATATTTCATGAAAAATGTCTCGACTTAAGACTATAAACTAAAACAGGAATTAGAAGATAATTATTCCCATAACTTCCACACCTCGGGCTGATAACCTATGGTTGCTTTCTTTCCGTTTCTTACGATGGGGGTTTTATAAAGCTTTGGATTTTCTAAAAGCTTCTCTTCCTGATCCTCGGGGGACAGGTATTTTATGAGAGTGATCAAATCTTTCTCCTTACAAGAAGGATCGATAAGCTGTTCCAGTCCGCCTACTGCCTGCTTTACATTATTATATTCTCCCTTGCTCATCCCATATTTTACGATATCAATGGATTGAAATTTTACGCCCCGCTCTTTAAAATAGCGCTCAGCCTTCTTCGTATCAAAGCATTTTGATTTGCCGTAAATTTGTATATTCATCTTTACACTCCATTCCTGCACACGCATGCTTCTGCTCATCAAAGTTTTATACTGGAAATTATGCAGGTATAAAACTATTGAAATCTTCCACCTTATGCATGGGATAGAACCGGAAAGCGTCCCTTGTGAAAAGGCTTTTCCCCTTTGATAAAAAATGTACTTCCCTCTTCCTTCAGTATTTTGCAAGAAAAAGCAGATGTATCCAAGGGTACGTATCCAAGAATAAGTTCCATGTTCTCCTTCTCACACAAAGAGCCGGCTATACTGTTAATGTCAAATGGCTTCTCACTAAATACATCGGACAGGATGATACTGCTTTCATCAACCTCGGCAATTGCCAATAAATCTATTTGTTCAAAATAATATATTTGTTCCGACAAAAAGGAAATCAGATAAAAGAAAACTAAAGAAGAATTGTCTAACATCTGACAGGCTGCTGAGGGTACCGTATTGGTTACAAGTCTTGTTATAATCCGTCTGTCATTGTCATTGCAAATATTTAGTTTTCTGTATGTAAATTTCCCTCCATTATGCTGTACCTTACCCGTATAAACATATTCCTCTGCTTTTGTAAATCCGAATTTCGGATAAAAATCTAAAACAGTATCATTCGCATACAGATAAAACAGCTCACATGAAGGCTCAAACTGCGCAAATACTACTGACATTAGTTCCCTTATCAGACCTTTCTTTCTGTATGCCTGGTCCGTCATTACCGTACCCAGCTGCACGGTATGCTTTCTTTCTCCATTTATCAAAAAATCAATGGGGTTAACTGAGACATTTGCTATGATTTCATCCCTGTGCAACAGAGAATAAGGGCAGTACCGATCACCCCAGAAGCCCTGTTGGTACCATTCTTCAAAGTCAAAACCATAGGTCTTCCTCGCCAGACGGTTAAAGCTCTGCCTATACTTTTCGTTTTCCTTATAATCACTTATTATCCTATATTCCTCATTATTCATTACAATTCGCTCTGCATTTATCATATGGAAGCTCCTATATTTTATCGTCTAAATCCATTGATTTCATTTTTCTATTCAGATATTTTCATTAAATTCCAGATACCTATATGTTTCCTTTAGTTGACTTTAAAACCTAGTAAATATTTTATGTATCAGGTTTTCACTTATATTTTCATTATAGCATATTTCATCAAAATTTCCAATTACTCCAAACTTTTAATTTTTCGAGATTACCGATGAAAAGGGTATTCCAAGAACAGCCTTCTTCCAAGTCATCGCAAGAAACAACAGTTTCTACTATGATCCGAAATACAGACAATTCTGTGGAATGCCCTAAAACACTACGTAAAAGCCAGCCAATGCTTGATTATCGCTGCAATGATAAGCGTTACGATCTTCTTTTAAATAAGCTTACAATTGCCAGTAATATAACCGCACCTACTATTGAAACGAGAAAACTCCATAAATTTAGTCCCGTGGCAGGCCCCCAGCCAAATATTCCAACCAGCCAGCCTCCAATAAATGCACCGACGATGCCGACTAGAATATTTAAACCGACTCCCATGTTCTCATCATTTCCAGTTATTTTACTTGCAATCCAGCCTGAGATACCTCCTAGTACCAACCATATAATTATATTACTAATTTCCGGCATACTGCCACTCCTTCCAATATTATACTCTTTTTGATTTATTAAATTTCTGCTTCTCTTATTGTTCCTTCTTATTCTTTAACTTTGAGTTTGCCCTGTCCAGAACATGATTTGCTTCCTGAACAACATCCTCCTTAACATCATATAGTCTGTCCTTTACTTCTGTTGTCATATTCTTGAACTTTCCGGTAAATTGTAAATCCTGATCATTTGTTAATTTACCTGCAGCTTCCTGCAGCTTACCAACTGCTTTATCCTTTGCATTTTCAATTTTCCCCATCTATTTTACACCTCCGAGGTATTTAACAGTCCAATCACCCTGTTAAAAAAATAGTTTATGTTATAATATGAGCATTTTTCTGCTATACTATACTTTTTGACTGAAATAAGTTGTTTTGTAAAAAAGAAAGACTTTATGAAAAACAATACAGCATTTTATGTGCTGATCATCTTCATAAAGCCTTTTTATGTAATAATACAATTAAATCAATCTTCATATTTATGTTTAAATCTGTAATAAAGCTCTTCCACATGTATTTTATTTTCCAGAAATACATCCACAATCGTTGGATCAAACTGGACCGCTCTTCCCTCTTTGATGATAGCAAAGGATTTCTCCAGCGAAAATGCCTCCTTATAAGGTCTTTTACTGGTTAATGCATCAAACACATCTGCGATTGCTACAATTCGCGCACTCAGCGGAATTTCTTTTCCCTTTTTACCATAAGGATATCCTGATCCATTCCATTTTTCATGATGTCCTTCCGCAATATCAATTCCCATCCCGAAAGGACTGACGCCCATTTTCTTCAGATTTTTATCCGCAGACCGAAGTACCTCAGCACCAAATACGGCATGCTTCTTCATCTCATTAAATTCTTCAGAAGTCAATTTTCCGGGTTTTAATAAAATACCGTCCAGAATACCCACCTTACCAATATCGTGCAGCGGACTAAACCGCTCAATTTGATCGATATAATCAAATGAAATCTCTTCCGGGAAGTATTCATTCTCATAAAGAAGCTGAGCCATCAGTTTGGAGTATTTCGCCATTCTCTCCATGTGCTCTCCCGTATCCTCATCCCTGGCTTCTGATAATTTTGCCAGTGCCAGAATACTGCTATAGAGTATTTCGCTTGTAAATATGTTACGGTTAAAACTGATCGCAATACTGTTAGCAAGTGTATGCAGGAACTTTATGTGTTCCTCATTATAGACATTTTTGTTTTTACTGGAGAAGAAAATCATCCCCACCGGTTCTCCGGACACCTTGAGCGGCAAAGCTATGGAAGCTCTGATTCCTGCTTCCAGGATAACCTGATTGTACGCTTTTACCGGTTTATCCTCGCAATATTTCTCGAGATCATTAATAATCCTTGCTTCCCCTGAATTAAGAAGTTCCCCCAAGCTGGTATCACTGATCAACCAATTTGCTCCTACAATCCGATCAGGCAACCCGAGTATCGATCCATCCGACACTCCATAAGAGGCCTTCAGCATTTTTTTATCAGCACTAATTAGTGCAATACCTATATAGTTATAGGGTATAAAGGCCGAAAACTTCTGATTAATATAAGAAAGATTTTCCATAAAGGAATTGTTGTTATTAATATTTTCAATCAGGGAGATCAGATAATTTATCTTTAAGAACATATCATTCACTTCAGTTACTAACGGCATCACCTTGCTTTTTGTTGGTAAATGCTGTTTCGTAGAAGTGTAATTTAAACCTATCTCAGAAATACCCTCATATAACTGGTTAAATGGTTGTATCAAATAACGCTGCAGATGATATAGTGAAAATATCAAAGCAAGAAACAGCAGACAGATCAGCGTGTATGCCAATAATTGTGTATTTCTGTCAGCACGCAGTGAATTTTGCAAAAGCTGTTCTAAAAGCTTATCCGATAGTTCTAAAAGCTCCATATTATTTACATTGATATAATCAACCGATTTTAGAACCTGGTTGTTTATAGTATCTGATTTTATCATATTATGTACCGCTTCATCGAAATCATCCCAAAGAAGATCAATTTTCTTCAGATATTCGGATTTACGGATGAAGGCTGCATCAAAACGAACGGAATCCGAATTAATATTAATATTATTATTATGTATTTCCTTAAGCGTATTCCCAAACAGGTTGTCGGCTTTCTCCAAATTCTTTCTGATTTGTGTAATTTCCTCTTTTCTCTCCTGTTCAGTCATATAATTTAGATTTAATTCCGAGGCCTGCATCAGCACCAACAGACGACTTGTGTCCTTACTCATCATCTGCGTGTACATTCGTTGTTTCCCAAAGACATTTATTACAATTTTATCTTCATACTCTCTGTTTTTATTAGAAATATGCAACAAAAGAAAACTGAACAAAATTAAAATAACGGCTGCCAGAATGATGACATACATCCTCATCACTGGTCTTAATACAAAAGAGCCTTTTTTATCCAAGCTGTATCACTCCTATGAAATTTATCCTTTGTCCAAAACTCTATGAAATAGTATTGAATGATATCTACTTGTAGTTTAGGCGAAATATCAAGTTGTGTCAAATGATTTTGTCGATTTCTGATATATTTATGCGATATTTTATCAGATGGTAGCTCCGATTTTAAAGTTCCTGTTATCTGCGTCATATAATTGGTTTAATTTTACACATGCTTGTGTTATAATATTATAAGGTGTTGGGTGCCCTATCATTTTTAGGCTTATGGCACCCGTTCTTTTAAGGCAATTGCGAAACTATATCGTAGTTCAAATTGTATTCCCGGAAAGAGGTACCGAAATTGGTTTATGAATTTAACGCGCAATATTCTGCGCAGGAATGGAGGAAAATATGAATACGATGGAAGCTATTCAAAAGAGACAATCCAGACGTACCTATCTTGATACACCTATTGCACCTGAAATTATTCAAAAGCTTGAATACCTGATAAAAGAATATAACGAACAAAGCGGACTATCCTTTCAATTCATTCTAAACGGTAAAGAAGCCTTTCAGGGTCTGCATACTACTTACGGACTCTTTCATGGGGTAAACTCATTTATTGCTGCTGTAGGTAAAACCAAAGATCCTCATCTGAATGAGAAAGCCGGATATTACGGAGAACGGCTGGTACTGGAAGCTACGAAGTTCGGTCTCGGAACCTGCTTTGTCGGCGGCACTTTTAACCGGAAACGTTGTCCTGTTACGCAGAATTCGGATGAATCTTTAGTCTATGTCATTACAATAGGTAATGTGGCTAAGGAGAAGGGCTTAAAAGAAAAAACAATGTATCATCTGGTCCACCGCCATACTAAAGCCATCGAAGAATTCTATCATTCAGATCAAAGCGATGTTCCTGATTGGTTTCTGGAAGGAATCCGTGCAGTACAGAAGGCCCCATCAGCAATCAACCGGCAGCCGGTCTTTTTTCATTATCATTCCGGAGTTGTGACGGCAGAAGTACCAAATATAAGCGGTCAGGCTGTTGACCTTGGGATTGCAAAGGCTAATTTTGAGCTTGCCGCCGGAGGTAAATTTGCGCTTGGCAATAGAGCTGCCTTTACGTACAGAACAGTTTAATATAATGATTCGAATGTCAAAATCCTAAAAATGATTTGCCGGATGAATATATATTCACTCATATTCATCTACATAACCTAGATCAGGCTTTTGACATTCAAATCATTATATAGAAATGGAGAAACCATTTTGAAAAAATATAAGTTTATGATACCAGTCATTTTAATTACCATCCTGCTGATGCTTGTTGCTAATCGTTATTGCTACGGGGTATGGAATCCCTTCCGCGCCCCTGACCGTATTGAATGTTATGGTCGTCGTTACTACAAGTCAAGTATAAAAGAATTAGATGCAAAAGAAAAACCTGAATATCGAATTAAATCAATCCACCTACTAACCGGCAAGAAATTATGTAGAAAAGAGCAACGGGGTTTAAACGTTCCAACTGTTATCTATCTGTATGAAGGGAATAGCAGATATCTTATCTATGAACTAAGCGGGGGACCGTAGTTGCAAAATCCACAAGTTCTCCTCGAACCAGTTCCTTCTCACCATCCGAATGCTCGATGAATACCGCCAGCTGATCAAGTAGTGCTTTCCCTTGCACTAAACCATCCGCTAAATCGAGGCCTGTCAGCGGCAGTGTAATATCCGCCTCCGAGGAAGGTATGTTTGTACCTTCCTTTTGTAATTTTTCCAACGTTTTTAACTTTCTCTACCGAATAGATTACGGTATCCTCTTTGTTTCCTGCCGCATCCATTTCCCGGTGTATTGTGATTTGGGATAAAGTACGATCCGTATCACCTGATTTTATATCTACATCTAGTGTAAATTAGTACGCTTTATCTTACCGGTGCGACCCGATTAATTATAATTGTTTTATCATCTACCCAAGAATAATGCCGATACCGGCTCGACCGTAACTTCACCGCCCGTAATATGCTCAAGTATTTCTGTTCCTGCTCTATTGCCCTTTACGTAAACCTTCCATTCCCCTTCCGGAATCAGGATTTTCTTATCTTCCCTATTTGCGTTGTAGATAATGCATAGTTTAACATCCTCCGGATGCATCAGTTCGAATAAAACAATATTCGGGTCAAGCCAGCCGTAGAAATTAAGATAAGCACGGATATCCTCTACCCTTGTCATCCGCAGGGAGCAGTGCGCTTTGCGGAAAGTAATCAGACCCTTATAATAATCCACTACCTCCCGGTTGTGAGTCACCAGATCCCATTTTAGACTGTTAATACTATCCGGGGAACAATAGCTGTTGTCTTCAAAGATCAGCTTTTCCTCGTTGAGCGGTTTGCTTCTTAAGAATTCCTCTCCTGCCTGGAAAAATGGTATTCCCTGCGCACTTAGAATAATTGCCGCCGCCAGCAAATTCTCTTTCACCAGAAGCTCCCTGCTCTCTCCGGGAGCCGTCAGCATAAGCTTATCCCATAGTGTCAGATTGTCATGAGCCGAGGTATAATTTATGCACTGGGTCGGCTGAGCTGCCCAGGGAGAATTTGAATATAGTACTCTCCAGTAATCGATTCCGTCATGCTGCGTTGCAGCTGCCACTCCGAACTTAATGGTATCCTCCATGCCTTCTCTGCCGCTTACAAAGCCGCGTTCCGGTCCAGAAAAAACACTTCCCTTAATTCCATCACGCAGGTTATCATTAAATACTCCAATACCATGATCCATATTTCTGACATTTACTTTTAATGCCCGCTCCCAATCCGGTAACGGAGACAAACCACCTGTCCAGCCCTCTCCATAAAGAAGAATACCTGGACGGATCTCATTTACGACTCTTCTGATCTCATGCATTGTGTCAATATCATGAATTCCCATCAAATCAAAGCGAAATCCGTCAATATGGTATTCCTTTACCCAGTAGCTTACAGAATCCACCATGAATTTTCTCATCATAACTCGTTCTGAAGCTGTCTCGCTGCCGCATCCGGAAGCATTGGAAAAGCTGCCATCCGGAGCAAGCCGGTAATAATAACCCGGAACAATCCGGTTAAAATTTGATTCCATACTTTCTGCGGTATGATTATATACAACATCCATAATGACTCGGATTCCAGCCCGGTGCAGTGCATTAATCATCTGCTTAAATTCTCTGATCCTGATATCACCGGAATAGGGGTTTGAAGAATAGGAGCCATCCGGTACATTATAATTCTTAGGATCATAGCCCCAGTTATACTGCACCGACGGCTGCTTTGTCTCGTCCACGGTTGCATAATCAAAGGAAGGCAGCAGCTGAACATGTGTTATTCCAAGCTCTTTCAGATAATCTATACCGGTAGACGCGCCAAAGCTGTTTTTTGTGCCATTTTCCGTAAATGCAAGATATTTTCCCGAATACCGCATTCCCGAACCTGGATCACTGGAAAAATCCCGGATATGGAGCTCATAGACAACTGCATCCGTCGGATTTATGACAGGCGGGAGTACCTCCTCGGTAAAACCCGAAGGATTTGTAGCAAACAGATCAATAACCATTCCCCTGTCTCCATTCACCCCGACTGCCTTCGCATAAGGATCAACCGCTTCTCTTTCCACACCATCCACCGTCACTGAATACGTATAATAAATACCATTTAAATCAGCATCTATCCGAAGCGCCCAGGATCCAAATGTATCCTTATTCATAGGAACCTTTCGAAACAGATCCTGCTCATGACCCGTTTTATATAGATTTACGATAACATATGTTGCGGTAGGCGCCCAAACCCGGAAATTTGTTGCCTCCTTTGACCATACCGCTCCTAGGTCATTTCCCTGATAATAATTCGCCTCTGCAAATTCCTGGGTTGAAAAACAATGATAATATTCCAGTAATCTGTAATTTTCCAAGGTCCCCTCCATTGTTATCTATCCCATTTATCACACAGGGAGTTGATCTGTCCGATAAATTTAGCAAGATCCTTATTCGCGCCGCCTTTATTATGCGCAATAACAGCTGTAAGGCGCTTGCCGGCAAGGACCAGACGTTCAAATACAGAATTTGCCGTCTTCTCTGTCTCAACTTTTGGTTCAACAGGTATTCTCTTGCCTTCCTGTACACAAACATTTGCAGCAAGATCATAGGTCATGCCACTGTAGGGAGCCACGGCACAATAACCCAGATCACTGCTTATATGCTCTGTGAATATCTCACAAACCTGATCATCTCCGTGAACAACAAATACCTTATCCGGTTTTTTCTGAAAGCTTAAAAGCCATTTCTCCAGTCCGTCCTTGTCGGCATGACCGCTTACACCGTTTAGCTTGCATATCTGTGCACTAACTTGAATTGTCTCACCAAACAGCTTCACTTCCTTTGCTCCATCTAAGAGCATTCGGCCCAGTGATCCGACAGACTGATAACCGACAAATAATATGGTACTTTCCTTTCTCCACAAGTTGTGCTTTAAATGGTGTCTTATTCTTCCTGCCTCACACATACCCGATGCCGATATTATAACCTTGGGCTTATCGTCAAAATTAATTGCCTTTGACTCATCAGAAGTAATTGAGGTCGAAAGACCCGGGAAGGAAATCGGGTTAATTCCTTGGTTAACAAGATCGATAGCATCCTGATCAAAATATCCCAGCATATGCTCATGGAAGATCTGTGTAGCCTCTACTGCAAGAGGACTATCCACATATACCTTGAAATTACCATGTCCCTTAATTAGCTTATCATCCTTTATTTTACGTAAATAATACAGTAATACCTGCGTTCTGCCGACGGCAAACGAGGGAATAACTAAATTGCCCCCGCGGTCAAATGTTGTCTGTATAATCTTCGTAAGCTCTCCGATATAATCCGGGCTGTCACCATGCGTTCTGTCACCATAGGTAGATTCCATAACTACATAATCTGCCTCTTTAATATACTGCGGATCCTTCATTAAGGGCTGATTGCTGTTGCCGATATCTCCGGAAAATACTATTTTCTTTGTGATACCGTTCTCAGTAATCCATACCTCAATACTGGCCGAACCAAGCAGGTGGCCAACATCGGTAAAACGAATTTCAATTCCTTCATAAAGTACAAATTTTTCCTGATATTCGTGCGAAACAAAGAGACGAACTGTCGCCATCGCTGCTTCCATATCATAAATCGGAACAGCCAGCTCATTACCGGAACGCTTTCCCTTCCGATTTTTCCACTCTGCCTCCGCTAACTGGATATGCGCACTATCGCGGAGCATAATATCACATAGAGCACTTGTCGCACCGGTTGCATGGATACTGCCTCGAAAGCCTTCCGTATAAAGCAGCGGGAGCTTTCCCGAATGATCCATGTGTGCGTGAGTTAGAAGAACTGCATCAAGATCCGGGGCAGCAACGGGAATCGCTTGATTTTCAAAGGTATCCTTTCCCTGCTCCATTCCACAATCAATTAAAATATTCTTACCGCAGGCTTCCAGAAAGAAACAGCTTCCTGTCACTTCATGAGCAGCACCCAAAAATGTTAACCTCATGGCAAAACCTCCTCTTAAGTTTCTATTATGTATATTTTATGTAGCAATCATGCTTCCATTCTAAATAATTTATCTTGTATTTCGTTTCATAGCACGAATTACCTTCTTCGTCTCCGGATCAACCTTAAGAGATTCTGTTATTTTCTGAAGGGTTTTATTGTATGTAAAATGATCCAGATCATTTTTGTTAAGATATCTCATAGTAATCTCGGGCAATTTGACATAGTACATAGATAGTACCCACGCTACAGCCATTTTAACATAATAACCCTCATGCTTAATCCGGTCAAAGTGTTCAAATGCTCTTGGTGCATATTCCGGCTCCAGATAATACAGCAGCATAACCACTCCGAAGCGGATTTCATATTCTTTTGAGGAATAAAAATATGGTTGAATAAAGTCCCATACCCGCTCCTTCTGCGCGATAACATTTTTTAGCCCGCTGCAGAAGGTATCACAGACTGGCCAGCAATCAATCTTGGGGATAAAGGCTGCTGCCAGGCTAAGTATCTCCTCTGTATCTGCCTTACAGCGTCCAATCACCATTCCCTGCAGCATAACCTCTTCCATAGATGCATCAGAGGCTGTCTTAAGATAGGTTCTCCAATCTTCCTTTATGATTTTAGCAGCCATTTTCCTAAGAAGAGGAATTCTTACCCCCAGAATATTCTCCTTTCCCGGAGTTAGGGAAGCAGAAAACGCACGGTATTTTTCCTGTGCCAGCTCTTCTAATTGCTGTCTTATCGTCTGATTCATAGTATTCCTTTCTATTTACATAAATGATTTCATTGATCAGTCTATCTGATTTATTATTTATTCTTATCCTCGATCAACAATTCCAGTTTCTTTCTATCCTTGATAGCAATCGTACCTCTGCTCAATGTTACCATTCCTTCATTCTGGAAGTATTTTAACATTCGGGTAACAACCTCACGCGCGCTGCCCAGATGATTTGCAATCTTTTCATGTGTAATTTCCAGCGAGTTTATACCCTCAATTGTCGCCTGTTCCAGAAGAAAATTGGCAAGACGTTTATCAAAGCTCGTAAAAAGTGCCTGTTCCATAATCCACATAACATCTGAGAAACGGGATGCCATCAAATCATTCGTAAATCGCTGGACCGAAAGTGCGGATTCCGATAATTTATTAAATACGGTTGTCGGTATCAGAAAAGCCTGCGTATCTTTTTCGACTTCTATATAGACATCAAATGCAATGTTTTTCATAATACAAGAAGCTGAGAAAATACACACATCCCTGTCAAACAAACGATATAGGGTAATCTCCTTCCCGCTTTCCGAAATAATATAAGCCCTGACCTGACCGCTGTATATCAGAAAAAGTCCGGAACAGTTATCCGAATGGCTGTACATTGACTCACTGGTAACAAAATGCTTCTTTTCAATTGCTTGAAGCAGCATATCTCTCTGGGTGACAGTTAATTCTTTCCAAAAATTTAATGTATCCTGTAAAAATAAGATATCCTTCTTTTGATTGATCAAGCAGCCCCCTCCAATCATAATTACTTTTCTACAGCATAACTGAAAACAAGTGAATTAGCAAGATAGGAAGGTATAAATAAATATAAAAAAACATGCAGCCTCTGCTACGGATTAATCCGTTTTTCGCAGGGACTGCATGCTTTTTGTAATTCTATTAGGAAGGATGCTCCATGTTATGCCTCAAGCATCTTTAGTATGTCTTTCTTGGGTCTGACTCCAATGGCGGTGGCAGATATTTTGCCTTCTTTCATAACCACCAGGGTAGGAATACTCATTACACGAAACTGTGAGGCCAGCTCTGATTCCTCATCCACATTGATTTTACCAACCTTTGCCTTACCTATAACTTCTTCTGATATTTCCTCCACTGTCGGAGCCACCATTTTACAGGGACCGCACCAGGATGCCCAGAAGTCGAGTAAAACCGGTTCCTTGGAATTTAATACTTCCTGTTCGAAATTATTCTTTGTTATTTTTAATGCAGCCATAATATCCTCCATTCTGCCGCGGCCGCGGCCGGGTCATAAAATGATACGTCGTAGGAAAAAATTTTACCTGTATATTTCACCATACTTCCTATCAGTATATTTTATCTTCCTGTTGTTTTTTGTCTTTAACTTTATGCACTTACTATATCACCATAAAAAAAATGCATCTGTGATGTTATCACAAATGCATATAAAGCTTTTCATTTCTTCACAACGTATCAGTCTCTGAAGGTGATCCCGTTTTTCTCATCCATTTTATCAATTATTGCAAGGGACTCTACTCTGACTCCGCTCTCCCGGATGACTTTACCGCCTTCTTGAAATCCTTTTTCTATTACAATTCCGGCACCAACCAGGTCTGCCCCCGCATCATGAACCAGTTTTGTGAGTCCGAGCAGTGCCTTTCCATTCGCCAGGAAATCATCAATAATCAGAACTTTATCACCTGGCTTTAGAAATTCCTTAGATACAATAATATCATAGACACGGCCATGGGTAAAGGATTCTACTTTACCGGTGTATACATCGCCAGCTATATTTTTCGTCTGGTTCTTTTTGGCAAATACTACAGGAACTTTAAAATATTGCGCCGCTATGCAGGCTATTCCAATCCCGGAAGCTTCTATGGTGAGGATTTTTGTCACCTCACAATCAGAATATCTTCTCTTAAATTCCTTACCAATTTCACCGAATAGTTCAATATCCATCTGATGATTTAGGAAGCTGTCCACTTTAAGAACATTCCCTTCCCGTATTTTTCCGTCTTTTTGAATTCTCTCTTTTAAAAGCTGCATAGTTATCCCCATTTCTGCTAAATTCCTTCATGTTTCCGTCTATTCCGATACTTTAAGTTCACATATAGATATGTGTTTCATCAAGCACGATCTTACGTCATTTCTTTCCTCACCAGAGTGTATTATAACAAGAAAACATAAAATATTATGACATAAAAAAATGATACAATCAAGTTGTATCATACAAATAATTCACGATATGAATGAAATTTTTTCGCAACCGTAAAACTTATTATGCTACTGTCTTAAATTCATCTAACTCTTCCGGTACCTGATTGCTTTGACTGATGATATGAACCTCAATCGGATTGGATAAATCAAGGCTGAAGATACCCATTATGGATTTTCCATCAACCACATATCTTCCGGAAATCAGATCCAGATCACATTCCAATCTGCTTGCAATATTAATAAATCGCTTAATTTTATCAAATGTGTCCAAACGAATTAAAAATCTGTTCAACTATATTACCTCCCATCCTAACTCGCATATCTCTCATTTGTCTCATGTTCCCGAAAATCCTCACACTCCTCTTCATCATATACTTCCAGGTCATCAAAGGCTTCCACATACTCTTCCTCTTCCATGTCATCCATGTCATCCATCAGCTCCTCCATATTATCAAACAGATCTACGATATTGTGTTCAAAGAATAAATGCTTAAGTGTTCTAGACATTTCCTAACCATCCTTTCCGAATACCGGATATTAGCATTTCTACCGGGCAGCAGTTATTTTTACTTTATGAGTACATTGTAACAGTGTATTGTAAAATCTAAAATCACTTTTCTGTTAACTTAATGTTAAATAATAGTAACTATTCCGTACGCAAAACTTCACATCCCCCGAAGGCTTTTATTTCATTGAACAGACTTTCCTATGTAATAAAAATGCTTCCGCATCCGGAACAAACTGTACCCTGATACGAAAGCATTATGATAACCGCAGTGGTTTTAATTTTGGCCATAATATGCATTTTCACCATGCTTACGCAGATAATGCTTATCCGCTATTGCCTGGGGAGCAGGTTTCACGTTGCCATTAATTAGTTCGCTATAACATGCCATCTTAGCAACCTCTTCCAATACTACTGCATTATGCACTGCCTCAGCAGCATCCTTCCCCCAGGTAAAAGGGCCATGATTAGACAGGAGAATTCCGGGCATAGCCTTCGGTTTGATATTTCTTTGATCTAAAGTTTCAATAATTACTAAGCCGGTATTCTTCTCATACTCTCCATTGATCTCTTCCTCTGTAAGGCTTCTGGCACAGGGAATGGAACCATAGAAATAATCAGCGTGTGTAGTGCCGTATAAAGGAATATCCCTGCCAGCCTGCGCCCAGGAGGTTGCCCAGGTGGAATGCGTATGAACGATTCCGCCCATCTCGGGATACTGCTTGTACAGTTCGATATGAGTTGCAGTATCAGAGGAGGGTTTATATTTTCCTTCGATATGATTGCCGTTTAAATCGATTACTACCATATCTTCCGCCTTCATGGTCTCATAGTCGACACCGCTTGGCTTAATCACGATATATCCGCTTTCCCGATCAATTGCACTGACATTACCCCAGGTAAAAGTAACCAGTCCTCTTTTGGGCAGCTCCATATTTGCTTCAAAAACTTTCTTTTTTAATTCTTCCAGCATTTGATTATCCCTACTTTCTTCAGCTCGTTGTATCAAGGTATTGTATCTCGTTTTCATGGCTGAAAATATTTATTAATGTTTCTTGCTTCATTTTATCATTCGATTCACACTAAGCCAATACCCAAATGGAAAATAAGTTGGCTGGCACGATTGATCGTTACAGTTCACTGCAAATTCCATTGCCGCACATCCGGTAAGTACTTCCGAAACGGAGCCGCTCTCGCTTAATTGCATTACGCAACGGTACATAAGGTCCAAAAACACAGGACCTAAGTACCGGCGAATGCAAATACTCCATTTCGGAAGTACTTACCGGATGTGCAGCTCGGAATTTGCATGGGCAGTGAACTGTAACAATGATCAATGTCAATAAAGTCTTACCTGTATGCTATGGAATTCCATCTGAGTTCATTTTTGAAATTTCTGATTGTTGTATCCTTGTCAATATAGACCGTCTCAATATCCATTGCGGCCGCCCAGTCTCCCATTTGTTCCGCAGTCAAATCATAGGAAAAGGCTGTATGATGCGCTCCTCCCGCTAAAATCCAGGCTTCTGCACCGGTAGCCAGGTTAGGCTCGGGACGCCAGAAGGCGGTGGCAACCGGAAGCTTTGGCATCGGTACTGTCTGTGGCAGACACTCCACCTCATTGACAATCAGACGGAAACGGTTTCCTAAATCAACCAGGGAAGTTGCTACTCCCTTACCGGGCTTTGAGGTAAATACAAGACGGGCGGGATCTTCTCTGTTACCCATGCTTAACGGACATACCTTAATACCTACCTTGCTCTCTGCTATGGATGGACACACCTCAAGCATATGAGCCTGAAGGATACCTTCGCGGCCTTCTTCCAGATGATACGTATAATCTTCCAGGAAGGAGGTTCCCTTTGCATTCTTGATGCCCTGTGTCATGATCTTCATGAGGCGCACCATTGCCGCTGTCTTCCAGTCACCTTCTCCTCCAAAGCCGTAGCCTTTCTCCATAAGTCTTTGAATTGCAAGCCCCGGAAGCTGCTTTAAGCCCGAAAGCATTTCGAAATTTGTTACGATTGCATGGTAATTCTTCTCTTTCAGGAATTTTTCGAAGCCGATTTCAATCCCTGCCTGAACAGCAACATGCTTTCTAAATTCTTCCGGATCTCTTCCTTCCAGGACTACCTCATACTTGCTGTAATATTCCTCCACCAATGCATTGATTTCATTCTGTGGAACCGCCTGTACATATTCTGCGATATCCGTAATATTATAAGCATCAATTTCCCAACCGAATTTTATATGCGCTTCAACCTTATCGCCTTCCGTAACGGCAACATTTCTCATATTATCACCAACACGAAGAACCCGGATGTGGCTGCTTTCAATCACTCCGATTGCAGTTCTCATCCAGCCTGCGATACGTTCCTGTACCTTTTTGTCATCCCAGAAACCAACGACAACCTTGCGCTCAATCCCCATGCGGGATACAATATGACCGAATTCCCTGTCTCCGTGAGCGGATTGATTGGTATTCATAAAGTCCATGTCAATCGTATCATAAGGTATTTCCCGGTTAAACTGTGTATGAAGGTGCAGAAGGGGCTTTCTGTATTCCTGAAGTCCCAAAATCCATGATTTTGCCGGTGAAAAGGTATGCATCCATGTGATAACACCCGCACAGCTTTCGTCTGCATTTGCATCATTAAATAGTTGACGGATCGAAGCATTGTCAATCAAGGTTGGTTTCCAAAGGACCTCAAACGGAAGGACACCGGATTGATTAAGTCCCTCCACCATAATTCTGGAATGCTCGGCTACCACTTCTAAGCATTCGTCTCCATATAAAGCCTGCGATCCTGTTGCAAACCAGAAATAATAATTTTTCTTTTCAAACATATAAGGTACCTCCATTTATCTCTTTTTTAACATTTTGAGTTTTTGGAACAAAATTATTCCTCATAAACAAAATTTGTTTTTTATTCTGTCCGGAGAGTAAAGGTTCATTAGCTGTTATAAACTTAAACCCGTGCCTTTCACTTTTTGATGTCTTTTTCAAAAATTGAATAGGCTTTCATAAATAGTTTGAAAGTGATTTTTACTTTCATACTTCTTTCCCTGATTACTCTTTCTTAAATTATAAAAAAAGAAGCAGCTATCGGCAATTGCGCTTTCCTACTATTCTCGAATAAAAGTTACCTAATCCTACCGCCAGATAATTAGAAATAATATAATAACCTTGGATGGTGCTTTACTGTTTTATGATGAATGAATTTTTACAGAAGCTTTTTCCTAAGCATAGCCGGTGTGGTTCCATATTTTTGTACAAATATTTTATAAAAATAACCTTTATTATGATACCCCACCATCTCGGCAACCGCATCAACTGTAAGGCGGGTATCCCGCAGCAGCAGGTATGCATTCTTAAGCCTTAAATCCTGTACATATTCCGAATAAGTCATTCCCGCTTTTGCCTTTAATATCCGGTTATAATAATCCTCATTAAAATGGAATTTTGCCGTTAGCTCCCGGATTGTAATTTCAGCATAATTGGCTTCAATATACTTTGTTATTTCCTCGAAAATCAGCCAGTTCATTTTTTTCCGCTGTTCATTGGATAGCCTAAAATCATACATTGTACTGATATAATGCAGGATACGTATCATCAGTCCCCTGCAGATATGCTTGGAGGCTTCATCATTACATTCCAGCTCCCGAAGAAGATTATGAAGCAGTTCTTCTAATCTTAAATCCTCCGGGTTCTTCGGTTTAAAATGAAGATATTGTCTGATATCCTTCTGTTTCATCAGGGCTGTATGAAGGAAATTAAGGATTTTTTCTTCCCCTATCTTTTCCACCATCACTTTGTGAAACATTTCATTGGCCAATCCAATAAATAGGATGATACTGTTATGGTTTAACAGAAAATCCTGATGCGGGCAATTTTTATCAATCAGACAAAGCTCTCCCTTTTTAAACAGGACATCATTTCCCATAATCCGCTGCTGAAACTCTCCCTCCACCACATAGGCCAGTTCAATGTAATCATGTGTATGGTACTGCGTCTTCTCCCCCGAATGAAAGGCGGTGCTATATACAAATGGTTTCTCATAGGGATTAATGGTTGCATATAGCCTGCCATCCTCCTCCATATTCCAGCATAGGATAAAGATATCCTCCTGCTCTGAAACAGGAAATGTCTTCACATCTACCGTGTCAACGGAGTATTCCGGACACAGAATGCGTAGTCCCATACCTTTATCCTGATTGAGTAGCTTTGTGTTATTTTTCGTCATATTCCTGCAATACTGCGCTAACAAAGAGTCTCCACCTCCCCCTCTGATTTTTATATAAGATTCGATTTCACTTTATTAATAGCGCAGTTTTACCTCGCCAACGATGCCGGATGGCGAAAGTACCGGCGCTTTCGATAGCATCGCCAGGAAGTTTCCCGGCACTGCAGGAGCATAATATTGTTCCCTCTCCAGCGTATTTGCCACTTCAATACGGAGTTTATTTTCACCCTGTATTAATCCTTTGCTTATATCAAATACATAAGGAGGAACTACCTGTATTCCGGCAGATATATTGTTTACAAATACCTCCACGCCTTCAAAAGCATCCTCAATATAAAGCTCCGCCTTCTTAAGCTCTGGCAGTTCTACTGTAGTCTCATAACGCATATAGCCTGAGAAATCAGGATGAAAAAGCCCCACATTTTCAAATGCCGCAATCCTTTGTGCATCCTGAAACTCCGGATATTCCTTCGATTTTGCGAAACTTAAGCTCCAGCCATCCTTTAATAGCATTTCTTTATCCAGCTGTGTTGCCTCTCTTAATTCTTCTTCAGCCTGGTCAAATATCACTACCAGGCTTTGATAAGGCGGCAAGTCAATCGTAATGGAAGTACCCCTTGCTGTTCCCTCCGTCTTTATCCATTTTATCTCATTCTTCCAGACGTCATAGGCATACGCCGTACCCACGGTTGGTACCGTTACGATACCATGGTAGGTCTCACTCATGTTCTCGTTCGTAAATAGGTAGAGCTCCTTCTCCTCCCGGTAATGCAGATACCTCAGCATGGGAAAAGCCGGTTCTGCTTTCACTTCAGGAATATTCTGTTCCTTCAGCCAATTAGCAAGCTGTTCTAAGGGCAAGACAGGGCAATCCGAAATCTTTGTAATTAACATATTATCCCCATCGCAGACACCAGATGGAAGCTTGTCGATAAAAAGGACCGGAAAGCCCTGCTGTTTCATCTCGTACACAGCTTCTGCAAAGGCCCTGGTTATATATTGCGAATATGGTACAATGAGTACCTGATAGCCATTCCCATTCACCAAGAGCTGTTTTCCAAACTTCGTTTCATACTTCTCTTTTTCCGCAAATACATCCACCGGTAGGATATCAAAGTCAATCTGCTGATCCAAAAGAATATGCCCGGGCTTCTGCATCAGCATATATTCCCCGCCCCATTCTGCCTCTGCATGATAAAGCAAAGCTGCCGGAGTAATTCTTCTGCCATCACTAATCAGCGCACACATCCGGTTAAGGTACTGCATTAATGCTCCAAAATGCCGGTACTGCGGATTATGTCCCTGTGCATAAAAGTGCGGCGGGCAATCCGGGTCCGGATATTCCTTCGGCGAAAAAGCATGAGGCACATATTGATTCACACCTCTCACAAGAAAATGATCCACAAGATATTTCATCTCGCGTACCCCTTCTCCCCATCCGTATGCGCCGAATATCTCGCACATTGTACGGCCTTTTTTTACCGGGTCAATCGCAGCCAGAGAGCTTCCGAGCTTACCCAGAATATAATGGTAGAATTCTCCGTCCCTTCCGGAAAGGAACCCCCTGGTCGGGTAGGTTTCACCTGCAGGCATAACCTGACCGCCAATATCGTCAATTCCTGCCATATGCTGCCCGGAAAGTCCACGGAAATAATGTCCCAAACTAGACCCCAGTCTTGCATGTGAATTATTATCCTCAATCATATGACCGATGTATTCTACGCCATGCTCCTCGCACCAGCTTCCCAGCTGATTGGAGAAATCCTTCTCCACCAATCTTGTTACAATATCCATATAGGTATAGCGCAGCTTTGCTGTTTCATCCGGAACACTCCCAACCGTCCATAAAAGGGGCAGCATCCGTTTCCAATCATTTCCGAGACGCTTCTCCAGCTCCTTTTCGACTTCCTCACTCCAGGGAAGATCCTGATCGTCTCCTATTGCATTGTTCTGCCCGTACATTACTCCGTTGCCAAGCTCCGGCTCATCGGAGAAGAAGCCGGCAATTGTTTTTCCAAATTCTTTCCCGTAATGCTTAAAATGAGGTTCGTATACTGCATCAATCAGCTTTCTGACACTGCAGGTATTGAGCATGTTAATATAATGGCTGCGGCTTCCAGCATTCCTTGTAAGGTAATTCACATAGATACCCCATCGGCCGGCCGGAACATCCCACACCAAAACTTCCTCCCTTACATAAGGCGTCAGATCTATTATGGTAGAGGTATCAAAGCCCCGGTCGAGGCGTACTGCGCAGACACTAAGCAACCGGTCATCGTCAAATACTCTTCTGTCTTCATTTCCTCTGGAGAATGCGCTTCCTCCGGAGAAGGGATTTTTCACAAACTTCGCATGCCGGGAGACATCAAGCTGAGCTGCTTGCATCGGTCCTACTGCTTCCACCATGGAATAATACAGATACTGCCTGCATAAATCAGCGGGCGCATCCTTCATTGCTCCATTGGCATAACCGGTAGGAAAATGGCTGTCATCCAAAATCCATACCTTCATATCATAACGCTTCGCTTCCTCTAGGATGATATCCATATCATGCCACCACTGCGGCCCGCAGTAATCCGGATGCGGACGACTTTCCACACATACTGCTCCAATGGAACAGTCATGAATTACTTTCATATATTCCCTTAGGGTTTCTTCCCCTTCACCATGCAGCCAGAAAAAAGGAAAAATATAATTTTCTCCTTTTCCCTTTAGTAGATTTTTTACTTTTTGATTCATCTCCAGCCTCCTATAAATCGTGTTAGTCCATTGTTTTATATACTGCCAGCTTCTTGCGTTTCCTTGTAATGAGCCGGTGATACACCATATATTTTTTTAAACATTGATACAAAATTTGAATAACTCTCATAACCTACCATATATGAGACCACATTTGCGGTTAATTTATGATTTTTTAAAAGCTGGGATGCCAGCCGCATCCTTTCGTTTATAATGTAGTGATTTACGGAATCTTCCTTATATTTCTTAAAAAGCCTGTTTAGGTAATCCGAACTCAGAAACACCCTTTCTGCCAGCATTGCAACTGACAATTCATCAGACAGGTGATTAATAATATAACTAACCGTATCCTCTACGATTTCCTTGCCGCTTAGCTGTCTTCCCTGTAACAGCATTCCCTCTTCCGTCTTCTCCTTAATCCATTGTTCGCCGTATTTAACAATTTCCCTGTTATCACTCTGCTTATTCATTTGCCTTACCATTTTTAGAATAAGTTCTTCAATTTCTGAATAAGCTAGGGGCTTTAATAAATAATCCGTACAACCAAGACCCACTGCTTCTTTCGCATAAATAAATTCAGCATGACAGGTTAAAAGTGCACATTGGATTTCAAGATCATTTTGTCTCACCCAGCGAAGCAGTTCAATTCCATTCTCACCCGGCATTTCAATATCACAAAGGAGGATTTGGACCTGGTGGGTTGTTAGAATTTCTTTTGCCTGCTCCGCACTATAGGCTGTAAGAATCTTTGTAATTCCACAATTCTTCCAGACGATACCATCCAGCATACCCTGTATCGTAATTTTCTCATCGTCTACCAAAAGCAATGTCATTCGTTAAAACCTCCCATCCAAGGCAGCTTGATTATTACTCTCGTACCTTTTCCTAATTCAGAATATATATCAATATCAGCTTCGCTGCTGTAGAAAGTTCTTAACCGATATCTTGCATTCCAGATACCGATGTGTTTACCATCGTCCTTCTCTACCGGTTCACCTGATCTGATATGCTCCAGTGTTTTCTGATCCATACCCTGTCCATCATCTTCGATTATTATTTTAACCCATTCTGGTGTACTTTCCGATCTAACCTCTATGTGAATTTTTCTATCTGATTTTGTAGCGTATTTTATGATGTTTTCCATGAAATTATGAATAATAAGCGGTGGTAACTCAATATCCAGTACCTCTTTCTCAATCTCATAATGGATCGAAAAACAATTATCATACCGTAATTGCACTACCTCCATATAAGCCCTGACAACTGTTAATTCCTCCCTTAATTTTTGCATAGCTTTATCATTTCGGAAAAGATATCGAAAGTATTGTGACAGGTAGATCGTCATCTTTTGTATTCCTGTATAATCTTTAATCTGTGCCATATTAAACATCAAATTAAAGGTATTCAAAAGAAAATGCGGTCTGATCTGAAGCTGCAGATTTTGAAGCTCTATCTTATTCTTCAATAGCTCCTGTTCCAGATTCTCGATCTTAAGATTCTCGATCTGATTGGCCATATCATTAAAAGATTGATTAATATGCAAGAATTCCATGGCATACTTATGTTTACCGATACGATAATCCTTCTCTCCATTCTCCAGCTTGCGAAGAGCCCTGTCAATATGATGTAATGGACGCAGCAGCATTCGCCTCAGCATATAATAAAGAATCGGCGCTAAAATGAAGGACACATAGGCTAATATATAAATGATCCGCTTTGCAAGAGGTAGCTTCTTGAATATTTCGTTATGATTGATAAACAAGTGAAGATACAGGTTCTTACTTTGTGATTTAACTGTTATGAGCAGACCATTTCCGACCAAATCTGAAGAATTATCGTCTATTACAATTTCTTTATAGGAATAATCCAGTTCATTCAATATGTCGCTCATAATATCATCGAGATAAATGAATCCGCCATAATACAGTCCATCCAGCCGAAAGACATGTATCAGATACTTTGAAGACCCTATCGCAACCACCTTCCACTGCAGAAACCGGTCTAGATTTTTTGAATCTCTAAGATAGGCTGTCACAGTATCCTTTGTCTTATTCTTCGTACCGGTAACCGCCAAGGTCATATCCTTCAGCTTCGGTGAATAGATAAAATAACCGACCGGCAGGTAATGAAAGTTTAAATTTTCGTTGAATCCCATAAATAATGAATTCTTTGCCAGGATATATTTCGAATTGCCACGCTGTTCAGACATACGGATAAAGCCAGCTTCATTCAGGAGATTATTCGAATAGGTATCTATACTATACATCTCCTTATCAAGCTGACTCATATAAAGGTTTAAAATAACTTCACAGGATGATAGTGTCTGCTCTTTAATAGCAGCTCTGTAATTCTGTGTTACCATAATAACAATAAAATTTACCGGAAGTATCAGAATTAAAATACCGATAAAGATTTTTGTTGTAATAGAATTGAAAAACTGTTTTATTCGGAATGCATAATTATCCTTTAACAGCACCTAAGGTTATCCCCTTAACAAAATATTTTTGAAAAAACGGATATACAACCAGAATTGGAAGAATACCTATCACAGCAATCGCCATCCTGATTGTAGTCGACGGGAGATCTGCCACACTAACACCAGTTAATTTTGATGCATTATTTGCCATAAATGAAACATTTTCGTTCATTTTATTCAAAATAATCTGGATCGTATAAAGCTGTGAACCACCTCGGTCTGTCAAATAGTATAAACCATTCGTCCAATCATTCCAATAGGCAAGTACTGACATAAGCCCTACTGTAGCCAGTATCGGTTTGGAAAGCGGTACAACTATTTTAAAATAGATAAAGAATTCGCCAGCTCCATCTAATCTTGCCGCCTCCTGAAGAGCTAAGGATACGCTGCCGACATAATAATTACGAAACAACATAACAGTAAAGGCATTCATCAAAAGTCCAGGTACAATTAACGCAAAAATGGTATTTTTTATATGGAATACATTAGAATATATAAAGTAGGTTGATACAATTCCCCCGTTAAACAACATGGTAAATACACTCATGAAGGTTAAGAAGCGCCGGCCTGGCATTTCAGCTATACTTAAGACATAACCAAACATGGATGTAATTAATAGTGACGCTGCCGTACCAAGAATCGTAACAAGAAAGGTATTGAAGTATGCCTTCATGATATAATTCCATTGTTTTACGATATAATCATATGCGCTCAAACTCCATTTTTCAGGCCAGTAGGTAAAGCCATTTGCAATCGCTGCTGCATTATCCGTAAAGGAACCTATAATTAATAACATAAAGGGCAGCAATGCAATTAAACTCAAAATTACTAAAATTATATTCGAAATGGTCTGTGTTACTATAAATTCCTTTGATTTCATCTCTTCTGCCTCCTAAAACAAAGCATCTTCGCGGCTTATTTTCTTAATTACACTATTCGCAGCTATTATCAGTATAAAGCCAACAATAGATTGATATACACTTGCAGCAGAAGACATCGCATAATCAGCATTATTCATTAATGCATTGTATACATAGGTATCAATTGTTCTGGTAACATTATACAACATTCCGGAATTTCTCGGTATCTGATAGAACAAACCGAAATCAGAATAGAACATCCTTCCGATGCTTAAAATAAGTAAAGTTATAACAGTAGGTTTTAATAGTGGTAAGGTTATATTTTTAATTTGCTGCCATTTTGTTGCTCCATCAATTCTGGCAGCCTCAAAATAATCTGCACTAATTCCAACAATACTTGAGTAATATAGGATCATATTAAACCCTATACCCTTCCAAAGATTGATAAACACAAGGATAAATGGCCAATATTTGGGTGCGGAATACCAGGAAACCGGTTCTATTCCCATCGGCTTTAGGACGCTGTTATTAACAAGCCCGGTATCAGAGGCCAGGAAAGCATAGACTAGATAATTTACAATGACCCAGCTCATAAGGTAGGGCACCAAAATCAAGCTCTGATATACACTGAGAACTAATTTTTTTGTTATTTCATTTAACAAGATTGCAACTGCCAAACCGCTAGCAATCCCAAGTATGATAAAAATCAAATTATACAGTATTGTATTCCGGGTCATTATAAACGCATCCTTTGTTACAAATAGATATTTAAAATTGTGAAAGCCTGCCCAATCGCTTCCTATGATACCTTTCCGGAAGTCAAGATTCTTAAAAGCAATCACTACGCCAAACATGGGCAGATAATTATTAATTATCATATAGAGGACTGCCGGAACAGCCATAATGTAAAATGGAATATATTTTTTTAGTTTAAGCCTTTTCTTTTTCATTACGATGATATTTTCTCCTTCCATCCTCCTTGTACCTTACAAAGGAGGCTGCTGCAATAGATTTACCGTGATTTCCCAACCAATTCTTTGTACTGCAGCAGCCTCACTAAATAATCGAACGATTATGTTCTGGATTTTCTATAATTTTACTTTTTTGTTAACCAGGAATCCAATGCTTTTTGATTTTCAGCTATCACTTTATCAATTCCGGCTGACTTCAATGCGTCTATGAATTCCGGAAGTGTCTCATCCGGATCTACCGCACCATATTCCAAGGCGATATCGTATTGGCTTACAACACTGTCAATCGCCGCTTTTTCTGTCTTTACATTGAGTGTATTAAAGGTATATCCCAATGCCTTGGAGGAATTAGCATCCGTAATGGAAGCATTGAATGCCTTCAGTTGATCATAATATGCGGAAGTTGCAGGTTCCATCTGGAACATCTTGGACTTGTCACCGAATACACCCAGTGGTTGAATATAACCGACATTCGTTGCATTAACCCCGTCAGGATACTTGATAATACCTGTATCATCCGTTTTCGTATAATGAGTACCTTCTATACCATATTTTAAGAGATTGATAATCTCAGGTGATTTATAGGTAAGATTTAGGAACTTCATAGTTGCTTCCGGATTATCACAGGTAATCGGAATGCTCCAGGTAGTTGTCTGATACATACCTGTATTTGCATAAGGCAGAGTTGCATTAACCATCGTCATATCCTGAGCACAATCCTTACTCAAATTAAATTTCATGTCTGCTTCTGTTGTAGAAAAGCCTCCGAGATATTTACCACTTTGGATTAAAGTTGTAGCTGCATCCGTATTCGTGAGAACATCCGGATTGATATATCCAGCCTTATACCATTTACGCATCCATTTAACATGATTCTTGTACTGTTCTGTTTCATACGCATCTACAATTTTTGTATTGTCAAGTCCCCCGTTCATCAATACTCCGGTAGAGGCAGAAGCACCTAAGGAATCGATTGGATTCATTGTAGCAAAAGAACTTCCTGCGGTAGGCTGGATTGCAAGCATATAAAAATCTTTTCCTTCCCCGGCCTTGATCTTTGCAAACATTTCATCAAGCTGTTCATACGTAACTGGTTTCGTACCAAAGTCATATCCGTACTTTTTCAACATATCCGTACGGAATGCAAAGCCATATTGTCTTCCCATTTTTTCTTCCGAAGGTATGGAGTATAAGATGTTATCAATATAACCACCAGACATTGCCTTTCCCTCGGCAGCAGTGATATCAGCACCATATTTGCTCACCAGATCATCCAGCGGATTAATCATACCCTTATTCACATAGTCACTTGCAGGTGATAATGGTCCAAAAATCAATAACAGATCCAGCTTTTCGTTATTGGCAATCAAAAGATTAGCCTGCGTTGCCATATCAAATAGAGCGATTGGATATAATTTAACCTTTACATTAACTTCTGGCACGGAAATTGCATTTACTGCATCTTCTACCTTCTGAAGATCCGCAGGTGTATTACCAAGTGTCGGATATGTCATTACAACCTCATAGGGCTCTCCGGCTGCTTTATTATCCACTGCCGCTTCTGTTGGTTTACTTTCTTTCGTTCCTGAAGTGGAAGAATCGCCAGTGCTGTCTTTCTTTGTTTTGTCACAGCCAGCTAGTACGGATACTACCATAATCATACATAGTATGATTGACAAAATTCTTTTTTTCATAAATTACCTCCCGTAAAATTAATACTGCCTACCATTAGCAGCTGCTAATAGCATATAATTTTTTATGCATTATTACCATGCCCATTTCCGACATCTGGTTATCGTCAAGCGACCAGTATGGTAATTTTGTATAATTCACAAGCAAAAACCGCATATGATTATACAATTTTAACCAGTATTTAAGTTAATAAGTAATCCGGAAACAATTGCAATTACTATTCCGACTTGCCTTTGCAGAATTGATTCGGCCTTTGTAGAATCAAAACAGACTGCAACCACTTAAATCATCCATTTTCAAAATAATACCCGATAAATAGACGACTTAAATAATACTGCAGTCTTTTTCAATTAGTTTGATTTCGACATTTGGTGCCCGAAGCATAGATTAATATCTTAATTTTATGATCGAATACCAGTTACAGAAGATAAGTGGGTAACACGCAGGTAATTCGTGAGGTTTGTCCACTAGAAAGCATTTCGGGCATTATAGCAGACTCTGCCTTTTCACTGGTTTTTATTAATGTTTTGGATATGACTGATTCTGGTTGCGTATTCTTCAGCTCAGCTTTTTTAGGTTCTGTTCTCCCTCTTTTTACCGTCTCAGGTTTTGCTGTTTCAGGTTTTGTTAATTTAGACTTGGCTGATTTAAGTTTCGTTGCGTCCTTTTCCTTTTTTTCCTTTTCATCTTTTTCCTCTATCACCTTAACAGATACTTCTCCAACTCTCTTGTCTGCAACGGTATCTCCTTTCATCGTAAGATCCGCCGCACGCTTTAAACTTGCTTTCCCTATTGCCATAAATCTTCTACCTCCTTCGCAAACTCGGAATATTCTTTGGCACTCTTACTGGAGCCTTTATATTCACAAACTGGTCTGCTGTCATCCTGTGCCCACTCTACGGTACTGTCGACATGGATTTTTGCCTGAAAAACCGGAACATTACCGATCTCCCTAATCGTATCCATTACTAATTTATAATATTTTTTCCGATCATCCACCTTTGTGATGAGAATTCCCATGAGCTTTAGCTTTTCCGCCTTTTTCTGAGCCTGCTCCAAAAATTCCAGCATATTTGCCAGACCGAACAACCCCCAGGGACTGGCTTCCACCGGAATTATCATCCTGTCAGATGCACAAACCAGATTAGTAACCCATGCTCCCAGAGTAGGCGGGGAATCAATTAGAATGTAATCATAAGAACCCTCTTCCTTTATTTTAGACAAACGCTCCAGCAGTTCCGATTCCTTAGCATCCCTCTGACATAGCTCACTCTCCATCCTGCTCATGTTAAGAGAGGACGGAACCAAATCCAGACCTTCAAAATTCGTACTTACAATACATTCTGATAATTCCCTGGAACCATTCATAAAGGTAAAGAGATTTTTATCACTGCTCGAATATGCTAAAACCTCCTCCTCATTAAAAAAAGACAGTGATAAGTTCATCTGCATATCGCCGTCAATCATAAGGACCTTCTTACCTGTCTGCGACAGGCAATATCCCAGGTTACCACAGGTTGTTGTCTTGCCGCTGCCGCCTTTATTATTACAGAAACAGATTACTCTTGTGTTTCCCATATCATTCCTCCATACTATCAAGTCAGCTGAAAGCTCCCACAAGTAATATTTTCCAAACCAGGAAGCTCCGATCGAAGACTCCTATCATGTTTTGAGTCTTAAAAATCCTATTATAGAATGCTTTACAGGACATTTACCACTCTAATTCTCTCATTGAAGTAAAGTATAACACCGATCCTATTACTTGTAAATGTTGTGAACTGTAACCTGTACAGTAATGGGATTTGACTGGGCAGACGGAAGAATTGCGGGAGATCTAAATCTGGGCACCTATGTGCCGGAGAACACAAAAGAGTGGGAGGAAAGTATTTTTCAGTTTCTGAAGGAGCACAACTGGTAAGTTGATCGGGACGTAAATGACTGGTTGATTTGAGGTATACCTGGTAGATTATATTTAATTCAATGATTAAATCTGACATTTGGCACTTGAATCATTGTATTATTAAAAACAGTCTGCAAATTCCGTAATAGTTGTTGGAATTTGCAGGTGATATGTTTTATTCCAGCTTCAATTTCTTAGTAATCGGAATCAGAAGTAATATACAAATTCCAAATATGAGCCATATTGTCTGATAGGTTCCATTTAAAAGCATCCGGCCTCCAAGCATACTGCAAAAACCACCTCCGCAGAATAGTCCGAAGCCAATCAGAATTATTTTCTTTCTGCCATATCTTACGGCAAGCTTTCCTATCCTGGAACCTCCTATCAGACACGAAAAGCCATAGAACATAATAACATATCCGGACTGCATATAATTAAATCCAATACGAGTTTTTATTAGTAAGGTATCGCCATACATTATATGACGTCAGTCGCATAATTATATGATATATAAAATAAGAATTGATATCATGCCACAATCTCTATAGGATGATCTTCATTGGAAATCACAGTTTAACAAGAGTAAAAGATTCTTCTTTATTGCTGAAGGAAGTTGATACGGCACCATTCATTGTATAATTTAGTAATGAAAGAACAAAAGAAAGCTACGCAGCCTCCCAAAGGATTTTCGTTCATAGGACTCATTTTTCTATGAAAGAAAATGAACCCAAACTGTCAGATTTCTGTAACAGTCCGGGTTCGAGCTATTATTTATATACTACCTTAATAGGTGTTGTCTTTTAATTTATTACTCAGGTTCGAATAATTACACCGATAGACAATCATCCAGATCTTTTTTGATTTTTTCCTTGTCCATATTCTGACCGATGAATACAAGCTTTACGATACGATCACCATATTTTTCATCCCATTCCTTCGCGATTTGAGGATTTTCCTGAAGAAGCTCATCCCTCTCACGCTTCGGAGCGGAGGCAATCCATTTTCCTGCTCTGGAAGCATTCTTCTGACGACCAGCCTGTTCAAAAATATAAACATGATCCCGATCACTTCCAAACCATACAAGACCTTTACAGCGGATTACATTCTCAGGCCAGTTATCACTGACATAATCCTCAAATTTCGTCTGGTAAAAGGGTCTGACATTCTTATAGACAAAGGTTCCAATACCGTACTCTTCTGTTTCCGGTTCACTCTCTTCTTCCTCTTCCAATGCATGAACCCAGCCTGCGGATTTGCTTGCTTTGTAAAAATCATAGGAGCGAGTGTTTAAAATGTCACTCACCGCTACCTTGGCATAATCTGTTTCAATCAGCTTTGCTTCCGGCTGTAGTGTTCTGATTACACTGATTACCTTCTTTTTCTCCTCTTCTGAAATATCACTGACTTTATTTAAAATAATAGTGTTACAGAATTCTATCTGCTGTATCAGAAGATTTTCAATATCATCCTCATCTATATCATCCTTCAGCAGATTGTCACCGCAGGTGAATTCATCCACTAAACGCTTTGCATCGGTCACGGATACTACATTATCCAGACGGCAAACCTCCGGATATTGATCATTATCAATGGAACCATCCAGCATAGCAATCGACTGTACAATCGGAATTGGTTCGCAGATACCGCTTGCTTCGATTAAAATATAATCAAAGCGATTCATATTAACCAGACTGACTATCTGGTTCATCAAGTCGGTTTTAAGTGTGCAGCAAATGCAGCCATTGGACAAGGGTACCAGGTTTTCATCCTTCTCGGTCACATTGCCACCCTTTTCGATCAGCGACTGGTCAATATTCACTTCACCGATATCATTGACTATAACGGCCACCTTATAGCCCTCCTGATTTGCAAGTACGTGGTTTAATAATGTAGTCTTGCCGGAGCCAAGATATCCTGTTAATAAAGTGATTGGTACGATTTTGTTTTTCATTTTTACCTCATTTCTGCGTATGCTTTATAACAGTAGGAAGATATTTTTCTTCCCTTTCATGTCATTATAACTGTTATAAAGCTGCCTCGTATTCAAAGAATGGTGATAAATGCCTTATTTAATTTTGAATAATATACTTTTGCTTACTTTCTGTCAATACCATTTTTGCAAATAATTTGCATATATGGTGATGTCTGTAAAACATGGAAGTTGCTTTACAATACACAGTAATGCAGTAATATATATAAAAACAAAAAGACAGACAATTATTTTTGCATGTCATTATCGAACCTAATTGTCCGTTTTCCATTTGCAAAAACAATCATCTGTCTTTCCCTACAATGATTAGCCCGATAAAAGCCTGATACAGGTTATGAAGATGGATAAAAAAAATCAGTCCAGACATCTCTTACCCACCCTGTTATTCTCATTTCTATAAAATATATACTATATAATAAACCATTATCTGAAAATGTCAAAAAAAGTATTTACATGTTATAATAATGATATTAATAATAGTAATATATAGGAGAATGTCCAAAATATTACATATAAATAGCTTTGCTATTTCAGGAACTCTTTTCTCATAGGATGAAAGATATCTACCAGTATGCCCTCCTCCAGCGCTACTGTTCCATGTACACTGTCTGCCGGCATATACAGGCTGTCTCCAGCGTACACTACCTTTTTCTCTCCATCGATTGTAAATTCAAAGCTACCTTTTACAATATACGTTATTTGAAGGTGGGGGTGGGAGTGAACATTTCCTCTTGCCCCTTTTTCAAAAGATATTTCACACATCATCAAATCCTCGGTATACGCAAGTATTTTTCTTCTAACTCCAGGTTCACAATCTTGAGCTTCTACATCCTGATTATGTACAAACATTTTACCTCCGTTCCATATCACTTACATAGCTTGCCGGTTATGCTACCTGTAGCTGTAATAAGCACCTTTTTTGTTAATCTTATACCCGTGCCTTTCACTTTTTGATGACCTATTCAAAAAGTGAACAGGCTTTCATAAATAGTTTGAAAGTATTTTCTTTCAAACTTAGCATAACAGATTAACAAAGTTTCGGCAATCCTGCCTTTTTATCAGATCAATCTTGCATAAAAAATAAATCTTCTATTTTAAAAAAAAGGTGACGAAAAACCGTCTCCTTCTTATTTAAAAAACAGAATAAATACTGCTGCAATCAACAGAACTGATAATATAGCGCAAATTAAATTAACTATTCTCCAGAGCCTGTAATGGTTCTTTTTATAGTATCTCATATAGTATCCCCTCGCCTTATTTTACTACATTTTAGCATTCATTAACATGCGTGTAAATAAATATAATAGGCTTTCTTTAGACAAAAATCGCGAATACAATAGAACGAGACTATCTAAAAACTATCCAGTGTATCTCCGTATTTGTTAATCATTACTATTAATTTTTTGAAGTGATATTAGCCGACTTAATCTTCTTTCCGGCATGCTCTAATAAACTGGCATTTTCAAGTTTGGCACTGAAATGGCATCCTTTGCTGATTTGCATTGCTATTATTATCCTGCTGGAGTTCATTTTATTTCTTCCTGGTTCCCACATAGGAGCCCATACCGCCGGATACATTCACAACGTCATATCCATTTTTTGCCAGTATGCTGCAGGTTCTGCTGCTTCTTCCGCCTGACTGGCACATGATATAATAGGTCCGTTCCTTGCTTAAATATTTTTCCGGTGTCTCCAGAAGATTTCCCATTGGAATATTCTTCGCTGTTTTTAAACTTCCGCTTTTATATTCGTAGGGTTCTCTGATATCAATTAATTCTACCGTACCTAACAGGTTATCCATTTCATTTACGTGAATTGTCTTTCTGGTATCTCTTTTTAATAAACTAAACATAATTGCGCCTCCTCCAATTTTTACAATATTAATATCTATGAAACAATATAACCAACCAAATTATGTTCACTTCAATATTAATTTCCCGTTTCATAACTTCTTAAACTCAAATCATAATAGGATATTATAATAACTTTCAAATATATTCTGTGATAATATCACTATTCTTATCATGTATTTTTCCTCTCAAAATAAACAGATCGAACCAACATAAGCTTTTCCTTAAAAATCATAAAAAGACCAACAAGCCTTATGATCGGTTTGTTGGCCTTTAAGGATACTTACTCCTCTATTATCTAAATGCACTTATTACTGGGATTGTTGCCGCAGACATCATCATACGTCCGCAATTGAGTAATCCTTTAAATTCAACTCTTTGGAATACTCAGTGAATTCGATGTCTACTGTTTCATCTGGATTAACCGCTTTTCTGATGGTATCGGCAATCACATTAAAATCAAAAAAGTCCTGATTAACACCTGTCAGTATAACATTGTTTACATCACCATCGGTCTGATTGGACATGACCTCGATAACAATTTCATCATTGATTTCTGGATCGCTGGTTTCTCCCCCTGATGAGGTTTTCAGGCTGCTTGTATACATATCATTCTTACTATAATAAAATGGTATGTCAGCAAAAAATATCTTCCAGAAATCAGCTAGTTTTTTGGTATCCTTTTCTGTGGTTAAAAAACCCTTATGTAGATTTAGTGCCAGATCATCCCATACCGCAGGGTCAACCGGAGCAGTATATCCCAGGCAGCCTCTTAAATATTCGAAGATTTCTTTTGAGGCTTTTATGAATTCCTCGGTGTTATCCCTCTCATATTCATCTGGATAAGGAAAATTCTCATGCTCCATTGTTTTTTGCAGCATACTGAAAGCCACATTACTGTCGTCTGGAGCAGTAGATACATTAGGATGTCCGATAGACGGTACATAATAATACATATTCGGTGAATAGGATGACGTAATATTACTTCCGTCTATATTATTTACCACATTCTTCAAATATGCATGGTTCTCCCAGTTCCAAAAGCCAGAAAAGCGCTGATGGGCATAGGTATCAGCAAAAATATGTAAAAGTGTACCTATTCTGATCAAATTACTTCTGTTTTGCTCTAAGATATACTGGTCGGATGCCTTTTTTAATAATCCCTGTAACAGGGATGCCTTATTCATGGTTACTGGCTTCACGCGGTATTCTCTTCGATCCTTCTGTTCCATACTAATAGGTTCCTGCGTTATAAAGTGAAACGGTACCAGTATTTTCTTTTGATATTTTTCTATAGACAGCCTTGTATAATCAAAAAAGCTGTTGAAACCGGTTGTGACGGGATTAAAAATCCAGCCTGTCGGCACTTTGATAGCTAAATACTGCGCAAAATCAGGAACCTCCTTAAAGTATAAGTAACGGTAGGTATCAAAATCATCGACAAACTGAGAATAGGATGCGATTACCTGAGCGTCTGGTTCACTAAAACCAGCTTTCACAGCTAATACCTTTACCGCAAAATAATGATAATTAATATCCATATTATTCCTCCAATATTTTATTTTTTGCTCCAAGAATGAGGCATATTTGAGAAGCACTTCTTCAGGAGAAGCCCCAAAGTCTTTTTACCAAAATAATATCCTATAAAACTTTGGCATTTGAATATGAAACAATTCATTTGCTAAACTATTAAGACATTTGGGGTACTCCTCTAAAGAGATAATGGATCTTAATTAACAGGGATAAATTTGCCGGCTGCTCCACTGTATAAAATGGAATGTACCGACTCAGCTTCCGTATATTCTACCGGCATCACCACACTTGAGATATGGCTTATTACAGTACCTTCTTCCACATCTGATTTGAGATAGATATCAATCTTTTCTATCGGAGTCATATTAACATTCTGTCCATATGGCAAATAAAGAGCATTAATCGGATGATTGACAAATGCCTCTCCATTTACATTCACGCTCTGGGCAAGGCCAAAAGTCAGTCCGGCATAATCACTCATCTGGTTGGAAAGTGAATATGTATTGTCTCCTAAGGATGCTTGCGGAGTTGCATTCTGAAAGATTCCATCCAGAAATTGATATTGTATCTTCGTTGCCGCATCTTTATCGGATAGTTTATTGATGGTTGCACCATTCTCAATATTAGTCGAGGATGCATAAATAGCAAAATCCTCTGACCAATCAATGGTATTTTCCATAAAAGGCCTGAAGGTAACCCATGCCACCTGAGAATCGGCATTTCCTGCCGTATGCTTTACAATAACAACTCTTTCATTTGCATTATAAATAGTACGTAGATCATTTTCATTAAAGCTTACATTCAATCGATATTTTGCCATGATTTGTTTCTCCCTTAAGATTATTTTTTTGAAGTAATACAAAGCATATCAAGTCTGGTTGCTAATTCATACGGCAGTACGAGAAGCCAAATAGGAATTATATAATTCCTGAAAGCTCTTTTCATCAAAACTGAATTTCTTCAAACATTTTAAAAAGGTAATCTTACATTCGCTGTATAAATCATAATCAAAGCCATTCAATGTCCAGCAGTGTCTTCGAAGAAGCTGGTCATATTTCTCAAACAAAGAAATAATATCTTTTTCATTGATTGAGGATTGAATTTCTAATATAGTATGCTTTGGGTGAGCAACCTTATTCTTACAATTCATATCAGCATCTCCTTTCGCAAATTACTAAGACCACTTTTATGAATGCGGTAAACTGCTTGCGGAGAAATCCCCATGAATTTGGATATTTTTTTCTCGGTATATCCCTCCTTATATAACAGTTCTATGCATAGTCTCTGCTTAGGTGTAAGCTTAGAAAGCATCATGTCGAAGATGCAATGATATTCATCTATCATACAAGCATCAAATGTTTCGTCAAATTCACCAATAGATGATTCGTGTTCTCTTCGTATTGCCTGGTTAATAATATAGTGTTTTTTAGTTTCTTTTAAGCTTTTTGTAATATAGGCTTCAAACATTTTTTCACTGGCAAATATAAGGAACTCTTCTAATTCAGGTATGATTGAGTATTGAAAGTACTCCTCAGCAATTTTTGACTTCGTATCCATTGTGCACCTCATCTTTTTCGAAGTAAATAAAATACAGTTTATTCATTCTCTTCCAGCGCTGGTGAAAAAAGATAATATTTACTCATCGTATTTACTCCGATTTTAGTAGTAAGCAAATAGCTTTTTCATTGTGCTTACATTATATAAGAGATAAGAATATAAAAAAAATAAACGTATTAAACAAGATTTCTTTACATTTTATTTACATTTTTATACATATTATTACATTGAATGCGTTTATATTTTTTTGCCTTCCTTTAAAGAAACGCAAAAAAAATCCATGAACTTACTTTTTATCTTTGATCTTTGATTTGATCTAAGACAGCAAGTCATGGATTTGATTATTTATGGCTAATACTTTAAAAGCACTTTGAATTCTAAGCTTATTCGGACTCCTGCTAATATCTATCTTTTTATAGTAAGATGCATCACACTGCAGGCAGGAATCGTAAAGATCACTTTACCATTCTCGATTTTATACGCATCAGTTCTGTGCAGCGTTACCTTCTCTTCCTCATGGAAGTCGTTATAATCATTCATCTTACCGGTCACAATTTCTGCTTCAACGGATTTTACAGTGTACTCCATTATCTCGGTCTCGATCTCATACGCTTCGTCCGCTGATAAATTATTGATCGTAATGTGAAGATTGCCAGATACATCCTCCGATACTGATTCATGAAGGTTAGGCACCTGATTTTTTCCGCTGCCTATCTCTTTTGTCTCAAGGAAGCTATCCAGTAAAGTTCCTTCCTGATGATACTGATACATTTTAAATACATAATAAGTAGGAGTTAATACCATGGCTGCACCCTCTGTTAAGATCAGAGACTGAAGAACATTTACTAGCTGCGCAATATTAGCCATCTTAACACGGTCACAGTGCTTATTAAAAATATTCAGATTGATACCTGCAATGAGTGCATCTCTTACTGTATTCTGCTGATACAGGAAGCCCGGGTTTGTCCCGGCCTCTACATTGTACCAGCTGCCCCATTCATCAACAATTAAGCTAACTTTCTTATCCGGATCATACTTGTCCATGATCGCGCTGTGCTTTGTGACCAGTTCCTCCATAAAAAGTGTATTCTTCAGGGTTGCATACCAGTCATCTATGTTAAAGTTAACCGCATCCCCTTTATCATCCCAATTACCGGTTGGAAGTGTATAATAATGCAATGATAAGCCTTTCATGTAACCTCTTGCATTCTTCATTAAGGTATCTGTCCATTCATAATTATCAGCGTTTGGACCACATGCAATCTTATACAGCTTATTCGTACCGTACTCTCTGCAGTAAGTCTGATATCTGCGATATTCATTTGCATAATACTCGGGGGTCATGTTACCGCCGCAGCCCCAGTTTTCGTTGCCAACTCCAAAATAGGATACCTTCCAGGGTTCCTTTCTTCCATTCTGTTCTCTCAGAGAGGACATCGGTGACAGGCCATCAAAGGTCATATATTCAACCCATTCGGACATCTCCCGTACTGTTCCGCTTCCTAAATTACCATTAATATACGGCTCACAGCCAATCTGCTCGCATAGCTCCATAAATTCATGTGTGCCAAAGCTGTTATCCTCTACAACGCCGCCCCAATGTGTATTAACCATCTTTTTTCTATTTTCCTTCGGGCCAATACCATCCATCCAATGATACTCATCCGCAAAGCAGCCACCCGGCCAGCGTAGTACCGGAAGCTTAATATTTTTAAGGGCTTCCACTACATCCTTTCTAATTCCGTTTACATTTGGAATTTCAGAATCCTCTCCAACATAAATTCCTTCGTAAATACATCTGCCTAAATGTTCTGAGAAATTACCATATAACTCCTTGTTGATTTTGCCCTTTTTGGCTAATGGATTAATTTTATACTTGATCATTCTTCTACTCCTTTGTTAATCTGACTTTTACCCGCAAACGCGACTGCCGGGCAAATCTTACTATTTACTATACTTGATTTTAGATATAATATACCCGCATTGCAATGACATTTATAATCATGTAAATGATTTATTCTGCTGATTTTTATTACTCCATACAGTTCATCATATTCTTATTTTTATTTTCTAATATGATTCGAGTGTCAAAAGTCATCTAAAATTATATTAGTTGAATTTGGCTGCATATATATTCAGTTTGGCGTACTACGGCTGACTGAGTGCTTATATGCGAAGCAAATCGAAAGAAGGAAAGTTAGCCAAATGAGTATATATGCAGTAATATTCAATTCAATGATTAAGTCTGACTTTTGATACTCGAATCCTAATATGCATTTATTTCTATTTGACGTTATGACTACAATGTGTTATTATAGATTATGACTACAAGATGTGGGCTAAAGGAGGTTGGATACTATGATACATCCAGTATCGGATTCAGAATTAGAATTAATGAAAATCATATGGGCAAACGGAGGAACTGCACTTTATGCAAATATCATGGAAGAATTAGAGGCTATGGGTAATACTTGGCAAAAGAACACCGTTATTACCTTATTGTCTCGTCTTGTTGAGAAAGGATTACTAAAAACAAACAAAATAGGTCGTCGTAATGAATATACCGCTGTGGTTTCTGAAGCAGATTACACGGCAGCACAAACCCATAATTTCTTAAAAAAATATTATGAAGGTAATGTGAAAGGACTTGTATCCACACTGATTCAAAGAGAAATGCTTACTTCGCAAGATTACGAAGATTTAAAAAAATTCTGGGAAGGAGGAAGCACGGATAAATGAATGAAGTTTTAAAAGTCATTTTGTCTCTATCTGTATCAGGATCACTATTAATTCTAGTCCTGGTTCTTCTTAAGCCCTTGTTTGCTACGAGATTGAGTAAAATGTGGCAGTACTATATTTGGCTGGTTGTGCTTGTTCGCTTGCTCCTCCCTTTTGCTCCTGAGAGTAGCCTGATTGGATATTTTTTTCACGAAGCGGCACAAAATAATCTCCAAAGTGATACAGTTTCAATTTCCAGACAAAGCATAGAAGCCGATCTCCAATCACCGGAGCAGGCCATAGCTACGAATAAATCTACTGCAAAAAAAGATATTACAACATATCCGACTGCAAAGATCAGTAGTATGTTCAAAATTGTCTACGAAAACTTGTGGCTGGTATGGCTGGTTGTTGCATTACTACTTCTGATCCGAAAAATCACAATTTATCAAAGCTTCGTTCGTTATGTCAAGGCTGGGTGCGAGGAAATATCCGACATTACTCTTTTGAATAAATTAGCGCAAATAGAGGAGCAAGCAGGCGTAAAAAAAGCTGTTGAGGTTTATACAAACCACCTTGTTTCCTCACCTTTGCTGCTTGGATTTTTTCACCCCTGCATTATACTGCCTTCGGCCAATTTATCAGAAATAGATTTCTATTATACCTCATTGCACGAACTATCACATTATAAGCTTTTCGATATGTTCTATAAATGGCTGATTCAACTTACACTATGCATCCATTGGTTTAACCCGCTTATTTATCGAATGAGCTATGAACTTAACCGTTTATGCGAATTGTCCTGTGATGAATACATAATAAAGAAATTAAAGAAAACAGAACGGCATGCCTATGGAGATACCTTATTAAATGCCGCCATTACCGGCGGGAATTATAGAAATTCGCTTGCCTCAGTTACACTTTATGAAAGCAGGGAATTATTAAAAGAAAGGTTAACAGCAATTATGAACTATAAACGCAAAACAAAATTAATGGTTATCATAACCGCAATTGTTACTTTTTCTTTATGCTTCGGAGCCACCGCATTTGGAGCTTATAGATTACCTACCTTGCCTGAGAATAGCATGCATTTCAAACAAACAGGTTCACAGGAAAGTACTTTTGATCCAGAACAAAAAGCAGCAGGTATGAGAATAAATGCCACTATTGGTGATTTATCAATTCAGTATGGAAATAAGCTAAAAATAGAACTTGGTACTAAGCTTGTAAAACATGGCACGTATTTCTTTGAAAATGGCATCTTAATATACAAAGATGATTTCTCGAAGAAGCAAACTAAGGATTTTACTGCTTGGAAAAATGGTGACTATGATATTATTATTACTATACCGCAAAATACAAAATTAGATAAAGTAATTGCAGATATTGGTATGGGAAATGTTAATATACATAATATCAATGTGCAAAGTACAAAGATTACAGGTACAGGTGAAATAAACTTAAAAGGATTAAAAACGGAAACACTTAACATCAATGGTGAATTAGCCGTTATAAAGGCTGAAAATATATCCACTGTAAAAGCACTTAATCTCTGTCTGCATGGCAGTTTAGCAGTGATTACGGGAGATATTAAGGGTAATGTTCTAATTGATAGTAGCGACATTAGTAATACAGATATAACCTTTCATAAAATGAGGAAAAATAATTATTCAATTAATACATCCTGGAAACCCAATGAAAATGATAATAATAGTCTTAAGGACATTGCACTTGACACAGGATGTATCATCGTTAATGGCAAGAAAATAAAGTATGATTATACTGATACTAACTCAAAGGCTCTCTATAAATTAACCGTCATTTCACATGAGATTTCTCCGGCTGAAAACATAAATATCAGATTTAAACATTAAAAAAGCTGCAATAATCACCATTAATAATCCTATCACCTATCGTAATAGGGCATGAAGTTTTAAAATCTTCATGCCCTCCTAGGTTCATATATCTTCCTATTAAACTGATTTTTATAGGCTGCTGCCTACTTTCTTTTCTCCTGTCCTTCCACAGATACAGGCTGTACTGATACTTTTTCTACAGCTTTTTTCTTTTTGGGAGCCTTCTTGGGATTTTTATCACCCATGTCCTTCACCACCTTTTTAGCGCAAGCTGATACCGTTACTATATGAGCTTAGTACCATGATCCAGTAAATCCATATTTAACTATCAATAACTTTGACTTATGATACTTAATTCATATACTTTTTCTTAGCTTACTATTATATTATTTTATATTATGTCTTTTTTTGCATAATATTACTTGCAAAAAGAGATTTATCAAATTAATACCAGACAAGTACCCTTATAGATCCATATCTTTTTTCTCAACTTTGTATTCTATACCTATTTATCTGATTATTCAATAGGTTCTTCATAATTATTCTGCATGTTTTATTCCACTACGAATTAACAAAGCATTAAACGTAAACAGTAACTCTGTTATAAGGAAATTGAAATCAAAGAAAGAAAGGATTGACATAAGAAAGAATTTGTCCTAATCTGAAATCACCATAAAGTGGTAATTAGATTATAAAAGATTCGAATTCTCACACTGATTTTTCAGTACCCAGATTAATATAAACCTGCGTGAGAATTAGACAACCTCCGGCGGATGTACATTTGCTCCGCTCGGTGCGTTGATATATTGAAAGCCTAATATGATTTGCCGGATGAATATGAATGTATATGCACTCATATTCATCTACACAACCTGGATCAGCTTTTGACAATCGAATCGTATAATGCTATATGAATTATAGGAGGAAAACTGTATGAATACCTTAATAGAGGCAGACCGCTATCTTTTATCACAGCCAAAAAAATCTCTTGGTTTCTTTCCAACTCCATTACATAAACTTGATAAGCTATCCGCAGATCTGGGTGTAAACCTCTATCTAAAACGGGACGATATGACCGGTGTCAGCGTTTTTGGCGGTAATAAAATTCGAAAATTGGAATATCTTCTCGGTGATGCTATGGCAAAAGGCTGCGATACCGTATTTACTTTTGGTGCTACTCAGTCCAATCATGCTATGCAGACAGTCACTGCCTGCCGCAAATATGGTCTCACTCCCATTCTCTACCTGGTCGCAATTGTGGAACCTTCTGTGGAGGATTTACGCGCAAATATGCTGCTTGATAAGGTTTTAGGTGCTGAAATCCACATTGTTTCCATGGAGGGACGTACGGAGGAGGAAGCTGATGAATTATCTATCGAGCTTGCTATCGTGCATGCCAGAAGATTAGAAGCAGAAGGGCATAAATGCTACATGGTTCCTATGGGCGGTGCCAGTCCTGTCGGCTCCAGCGGATTTGCAGCCGGCTATGTGGAATTAAGCCGCCAGCTTTCGGAGCTTAAAACGAAAGCTGATTATATATTTCATAGTACCGGTACCGGCGGAACGCTTGCCGGACTGGCAGCCGGCAGGAAACTAATTTCCTCCGATACCAATATAATATCCATTAATGTAAGTCCCAAACCCCCCGAACATTATGGGAAAATCGCCAAGCTTGCCACCGATACTCTGGCTTATCTGGGTAGCGATAAAATTGTTACTGAGGAAGAGCTGCATTTTGATCTGGGCTATTATGCTCCCGGCTACGAGATACCGAATAAACCTTCCGGTGATGCAATTAAATATCTGGCCCGTTCCGAAGGGATTCTCCTTGACCCTGTATATACCGGAAAAGGTTTTGCCGGTATGCTGGACTATATCCGCACCGGTAAAATACCGCAAGGCAGTAATATAGTCTTCTGGCATACCGGAGGTATTACTGCCTTGTTTGCAGAGAAGGAAATAGTGGGAAATATATTCGATCAGTAAAGGACCTTTTAATTGTAAATCAACCTAACAAATGGTAATATTGAACGTGCATAACACGCTATAATATTTTAATAAGGAGTTATTAAGGGATGGCTGTATATGAGATAGGTTATTTGATTAGAGAACTTCGAAACTATAAAAGATAATACATTATCTACATATACAAATAGAGCGACAAGGTAATCCCAACCCTGTCGCTCTATTTTGTGGAAGGAATCTGTTAGGTTCAAGATATAATAATAAAATGCGTCATAAATCATACGCTTAAGTACCGCATTTTTAATTCTGAAAAATGTTGTAGGTTGAACCATAGATATGCTTGGTGCTATCATATGGATGGAAGTATTACATAATCATATAGGTAATTGCGAAACACAAGAATTATATTAATTGTATACACAGAAAGCACTTGTTCTGGAGCCGAAGTTAAGCGGAAGAAGCGTTGGAGCGGAGAAATTTGATTTTCTGTGTATACAATTTGAATAATGATATAGTTTTGCAATTGCCTATACATAATTATACATTAAAAGGAGGTTCAAAATGTGTACAAGTTTCGCAGTATATAATCAAGAAAGAACTATTTATGGTATGAATTTCGATACGGATGAGATTGATTTAAAACTAAGAGTCAATCGTTATAATGATATGAACTTATTTTATTTTTCAGCCTTAATAGATAACAAATACAGGGATATTGCTGGTTTTAATAGTGAGGGTCTTTTTATCTGTACTCAAGCAGTAGCATATCGTCCGGGTTTTAAATCAAATTGTGACCAAAATGATTGGTCTGCCTTTGATACTTTTGATGAGGCGTTAAAGGAAACGAGAAAAACATCTGAATTTTATGAAATTCTTAATAAAAGAGTAATCTCGTACCCTAGGAATCCATTATTCCCAGATTTAGGGTTACATACTATTATCGCTGACAAAACTGGTGATGCATTTATTCTGGAAGAAGGAAATGATACAAATACAGTCATTCCCATTCATAATGATTTTATTATTATGACTAATTTTCCAAATGGAGATTTTAAGGGAGCAAATTATAAAGAAGTATATGGAATAGGTGCTGATCGATATATTTGTGCTCATGAATATATTCATAATAATATTCATATCTTTGGAATAAATGAAGCATTCGAAGTATTAAGTAAAACTAGTCAGGGGAATACTCTGTGTTCAATCGTATATGAAGCATTAAAAAATGAAATTTATATTAGTTTTAAAAAAGATTTCAGCAAAAAATGGAAAATTTCTATTATCGATAAAACAATCCAATCATTGGATGGATTTTTAAGTAATAATAAAATTCAATTTACAAATGAAGAAATATTAGTGAAGGATCTTATTAGCTTATATAAGTGAAAACCAATTGAGTATCCGCTTCCTATCGATTATAAATTCCGAACCCTAAACCTCACTCAATTCTGTGAGGTTTCTTTCTTAAATCATATGGGTATACTAAATCAAATTCTTTTTTGTACATTTCCAAATTTCTTTGTATTCTTTGCTATATAATTCCTTTAAATACGCTAGATTTAATCCGATAATTTAATTTTATCATACTTGTTCATATTATAGCCTTATCACATCAATAAATCCAATAAAAAATGGCATAATAACTTTATTAATTATAATGTTTTATTATTTTGAGATAAGGAGTGTGTCTATGAATACAACTGAACATGTAACGAATAAAGGTCAAGGTACTACCAGAATTCCAAATAAATTAATCGATGAAAAATCCCCCTATCTATTGCAACATGCCTATAATCCTGTCAAATGGTACCCATGGGGCGACGAGGCCTTTACGAAAGCTAAGGCAGAAAACAAACCGATTTTCTTAAGTATAGGCTATTCCACTTGTCATTGGTGTCATGTCATGGCACATGAATGCTTTGAGGATCAAGAGGTTGCCGAGTTACTGAATGATGCATTCGTCTGCATCAAGGTTGATAAAGAAGAGCGTCCCGATATCGATACCGTTTATATGACAATCTGCCAGGTTACTACCGGACATGGAGGGTGGCCACTTACTATATTTATGACCCCCGAGCAAAAACCCTTCTTTGCCGGCACCTATTTTCCGAAAAATTCCAGACCAGACATCGTCGGCCTAATGGATTTGTTAGTCCAGGTAAAATCAGATTGGATGGAAAATCCCGATAATCTTATACGTACCGGTGACAAGATTGCAGATATTATGAAACGGGAATTTGAAGCTTCCTCCGATAGTGCTGATTTTACGAAGGATCTGATCAATCTTGCCGTTACCCAGTTTAGCCAGAACTTCGACCATGACTATGGCGGCTTTGGCAACGAGCCGAAATTTCCTATGCCGCATAACCTGATGTTCCTGCTTCGTCATGCTGCCCTGGAAGCAGATGAGAAATCTCTTTTTATGGTTGAAAACAGCTTAAAGCATATGTACCGAGGCGGAATATATGACCATGTCGGATACGGCTTTTCGCGCTATTCTACCGATGCACACTGGCTTGTACCTCATTTTGAAAAAATGCTTTATGATAATGCTCTTCTGGCAACTACTTATACGGAAGTTTATCAGTATACCAGACAAAGCGTATACCGCACGGTGGCAGAACAGATTTTTGAATATATCCGCAGGGAAATGACGGATCCGGAAGGTGGTTTCTTCTGTGCACAGGATGCCGACAGCGAAGGTGTGGAGGGAAAATATTATACCTTTACACCGGAGGAAATTAATCAGATTTTGAATTCCGAGGATGCCAGCCTTTTCTGTGATTATTTTAATGTCACAAAGGAAGGTAACTTTGAAAACGGTATGTCGATTCCTAATCTGATCCTTTCCCATGAATTAAAATCTGAGAACGAGAAAATTGTCCGTATCTGCAATGAAGTCTATACCTATCGTCTTAACCGGGCAAAGCTTCACAAGGATGACAAGGCACTGACCTCCTGGAATTCATTAATGATCCATGCCTATGCTACCGCTGCCAAGGTATTTCAAAATGAAGATTACATCGGTGTTGCAAAGCGCGCCGTAGAATTTATCAATACTCGGCTGACCGACCCGAATGGTCTTCTTTATGTGAGCTACCGCGATGGTAAACCGGCCCATTTTGGTCTGATTGATGACTATGCTTTCTATGCTATGGCACTTCTGTCGCTGTATGATGCGACCTTCGACATTGATTATATCCATCAGGCCTCCACTCTGGCCGATAAAATGATTGATCTTTTCTGGGATCCAAAATATGGCGGCTTTTTCCTCAGTGCCAAGGATGCAGAGAAATTAATCTACCGTCCGAAGGAAGTATATGACGGAGCCATTCCCTCCGGTAATTCGGTGGCAGGTTATGTTCTGCAGCGGCTCGCTAATCTGACTGCCAACCCGCATTATATAGAGTACGCGGCGAAGCAGCTTCGTTTTCTTGCCGGTCAGGTTAAGGATTATCCTGCCGGGCACAGCTTTGCACTCATTGCCTTGTGCCAGGCACTATATCCTACTAAGGAAATCGTCTGTGTAGTGAGTGAAAACGAAGATTACAAAGAGCTTTCTGATTACCTTGCCGAGCACTTCGAACCAAATACCGTTGTTCTCCTGAAATCAGAGAAAAACTTTGAGAAAGTAATAGAAGTTGCCGATTATGTAGAAGATTATCGCATGATTAATAATAAAACAACCTATTATGTTTGCGAAAATCATAATTGTTTTGCACCAACCAATGAACTTGCCTGTCACTAAACCTTAAAAAAATAAAATTTCTCATTTACTCTTGTTCAAAATATATCATTTTATTGACAAATATATCAGACTGATATATTGTATCTATATCAGTCTGATATATTTTTTTTATAATAACAGAAAATACTTGAAGAATATATTCTGCAGATTGTATTGTTAAGTTTTATCGTATTTCATTATTAAGTTTAATTGCAAAAGTATGTGAAATACATTTTGGGAAAGGAGTCTAGCTATGGCCATCAAAAGCAAAACAAGGTACGCTATTTTAGGGGTTCTATGTATTAAGCCCTGTTCCGGTTATGATATCAAGAAATTTTGCGATAAAACCATATCACATTTTTGGAATGAAAATTTTGGGCATATTTATCCAGTACTAAAACAGCTTTTGGATGAAGATCTTATCTCCCCGGAAGCCAATACGGCAGATGAAAGGAGAAAAATCTACCATATCACTGCAGCCGGAAAACAGGCCTTTTATGATTGGCTTATTCAACCGTCACATATTCAGCCACCACGTTCCGAGCTTTTACTAAAGTTATCCTTCGGAAATCATATGCCCTTTGAAAAGGTTATCCGCATGCTCGATGAAGTCAACGCACGCAACACTGCCAGCCTGGAGCAATATCGTTTTATGGAAGCTTCCTACCTGGCTGATGAAGCAGCGAGAAAAGATCCCGCTTATCCTTACTGGCTTGCTTCGCTACGGCTTGGAATCTTAAATGCACAAGCAACCCTCCGTTGGTGCGAAGAGACAATTTTGCTGCTTCATTCTTTTCATGCCGAACAGTTTTAAAATATTTAGGAAATTTCAATAGATCTGCTAATCTGGAGGTATTACGATGTCAAAAGTTTTATTTGTAAATGGCAATCTTTATGGACATATCAATCCTACTTTACCCGTTGTAAAAGAACTGGTTCAAAGAGGAGAAGAAGTATATTATTTTTCTACTAAGGAATTTCAGAGACAACTGGAGGACTCCGGTGCAATTTTCGTAGATTACGGTGAAGCTTTTGATCATTTTCTGCATCATTTTCAAGCGCACGGCAATCACCCATTCTATACATTGATGGAATATATGCTTGCATTTGATCGGTGCGTGATCCCGGTTGTGCTTGAGAAAACCCCTCAAATCGGTGCGGATTATATTCTGCATGACGCTATGTTCGGCGGTGGCAGCATACTTGCCGGTTTATTGAACCTGCCGGGAATTACCTCCTGCTCCTCCTTTCTCCTTGAAAAGCCTCCCCTTCCTGAGCGAATGCTGGAGCCGGGGTTTCATCCTCAGCTGGACTATCTGTATCAGGAATTAGCAGCAGCAGAAGTTGCATGGGGAACACCCCCACTGCGGATATCCGATATCTTCTTTCAGCGTGAAGATCTGATCCTCACCTATACATCACGCCTGTTTCATCCTCTCGGAGAAAGCTACGATATTACATACCACTTTGTAGGACCTTCCATCCTGGATCGTAAGGAAATCCCGGATTTTTCATTCGATAATAGGAACGGCAAAAAACTGATTTACATTTCTCTTGGTACCATTCATAGCAACTGTATGGAATTTTATCAACAATGCTTCGAAGCTTTTTCTGAAGAAAACTATCAGGTAGTTATGTCTGTTGGAAATAAAACTGATTTATCCGCCTTAGAGCCCTTACCGGATAACTTTATCATCAGAAAATATATCCCGCAGCTTGCGGTTTTAAAAAAGACCGATGTTTTTCTAAGTCATGGCGGTCTAAACAGTGTCAGCGAAGCCCTGTTCTATGGTGTCCCCGTAATAGCAGTCCCTATGTCAAACGATCAACCGGCAGTCGCAAAGCGGTTAAAGGAGCTTGGCGCAGGCATTGAACTTAAAATGGAAGATATTACTCCCTCGCTTTTAAGACAAACCGTACTAGAAGTTCTCTCAAAGCCGGAATATAAAATACATTGTAATGAAATCAGAGAAAGCTTCAAAAAAGCTGGTGGATATCGGACTGCCGCCTCCGATATTCTGGAATTCATTCGCCAAAAACAGCATCAGTGCTAATTCATAAACTGTTTTCTCAGATAATTAACCTCTCAATGTAACAGGCAGCCTGTGTTCACTTGCTCGAATACAGGCTGCCTGCTGCTATTTTCTAAAATTCGATTACTACTCCATTATGTGTTACCGTAAACACACGTTTTTCAAAATCTGCTTCGAGGATAACATCATCTTCCCCTTTTCTGCGTTCAATCACCAGCTTGTGATTGTCTGTGTTTTCTGCATCTTTTATGATAAAATCTCCTGTAAAAGCTTCTGTTTCATTTCTGAATTTCATCATATTAAGCAGCTTACGAACAACCGGTCTTTCTACTTCTGCTGCTACTTCATCCTTGCTGTAATAATGACGGTTAATATTACGCCCAACCTTAGTTTCTTCCAGTAGCTTCAAATCATTTTTACCTGCCAGCATACCCACATAGTACACCTGAGGTATTCCGGGTGCAAAAAATTGTACTGCTCTCGCCAGAAGATAACTGTTATCATCATCACCAAGAGCAGAATAATAAGAACAATTCACCTGATAAATATCAAGGTTGTTATATGCTGCCGTATTATAAACTTTCTTCACATTTGCGCCAAACTTAAATATATCATCCTTGGTTCTATTAATTTCATCTTCCGGAAGTAAATCTGCTACATCTACCACTCCAATACCATCATGTGTATCCAAAGTAGTATATACATTCTGAGGACAGATAGAGAACCAATTCTTCAAATACTTCGTTTGTCCATAATAAATTGCATTTAACAGTAACATAGGAAGAGCAAAGTCATACACTTTATAGTCTTGTACTGCGATTCTTTGCTGCATCGTATAGTGTTCATGAATTTCCGGAAGCAGTTCTACATCGGTTCCTTTTAACACTTCCTTACATTCTTCAAGGAATACCCAAACATCAGGTTCCACAAAAAAACAGCTTGTATCCGCACGTTTTGTAGCATATGCAAACGCATCCAGTCTAATTAGCTTAGCCCCATGGCCTGCCATCAGAAGAAGGTTGTCGCGAATGAATTTTTTAGCCGTATCACTTTTACAGTTAATATCGATCTGCTCCTCGTCAAATGTACACCATACCTTTTCTTCTGTTCCATCTGCAAAATGTGCCATTGTATACGGAGCCCTTGGTTTACGTTTATAGATCACATTAATCTGTTCCTGCGTCGGTTCACCATTCTCCCAAAAATCTTTATATCGAATGAAAAGGTCTTTATATTCAGACTGATCCTTCCTTGCAAGAAAATCCCGGTAATACGGACTTTGCGCCGAGATATGATTAATCATATAGTCAAACATCAGGTAATAATCTTTCGCAATGGCATCGATATCATCCCAGTCTCCAAATGCCGGTTCAACCTTAGTATATTGCATCGGCGCAAAACCTCGGTCGCCGGAAGAAGGAAAAAAGGGTAATATATGAACCCCTCCTACTGCATCCTTAAAATAGCGATCCAATATTTCTTTCAGATCCTTCAGATTATTTCCCAAGGAATCAGGATATGTAATAAGCATTATTTTATTATTCAGCATAATTTTTTATCTTCCCTCCAAACATCAGTAGTTCTATTGAAACGAATTTCATGTTGCTATAAAGATAGTACCGTATTCATTACTCAGCTGTAACCTCAGCAACAGGCATATTCATCATGGTTTCCTTTACTGTAATCCTGACGTAATTTTCTTCAAATGAAAAAGTGAATACACGAACATTGCAAGTCTCAATCCATCGAAGAGTAACCTCATCTCGTTGTTCCGCCTTCGACAAACTTAACAGGCAAAACAATTTTGCGTTCGTATGGTTGTTTTTCAATCTGCTTAATTAAATTATCCACACAGATAACCGCCATCTCATTTACCGGCTGCGCAATACCGGATACAGCATACTCGCCAAAATTCAATATTCTTATACCATCATAACCTATAATCTGCACATTCTCCGGAACCTTCATCTTAAGTTGCTCCAGTTTTCTTTTTACAACAATTGCATGTACATCAGAGCTTGTAAAAATACCATCATATATAAATTTACCTTCTTGAACAGATTGTTCAAGGAAACTGTTAATAACTTCTATTTTTCTGCTATCCAGAGTAGTTTCCTCACCAAAGTCCATCGTAGTAGCTGCTATTCCAGCATCCTTGCAGGTTTTCATAAAAGAAGTTCCTCGTTTTAGAGTCTCACCTTCCAGCTTTGATCCGTTTCGGATATAAACAACATGGTTACAACCAGTTTGAATGAATTTTTCAGCCGCCAGCCTTCCTCCCATTTCATTATCACTGGAGACACAACAACTGTTATCATCAAAAGTACGGTCAATTGAAACAATCGGTATTCCAGCTTTCTTGTACATATTGGTATTGCTATAAGTAACTGCAATGAGACCATCCACTTTATTTTGCATAACCATCTTGATATAGGAATACTCTCTGTCTGCATGACAGTGAGAATTACATACCAACAGCCGATATCCGAAAGAAGTAAGAACCTTCTCCACATAATTTACTAAAAGGGCAAAGAACGGATTGATTAAATCCGGGACTATAATTGCTACTGTGAACGTTTGCGAGGCACGCAGTCCCTGCGCATATGTATTAACATGGTAATTCAATCGGCTGATTGCCTCTTCTACTTTTATCCTGTTTTCAGGCTTCACGTATGCATTATGCAAAACCTTTGACACCGTTCCAACTGAGACTCCCGCTTCCGTTGCAACATCCTTAATTTTTACCATAAAACATCATCCTCTCATTACTACATTTTGTGAGGAAGCATTTTCGCATAGGAATCGGTACGAGGAAGCCAGTCAAGGAATTTCACAAGCTCCATATCCCAAAATGCCCATTCATGCTCATATCCATCGACATCATCGTAACGATGAGCAACATCTTTCTCAACAAGGAAGTCATGGAATTCAGTAACATTTTCATAAAGAAAATCATTTTTGCCAATACATAAAAACAGTTCAGGGAGGTTCTTATTTTCCTTTAAATCATCTTCCAGCAGTTCAAACAAGTTCATTGTCGGCGGGAAGTCATGTCCCATTCTCTCAGTAGCTTGATCGCCAAGTATTACAGCCGGTGAAAAAGCTCCTATTGCACGATATGATTGCGGATGTTCAAGCCCATGGGCAAGTGTTCCGTACCCACCCATTGAGAGACCGGCTATATAAGTATCTTCAGCCCTGTAAGAAACAGGAAAATTAGCTTTAATAAATTCCGGTAGTTCTTTTTCCACGAAATCGAAATAATTTTCTCCATATTCCGCATTCATATAGCATTTATTTCCTACAGAACATGTAACAACCGCAATTCTTCTTTCTTCTGCATAACGCTGCATCGATGTAAAGCGGCTCCAACACAAATAATCATTTCCATGTCCGTGAAGGAGATAGAGTACCGGATACTTTGCTTCGATTTTATGAGTAAGATTTGCTTTATCATCCATATCACATGGACTCAAGCTCGGTATAATTACCTGTATATCTACGGGATTACCTAACGAATAGGAAAAGAAATTGCATAGTAATTCTGCCATATTTCAGCACTCCTCTTTAGTCAATTTGTATGTTTTTTTCCTGAAAGCAAATAACATATTTATTATATGAACCGTTTCATTTTATACATAATACTTCTTTTATTGGTAAATGTCAATACTTAAAACGTTTCATTTTTTTCATTTGTATCCTATTTGCACAACACATAAGCATTGATCAGATTGTATTACATTTGTTGTGTAAAACCGATAAATCAATAAATTATTAGCATCTTCTGCATATGATATAGTAACGCTTTTCTTGAGGTAATATGAATGCACAAAGATTGGGTCTACGAACCGGTAATCACTAAATTTGAAGCTCTTTTATTTTATAATGCCCTAAGAGGGCACTCCGATTCCTTTTACTATAGGCCTATTGCAATTGCAAAGCATGAAAATATGCCTCTGAAATATAGATATTTGTGCATCGCTATGACAAAAGAAAAACCCTTCAAGCCTTCCCATTTTGCTAATATTGAAATATACAAACCCAGAATGGGAATGCCCTATGCAACCTGCATCTATAAAATTGATTTTGATATAGTGTGTCCTCACCGAATGCTTGATTTTTAGTAAGAAGATTCAAGTTTCAAAAGCCTGACTAGGTTATGCACATGGATATAGGTGTATCTATATTCATCTAATAAATTATTTTAGGCTATTTACACTCGCACTTTAAAAGGGATAGGAAACCGTAATGTTTCCTACCCCTTTTATGTGCAATTTTATAGAAAATTCTCAATTTACCTATCAATTGCTGTCTTATTTATCTCTTTTTATATGAAATTAATCAGGCAAAATTCATGGTAGCGATAAATCCAGCCGCTTTTTTTACCATATCCTGCTGTACCTTCTGCATTACGTTAGTAGAATGCGTTCTACTATTCTTAAAATGAATGTCCATATGACCATTAATTCCATTTCCTTTAATTGAATCATAATTGTATCCATAGCCATAACCAGCACTGCGTCCCGATACGTATGCACCTGCCGGTTTGTTTTCCAGACCTGCATGTGGCATGGCTGTCATTGATCCAGCCATAATATAGTCACCTGTTTTTACTACTACTGCCCTGCGCTGCCAGCTAAAACCGCCCCAAATCTCCTTCATAATCTGTGTGTCAGCTTTGGTTAATGTCTCAACATCAGCATGATTGGTTCCATAGGTTCTCTTAACTTGAAATGATCTTCCTGTATTAACATCTGTTACAGTTGCTATCATACCTCTTTGCCATATTTGTCTAACCTGGGTAAACCAATCCAACGCACCAATATGGTTGGGATCAATCGTCGGTGCCGGAATCGGGGTATTCGTACCATTCGAAGGATCTGTGGTCTCTGGTGTATCTGTATTAGTTGTCGTATCCGTATTGCCACTAATGTCTGTAATACCGGCAGTATCCGCATTCTCCAAATTATTGCTGTTTTCTCCTACCTCCAGAGGATCTGTATCGGTAGATAAAATGCTGATCGATTGCTCTGTTTTGAGACTTGCTCTCTGTAATAAAGCTTCCATTGTAATCTTTCCAATAATTCCATCCGTTTTTATTCCATTTGCCTTCTGAAAACGGGCAACTGCCGATTTTGTAATACTTCCATAATAACCGGTTATTTTAGGATATGTAAAGTAACCCAATTCCTTTAGGGTTGATTGTACCTGTTTTACCTCGGTACCCCTTGTTCCCTGTTTTATCAATGTGGCCGCATAAACATTAACAGGTGATAAAGTTATGAATGTTACCATTGCTACTGCTGCTATTCGTACCATAAATTTGTTTTTCATTTTACTGCTCTCCTAACATGCTTCACACTTGCTACATTGACAATTGTATTACGTAATTGTTACCGTGTCAAATGTATTATTTAACAATTACGTAATATTTAATATACAATTATGTAACATTTGGAATATCAGGAAAACATTACCACACCAATACGGGCTTTGTTTTATAGGAAAATTTAGTAGTCTATTAAGAACAAAAGTGTGCTTTGCGCACTCTCGCGATTATAAATCTATAATGCATAGCTTTTGTTCCTCGCGCGAGGCTGCGCATCCTCCCGGAGGGTTTTAATACATAGGACGAACTTTCCTATGTATTAAAAAAGGCATTTCCGATTACCGCAGCTACTGTACGAAAAAGCGGGTAATCAAGAAAAAGCCTCCTCTTAATATCTATCATAATATAATTCTACTTAATCAAGTACTTCATTCACAATTTTCTTAAGCATGCGCTCAAGCTGGTCAAGTTCCTTATCGTTAAATTTATTGCGTATTCCATTCATTAATTCCGCATTAAATGCAGATTTAACTCCGTAATTATCTGCGAATTTATCAGTAACCTCAAGATAATACTCCCTACGGTCAGTCGTTGATGAAACCTTTCTTATGTACCCCTTGTCAATTAAATTGCTGATGCGGTAAGTTGCATTTGGCTGAGAAATATTAACGTAATTTGCAAATTGATGTACAGTGGGTCTTTTCAGAAGAAATATCGTTTCCACGCAATATGCTTCTGTCGGAGTTAAGCTCTCTTTCTCTTCGTTTACCCCCGAAAATAAGTTTTTACAATAACTATTGCGAAATTTAAAATATAGTTTTTCGAATTCATCTTCCAGCATATATTATCTCCTGTCGTTTAATTAGTGTAGTTGGATTTGCCTATCAATAGTCAAATCAATACAGTATATCATTCTGATTTATTCACTTTATTATATACATTTTTACTTTTGAAATCAATTAATTCTAAATTCCAATTTTTTATACTTTAAAGTAAGATATATTTACTTTGACAACAGAAAATACGTGTGGTAAAATGAATTTGTAAAAATATTCATAACATAATGATGATAATATTATTTATTGTCATTTTCGGAAAGGACGGTTTTGATGTCGGTATTAACTGTAAAAGAGGTATGTGCTAACTAGCACTAACTAAATAGGATGATCGGGTACATTTATGTAACCTTTTTTTGTTGTACCCTATTTTCTACTCTTACAGAAAATACTCTAAACTGTCTTACTATGAATGAAACCATTTGTTCCTTTTCATCAAGAAAGGGATTTTAATAGTTGCTTTGTTTTCATGGAAAGAAGGGCTTAATAGGTATCTCCTGTTATGCCTTTTTTTGTTGTATTCTTTATCGGTATTGGTAGAAGTCCTATTGGTCAGAGATAAGTTATAGCAGGGAATTATGTAATCCATCGTGATATCATGCTAATTTATTAGTAAACAAAACATTGCAGTAGAAATGAGGTATTTATGGAAAAATCAATGAGACTATTAGAATTTAACAAAATATTAGAACAGCTTTGCAATTATGCAATCTCCGAAAACGCTAAGCAAAAGCTCCTTGCTCTTAGGCCATACCTGAGTGAACGTGAGGTGAGGGCAAAACTAAAGGATACAACAGAAGCCAGAAAAATAATGGATCACATCGGATCCGCTCCGCTTCCGGTTATGAAGGATATCGGTATGCTATTGGAATTAGCTGAAAAAGGCGGAATGCTGGTACCGGAACAGCTTACGCAGATTGAATTATTTATCACCTCCTGTAAACGCATGAAAGGCTTCTTAAAGAGAGCAGAGTCCCTTAATGTGGATATAGCAGGTTATGGCGGTTCTATTTGTGAACTGGGAAGCCTTTCCACCGAAATTGCAAATACAATCCGTAATCATACAATCGACGACAATGCTTCAAAAGAATTAAAAGCGATCCGTCGAAAAAAAGAACAGATTAACCAGGAAATTAAAACTAAATTGGAAAACCAGTTAAGAAGTAAGAAAGAATGGTTTACAGATGGTTATGTATCCATCCGGAATGGACATTATGTTCTGCCTGTAAAAAAGGAATATAAAAACATGGTGGGCGGCTCTGTCATGGATATCTCCTCAAGCGGTTCTACTTATTTTATAGAGCCTGCAGTAGTTGCCAAATTAAAGGATGAACTATCCGAGCTTGAAATTGCAGAAAGCAATGAAGAACGTCGTCTGCTTTATGTTCTATCCGGAATGGTGGGCGAAAATGCCTTTGATATCCGATTAAATATTGAAGCAATTGAGACACTTGATTTTGTTTTTGCAAAAGCAAAATTAAGTCTTGATATGAAAGCCATTCCTCCCACGATAAATACATCGCGTCGGATTCGTATAAAAAACGGAAGACATCCACTGTTAAATCCCTCAGAATGTGTTCCTTTGAATTTCATCATTGGTGATGTTACACAAGGTATTATCATAACAGGCCCAAATACCGGCGGAAAAACAGTTGCACTGAAAACGATCGGATTATTGCAGCTAATGGCACAAAGCGGACTTCATGTACCTTCGGAAGACGCTGAACTTTGTATGAATGATGCAGTTCTTTGTGATATCGGTGACGGACAGAGTATTACCGAGAATTTATCAACATTCTCCTCGCATATTACGAATATTATCAATATTTTAGATCATACGGGCGGGGATACTCTGGTATTGTTAGATGAACTGGGGTCGGGAACAGACCCTGCGGAAGGTATGGGAATTGCAATTTCGATACTGGAGGAGTTAAAAAAGAAAGGCTGTCTCTTTGTAGCCACTACACATTACCCCGAAGTTAAGGACTATGCCAACAAAACAGAAGGACTATTAAATGCACGAATGGCCTTTGACAGAGAGAGCTTAAAGCCTCTGTACCTGCTTGAAATCGGAGAGGCCGGAGAAAGCTGCGCCCTATATATTGCAAAACGTCTGGGACTTCCGAAACAGATGCTGGAGAGGGCTTATCAGGAAGCATATCTAAAGGACAGCTCTCTTCACCGTGATATTCCCGGCAAAAATTTTATTGAGGATACTCCTGATAATTTGCCTGACAAAACTTCAAAAGCAGAAGCATTACCGTCAATCATTAAAGCAACGCCGCCAAAACCCATCGGAACACACAGTCAAAGATTTAATATCGGTGATTCTGTAGTGGTATATCCTCAGAAGAAAATCGGAATAGTATTTCACAAATCAAATGAAAAGGGAGAGGTTGGCGTTCAAATTCAGAAAAAGAAGGAATGGATTAATCATAAGAGATTACAGCTTAAGGTAGCAGCAAGTGAAATGTATCCGGAGGACTATGACTTTTCCATCGTATTTGATACAGTGGCAAATCGAAAAGCCAGACATAAAATGGAGAAGAGCTATCGGCCGGATCTTGAGATAGTTTATGAGAAAAATAAATAATATCCTTTCGTATGTCTAATAAGCTAAATGAAACAATTCGGGGAAGCAAGAGTAGTCCTTATCGCTTCCCCGAGTTACATTACGTAGGAGTAAGAGATACTTTACCTGCTTGTCTATTACCACTTCACAACTTTAGGATCTTTTCCAAATGAGTAAAAGGAAGCGGTAGCATCTTTCAGGTACAAAACCTCGAAAATAGTGTCGTCTTCCTTGTACATGTTTCTAAGGCCCGGGTTTTCTTGCAGCATTGCAGTTTTTGCTTCTTTTCTTTCATCGGGAATAGCTTCTGCTTCCACACGAAGCCAGCTGCTGTTTTTATCCATACCGCATATTTCTACTTTTGTATTTGCTTCGATCTGTTTAAATACCTTCTTCTGATTATTTGTACAGATATACAGTTTTTCTTCAAATACTGCTACTGCTCCGAATGGTCTTACTCTTGGCTGATCTCCCTCCGCTGTTGCCAGATAGAACACCGGATTTTCTTTAAAAAACTGAAATACTTCTTCCATCATAATAAACTCCTTTCAATTCATGCTGTAAAGAAATCCCTTCCCTATTTAATCCTGTCGGTGAGTTTGTATCAACCAACCTATTTATAGCCGGATGTCTCATACAGAATAATTATTGCATACATGAATTTTATGTGATAACATCATATATGTAAAGTACGATTTTTTATTATAGTCAGTATCTTTTTAGATACTATTGGAGAAGGACGGTTATGATTACTCAAAGCGAATTATTTGGAAAATGCCCTTATGTTACGGCTCAAAAGATACTATCCGGTAAATGGACCTTAGTTATTCTACACTATTTAAGTGAAAAAACTTACCGTTTTAATGAACTGCAGCATCTGCTACCCGATATTACACAAGCCACTTTAACAAAGCAGCTTCGATACCTGGAGGAATATGGTATCATCATAAGAACCGTTTATCCGCAGGTTCCCCCAAAGGTTGAATACAAGCTTAGCGAAATAGGTATGGAGCTTATTACACTCCTGGATAGCCTCAAGGATTGGGGCACCAAATATATTCAGTATCAGAAAGAGCATGCAGTTTAAGCTGCATGCTTTATTCATCACACATTTCTATATTAACCCATTTTATAATCGTTTCATACATTTCAGGAAAATTTCTTTTCAGACTAACCGGCTTAAAATCCGTAGATACAAAGCAGTGTTCTGATAAACCGGTTGCCCTTAGCTGCTTTGTTTGTGCATCGGTTACCTGGTATTCTAACTTCATCTTAATCCCATTAAAGGCTTTCAGTTTTACCTTTATGATAACCGTTTCATTAAAACGAACCGATGCTCTATATTCGCACGATACGCCAAGTACCGGAGAATATATTCCTTCTGCTTCTATTTTGTCGTAACCCAATCCGATTTGCTCCAGGTAATCGACTCTTGCTTCTTCAAACCATCGGATATAGTTGGAATGATGAATAACTGCCATCTGATCCGTCTCGTAATATTTAGCCTGACGAATATATGGCTTTAATATTCTATTCAGCGGTATTTCATTGATAGCCGTTTGATCCATCCACTTTATTTCGGAAGCAGCCTTATTGATAGGATCATTTTCCATAGTATTATGATATTTTTTCAATTCTTAAACCTCTTCTCTTCTAAATGAAAATTAATTTTTATGATAGCCATATTATATATTTGTAATAACATAATGATTTTATCATTCTCTGTTTTGTAATGCAAAATAAAAATCATTTATTGATTAATAACATGTTTCTTCTTTTTAATTACGTTAATTTTCCATGTCCGAAAGAAAATGTTTGGATATTAATATGATTATTGAAAATACTATATTGGTAAGCGAATGTAAAGTTTAACGAATGAATGGAGGTATTTCATGATAACGAATGTAACTTTAACCACAAAGGAAAAGTATTTACTCGAGGATGCGAAAACTCATGAAGAGAATTGCATTAAGAAGTATGATAATTATGCTAACCTGGCAGCTGATGCACAGCTGAAAGCAGTATTCAGAGCAAATGGGCAGAAGGAGAAAGAACATCTGCAGACAATTAACCAGCTAATCGCAGGACAGGTTCCTTCCCTTAATCAAGGAAGCCAGCAGCAGAATGCATCCAGCGGCACTACACAAGCTCAGGCACAGTCACCGCAGGCGTCAATAGATCAGCAAAGCAGCGGCTCCACTACCTTTAAGGCTTCTGACAAGGAACTTTGCACCGATATGCTGATGACAGAAAAATATGTTTCCGGTTCTTATGATACCTCAATATTTGAGTTTAAAGATACTCAGGTCAGAGATGTTCTAAATCATATTCAAAAGGAAGAGCAAAAACATGGGGAAGCTATCTTTGCCTACATGCAAAGCAAAGGAATGTATACCCTTAGTTAATATTTACCGTTTTAAAGCCATATGGAGCTTCTTATGCAGTAATTAAATGATCTACTCAACATTCTGTAATAAGTCATATTACTTAAGGATAAAATTAATCTACCCCTGCTTGTTCTTTTTAATGACAAGCCGGGGTAATTTAATAGAGTAGTTTTTAAGCAGTATATAAAGTTATTTTTCCAAATCATCTTGCAGTTTCGTATCCAGTAAAAGTTCATAGTATCTTTTATACTCCAAAACACTTCTTTCCCAGGAAGAATTATAGTTCATTGTGTTTTGAATAAGCTTGAACCAACGGGGTGTACCATATGCTTTGATCGCTCGCTTTACCGCTTTACTTAATGATGCACCGGTCCAGCTTTGCATATAAAAGCCTGTCGATCGAGCAGGATACTTCTTATCATCGATCACCGTATCCTTCAATCCACCGACCGGATTTACTACGGGTACAGTGCCATATCTCATTGCATATAATTGCCCCAGGCCACAGGGTTCGTATAAGGAGGGCATAAGGTAAATATCAGCCGCTGCATAGATCTGCCTGGCCAGCTCAATATTATACTGCGACACAAAAACAAAATTACCGGGATATTGCCGTGCTATACCTTGCAGCAGTCCAAAATAATAAGGATTACCCGATCCCATTATAATCAGTTGGAAGGTGCTTTTGTCAATAAGGCTGATAGCTTTCATCAAAACATCCATCCCTTTGGCATATTCCAGTCTGGTGATGATTGCCAGTAAAGGTACCTCTGTATCTGGCAGTCCATATTTCTTCCGCAGCAGTGTACGGTTTTTCTTTTTTTCTTCTATACAATTCAGATTATAGGGATACACCAATACACCGTCATTCATAGGATCATAGTGTCTGGTATCTATCCCGTTTAATATTCCGACAACAGAATTTTGCTTGTCTTCCAACAGCTGCAACATATCCGAGTTGTTATCCGGTTGCAGAATCTCTTCACGGTAGCCAGGGCTCACCGTAGTAACCAGATCTGCATAACGAATACCCGCCTTCATAAAATCAAGCCACTCAGGAGCTCCAAGCTCAAGTGCTTCCTCCGGGGTGATCTGATCTGCCAGATAAGCAGGCGCAATATAGCCATGATAGCAGATGTTGTGAATCGTATACACTGTTTTTATAGATGGAAATTCTTTCTTAACCAACAGACTAATGAATCCGGTATGCCAATCATTACAATGAACGATGTCGGGCATAAAATCTATTTGTGTCAGCATCTTTACAATTGCTTTACAAAAGAAAAAGAAACGAAAACCGTCATCCTCATATGCATAAATATGGTCTCTGTAATAATATCGGTCATTCCCAATAAAATAAGTTACGATACCCTCACAATCTGTATTGTCCTTCTTCAGTACACAGGTCTCATACCCGCCGTCCATTTCAACAGGAAAATCTGTCAGATAAGATAAATTCGCCTCTACCTGCTTATAAAGCGGCATCACACGCCGGACTTCCGCTATTCCTGTTTCATGCAGTGCTTTCGGAAAGCTTCTGCCGACCTCTCCAAGTCCGCCGGCTGATGCATAGGGTGATATTTCAGCGGTTATATATAATATTTTTGGTTTTCTCGTCATAACAAATCCTTGCTCCCGGTTATCTTTCAATAGAAACTTTCTGCTTTCATCCGCTCCTATTTTAGCCTCTTATACAATTCTATATACTTTCCTGCCGAGTTCTGCCAACTGTAATCGCAAGACATAGCGGCTTTTTGAAGCTTTGTCCGAAGTGTCTTCTTCTTATATATTTCAAGCGCTCTTTTTATTGTAAAGAGCATATCATGCGCATTGTAGTTCATGAAACTGAATCCATTTCCTTCTCCGGTTGCCTCATTATAAGATATTACCGTATCCTTTAGTCCTCCTGTTTCCCGAACAATCGGTAAAGTACCATACCTTAGGCTGATTAATTGCCCTAATCCACAGGGTTCAAATAAGGATGGCATTAAAAAGAAATCCGAAGCCGCATAGATTTTATGAGCCAGTCCATTATCAAAACGAATATTAGCCGAAATCTTCCCGGGATAACGGGTGACCGCGTCTGCAAATAATTTCTCATATTTTTCAGTTCCTGTCCCAAGTATCACAAACTGTACTTCTTCCTCCATCATCTCATGGAAGACGCATTCAATCAGATCAAGACCTTTTTGATCCACCAGTCTTGAAATCAAACCGATCATTGGAATGTCTTCTCTCTCTGTGAGATTTAAATCCTTCTGCAGGGCTGTCTTATTAAGAGCTTTACCGCTCAGACCGGATTTGGTATAATTCTGATACAGAAACGGATCCGTCTGCGGATTAAATTCCTCATAATCAATTCCGTTCACTATTCCAAACAGCTGCGCACTTCTGGCATTTAATAATCCATCCATCTTTTCTCCATAGAAGCAACTCTTAATCTCCTGGGCATATGTGTCACTGACAGTCGTAATAAAATCAGAATATACCAATCCGCCCTTCATAAAATTGGCGGATTGGTAAAACTCCAGTTTGTCCTCTGTAAAATAAGAATCCTTCAGACCAAACCATTCTTTCATTTGATCAATCCCGCATATCCCTTGATATCTTAGATTATGAATTGTAAAGATGGTCTTAATATCCCGGTAAAGCTCCTGCTCTTTGTAACCGGTATCCAGCAAAACCGGAAGCATACCACTTTGCCAGTCATGACAGTGAATAATATCCGGTTGATAGCACAGATAAGGAATTGCCTCAATAACAGCTTTATTAAAGAAAGCAAACCGTTCACAGTCGTCACCATAGCCATATAAATTATCTCTGTTAAAATAGAATTCATTATCAATAAAATAATAAGTTACTCCGTTAAATTCCGATTGTTCTATTCCACAATAAAGATGTCTCCAGCCCAGATCCACATAGATATAAGCAATTTGTACAATGCTCTCCTTTCGTTTTCCCGGTATGGATCCATACTTTGGCATAATTACCCGAACATCTGCGTCATTTTTTTGCAATGCACCGGGCAGAGAACCAAGAACATCCGCCAGACCACCGGTTTTCGCATATGGGCTTGCTTCCGAGGTAACCATTAATACTTTCAGCATACTATACCTCATTCCTGCGCATGTTTTGTGCGCAGAGTGAAAGTGTTTGTTCTTTCACTCTTCCGATCATTATATAACAGCACTCTTTCGTATTACAACGGGATAGCTCTCCTGTCCCACCAGATGCTTTCCTTTACGTATGATTACTTCTTTATCTAGAATAACGTTTTCAATAATAGCCTTTTCTTGGATTTCAGTATCCTGCATGATAATGCTATTCTTAACCACTGCTCCCTTAGCTATCTTAACGCCACGGAATAAAACACAATTCTCCACTTCTCCCTCAACGATACACCCGTCTGCCACCAAAGAATTCACCAGTTTCGCATTATCTCCATACTTAGCAGGTACTTCATCCTTTACCTTCGTATAAACAGGTCCTGCATGTTGAAATAATTCATAAAAATTATCCTGATGTAGGAGTTCCATGTTATTTAAAAAGTAGGAATGAATACTGTCTATTTTCGCAAGATATCCGTCATAAGGATATCCTAATATTCTTAATTTATCTTTATTCTTAATTAATACATCCTTGCTAAAATCATATTGACCTCTGGCAACACACTCCTCAATCAAATATTCAAACAATCTCTTCTCCAGAATATACATCTCCATGGAGATCTTGTCCGACATTGGAGTAGTCGGTTTTACCTCAATGTCCCAAACCCGGTTCTGATCATCTGTACGAATTAAGGTATGTCTTGAGAGTTCTTCTTTCGTAGCCTTACTTTCCTGTTTATAGATTACCGTAATATCTGCATTATTATCCTTATGGAATTCCATCGCCTCATCATATGTAAGATTACATACCATAGAACTTCCGGAAACAACTACATAATTTTGTGTACTTCTTCGAATGTAAGACATATTGCTGTGATATGCATCTATCTCTCCACGATACCACCCCGTATTATCAGAGCTGACATACGGGGGAAGGATGAAAAGACCACCGCTCTTTCGGTCAAGATCCCATTGCTTTCCAGAGTCAAGATGATCCATGAGTGAATGGTAATTATTCTGCGTAATGATACCAACGTTGATAATTCCCGAATTGATCATGTTTGATAAAGTGAAATCAATCACACGATATCTGCCTCCAAAGGGCAGTGCAGCAACAGACCGCCGGAGCGTAAGCTCCCTGAGGCTTACGTTACTTTCACCTGTATATATAATTCCCATTGTATCTCTCATTGATGTCCCCCCTCATTATATGACTGCCTGATAAGATCTGAAGTTATCTGCGTCTATCATAATTCCTTTATCTAGTTTAAAACCGGAGGGTAAAATCAGGTTTTCTCCGATTACCGTAATTTCATTTTCCTTCACATCCTGCTTGCATTCATCCTCTTTTCTTGTTTTAAAACCAATATAGCAATTATCACCGATTACCGTATTTTCCGCTATAATAGCATTTTCTATGATTGTATTTTCACCTACTTTAACATTTGGCATCAAGATGGAATTATAGATTTTGCTTCCTCTTCCCACCGTGACTCCGGAGAATAATATGGAATGATATACATCGCCATAGATAATTCCTCCCTCTGTAATAATACAGCGCCTTACATTGGCACCAAGTGCTATAAAATGCGGTGGCTCCACCGGATTTCTAGAATAAATTCTCCATCCCGGATCATATAAGTCAAGCTCCGGTGCTTCCTCCAGCAAATCCATATTAGCTTCCCACAGGCTCTGGATTGTACCTACATCACGCCAGTATCCCTTGAATGGAAATGCAAACATACGCTCTCCGTTACACAGCATCTTCGGAATAATATCCTTACCAAAATCGTTGCTGGAATCCGGTGTGCTCTGGTCCTCCATCAGATATTTTCTAAGCTTCTTCCAGCTGAAAATGTAGATGCCCATGGAAGCTTTATTACTGATCGGATTTTTCGGTTTTTCTACAAACTCATAGATTTTATTCTCTTCGTCTGTATTCATAATTCCAAAACGGCTAGCATCCTCCCACGGAACCTCAAGTATTGCAATTGTAACATCCGCATCTCTTTCCTCATGGAATTCAAGCATCGCGCTGTAATCCATTTTATATATCTGATCACCGGATAGTATTAGTACATATTCTGGTTTATAAGCTTCAATATATTCAATATTCTGGTAAATCGCATTTGCCGTACCGGAATACCATTCACCGGCGGTCTGCTTCATATAAGGCGGAAGTATAGTGACTCCTCCGTTTAATCTGTCAAGATCCCAGGGCTGACCGATACCGATATAGGAATTTAGCTTCAGCGGTTTATACTGGGTAAGCACACCGATCGTATCAATTCCTGAATTGGTGCAATTACTTAGCGGAAAATCAATAATACGATATTTTCCTCCAAACGGTACTGCCGGCTTCGCCGTGTTCTTGGTTAAAACTCCCAATCTGCTGCCCTGCCCTCCGGCGAGCAGCATAGCCACACATTTTTTTGTAACCATCAAAAGTCCTCCTTTATTTTATGTCCTTTTTACTGTATTTTCATTTCACCGGCAAATAGAAAGCTACGGACATAGGTGGTATTGCCAGTGTAATTGACTGTTGAAACCCATGGCAGGGGTAATCTTTCGGAATAATGGTATCCTCATATACTTTTCCGGTCCCTCCATAGCATAAATCATCCGAATTAAATATTTCCTGATAGCCCTTAGCTCCGGGCACTCCTACTATGTAATTTTCTCTTAAAACAGGTGTAAAATTAATTACAGTTATCATGAAATTACTGCAATCCCGGCCTTTTCTTATAAAAGCAATCAGACTATTATCTGCATCATTCGGGCAGATCCACTGAAATCCATTCCAGCCGCCATCATCTTCCCATAAACAGGAATTGTTACGGTAAAAATGATTTAATGCCTTCACATAAACCTGCATTTTCCGGTGCATATCATACTTTAAAAGAAACCAGTCCAGACAGTCGTCGTATTTCCATTCAATAAACTGACCGTATTCTCCTCCCATAAATACCAGCTTTTTGCCCGGATGCGCTATCATATATCCAAAAAGAGTTCGTAGTCCTGCAAACTTCTGTCCATAATCTCCAGGCATTTTGTCGAGCAGAGAATGCTTCCCGTGAACAACCTCATCATGGGACAGGGGCAAAATAAAATTCTCTGTAAAAGCATACGCCAGTGAAAATGTCAGTAAGTTATGGCTCCCCTTTCGAAACAAGGGATCCAGAGAGAAATATTTCAGGGTATCATTCATCCATCCCATATTCCACTTAAACTGAAATCCCAGTCCTCCGTTCTCGGCAGGCTGTGTAACCTTCGGCCACTGACTGGAATCCTCGGCAATCATCAGAGTATTTGGATACTCGGAAGAAACCGCACTGTTAAGCTTACGCAAGAACAAGGCTGCATCCAGATTCTCTCTGCCACCGTACCTGTTCGGCAGCCAATTGTCTCTGGCATAATCCAGATATAAGATACTGGTAACAGCATCCACACGAATTCCATCCGCATGGTAATATTCCAGCCAGAACAAAACACTTGATATCAGAAAACTATGTACCTCTAACCGACTGTAATCAAAAATATACGTTCCCCACTCCGGATGCTCTCCGCGTCTCGGATCCGGATGCTCATAGAGTGAAGTCCCGTCAAATCTGGCAAGGCCATGCGCATCCTTTGGAAAATGTCCGGGAACCCAGTCCAGTATCACTCCTATTCCTTTCTGATGAAAGAGATCGATAAAATACATCAGATCCTTTGGCGTACCATATCTGCTTGTCGCAGAGTAATATCCCGTTACCTGGTACCCCCAGGAACCATCAAACGGATGCTCCATAACAGGTAACAGTTCTATATGTGTATAACCCATATCACTCACATAATCAGCCAACTCTTGTGCAATTTCCCGGTAGTTTAAAAGCCCGTCGTCTGCTTTTCTCTTCCACGAGCCCAGATGCACCTCGTAAATCAGCATTGGCTTGTCATATGGCAATTTTTCCCTCTTTTTTTTCTGCCAGATCTCATCTTTCCAGGTATATTCCTCCAGATCGTACACAACAGAAGCCGTCTTGGGTCTGACTTCCGAATAAAATGCATAAGGATCTGATTTATATAGAACCTCTCCCTGCGTAGTTTCTATCACATATTTGTATTTTTCTTCCGCTTTTATACCGGGAATAAATACATCCCATATTCCGGATGCCTCTTCTCTATTCATCGGATGAGCCTGTGTATCCCATTCATTAAAATCACCAACAACACTTACCTGTCTGGCATTCGGTGCCCAGACACAAAAGGAAGCACCTTTTCTATCCCCCTGTTTTATCAGATGTGCTCCGAGTATTTGGTAGCTTCGATAATAGGTACCTTCATGAAAGAGGTAAATCTGATCATCAGATAATTTTTGGCCCTTTTTTCTTTTCGGCATTTATTAACCTCCTGATTTTCACCCTTTGTTTCTTCCAAACATGTCAATTCGCAAGCCAGATCTTATCAGCACTGAAATTATATGATCATACCCTTCAAATATATTCATATTTCTTTCCATTTGTTAACTATATTTTATATAATAATCATTTATCTTATGAGCAGCTTTCTATATAAGGCTACTGTTCGCAGGTTAGTCAAATTCTGATTTGACGTCAAATTTTAATTTTCTGTCAATTCTAAATGCTTTATAAATCTGTATACATTATATCATATTCACAGAATTCAGTCATTATTTTTTTACATATATTTTAAATTTTGTATTACTTTTTCCAACAATTCAGGTATTTTTTCAGACCATTTTACTAATTTTACGCACATATTTTATACATTATTTACAATATGTAATTCTGTAATATATTGGTTATTTATATACCGGATAACAGCTTTTTTTTAAGATATCTTTCGTTTTACACTAAAACTATTACTATTTTAATACGATAAATAATGTATGGAGTTATTTTACAGATGGGAGGAGATGATAATTTGAAGACCGGTAAATATTTAAGCCGAGATCGTATAAATCTGGCACTTGATAAGATTTTCGAATATCCGTTAACCATATTGTCAGCAACAATGGGTTATGGTAAAACTGCTTCTGTCAGAAATTATTTGGATAAGAGAGAAATAAGGAACATATGGGTTTCGTTACTAGGCAGTGACGGAGAAGAATTAGTGTTTTGGGATAAATTATGTTCCTCTGTGGAAAGAGTGGATCCAAAAGCCGGAAAGCATCTTATAGATATGGGCTTTCCGGAGGATGCCAGACAGCGCTCTAAGGTTATGGATTTTATATGGAAGCTGAGTGACGGCAATTCCTGTGTGGTTGTGATTGATGATTTTCATCTCATTCATCAAAGCAAACCGCTTTGCACATTAATCGAAGTTATGGCAGAGGAAGAGATACCATATTTACATATTATATTAATTACAAGAACCAGTCCTCCCTTCAATCATCTTAATCTATATTCGAAAGGATTATGTCATTATCTGAATACAGAGCTGCTTGCTTTTAATCAGCAGGAAATAGGCGAATATCTTAAGCTGATGGGATTTTCCTCCTCGATGGAGGAAATACAGCTTCTCTATCATTATACCAATGGCTGGATATCAGCAATTTATCTGCTTCTGCTTGGATTAAAACAGGGGATTCCTGTGACTGAGATTTCTTATATCACACGGCTTGTGGAGAAAAATCTATTCTCCACCTTTCCTGACTCGACGAAACAGGCATTATTCAAGCTATCTGTATTGGATAATTTTACAATACCACAGGCAGTACAAATAACAGAGGATGTTCACATTCCCGAAATCATGGAACAGCTCATGGAACAAAATGCCTTTATCGGATGCGACCGGCAAACCGGTGAATATCAATTGCATCATGTTCTGTTGGATCTATTAAGAGAAAAGTATATGAATGGGGAAGAAAAAGAGCATGTCTGCCTTAATGCGGGAAAATGGTATTTTGAACAGGAGGATTTTGTCCGTGCAATTGATTACTATCACCGTGCAGGTAAAATGGAAGCCCTGCTGGAGCAAATGAATCATATAAAAAATATGCGCAGCGGTTATATGGGTGTGGGATTATTATATAAGGTTTTTCTGAAAATACCAGAAGCCTGGTACATAAAATACCCTTTCCCGCTGCTTCATTTTGCTATCTGTTTTGCCATCAGCAAGGATAAACACATGGTGGCCGAGGGCAAACGGATTGTAGATACTCTGACTGCATATTATAGTAACGATCAGAATTTTACCCCGATAAACACAGATCTGGTTCTTGGCGAAATTGAAGTAGCGAAAATTTTTTTGATATTCAATGATGCCCGGCTGATGGTGGAGTATTCCAAAAATGCTGACCGGTTTATGAATGGTGGCGTTTCCTGCAATGTGTTTCGAGATGATAGCTTTACGTTTGGAGTTCCGCATTTTCTCTACTCCTATTACCGGGAAGCAGGTAAGCTTAATAACACCCTGGAATGCTTAATGGATGGCTTTCCGCCACATGTTTTTAACGGCTGCGGTACTGGCTGTGAATTAGTGGCGTTGGCAGAATATACACTGGAAACAGGGGAATTAGACCAGGTTGAAGCACTGATAAATCAAGCTTCTTATAAGGCCTTAACTGCCGGCCAGGTACCAATCATGATCTGTGCAGATTTTACAAAGATGCGGTATTATCTTGCCACAGGCAAGGTTACGAAAGCGAAGGAGGTTTTAGATCAGGCAAGGAAGTATCTTACCAGTCCAAAATACAAGGTTAACCCTCAAAATAAGATAATTTATAATGCCGCTGTTGATATGTGTGAGGGGTATTTATATGGATGTCTGAAGCAATTAGAAATGATACCTGAATGGCTGCGGTCAGGAGATTTGTCCCTGGATAGCCTTATGATGCGCGGATTGGCGTTTCCTCTGATCATTTATGGCAATGCAATCACGCTGGAGCAGAATTGGGATAAATTAATCATATTATGCGAGAGCTTCCGGGATGATTATCTGATTTTTCATAATCAGCTGGGTTTGCTCCACAATTCTATCTATAAGGCAATTGCATGTTATCAATTGCACGGAATGGAAGCCGGGCTATTGACACTCCTACCAGCATTACAGGAGGCTCTTTCGGATGGTATTGTGTTGCCATTTGCAGAGCATTATGAATATATTTTGCCAATGCTCTATAAACTACGTAAGCAAAATAGTATTGATTTGGTCTATCTGGAGAAGGTAATCCGGTTATCGGAGCAATACCGTAATCATATTAAAACACTGGAAGCTATGGATATTGTATTTACAGAAAGAGAAATTCAGGTGCTTCAGCTTCTCTCCCGTGGAATGACACAGCGCGAAATTGCTAAGTCTCTTTGTTTTTCTATATCTACTGCAAAGAAACATCTGGAAAGTATCTACCGTAAGCTGAACGTGAATAATAAAATTAACGCGGTGCAAAAGGCACAGAAGAATAAGCTTATCTAAGAAAAATAGCCATTTGGCTAATACCCGTTTTCTAAAAATTCCTTATACTTAATATAGGGAAATTTTTTATGAATATTTCATGATGCCGGTTTTTATTCTATCCGGCACATGTAAGCGCAGGAGTAGCGCAGGAATGGAGGTAATTATGAGAAAACATAGCATAATATCCCTGGTATTAGTGGTCTGTATGCTGTTTTGCTTACTTGGAGAGAAGGTCACAGTCTATGGACTAACGAGTAATTATAGGTATTGGGTTAACCCTGACCAAACAACCTGTGGTATTGAAAGCTACACCGGATCAGAAGATACTGTTAACATCCCGTCTTATATAGATGGATATATGGTAACTTCCATAAACTCTAATGCATTCAGAGATTCCACGGTATCCAGTATTATTATCCCAAAAGGTGTCACTTCCATTGGAGAAAATGCCTTTTTTCAATGTAATAACTTAACAAGTATTACTCTTCCGGAAGGTATCACCACTATCAATATGTATACATTTTATATGTGTACATCCTTAAAAAGTATTACCCTTCCACATAGTATTACCTCAATCGACGAAGGGGCTTTTTCACGTTGCAGTGCTTTATCTGCTATTAGTATTCCAAATCGTGTTACTTCCATTGGAAAAAGAGCATTTGAAGGCTGTAGTAATTTGACTAGTGTAATGCTGCCCAACAGCATTACATCCATTGGTGAAGCTGCATTTTTAAATTGTATACAATTAACCGATGTTACATTACCAGACAGTATCACATCGATTGAATCAACGGTTTTTCAGAATTGTTACTCATTAAACAGCATTACCATCCCGAAAAAAGTCTCCTTCCTTGGGGAAAGTGCTTTTGCTGGAAATTACATTTTGAAGAATGTGTATTTTGACGGTGATATGCCTGTCATCCATTCCAATGCTTTCAAAGACTGTTATCCCTTCATTGTTTACTATTGTCCCCGTACAAATCCGGGCAATATTACACTTGCGCATACCGAGCTGTCCACCTTTCACATCACGGCTAATGCCCAGGAACACGGCAATATTATTCCCAGTACCTCAAATGGAATGCCGGGAGAAACAATCTCTTTACACATCGAACCGGAAGAAGGCTATACACTAAAACCCGGATCGATTACCTGTAATGGCTCTGCCCTTTCTTCTACTTCCTTCACGATGCCTGATCAAGATGTTTCAATAAGCGCTGTCTTCGAGAAGATACCTGTGCCAGATGTAGCAGTAAGCTCTGACCATCCGGGAAGTGATCCGACATCTGTCTGGAGCTGGACGGATACCACTAACACCGGTTATTACAGATATCGCCTGAACGATTTGAACTCCTGGAATTATTCATATGCCACGGCCTATACTCCTAACTTGGATCTACCGGAAGGCAATTATACACTATTTGTTCAGGAAATGGACAGTATGGGCTATTGGTCGGACAGCGCCAGCGCTCCGGGTAAAATAGATAAAATCCCGACAGCAGCTTTGACTTCTCCCCTGGGATCCGGAGCCTGTGTAAGCGGTTCCGCCTTAACGATTTCTTTCAGTGAGACAGTCTCGGCTGCAACAGGCAGTTCCATAACAATTTCGGATGGAAATAATTCTTACACTTATGCCACCTCTCCGGCAGATAACTTCATAAGCGGTACCGGTTCAAGCTGTAAGGTAACCATTCCATTTTTCAGATTTGTTAAGGAAGGAAATGCACTAAGCTTATTGTACAACACTACCTATACAGTTTCGATGAATGCAGGCGCTTTTCTTGATAGTAACGGCAATGTAACAGCTGCTGCTGCGAATATGGGTAGTTTTACAACCAGAATTGATACAACACCCCTTATCATCACCCTGGAAGCCCCCACCGGTAGTGATGTACCTATCACACAGACTAACATCGTCTTGGCTTTTAACAAAACCGTTACTGCCGTCGCCGGTAAGACAATATTAATTACTGATGGTTCTTTAGATTGTAACTACTCTTATACCGTTTCAGAAAAGGATACTATTATTAGCGGTGCCGCTTCCAATTGCAAAGCGGTAATTCCTCTATCCAAATTTTTGATGGGTACACAGAGCATTTCTCTAAAGAATGGATATCATTATTATGTAGAAGTAGAAGCGGGCTCCTTTGTTGATAGCAACAAAAATGCCAGTATTCAAAGAAATATAGGGATGTTTATTACAGAAGATAAAAGAATTTCTCCGGATGTCAGTATCAATAATATTACTGCAAAATGCGGGGAAGAATCTGCTTTTCTCGTAATCATGGGTGCTAAAGATCAGATTGCATCTGAAGTATCTCTTGTAGTTGCGGATCCCGATATTATTTCAATCCGTAAAGTACAAGATTCAAATGATAGATATATTGTTGTCGTGAATGCAAAAAAGGCCGGCACAACAGATATTACCATAACCTTTAATGATAAGGCGGCCACTGTAAAACATATCCATGTCACAATATTGGATGCACCCGTTGTACAAAATTTTTCTCCAACCGGAAGTGATGTCCCGGTAACCGAACCAAACTTGATTCTGAACTTTGATCGTACCGTTACCGCTGTACCTGGCGTCCTGATTAGCATATATAGCGATACCGAAATATATAATTATATTATTAAAGCAGATGATTCCTTAATCAGTGGTGAAGGGATAAATTGTGTGGTTACTATTCCATTTTCAAAATTTGAGGATTCTAATGGAAAAGCATTTTATCCTGACTATGACACTACTTATACATATGGAATGCAAGCGGGAGCATTAATTGACAGTGACGGTAGAAAATCAACCTACATACCAGTAGTTGGATTTTTTACAACTTCTAAAAAGCCAGACACTCCCGAAGGAACTCCGACTCCTGCTCCTTCCTCCGCTCCTGTTCCTTCCTCCGCTCCTGCTCCTTCCTCCGCTCCTGCTCCGACCTCCGCTCCTGCTCCGACCTCCGCTCCTGGCATTTCGATGGCGATTGGTAAGAAAAGCAATTTATTGATTGATGTAAAAGTATCTCAAAAGGATCTGACACATAACGGAAGAGTAATTATACTTCCCATTCCTGAAGAGACTTTTGCAGCCCGGGTAATTGACCAAAAAGTGCAAGATATATTGATATCCATTCAATTACCGGAAAAGCTGCTGCAACCGGAAGGAAGCCAACCAATATCAAATCTTATTCTAAAAGAGGCCATAATTCATACGGCAGAAGCTTCCGGCAAGCCTCTGTCTATCTCCGTAAAAGATGAGAGTAACAAGGAACTCTATTGCTGGAGCTTTTCTCCTGATGATTTATCTTTGATAGCAGAAAGTAATACGGATATTGATTTATTCCTCGGACGAAATCGTATAGCGGAGGAACACCTGCTGGCATATGCGCTCCATCTTGTTAAGGAAAAAGGATTTGTCCTGCATTACGCCAAAGATAAACTCCCTGTTTCGTCCAGTATCCGCATCTATGTCGGAGATCTCCCCGACACAAAAGCGGGTCAGAAAATATACCTGTATCATTACAACCCTGTTACGGGCAAGCTGAACACAGTTCCTTATAGCTCCAATTATATGATTGATCCGAAGGGATACCTTACCCTCCAAATCGCAGAAGGCTCCGATTATATCGTATTGTATCAAAAAGCTCCGAGGCAGTTGGTTACAAGCCTCGTCCATCAAATTACCTTTACAATGGATCAGAATTCCCTCTCTCTCTCAGACAAAAACCGTTCTTTCGCTCAACTTACGGTTCAACTTCCAAAAACTCTTAGGATTCTGAAATTATTAGATGACAAAGGTAAAAACAATGCGATTGGAGCGGTAACCATAACTTATACCTCCGGCAATAAGAAGGTGGCCACAGTAGATCATAACGGTAGAATTACTGCCGTGAGTGCAGGTAAGACTGTAATAACTGCCACGATAACTCTTTATAACGGTAAAACCAAAGTTATAAAATCAAAAATTACTGTAACATCCTAATTCACTCCTTAAAACACATAGCGCGCTTTGTTTCAAATGAAACATAAGCGCGCCTTATTTATCCACTATATCATTCGCATGATTGACCCGACAAAAGCCTAAAATCAATTTGTCGGATGTATATAGATACACCCAAATACATCTTCATAATCTGAAGGGCACTTTTGCAGAGCAAATCTAAAAGCTGTTACTTCTATCAGATTTTAAACCGATCAATTTCAATTTTCAATCTGTCAGCACTCTCTTTTGTTTTGGTCACGATTTCACGTACCTCATTTGCTTTCAAATTTGTTTCCGAAATTCTATTCGCTATATCCGTTGTACCCTTAGCGCCTTCGTTTGCTGCCTGTGCTACTCCTTCTACGGATTTCAGAACATTTTCCACTGATGCTAAGAGCTGCTGTGAAGTAGCAGAAAATTCAGTAACAAGATCATCTACATATTTGGAATCCTTACTATATTGGTCAGCCACCTCAAGCATTGTATCATAATCATCTGCCACGCTAGTTAATACATAAGTTAATACATCATTCGCACAGGTTGATAATTGCTTAACAGAACCGGTAACTTTTCCTGTCATATCCTGAATTTTTAAGGCCGCACTCTTTGACTGTTCCGCAAGCTGACGGATTTCGTCTGCTACGACTGCAAATCCCTTTCCAGCCTCTCCTGCCCTTGCTGATTCAATGGAAGCATTCAGTGCCAGAAGATTAGTCTGCGCGGTAATTTGCATAATTGTGCCGGTCAGGATTTCTATTTCTTTTACAACCTCTGCATTGTGCATTGCCTGTTCCAAATTTTCCTTCGTACTTTGAAAGGCTTCCTGACCTCTGTTCTTCGAGGCACTTACTGTTGCTTTTGTATGCTCCGCACGTTTGTTGATTTCACCCGCTGCAACTGCTCCCTCTTGTGACTTTATGGCAATAGATTGTATTGCTCTTTCAATCTCCTGCGAAGTAGCTGCCATCTCTTGCGAGGAGGCTGCTGTTTCTTCCATACCTGCTGCAAGTTCCTGTGTGGTAGCAGATACATCCTGTATACTGCCATCGAGTACGCCAACATTGTCAACTACCTTCTCGACATCTTTTTCAATATCATTCGATTCTATTTTTATTCTTAATACTAGCTGACCGAGAGAAGCCTTCATATCATTTATACCTGTTGCAATAGAACCTATTTCATCTCTGCGTGATATATACTTATTACTGATTTCCTGCGTAAAATCTCCGCAAGCAATCTGTTTTACATTTCCCACCAGCTTTTTCATCGGACGTATAATATGATTGCTTGCTCTTTCAATTGCAATTCCGAGTATGAGAAGTGAAAGTATGCCTGTAATCGTAAACATCTTTTGCATCGTATCCATTGCTTCATAGGCTTCGTCATAGTCTGTTACCGCAACCAGACTCCAATCAGCCACTGAAAGTGTAGAAATGCTGGCTATCTTCTTGCTCTTATCACTGGTATAGGTAAATATTCCCCCTTTACTCTCCATAATTTTATCTTGAAGAGCCTTCATCGTACCATTATCAATCTCACCGAGTTTCTTGAGTATAGCATCTTTATCAGGGTGCGCCAGTATGGTACCATCACTGTTGTCCACCAGATAAGCATAGCCTGACTTACCTATTTTTATCTTTTCTATAAGGTTTTTTATAGTTTCAAGACTGACATCACCGGCAAAGGCTCCCCTTTCCGTACCGTCTCCATTTAACAGTTTGCCGGTAGCACTAACAACCATTTTATTTGTTGCTTTATCCCGGAATGGATCTGTAAGGATGATCTTCTCCGAATTTATTCCTGCAATATACCACGGACGTTCTTTGAGAACATAATCAGCGTCTGGAATAAATCCTGCACCATCCAGCAGTTTTCCATCTTCCGTACCAATATAAAAATCTGAAAAATCCATATATTTTCTTGCCATATGTATCAAATATTGCAGTTCACTTCCTGAAGTATAATTCGATACTTGAATTGATTCCCTTACACTGTCAACCACTTCCAGTTTACTGGTTAACCAGCCATCAATATTATTGGCGTAGGATTTCGAGGTCTGTGTTAAAAGTTCCTCTTCTTTTTCAACAATAATACTTTTCGATATGACAAAACATACAGATGAAATCACACTTATTGCTACAAGAACGATCGGAATTAAAATCACTATCATTTTTGATTTTAAACTTCTCATATTAACCTCCATCTGCCGTACAAGCGGCATGCAAAACTTTAACAAAAAACACACTCCGTGCTTCTTACCGGTTGATGAATGCTTTTTTCAACCTATTCCCTTATTAATAGGCTTCGAGTGTCAGATTCTCATGCTGATTTTTCAGCACCTAGATTAATATAAAACAACGTGAGAATTAGACAGCCTCCGTCGGATGCTCACTCGCTTCGCTCGGCGCGTTTATATAATAAAAGCCTGCTCCAAGTTATATAGATGAATATGAGCGTATATATATTCATCCAGAAAATAATTTTTAGGCTTTTGACACTCGAATATTAATAAGTAATTGCGAAACACTAGAATTATAATAATTGTATACACAGAAAGTATATGTTCCGGAGCGGAAGTTAAGCGGAAGGAGCATTGGAGCGGAGGAATAGATACTTTCTGTGCATACAATTTGTACAACTATATTGTTTCGCAATTATCTGATAAAAATTAATAATCTCCACAATGTACTGAAAATAGCAATGCAAATATCTGAGGATTATTTTCTTCGATAGCGATGGAAAAATAAAGATGCAGTTGGTAGATCGAAACTAAACCATTGCCTTATAAGAATAATCAGAACAGATAATTTTATTAGTTATCTACAGAGCTTTAAACGAGCACATTGTTTAAAAAATAACAAGGCAAAGAATTATCATGTTATATTGAAAATGTTGTACTAGCATTAATAATACATATTAGTACTATATGTGTCAACAACCTCGGTTATATATTTATTTTTTTGTATAATATGATATATTTGCCTTCTTTTCAGAAAATTTATACAGCAATATTCCTCTATTTCCATATATTTTCAGTTATTATTTCTACAATATTTTTGAAAAAATCGACTTGTATACCATAGAACATAAGTGTATCACACACACTTTTACTTCGTTAATTCTATCTATACTACATTTGTTCCATACGCGAAACAGCTCTTTCCCTGAGAGTTTTCTATCATAGAATACAATTTGCGAAACGATAGAATACACGCTTCATAAATTTTCTATTGTTATAAATAAAAAACAGAGTATGTGATATTTCATACCCTGTTTTTTTCTACAATTTGTTTATGAAGCCTATTGTACTATTTTTGTTAACTCATCAACAGCTGACGCAAGTTCTTTTATGGCATAATTATACTGCGAATCATCCGTATACTTCCGATATTTTGTTTCAATCACCATAATCAGATACAAATACATATCGTAAAGCAGTGCCCTTACCGGGGAGTCCTTTCGAAGATCTTCTCCGTAACCCTCCATAAAGGCATTGCATCTCGCGTTTCGGCGGAAAAAGTATTCCATTAACGGATCTCCCCATAATGACCTCTCGAAATCAATAATCCCTGAGACTTTCCCGTCTCTGACAAACACATTACCATCCCACAAATCCCAATGTACAAAAACTGGTGTTTTGATTTCTTCCAGCGAAAAAGCTGCCTTCTGTAACAGCTTCCGGACTGCATCATATTCCATTCCAATACTAATTTCGATTTTTTCTCCGTCTGCCAGCACTTCCTCTATCATAGCAAGAAATGTCTCCTTCCAGCAGCTTCCTTGTTTTTCCGGCTGACCAAAATAACCAAAGCTACTGCCTTCTATCCTGTTAATCTCCCTGTTAAGCTTACCTGTCTCTCTTACGATCTCGTCATACTTCTCCTGCACCAACCCGTTCCCTTTTAAGGTATATAAACTCTCCCCATCAAGTTTTTCCATGAAGAAGTAATCCGCGTCGCACAAGCTTCTTGAGCTGTCATAATAGAATACCTCCGGTACCGGAATCTTTGCTTTCTCTTTTGCCAGCCGTAAGCCTTCCACTTCTGCTATCATAATATTTTTCTCATATGACATAATCTGAGACCTCATAGGTGGGGCAATTTTAAGAATTATTGTACGCTCCGGCATTGCTACTTCATAAGCCACATTAAAAAACCCCTCTGACAGTTCCCTTATCTTAAGCTCATCCGGCCTAAGGCTGTTCTGAAAAGCTTTTTGAACCATTTTAACGATTATATCCTTTGATTGTTTATTCTTTGTAGCACTTTCCACTCTTTCGCACCTCTCATTTTTTGTAAGTAACCACCAGTTTTTTTGAAGTCTATTTACCTATTATGTAAAATAATATACCAAATCCTTTTTACCCAAACAGAATATCAATTATTTCCTCAAGATAGTTATCCCTCTCCTCCTTACGGTGAAAGTCGAACCCCAGACATTCCCTGCTTAGATCCTCTCGTAAAAACGCGGCCTGCAACATAGATGTCAAATTAAACAAAAGTATTCTTTTCCTTTCCTCGGATAAGTTATACTTGATCAGAGATTGGGAAAAGCCTAAGACCGTTTTCATTGTATTATCCATTATTCTTGGATTCCTTTGATCCCCGAGTATTGAAATACGGGAAACAGCCGGATTGTCAACCAGAAAATCAGCTACCAGTTTTGTTGTCATTTTAAGATGACTGACTGGGTCTAATTCCTGGCTGATCTGCGAATGAAGAGACATAATCACATTACTGATCATTTTCTGCACGCATTGCTCTATCAGCTGTTCCTTTGACCCAAAATGATAATTAATTAGTCCTACCCCTATGTCCGCCTGTTCGGCTATCATACGTATTGTTATCTCATCAACATTACCGCTGCTGTCCTTAATAAGTCTGGTTGTTATTTCGATTATTTTATTAATACATTCTTCTTTTTTCATGATCTCCTTTTGTTGAACATTGTTCAATATTATCATATGGTATTATTTAGCTTTTGTCAATACTTATTAAAAACGAAAAACCACAATTAAGAAAATAAAATCTATTTTCTCAACTGTGGTTTTATCTATCCCTTCCTATTCCTGTGCTTTACAGACAAATATTGAATTTATATTACGGTGATCTTATCCAGAATGCCGGTCAGATACGCAATTGTAATTCCGTAATTAGTCATAGGTATGTTCTGCTGTTTTGCATGCTCTACTCTGTTCATTACGTATTTGCGGTTAAACATACAGGCTCCGCATTGTATAACAAGATCATACGCCGAAAGCTCGGCTGGGAAATCATTTCCACTTACATTTACTATTGTAAGGCTTTCCCCAACCTTCTTACGAAGCATGCGAGGCAGCTTTTCCCTGCCGATATCCTCTGTAAGTGGAACATGTGTGCATGCCTCGGCGATCAGAACTTTGGAGTTTGGTGTAAGCTGCTCAATAGCTCGTGCACTTTTTACGAAGTAGTCTATATCACCCTTATGTCCTGCGTACAATACTGAAAAGGATGTCAGCATGCTTTCTGCCGGCTTCTTGCTATACACCAGCGCAAAGACCTGAGAATCGGTAATGATCAGCTTAGGGGGTTTTGCAAAACTTGTTAAAGCCTCTTCATACTTATCCGCAGTGCAGCTAAGAACAATACATTTCTTATCCAGCAGTTCGCGAAGGGTCTGTACCTGCGGAAGAATTAATCGTCCCTTTGGTGCCTGGATATCCTGGGGCATAACAAGAAGTACCGTATCACCTTCGGATACCAAATCCCCGGTGATACTTTTTGCATCAAAATCCTCCGGCAGATTTCTGATAATCTCTTCTCTTATCTTCTCAACCCCTAATTTGGAAATTGCACTGATTTTTAATGGCTCGGTTTTCATGGCCTCATAAATCTTATTTCGAATTTTCTCTGCATTTGTAATCTGATCAATCTTATTAATGATCATAATAACAGGTGCCTTACGTGCCTTAAACTCCTTTGCCCATTCCAGTTCCTGTACGATATCTTCCTCACTGCATACAATCAGTGCAACATCGGTTTTCTCCATGGCCACTCTTGTTTTTTCTACTCGCATCTGCCCCAGATAACCGCTGTCATCGAAACCAGCCGTATCAATCAGTACACAGGGTCCAATTCCATAGATTTCAATTGTTTTATATACCGGATCGGTGGTGGTTCCCGCTATATCAGAAACCAATGCTGTATTATGTCCGGTCAATGCATTTATCAGGGTTGACTTTCCGCTGTTTCTTTTCCCAAATATTCCAATATGGAGCTGATTTGCTCTTGGGGTATCATTTAAACTCATAGGTATATATCCTTTCTGGTTATGCCACTCTCTATGCATTTGCAAACAACGACGATTTCCAAACAGAAATTTCTCAGCCATTTATTTCGCTGCTTTGCTATTAAAATCTAAAATCTCTCTTACCTTCTTTCATTTTCTCCAGATTATCTTTTGCTATCCTATAAACCTTTTCATTAGGAATATGCTTTAATTCCTTCTCAATTAATGCTTCACCCTTGCTTTTTGTTTCTTGCGAAGCATAATCTTCCAAGTATTCCTTTAGTGTCATTAAGGCATTTGGCTGACAGCAATTCGCAATTTGACCCGATTTCAACAGCTTCATAAAACGGTCCCCGGTTCGGCCTTCCCTGTAACAGGCTGTACAGAAGCTTGGAATATGTCCTAGGTCAAACAGCCAATTTACGATTTCATCTAAAGTTCTGCTGTCATCCACATCGAATTGCGCTGAGCTTTCGTCCTCCGGTTCAGGTTCTGCATATCCCCCGACACTGGTCTTAGATCCTCCGCTGATCTGTGATACACCAAGTTTTAGTACCTTTTCCCTGCTTTTTCTTGATTCCCGTGTCGAGACAATTATACCGGTATAAGGTACGGCTATTCGTAAGATAGCAACTATTTTCTCAAATATGTCATCTGAAATCGCATCCTGAAATGTGGATGGATCAATATCCTCCGCCGGACGAATTCTTGGTACGCTGATTGTATGAGGTCCGACTCCCATTGCAGCCTCCAGATGCTCCGCATGCATCAAAACTCCACAGAAATCATAACGGTACATATTGAGTCCATATAACACACCTAGTCCTACATCGTCAATTCCGCCCTCCATGGCCCGGTCCATTGCTTCCGTATGATAAGCATAATTATGCTTTGGCCCTGTGGGGTGCAGCTTCTCATAATTATCTTTATGATAGGTTTCCTGGAACAGAATATAAGTTCCGATGCCTGCTTCGTGGAGCTTCCTGTAATCCTCCACTGTTGTAGCCGCAATATTAACGTTTACTCTTCGAATCGCTCCGTTCTTATGTTTGATGGAATAGATGGTCTGAATACTCTCAAGAATATATTCCAGAGGATTATTCACCGGGTCCTCTCCGGCTTCGAGGGCAAGACGCTTATGTCCCATATCCTGCAGTGCAGTTACCTCTCTGATAATATCCTCCTGGGAAAGCTTTTTTCGAGGAATATGTTTATTGACATAATGATATGGACAGTATACACAACCGTTAACACAATAGTTGGAAAGATACAAAGGTGCAAACATTACGATACGGTTACCATAAAATCTCTCCTTGATTTTGATTGCCAGATCAAAGATCTTACAGATCTCATCCTCCAGATCACATTCTAACAAGACCAATGCCTCACGGTGCGTAATTCCCTTCATGTCCTCTGCTTTTTTCAAAATCCTGTCAATCAGTTCTCTGTTATTCTTATTTGCTTTCGCATATTCCAGCGTTTCCAGAATTTCCTCATGACTTATAAATTCTTCTGCCTTTTTAGATTTTACATCATACATAATATGTTCTCCTTTGGACCAGCTGCTATCCCTATCTGACGATTGTAATTTGAACAGCCTTACACTTTATGATTATCAAGGCTGTAGTATACCGGAATACCTCTTACAAATCATCATGAAATACCTGCTGGATTTATATTAATGAAATATACTTCTTTGTATACTCAATCGCATTCTTTCTGCTTATAATTTCTTACTGCTTACTTTTGTTTTCTTTCTTCTTAATTTATCTTCTTTCTTTATTCTTTTTACTTTATAATCTTTTTACCTTTTACTTTTTGCTTTTTTTGTTTCATGCCACATTCCGAATTGTTACAGAAGATTTGCTGTAACCTCCTGATAATCACCTCTGTCAACCGCCAATTCATATCCGATTTTCTTCATTCTTCTGTCCAGACAGAAACGGCACTCTGCTGCTTCATCACCAGTGCAGATCTTGTTATCATAGAGCTCATATTGCTTACGGACTGAAGTTGGAGACAGATTTGGCATTACAACATTAGCTCCATGTAAGATACCCTGCTCCCTGCCATTTGGATTAATTGTTCCAAGTGCTGTCGTTGCCGGAATTAGTGCATTCGGTATCATAAGGCGAAGTATACTAATTAACAATAACGTTTCTTCCATACTCCCTGATATTTTATCAGCAAATGGCGTTTGATGATGCGGAATAAACGGCCCAATGCCAATCATCTGAGGATTAAGCTCCTTCAAGAAAAAAAGATCCTCTGCTATTGTTTCCGGTGTCTGACCGGGAGAACCTACCATGAAGCCTGCACCTACCTGATATCCGATCTGTTTCAAATTTATCAGACACTGCTTCCGGTTTGACAGACTAAGATTTTTGGGATGCAGCTTTCTATAATGCTCCTCATTTGCTGTTTCATGCCGTAGCAGGTACCTGTCGGCTCCAGCTTTATAATAGCGAAGATAGCTCTCATAGCTTTTCTCACCGATGGATAAGGTAAGTGCACACTCCGTATATGCCGATTTTATTCTCTCTATGATTTCCACCATGTCCTCATCCGAAAAGCTTCTGTCCTCACCACCTTGCAGCACAAAGGTCCGAAATCCGAGATCATAGCCTGATTTGCAGCAATCCAGAATCTCATCCTTCGTAAGCCGGTATCTGCAAACCTCATGGTTGCTTTTCCTGATACCGCAGTAGTAACAATCATTCTTGCAGTAATTTGTAAACTCAATCAGTCCCCGGGTGTATATCTTATTATTAAAATGTTTCCTGGCAGTCAACTGCGCTCTTTCCCGAAGATATTCCCTATCCGGTGGTGTTATTTCTGATAATAGAATGAGGATTTCTTCTCTGCTAAGTATTCTCTGCTTCTCCAGCCGGTTGATTAATTCCTTGATTTTTGTCATACATCAACTCACTTTCCTGAATAATGGTTCTTACAGTGTCTAATAATTATCCAAAAATATTCCGCATACTAGCTTCACAAGCCGACGGGCTTTTCATCTCTGTTAAGAATCAAAAAATCCTTGAGCCGGCAAGGCACAAGGATAGTATTCATTAAAAGCTTCTTCTTGGTAAGGTTTCTACGGTTTCAGAATTTATAGTTCTTATCTCCGTGAAATTCCTACTCAAAAGGAACTTACTTAAACTCTATTCCCGCCTTCCCACTTGGGCGAACCCTCGTTGTCAGTACGATATTTTTGTTACTTATTTAACAATTAGTATATACCATTCTATTTCATTTGTAAATAAAAAATCTGAACGCTTTCCACTGCTTTATCTTGGAGATGTTGCTGTTCAAACTCAACCATATTCCAAGCTGTACCTCCGGTAAGTGCATCCGCTACTAAGCCGTATATTGCTGCTTGCTATCGTTATTTATTTTCTCTTATTCTGCTTATCACAATTAGACCTGCCAGTATTATCGAAGAGGCCCAGATAGCTCTTATGCCGGTATGGTTTGTTATAATTCCTCCTATTACAGCTCCCAGAATAAAGGAAACTATTACTGCAAAGTAACGGGCTGCGCGGGTTGCGTACACTTTATCCCGATCTGAGATTGCCTTATAAAGAGACTGTGAAAATGTACGAAGATTTCCTGTCATCATAGTGGTAGCATAGGATGAGTCCACAAGTTTATTAAAGGAACATACCTGTACAGCAGCAATAAACGAGATAGAAACCGTTACAATGCCATTTGGAAATTCCGGAGGAACAAAGCCCAGCAGAAATAATAATATCATTTCTAATAGCAATATAAAATGAGCCCAATGGATTAGAAACCGTGTCGGATGTGCCTTCTTGATTATCTCTACCGTAATAACTCCTAATACAAATGCCAGTATAGGCGGTATGTACATCAGTACCTGCTTCCATTCTCCCTTTGCGGCATGAAGCCCCAAAAAAACAATATTGCCGGTCTGCGCATTGGCAAATACACCATCTCTGCTGATATAAGTGTAAGCATCCAGATAACCGCCGATGAGTGACAATACTATCCCAAAGGGAAGCGATTCATATAGCTTTAATATATTAGTTAATTTCTTAGAATTATCCTCTGTATTCATAATTGCTACCTCTTATCCAATAATAATGTTGTAAATGATTATAGCAATTCTAAATTTTTTTACAATGATAAATTATTAACTTTTCTATAATAATTTGCATTGTGCTGCATTGCTGTAAGCTCCCAGCATTTTCTTTGATAACAAAGTATTCTCTTCCTCTCTAGATGATGCCGCTTTGCGGCATCATCTTTTTCTATGTCTCCTGCTTACCGGTTTTTCAAGTATTTCAGTCCATATAATTGCTTCCTGTAATTTCTCAGGTATCACGTTATCGTAGAAGGACGCTGTACTGGCTGCAGTATTGTCCAACTCACTGCTTCCGGCATACCATCTGCCACGATCTTCCTCTCCTGCATTCACGGCTACTGACAGTTTATCCTCCGTCAAGTTGCTTGAGTCCGGCTCCTCTATATTGTTTCTATTGGTTTTCTTTGTGACAGTTCCAAAATTCTCTCTTCTTTTGTAATTGATGCCTTTCGAAACAACATCCGGTGAAGCATTCTCATTTATTAACTTCTTTAGAATAGAAGCCGGACCCTCTGATTTATAATACATAAAATTCTTGTCCAATGACACCTACCCTCTCCCCTTATTTTCTGGTATTATCACTATCAAGGATGGATTTCTTAGAAGTTTCCGATATTTTTTCTCTCATTTTGGTATCTGCTTTAATATTTTGCATATCATAATAGTCCATTACACCAAGATTGCCTTCCCTTAGAGCCTGCGCCATGGCTTTCGGTATCTCTGCCTCTGCCTCTACCACATAGGCACGCATCTCCTGCTCTTTCGCAACAGCCATTGCTCTTCTCTCCTCGGCCTTTGCCTGTGCAATATTTTTATCTGCTTCCGCCTGCAGAGTCTGAAGCTGTGCTCCGATATTTCGTCCAACATCAATGTCAGCAATATCAATCGAGAGAATTTCAAAAGCTGTTCCAGAATCCAGACCTTTGCTTAATACCCTTTTAGATATATCATCCGGATTTTCAAGCACCTCTTTATGAGATCTGGCGGAACCGACTGTTGTTACAATACCTTCTCCGATTCTTGCTAGTATGGTTGCTTCACCGGCACCTCCAACCAGCCTCTCCAAATTGGCTCTAACAGTAACCCGTGCCTTAACCAGAAGTTCTATACCATCTTTTGCAACGGCTGAAACGTTCGATGTTTCGATCACCTTAGGATTAACACTCATTCTTACCGCATCAAATACATCACGGCCGGCAAGATCAATCGCCGCGGCTTTTTCAAAATGCAGCTCAATTCCGGCTCTTTCCGATGCAATCAGTGCATTAACTACACTATCTACATTACCGCCTGCCAGATAATGAGCTTCCAACTGATTGACACTTAAGGATATCCCTGCTTTTGTTGCTTTAATAAGCGGCAATACTATTTTCGATGGAATTACTCTTCGCAGACGCATACCAATTAAATTGAAGATGCTTACCTTAACATTGGCTGCCAGCGAGGATATCCATAAACCAACGGGAACAAAACTGAAAAACATAATAATTCCTAAAGCAATAATTCCTATAATAACTAACATTGTAATAGAATCCTGCATAATATAAATCCTTCCTTTCATAATTAGCTTTATTTTCGGCAATTACGAAACTATATAGTTATTCTAATTGTATACTTCTTGCGTTTCGCAAATACCTATAGCTTTATTTAGATATTTCGTTTAGTACTACAAATATTCCATATAAGCACTTATTCCTCAAGTTCCTTAACTAGCAGCTTAGAACCCTGCACTTGATAGATAATAATCTTAGCATCCTTTACTATATACTTCCCATCTGATATAACATCATAATCAGAATCATCAAATTTTCCTCTTCCGGATGGTCTAAGATCCGTAAGTGCAATTCCCTGCTTCCCCATCATATCCTTTCGGTTTTTTGAGCTTAGATACCCTTTTTCTCTATTTTGAACCTCATCCAGAATAATTGGAGATTTAAGTTTTCCAGACGAAAGCAAACCAAGAACGATGGCAAGCATCACTCCCAAAAGAAGCAGTACAACAATAGTGATCAGCGCTCCTTCCATGAAAGTGTCCGATATGATAAAGATGGCTGCAAGCAGACAGCCGGCGCCAAAGAATCCAGGTGCATGTAATCCGGGTGTTACCATCTCAATCCCTATTAAAACAAAACCGGTAATAAATAATAAGACAGCCAGCAGGAAGAACCAATTAATTACATCAGGCATCGCTTTCACCTTCTTTCCATCTAAGTAATACTTCTGCCGTAGCGTTTGATACGATCAATAAATTATCATAGCATTCGTTTTATATTAGTTTACGAAAGATCTTGGATAAACAGATCTGATAACAGATCCTGTAATACATTGTATAAATAGTCTCAGTTGTTTTTTGTAATGTTATATCAGTAGTTTTCCCATACAAATCGATTCTTTCATATTCTTATATTGCCCATAATTCTCTATTACCATGAATCCGATTTTCTTATATAATCCCATTGCATGTGTAAGCATATTTCCTGTTTCTAAAATTAAATTTTGATAACCTTGCATTTTTGCTTTCTCTTCCAGTCTCTTCATCAATAGTAACGATAGTCCTCGGCCTCTGTATTCCTCTCTGACAAAAACCCGTTTCACCTCCGCTGTACCTTTCTCATGATACTTAAAGGAAGCACATGCAATCGGCAGATTCTGATCGTATATAATAAATACATCATGGATATCTTCCAGCTGGTTGTACTGATTATATTGCACTCTCTGTTTTTCACCGCCTACAATACGATTCAGGTTGTCATCCAGTAACCGGCATAGTGTTACAAAGTCCCTGTTTTCTCCATTCGTTTCTATAATCTCCATTTAAGTCCTTCTTTCTCTATGAAAGAATCAAATTCTTATCAAAATCCATAATGAATTTCATCTTCCTTTGTATAAGCCTGGATATGTGAATTTTTCTCTGCATTTCTAATTTAACTAATTTGCTATGATATCTTTCACCAAAAATGTTTTAATAAAAATAGCCAAAAATACATCCTATGTTTTCAATCTATTCCGGAAATTCCATCTTGATCTGTTTTTCAACCTTCCAAAATGCAGTAATCACAAACCCAACTCCTATTACCATTCCCATCGTTATAGAAATATCAGTGTTAACATTAAAAAAATATAGAAGAATATCTAATAACAAAACAAATATCAATAATTTTTTCCCGGTTTCTCTAAATACACCAGGGGCTATGCTTTGGGCATAATCCCAGTGTGCCTGAGATTTTCTTGAGGTCGGCGTATTATAACCATTGCCCCGGCTCTTATCGGCAACCGGATATCGCTTTAATATATAACCAACATCTATCATCACAAATGGTATAATGAAATTAAGAACAAGTAAAAGCTTCATAGTTACACGCCTTTCTTTAAATTTACATCTTAAGTATTACAAACCTAATATCTGTATAGCAAATTGTTCTTCTACATTTTAAAATTCATAAACAATTATTGTTTTATGTATCCAGCTGAAAAATGTATAGCATATGCTTATTCTTATGCGACGAACTTATAAATCTTCTATTTTTTTATCCACTCCTCCTTTAAGAGACCATATTCATAGGTATTCTTCCAAATCGGGTTCCCATTGTCATCCTTGTTAAAATAAACATTCTTAATCAGTGTCCCTTCACGGCGGAAGTTCAAACGCTCCAACAGTTTCCAGGAATGTTCATTCAGTGGATCACACATGGCAACAATCCTTCTTACGTTCCAATTTTCAAAGGCATAGGTAATAAGAGCTTTTGCACTTTCAATGGCATATCCATATCCCCAGTAATCGCGATTAAAAACATATCCCAATTCCCAGTTACCGAAATCTTCCTGTGCCAGATACAGGTTCCCGATAACTTTACCGGTTTTCAAAGCAACCGCATAAAAATTCTTATCTTCGGAACGTCGTTTTGCCTCTACTACGGAAGCTTCAAATGAGAAGGGTTCATAGGGTTCAAATTCCAGGACCTCCTTCTTTGAAAGATAGTCATGCAAATCACTGCCATCGGTTTCTTCAAAATATCTTACCATTAATCTTTCTGTACTAATTATCATGTGTATTGCCCCCTTATATTTTATTGTTTTAATAGGATTCGAATGTCAAATTCTCACGTTGATTTTTCAGCACTTAGATTAATATAATAAAGCTCATTCTGCTGTAAATTCACAGCCACAAGGCCCAATCACCATAATCAAAGGTTCCGCTTCCATGTTGTAATTTGCCTTCTGCCTTAAGCAGCTTAAAAGCCTCCCTCATTCTAATAAGTATTTCAGGCTGTATGTCCAGTGTATGATGGGCAGGAAAAACTTTCTTCACCGGAAGCTCTGCAATCTTCTCCAGAGAAGAAAGATAAGCTTCCGGGTCAGTTGAAGGATAATAAGCAAATAGGGTATCTTTATATACCAGATCACCGGTAAATAAATACCCTCTATCTTTTTCAAAAAAGCACATATGGCCGGGTGAATGACCCGGTGTATGTAAAACATATATACTACGATCTCCAAGATCAATCACATCATGATCCTGCAATAATTTTGATGGCGTACCCTGAAAGAATTCATAGGTATCAACCTGATAGCCTTCCGGCAGGCTGCAGCGGTCAATGACCATTTCTCTGATTTGTTCCATTGAAAGCGGAAATTCACCGTTAAGCCAGTTAAGCTCCTCCTGATGGGTATAAAAATCAGGAAAATATTTATGGCCCCCTATATGATCCCAGTGAACATGAGTAGCCACTGCCGTCACTGGCCTGTCAGTCAGCTTGATTACTTCGTCGTAAATATTACATATGCCAAGTCCCGTATCAATCAATAGACTTCGTTTGGAGCCATTTAATAAATAGCAGTGCGTTTCCTCCCAATGGCGATACTCACTAATAATAAAGGTATCTTCATCTATTTTATCTTTTGTAAACCAGTCATTCATTCTATATTTCCTTTCGTATATTAATCATTTATTTTCTTCTTTCTTCTACATATGCTTGAAATTCTCTCTTCCATATTAGTCCGGACAGACATAGTTGTACTATCTATAGTAATTTCCAAAGCACATCATACACCTGGAATTCTTTATGCCTTTTCTACAAGTCTGCAAAGTTCAGGTATATAGGCACCAACATCCTCCGGACAATGAGCATCCGAGGCTGTAATAATAGTAACACCATGTGCTTTCATGCAATGTAATAATGTTTGATTCATCCCAAGCTCTGCCGTATCACTGCAACGCCTGTAAACTCCACTGTTTTCCTCTGCATACATTCCATTCATTGCAAGACTTTTGGCAAGTGCATCATAGTCTTCTTCTAACGAATAGGAAGGCTTGTGACCAAATAATTTAATGGAATCCGGGTGTGCAATTCCATTATAGATACCACACCTTGCAAGGCTTAAGGAGGTTTCAAAAAACTTTTTATAGACATGGTCAACATCAATGCCATCCCAATGTTCTGATTTATGGTCGAATGCAAAATTCTCCACAAAATGAACACTGCCAACCACAAAATCTAAGTCTTTCTTTCTAATAATGTTTTCTACAAATTCATTATATTTTTCGATATAGCATACCTCTAGTCCAAATTTAATGCGCACAGGGTATTGTTTTTCTCGAATAATTTCTATAAGCTTTCGATAATCATCAAAATAGAAAGCTCCCGCTTTTTGATGAAACCATTTATCTATATAACTACTATAAGCACACGCCTGATCATACATTGGTACAAACTCTTTGAATCGATAACAATGTTCAAGAAGCCAGATTTCATCTATTTGTTCGACTACTGCTCTAACCACAAATTGATCAATCCATTCTAATGTATAGGGTCCCCGTTCAATATGTATATGTCCGTCGATCATATGAATATCACAGCCTTTCGTTTCTATCAACAATCCTTCTGCAGGGTTATTGTTATAATTAGGCTATCACAATCGCCATATAATTACAATCGAACATAATCTTAAATTGTATACCATCGCCAATAAAACAACAAATTTTGGTACAGTCTGCAATAAGAATGAAGTCTATTTTGAGGGATTATTTAAACCAGGCATACTGGCTCTCAAATCCTACCAGCAGATTAAGACGTTAATATTACTTCGAAGTCTTTTCTTTCATCTTCCCTGGCTTAACGTTGGTATAAACATCGCGGTAAGAAATCACGGTACACTTCTTACTCTCGATCAACTCCCTGGTGCCCTGTTCACTCTTACGCGTACCGCCGCCGCCAGAGCATAAGAAGACCTCCACTTCCTTCCCTGCTGGTAACTGTTCCACTATAGCATTGAAGGCAGGTGCCGGAAATCCGGCCCACACCGGACAGCCAATAATAATCCGGTCATAGTCCTTTAAATTAGTATTAATAGGCTTTATGGCAACGGTTTTACGATGCATCGCCAGATAACCACCCGGAACAAAGGCTGACAAAAAGTGGCGTTCATGTACTTCCTTTACTCTGCATAAGGATGTACTCAGCTCTGCTGCCAGTTTTTCAGCCTCTTTCTTAGTAGAGCCACCAAAGGTGTAATACACTATAATTGTTTTCATTTAATTACTCCTCCTTATATAATAATTTATTTACCAAACGCTTCACACATCCATTTGTAAAATTTATTCTTTTCTTCAAACTGCGGATAATGTGCTGAGTTCTCGAATATTACCATTTCATGCGGATATTCTCCCCCTAAACTATTCAGATACTTTTCTGCTGCTTCCGGGGATGTCATGCCATCATATTTTCCCATTACAAAATAAACAGGAATATCAATCTCTTTTACAATAGCAGAAATCGGTTTATTAAGTGCTTCTAAAATTAAAGCATTCTGGTATTTGCCAAGTGCGGTAGAATAACGAATTGCATCCAGCAGATTATACTCACTGCCAAAGAGAAAACCCATCAGGTAATCTGCATTCTCATCAATATTCCTTGCTGCAAATCCATATTTTCGTACATAATCCCTTGGAGTGATTTGTTTTCCCTGTGAGACCAAATTCTCTAAACCGCTTAGATAAGTACCATCATCCACATTTCCGGTTTCCATTGCAGCTTTGATGCATTTATGCAGGCTATCTAATTCACTTGATTTAGTATCTGACATCTGTCCTATTCCTACATATGCACGGTATAGTTTTGGTTCTTTTGCTACTGCCATAGTGGCAATATATGTTCCATAAGAATGTCCTATTAGAATCACCTGATTCTGATGTAAATATTCCTCAATATATTTTGTGAGAGAAATTAAATCCTCTACATGCGTAGCTGCAGTCACGCCAGAATAGTCTGTACCAAATTCATAGGATTTTCCACTCCCCCGCTGGTCGTAATGAACAATGGTAAATTTCTGTTCCAACAGGTCCTGATATTTTTTGACATATGGTATCTCCGAACAACAGGGACCACCATGAACAAATATAATGATAGGATTATCACGGTTGATGCCTCGTATCATTATCTCAAGCTTTGCATGATTAATCTCAACTCTCTTTAGCTCGCTGATACTGTTATCACCTGATATCTTAGGTGTCCATGTTGGAAACAATAATCCTGCCGTAAGTACTAGTAAAAAAGTAATGATAACCCATTTTATGATTCGCAGTATAATCTTTTTCATCCTTGGTTATTTCCTTTTCATCAAATATTTACTTCTTATTATCTTCCACTTATTTCTGCCGCTTTTTTCTTCCTTTTATATTTTCCTCTTATTTCTACCTCTTATATTTACCTATATAACTACCTACCTGTATCACATGCCCCTGCATCAATTTCATTTTCCAGCCTTTCTTTGGCGATATCATATTTATGAATAAATGCATCATCGCCCAGTCCTCCCCAGGATAAACTTACAATAGCTATTTTGTCACCTTTTTGCAATTTCTTTGGTTTAATCATCTTATTACTCACCTTTCCAACATACCTGATTATCCTAATTGTTTATTCTTTTCAGAAGGTCTTCTGATAATATCGTGCATAATGAAATTGTTCAAATCCTATTTTCAAATAATAATGGTATGCCTCTTCATCCGGGTCCACAAATGCCTTCTTACACCCGTGATTCTGTAATATTTTTAAAGAATTGTAAACTACTGCTTTTCCAAGTCCTTTATTCCGATATTTATCATGTGTTACCATTGGTTCCAGGTAGGCTGTTAGTGTTGTTTCATCATACCAAAAACCGCAAAAAGAAGCATAATCACCATTCCTGTCAAGGATAACACTGCAAAGGTCTCTATTGTAATTTAACCATGCATGCTTAATAGAAAGTCTTACCAGATCGTTGATCCCTGGAACCTCACCGTCATAATGGAAGCCTTGCCAAATCAGTTTGCTTAATTGATCAAAATCAAACACTTCTGAAAGCGTATGAATACTAAATCCATTCTCAAGCGTGACCTGATTTATTTCCTTTTGCAGATTATATAGAAGTGTGCCTGTATCAAGAACAAGTTCTTCGTATCTACTCTTTTGCAAAAGCTGGTTAAAGCCGTCTCCCCCATTAAGAACCACCAAAAAAATGTGATTTTGATCTTCCTGTTTGACAGATAGATTGTCTTCCACATATCGAATAATTTCCTGTAATGTTTCCTCATCTGTACACTGGTTGTCTATTACTGCTTCTCCTAACCATGGACTTATTGGACGTACCGCACAAACAACTTGTCCATTTTCTTTCCACATCTTGAATTTCTCAATATGAAATTCATCAAAACAGGGTGCATTATGTAACCATTCCCAAATTACTCTTGAATGATTGTTTTCACATGTTCTGTTCATTTGAACATAGAAATCGCATAGTGCTTTTTCCTCCGGATAGTGAATCTTTGAACCAATACAATGTTCAAGCTCGTTTCTCTTTTCCCTTTTTTCACTCATATAGTTTCACCTCTATTTATCTGGTTCATAAACTGATTTCATTTATTCATATCTGCAATATATTCATTACTTCTTGCTGTAACCTGTACCCAAGCCGGTTTAAATCCACTTTTTAAGGCATTGCGCACTGATTTTATATTTGACCATGCACAGCAATAGAATGGAACGATATTCCTATTTAACACCTCTATCGCCAGTTGACTGGTAATACTGGAAGCGATCCCCTGCCTTCTATATTCGGGCAATACATCAATTCCAATTTGCCACATCGTATCACAATCGCTGGAGCACCCTGCAAGACCAATTAGCTTTCCGTCATCAAATGCACCAACAGCCAGCCGGTCCAGCTGTCTGCGGCTTCTGCTTAACGCATTCTGCCATTCCGGTAAATAATAAACCGAAAAATCCTCCGGTTCTAAAACTCTGGTTTCATACTTACAGGTTAGAGCACTTATGGCACCCATATCCGGTAAAAAATATTCCGCCATAAAGCAGATGTTTAAATGAAATGGTTTTAGCTTTTCAATTAAGATATGTAAATTGGGGGTCTCAAAGCAATGTTCCGTTTTATATTTGTTGATATATTCGCTCACTATATCCTTCAGATCTTCCGAAACAGAAGCCACAATGTTATTGCCGTAGGATGTCAGGTCACAATAAAACGGCAATTCCAGGTATTTTCTGGCGTCCGGATTTTTACCGGAGATTACAACCTTGTTTTCTTGCTTTAAAAAGTCCTCCGGGTAACAATTACTGTCAATGGCTGATTGCTGCATCGCAATCTGAATTATCTCTGTGTTTGTCATCATTTTACTTCTCCTGTAGTTAGGTGTTATGAAACTTTATCATTATACAGTTAGCTCTACAAAAGCCAGATTTAGTTCGTGGATGAATATATTTTATACCAATACAACTGACTGCCTATCCTTCTTTCGATATACTTCACATATGGTCCCAAGTCTATACCATTCCATTGTGCCATTGTTCTCAGAATTCAAGATATTGTCTTGCTGCAAAACCTTTCTTCTTGAAATCTGCGTTTAAAAAATCAATCCGCGCAGGAATTACTCGTATCAGATAGAGCGGATGTGCTAATTTTTTCAAACCTTCTACCGGGATATTTTTATGCTCGGCTACTTTACGGTACTCTTCTGAAAACGGTTCTATCAGCTCTGCAATTCCGCTTACCTGCATTCCCTTCAGTTTGCCAAATCCATCAAATTTATCAAAGATCGCAAGACAAACGTTGGTATTATTTTCTAATGCTTTGAATTTTAGTCCTCCCTCAGAAAATATCCAAAATGCTCCTTCAAAATAGGAATACTCAAGTGGTGTACATCTCACAAAGCTTCCACTACCAGTTGCAAGTGCGCAAGTATTATTTTCCTGTATGTAAGTTTCTATCATATGTAATAATTCCGATCGTTCCATTTTCACATTCTGAACGTCTTTCCTGTTCCAATATTGCGCTGCCTCTTGAAATTCCTGATGATTCATATGCTGTATCTCCCCTTTATTGTTATTCATTTCAAGTATTTATTATTTTCTATCCGTCCCTGCATGCCAAAAGATATAGCCGGCTTTCGGTAATCATAAACCAATAGCCCTTCCTTATACCGCTCAGCTTCTTTTATTACCTCTCCATTGTGATAAAAAATTGCCGTAGGAGCTGTATGGTAATTTGAAATACTATTTACTGATATAATTGTTATTCCTCTTTATTGGGGCAGATTAGGATTTATTTTTTTCTCAAATCTTTGGCTTTGTAAAAAACTTTTTATTGCTCGTGTAATCACTAAAATCAAACTGCACCTACTTATGTTCTCCGACATTTTCAATACAAGTAAATAATTTTCTTTATCAATCTTTTGGAAGGAAAAATAACATAAAGCAATTGCAAATATTATCTCAACCATATCTGTTAATATTATTAGTATATGCGTCGAGTATTGCTTGCTTCTTATATCGTGATATAAATCTATAAATAGCACAAAAAAAATAAGTATAATTGCAACCACCGCTATACGAAAATCATTCTGTTTCAATTTTGAATAATTTAAAATAAGAAATAAAGTTGTAAATATAATAAACATCAGTGATAAATTTTCCGATATAACCTTAAATTTTCTCACTTTGGTCCTCCTAAATTCGTACTTTATGAAATACTATCAATTACTTAATTCCGGTTTCCATTCCGTTTTTAACAATCTATATTCTACTCTATCCTTTAATTTACCATCATGCCAGACGTAAGACTTGAAGTCTGCTTCTTTCGTCATCCCGCATTTAACCATAACTTTTTCAGAGCCGATATTCTCCTTTATACATCCACAGGAAATTCGAAAAACTCCGTCTTCTTCAAAAGCAAATCGGATCAGTGATCAGTTCCCGAAGGGCCTCGCTTGTGTATCCCTTACTCCAAAATTTTTGCCGAATAAAGTAACCCATTTCAACGAATTTACCAACTGGTGTTAATGCAGTTACCGTGTAACCTATTTCGCCTATATGTTCTTGTGTATATCTATCTTCCATACGTAAAAAGTATAATTTTCTATTCATTTTATTTATTTCGCTCATCGTATTCTGAAGGTTTACTTTCGATTCATCCATCGTATTAGTTGCTATATCCTGCAAATAATACATAGCCGTCTTATCGCTAAAAAGAGCATGATGCGTTACTAAATCTTCGTCACAATGATCTCGGATAATTGTACGTTTTGTATTTAAATATATCATTTGTTTACCTCCCGGTATCATTAATAAGTTTTAATGTGTTGTTATTACTATCTGTTCTATATTAATGTAGAAATGCCCACCTTTCAATCCAGATTATGTAAAGTCATATTCGTTTGGCCATCTTCTTATTTTATGGACTTTACACCGCTTAATATGTTGTTCACCACCGGCCTAAAAATCAAATACAACATATACCCAAATACTCCGCCAATTGTGTTTGTAATAACATCCGTAATATCCGAAGATCGAGTACCATTGATAAGGGGCTGAAGTAATTCTATACTCAAGCTAAAGAATAACGTCTTAAGCGTGCACGTAAGTAGTTTCTGTCTTTTAACAATCGTTATTAAAAACCCAAATGGCATCATCATTATAATATTCAGACAGATTTGCCGTACCGTATCTCCCCTGCCTGAGATATAATCATCAAAAGGAAGTAAATTCATAGGCACATAAGGATGATTGAAAACAAATGGAAGCGATGTAATGACAGGCATTAATGTTACAGAAAGAACTAAAGTTAAATACACGTAAAAAAGTGTATTTACCAGTAGTACATCCTTGCCCTTCCCTTTCCATTTTTTATATAAAAAAATAACATATATGATAACCAATGTGAAAATATCAATGAAACATTTTGTTCTATAGTTCATCTCAGACTCCTGTTAAAATGTAATCCGTCGAATTCATAACTGTTGCCATATGACTTAAAACCATGAAGGTCCTCATCTGTAAATCAAGAAATAATTCGTAAATATTGCTTATGGCTGATTATGCCAAAGTTGCTGAAACACCATCATTGCAGAGATCCCTGACATGATCACCGCAACTAATAAAAGTGGTATCATTCCGTCGATATAACCTGCACGGCTCCCGAGATTGTAATAGAGCATATAGCAGACGATACTTATTACCATGGCAGCGCCTATCACAACTGCAAATAGTATTGCCCTTGTGCATGGAAAAAGACCCATCCCATAAAGCACATTAATTTCCGTCAATGCGAGCATAGTCCATCCATCGATCAGTAGCAGCTCCGTTGTCACCGGCCTCTTAAAAAATATTCCCGTAACTGCCAGCAGAATAAAATATGCTGCAATACCGCCCCATATAATGTACCTGCCGGGAAACAATGTTGACCCTATGGTTTCTGACTGAAGTCCCTTAACCACTAGCGCAATCGCAGCCAGACCGGTAATAAAGGCCGGTATCAGAAGCCATCCTGTTCTTATACCCTTGATTGCACCGGAAGGTTTGAATGCCAATATCCACCAAGCAAGATAAAAGATACAACATATGACCAGTAAGATATTCCCCCACAAAATTTGCTTTGCAGAAGCATTTATATTATGTATTGCCAAGCTTAATCATCCTCTTTTATTTAATTTTTTATGTTTATCCACGAAGATTTCTTTGTATACCTGTAATGATTTGTAGCGTACCTACCTTTAAGTGAGCTTTACTCTTGTACACAACTATAATACAAAATGTAATTTTACTTATATTGCATACTGCATAAAATAAGTATGCTGTTCTTCTATAAGCCTATATATCCTATTTATTTATATCACAATCATTATCCTTATAATCAATGATTACCTTTTCACAGTTACGGCAACAAAATGCTTTTGCTGCGCAACCTTTTAGTAAGGATAGTTTTGACAGTATAACAGAGCCTTCATGAAAATTTGCACGCCCTATTATTGATTTTTTCTTCTTCCAGGATAATTCGTGTGGGCTTTGTATAACACCCTGCTCCATCTCCTGATTACAGTAAGGACATTTCATACCAGATGACTCCCTTCCATTATTCCTATTGTAAATAAGTCCCTAATCCGTGCTGAAGACATTCTTCAATGAAGGATGTTCTATTGGCTTCTAAAATTTTTATTTCTCTTCTATGTATATTTCCGTCTATATCAATCCATCCATAATTAATATTTTCATTCATATAACAAAGTACATCTTCCTGGTTTTTCATATCTTCTAACTTCATATTAATAACCATGTCCTTTCAAAAGTCTAGCAATTTATGGAGCGCACAAATTACCGTGTGAAAAATTTATTTTTCATACTTTCCAATCATAATGCCGCAAGCGGCATCACAAATAATTGGTGAAGAAGCCTGGAATGAGCACCGCTGTGCTCATTTCGGGGTTCTTCTTAGTGTGAAGACGCTTTTTCTTCACACTTCCAA
>JAEZZO010000076.1 GCA_023418475.1 Bacillota bacterium
GTACCATGTATTCCTATTCCCAGATAAAGCTTCTGCCGCCATTTCGAACCTTCATCGGAACAGAGTATGCATCCCAGATAACCAAACAAAGGTCTTACCGTGACGTAAAGGAGATTACCGGCCTGACCGATACAACAATATCAAAATATATGCAGCGCTGGTATGGCACCTATAAGCTGCCGACCGATCTTCATGCGGTACCGACCGGTTATGATGTATATGATTATTTGAGAAAACATGGGATAGATTACGGTGAGGATTTCTGGTTGAAGGATGGCTACATCATAGTAAATTTCAATATCGTGACCATTGATGATCATGGAAAAGAACATCTCTCCTATATCAATGCGAATAATTACCTGAATAACGGTAACTGTTCGATGTGGGTAACGGAAGGTGCACCGCTCGAGAAAGAAGATTATAAGGGAAATAAATTTAATCTGAAAGCAGGAGATAGTATTCTTTATTATACGGATAAAAAGAGCAGCGATGATTATACAGGAAATTTGTATTAATTTTTATGGACAGCTCAAAAACAGTTGATTATTAAATTTACAAAATAATATATTTTAATAATGAAGTCATCTAAATAAAGAGCAGGATTCGCTTCGTGGAATTTTGCTCTTTATTTATTATTCTATTAATAAGATAAGTTTCGGATGTGAAAGGCCTAACAATGATTTGCCAGATGAATATGAGTGCATATATATTCATATTGCGCAGACTGGCCGAGTTCATCTTGTGAAGCGGAGCGTTCTGAACGGGCGAAGGTAAAGCAAGTAAAAGGAAGTACGGCAACCCATTGGCATTCCTGGAACAATGACTAGGCCGAACGGTAACTTTTAAAAAGAGATACCTCATGGCAAAATATTGTAATAAAATACAAATTATGATACTATGTAATGGTCAATATATACAAAATAAAAACTAGATTAAACAATTGGAGATTAATAGTTGTAATGATTGTTCAAACATCAGACGGAATTGAATTTAAGCTGGCGTATTCATACGATTTTAGCTTTCTAAAAAACATGGAATAATTAATATTTAAGCTATATGATATTTCTCTCATGAAAGTAATAAGTATAGAAAGAAATAGAAGGAAATAGATAAATAGAAAGAAATAATAAGAAATAGAAAATATCAAAATATTAAGCCTTTTACTGAATGTTGGAATCAGTCTATTACTAGGATTTTATAAGCTGGTGAAAAAATGTAAAATTTTTAACATAAGTTGCATTTGCAATCTTAATAACAATTTATCAGTTTGGCAACCTATGGTTGACGTATTGAAAAGGCTAAAGGCTTGAATTGCAACCAATAATAATAGTAGAATGACACTAACAAATAAGGAGGTATCGGTAATGACAATAGCAGACAGAATTCAGTCTTTAAGAAAGACAAAAGGTATTTCACAAGAACAATTAGCCGATCAGATTGGAGTATCAAGGCAAGCGGTATCAAAATGGGAAAGTGAACAAAGTAGTCCCGATTTAGAAAAAATTATTTTGTTAAGTAATTTTTTTGAAGTAACTACAGACTATATACTAAAAGGAATTGAACCTGAACCAGATTTACAGGGGAAAAGAAAAATAGATGCCAGAATATTTTCACTAGTTGGTACTGTTCTAAATTTTATTGGTCTGATTGTTGCAATTTATATATGGACGGAAAAACAGAGTATAAGTTCTGTAGCCATAGGTTTTACAATAATGGCTTTTGGATGTATGTTTTTTGTGATAGGACAGTTTGTGGGAGAAAATAGGAAGGTGGCATTTAAATATTTTTGTCTTATAAATGTATGGTTATTAAGCTTAATGCCAATTTCTTGTATGTTTAATTTTCTACAAGGAACGTTTGGAGGATATTGGTGGACCTTCACACCTGTTCCTCAACATGGTAATTCTCTAATCCTCCGCGGATTATGTTGGCTGTTTTATATTCTGTTTTGTACCATTATAAACATTATTCTGATTGTAAAAGATAGAAAATAGTAAAGATCAGCTTACAAGAACTTGAAACTGTTCATCCATCTGCGTAATTAAATTAGGATTTGCACTAATATCCTTATTGAATAACTGAAAAACACCGGAAGAGCCTTCAAAATAGACTCTGCCGGTATTTTGGTATATTTGTATGCAGATAAATTAATTTTAACTGGATTAGTCGCTGGTAGCTATTCCGGAGTATGTAATAGTAAAAATATAAGTATAAAGATTTGGATATTGTGAGGTTTGGGATACTAGAGAAACATTAGAGACACTAAGTGTTCCGTTAAAATTTCCCTCACTGTAGGAATAGGAAGGATGAGAATTTATATATGCACCCAATTGTTGATTAATCTCAGGCTCCGTACCAGAAAAGCTTTGCTGAACGGTTACAGCAACATTCTTTGTGACAGGGCGTTTGGTAGTCATGCCGGTATATGTTATCGAAAATATGTATCGATATATTGTACTGTTTGGATATTCAGGAGTTCTTGATACCAGATTTACGTTTGATATGCTTAAGGTTCCATAATAAAGTCCGTCATCATAATTGTAGGTATTATGCGTATTAATATATTCGGATAGTTGAGGGCCTACCTCGGAATCGGAGGAAAAACTTTGTTGAACAGTTATGGAAATAATCTTTGTTGTTGCTGCCAGAGCATTTGTGCTCTTATATGATAAAACGACAGCAAGAGTTAACATGAGTAAAATACTTAGTTTGAAACTGATTTTTTTAACCATAATAAACTCCTTTCTGGTGATTAACTACGGACTGCTATAATCTAGTAAATTGTTAAATTATACCAATAATATAGCATGTACCATAGGAGTTGTCAATTATTAAATGGAAAATAATTACAATAACAAGTAATGTACAGATATAGTATAAAAGCAAAGATAGCAGTTCTATCTTAATTCTTTTAAATAAATGATTTAATTATAATTTAACGATATATTCTGTATGGATAGATCTTTCCACAATACCAAAGCCATTAAGCAAATTACGGTAGAATAATATATTGCTTTAATTTATAATGGATGTAAATATTTGTTGATCATTACCATGAATTTAAGGAGGAAGATAATGATAGAAGTAATGTTTGGAGAGAGTGAAGGCGGCTCCATGAAAGCAGCAAAGAATTTCAAGAAGGAAAAATTTCTGGACGGAGCAGCAATCGGTTGGATTGGCAAAGAACCTGATAAAGAAGAAATGAAGAAATGGAAGAAGGAGTATGATAAACAGCAAGAAGGAGAAGCGGTAGGCGGCAGGTCCACTGAAGTAATCTGTATACCCTTCATGTTGGATATAGGAGATATCAGCAAACCGATGAATAGTGAATACAGGAAGAATTTGATTATGGACATGTACACAATTGATGGATGGTATGATAATTATGATACCAATAATCGAAAAGGTCTGGAGGAGTCCTGGCAGAAATATATGCGAGAAAAAGAACGGTTAGAAAGTTTTGCAGCTGATGGTCAAGAATTCCGTATATGGTATAGTGACGCACCCTATTCCTTATGCGGACTATATTATGTATGTGATTTATTACGTAAGTTTGGTTGTAAGATATCCATTATAAAACTTCCTCAGTATATACAGCTTTCTGAAGATGAAATGCAGTTTTTCTCATCCTGGGGAGAAGTGGAGCCAGGAAGGTTTTACCGCTTTCTTCCTCTTGAAGTTCGTTTATCTACCTGTGAAATAAATTGTTTTTCATCAAAATGGCTTGCATTAAGTGAAGAAAACAGTCCTTTACGGGCAGTGGTCAACGGTAAAGTTATCGGTGTGCCGGATGATTTCTATGACCACATTATAAGAAAAGAACTCCCGGTGGGCGAAATTATTATGGCACATCTGATCGGAAGAATCATGGGAAAATATCCACTGGGAATTGGCGATTGTTGGTACGCCAAAAGAATTATGTATCTGATAGAGCAGGGAGAAATAGAAATCGTACAAAAAGAGAAAATAACATATCGTCAAATACTAAAAAAGATATAAATTTCATAAAGATTATTAGGGCTTAAGTCTTGGCAAGCCATAAAATGAAGAAAGAATAGCTTGAAAAAAAGTAGAGATTACTATATAGTTTATATCGAGAACAAATTATTTCGTCCGAAATCAGAAATGGACGAATAGAGGAGTAGTGTGAAAATATATTTTTCACACAGCAATTTGTGCGCTGCGCAAATTGCTAGATTTTGGAAAGGGTATGGTTATGAACATGAAACTTATTTTAGAAGAAGTAAAAGATGCAATTATAAGAGGTAAAACAGCAATTGGAATTGAACTTGGATCAACCCGTATAAAAACTGTTTTAGTGGATAAAAATAATACTCCGATTGCTTCGGGCAGCCATGATTGGGAAAACAGCTATATTAATGGTGTCTGGACGTACAGTGTTGAAGATATCTGGAAGGGTGTACAGGATAGTTATCAGAAAATGGTGTCCAGTGTAGCTGATCAGTTTGGGGTGACACTTACAACTACCAGTGCCATTGGATTTAGTGCTATGATGCATGGATATATGGTTTTTGATAATAAGGACCAGCTTTTAACACCATTCCGTACCTGGCGTAACAACATTACAGGGCCGGCATCTGAAGCTCTGACAGAGCTATTTAATTATCCTATTCCACAAAGATGGAGCATCGCACATTTATATCAGGCAATTCTCAATCAGGAAGAGCATATCAATAATATCAGTTTTATGACCACCTTGGCTGGTTATATTCATTGGAAGCTTACCGGAAAGAAGGTACTTGGAATTGGTGAAGCCTCCGGCGTGTTTCCGATTGATTTGAATACAAAAGATTTTCATCAGAAAATGATTGGTCAGTTTAATGAATTAGTAAGCACGAAGAATTTAACCTGGACACTTGAAAACATCCTGCCGTCCGTTCTAGTAGCGGGAGAAGAAGCAGGTGAGCTTACGGCAGAAGGAGCAAAGCTTCTCGATCCAACAGGTCAGCTGCAGGCTGGTATTCCTCTTTGCCCGCCGGAAGGTGATGCCGGAACAGGTATGGTAGCAACAAACAGTGTTGCAGCACGTACCGGTAATGTATCCGCCGGAACCTCCGTATTTGCTATGATAGTGCTTGAGAAAGAATTATCTAAGGCTTATTCCGAGATAGACCTTGTTACAACACCGGCTGGAAAATTAGTTGCCATGGCACATTCCAATAATTGTACCTCTGATTATGATGCTTGGATCAGCTTATTCGGACAAGCAATTAAGGCGATGGGAATGGAAGTTAGTAAGCCAAAGCTTTATGATACACTGCTTGCTATGGCTCTTCAGGGCGATCCGGATTGTGGTGGATTATTAGCATATGGATATTTCTCAGGTGAACATATCACTCATTTTGAAGAAGGACGTCCGCTGTTTGTAAGATCATCAAACAGTAATTTTAATCTGGCCAATTTCATTCGTGTTAATTTGTATACGGCACTGGGTGCTTTAAAGACAGGACTGAATATTCTCTTAGAGAAGGAAGCTGTTAAGGTTGATAAGATTCTTGGCCATGGCGGATTTTTTAAGACGAAGGAAGTTGGAATGAAAATAATGGCAGCAGCTGTAAATACTCCCGTTTCCATTATGGAAACCGCCGGTGAAGGTGGAGCATGGGGTATTGCACTTCTGGCCTCTTATATGGTTAACAAAGAGGAAGGCGAAACTCTGGAGGATTTCTTAAATCATAAAATTTTTGCGGGACAGCAGGTTGAAACCGTTGAGCCGGATGCTAAGGATGTTGCAGGCTTTAATGAATTTTTAAAACGCTATACGGAAGGCTTGGCAATTGAAAGAGCAGCAGTGGATTATTTGAAATAGAACAAGAAAACAAAGGAGCGGGACAGCTATTGTCCCGCTCTTCTTACTTATTGCGTTTTATTTATTTTAATTAATTTATATCATCTGAGTTGTCTTAAAAAGAATGGTCATTCCTCTTCATCCGTTTTCTCAGTAGGCTTAATCAGGATATGAACCTTATCAACCCTGTTCTTATCTACAGAAGCAACCGTGAATACAACATTGTTATCCTCTACTGTTTCACCCTCCTCCGGAAGATGATCCAGCAGGTAAATAATATGTCCGGCTATTGAATCATAATCTTCAGATTTTAAATCTAGACCAAGTGCATCGTTAATCTCATCCAGTTTTGTATAACCATCAACAATATATTCATTTTCAGAGATAACTTTGATACTATCCTCTTCGTCATCGTCATATTCATCACGAATTTCGCCTACAATTTCCTCTAATAAATCTTCGATCGTAATTAGACCGACAGTTGCCCCATACTCATCAAGGACAATAGCAAGTGAGATAGAATCCTTACGCATCTCAATCAACAGTTCGGAGGTTTTCTTATATTCATAGGTGAAATAAGGATCTCTCATAATATCCGTAATATGGAAGCTTAACTGGTCACCATTATAGAAAAATACATCCTTCAGATTAACAATACCAATAACATTGTCCCTTGTTTCAGAATATACCGGCATTCTGGTATATTTTTCTTCTGAAAATGCCTCAACCAGTTCATCATAAGTAAAATCCACATTGGCAAAAGCCATATCAGTTCTTGGCACCATTACATCCTTTGCTAAAGAATCACCAAAATCAACTACATTCGTAATCATTCTGCGTTCTTCACTTTCAAGGACACCCTCCTCATGGCTGTAATCTAAGATGGTTCTAAGTTCATTTTCTGTGATTGATTTTGTCTGGGCATTTGTATCAATACCGAACATTCGAAGAATTCCATTACAAAGTGTATTCAACAACAAGACCACGGGTGAAAGGAGTTTGGTTAAAACATAGATTGGACCAATGACGAGGAGAGCTACCCGCTCTGTATAAATGGAGGATATCGTACGGGGAATGATCGATCCAAATACTAGAAACAGTAGGATTAAAATTCCCACAGACAATCCAACCCAAGGCTTCCCCCAATAATCCCGGGCCATCATTGCTGCAAAGGCTGAAGCAGTCAGCTTCGCAACATTTTTGCCAATTGATATCGCACTCAGCGTTTTACGTGGTTCTTCTATTAATTTGGCAACAATTTTAGCACCTCTTACATCATCGTCGGCAAGAGTTCTTATTCTTAATTTATTCACACCATTAAGTGCAGCTTCTGAAGCAGTGAAAAAAGAGGACAGGATCAGCAAAATTAACAATATAATAAGCTGCACCATATCACTGGGATCCAATTAATCATCTCCTAAAATATTATTATTAAAATGTAATTTCTGGTATAATCATCTATATAATTCACAATCTTACATGAAGAGTATGCCAATGTCAAGTTTTCTATATATATTTTACATATATATCATGATAGAAGGATGAACTCTATCCATTGTGAAAAAGTGCTAGTGAGTAATATATGATTCCTATTGTGAAATGACAAGAAAAGGTGTATTATTTTGAAGATAGGTTATTTGGACATAATGATACAAAAATAGATGGATCGGTAATCTTGGTGACCCATAGGAGGAAATGAATTGAGAAAGAAATCTCATATATCTCTTGCAAGGTTTTTAGTGAAAAACTTAAAGGTACAAGACTTGGAAGAGCACAGAAAATCATTTTATATAGGAAGTATTCTACCGGATTTAACACCTTCCTTTATTACAAGACGCCACACAATTGATGAAACCTTTGATACTTTAATTAATGAGATTAAGAAGATAACAGTAAATTATGATATTAATAAAGGAATTAACAGGTATTATGCAAGACATTTGGGGGTGATTACCCATTATCTTTCAGATTATTGCACCTATCCACACAACGATATCTTTGAAGGAAGTATCGCCGAACATGTACATTATGAGAAAGAATTAAAATATTCCTTACGGGAATATGTGAATAGCGATCATAACAAGAGAGAGCGCAAGCCAAACGAGAATTGCTGTTCTCTGGATGAAATCGTACATCTTATTTTGCAAATTCATAAGGAATACCTGGCAGCTTTAAAGACGATCAATAAAGATATTCAATATATTATCGATTTGTGTTATAAAGTAGTAGATGCTATTCTAACTTTTTTTGAGATGGCTTTTCATCAATTACATAATAATTTGGATCAAAGCATGGTATGTATATAAATCAACTCTGTTATATTAAATTAGAAAATAATCCTGCAGGAGCTGCTCCTGCAGGTTTTTTGATTCTAATAAAATCATAAAATGTAAAAATTAGTGAAGTAACTGCATTGTTATTTTATAGAAATAATATTATAATAGTGTGAATGGTTTTGCTGGAATAGCTTAGCCTGAAATAAACTGCAAGAGGTAGATTTTTTCGTATGAATTCATGTGTAAAGGGATCTGCCTGTCAACAGGAGATAGGAGGTGTGAAACCTATAATCCGAACCAGATTGTATATTAATAATATCGATTACGATACTTTGGTTGAAATGCTGATGCCTTATATTGATAAAGCCCTGTCCGAAAAAGATAATCCGCTGTATGGGATTGTAAATAGAGTGATTAACAACGATGGTAAACCGTCAAAGTTTTCTAAATTCCTGTTTTCTGTCATACCGGATAAATCGAATATGGTAGCGCTTATCTTCCCATATTTTGATGAATTGATGATAAAGTATACGAATGAGCTTTTGATTAGAAATAATTTAAGTGCGAAGATTATGTCGATTAAGATCAAGAATTGTGAAGGGGGACAGAAAGCAATGTTAAAGATTGAGATTAAATTAGACGAAATCGATTATGAGAAGACAGCGGAAAATCTGCTGCCGCAAATAATACAAAAATTATCTGAGAAGGAGGATCAATCCGGTAAACTGGGGCGTTTTTTACTAAAATTTAATGGTCTTCCCAATCAGGTTCTAAAAGCAGCAATTGCTGCGATACCGATAGAAGAAAGAGATGCTCTCGTGGTTGCTTTCTTATCGGAGTACAAAGAAGAGATTATCACTGCTTGTAATGAAATGATTACACAGAACAATGTTCAGGCGAATATCAGTGAAATGAAATTTGGCAGTAGGTGATAGGTAGCAAATAGTGTCGCTTTTGCATATATTAGAAAATATAATATGTATTAAATAAAATTAAACAGGAAAGCTGACACTATGAAAATAAATTTTTCCCCCCCTGATATTACAGAGGCTGAAATTAATGCAGTTGTTGAGACAATGCGTTCTGAATGGATTACAACCGGACCAAGAACGAAATTGTTTGAAAATAAAATTGCGCAATATACGAATACTGAAAAAGCAGTATGTATGAATTCGGCTACTTCTTCCATGGAATCCGTGCTAAGACTTCTTGGGGTTGATAAGGACAGTGAAGTAATTACTTCCGCTTATACATTCTCTGCTTCAGCCAGTGTCATAGAGCACGTTGGAGCAAAAATCATTTTAGTAGACACCGCAAAAGATTCTTTCCATATGGACTACGATCAACTAGAAAAGGTAATTACAGAGAAAACCAAAGTAATTATTCCGGTTGACATAGCAGGTATAATGTGTGACTACGACAGGATATTTGAAATTGTAGAGCGAAAGAAAGCTTTATTCAAACCAAGCAACGAAATACAGCAAGCATTCGGTAGAATTATTGTAATGGCTGACGCCTCCCATGCCTTTGGCGCAAGCTATAAAGGAAAACAATGTGGAAGTGTAGCAGATTTTACCTGTTTTTCTTTTCATGCAGTGAAAAATTTGACAACCGCAGAGGGGGGAGCAATTACCTGGAGATCGGAGAATGGATTAGATCACGAGCAACTATACAAGCAGTTCATGCTTTTATCTCTCCATGGACAGTCAAAGGATGCTTTTCTAAAATCTCGTCTGGGAGGATGGGAATATGATATTCTATATCCGGGTTATAAGGCGAATATGACAGATATAACGGCAGCAATCGGGTTGGTGCAGTTGGAGAGATATCCTGAACTACTGGAGAGACGAAAAGAAATCATACAAATGTATGATCAAGGATTAAAGGATGTAAATGTTACCTGTTTGAAACATTATGGTAAGGATTATACATCCAGCGGACATCTCTATATGGTAAGGCTAACAGGAAAGAAGGAAGAATATCGCAATCAGGTAATTGTGAAATTGGCTGAAAAAGAAATCGGAGCGAATGTACATTACAAACCTTTACCGATGCTTACTGCTTATAAGCAAATGGATTTTCATATAGAGGATTTTCCAAACGCATTTGAAATGTATCAGAATGAAATTACGTTGCCGCTTAATACCTTACTTACGGACGAAGAAGCCGAGTATGTATTAAGCAATTTTATAAGTATCCTCAATGAGATGGGCCAGGTGAGCAGCAATTGTACCGGCATATTATAAAGTTTCTCTTGGATTATATTATAGCAATCCTTGCATTTCCATTTCTTGCATTGATTTTTTTGATAGCAGCGCCTATTATTTATTTGGAAGATAGGGGTTCTGTGTTTTACAATGCAAAACGAGTCGGAAAAAATGGAAAGGTTTTTATAATGTACAAATTTAGGACGATGGTTATGAACGCGCCAGATATACGAAATGAAGACCACTCCACCTACAATTCAAAAAATGATAAGCGGCTAACCCATATCGGAAAATTCCTTAGAAATCTGAGTATTGATGAAACCCCGCAAATATTAAACGTCCTAAGACATGAAATGTCAATTGTTGGGCCAAGGCCGGATTTGCCAGAACACCTTGAGAATTATGAAGAACAGGAGAAAACAAAGCTTCAGATATTACCAGGAATAACAGGTTACAATCAAGCTTACTATCGCAATAATATCGAATGGAAAGCAAGACTTGCTAATGATGTATACTATGTAGAGCATTTATCCTTTTGGCTTGACGTAAAAATATTCTTTAAAACTATTGAATGTATTTTTAGAAGAAGAGGTATTTTTATGGTGCCTAAGATCGGGAAAGCATCGCAAATCAGAAGGCTCTCAGGAGATAATTATGTAGGTTATTTTCTGGACTGGGATACAACGTATTTTAAGGTCAAGTGTGCCAGAGTTGATTTATATGGGAACTTAGGCTCGGAGGATAAAAAAAAGATACTGGAGTATTGTAATTATTTTGAATTTGTTACTATAGCAAATTTAGGCAACAAAAGCGAAAATAACCTATGGATTGGCAAAGAGACACAGGCGTTTCTTGCAGATGTAAATATACAATTCATTAAGAAAATAGAACACGAACCAGGAGTCACTACTGACAGAGCCAAGGTATATTGCCCGTATGAAGGAAATGAAAAAATAAAAGCGATTGCAAGGTCAGCCTTTTTATACTCCAGGTTTTTTCAAGATTCAAGATTAACAAAAGAGCAGTCAGCCGAAGTTTATCAGAAATGGATTGAAAATGCATTTTCGAAACAGGATCATTACTTTGTAATTGCCGATCGAAATCAGGACACAGCCGGTTTTATCCTTTTTACAATGAATGAAACTGAAAAGCTAGCAATTATTGAACTTATTGCAGTGGATGAGACATTCCGGGGACAGAAGATAGGCAAATCTCTGATTACGGAAATGGAGCGTTATCTTTATGAAAAGGGCATCCATACAATCAAAGTCGGTACACAAATAAGTAATACTCCGGCAATCTTATTTTATAATGCGATGGGTTTCCGATATCAGGGCAGCAGTACGATCTATCATTTGTGGAGATCCTCAGGGAAAATGAGTAAAGAATAAGATTTAGGTATCAATCACCAGCAAGTACTTAAAAAAAGGAGTATTTGCATACGTACTGCGTAATGCCACTTAGCGAGAGCGGCTCCGCTTCGAAAGTGCTTGCTGGACGAATGGCAATAGATTTAGATGGGCTATGACCTGTAACGAATAAATAAATGAAACATAAGATGAATGGAGAAAAGATGGCAATTGATAAAGTGAAGGAATACTTAAAAAAGTGGGACAGGGATGGGGATATATTGGAATTTGATACATCCAGTGCCACAGTGGATATGGCGGCGGATACGTTAGGGGTAAAACCCAGCAGAATCGCTAAGACATTATCCTTTAAAACGGACGAGAGTGCAATGCTCATTGTTGCAGCTGGGGATGCGAAAGTAGATAACGGCAAATATAAAGCTGAATTTGGAAAAAAAGCGAAAATGCTAACAGCGGAGGAGGCTTTGGAATTTACGGGACATGCTATCGGAGGGGTGTGTCCTTTTGGTCTTGCAAAAGAGATACCGGTATATCTTGATTTGTCTCTGAAGCGTTTTGATTATATCTATCCCGCTTGTGGCAGCAGTAATTCAGCAATTAAATTAAGCTGTGAAGAACTTGAAATGTATTCGGGATATGAGAAATGGATTGATGTTTGTAAAGACTGGCAGGAAGAACTATAATAACAGAGGATGCTTTTCACGAAAGTATTATATGCCGCATATGCGGAAGATGGAGGTTAATATGATAAACGAAACGATAAAAATAACAGCAGATCAAGGTGTTGCATCATTAACAACTTATATTCTCGGAAATACACCGGAGATTGATCAGAACAGAAAGCGCCCGATTGTAATAGTATGCCCCGGAGGTGGTTACCGTTTTGTCTCTGAGCGTGAAGCAGAGCCGATTGCCACCCAGCTTCTTGCTAAGGGCTTTCATGCCTGTATCTTAAGATATACGGTTTATCCGGCAAAGTTTCCGACAGCATTAACACAGTTATCAAAAGCGGTAGCGTATGTCAGAGAACATGCGAAGGAATGGAATGTGAATAAGGATAAGATTATCGTAGCTGGCTTTTCCGCCGGCGGTCATCTCGCTGCAAGTATGGGTACCTTATGGCAGGAAGATTTCTTAGAGGAGATTATGGGTATACCGAAGGAAAACTATAAACCGAACGGTATGATATTATCTTATCCGGTAATATCCTCCGGTCCATTTGCACACAGAGATTCTTTTGTGGCTTTATTACAGGACAGATATGAGGAGCTGTTAGATGAGATGTCTTTGGAAAAACGGGTTACGAAAGCTACTGTTCCTGCCTTTATCTGGCATACCTTTGAAGATGAACTGGTACCGATTGAGAATACAATGCTGTTTGCAAATGCACTGAATGAGAAGAAAATTCCATTTGAGTTGCATATCTACCCGAAGGGAGGGCATGGACTTTCGCTGGCGGATGAGGAAACCAGATCGGTCGGTTACAGCGGTGCATTGCCTACAGAATGCAGAACATGGATTGATTTAGCAGGAACATGGATTAAGAACCTATAAAATGGAAAATAATTAATTATTACAAGTGAACAAAATAACGGTATAAAATCGATGGAAATGATAGGTGATTTTTAACGGGTTTTAATATGTTTCTAATATTTATCTGATAAAATATGTTTAGCTTTTATGGAAGTAAAGTAATAACTAAAACAGGAGGATCTAAAAAATGGAATATGTACTCCAGACGAAAGACTTGATTAAAAAATTCGGTAATAGGGCGGCCGTAAACGGCATCAATTTAACCGTCTGTAAAGGAGATATTTATGGTTTTATTGGCAGAAATGGTGCCGGTAAGACAACTTTAATCCGTATGGTATCCGGCCTTGCCCATCCGACGCACGGAACAATTCGGCTTTTTGGTAGTGACGATCTGGATCAGCAAAGAAGAAAGACAGGAACAATGATAGAAAATCCGGCTGTGTTTCCTCATATGACAGCAAAGCAAAATCTGCATTATTACTGCAAGCTGTTGGGGCTTGATCCCACGCAAACAATTGATGAGATGCTGAATTTAGTAGGATTACAGGATGCAGGCAAGAAAAAGGCGAAAAACTTTTCACTTGGTATGAAACAACGGCTGGCGATTGCAATCGCTTTACTAGATCACCCGGAATTTTTAATGCTGGATGAACCAATCAATGGTCTGGATCCAACCGGTATTAAAGAAATCAGAGAATTAATCTTAAAGCTTAATAAGGAAAGAAAAATTACAATTCTCATATCAAGTCACATTCTGGGTGAATTATCGAAAATTGCTACTCGTTATGGTGTAATTAATAACGGTGAGATGGTAGCAGAGTTCACAAACGGAGAATTGAATGCGAAATGCAAAGGTGAACTTGAAATCAAAGTGGATAATATTGAGGGAGCTATGGAAGTGATCATCGGACTGGTGAATGCTTCGGAGGTATCTATTATCGATGATAAAACAATCCGGGTCGCAGAGGAGATTGATAAAGCCGGTGCGATAAACATGGAGCTTGCTAAAAATGGTATTGTGGTTTACTCGAGTGCTGTTGTCGGACAAGACCTGGAAGCATATTTTATGCAGTTAATGGATACTGCAGACGGCCGCATGGGATAATACGGAGGAAATAGAGGGTCTCGTTTCACCCAGTCTTACGCATGCAGGAAATACAACTTCTGCAGATTTTAAGAAAGGTATGGTTATTATTATGGCGAATTTATTAAGTTCAGATTTTTATAGATTATTTAAAAGTAAATCCTTTTATATATGTACTGTGGTTGCTATGTTTTTTATGGCTTTGAGTATTTTTGTCCTGAACTGGGCAACTAAGGCGACAAGCGGGACTGAGAACAGTGCATCCTTATCCATGATATATAAGGATGGTATTACGTATGGTATTACTGCTTTTGCCAGCAGTAATGTACAACTTATCCTATCCATTATTGTTGCGATTTTTGTTACCTCGGAATTCACTTATGGAACAATGAAAAATGTAGTTTCGAAAGGCTTTTCTAAGCTTTTGATTTATTTCTCTAAGTTGATAACTATGGTTGTTGCAACTCTTATTATTATTTTTGCAACAATGCTAATGGGTACGGTGTGTGCTGCAATACTCACGGGAAAAATGGGGGCACTTACACCGGAGGTGTTAAAAATTATTGGAATTGAGACGTTGCTTAATACGGCACGTGCTTCACTATTTGTACTGGTAGCATTTCTGGTTAGAAATCTTGGTGGTGCAATCGCAATTAATATTATTGGAGTTATCAGTATTGAGCCTATGATTTTTATGCTATTGCAGTATTTGGTGAAAAGTAAGATTAAATTCTCTGATTACAGCCTATCGTATAATATTTCTTATTATCTTGGAAATACGATTCATACGGAAGATTATATCAGATCATTAATTGTTGGTGTGGTTTTTCTAGCCTTGTCAATAATAGCAGGTATTTTTGCTTTTCAAAAAGCGGATGTGAAATAATAAATTGCATCTTAAATAAAATCCCTGAATTTTTACAATGATATGCCTGCCAAACTAGGCTATTAAATATCATTGTAACAATTCAGGGATTTTATATTTGATGAAATTCCTATCGTGAGGCCTGTATCGCCTTTGTGATCTCTGCGATATATAGAAAATGATAGTCTTTCCCTGGATAAAATGTACTGTCCAGTTTTTCATTTAGCAAAGATGAACCCTCCAGCTGTTGTTTTAAGAGTTTCTTACAAAACAATACCAGATTTGCTTCGGTAAAATAGGGGGTTTCCTCAAGAAAATCAAGGGATAAACCGGATAAGGTGATTTTATCCTCATTTCGTCCGGAAGCAGTTCCCAGATAGTTTAGCGTATTCCGATAGCTTTTGTCTAGAAAGCATAGGGAAAAAGTATCTTCGCGATCAATAAATTCCTTGGTATAGCGTTGGGGGCGTACTACAATATAAGCTACATTTTTACCGTACATAACACCAAATCCGCCCCAGGAAGCTGTCATGGTATTTGCTTTTTCTTTATTTCCAGCCGTTATTAACATCCAATCCTTGCCCAGTGCTTCAAAAGGATTTCTTTTTATCAGGTTCGGTAAAATCTCTTTGTAATGATCCATCCAATCTCCAATCCGCTGTATCTATTACAGCACTTATACGCATGATATACCCGATATTCTGCCATTGCGTATTCGCGCGCGGGACAGAAGAGATATGACATGCTGGTAAACATATCCATACTTATTATACGATAGTGCTAAAAAAGATGCAATACAGGACAAATCATTTCACCAATAGAATTCCAATGCATATATTATATAAAGTTGTATCTTTGTCAGCCTTAAGCCTTACAGCGGCGGAATGGAGCGATAAATGATAATTCATGTAGTAAAATCAGGAGATACCATTCAATCCATAGCCAATCAATATGGTTTATCACCGGAAAGGATTATCATAGAGAATGAACTTCCAAATCCGGATAAGCTTGTGATTGGGCAAAGTATCGGAATTCGGATTCCCGATGTGGTACACACAGTTGTGGAAGGCGATACTCTCTATAAAATAGCGCAGACGTATGATGTAGAAGCAAATCAGATTCTTCAGAATAACCCGCAGATTGCTGCCAGGGAAGGACTAAATCCCGGGGATGTTCTGGTGATTACTTATAAAAATGAGGAACCTATCGATACCATAATTACGAATGGTTATGCTTATCCATTTATTGACCGTACCGTTCTGCGAAAGACACTTCCATTTTTAACGTATCTGTCACTGTTTACTTATGGTTTTACACCGACTGGAGAGCTGATTCCGATTGATGATAAAGAACTGATTGCACTGGCCAAGGATTTTGGGGTGGCACCTATTATGGTATTGGCTCCCATGAATGCACAGGGAGAATTCAGCAGTGAAAGTGCTCACAATATGTTTGCAAACCAGCAGGTACAGACAACTTTGATCAATAATCTGGTAGCAGCTATGCAAGAAAAAGGATATGCAGGTATCGATATAGATTTTGAATTCATATTGCCGGAAGATAAGGAAGGCTTTTTGAATTTTATAACAGCAGTAAATACCAGATTAAATGAGGCAGGACTCATTACCTTTGTAGCACTCGCACCAAAGGTTTCGGGTGAAATGAAGGGACTTTTGTATGAAGCGCATGATTATCCTGCCATAGGAGGAGTCGCCGATAAAGTGCTGTTAATGACATATGAATGGGGCTATACATACGGCTATACAAGTCGCATGTCATCGAAAAAGCCTTAAAACTTCATGACTTTAGGATATAATTCAAGTACAAAATTCTTGTTTTCAAGGTTATATTTCTTATTATGCTCATTTTTTGTATATTCAAACTTCATAATAATTTCTTTTAATGCATCATTCCGAGCAGTAGCAGTCTTGAGATCAAAATAGATATCAAGTAGATGCTCTGCACGCGGTATAAATAAATCATTGTGACTTGACTGGTTCTGTAATTCGGTAAGCTCATCATCATACCGGGAGATTGATGACTCAAGCTCTTTAATCTCATTCGTAAGCTGCTTATAACGCTGCTTAAAGATATCTTCAGAATACAACCCCTGTTCCAGTAAAGTATAAATGCGCTCCAGCTGCTTTTTTAACGTAGCAAGATTATTGTTAGACTGATCAATAGCAGACTTTTTAAGTCTTATATCATTCTCATAAGGATTAGTAAGCTTTTCTTTGGACCATTGTGCTTTAAAATCATTTAGCCAGCTCTTAAGAGACGAGATTAAAACTTCCTCTACAACATACAACGGAGCCGAAATATTATCACAGTCACGATTTGAGCATTTGATTGTATCATAATAAGTTTTATTGTTTTTAGCTAACCGGGTTAACATCTTACCGCATTTACCGCAATACATTAAGCCTGTAAAAGGATTGCGAAGGATATCACCACCGGGAACCGGAGCATGGCCGCGAGAAGTAATAATATCCTGCACCTTCTGAAATAGATCATAGCTGACAATTGCTTCATGCAGTCCATCCACAAAATGATATTCATCACTATAAAATCGATGCTTATGTAATACATTATCTACAACAAATTTAGTCTCTTTCTTGTATCCCCAACGAATTTTACCAGCATACACTGGATTATGTAATAAAGATATAACGGAGGCTTTCGTCCACTGGCTGTTCGTAGAGGTTTTAATACCCATTTCATTAAGCTTATCCGCAATTTTGGTAGCGCCAACTTTATGATAAGATCCATTATCCTGCAAGATACCGTAAGCACACCATTCATAGGCAGACTTAACTGCAGCGGCCTGATCTGGGATAATCTTTAATGTATAACCCTTATCATTCTTAATCTTGATTTTTTCATATCCATAAGGAGGCACCGAGGCAATATATCTACCTTCATTGGCAGACACGATACGGCCGCTCTGGATCCGGCGGTTAATCGTCTTATATTCGCGCCGGCTCATAAATAATCCAAACTCAAAATACTCTTCATCAGATTCGTTATCCGGGTTATAAGTTTTAACCGGAGTGATTATAAGGGTATTGTATTGCTTAAAAGCTTTAGCAACGGTGCCCTGATCAGAGGTATCACCACGCGCCAGACGTTCGATCTCCATGACAAACACTCCGGCAAGGACTCCACTTGATACATCACCAAGCATACGCTGCACCTCAGGACGGGCTGCGATCGTTTCCCCGGTAACAACTTCCTTGTAAATATACTTTTTATTAATATGTATCCCGTAATTTTTCGCCAAGTTCATTAAGATATTATAATGTCTTAGTAAAGTCTCACCGGCTCCGTGAGCTTCAGCATCCTGATCCGCGCGGGACTTACGTAGATACATACCATATTCGCCATCAGGATACATTGTTTTACCATATGCCATAATAATCCTCCTTATAAAAAAACTCCGGTTGAAATCAACCGGAGCCTATAGTATAATATAGCAAAGACGATACCCGGCTCTGGTCAGCTTGATATCGTTGGGCGCTCCTGTTCACAGCAGGAGCGTTTTGTTTATTATAATAATTGATAATTGATTATAATACAAGCTTATTAATATAATTTTAGTTTTCAATAAAAACAAATTAAATATTATCATCAATATCAAATTTTATTGTAATTTCGCAACCATAAGAATAACTACCTCCACCAACAATATCAAGTGCAGTAACAGTAAGCGGATATTTTAAATGGCTTTCAAAATCAGAAATCTTATTTTGTGGTATACTACCTATTTGTTCTCCATTAACGATAACACCATATGCATTATCACCATTATATTCATAAGGACTAAATTCTACACTAGTTATTGCCTGGAATGGTTCATCATGAAATTTAATCTTTTTTAACATAACTTGGCGACTTTTTCTGCCGGTTTTAAAAGTTACACCAGCAACATTAAAATTCAAATGATAATATATTGGTTTTATAATAGGTTCTTCTGACACTGCTAAATCATTCTGAGATTGATCTATATTATCACTTTCAATTTGATAAATATTTTTAATATAAGACTCATGAGTTTTCCATGCTATCCATATCAAAAAGATACCAATAAGAAATAATAACCAAAAGCGGAAACCCAATAAAATAAAAATTGATCCAAATACGAAATATAGAATTCTGTTAATTTTCATATTTTCTAATTTCTTTTTTTGATTATCCATGCACTATATCCCCCATCTATTATTTAATAAACAAATAATAGTTGAATTACAAATATAAATCAACTATTTAAATACATATAATAACAAAAAATCCATAATATACCACAAGACAACTTAATAAATCTCCGATATGATAATTCCCGGAGGTATGTATGGAATTACTTATTTGGGAAGCCAGAACAGAAAAAAACATAACGCTAGATAAACTATCAGAGCTTACCGGAATAAGTAGGAGCGCATTAAGCAACTACGAGAACGGGATCAGATATCCAAACATGGAGCAAATGGAAAGAATATCAAAATCACTTGGAATTAGAATACAAAAATTATATATATCAAAATACAAATAAATAGAACTAATTTCCACATATGTAGATATATTAATTAAAATACTGTAATATAAAATTTATATGGTATAATTAGTAAATAAAAATTACTAATAGGGATAATAACAAACAAATGTTCGAAAATTAATTGTAAAATGGGGACAAATATATTATAATATAATTAAGCCGAACATCCGAAGTACAAGGGGGAAAATACTATGGGAGATAGTAAAAAAGAACTATTGATACAAGAAATAATGACAATTGATGATGAGCAAACAATACGATTGATTTATTATTTTGTTATGCACAATAAGGCAAAAAGAATATCATATAAAATAAAAAAAGAGTAGGTAATCTACTCTTTTTTCTTTAGCAATGAACACTTATCAAGAATTTCTTCAATAGCGCTCCAACATGCGTCATCTTTAATAATCATGGCAGCAGCTCTCAAAGCTCTTCTCTTATTAACATTTCCATCCGCGCTTAACTCTCCAATAAGAGCCATCATTTCTTCGTCTTCTGATAATTCGTCAAACATGTTATCCTGTCCATATCTAAGCCAATTTTCATTGACATTAAACTCTGTACAAATCAATTTAATAAAATGCTCTTTGACATCAACAAGATTTAATTCCATATTTTTAACAACATCCCTGCTTACTCCAATATGTTTCCCAAATTCCGTTTGAGTTAAATTTAAATGTTCTTTACGTAAAATTTTTATCCTTTCATAAATTTCCAAAATAATCACCTCCAATAAAAATAGTATACATCTAACAAATGTACAAGTCAACCCAAAATATTTTTAATAATGTATTGACAAGTACATTTAATAGACGTATAATGTACATAACAACCCAAAACAATTAAATTTTATATGAAAGGAGAATATTTCATGAGTGATGAAGTAAGGAAGAGAATGGAACGCATAGCTGAAGCTATGGACCAGATCCCGGAAGAAGAGCAAGAGAAAGTAGCATTTGGAATTGAACTGCTCGCATCCTATGAAAAGAATAGGAAAACGGCCTAGTCTTCGGACTGGGCCGGATAAAGAAAATGTAGGAGGGAACCGTAAATGACTGATATAACAACTGTTACGCAAATGGAAATTGTGATTAATTTTACAAGCCACCGGGAACTAGAGGAGTCAATTAAAAAGATGATTGAGACAGAAAAGAACCATCCAGATATTGATTTTCATATCAAAGCGGTAGGGACTATGTTTTAATGTTTAGTTATTTCAATACTTATTAAATTCTTGCATGATACAAAATAATTTGATGAGTCTGAATATAAAAAATAATCTGTATTGGCAGAAAAATGATATGTAAGAAGTTGATCATCGGATATCTGAATGTAATTTCCATTAGTAAGGATTTCTATTTTAGTAATGAATTTGCATTGAACTTTAGTTCCACTATCGTAAGTAAAATTTACATTAATCATTGTATTTCTCCTTTTATTATATTATAGGCTTATCGGAGCCGGTAAGGAGATTATACCACAAATTACCAATTAAAGGCCATAAGAAAGGAGAAAACCTTAAATGAAAAGTAATGAAATTTTAGATAATCTGGAATCAGTACTTATGAAATATGTAGAAAAAATAGCTACAAAAGAGACATGTGAGACAAAAGAGACAGAATTAAACACAATGACAGAAGCTTCGAAGATATTGTGTGATATAGCCAGAATGAAGAACTATGAAATGCTTTAAATAAACAGCAAATTTGCAGGAGGGGACATATGTTCCAGGTTACGGATTACACACGAATGAAACGTAACCTACGAAAGATCGACACATACGGAATATCGCCGAAGATACTTAAAGAGCACCGTAAGACAATATTCTGGATCAGACTGGTACATGAGGATGAAACAGGGCAATACGCACTTAGATTTTATCCATACTGCTGGATATATGACAAAGAGCAAAAGAAATATATAACACAAAAAATAGAATTCTCACTGGCCTATTGGAACCCGGAAATGTTTGAAGTTGTAGAGAGGAGCTTAGTGTCATGAAAAAGGTATTTTATGCTGACAGTCAGTTAAAGGACATATTGGATCTTGCAAATATAAAAAGCGCATGTATAGAGATAACGATACACAGCGGTATTGTTATTATACAACCAAAAAAATTGCGCTGCGCTTTGTGTGGATGTACAGACGAAGGGAAGCTTATGGTAAGGGATCATGTATTTATCTGTAATGAGTGCAGTAAGCCTGACGCTAAGTCGGAACATAAGGAGGAAGCTGATGTACTTAATATTTAAGCCATTATTAATAGTTATTGAGTTTGTGACGGTTATTTCGTTTTTTATAACTCTCTATGTAATACACCGAACCGGCAATACAAATCTGGTTTATGCAGCATACGGATTAATGGTAATCGTATTTATAGCAGATACCGGAATAGATGCATTAAATCGGATTAAGAAAAAGAAATCAGAATAATTACAGAGACAGAAAAAACCGCCAATCAGGCGGGCACTAACCAGCCTACGTCATGGTCCCAAGTCCATGGGTGTGAGAATTGTGAGGGGTGCAGAACCCGATCTGAAAACTGTTTAGCAAGTTTCGCTGACTTTTAGGGAGAAAGTCTTAAAAATCGAAGGTACTGCGGCTATGCCGCTATCGATTGCAGCCAATCAACAATATGATTTAAGGCTATTGCCAGAAAGGTCAGGGAAAACCAAGGTTATACAGGTTTTATCACTTTAACCATAAAAAGCGGCGATCGGGTTTATAAACAATAGATAAGTAATCAACATGGAAAAGCATATTAACATAGGATATACAAAGGATTATAGGGTGATTAGATGGCAGTAGTGGAAGAAATGAATATTGATGGTGCGATCGTACGCTTCCATGATGACTACATCTGCGGAAGGGAAGAATCGGAGAAGATACTACAGAAGGTAGCTGACGGCATGCTAAGACAGCTTAATGCACAATATAACGCTGAAAAATATCAAGAGCGAAAGCAAATAAACAAAAGATAAATCCGCATATGCGGAATACCGGAAGGACAACCAGTGAAGGGAGGAAAAGGTGAAGCGTAAAGCAGCTGCGGTATTATCATTGTCTATATTTATAATATCCATATTTTTATTAATCATAGCGATGAGCATTGAAAATCAGCTAATATCGGTAAACACCGAAGAAAAAAGAGCAATTATAGGCATAGCAGTGATACTGGGAAATGCAATATGGGTAACAGTACTTACAAACAATCAAAAAAACGAAGGGAGAATTGGAAATGCAAAATAATCAATTATACATAATAGGCACAATACAGGAACCATTTGAATATGATCACACCGTACAAGGAGAACGTTTTTATCGTACATCTATAGCAACAATCCGGACAAGCGGTTACAAGGATGTTTTACCGGTGATTACATCAGAGCATTTAATTGATGTAAATATTGATCTTACTGGATACAAAGCAGAGGTATCAGGATCTTTCCGGAGTTTCAGCCGAAAACTGGAAAGCGGTAAAAAAATAAAAAGTATGTATATTTTTATTGACACACTGTCAATGATGGAAGATCAAGAAGCTGCTGATACGGATGAGGTAACTCTATGTGGTGCACTATGCACTCCTCCGGTATACCGTACTACACCGCTCGGACGCGAACTGACGGAAGCATGCATTGCTGTAAACCGTAATTTTAATAAGACGGATTATATCAACATCATCACATGGTCGCGTATGGCAAGACGATGCGCTGAATTGGTTATAGGTGATGTAATAAGTATAACCGGACGCATCCAGAGCAGGGAATATCAGAAGGTGCTTGATACTGGGGATATCGTAACCAAGATGGCTTATGAGGTATCGGTATTTAAATATGAGTATATGGGATCAAATATAAGGAGGGATATTGATGCCGGAAGTGGTGCAAGCAGCCGGGAGGAAGCAGGGGTATTATGACGATGGCATAACCAGGATGACAGATCCTTTTTGGACTTATACATGTATACTTTGTGGAAAAAGCGGCTGGAGCCTTACATACATGGATCATTGTCCAAAATGCAGTTCGAAAGAAGTGATATTTACAAATCCAAACATAAAAATAAGCCCGTCCTGTTAGCAGCAGGGCGGGCAAATGCAAATATGCACTTATAAAAAACCTATCTTTATAATAGCATATTTGCGGCAATTTGTCAAAAAGAATAAGGGGAATATTACCCCTTTTCCGGCCTCGTAATGGGTATTAACGAAGCAACCACGGAGGGAATTTGATTGAGTAAATATGCAGATTATAAATATTTAGAAATTTATAACAAATTGGACAGTAAGATTAGAGTTGCATTTTCCGAAGAACAAGATCATAAGAAACTGGGAATTGATTTTGATGAACAGCAAAAATACATAATAGATAGATCTGTTTTAGGAGCACAAAGTAGGGAAGAGAAAATTGAAGAATTAAGAAGCTATGGAAAACGATACAAATATGTTTTAAAGACTATCATTTCGGGGTCGGTACTGGAAAGTGAAATATATCCGGTATATGAAAAGAGTAAAGATATACCGAGGAGGGATAAGGAAAAGGACAGTAAGGAATCCCAGGCAAACCTAAATGAAAAAAATGCAATAAAACAATTCATTAGGATTACAAATACAAATTTCGGAAAAGATGATCTTCTCCTCACTGCAACTTATGAAGATAAATATCTCCCGACACAGAAACAGGCAAAAAAGGATGTAACGAATTATATAAGACGGATAAAAAGATACCGAGAAAAAAATAACCTGCCTGAGTTGAAATATGTGTATGTCATAGAGTATGTGGATGAAGAGGAGCAGCATAAGAGTAAAAAGATCAGAGTGCATCATCATATCATTATAAATAAGATGGATCGAAATATAGCAGAAAATCTATGGGGAAAGGGAAGGGTAGAAGCAAGGAGACTGCAGCCGGACGAATCCGGGCTAGAAGGAATTGCCAGGTATATGATGAAACAACCCAAGGGATCAAAACGGTGGTACGGTTCCCGTAACCTGAAGAAACCAAAAGTCTATAGATCAGTAACCAGACTCACAAAAAATAAAACGGAGCTTATGGCAAAGGCACCGGAAAAGCTTCCTGGAATGTTTGAAAATCTCTATAAGGGCAAATACAGATTTCAAAATTGCAGCCCTTACTATTCGGACATTGTCGGGGGATTTTATCTATACTGCCAGATGAGAAGAAGGGATTAGGTAAATATGGGAAATGTAAAAATAATCAATAATTCAACTTTAACAGAAAGCGCAGCAGTGTTAAGCGTAGGAATGTACATGTCAGGTGCTGAGACGGCAGAGGAGAGATCCACAAGAGGAATAATGATTAAGCAAAAGGGAATGACATTTATCATTTCAGATATCCAACAAAGATTTTGCAGATATTGGCCACAATCGATTCCGGAAAACTGTAAAGGATGTAAGGAGGGGTGTCTGGATCGAAAACCGGCAGCATACATAAACAGGGAATTTGAAGAAGCTGTAAAGGAGATGGAGAAAACATGGGATTTTTCAAGAAATTAGACTTTTGGTCCATTAATGAGGGACTTGAAAGCATTATAGACTATTGTTTCAATGGTAACGAAAAGGATAGCCAGTACTGGGACCATTACTCAGAGCTAATCAATGAAATGAGCATCATTGCGTCTGATATGTATAACGAACTTCAGGAATTAAGAAGAAAGTTTGTTTACAACCTTCCGTGGAAGGAAAAAGATTTTTATGAAGAGGATGCTTGCGCAAAGGCGGAAATATCATGGTTTAATACAGCAGCTTGTATGCTATCAGATACGGACATGCCGGCATTGCTCGAAAGTGAAGATAATTGGATATGGACAGATGAACAGAAGGAAAAGGAAAAACGTATAAAATCGCTGGAACGGCTCACGAAGAAACAGCAGATGTTTATTTTTACGGAGGTTATCGGATTCATTACAAGGTACCTGGAACTAAGACAAGCCTTTGATAATATTGTCAGCCTCATAAATGAGCTGGAATATCATCAATCATTTGTGATTGATCAAAACGGTACGGTTGAAGCAAGCAAGGCAGCTTATCTATAAGGAGATAACATGAGAACATTATTGCGATATCCAGGTAGTAAACAGCGAATAGCTCCATGGATAATAAACCATATGCCAAAGCACCACAGCTACTTGGAGCCATATTTCGGAGGGGGGGCGATCCTGTTTAATAAGGAACCGTCTAGGATAGAGACGGTTAATGATCTTGACGATGATGTGATAAATCTTTTTAAGGTAATACGAGAACAAAAGGAAGAACTAATCATGAAGATTGTATTTACACCTTATGCCAGGCAGGAATACAACAATGCATTTCCAGAAAATCCGGAGGAATTGGAAGAAGTAGAACGTGCAAAAAATTTCTTGATTCGGTCAGGAATGGGACACGGATTTAGATTATGTGAGAAATGCGGTTGGAAGAAAGATGTATATGCCAGAGAAGCTGCTTATGCAGTCAGGTACTGGAATGACCTTCCGGAAGTTATTACGAATGTAGCACAGCGGCTCAAAATGGTACAGATAGAACATAAGCCGGCGGTAGAGCTGATAAAATCATTTAATCATGATAATGTACTAATTTATGCAGATCCGCCTTATGTACTTAGTACTCGCACCAGGAAGCAGTATCAGCACGAAATGTCTGATCGGGATCATGTTGAACTTCTAGAGGCTTTACTATTACATACCGGGCCAGTTATGTTATCAGGATATGACAATGATATATACAACGGATATTTAAAAGAATGGAAAAAAATAAGCATTCCAGCAAGAGCCGAAAATTCGCTTCCGAGAATTGAATGCCTTTGGATGAATTACAGTTAATCAATATATTTGGATAAAACATAGAAGAAAGGAAAGAGATGGAGGTAAATATTTATATTGACACCTATCATACAGGAAAGCAAAAAAGTGGGACCGGTACTTATTGTATTGTACTAGTATATATAAAGGACGGTAAAGAAGCCGGAACAAAGCACCATTTAGAAGGATTGACAGGCACCACAAGATACAGAACGGAGATCACTGCATGTATTGCTGCACTGGAATATATGGTTAAGATCTGCGATGTAAATATAATCATAAATTCACTCCATGTCACTCAGGCAATAAATACTAACGACTGGTTCAGATGGATTAATACGGGACTAAATGCAAAAAATAAACCAGCCAAGAATATGGACCTATGGAAGCAGCTGTTTGATCTGGTAGGAAAATATCATACAACATTTACATATGCCGCCAGTAATCAATATACAGAGTACATGAAATCAAGAATGAGGCATGAAAAAATAGAATATAAGGAGGATGCAAATAATGTTTGATAAATTTGGAGAGTTTAACTCCGCAGAAGAAATTAACCAGGCTGCAGCAGGATTAAAAGCGGAAGGGGATAATGAGAATATTATTGTTCTGGCCAAAGAAAACGGTCTGGATGAAGAATTTGCTCAGGCATATATCGAAGGAGAGATCCCAGAGCTGACAAATGACATGATGGCAGCAGTCGGAAAGATCGAACTGGAGCGCAAGGAGATAACGGATCCATTCTTCGCAGATATGAAGGATGACATGATTAATTATCTTATGACACAGAGCCAGGATGACACCTTTGCAAAAGCTATCCGAAAAAAAGGAAAAAGTCTGAAAGGATGCTTTGAACATTGTAAAAAAGAAATTACGAAAGCATTAGGCAGCAAAAACGGAGGATTACGGGACCGGGTTATTTATGGGATGGAAAAAAATTATTACACGAAAGGATAAACGCTATGGATAAGAAACTTCTTTCAAAAATAGCTAGGCCTGAAGCAAATGAAGAAATTATAAATTTAGCGGAGCGTGCCGGATGGCCATCATTTATAGTTACAGCAAACCAACTTGACAAAGATAAAAAATTACTGATTTTAAACTTTTTTAAAGGACAGGATCTGAAATTAGGAAAATTGAAAGCAGAATTCAGAACGTTCCTCTCAATAGATGATTACATTACGCAAGATTTAACCGTTGAGAACATTAAATGGAAAACCGGAGGGTTAGATAATATCATCGGATGGAGATGGTATAGTCCCAAAGAAATAAAAATCATAGTTGCATATGATAGTGATTTCATTATTATTAAAAATTTTACTGAACCATTTATAAAACCTGATGATAAAAATATATGGGAAGCCATATATAGGTTACAGGATAAGATTAAGGCTGCAAGATTGGATACTAGACACAAAAAGGAGACAGACCAAATCGATAAAAAGATGGAACTTGTTACTGAGGTTACTGAAGATTTTGATTATTGGGTAAAGGAAACAGCATTATGCAGGAGTCGGTATATTTTCTATAAAGCCAAAAACAAAGATATTGTTACTGGTTCGTGCTCACACTGTAAAAACACTGTAGTCATTAACCGCAGGGAAACTAAGGTTGAAAATTTAGGCAAAGGAACATGTCCAAAGTGCGGAAGTGAAATAACTTTTAGAGCACTAGGAAAAGTACCAGGAAGAATACAAGATGATAAATGGATTATGTATATTCAACCGAACGAAAAAGGTTTTATCATTCGTTATTTCCATGCATTTATAAATTATGAAAGAGGAAAACTGCTTGATGCTTGTGGGTATATTTCTGAATATGTAAGAGAATTTATACATTTCGATGAAAAAGGTGAAATTCATAAAGATGGATACGAATTCACCGAGTACAAGCAAACAGGAAAAAAACGTTGGTGTCATGATAATGATAAAATTCAATGCGGGTTGTGTGTACTATATCCCAAGAACCTTCCTGATGCATGGAAGAACACACCTATGAAATACTCGGCATTAGAAATATTATCAGAAAAAATGCCGGGTGAAGCAATTCATTATGAATGGGGCATAGGTAGGATGCAGAAATCACCATATATGGAATGGATGATAAAAATGGGACTGACCAGACTTGCATCCGATCTCATTGAGAGTAGGAGCCATAGCCGACTAAATGAAAATGGAAAAACAATTTATGAAATACTCAAAATCAGCAAAATTAATACCAAGGTGCTTGTAGAAGCTAATGGCAATAGTGATATGCTTCGGCTCATGCAGGTGGCACAGGAAATTAATCTTAGACTGCCGGCAGACCAATTACGAAGGTATTATGAAACGTTTGAATGTAATACAGATCTCCTTAGGCAGTCAAATGGTTTTTTTTCTCTTCATAAGATTGTTAGATACATTGAAAGAGAATCAGAACGATATCCCAGGGGAGGAAGCGGATGCTCATTAAATTATTCATATCTTCGAGAAAAGCTCGATCCGGTTAAAGAACGAAAACAGAACATGGCTCATGATTGGTTAGAATATTTGGAATGGTGCAAAAAGCTTAAGTACGATCTTTCGAATTCATTCAATTATTTTCCAAAGAATTTTAAAAAGGTTCATGATAGGGTTTCCAAGGAATATCAGGAGCTTCTTGATAAAGCAGCCGCAAAAGAAAAAGAGAGACAAGAACGAGAGGCAAAGAAAAGAATGCAGAAGGTTGAAGCTATCATGGCTGAAATGTTTAAGAAGAATGAAGATAATGATGTATTCAAATTAAATGCTTCGGGGCTGATTCTGGTTATACCAAAAAGTGGAGAAGATATTAAAAAAGAAGGACAAACGCTTCATCATTGTGTAGGAACTTATGTCGAACGTGTAGCAAAAGGGGAAACGATAATTTTGTTTATTCGTAAGGATTCAGCACCTAATGTTCCGTATTATACAATGGAATGGAAAAATAAAAAAATAGAACAATGCAGAGGACTAAATAATTGTAGAATGACACCGGAGGTAGAGGCATTTACAAAAGTATTTGAGAAAAAAATGAAACAATATGAAAGTGAAAATAAAGAAAAGAAGGTAAGCTAATTGCATGATCATCATATCGTATTCCGGAGCCAAGGAGGACTAGACATTGCAGATAACATCAAAGAGCTATCCTACAGTGAGCACCTGGGAAACAACAGCCCACACATGAGCAAAGAGATCAATCTAAAATACAAAGGAGATCTGCAGGCGGAATATTATCATCTATTTTATAAAGAGCAATACACCATAGAGGATATCGCAAAGATCCTGCACAAATCAGAAAAGTACATATACAAGCACTTTCGAAAAGTAAAAAACATTGCCGGCATTTATCAGAAAGAAGATATTATCAGAAAACTAATGGGAGATAAACTGTACGTTAAGGAGGGAAAAATAATTGGACAATCTGGAAGTGAGTAATTATCAGGAAAGAAAACAGAAAATTAAAACAGGATTAAGCAGGATAGCGCAGGGATTTGTCGAGATTGGTTACGAATTGAAACTAATCCGGGACAAAGAGCTTTATAAACTAGATGCATATAGCAGCATTACAGAATTTGCAAAAGCCGAATATAATCTGAACCATTGGGACACATCGAGATTTATTGCAATCAATGATCGATATGCAGATAATAATGGACCGCAGTTGCTAAGTCAATATGAAGGGTACGGATATAGCAAATTAACAGAAATGCTATCTCTATCAGAGGATGAATTGCAGCTGGTTACACTGCAGACAAGCAGGGCAGAAATACGAGAAATTAAACAGGCAAAAAAGGAAGCAGAAGAAGTTAAATGTGCGCCGGCGCACATGGAGCAAACCGTTGAAAATACTCAATCGGAACGCGATTCGAAGGAAGAAAAAAAGTACAATATTCCGGATGCAGAAAAGCTGCTAATAGAGTTCTTCCGAGACAAATCCAGAAGAAACATTTTAGGGGATCTGGCAGCAGTATTATCGCAGGTATGGAAGCCAGAAAATGAAATAAAGGTATCGGAAATCATAAATCCATCCGGCCACTTACTCTTCAGACACAAATTTGTTGTTATGATTTTTGAAGAAGATCACATCAAATACAACCGTTTCGCAGGAGCAACCACACAATATACATATGGAGAGTTGGCAGAAGATCTTTCGATGGTTTTTGAAATGACGGATAAGGATCCATGGGTTGCTTTTTATGGAGAACCAGAACCAGATCCGGAACCGGAAAAGAAAGAGCCAGAAAAGAAAATAGAAAACAAGCCAGAGATCAAAATAAATAGCAAACCGGAAGCAAAAGGATTAAATAGTAAACCTGCCACACCAGATCGAAAAGAAGCTATACAAAAGCCTATGATTACTCAATCAAAAGAGAAAAAACCTGACGAAAACGAAAGCCATGCAGAAGTAGAGGAAGAAGATCCGGAAGATCAGGAAGAAGATATGAAACCAGATATCATACCAGGGCAGAAGAACATAGAGGATTATCCAGAATACATGCCAGAACAAAAGCCAGAAATGGAAGAACACGTTGAAATTGTAGAAACAGATATTGTAGAAAAACAAAAAGGACAAACGGTAGAAGAAAAAGAAAAGACTTTAGTTCTGGCTTCAAACAATAATCTTAATATATGCTTTGATCAATACTTAGGGGAATTAAGCATTATCATTAAAAATGGCAGCAGCATTAAATCAATCAAGGCAATTAAAGAAGGTACCGGTAATACATGGGAGGTAGCAATTGAATAATGATCGAAAAAGTGGTGTGTTTTATTTCTTCCTAGATATGATAAAAGAACCGTGCAGTTGGGAGGATGAAGTATCAATAGAATATCTAAATATGAGTACATTCAAAGATGCCACAATCAGGAGCTGCTATGGAGATTTATTCATTATTTGCAATGCACTGGATGATTATGCATCACAAATCGATAAATTCAGAATAGAAAATGATCTGGAAGGGCTGGCAGAGGCAAATTATTTATATCATGCAGATAGATGTAAAAAAATCAGTAACAAAATAGCGGATCAAATAGGCTATGACAAAATTAAAACGCTTGAAAAGTGCAGAAAAAAATATCAGAAAGAGGATACTTCGGACATTGGAGAAGACGCGCTGGTATTAGCAATAAAAAAAGATAGAACCAAACCTCCTACAGGTAAGGACAACATATCACAATAAACTCCTTATCTGATAAACATAGTATAACCGGAGGCTGAGGCCTCCGGGGAAAGGAGTAATTGGTGAGTAAAAGAAAAATAAAGAGAATAGTTAATAAATGCCAAGGAAACTGTAACACATGCAAATTATATAAAGCATGCAGAAATATAAGAAGGGAGCAACCATGAAAACAAATAAAATAGAATCATTAGAAAAAGAAATCGAAAGATTAAGAATAGAAAACAGAAGCCTAGAAGCAGAAAAATCATTCTGGCATAAAGAAGCCATTCTTCATGCATCAGAACAAGGCGAAAGAAAAATAGAAAAAGCACTATTAGCAAACAAAGAATGGATACCAGTATCAGACAGACTTCCGGAAGGAAAGATCAACCCACTAACCGAGGATTATTACGAATATGAATGCACTGCAGAATTTGGAGAAGGAAGAACTGACGTAAGGCATTATAAATATGGTGATGGACATTGGTGGAGCGGAGGCCCAAGCTGCGTTGATGATTACGTGACAGCATGGCATGAGCGGCCGGAACCATATCGGGAGGTAGTATGAATAAAGCAGAATTAAAAGAAACTGTCATGAAAAAATACCATGAAGGACAGAAGATACCGATCAGGATCGAAATAGAAGGGAAAAGAGATCACAACTGTACAACAGCAAAAATAATAAAATTCAACCCTTCCACCGTCCTGACAGAGCATAATGGCTATAAAGAAAGCTTTACATACTGGGATTTTATTAACATGACAACACCGAAGGAAATAAAGCAATCTAAATTATTTATTCCGGAAAAGCTGGGAAGACATTGCATAGCCACAAAAACCAGTTATTAACCAACTGTCCATGTGCATCTAGCAGCATCAAACACCAACAAAACAGCTTTAATCAAACCAAAATCAATATAAGTACAGTTGAAGCTGAATATACCGCGATTATCCTTTGTAGACGTAATACTTTTAATTATATACCGATAGCGCATACCATCAATCTCAAGGCCGAACGCAATCGGCTTAAATGCACCAGCAGGGTTAAATACAACGGATACGCAGACAGGCTGGCCAGACTTAGGAGTATTACGATTTGTAGTTGGATAGTAACCGAATACGGGCACAAGATCACCTCATGTAATTATATTTTAGTAAAAACAATTATAGAACAAGTGTTCTGAATTTGCAATGGAAAGAAAAGGAGCCAATTATGATTAATACAGAAATATTAGAGATTAAAAAGCAGTTTACCCATGATAACTGCTCAATTACAAAAATAAGCGGATGCTATGTAGACGGAGAGAAAACCGTCAAATCGCAATTTACCGAAACATTTTTAAGCATGCCGGAGGAAGAAACCTTTAAATACTTTGAAATTTTCAAGAAGACATTATCCGGGAGCATCGGAAAGAACCTGATCAATATGGAATTTCCGCAGGCAGCAGAACTGGAAGAAGGACAGCAAACATTTCTTCTCAATCTACTGGATAGCAAGTTAAAAGATGAAACAATACTGGATAAATTTTATAACAGCATAATCCAGTCATATGAATATACCGGCAATTACCTAATCCTTTTAATCAATGCAGCCTACGATATCCCAGGGAAAACCAAGGATAAACAGCAAATGGAGGATGCTTCAGACGAAGTATACCAGTATATTCTTTGCTCCATATGCCCGGTCAAATTATCGAAGCCTGGATTAAGCTACAATACCGATACAAACTCAATCAAAAAACGTATTCAGGACTGGGTAGTTGACAAGCCGATAAATGGATTTTTGTTCCCAGCATTTAACGATAGGAGCACCGATATTCATAGCTTACTCTATTATGCTAAGGATCCGGAGGATCTTAACAAAGAGTTTGTAAACCAGTTATTAAGCTGCGAACTGCCGATGACAGCTGAAACACAAAAAGAAGTATTTCAGCAACTGATTGAAGAAACACTTGGAGAAGAATGCGAATATGAAACAGTCAGGAATATCCATGAAAAACTAAATGATATCATTGAAGAGCACAAAATGAAAGAAATACCGGAGCCTCTTCTTTTAGATAAAAAATGGCTGAAAGACGTATTCGAGGAATGCGGAGTAGAAGAAGAAAAAATATCAGAATTTAATCAACTATTTGACAAGCTGGCCGGTGATGATACAAAGCTTTTAGCATCCAATATCACAAGTACAAGGACCTTTGAGATTACAACACCTGACATTATAATCAAGGTAAATCCGGAACATTCTAATTTGGTGCAGACAAGATCAATAGACGGAAGGAACTGCCTGGTGATTGAAATTAATGACAAGATAGAAGTAAATGGAATAACAGTAAAACCAGTATAGCACAGCTGACCTATCGGCATATCACGGGGAGTGCCGCGGAGAATGCACTATAATAAACCACTGGAGCAAAAACCAGTTAGACAATAAAAAAGAGGGTGAGCAGATAACAGCAGGAAGTCAACGGGTGCGCCGTTACCATAAGCGGACGGCAACCAGGGCCGTTAAAGGGCAAAAGCGAAGCTGCATATGGCAGTACTGGTAAGTATTAATCAGAAATAGCTTTAAGCGGAAAGGATAACATGGGACTAACAGATAATCAAAAAAGATTGATACAAGCAATAGCAGAAAATAATATACAGTCGACAAGAAAATGTGCAGTAGCATGCATAACAGAAGATGAAACTCAAAAAAATAAATGGTTTTGTAAAAAATATAAAACCATACTAGAGACTTCAGGAGCTAATATGGTTGAACTCCCGTATGATTTGAAAGGTCTTCTGTCCGTGGAAGATGTATCATTGTCATTCCGGGAGGGCAGATACTATCTATCAGACAGAGAAAAAGAAGTCTTTGAAAATATAGTACGCATGAAGAAAGTTAATGAGAAACTCATGGAAATGAGTATACCATACATAAACTCTACATTGCTTTATGGAGAAAGCGGGACAGGGAAGACAACATTCGGAAGATACATTGCATATAAGACGGAATTGCCATTTTGCTACATGAATTTCTCACACTTGGTAGACTCATATATGGGAGGTACATCAAAAAATATTAACAAAGCATTTTCTTATGCCATATCTAATCCATGTGTGTTTATGCTGGATGAGATCGATTGTATAAGTATAAGACGCGAAGACTCTGGATCAAGTAGCGGAACAGGCGGTGAAATGGCAAGAGTGACAATTACACTCATGCAGGAATTTGATAAGCTTCCAAACGATGTTATTGTGATAGGAGCTACCAACCGAAAAGACAGGATTGATGAAGCACTGCTAAGAAGATTTTCAGTAAAGCATGAAGTTAAAGTACTTAATGAAGCAGAAAAAATAGGAATGGTTAGAAAATATCTTCATGACATAGATATGGACATTCCTGTTCACGAGATCATGTCAATAGTTAACAAAAACAAAAATCAATCAATGCTACTAAATGACTTAATTCGGACAATATCAGAAAGAATAGCTGCAGAGATCGCATAGCTAATATAGCGGAAAGGAAAATATATGTTAAATGAATTATTGAAGTTAATGAATGAAAATCCTGAATTACCAGTTATACCAATGGTTGATACAGAAGTTGTATGTGGTGATGAATACGGTTATTGGATGGCTTCTTTCGGAGAATGTAGCATCAGGGAATTTGCAATTGATGAATGGTATGGAGAAGGTATTATCAAATACAGAGACGAACCAGATGCAGAGGAACAGTTGATTGAAGCAATAGCCGAAAGCAAATATGATGGAACCGATGATGATTATGAAAAAGCGAAGGAAGAAGTCGAGAAGTTATGGACCAAGGCAATTATAGTAAGAATAATATTGCCGGATTAATACAATTATGCTGCAGGAGCGACAATCTGAGCCGGCTCCTGCATCGCCTAAAAGATTGGAGGATATATGAATAAAGATTATAGTAACGAAGCAATAAAGGTAAGAAATTCTTTAGCAAAAACACCTATATGGAATAAAGAAAAACAGAACTATATCTGTCAGTATTGCGGTGGAGTTGTGCCAACATGGGATATGATTAATGGATATGATTGCTGTGTATGCGGATTGCCGATACACGAAAGATGATTAGATGTTCATGCATCGGAAAGGAATTAATGAAAGAAATTCATAAAAAAGTATTATCTGAATATTACGAAGCATTAAGAGACGGATTAAAGCCGTTTGAGTTACGTAAAGATGAAGATGGAGTAGAAGTTGGAGATATTTTAATCCTTGAGGAATGGACAGGAGAAGATTATACCGGATATAGCATAAAAAGAAAAGTAACCTATGTATTAAGAAATACACCGCAATTTGGATTAAAAAAGGGTTATTGCATTATTGGATTAGATCACCGTAGTCCTGACGAATATAAAAATCAAAATGAAGTTACAGTAGATGAAATGATTGATATACTTTGCAGACAAGACAAAAATGCAATAGTAATCAATAGATACGAGGAAAACATAAAGGTATATCCAGGACGAGAAAATAAGCCGGGAGGCAGAAAAGTATTAATGATATGTTGATAGATTTATCAGAAGGGAGATAAAGCCTTATGGGACGAACATGTGCAAATTGCTATTGGTCACGTAGCGAAGGTTACAAACCATATAAAGTATGGTGCATAATTAATCACATTATGACGGCAGCAAATAAAAATAGATGCAAATGTAATTCGTGGAAAAAATCATTAGAAGGGAGCTAATTCTTATGGGATTTGCTATTGGGCTAATCGTTGGAGCGGTAGCTGGAATTATAGTAGGCATTATGTGTAGGCATATTAAAATTAACCCAGATGAAGAGGTGAGATAAAACAATGTATAATACAGTTGAGTTTCCAGGAGAAATAGATTACTGTCCATATTGCGGCAGCACAAATTTACAGCCAGATACAAAGGACAGTGATAGCAAAAACTGTAATAATTGTGGACATGATTTTACTGTGATGACACATGAATAAGGAGAATTTATGGAGCAGTTAAGTAGAATTGGATTTGGAGCAGCACATCGTAAATACAAAGATATGGAAATGTTTATAGAACTATGTGCTTATCAGGATACGGGAATCAAACCGTATCAAATACAGTTAATACAGGAAGATAATAAACTGCTATCGAGGCAGAATAAGGAATACAGAGAAGAAATATTGAGCCTAAGAGCTGAATTATTTGGTTATCGGGAAGCAGAGGAACAAGGATTATTATTAAAGTTACCGTGTAAAGTAGGAAATGTTGTATATCATGATAGCGGAGTGTTTGGAATACTTGATTATAAACTTGATAGCTTTTCATCATATGAAGATAAGATAATTTTTAGTGCTTCATCTTGGGACGATGGAACATGTGATACTGGAGAATGTCTTGATGAAATCGAATTTGAAGCATCAGATATCGGAAAAACCGTATTTATCACCAGAGAAGCAGCATTGAAAGGTGGTGCAGATAAATGATACCTCAAGAAGCAATCGAACGTCTGAAAGAATTGAGCTTTATGTTTGAGGAAACACCTACAGGAGCAATAGCAGAGGCCATAGAGTCATTAAAAAAGCAAATACCAAAAGAACCAGTGCATATGATAAATGAAAAAGATACCAAAATAGGAAATATAACATTTAAGGCAGGTACAATGGGATATAAATGTCAATGCGGTCAATATTTAAGACCATTTCAAAAATATTGCCATGAATGTTCACTGGCACAAGATTGGAGCAAATTATCAGAAAAATATAATGGCAGCAGGAATTAATAAAGGAGCATATAGCCTATGAGTGATCTTGCAATAGGAATAATTATCGGAATAATCGCGGGAGCAATACTGGAAGCAGTTATCTCATCTCTGTTTATAAGGCATGATAATGTAACAGTAACCTATTCCGGATATCAACCCAAAATAGAAACATCAAGTAAACCACCAAGCACAAGAAGCGCAACATCATATAGCTGTGAAATATGTCCTGATCAGCATACAAACAAATGCCAGGAATGCACAAAAATAAAATATCATTAAATGTTCTTCGCTGGCAGCAGGATTTAGGAGGGATTATATTGAGTAAAAAAACATTAACCGCAGAACAGCAAACCAAAATACTAATAGAGTCAACAGTATCAGCAACCATAGAAAAAATAAGCAAATTATCATCTATAGATCGTATGAAAGAAATCAAGGATGAAACCTTCAAAAACACTGAAAAACTACTCTACAGATACAAAACACTAAAAGAGCATGTCACAGATGAAAAAGAATACTTTGACATGCTATACAAGCGATCATCCGGGAGTATCGTAAGATACAGCAAAACTAAAGCAACGCAGAACACGGATGAAATGCTGAGACTTCGGGAAGAGTCACTGGATCGAAGTAAAAACGATATAGACAGGCTGGAAAAAGCTATTGAAAAGATTAAAAGTAAAAAAGAATTCCAAGTTATACAATTAAGATACTTTGAGACTAACGAGAATGACGAAACAAGAACATTTGAAGAAATTGCATCCATACTTGGGATTGATGAAAAAACCGCCAGAACATGGAAAAATAAAATGATCAATGAAATAGCAGTACGATTATTTGGTTCAGACGCAATATAGACTTGACAAAATGCCCGATTTGACACCCTGTACATATCCTTTTCTTTATGATATAATTTTTTACAATGTAATATCTATAAATAATAAAGGCCGCACAGAGATCAATCTAAGCGGCCTTTTTGGTTGGTAAAATTACCGGGATAACAATCAAATATTTCAGGGGTGGGCAGTGATTGTGTGAAGAGGTGGAGATACATGGCAAGAGCTCCAGATAAGAGAAAAGAAGAAGCAAAAATACTATTTGAGAATGGATTAAAGTTAATTGAAATAGCTAATCAATTAAATGTACCAGAGGGTACAGTTAGGTCCTGGAAGAATAGAGATAAATGGAAAAGCAACGCAACACCAAAAGCAACATCAAAAAAGAAATGCAACGTTGCAAAAAGAAAGAAAAAAGTAAAGCCCGTTGCCAAAGAAGTCGAGCAAGTAATTAATAATATTGATCTGACTGATAAACAAAGACTTTTTTGCTTAAATTATATTAAATGTTTTAATGCTACAAAAGCATATCTTAAAGCTTATGAGGGCAGTTATGCCGTGGCAAATACAGAAGGATCCAAACTCCTATTAAAACCACGTATAAAAGCAGAAATAGATAGACTTAAGCAAGGACGGCTTAATCAATCATTTTTAAAAGCCGAAGACATAGTGCAAAAATACATAGATATTGCCTTTGCAGATATAACAGATTATGTTGATTTCGGGACAAGGGAAGTGACATTTTCAAACCAAGAAGGAATGACAGCGACCACAGAAATGAGCTATGTTGACGTAAAACCGGCATGGATGGTAGATGGAACTTTACTAAGCGAAGTATCAATGGGTAAGAATGGAATTAAAATAAAAATGCATGATCACATGAAAGCAATGCAATGGTTAAGCGATCATATGGATCTCTTAACCACAGAACAAAAAGCAAGAGTAAAACACATGCAAAATAAAGATAAGCTGGAAATAGAACGATTTGAACATCAGAAAAATCTGGATGAAAGGAATAATTTCTAATGCCAAACAATTCAGAACTTCATTCTTTTTATACATCAAAACGTTGGAGAGACTTTCGAAAAGTAATAATTGAGGAAAGAAAACCGATTTGTGAAACATGCAGTAAAATGATTATTGATCCAAAAGAAATAGAAGTAGATCATTATCCAATTGAATTAACAATCAATAATATACACGATGCAAACATATCATTAAATCCGGAAAACGTAAGAATAACCTGCCATGATTGCCATAATAAACGACATGGAAGATATAGCAAAGCAGAACGTAAAGTCTATATGGTTTATGGTCCTCCATGCTCAGGCAAACTTGATTATGTGCGTGGTAGTATGCAACGCGGAGATCTGATAGTAGACATGGACACAATTTACACTGCCATATCGTTGCAAAGCATATATGATAAACCAGATCAGCTGATACGTAATGTATTCGCAGTACATGACATTCTACTCGACAATATAAAAACAAGATATGGTAAATGGATCAATGCATGGATCATCGGAGGTTATCCGGAAAAATACAAACGGGAGCAGCTTGCCGATGAACTTGGAGCCGAATTAATATACATCGAGGCTACAAAAGAAGAATGCATAGAGCGATTAAGCCAGGACAATGATAGAAAGATAAGACAGCCTGAATGGATTGGATATATTGACAAATGGTTTGAGAGGTTTATCGAATAAAGGGGGATATATGTCAAAAGGATATATAGCATTTAAGTGTACAGAATGCGGATACATAAGTCTATTTAGTGAAAGCAAAGCTGACGGAAACAGATGTATTGAATGTGGGTGTCACATAATACCAATAGGCAAAGCTGGAATTGATATGGATGATCAAAAAAATATAGAAATAAATATGTCAGAGAAAGGATTGCTTAGAGCTTTACGTATTTTTAATATCCATCAAAAAGATTATGAAAAAGAAAAAACAATCCCCCCCTCTCTTTAAAAATATTTTTTCTCGGATTTACCGAGTGTAATCCTCTGTAAGACACACAGCAAAAATTTTGAAATTTGCAGAAAGGTTTTTGAAAAATGAAGGGAAACGTTGAAAATGCTATAAACACTGATAAAAAATCAAATTTTCAAACCGAATTTGATAAGCTGACAGAAATATTTAAGGACGTTGAAGAGCCAAAGCGCAAACTGGTTGAAGGACTTATCAATGAAGCTGCATTTCTGTATTCCGAAAACTGCAAATTACGAAAAATACTTAAGGTAACCGGCACAATAAAATGCCATCCAGAGCATCCGGAATTACAAAAAACGATACCTGCAGCTACGCAATATTTAAAAAACCTAAACTCATATGCAGTTGTTATCAAAACTCTGAATGGGATATTATCCAAAAATATAATAGAACTGGAGGAAGATATGAGTGAATTTGAATAGGAGGATAGAATGGGATGCTTATTTAAAGTAAATGGTAAAAATAAATTTGAAAACAATAAAAAAATGACAATATCAGTTTATGGGGTGAGAACATCACTTGAAAATAAATATGAAACAGAATTTTTAGTCTATTACAATGGTACATGGATGTGGACGGATGCAAAGAATTATACACCGATAGATAATTGTCATAGCTAGCCTATGATTGATTTATTAACAGGCACATACATCAAAGGAATACCATACAACGATGAACATTCATGGCTAATAGAATACATAGGAAAATGTAAGCGAAAAGAAATATTGATAGGCCAGGAATTATTAAAAGAATTCGATAGGTACCTATCATATTTTGAAAATCCGGATATAAGATTTGAGCTTGAGGATGCACATAAGCGAATAAAATTCATAGAAGAAAAATGCAAATTATACGAGGCTCCTTACGATGGGAAGCCTTTTATTTTACAGCTTTTTCAGAAAGCATTTATAGAAGCAATATACAGCTTCAAGATTTATGATGAAGAAATAGGAAGATGGGTAAGGCTGCACCAGGAGATACTTTTTTTAGTAGCCAGAAAAAACGGAAAAACTCCTTTAGTATCAGCAATCTGTCTGGCCGAATTCTTCTGCGGAGAAAAAGGAACAAAAATACTTTGCTCTTCCAATAATTACGAACAGGCCGGATTATCTTACGAAGCAATAAATGCAATGAGGGAGCAGAGCCCATCACTGGAGCGTCTGACAAGAAAAAGTATAAGAGATGGTATCCGTTTTGGAAATCCAAGAAAACCAATCAGGAGCGGAAAATTCAGTTATGCAAACCATGCATCAGTAAAAAAAATATCTGCCAAAACCACAGGAGCTAAAGAAGGTAAAAATATAAAAGTTGGCATGGTGGATGAAGTATGGGAATTAAAAGATGATAGCTCAGTAATGCCGATCAGACAATCACTATCTACGCAGGACGAACCATTATACTTCGAGTTAACAACGGAAGGCCATGTAAATGATGGATATTTAGATGCCAGACTAAAAGAGTCAAGACAAATACTTGATGGAGAGTTAGATCGTCCAAGAAGATGTATATGGTTATATACTCAAGATTCAGAAACAGAAGTATGGCAAGATGAAAAATCATGGGTTAAATCAAACCCTGGTTTAGGTACTATAAAAAAATGGTCATTTGTTAGGCAGATGCTGGAAGATGCTAAAATCAGTATGTCAACGCGTGCCTTTGTTTTAGCAAAAGACTTTAACATCAAACAAAACAATTCAAAAGCATGGCTGGCACCGGAGATATACGTAAGAAAAGAAACATTTAATATAAAAGAATTTGCCGGATGTTTTTTTATCGGAGCCGTGGACCTTGCAGAAACAACAGACTTGGTATCTGCAAGAGCATTAATCATGCGCGCAGGAGATCCACATAAATACTTTAAACAACAATATTTCATTCCGGAAGCAAAGCTTGATTGTAAAGATGACGGCAAAGATTATCGAGATTGGAAACAAAAAGGGCTTGTAACAGTATCGCCGGGAAATGATAATGATTTCTCACTGATCACAAAGTGGTATGTTGATCTGGTAAAAACAGATAAGTTAAAACCATACAAAATAGGATACGATACAGCCCTTGCAAAATACTGGGTAAAGGAGATGGAAGAGATCTTCGGAGATGATTGCATGGAAAAGGTACCTCAGAGAAGAGAAGTTATGTCAAGTCCAATGAACCTTCTGGAAGCAGACCTAAGAAGCCAAATCATAAATTACAATGCAAATGAAATCGACGAATGGAACCTTGGAAATATCTCTTTAGACATGGATAAACGTGGACTAATCATGCCGGTTAAGGTACAAGGCAAACGAGAAAAAAGAATTGATGGAGGAGTTACGATGATAATAAGCGAAGCGATCTTCCAGCAATTTAAAAATGAATACTTACGGTATGTAGGGGGATAACGATGAAAAAAGAAAAATGGAAACATCTATATAAATGGCTAGATGTCATATTACTAATCTGTGGAATGTCATTTATATCAATAGGTGTATTAATAATATCCGTGGCAGCAGGGTTAATAGTAATTGGTATTTGTCTGATTACATTAGCCTTTTTTATTGCCGCAAATATTGCCACAAAACAGGTGAATGGAGGTTGATATAAATGCTATTGGATAGTCTATTCAAAAATAATCAGACACAACAAATGAAATATGCAAGACTAATGGATGGCACGACTCCTCTATTTTCGCAAGCAGGAAGAGATATTTATACTTTTGATGTAGTGCAGATCTGTATTGACTGTATTGCATCGGAATGCTCAAAATTACAACCAAAGCATATAAGACGTGATCCATCAGGTAAAATGATTAATCTTACTGGAGACAATATCAACCGACTGTTTAAATTTAAGCCTAATCCTATCATGACAACAAAGGACTTCATAGAAAAGACAATATGGGCATTATATCTTGATTATAATTCTTTCATCTATCCGGCTTTTAATATAGTAAAAGATGCAAGAGGTAATCTAAGCCGAGATTATACAGCATTCTGGCCGTTATATCCAACACAGACAGAATGGCTTATGGATAATACAAATACATTATTCGTAAAATTCACTTTTTACAATGGATTTACATGTACACTTCCATATTCGGATATTGTTCACTTGAGAAAAAAATACTCTGTCAATGATTTTATGGGTGGAGGAAAAAGTGGAAAACCCGAAAACAGTTCACTGGCAAAGACAGTTGAAATTAATGATATCTTGATGCAAGGAACCGCAAAAGCATTAACTGCAAGTCTAGGAATAAGAGGTATCTTAAAATTAAATACAACACTGGAAGATGATAAGCAAAAAGAGCAAAGATTAAAATTAGAGCAGCAGATTGCAGAAAGTGCATCAGGCATATTAACAGGGGATTTTAAAGGAGATTATCAATCAATTAATATCGATCCGAAAATAATCGATAAGGACACTCTAGAATTCATTGAAAATAAAATACTTCGATGGTTTGGTGTTTCGCTGCCGATACTAAACGGAAAATATACAGATGATGAATACCAGGCATTTTACAATAAAACATTAGAACCAATTGTAATAGAAATGGGACAGGCATATTCAAGCGTTTTATTTTCACAGCAGCAACAAAATTTTAACAATGAAATTGTATTCTATCAACAAAAACTGGAACTTATGAGCATACAGAATAAGATGGCTATTATGGACGGACTTGGAAATCGTGGAGCTTTAACAAATAATGATCTGCTTGCTTTGTTCGGAATTGAACCATATCCAGAAGGAGATGTAAGAATGGTCAGTCTAAACTATATTGACACAACATTAATCAATGCTTATCAATTGGGAAAGGCTTTAGGAAACACAAAAACAAATCAAGAAGGAGGAACTAAATAAAATGAATAAGAAACCGCAAAATGGCTCGCAGGAACTGCGGGCTTTTTCCATGCCTGATTTACAGGCCAATGAAACCGGAAACACAGTAGAAGGACATGCAGCTGTATTCGGTCAAATCTATGATATGTGGTGGTATACAGAAACAATTGCAAGAGGAGCATTTGATAAAACGGATTTTACAGATGTACTTTTCAGTATTAACCATGATCTTAAAAAGCTTCCACTTGCAAGGAGTCGTAACAATAATTCAAATTCTACTCTGCAGCTTCAGGTAGATGATCAGGGTCTAAACACTAGAGCAATACTGGACATTGAAAACAATAGCGATGCAAAAGCTCTATACGGATCTATTCAGCGCGGGGATATGAACGGAATGTCATATATATTTTCAGTACGCAAGGATGAATGGACAGGACTTGATACAGACAAACCACAAAGGACAATCACAGATATTGCAAAAGTATACGAAGTAAGTGCGGTATCCATGCCGGCTAATCCCGGCACTGATATAAATGCTCGTAGTCAATCAGAACTGGATAGTTGTAAGAACGTACTGGATAGTGCGCGGGCTAAAGCTGGAGAGCTTACAGAGCAGAGAAAAATGGAAGTATTGAAACTAAAAACTGAGATTTTAATGAAAGGATAATTTGACCATGAAAAGCAAATTTTTAGCAATGCTGGCAAAAATGGAAGCCAGAAAGAAAGAACTTGGAGATAAAGCAAAAGCATCAGAAGATGTAACAGAGCTTAGAGGAATTACAGAAGATCTTGATAAATTAAATATTGAAATCGCAGAAATGAGAGCTGCAATTGCAGAGTTACCGGAAGATACACCGGAAGGGCAACTGGGAGAAATACCAGGAGCAACACCGGAAGGAAGAGGAGCTGCACAGGTACCACAGGGATCATTAAATATGATTGCTGCATTTGGAGGACAATCGACCGGAACAAACAACGGAGATGAGCAAAGAGCTGCAAGAACAGCGGAGCTTGAAAAAAGAGGTAAAGATCTTAAGGAAGGTAAAGCAGTTGTATTTTCGATGGGAGAATTACCTGTAGCAAGATCTATTACAATCGACACACCTGGACTTGTAATACCAAATCAGTATAGCGATACTTTGAATCCAACATTCAACGAAGTTTCTTCAATCGTCGATCTGGTTTATGCACCTCCAATGATGAATGGAGAAACATATACAAAAGGATTTGAAAAGCCACTTACAGAAGAAGGTGCATACACTACTGATGGACAGAGCTATCATGACACAGATCCGGTATATGACTATGTAACGATTGCTAAAACAGCAATCACAGCCTATACGGAAATATCAAAACAAACGGCAAAGCTTCCAAACGTAAATTATCAATCAATGTGTTCTCTGACCGTAAGAAAAGCACTTAGAAAAAAACTGTCCAGAGAAATTATGGTTGGAGATGGAGAAGCAGGACATTTTACCGGAATTTTCAAGGCACCGGAAAAAGTAATACCGGCAGATAGCGATATTGAGGTTGAAGAAATTGATGCTGATACACTGGATTCTATTGTATTCGGTTATGGTGGAGATGAAGATGTTGAAGCTGCAGCTTATCTTATCTTAAGTAAAAATGATCTATCGGCATTTGCAGCAATCAGAGGTAGCGATGGTAAGAAACTGTACAAGATTGTAACCAAAGGAAATACAGGAACAATCTCAAGTGATGAAAGCTTCTCAGTAAACTATATAATTAATAGTGCTTGCCCGGCTCTGTCAAAAGAAAGTACAGCTTCAGGTACCTATTGTATGGCATACGGAGTACTTCAGTATTATGAAATGCCTATATTCTCTGACATTTCGGTTGAAATGTCTAAAGATTATAAATTTAAGCAGGGAATGACATGCTATGCCGGAGAAACATATGCCGGTGGAAATGTTGCAGCATACAAAGGATTTGTAAGAGTTAAAAAAGCTTAAGTAAGAGTTGAAAAGCTTAATGTCATTACCAGCGGGATTAAGTTCCGCTGGTAATATGAAAAGGAGGGCAATATGAAGTTATATCCATATGACACAAAAAATCAAAGATTAATGACAGATGTCAAAGGAATTCCGGTAGATCGAGCATTTTTAGCTCATATCCAAATCAAAGCCGAAGATGCCGTTGGCGCAGACACAGACGGTATACATGCAGCACGAACCTGTCCGGCCGTAAACGTGGCAGCAGCATGCACCGTAAAAGCAGGATCTGCGTCGACAGATACACTCACCGTCACAGCGACCGCCGCCTTAGGAGAAGATCCCAATATATTAAAAATATTACTGACCACAGCTGCAAACGATACTCTTGCCGTATCAAAAAACGATACCACAGGAGTAATCACAATCGCACTGGCAAACGCTACAGCATCAAAAAACACCGCCACATTAATTCAGACAGCAATAAGGACGCTGACAGCAGTATCCGAAATTTCGGTAACTGCATTTACCTGTACTGCAGGAGGCAATTGGAATAGCGCAGCAATAGCCACAGGAGAAACAGGAGCAGTTAACTTTACAGGTGGAGTTACAGCAGCATCCGATATCTTAACAACCGGGATTACAAATCCATCTGTACCAAGAAATATTACAGCAACCGCGGGGGGCACCACCGGAGATATTAAAGCGGTACAGGTAATTGTCGAAGGTACAAATTACAACGGTGATGTAATCACGGAAACACTTCCAGCATTTACAGCCGATACCGCAGGGACCGTAACCGGAAACAAAGCATTTAAGACAGTCACAAAGATAACCATTCCGCCGCACGACGGTACCGGAGCAACAACCGCAATAGGCTTCGGATCAAAATTAGGGCTGCCATATAAGCTTGCACATAACACCTGCTTAGAAGCATTTATTGATAACGAAAAGGAAGGGACAGCACCAACCGTTGCAACAAGCGAAACAGCCATTGAAAGCAATACAATCACACTTAACACATCTCTTTCCGGAAAAGTAGTAGACGCTTACTTTATTGTTTAGGTGCTGCCTATGACGCTGATAGAAACAATCAGAGGCAACCTGAGGATAACCAGCACAACATATGATACAGCTGAAATAAATCCGCTAATTGAAGCCTGTAAACTTGATTTAAAACTCGCAGGAGTAAGCACAACCAAATTAACGGATACACCGGATGCTTTAGTAACCAGGGCAATTATATTATACTGCAAAGCAAACTTTGGATACGAAGAAAATGCAGAGCGGTTTCAAAAGGCTTATGATGCATTAAAAATATCTTTGGCATTGGCAGGTGAATAGAGTGAATGATGTAATTGCAAATCTAATCTACATCACAAAACAAGATGATGGAGAAGGAAACGACATAGATACACCGGTTAAAACGGAAGTATTCGGAAATATGCAATCTGTAAAATACACTCAGAAATACCTTGCCATGCAATCCGGTGTACATCCTTTATCAATACTCAAAATCAGAAAAGAAGATTGGGAACTGACAAAACACATCGTAAATCACATGCCGGAATACGCAACAAAAGTATCAATCGATGATGCAGTATACAACATCACAGACAGCTATTCGCCGGACGGATCAAAAATGCTCTTAACGTTGGGAAGGTGATAATATCGGTAAATTTGATTATCAATTCGACCAGGATCTTACCAGACAGCTTGAAAGATTAGCAAATTACGATGCAATAGCACCTAAAATACTTATCGAAGCATCACCAATTCTAGAAAAACACGTAAAACAGGAAGTTGCAAAGCATAAGCAAACAGGTGATCTATATAAATCAATCAAAGCCGGTAAACCATCAAAAAATAAATACGGCTGGTATACCTCAGTATTTCCAACAGGAGAGTCAGACATATACATAACAAAAGAAGGAACAAAAACCAGAAAAGAGCCAATGCGTAACGCTGAAAAACTCGTCTATATGGAATATGGTACAAGCACTGAGCCACCCACTCCGGTATTGACCAAAGCGCTAAAAGATGCGGAACCTGCAGTAACAGCAAAAATGCAGGATATATATAATCAGGAGGTAAGTAAAGATTGAACGTCAATAAATTAATAGTCGATACTCTAACTCCAATCATACCAAATGATACACCAGATACACCCAACATAAAACATTTAAAATACAGCGGATTATCAAATACATACATAGTATTTAATTACACAGATGATCGGGGAGAACTATTTGCAGACGATACACCGCAGGAAGATATTGCATCATTACAAATACATCTATTCTGCCCGGGAGATTATAATTATTTAAATCTAAAAAAACAAATCCGATCGAAGCTCTTCGCAGCGGGTTTTACTTATCCGGAGATACCATTCGATACATATGAAAAAGATACTGATAAAAAGCATATTGTATTTGAATGCGAAATCGACGGCAATTCTGAAGTGGAGGAATAAAAATGAAAAAAGTAGGATTAGCATATCCGATATTCGCTATATATGATGATTTAACTGGATCACCTACCTATAGCAATGGCACAGTAATGAGCAAAGCTATCAAGTATTCACTGAAATATGACAAAAACGATGCAAGGGTAGATGCAGATGATGTGGCAGATGAATATGATCTTTCCGTTACAGGTGTTACAGAAACATTGGGGTTAAACGAATTAAGCCTTGAAGTACAAGCGTTGCTACTTGGAAGGCAATATAACGACGGAACTTTAAGTCTTGGAAAAAATGATATTGCTCCGTACGTGGGACATGGATTATATACAAAAGTAAAAATAAACGGAGTATATAAATATGCTGCCGTTTGGTTTTACAAAATGATTTATTCTGAACCGGACGATGAGGCAGAAGCACAGGGAGAAAAAATAAAATTCCTGATGCCAACTATCGAAGGAAAAGGTATGTTTGCCGTAAATGAAAAGCTAAGAGATATAAAAGTATTTGATTCAGCAGCTGATGCAAAAGCATGGCTTAATACGCTGGCAGGTATCCCGGTTTCTGCATCCGGAGGATTAACAGCATTATCAATGACAGGTACCGGTGGAACATTGTCACCGTCATTTAGTGCATCAAATAGATATTATACCTTTAGCGGATTAACCGGAACATCATTCACAGTATCGGCAACGGCTGCAAATCATACCATTTTACTCTACATAGATGATGTGCTTACACAGACGTTAACGAGTGGATCAGCTTCTAGCTCGATACCAATGACATCAGCAGGAACCAAGAAAATTAAGATTGTAGCTTTTGAGGTTGGTAAACAGTCGCAAACAACAGAAATAATTGTAGTAAAAACAACATAAAAATGTCAGCAAATTATAGGCTGCCATATAAGTGGCAGCCTATTTTAGGAGGTATATATGAGTGCATTAAGACCGGTGGGAGAAGTGATTAATATTGATGGTACCGAAAGGCATCTTCTATTTACACTAAATGCAGTAGAGCAAATTCAGGATAAATACGATTTATCAATTAACGAAATCATAAATACAGTATTCGGATTAGATCCAGAGTCAAGAAGGAAATCATTTTCAATATTAAAATATATAGTAACTGCATTAATTAATGAAGATGTAGAAATACATAATGATCATAATGAAGATAAATGGAAGCCGGTTACTGAAAAATATATAGGAAGAAATATATCATTACAAAATATAGGAATTATTTCAATGGCAGTATTAAAAGCTTATACAAATTCACTACCAGAACCAGATGAAAATGAAATAGAGGAAGAAATCCCAAACCAGAAGAGCGAGCAACAAAAATAAATGTTGCTCGCTTATTTTATATAGCAAAAGTATTGTTGAATTCTAGTGAAAAAGAAGCATGGAGAATGACAATAAGAAAAATAATTATTTTATATAAAGAATATAAGGAAGATCATGGAATAGTAGAAAAAAAAGAAGATGATGTAATACCATTTTAGGCGGTGAATTATATGGCAAGTAAAGCAAATATAGGAGCAAAGATAACACTAGAGGGAGAAAAAGAATACAGACAAGCAATATCAGAAATAAACAAATCACAAAATGTATTAAAAAGCGAACTCAAAGCAGTATCAGCTGAATTTGATGGTAATGCCAACTCGATAGAAGCTTTGAGAGCAAAAAACACCGTGTTACTTAAACTGCACGAAGAGCAGGAAAAAAGACTTCAGACTCTTCGAGGGGCATTGGAAGATGCCAATAAACAATATGGAGAAGGCTCAAAACAGTCTCAAGATTGGCAGATCAAGTTAAATAATGCCTATGTTAATCTCAATAATCTGGATAAAGAATTAGACAGTAATAAAAAATATCTGGATGAAGCAAAAACATCCACAAATAGTACAGCAAAATCAATTGATAACTTCGGAAAAGAAATAAAATCGGTCAAAGAAGATACTCTGGATTTAGGTGATGTACTTAAAGCAAACCTCGCAAGCCAGGCAATTATAGAAGGTGTAAAATCACTTGGAAATGCTGCCAAAAATGCAGCACAAGGAGTTGTAGATCTTGCCACCAACGCGGCCGCATATGCGGATGATATGATGACTATATCAACGCAAACAGGTATAAGCACAGATAAATTACAAGCATATAATTATATGGCTGAGTTAACAGACGTGTCACTTGAGGATATGACTAAGAGCATGGCCAAAAACATCAAATCAATGTCAAATGCTCAAAGTGGATCTGCAAAATATGCAGATGCCTATAAACGGTTAAAAGTCGAAGTGACAGAAAGTAACGGTAAGCTACGGGATTCCGAAGATGTTTACTGGGATGTTATAGACGCACTGAAAAACGTAAAAGATCAAACAGAGCGAGACTCAATATCAATGCAGCTATTTGGTAAATCAGCGCAGGAGCTAAACCCATTAATCTCAATTGGTAGTGAAGGTGTAGCCAACTTTACCAAGGAAGCTGAAAGAATGGGAGCTATCCTGGATGATAAGACATTAAACTCATTAGGAGCTGCAGATGATGCTTTGCAAAGATTTACTCAGGCCAGCGATATTGCAAAGCGAAAAATAGGTGCAGAAATGGCACCTGCATTTACCGAAGCAGCAGATAAAATTACAGATAAAATTACAGAAATGGATGGAAGCTTCGGAAATTTTGCAGGAGGCGCTTTAAATGTTGCAGTTGATGGACTTGGATGGATAATAGATAATGCAAATTATATAACAGGAGGTATTGGAGGCATTGCCGCAGCAATGGCAACATTTAAAGCTGGATCGGCTATACAGACGGGTATGGATTTAGCTATTAAAGGATGGCAGACATATAAAAACGTCACAGAAGCAGCAACAATAGCACAATATGCCTTAAATGTTGCTCAAAATTTAAGTCCGGTAGGAATACTGGCTACCGCAGTAGGAGCTTTAACAGCAGGGATGTTAATATATAAAACATCAACAGGAGCTGCCAGTGAAGCAACAAATGAATTTAAAAAGGAAATTGAAGATGCCGAAGAAGCCAACAATAATTATCATGAAAGCATCAAAAGCAGTATTCAGTCGAGAAACGATAATAATAAATCCATAGATTCAGAATATGGAGCAATAAAAAAATTAAGCGATAGCTTATATGATTTATCAGACAAAGAGATCAAATCAAACGCTGAAAAAGCTCAGATGTCATCTATTGTAGACCAATTAAATCAGACAATGCCAGAGCTTAATTTGTCAATTAACGAACAGACGGGTCTTCTTAATAAGCAAAAGTCAGAAGTTGACAAACTCATTAACTCAAATCTTGAATATGCAAAAGTAAAAGCAGCTCAGGCAGATCTACAAAACATTGCAAAGGAACAATACGAAGCTGAAAATAGGCTGGCAGAGGCAAAAGAAAAGATCAACACATTAACAGATGAGTTTAATTCTAAGGTTGCCATAAATAATCAAGTAATGGAATTAGAAGCAAAAGGATGGGTATGGCTATCTGACTCTCAAAAAGAATACATTAAAACAAATAAAAATGTACTGGATGATATGTCTAACCTATCCAATCAAATGCGAATTACCAATGATGATATATCAAATACACAAAATGATATAGCTGACTTGGGAAAACAATGGGATAGTACAAATAAATATATCGGAAATCACTCAGATATAGATGCATCCACAAAATCCATCGATGAATTCGGAAACACCATTGAAGAAACCTCAGATAAAACAGTTAAGGCAAATGAAAAATCTAAAAAAGCAATAAAAGAATTAACCGATACCTATAAAAACGCTGTAAAAGACCGTACCAAAGATATAAAAACGGCTATGGGACTATTCGATGAATTTGCACTAGATACTTCCGTAAGCGGTAAAAAACTTATGAAAAACCTGCAGGATCAGGTTCAGGGCATGAGAGACTGGGCCAAGAATTTGCAATCACTTGCCAAAAAAGGTATAAGCGAAGGATTGCTGAAAGAACTTCAGGAGATGGGACCAAGCGCAGCCTCACAAATAAATGCGCTTAATAAGCTATCTGATGCCGAATTAAAGAAATACAACGACACATGGAAAGAGAAGTCAAAATTAGCAAGAAAATTAGCTATCGACGAACTATCCGGATTGAAAGATGACACTGAGAAAAAAATCAAAGAGCTTACAAAAACAACCGAAACCGAGTTATATAATTCCGGTAAAAATTCAGCTAATGGATTTTCAAAAGGCTTTAATGATAATTCTTCCCATATGCTTGCCACAGTGAGCGGATCAATGGAAGAAGTAATAAAAGATGCAAATAAAACACTCGGAATACATTCCCCGTCAAAAGTCTTTGAAATGATCGCACAACATACCATTGAGGGCTTTGTATTAGGAGTAAAAAACAACAAAGAAATGGCCAAGAAATCAATGGATGAGATCTATGATGCCATATTATCCAAGGCACAAAAAACACTGGATAACTATAAAGTATGGCATAAGGTTTCGTTAAGCGAAGAAACAGCATACTGGGATGAAGTACGTAAGCAATTTAAGAAAGGATCCCAGGCAAGAATAGATGCTGATAAAGAATATCTGAATGCCTTAAGAGAAGCAAAAGAAGAAGAAAAAAGCCTTAATGCTGAAATCTACTCAAACGCGCAAACAAAGCTTGATAATTATAAAGTATGGCATACCATGTCAGTGCAAGATGAAATAGAATACTGGGATAAGATCAGAAAAGAAATAACAAAAGGCACACAGGCCCGGTATGATGCCGATGAGAAATATCTCTCTGCCAAGAAAAAGCAGCAGGAAGAAGAAGCAGAATTACTTAAAAAACAGACAGAAGCACTCAATACATATAAAGATAACGCAGTCAAAGTACAAGAAGATCTGGTAAAAAATATCGAAGATGCAAATCAAAAATACAATGAAGCTTTAAAATCCAGAACAAGCGAAATCACAAGCTCAATGGGATTATTTAGTTCATTTTCTGCTAATTCGGTTTCAGGACAGGATCTATTAAGCAATCTGCAGGGACAGGTTACCGGACTTGCAAACTGGACAACTAATCTAAATAACTTAAAGCTTAAGGGCATAGACACCGGATTGATATCAGAATTGGAACAGCTCGGACCGAGTGCCGCCGGTGAGATAGCCGCTCTAAATACCTTATCTGAATCCGAACTTAATCAATACGTCAACCTATGGAGAGAAAAAAGCAGAATTGCAAAGGACCAGGCAATAAATGAACTATCCGGACTAAAAGAGGAAACCAGTACCAAGATAAAAGAATTAACAGATCAGGCCAATACAGATCTGACAACCTACTACAACGAATACAAAAAAGCCATGAAAGATCTTGGAACATCAATCAAAGCGCCGGTTGAAATTTTGAAATCCACAGTAACAGACGATGGAAAAATAATAGTTGAAAATATGACAAAATCAATGAAAAACGAAATGTCAAGTAAAGATACTACGGATAGGCTAAAATCATTTAATGGCATAATCGAAAAATCTTTGCAAAAACTCATTGAAAAAGCAAAATCTGCAGGAGTTGGCATAGCGCAGGGATTAACCTCAGGATTACAGTCATACAATTTGCAATCTTTAAATACATCAAACCAATACGTACAAAATCAAATAGCCGGCAGTTATGCAATAAATAAAGCCGTCAGCCCGGTAAGTGGTAATAACTTGTCAAATTATATAGGAAGCACACAAAAAATAATATTACAAACACCGATACAAATTGGTAATTTTAATAACTATACAAGTGATGATATCAATACGATAACAGATCAAATGTCATTCGAAGTACAGAGAAAAGTATATGGAGGTGGTGGGATTGTCCTGGATCGAGTTTAAGGATCAAACAAACATAGAATTCGGGCTGACCGTTTCCGATATTGGAAGAAGACAGCGGGCGGAAGAGCAGGTTGACGAATATGAAATCCCATATCGTAACGATAACCTCATCATACATACCAACACATATAAACCATATATCAGACAAATCGAACTAACCGTAAAAAACAAAGAAAAGATGAAGCTTGTCAATGCATGGCTGGCCGGAAGAGGAAAGCTCAGAACCAGTATTGACAGGGATGGATATTTTATAGCGGATATATTAAAAGGCCTTGAAGTGCAAAAACTATCAAGGCTTTTTGACCGCTTTAATGTAGCTTTTAAAGTAAGTCCTTTCTTTTATCTGGACAGCGGTGACATTCCTATTCTCATAACAACACAAAGCACTATATTTAATCCGGGTACCGTTTATTCAGAGCCATATATAAAAATCACAGGCTCAGGCAATGTGGATCTGACAATAAATGATACGATTTATTCCTTTACCGAAATAAACTCATACATTGAAATCGACACAGAATTAAAAATAGTCTATAAAGATACACTCAACCAGGGAGATAAAATGACAGGTAATTTCCCGGCATTAATCCCGGGAGCAAATTATATAGAATGGTCAGGGACCGTAACAAGTATTGAGATAAAGCCGCGCTGGAGGGAACTATAATGATAAGAAAATTTGATAAAACAGAAACATATTTTGATCATAATAAATACGTTTTATCACCAATATCCTGTTATGTAACTGAAGAGCAAAATGGATTGTTCGAACTGGAATGTGAATTGGTTAAAACCATACAGGTTGATAATGGAGATATCATAAAAGCTCCAACACCGAGAGGTGAGCAGCTCTTCCGGGTATACCGCAGGACAAAGACACTTAAAGGTAAAAAAATATATGCAACACAGATATTTTATGATCTCATGAGCAATTTTGTAATAAATTATGCTCCTTCCGGGGTATCCTGCGATGTTGCAATAAAAGGCTTATTAAGCAATGCAGAGACATCACATGACTTTACCGGATCCTCCAACATCACAGCCAACAATACAGCATCCTTTGTAAGGGCCAACCCTGTATTTGCAATATTAGGCCAGGATGGGTTAATTACAAAATGGGGAGGCTGCCTAATCCGAAACAACTTCACAATCCAAATTAAAGATCAGGGATATGATAGAGGCTATGATATCCGAATGGGTAAGAATTTAATTGGAATTGAAGATGATAGTGATGAGTCAAATGTCGTTACGAGATTATATCCAACGGTAGTCCTGGGAAACTCCGATCAGGTATATGCTCTTCCGGAAAAATACGTCGATAGTCCACTAATTAATAAGTATGCCAATCCTATCATCAAAGAGCAGCGCGTAGATCTGACAGATGAGCAAAAAGCTTTATCAATGGATGCAATCTACACTATCATGCGTAATTACTGTAATGATCTATACGAGACTTACAACGTAGATAAGCCGGTAATCAATTATAAAATAGACTTCGTGGAGCTATCAAAAACAGAGCAGTACAAAAATTATGCAATCCTGGAGCAGTTGGATCTATACGATATAGTAACCTGCTATGTGCCGGACCTTGACATCAATGTAAAAGCAAAAGTAATAAAATACAAATACGATTGTATCAAAGATCGTTACGCATTCATAGAGTTAGGGGACTTTAAATCAGTAACATCATACAGTACGGACAATATCGTAAAGCAAATACAATCAAAATTTAAGGCAGCAGACACCGCAATTGATCATGCTACCAACGTAATTACCGGGAACAAGGGCGGATACGTCATAATAAGGCGGTATCCAAATGGAAAGCCGTATGAAATATTAATTATGGACACAGAGGATATCAATACAGCACAGGACGTACTGAGAATAAACAATGATGGTATAGGTTTCTCGAGAAACGGTTATAACGGTCCATACGGTACGGCTATGACGATAGACGGCCATATAGTAGCTGATTTCATGGATACAGGTACATTAACAACAATACTTTTGATTTCTGATAACTACCAGGTGGATAGCAATGGGAAAATTACACAAGGTGCAAAATTTAATTTATCAACAGGAGTACTAGAAGCAATTGATTGTTATCTAAAAGGAAGAATAGAAAGTTCGGAAGGTAATATTGGTGGATGGATAATCGGATCAGACGGATTATCAAGCTATAACACACTTGCTGCTATTAATTTATATAACGAGTTAAATCTTGCAATGAAACTTAAATACAATGGATTGCATTTATATAACCATTATTCTGGGAATAATGAATATTTAGGAAGTATAGCATCAGTTGTTAATAAAACAAATAATACAAACGGAGTAGGGCTCCTACAAAGTGCGGCAGCAGAATATTTAATGATAGGATTTATAAACTCAACTGATCCTGATGCAGGAACATCAATCGAAGTTGGAATGATATTTAGCAGAAATACTACAGATCAAAATCCGGAAGGATTTAGCTTTAAAAAGCCGGCTTATATTGATAATTTAAATGGTGGAACACCAATTACAACAGCAAATAAAAATAGTTACACATATCCGTCAAATATTGATTTAAGCGAATATGTTACAGCATATGCTTACAATTTTGGCATGGAAGTTGTAGGATCACGAATATCAAGTCTTGAGGCAAGAGTATCAGCACTGGAAGGCTAAGGAGGCATTAATATGGCATTAAATTCTATCGGATATCAATTATTAAATCTTGATATTAATAAAAGAGTAGTGCAAACATTTTTTCTGAACAACAAAGATGTTAATTCAAGAGGTCTGGAATTACATATATATGATAATTCAAAAACATATGATTGCACCGGATATACTGTAAAAATGTATGTTAAAGACAAAACAGGTACTATTTTTACAAGCACTGGTACAGCAGTTAGCGCAGCACTCGGAGTATACAATATACCTTTTCAGAGTGGCATGGCAGCAGGAAAAGGAACAATAGAAATCAGAATTTCAGATAGTGATGAAGATATCGGTAGTACAAATATACCAGTAGACATCACAAATTCTATAATATCAGATCATTCACTTCTGCAAGCACCAGGCGCTGATATTTTATACGATGTGATACAAAACGAACCACAAAGAGTTAGCGCTGAAGTCGCAAGAGCAGATGCAGAAACAGCAAGAGTAACTGAATTTAACGAAATGATAAACAGTGGATTTATTATATTAAAAAATCCAGTATCTACCTTTGAAGACCTGGAAACAACATACGGAAATACAAATACAAAGTGGACAGCACAAACACTTAATGACGGTAAAATATATCGTTGCAATGGTACAGAGTGGATATGGTTTGAGACATTAACACTCGGGGCCTATACTGCGCTACTCAACGAAGTATTATATGGCCGGGGGACATATGCATCTTTGAAAGAAAGATTTGAAGCAGATGAGTCGCAGTTGGCAGCAATTACGTACTATGCAACACCTGAAATGTATGGTGCAAAAGGTGATGGTGTAACAGATGATACCAATGCTTTTCACGACGCTATAAATAGCGGACTACCTTTATATTTAGGGGCGAAAACTTATAAAATAAATCAGCTAAACGAAACGTCAAATTTATATTTGATGGGATGTGGAAAAAATAAAACAACTATAATTTGCGGTAATATAACATCGATTGGGTATACAGAAGTTTCTGATATTCATTTTGTGTGCGATGAAAGTGTTTTAATAGCAGATATTAATGATGGATATACATCGCTTGATACAACTGCTATATTGCAGATTGGGATACAGTCTTATTTAGACGGTGTAAAAACCGGCTTAATACAAAAAAGAGCACCTGGAGGAAAAATTAAAAATTGTAAATTTAGTTATTTAAATAGCTGCAACTATTATGCATTTAATTTATTAGCAAATAACGTCGAAAATGTTATAGTTGATAACTGCGAAGTAAATAATACTGGATTACAATTTAGATATTGTACATATTTTATTGTGTCAAATTGTTTTTTTGATATGGAATTAACACCAATTAATAATTCATCTGAACCTATTCATGCTCCAATGGTAGATGGAGGTATTATAACCGGAAATAAATTTATAAATAACACACAAGACGATATTGACCTTTATCCTTCCGCTCAAAATGTTATAGTATCCTCCAACATTTTTTATCGAAGTGAACAATCTCAAGTGGGATCTTTAACATTAACAATAAAAACACAAATGCGAGATAATGATACTGGTAGCGCAACAAACTTTAGGGATTCTGGTATAAAAAACATAAGCATAATTAACAATATTTTTTACGTAAATTGTTTTGATGATACAGTAATTCAGCTTGTATGCTTTGACGACAGGACAAATAAAACATCTAATGTATCAAACCTGTTACCACGCAACATTAAAATCGAAAATAATATATTTCATGCAAATTCAACAAGAGAATTAAGGGTATTAAGTTATAATGGGGGATTTACTAATTTTTATATATGTGATAATGTCATTGAAAATTTGAATGGAACATCTCAGATACTTTATGATAAGCACAAAACTAATAACTTGAATTATCATTTTGAGACAAGCGGGATGATAATTAAAAATAATATATGTAAATGCAATAAAATAGAAAGAGACACAGTTATTCTGGAAGATGTTAATGGATTAATTTTTGAAAATAATCTTTGCGATTTTGGAAATGATACATCTTCGATCATTACATCAACAACAGCATTTACATTTTATAATTGCAAAATATCATCTATTAGAAATAATTTTGTTATTGGACAGTTTTATAAAAATTCGAAGAGAAGGTTTTATTATATATTGAATAGTTCTGGATATGATACTATTTTGACAGGCAATTACGAACAATTCCTGAATAATACAAATGTAACTGATGGAACTGTTATAAACGGTTTTGATATAGACTCCGAGAGAGTGTATATCAATACATCTTTTAATGTTGCTATAAATAGTACCGATAAAAGCTATAAAAATATGTTATGGTCAAACCAATTTAAAATACTTGGTAACGAATCTGTTTTACAAGCAATAAACAAAACTACTAATGAAGACGTTAGAGCAATAATAAAAAACGATGATGGTTATACAACAATAAGGATAAGTGGCATTTATTCAGCGGGTAACACTATTAGCATTTCAGGGTGTGCACCAATTGATATGTTAGGATACTAATTTTGGTATTATAAAGTAGTTTAAATATTTATAAATATATCATTACTTATAATAAATTTATGTAATTTAAAATAATAATTAAGGATTATAAAATAAATGTTGATATTTAAACAAAGTTGCATTACCATAAAATTAAGCGTGGTGATACGAATTGAATGATTTAGAATAATACGAATTGGATGGTGAAGAAAATATGAAAATATTATTAAGTCTGATACATTTTACTAAAAATATTATAGCTTATCAACTGATTAAATCCAGTGATTGCAAGAATGAAATTTTTGATGATCTACGGAGAGTAAATAATGATAATAGTGATAAACAAATTACGTTAAAAATATTTTCTGATAAAATAAGTGTGAATAAATGTTATAATAATATGATTAACCAAAGAATGCGTAAGCGCAACCATTTCAAATCAATAATCTTAAGAATCATATTTCCTTTAAAAAAAGATATGGAGATTAATGATTGCACTATAGGTAGTGGATTTATTTGTTATCATGGACATGGTACTGTTATATGCGCAAACCGCATAGGAAACAATTTTTCGATATGGCACGGAGTAACAATTGGTAAAAATGGTAGTGACAAATGTCCGATAATAGGCGACAATGTTTCAATACATACCAATGCACTGGTGGCAGGGGATATAATAATAGGCAATAATGTTGAAATAGGTGCTGGAGCAATAGTTCTAAAAGATGTACCTAGTAACTGTATAGTGATAGGGAATCCAGCTAGAATTATTAAAGAAAACGATGTTAAAGTAAATAAATTATTGTAATAGTTAATTCTCAATCGGTTACGATTGCGAACTAAAATGACAAATTAATCCATAAAAATATTGATTTTCGAACAGATGTTTGGTATAATAAATACAACCATTAATAAGAAGAGGCAGGCTCCTCCTCGCAAGATTACGCCTACCTCTACCAACGAGACACTGGGTGCCTCTGAGAGCATTATAACACTCTTACAGCATCCAGTGCAATAAGGAGTGTATTTTTTATGCCTAATTTATCACAAGAAATAGCAATAAGTATCATTGATGAGGTTATCAAAATTGTACCTTACTTTCAAGTGGACATTCAGCAGCAGATCAGGCTACGAAATAAAGTCGAAGAGCAGCTCAATGGCTTCGAGATTACCAGCCGATGCACGGACCTGGTAAAAGGTGATATTCTGGAAAAGGCTTTTATCTATCTTAGCTGCAAACGGTTAGAGGGAATGAAAGAGACTACAAGCTACAATTACAGGCTGCTATTTAAGCGTATGGGTGAGTATTTTATTAAGCCTATATCAACTATCACTACAATAGACCTGAGGCTGTTTATGACCAAAGAATACGGCAGCAATAGCCAGGCAAGTATGAATAATAAGATATGTAAGATTAAAGCATTCTTTGCCTGGATGCAAGACGAAGGATACATAGTTCAAAATTCAGCCAGAAACCTGCAGCTTGTCAAAGAGCCGTACCGGAAGCGTGGACATATACCGCAAATGGATGTAGAAAAGATGCGTGAGCAATGTAAAACCATCCGCGATAAAGCCATATTTGAATTTTTACTATCTACCGGGTGCCGAGTCAGTGAAGTATCCAATGCTACACTTGATAAGATAGATTGGAGTAATAACAATATTACGGTAATTGGCAAGGGAGATAAAGAGCGTACAGTCATCTTTAGTACCAGGTCAAGATTATTTTTGATTAATTATTTGCAAGATAGAGAAAATAAAGGAATACATAGTAACAATCTTTTTATATGCAGTAAAAAACCATACCTACCACTTGGGACCAGAAGCATTGAAAAAGAACTTACAAAAATAGCAGAGCGGGCAGGAATTACCTATAATATTTTTCCTCACCTTATGAGACACACATTCGCAACTTCCGGAGTGAATCACGGGGTTCCTGTACACATTATGCAACAAATGCTGGGGCATTCAAGTGCAGATACAACACAGGTTTATTATGATTTAAGTGATGATAGCATACAACACGAATACAAAAAGATGGTATTTTAAAATTCAAGGCATCCTTAGGGGTGCCTTTTATAATATAAAAATTAAGAAAGAAGGAAAGAAAATGGAAAAATCTATAAGTATTATTAAAATTATTATCGCGGTAACAGGAGGATGGCTGGCCACAGTATTAGGAGGATTTGATAACCTTATGATACTGTGTATATGGCTTGCTTTTTTTGATGTGTTATTCGGAGGAGCAAAAGGATTTAGACTAAAAAACTTTTCGTCATCATTACTATTTTGGGGATTAGTTAATAAAGCTGTTGGATTTGCAATAATAGCACTGATGGTATTAGTCGATCAGGCAATAGGTAGGGATGGTATCCTTCGAAATTCATTTACTATTTGGTTATGCATATGTAATGGTGCATCAATCGTTGAAAATACGGCTTCTCTTGGGTTTCCATGGCCTGACTGGATGCAAAATGCATTAATACAGGTTAAAAAAGGATTTTCTATAAACCTTGGGAAGATTGTACAGAAAATTATTGATGAGTATGCTAGTGCAGGTGATAAAGAAACGGAGGATAAGTCTAATGAGTAAAATTAAAATCGCTATTGATGCAGGACATGGTTCCGATACGGCCGGAAAGCGGACATGCAAAATAACTAAGGATATCGGTCAGTTTAAAAAGGGTACACAGATCAGGGAGCACTGGATCAATGTTTTAATTTGTATCAGACTTGCATCGGAGCTAAAAAAACTCGGATACGATGTAGTTAAGTCGGCATGGGATGATGATGTAGCTACAGATGATATTGATGTTGCTCTTGGAACCAGGCAGACTAATATAAAAAAAGCAGAATGTCTGGTATCAATAAGTATCCATCAAAATGCTTCAGGGGAAGGTGTAAAATGGAATTCTGGACAGGGTGTTGAAGTACTGATACATAACAATTCGATTAAGTCCAAAGACTCGAAGAAAATGGCTGAATACGTGTTGAAGGAACTAATAAAAGGTACTAAGCAAGCTAATCGAGGAGTAAAAACGCAAGAACTTGCTATGTGTAATTGTAGCGCTCTAGGAACCAAGGCAGCTATCTTGGTAGAATGCGCATTTATGACAAATCAACATGAGACAGAAGAATTACTTGCAGATCCGGATTATTGGGATGAATGTGCAATGGAAATTGCGACAGGCGTAAATAATTATATTAAATCGTTGTAAATAACATTTGCGCTTGCAAGGATAATCATATTTAAGCCAAAAAGTAAAACAGGCAGTATCAGCCTTTTAAAACTGATACTGCCCTAAATGTCAAAATACGAGGTCGTTTGTTTATCATAAACTGTTTTGATATCAAAAAAAACCCGGTCTAATTTGACCGGGATATAAATATTGTTTTTATTTATAAGAGTAATTAACATAAGCTTTGCAATAATCTGGAACAAGAATTTTATAGTCATCATCTTTAGCAAAAGGAATATTTATTAAAACATTTTTATTACCATTGCTCATATCAGGATATTGGTAAGTAGTACAAATAATACCATTATGCTTATAGCATATTACAATAACCTGAGTATGAGAAGCGGATACATCACCATTATTTACAACCGATATAGCTAATCCATCATCAACAATTTTCACATCGGCTGAAAGATCGCTAACATTACTAACCATATTTTTAATTTCATCGACATCGAGATTTATTTTATAATCGGAATAACCTATTTTTTTATCATCTTTATCTACAGGTGCACGCAAATTAATTAAGCACTTTCTGTTTTTATCAAAACAAATATTTTCACCTTCTGATGATCCAATATTATTACCATTATCATCAAAATAATCCACTTTTACCTTTAGTGATACAGGATAATCATTATTGTTATTAAAAAATATATTTATTGCTTTACCTCTTGTAAATACGGAATACTCAATATTTTTTAAAGTCTCATTTTTGTCAAAATCTTTCGCTAAGGCCTTAGATCCAGGCAACAATGATATGATTGCAATCACAGCAATCAATAAAGACACTATTTTTTTCATATAAAACACGCTCCTTTTTTATTTATTATTTATTGATTATTATATTACCAATAATAGCATAATGTAAAGATATGCTAATAATCATGATATGTGACTTGTATATCCATATACCTTCGGCCCGCCCATGCCAACCTCGCCCATCAATAATATGCGTAATGTATTAAAATATGGTGTCAGTGTGATTGATCCCGATAAAATATTAATGGGAACGCCAAATTATGCCTATGACTGGCCCCTTCCATTTGTACAAGGGAAGACCTCTGCTACCTCACTCGGTAATCAGGAAGCAATTGAACTAGCTGTCAAATACGGCGTGTCTATCACATATGATGAAGAATCGCAATCTCCGTTTTTTAATTATACGAATGAAGATGGCGTGGAGCATGTGGTATGGTTTGATGATGTCAGAAGTATGAATGCAAAGCTAAGGTTGATTCCCGAGTTTAAGATTAATGGTGCGGGAGTCTGGCAGCTGATGAGGTATTTTCCTGGTTTATGGATGGCTGCAGATGCTATTTTTAACATTACCAAGCTTTAATATTATTCTTGAGTTTCCGTAAACTGTAGTCCGAAAATGAATAAATCTAACCAAAGTGCCAATCTGCTATTTTTTGAAAGGTACTTGAGTGGCAGTTACTGGACTAGAAGTA
>JAEZZO010000081.1 GCA_023418475.1 Bacillota bacterium
TATTAATTGTATACACAGAAAGCACATGTTCTGGAGCGGAAGTTAAGCGGATGGAGCGTTGGAGCGGAGGAATATGTGTTTTCTGTGTATACAATTTTAACAACTATATAGTTTCGCAATTGCCTAATATAAAACAATCTTGTTATCTAAATTGTAATCCCCCAGCATTCACCGCTTAGACCCTCCAGAATACAGCCACTGGCCCATGGCATTAGTGCAAACCAGGTACTTGCGGCACTTCCATCCGGATATTTTTCCTTCAGAAGTCCCTCCGAGTAACAAAATCTTTCCGACATCCAACCCTTTCTGCCGTAGTCATATTCCTTCTCAAAGCGGTTATAGGTCTGGCAGCTCCAAAGAATTGTATCCTTAAGTCTGCTTTCAATATACGGATTACTCTTATGCCGTATGTAATACAACAATTCGTCCGTTACCGTGCTGGACATGGGATGAATATGAGGATTCGCCACCGAGGTAATACTTCCTCCGCAGCTTGACCATCCGACGTTGCTAAGCGGCGGGGTTTTTACAGGAGAATTATAACAAAATTTAAAGGTAAATTCGTAACAGATAGCATCCTTCAAATGCTCGAGGTATCGCTCTTCTACTGTGATCAGATGCAGGAGACGGCATGCTCTGATATATGCCAGAACCCCTTCTGAATCAACGGCCTTATCAGTATCAAGAGGTCCGCCGTAACATTCTGCTTTTTTGATAAAGGTATCGTAATAGTGCTTTTCACTTTGCTTTAATCCTTCTAAATAAGTAAAATCCTTCTCCAGTAAACAATAATAGGCTGATGCTGCCATACACCAAGCTCCTGCCATAGAATCATATTCCAGACCTGCTCCGGTAGTATTTGAGAAGATGTAGGGATATTCATGATCCGTATTTTTAGTTTGCTCTACTTTATAGATTACTTTCTTAGCAAATTCCATCCAGTCAGAATGTTCACAGTTTATCAATCGCTTTTCATAATCATAAGCCTTCAATATGTAAAAAAGTGCCTGACCAATCAGATAGGAAGCATGTCCTGGTGTATGCATTCTATCATACCACCACCCCTGGTTGCTCCAGATGCCGTCATTACAACTTTCATAAGGCAGACCGGAAGCCGGATTCATCGAATTCTGTACAATATGATCAATGCATTCCAGTGCCTGTTCTCTTATTTTCTCATTCTGCAGCCGCAGACCCGATAATAAAGCAGGAACCGCAACAGCAAGTCCATTTGTCCAGCTGATGGAGGACAGCTTATGATAGTGCAGGCTTCCGTCCGGATTTTCAAACACAAATCCGGAATAGTTGTGTTCCTTGGAAAGCCAAGCATCCTCAGACACTGCCAGTACCAGATCGGATACTGTATCCTTTAGCCCGGATGCCTTACGAGGAGCTTCATGGTACTGTTCATAAACTGCCTGTACTGTCTGATAAACACTGCGTTCATCTTCCACTTCAAAGTCATAAAGATATATTTCAAATGTAACCTCTTCACCGGATGACAGGTAAAAGCAATTATCTGATAAAGGCATCCGCTCTCTGACATCATGGGATTCTATAAAATGCCAGGGAGCATTTTCATAACCCAGTGTATAGCCAATACTGCCTTGCTCCATAGAACACATAAATCCCGAATACTGGCAGAATTCACCCATCTCTCCGGGTTTCCAGGCCGTTTTCTGCTGATTTTTCAGTATGAAATATGGGCTGGCAGATAAGCCATATAGCCGTCCCTGCTCATATACCAGCGCTACCGGATGAGAAAGTCGGTCACTTCGTACCATCCACCAGGGGGAAGCCGGTTTATTTTTATCCCCAGCCCTAAGCCTTGGGAATTCATTTTTTCCGTCCAAAGGAGCTTCTCCCCTATTACTTCCATACATAAATCCCGGAAGGAAAAATCGCGGATGTTTTAACAATAATTCATAAGCAATTTGTATAACACCCATCCAGGCTTTTTCTGCTTTATTGATTATTTTAATAGGAACTCTCCAGGGATTTTCTAAGCTTCCTTCTCCTGCTATTTTCTCAATTTTCGCCTGTAGGCCTTCCTTTTTTAAGCAGTCATAATTTCCATCCATATTATTCTTGTTTCGTGCTGTGATAGTGATCTGCATCCTCTTATCCTCCAAAAGTATTCATTCTTAGGTAATTGCATAACTCAAAAATAATATTAATTGTATACACACTCGCTCCGCTCGGTGCGTTTATATAATAAAAGCCCAAAAATGATTTGCCGGATGAATATGAGTGCATATATATTCATATGGCACAGACCGGGCGTCTAATTAAAATGCCATAAAGATCATCTAAAGTTATTGGTGAAGAAGCTTAGGATTCTTACAAAACAAACGCTAACTGTGCAAATTGATAAGCTCCATTGTTCCATACCTTAAAATCATGAATACAATCCTTCATAACGCTATCATAATATTTATAGATATATTCTCCGGCTGCCTCCAAAAGTCCTTCTGTCGCTTTCAAAAAGCCCTGTGGATATGCAACTTCATCTGCATCTCCGCAGATTATATATAATAATCGAAGCTGATAACCCCGGGCCACGATACTCGTTCCAAGCATCTTGCCCTCACTTGAGGTTGGAGCATTGGAGAAAGCGCCGACATAGGCAAACAAATCTTCCATTCCAGGTGCCTTATGCGTTGCAACAAGTCCGTTATTCCATGGACTGGTGGTTCCTGCAAGTGCGGCGTTATCACAGCGTGAGCCGCCAAGACCAAGATTTAAGGACTGCATACCACCCATTGAGAGCCCAGCTATTGCTCTATGTAAGCGGTTATAGGCAATTCCTTCACTGGTTTGGTTCTTACTATCTGCATAGGTATTGAATTCTGTTTCAATAAAGGGGAGTAAGTCATATCGCATTTCATAATCAAAATAATAGAAACCTAACATATTGGTTCCTTCTGCATGAAAGGATATATCAGTCCAATCCCATGCGCTTCTCCCTTCCGGGAATACGACTATGGCGGGCTCCATCTCTCCATTTATAATCATATGATCGAACAGATTGCAGATATTAAAATTTTCATCCGTTTTTCCGTTCGAACACAGCCATTCATAACGATTACCACACACTCCGTGAAGCAAGTATAAGACATTATATTTTTTTTCCTTATTTTCTTTTTCATAGCCTGCAGGCAGATAAACCATACATTTTTTTGTAATTGCCAAACCCTCTGCCGTTTCTCTTCCTGCGTCTGCACAAGATATCCTTCTGTTTGTAACAAGCTGCCGCATCTCATTAATATAATGGTTACTTTGATAAGAAAGTTCCAGCATGCTTCCCTGCTGTTCCTTACTTACCGCCCTTAGATACTCCGCCGGTAAGTAAGGCAAATTATAGTTATCCAGATTATTCATGTTCTTATTATCCATATTTTACCTCGTTCCTGCACATGCTTTGTGCGTAGTTAAGTTAGTACCGAGAATTTCGCCGGTATAGAATTTGTGAGTGAACATATTTTCTATACTCTTCCCATCATGATGCCGAAAAGTGTTAAGTACTAAGTATGAAATATATCTAATAGAAAAGAAAAGCTGCCATTATATCAGAATAGCAGCTTTTCATAAATCAACAAATTATTCTGATTATCTTGCTCCTTGGATACGTTCCGGATGATACCCTCTGTCCGTTTCAGAACTTATACGCTGTATCTCAAAATGGCATAATGCATTCGGAGACAGAACAATCTCCAGATCCGACACACTTCTGGTTACCTCAAAACGTGTTGTATCAATCCGGGGGTTGGCACATTCTTTTATCAGCTTCATCTGTTCCTTCGAAGGATTGGAAGGTGATCCCAAATCTATCCAGGTCTTTAGCGGATTGCAGGTCTTCTCATCCACAAGCTTTTTGATCAGTACATATTCTCCCGGTTCCAGATCAATGGTACATTGGATCGTAATATCCTCCTTGTTTTCCTCCGCTGGATTCCAGGCAATACCCTGTAGCCTGTTCTCTCCGTTTTTCGTCAGGATAAAATGTTCACTGCGTGCAACTGCCTCACTGCCAAGCTTCTGGTAAAAGGAGAAGGTCCAATAGGTCGGCTTTGGTATCATTCCATTCGTGAGCAATCCAAAGCATCCCGAAAATGGTGTAAAAGCGACTCCTGCTTCCTCAAATACATCTCCAAAGGTCCAATACGAATAAGAAGCACAGGTATCACCCATTTCACTCAGCAGACGAGCTACATAGGCAGCATTCAGGTTGGTATCGTGAATGGGATTGAGAGGGGTATAGGAGGTATTAAACTCTGTAATATGCATCTCCATACCCTGATACTCCGGAAAACTGTCAATAATCTGACGGCTTGCATTAAGTTCGGCCAAAAAGACTTCCGGTGTTCTTAATTTCTGATAATCATAATGTCCTTCGCGCTCGGGCATCTCTGTTGCATAGGCATGTCTTGTTACAAAGTCAATCGCTGTCTTATTTTCTGAGCAAAACGCAAGAAACTCCTTCAGCCATTCCTCATCCTTTACGCCGCAAATTGCCGGTCCGCCTACCCGAATACGGGTATCACAGCTTTTCACTGCCTTGCTTGTCACATCATACAGCTTGAAATATTCCTCCCTATCCGCATCCTTCCAAAAGCCAGGCAGATTTGGTTCATTCCATACCTCAAAAGGCCAGGTAACCACTTCTTCTCTTCCATATCGGCTGATCCAGTGATTAACGGTTGCTGTTATAAGCTCCGCCCATCTTGTATAGTCCTTCGGCGGAGTAACATTACCTTTCCAGTAAAAAACAGTTTGCTCGCCCGAGGCTAATTTCTCCGGCATAAAGCCTAATTCTACAAAGGGCTTTAATCCCATGGACAGATAATCATCAAATACCATATCAACATAGGTAAAGTTATATTCTGCTTTTTCTATGCCATCCTCCTGATAAGTATGATAAATCGCCATATCATCACAGAATAAACCATGTCCCCGAATATGTGAGAAGTTGATCTCGTCCTGCACCTTTTTCAACTGATCATGGTATTCCTTTCGAAGCGCAAGGTTCATACGCCCTGTTCCGATACAATAAGCCGCGTTGTTATGAAAACTCACCTTGTCACTCCGATTAATCTTATAACTATACTTTTCCATGTATAAACTCCTTCCAGAGAAACAAAGTAAACGTTACAGATTCCGTTCGTAGATAAAATATTCAAAATCTGTAAATCCGCCAGTTTCCCATTCAGCATAATAAAATAACCCGATCCGATAGCCCATAAAATGATCCAGCAAATATTTCATCTGCAGATCACAACCGATTTTACTCCATTTCTCTCCGTCTTTCGAATAATAAAAGGATGCTTTATCAATACTGTTACGAAAATCAAACATTATTTTAAAATAGATATCCTCATTCTCGTATAAAGCGGATTCTTCTTCCTTTTCCTGATAATTACCATCATTGGTACACATTACAACTCGTTTTGTACCATCTGTTTCTTGTCTAACACCTATCATTCCAAAGGTACTCTGCAAAGCAATAATCCCAGCACAATCTCCTGCTTTCATATGTGCCAGATCCACATGCGTGACACCGGTGCAGGCAGGGCCCTCAGTTCTTTGTGTTAATGTATTTTTTGCATACAGTACTCCTTTTTTGGTTAAATATCCTGTAGTAAGTCTTAAATAACCCGGTCTTTCTGTGAAGGACCATAAGGAATTATCCGGATTATGATTCCACTGCCAGTTTAAAGCCAGCTTATTCTCACTATGATGAAATTCATCACTGATTACCAACGGTCCAGTCGGTGCTTCCTCTAATGGTACCTCAAATTTCTCCGGTGCCTTTCCGTCAATACCCACCATCGGCCATCCATCCGACCAGTGTACTGGTAAAACATATGGAATTCTTCCGACCGATCCATGATCCTGGAAGAGCATGGCATACCATTTGCCATCCGGCGTATTATAAATCCCACCTTGTGCTATTCCGCAGTTTTGATAACCCATATCATCGTCAAATATTATTTTTCTTTCATAAGGGCCTAGCAGGTTCACCGAGCGGTAGCATACCTGTCGTCTCCTGCCATGACCGGTAGAGGGCCATTCAATATAAAGCAAATAATACCTTCCGTTTATTTTATAAGCATGCCCGCCCTCGCAGCGCAGACCAATTCCATCTTTGGGCGTATCCAAAAGAGGCTGGTGAATGCCATCCTTCTTTCTTCCGCTTAAGTCCTTTTCAAGTTCCAATATGCGGATGTCTCCGTTTCCATAGATAATATAAGGCGTATCCCCGTCAAACAGCAGGGCAGGATCGTGAAGGACCTGCTCTATGACGGTTAAGCGCTGCCATGGACCATGCTCTATATCCAGTGTCCTGTAAATATAGAAACGTTTTCTATCGTTGCAGGAAAAACCTACATAATAAATTCCGTTATGTTCTTTCAGAGTAGCAGCCCAGCTGCCATTTGCATAAATTCCCTTCTCGTCCAGAAGGTTATGGGCTTCGTTATCCTCCAACGTATCAAACACATAGTTTTTAAGCTCCCAATGAACAAGGTCCCTGGATTTCATGATCGGACACCCAGGCATCGTATGCATGCTGGTGCTGACCATATAGTAACTGTCCTCTACCCTGATTACATCATTGTCCGGAAAATCGGCCCATATGACAGGATTTACAAGCATTGTTTTCTTCATACAAATCTCCGTTCTGCCGGATTATTACGCCCTTCTTACAGGCATATATTCAAGTAAGAAATCCAGCTTGTGTACATGAATCAAGTATTTTATCGGACCAGCAAAAGTCAGTCAAAATGTGAAATGTTTACATATTGGATATACTTACCATCCTATCCAGTATAACTCTCCTGTTGACTTTAGCTGTTCCAATCATATTATGATTACTTTAGTATATTCTATATCTGCCAGCAAGCATAAGCAGAGAGAAGAAATAGAGGCAGTTGTCATAATATCTGCGGTCTCCTGTACGAAGCGGAGTATTCCAGAACTCCTTCACCCAGTCCAGACAGTATTTTCCATTTGTTGCCAGAGAACCCGCCGCAGTAGTAGAAATGATTGCTACGGGATGTAATACTGTTTGATCCAGTGCTCTGCCATCTATATAATAATTATAATATTTTCCTGTCTCTGTTTTCTCAGAGAAGAAGGTCTGAAGATGATCTACAACTACTCCCAGTCCCTCATCCTGCCCAAACCAGGCCGCATCCAGACCAATATTCATGGCTACCCGGTATGCATCCGAGTAAAACTGTCCGTCATGGAACAATCGTTTCGGTGTTCCATCGTACTCCGCATATTCCGGTGCCATACCGGTCACGGGATGGCTGGCAATCTTTATATATTTTCTGCTTTCCACTGCTGCCTGTGCCCAGAAACTACGGTCCTCTTCCTTCGCCCTTTCTGAAAACAGCTCATAAAAATGCGGCAAATGGTAGGATGGATCGGAGAAGTCCGCCTCAGGAACAAACTTAATATAATGGTTACGTTTCTCCCACATAGGACTTCCGCCCTCTGCCATATCCTGTTGATGAATACAATGCGACAAAATATCGGCAGCCTGACGACTGTAATCAAAAGGAGCTTCTCCGTCTCCCCAGCGTTTGCCGGCGAAAAACAATGCCATTGCATAATATTCCTCACCATCCGGTGCAGGCCCTTCTGCATTCTTCGTTCCGTCTGTTGCAACCGACCATGCAAAATAGCCTTGATAAATTCCGTTGCTTTGATACATGTAGGTCTTTGAGAACAGCCACAGACGGTCAAATATATCCTTCCGGTCCATCTGCACTGCCATCATCATACCGTAGCTCATGCCTTCCGTTCTGGCATCATTATTACCGGTATCCATCATATATCCCATGTTTTCACCAAATTCAAAATATATTTTTTCTTCCGGATGAAAAAACATCGTTTCAAAAGTTTCCTGCACTTTTTTATCACATTCCTCCTGTGAGATACCTATTTTCTCAAACAGGTTCGGATATACTCCTGTAAAGGCAGCGCCTCTTTTCATTCTATTACCAAATCCTTTCCTTCAAGCCTGTGAGCATATCACCCGCAGACTCCTATACTAATCTGTTAATCCATCTTGGCTCTCTCGAAAGCTTCCACCTGAATTTGAAAGGGCTCTTTACCAGTTAAGGCAATACTTCTGACATCCGGCTGGGATTCTCCGACATAAATTGTATAGCTTCCTGCTTCTACCACTTTGTTACCTTTTTCATCACACAGGCTAAATGCCTTCTGAGGAAGTTTTAGAGCAACTGTTTTCTCCTCTCCTGGCTCCAGCTCTACTTTTGTAAAAGCTTTCAGCTGCGGATTTGGTGCACCTTCTCTATCTGCCTTAACATAGATTTCTATTGTATCTCTCGCCTTCCTACTTCCTGTATTCTTAATCTGCAGCTGCAGAGTTACACCGCTAGCAGTAACAATACCGGTATCCGCCTTTACTCCGTCTATTTTAAATTCGGTATAGGACAGACCGTAACCGAACGGATACAGTGCCTCATTTTTCATATAACGGTAGGTTCTGTTTTTCATCGAATAATCCGTAAATTCCGGAAGCTCCTCCAGGGAACGGTAAAAGGTTACCGGAAGCTTTCCTTCCGGTGAAAACTCACCGAAAATTGCCTGCGCAATTGCTTTGCCGCCCTGTGCACCCGGATACCAGCCCTGAATAATCGCCGGAACATGCTCGTCTGCATAATTAATTGCCAGTGCACTGCCTGACAGCACAACCAGTATAACCGGTTTTCCGCTCTCGCAAATTGTTTTAAGTACTTCTTCCTGCAGGCCGGGAAGCTTTAAGTTAGGCTTATCACCGCTTGCATACTGGTTTCCTTCGTCTCCTTCTTCTCCTTCCAGTCCTGAATCAAGGCCCATGCAAGCGATTACAACATCACTTTTATCACAAACTGCCTTAACCTCCGAGATACGGTCATTCTCGTCCGCCAGATTTTCTACCTTCGTTTTATACAGATGGCAGCCTTCCGAGTAAAATACCCTTACCTCATCCTGCAGATACTCCTGAATTCCTTCACAAATCGTAACATATTTCGAGGAAGTTCCCTCATAATTACCAACCAGCGCTCTGCGGTTATTCGCATTCGGACCAATAATTCCTATGCTCTTTAACTTTTTCTTATCGAGAGGCAGCAGCTGATTTTCATTTTTCAGAAGAACCAGAACCTTTTTTGCTGCCTCGAGATTCTTCTGTACCATCGTAGGAGAATCGACTTCTTCATATCCTATTGATTGATACAGAACCTTCCCCGCCTCATCAAACAACCCCAGCTTCATACGGGTCGTAAAAAGTCTTTCTACCGCTTTCGTTACCTGTTCCTCTGTAACCAGGCCTTTATTAAGTGCCTCATATAGATAAAGGAATATATTTCCACAATTCAGATCACACCCCATATTAACGGCCAATGCAACGGACTGCAGCGGACCCTCCGTTACGTGATGATGCTCATGAAAATCCTTAACTGCCCAGCAGTCTGATACAACATGTCCATCAAAACCCCATCTGTCCCTCAAAATATCCTTCAGTAATAACTGGCTTCCGCAGCAAGGTTCTCCATTCGTCCGGTTATAAGCACCCATGACCGTCTCAACTCCGGCTTCCTTAACGCAGGCCTCAAAAGCAGGTAAATACGTCTCTTCTAAATCCTGCGGTGATACCTCTGCATTAAAGCTGTGTCTAATATCCTCCGGACCGGAATGAACTGCGAAGTGCTTTGCACAAGCGGCTACCTTCAGATAATTTTCATCCTTGCCCTGCAGTCCTTCAATAAATCTAACTGCAAGTCTTGCCGTCAGATAAGGATCCTCACCGTAGGTTTCATGCCCTCTTCCCCATCTGGGATCACGGAAGATATTAACATTCGGCGCCCAAAAGGTAAGTCCCTTATAGATATCCGTATCCTCAAACTGTTGCTGCATGTTAAATTTCGCTCTCGCTTCCGTAGAAACTGCATCACCGACACACTCCATTAAATCTTCATCAAAGGAAGCTGCCAGACCAATTGCCTGCGGGAATACGGTTGCCACACCGGCACGTGCCACTCCATGCAGTCCTTCGTTCCACCAATTATAAGACTTAATTCCAAGTCTTTTGATGGCAGGTGCCTTATGCAACATCTGAAGACATTTTTCCTCTGTTGTCATTTTATTGACCAGCTCTGCTGCTCTGGCCTTATATTCACTTGTTTTTTCCTTATTCTGATTTACGCCCATAGTCTCTCCTTACCGGTTATTCACAAACCTTTCAATGATACTTTTATGATCGAATTACTGCCTTGCCTACTTTGACTTTCGTCATTTAACTTCCATCTGCCACGTTCCCGGCATAGAAAGCTTTCGTGAAAAGCACCTTCCGTTCTTTTGCCGGTTGAAGAATGCTTCTCAATTCCATCTAATGATAACATATAATATGGAATAATTCTTCCTTTGTCTTGCGAAACAACAGGCAATTATTGCTGTGTTATTCCGAAGTTCGCCAGATGATACATGCGCCTGCTGCAGATATTGTTAATTATGGCAAGTATATCATTATCAATTCGTTTATATAAAAAATTATATGATATCAAAATATATCATACAATGATTTATTTAAGTGATTCATTGACTTATTCTAAGTTTTCAAACCCTTTTTAAACCAATTCGGGGAGATTACTTCCTGTTAATATTATATCCCCAACATTTGCCCTATATTTCGCATTTGACAGGCAGACAGAAACCAAAAAATGTGTTATAAATAAAATGATAGCGTTTTCGGAATCTATCATAAAAGGATATCGTTCGGATATTCTATCAGAAGAGAAATGGCAGGAATTCACTTTTTACTTGTGCCTGAAAGGAATGGGTACAAATTTTATATGCGCACAAGATGAGCGCAGGAATGTGAGGAACAGATGAGTACATTATGGTATAAAAAGCCCGCCTCCGTATGGGAGGAAGCGTTACCGCTCGGAAATGGGCGGCTTGGAGCAATGGTATATGGATCTGTAGAAACAGAGCACATCCAGTTAAACGAAGACAGTGTATGGTATGGGGGATTCGTTGACCGAAATAATCCGGATGCTTTAAAAAGCCTCCCCAAAATCAGAGAATTAATTTTAAACGGACAGATCCCGGAAGCAGAACAGCTGATGCTATATGCTCTATCGGGTACGCCTCAGAGCCAAAGACCTTATCAGTCTCTTGGTGATCTCTATCTCCATTTTCAGGGAATGAACGGAAAGCCGGATAGCTATGAAAGAAGTCTCTCTCTTGAAGATGCCATTCATAAAACAATGTTTACGATTAACGGAGACACTTATGAAAGAGAAACCTTCCTTTCCGCTGCGGATCAGGTAATGGTAATTCACCTGACTGCATCCGGCAGCACGAAATTATCCTTCTCCTCCCTTCTAATCAGGGAACGCTATTATGACCATGTAATCAAGGCGGCACCGGATGCAATCCTGCTGGATGGTAATCTAGGACAGGGCGGCTTATCCTTTGCAATGATGTTGAAAGCCTCCGTTCAGGGCGGTACCTGTGAAGTTATCGGGGAACATCTTATTGTGAAGGATGCTGATACTGTAACTTTGTTATTTACCGCAGGAACCACCTTCCGTTTTGAAGATCTGCCGCAGCAGCTAAGTAAAACTTTAGCCGATGCCGCAGCTTTTTCCTATGAAGAGCTGAAAAAACGTCATCGTAACGATTATCAGAAATTATATGACAGAGTATCCTTTGCGCTTCACAATACGGAAGCATATGATAAAATTCCTACAAACGAACGTCTTGAAAATGCAAAAAACGGAGACATCGATACAGGACTCTCGAAATTGTATTTTGATTTTGGTCGTTATCTTCTCATTTCCTGCAGCAGGGAAGGAACTCTTCCTGCCACTTTGCAGGGATTATGGAACAAAGATATGCTGCCTGCCTGGGATTCAAAATATACTATTAATATTAATGCTGAAATGAATTACTGGCCGGCTGAAGTATGTAATCTGTCCGAATGTCATATGCCGCTTTTTGACTTAATCGAAAGGATGCTTCCGAACGGCAGGGATACCGCAATGAAAATGTATGGCTGCAGAGGCTTTGTAGCACATCATAATACCGATATCTGGGGAGATACCGCTGTCCAGGATCATTGGATTCCAGGATCTTATTGGGTGATGGGAGCCGCATGGCTTTGCACGCATCAATGGATGCATTATGAATATACAAAGGATCTGAAATTCTTGGAAAAAGTATTTCCCGTCATGAGAGAGGCCGCATTATTTTTCCTTGATTTCTTGATTGAAGACAACGGTTATCTGAAAACCTGTCCTTCCGTATCTCCGGAAAATACCTATATCTTACCAAGTGGTGTCCACGGTGCCATCACTGCAGGAGCAACCATGGATAACCAGATCTTGCGGGATTTGTTTGGACAATGCTTAAGCGCTGCTAAGATATTGGGTGTAAACGATACTCTCACGAAAGAAATCAAAGAGGCAATGGATCAGCTTGTTCCGACACAAATCGGTGTTCATGGCAATATTCTGGAATGGGCGCAGGATTATGCGGAAGAAGAACCGGGACATAGGCATATATCCCATCTTTATGGTCTTCATCCCTCCTCTCAGATTACGATGGACGGTACTCCGGAACTGGCGAATGCTGCACGGATAACACTTGAACGCAGACTGGCAAGTGGAGGAGGCCATACCGGATGGAGCCGTGCATGGATTATTAACCTTTATGCCCGCCTATGGGATGGCGATACTGCCTATAGCAATCTGGAGCAATTATTTGCAAAGTCTACCCTTCCTAATTTATTTGACAATCATCCGCCGTTCCAGATCGATGGAAACTTTGGTGCTACTGCGGCGATTGCGGAAATGCTGGTGCAAAGTACCGCAGAGCGCATTCTTGTGCTTCCTTCCCTGCCGGGTGCATGGCCGGATGGCAGTATTCGAGGTTTATGTGTGCGAGGCGGAGCGGAAATTGATTTAGAATGGCAGGAAGGAAAATTAACTACCTGCCATATCAGAGCAAAACAAAAAGTGCATTCCTTCCTCCATTATCAAGAAAAGGAAACAGAAGTTTCCTTAGATGCCGGTGAAGAAATGGATGTAATCTTTTCTTAGAAAAATTATTATTGCCCGACTAAAACTTATCTGCCAAATGAATATTGATACACTCATATCCATCTTCATAACCTGTGGATGGCTTTAGTCGGGCTAATCATTTCATTAATTTATCCGAAATTTCTTCACTTCCAGCACCAGAGTTTCCGCATTATGATTTAGCTGCTCTGCCGCTGTATTAAGTGTTTCGACTGAAATCTGCTGCTCATTGGAGGTCTGGTTTACCGTATTCGCCGAAGCTGCTATTTCTTCCAGTACAGCGGATATATTTTCAATCGCTCCAAGTGCACTTTGTTTGGCTTTCTCTATGTTACCGACATTCTGTGTAATAGCATTTAAATACAGCATTAGTTTTTCAACATTATCATTTATATTACGATAGGAAGCAGTTGTATTACTCACCGCCTCTCCCTGCAGTTTTAAAACATCCTCCGCTTTACGCGCAGTTTGTGCTGCTTTTCTGGTATCCTTTTGTATACTATCGATAATATGATTGATCTCATTTACAGATCCCTGGGATTGTTCTGCCAGCTTTCTGATTTCACTCGCTACCACAGCAAAACCTTTTCCGTATTCTCCCGCTCTTGCTGCTTCAATTGATGCATTCAGAGAGAGCAGGTTGGTCTGGTTTGCAATCTCATGAATTACACTTATTATTTTACTGATAGATAAAGATTTCTTCTCCAGCTCCTCTATATCATGGATAACGTCCGTCGTAATCTCAATTGTTGATTGTGTTTGATTATTTAGATTTCCGGTAACTATGGTTCCGTTGGCAATACTTTGCTTGGTCTGATCTGCTATCTGCTCAATTTCCCTGGTATTGTCACTTACCATAATAATCTTATTGGACAGATTATCCATCTGTATCAAACACTCCTGTGCATCCTTCGCCTGCTGCGAGATACCCTGTTCGATCTCATTCATGGCAGCAGAGATGTCCTTTGTAGATTTTAAGAAAACTTCTGACGTAGTGGATACATTTTCCGAGGAGGCTGAGACTTCGCTGCTCATACTATTTACCTGATATATCAGCTTCTTCATATTGGTAAAGGTATTTTGAATTTCTTCAATCAGCATATGAAATTCATCCTTGCGTCTGGAATGAAATTGAACCGTCAGATCCCCTCTTGACGCTTCCTTAAGTCTTCCAATAATCGCTTTAATTGTTTGATCAATTCCCTGTGATATTAAAATCGCAATAAAAGCCGCTAAAATTATTGCAATAATTACGATTATAATTGTTACTTTCCGGATACTATCAGCCTGACTGGTAATGATATCCTTCGGAATTAAAGCACAAACTGCTGCACCAGTCTCACCGATCTTCGAATAAAGGAACAAAAAGGTTTTTCCCTCATAGCTAACATATTGTGTTCCCTCTGTGTTTTTTGAAGCAATTGCGTTTGTATAAAACCCCTGTCCTGTAAAAATTGCTTGTGAGCTGCTCTCCTTATTCTCCGGCTTCTTGCCTGCCGTAGCTTTAATTTCTCTTCCATCTGCCGTAACAATCGCTATATTATCTGATTTGTTAAAATCCAGTCCCGCTAGTATATTATTTACCGTGTCGGAACTTACATCAACAACCAGCATGGCCTGCGCCGCCGGCAGACTTCTTACCAGGCGCATGGAATAATCCTTCGAACTAGTTTTTAGTTTTTCATCAAGATATTCGTCTTTACCAACCCATGCCTTCTTCATCCTGTTATCCTTAAGGTACCCTCCCAGCTTGGTCTGCGTAAACCCGCCATATAAACCGCTGTCACAGGAAGCTTTTGTTGAGATCGGTTTTACCAGATCCGAAAGGATATATATATTGTCTACGAATTCATCCGAGGTCTGTTTCGCGGATAGTACACTTGCTATATATTTATATTCTGCATTATATTCTGCTCTGTCATCTTCATACAAATTGCAGAAATATTTGGTAATTCTTTTGTCATTTCCATATTGTACACTGGTTGCTTCTACTGAAGAAAGCCCGAAACGGAGATATTTACCTGTCATGCTAATCGTCTGTAATGCTGATTTTTCATAATTCTTCACTATTCCGTCCGATGCTACCCGAAAGGAAACCAAACCCAGTAAAATAATAAAAGCAATTGGTACCATATACGATGCCGCCAGTTTAAAACGTATCGTAATAGTTCTATTTCCAGCAGTACGTTTTTGATGAGTTCTTTCGGATGGTAAACCCCTCTGGTTTTTTCCCGCTTTTCCGAAAGCAATCTCTTTACTCTGCGAAACTTGATTGAATAACAGCTTATTTTTACCTTCTCTGATTTTCATTCAATACTCTCCATTCTGCTGATATCGCACGAATGCAGAAATCAGCACAAGTTACTTTTTCTTCAAATGCAGAATGTTAACAGAAAATGCCGGAGCATGATAAATAAATTGATTGGAAGCACCGCTTTGCATTACCTCGATGTCATGAACTATAGTTGGATGATCCATCGTATTTTCCTCATACTTTCCTCCTGTCAGCAAACCTACCTTATAGTTACTTTCAACCTCACAATCCAGCTTGATTGAGATATCATCCGGATCCGGTGCAATATTTACTATTTTTACAAGTACCTCATTCTCTGTATCACATACAACGGATGCCATTGATGGGAAATTAGGAACCACTGTTTCCTGCACCAGTTCCTCATTCAGATACAGACTCATTTTCTGACCGGTTACAATATACTTAAATTTATTATAGACACCAAGGTTAAGTTTTACAGGCTGCCTGGCGGTCAAAGCTACAGGCTTCGGATAACGTACCTCCATAAAGGTACTCCATCCATCCTTAATTCTCCACTGGAAGGGACGGACAATACCGGCATTCCATTCTCTGGGTGGATGTGTTTCATCATTCATATACACTTCCTTTGATATACGGGAGCTATAAACCCCTATTCCGATTTCACGCCCTTCTTCCGCGAAGATCTCCACCTCAAAGCTACCTTCTGTAACATTCTCATCTTCACCCAACACGACCAGCACTTCATCCAGATTAACTCCCATTTTAGAGCTTTCTGCCTTTTGCTCTTCGTCCGGCTGTGTAATAATATAATTATCTCCCTCCGCTTCTTCGTGGCCCATGACTTCATGGGAAGCCCGTACCGGATTACCGTTCCAGCTTGCATTTTTATAGCGTACTCCCGAGGGGCCTAACAATGAAGGCATTCCTTTCACCGGGCGATAAATCACTCCTGTCTCATCCTGTGAAAAAACCACATAATCTCCGCGGCTGCCTCCCAGTAACTTCCACGCATAATAGGTAGGGATACAATAGCTTTGCAGATTATTAAAAATTAACAAATTCGGATACCAGGCATAATAATTATAATTTTCAAGCAATGGCGCATAGGAAGCCAAAGTCACGATATCCTGATTTCGTTCCATCCCAATCAGGAACATCGCTTCACCCATAGCTGCGTACAGCTGACCGACCGGTCCCCGAAGTACCGCAAGCTCTCCTAAAAATATTTTCGGACCCTTTCTGTCATAATTATCATAAAAATGAATATTCTCCGCAAAATATTCCACACTGTCATAATAATGCTCATCCACAATGTCAACAGGAAGTCCCTTCTCTTCCACATGATGATTTGCAACAAATAAAATCCAGGGATACTTTTTGTGGATTGCGTTATAACATTTTATATATCTTTCTTCATAGTCAGGACCCCAGTTTTCATTACCGATCTCCACATAGTTCATCTGAAAGGGCTGTGCATGACCCATAGATGCTCTCACTCTGCCCCAGGTACTGTCTGCCGGAGCTACCGCATATTCAATTGCATCAAGAGTATCCTGTATCATCTCTTCGAGATCAACGCCCTCCATCAGCACACTGTTACGTGCCTGGCAGGTCATTCCGCAGTTAAATACATAAAGCGGTTCCAAGCTCAGATCTTCACATAGCTGCAGATATTCGTGAAACCCAAGTCCATTACTGGTCCGGTAATGCCACATAAGTAAGTGACTCGGTCTTTCCCATACAGGCCCTATGGTATTTTTGAAGCGCATGGCCGTAGACATTGTAATACCTTCCACAATACATCCACCTGGAAAGCGCAAGAATGCAGGATGCATATCGCGAAGTTTCTCTACCAGATCCCGTCTTAATCCGTGACCGCAATAGGTATTGACCGGCATAAGAGAAGTAAAGCCAAGCTTTAACCTTCCACCAGCAGGACATCGTAAGACAAATTTAGCATTTCCTGTTGTCTTTGCAGCGGTAAGCTTACAATCATATCTTAAATAACCACTGCCGCTTAAATTAATTTCTGTCTCACAAATCCGCTCCTTATCTTCCTCTATTGAAAGTATGAGTTTTACTGGTTCCTCCACCTTTGCGAACATGAAAAAGTGATATTCCTCACCATGCTTTTGTGGAATCCCAACAAATCCGGTATTATAGATGCAGCCCTGCGGCAGGAATTCGACCGATAAAGCAGTACTACGTTTATCATTTAGTAAATCCTTGCAATCCAGCTGCATTTTGGCATTCTCACTATACCATGCGGGAATTGGAGTATATGCTATCTTATTTTCCTTAATCCACCGGGAAAGACCTTCTCCGTGATTGAACTCATCCCTCCAGCCTGAAGGTGTAATAATTGCATATTTTTCTTCATCAGTAGTACATTCCACCGGTGGAATAGAATCTTCAAATGTTCTGTTTCGCAGCATTTCCGGATAGAGACCACCATCTCCTGCCCTATTGATATCCTCAAAAAATATGCCATATAGATTTTTTGAAGTCGGAAAACGTTTCTTTGCTGTATGTATCGATATTGTGCTCACGAGTTTCTTCCTTTCCTACATGTCCTATTATGTTTTCATGTAAGTGAAAAGTTCCATATATGACACTTACGGATCATATATGGAACTTCATCACGTTCATAAAATATTCAAGTTGTTTTACGATCTGCTTATCAATTATATTTCATAAGTTTATTCAATAAAAATTATTTCACTGCTGCAGCTCTTGCATCTACAACCTTCTGGAATTTTTCTTTATCAAACTTAACCAAATCTGCCCAGCCAAGACCACCAAGCTGAGTCTTCATCTCATCCCACATACTCTTGAATTCAGCTTCATTCTTTGCGAAAATCATCTTCCAGGAAGTATCACAGATTAACTGAGCACATTGGCTACGGATTACAGCAATATCTGTAGAATCGCTTGGCAGAATAATATTTACATTCGGTACTGGTTGAAGCTGACCGGTTTTCTCAAGGTATTTAACCTGGTTCTCTGCACCATATTTTGCAGCCCATTCCTTTGTCATAGTTGTCTTATTTGCTTCCAGGTAGGATGACCAGTAGTTCGTATTGTAAGGTTCATTTGTGTTCGGATTAATAGATACTGAATGTAAAGGCCACTGATTGATCTTGCTGTTACCATCATTAAATCCGCCGCCGCCCCATTCATCCGGAACAGTACGGTTTTCCATCAAGCCATATAAACCATCATCTGTAAGTGTATACTTGCCGTCAGCACCCTTTGTGTAACTCCAATCCGGAATACCATCATGAAGGAATTGAAGACCTTCGGGACTGATTAACCAATCCATGAATTCAATTGCTCTTGCTCTGTCATTACCTTCCATCTGAGCACCGATTGCAAATGCTCTGCCATCACCATAATAAGAATCGGAAGGCTGATAGAAGTTCATATCTTTTACAGGTGCATAGATATATGCATCTTTCTTATTACCACGTTCCGGTGTATTCCAGAAGCCTCTCTGCCAATTGTACCAGAATAATAAAACCTGTTTATTCTTCATCTTTGTACAAGCAGTTTCCCAATCCTGTGTTCCTGAATCAGGATCCACCAGTCCTTTTTGATTTGCTTCATAGAAGAATTTTAATATCTTTAAATATGCTCCGTCATCATCGGTAACTTCCTTCATATCGCCCTTTGTACCGAGCATGATAGAACCGTTAACCTCATAACCATAGGTTTTGGTAAGCTGAGTTGCAGTTTCGATCGTAATCTGAGTACCGCCTTTATCCCAGTCTGACCACAGAGATAGACAATAATTTGCATCCCCTTTACTATTCTTTGGATGTGCTTTCTGTACTTTCTCCATTACATTCAGAAGGTCTTCCATATTATTAATTTCAGGACAGCCAAGTTCCGAATAATAATCCCAAGGCAGCATAGGACTGATATATACTGTATCATCCGAATAAGTTGTCGGAGAAGTATTGGTAATCTGACAAGGCATACCATAAATCTTACCATCGGAATTACCTTCCAGTCCTGCATTAAATGTTTTATACTGATCATAATACTGATTCAAATTCTTGCTGTTCTTAACATCATCACTAATGTCAGCAATTAATCCGGCCTGGATACAATCCTGAAGCTTCGGGTTATCTAACAGGATGATATCGCCTAAATCTCCTGCAGAAGTACGTGTCTGGTAAAGTGCCTCTCCGTCACCGGATACCTGCGGAGCAATAATATTAAGCTCAAGATTGAACTTATCCTTAACAACCTTTCCAAACCATCCGCTCTGGATACCCTGATAGTTTGCAGCAACATCATATACCTCTAAAGTCAGTGGATCTGTGTGATCAATTGCTGCAGGTTCTGCTGCAGGTTTTGTAGCCTCTGCCCCCTTAGTAGCCTCTGCTGCAGCTGTCGGTGTGGTGTTAGTTGTATTTTCTGCTTTTTTGCCTGAACAACCAGTCAAAGCCAATGAAAGCGTAAATACGACAGCTAACACAAGTGAAACAATTTTTCTTTTCTTCATAATAATCCTCCATTCTTAAAATATTATATAAAAGGATTTAATATCCTATTATATCTAACCTTTTACTGCTCCAATCATAATACCTTTTACAAAGTATCTCTGGAAAATCGGATAAATCATAAGTATTGGTGCTACTACGATAATGGTAACCGTCATACGTACGGAGGTAGCTGTCTGTGCTGTGGCAACCGCTGCCGCCGCCGCTGAACTGCTTGAGGAATTCACAAGCTGTTTTAAAGAACTTGCCTGATTAATATATTGGTAGAGAATAAACTGTAAGCTATACAGCTTATTGTCTGTTATAAAAATCAGGGTATCCTGGAAAGCATTCCATTGATTTACTGCTGAAAAAATAGCTACTGTTGCCATAATTGGTTTTATAACCGGCATAATAACACTGAAAAATACTTTCATCGTTCCGGCTCCATCAATCTCAGCCGCTTGCTGCAATTCCTTCGGTATTGACTCCACAAAGGTTTTTGCAAGGATAATAAAGAACGGTGATACAATTGTCGGTAAAACATATACCAAAAAGTTATTGGTAAGATGCAGGTTACGCATGGTGAGATACAAGGGAATAATACCTGCATTAAAATACATTGTAACAATTACAAAACGGTACCAGAATTTTCTGTGCCACAAGCTGTCTCTCGTAAACATATATCCCAGGAACGCTGTTGCTATTACAGTAAAGAATGTACCAATGACCGTTCTTCCGACTGAAATAACGGCAGCATTAAATAATCCAGGAATTCGAACCGCTTGAATATAGTTTTGAATATGAATTGCTTTCGGTAGAAATATTATTAATCCCTTCGCACTCAGTTCATTGGAGCTGATGGTGTTAATAAAGATATAGTAAAACGGATAAACGCAAACAAATGCAAATAATCCAAAAAACACATAGGTTAGTACACTGATCAATACGTCACTAAAGCTTCTACCATAACGTATTTTTTTACTCTTACTTGCCATAACGATTCCTCCCATTTATAAAAAGCTCTCGCCTCTTACCAGTTTTGATATTCCATTTGCAACACAAAGCAGTACAAGACTGACAAGGCTCTTAAGGATACTGAGTGCCGTTGAAATCGAATAGCTGCCGCTTCCCATTGCTAAATTGAACACATATAAATCCAAAACCTGAATGTGCTCTTTATTAAATGCATTCTGGAATACATAGTACTGTTCCATACCATTTGAAAGGAAATTAGCAATTGCTAACATCAATAAAACAAAATAGGTCGGTAAAATGCTTGGAATTGTTATATAACGAATCCGCTGCATTCTTGTTGCTCCATCCACCTTGGCCGCTTCGAATAATTCCTCATCAATACCTGTAATTGCCGCAATATACATAATGGCGGCCCATCCAAGGTTCTTCCAAGTAAGCCAGAGCCACTGTACCAGCCAGACATGCTCGGATGACTGCAGAAATAAAATCGGTTTTGATATAACTCCCAGAGAAATCAGCAAATAGTTCACCATACCGGTGCTGTTAAAAATATTAAATGCAACAGAATACACTAAAACCCAGCTGATAAAATTAGGGATGGTTGTAACTGTCTGAACAAATTTACGAAAAGGAACCCATTTAATTTCGTTCAAAAATACAGCAAAAATCATCGGCAACCAGGATGTTACAATCGTTATACCACTCATTGCGAAGGTATTTGTAATAACATTAAGAATCTGTTTTGCTTTAATTGGATTTGCTACTAAAGACTTAAACCATTTCACTCCTACAAAGCACTCCATTGACAACGGCTTCGGTGGTCTGTAATCGAAGAAGGCATAGATCCACCCATATAGGGGATAATAAGCAAATACGGCAATCAGTACGACAAATGGTAAAATATACAAAAACTCCCGGTAAGACCTAAGTTTTCTTTTATTATGAAAAGCTTTCATTACACATTCTCCTTTATTCGGTATCATTTCTATAAGAAATTGACTTTCAAGATATAGTCTTAAAATCTTTTTTTGTTTTATTTATGCGTCCAATATTCTTATAGCTTACGCGGATCAATGGAAACAATCTTATCTTCTGTTAGATGAGCAAACGGACCAGGTATTCTCATATCCTCGTTCAATTCAATGCCATAGAAATCAGTCGGTACGGAAGCTTTTGCTGTAACCTGGCCGATATCCTCCACCCTCTGAACATATCTTGATTTATCGACAGAATGGAATGGCGGCAACGGAAGTTCTTTCATTCTCCGTATTTCCATCGTAAAATTCTCTGTATCAACAGACACATCAAAGTACCCTTCCTGACCCTGCAGATCAAATCCATAAAATTCTTTCCATGCCCTTAAATCAAGACATTGTGCGGGAGCCGGATACTGAATTCGCAAATATCCTCCAGGCATATTTAAATACAGGTTTCCTTCTGCCTCATTGTGCTGCGTTGGCATTTTAATAGCTGCTTCTTTACAATCATAGAAAATATTATTCATGATCTTTGCATCCCTAGAAGTACCTCCACGTGAACCGGCAACAATACGGAAACCGACTGTTTTGGCATAATAACCAGCACTTCTGCATTTACCGATAAAATTATTGACAATATGTGTATGATCTGTTCCTTCTCCGTAAACAGCATAGCCATTTACCACACAGGGATCTTCCATCTTATACCATCCTGAAGAACCCGGTTCCTTCGGGACCTCCAAAGGATCAAAACGTCCTTCAATATTCCAGAAGATATTATTATCAATCAAATTAACATCATCACGGCTGCATTCAATAAAGATTGCTTCTCTTTGCTCTATTCCGTCAAGAAACAAATTCTGTGTGATACGGTTATTTTCATTACCTACATCCATCCACAGATGATCTGCACGGAAGGTTTTCGTAAATATATTACGGCGGATAATACTGTTCGTACAATTATGAACCTTAATTCCTCCCGCCTCCCAAGACAACTCCATCTTCTGCCAACCGGTACCTTGTATCAAATTATCCTCTATTAAAAGATTTTTCGCAAAGAGACCAGCAATTGCACAAACACCTGCATCAAATATCTTACAGCGTCTTATAATATCCGACCCGATTATCTGTTCATTTATTCGAGAGTGATGCCAGCATTCATTACCGATATCAATTCCCACTCCGTTAGACCATTCCACTGTACAGTCTTCAATTAACCAGTGATGACCGCGGTAAGCAGAAATTGCTCCTCTCTGCGGAACGGGTGCTCCTGTCGCAGCATGTGCAAAGGTCAGTCCCTTCACCTTGATATAGGATAAAAACGGCACTTCCGGTGCAAAGCATTGCTCTTTGCAGGTTAGTTCAATCATATGATCCGACGGATTTTCATCCTTGTATAATCTAAAGTGAACTGTTTGCCCATTTGCTTCGACCCAATAGGTACCCGGCCGGTCTCCCATCTGATTGTAAAGTGCTACCTGCTGCAGCGGCTTTCCGTCACAAAAAACCATTCCCCTTCGATTAAGATAGGTAGTCATATCTGTTTTGTCATATTCAATAAACAAGCGGTCATGAAGGATATTAACGGCACAAAAAGGATTATAACCTCGAAATTCATCCGGATTTAACTTTACTTTCCAAATTATCGCATGATTTTCTTCCCACTTCATATCTGGAGTAAAGCGTGATAAATTCCACCCCTCACTTTTGTTAAAATCCTTTGCTATAATTGATGCCTTTATTTCAACTTTCTGTAAATCATAAGCTTCATAACAAATCATTTTGTCAGTCCCGCTCCCGCCTCTTGCCGGATGTACACATTCCCTGTACACTCCTCCGTGAATTAATATCCGGGTTCCGGGTTCCGCCACCGCTGCTGCCGCATTGATTGTCTTAAAAGGATGTTCAGGGGTACCATCATTTTCATCAGATGCGGCTGTATGATTGCAGTCAACATGAAGCTCTCTGTCATATATCTGTTCTTTTTCCCATGTGTGATAGAACTCACCATTCGGAAATCGCAAAGTCATATCTTGTTTCATATTTTCCCCACTTCTGCGCATGCCTAATGCACATAGTCTGATTGCTCTAAAATACTATGATAATCATATTCCAATTTAATACATTCATTAAACTAATTATAGTCGAAGCGATACTCTGAAACAATGACCTATGTAAAGTATCAAATGATCTATTTTAGTCAATTAATGATTTTTATTCGGTATGAATTGATCTATTATCATATAGCTGTTTTTATTCATTTGTTTATCGTCAGATTTGTAATAATGATATGGAATATTACGAAAACGATTGGGTGTTACTCCTGTTATTTTTTTAAATTGCCGAAAGAAATGTTCAATATTGCGATAGCCGCATAAGGTTACTATCTCAGCAATCGTATATTGATCATAAACCAAATATTTCTTGGCCAGATTGATACGGCTGTTAATGACATCATCCATACAGGTTACTCCAAAGGTACTCTTGTAGATTTCCTCCAGATATCCAACGCTGATATTCAACTTTTCTGCCATTTGCGCCACTGTCCAATTTCTATTCGGATTACGGTAAATCTCCTTCTTTAAATCATTTAAATTCTTGTATAACGGAGAAATATACCTGTAGTTATAAGATTCTAATAACTTATTAAACAGAATTCTAAGCAAATAATCAATGGAAATGTCCTTGTAGTTATTGTTCAGTATATGTTCTGTCACCATCAGCTGGAACAGCTTATGACAGTAGCAGGCGTCCAGTACTATGAAAGGTACTCCGCAAGGAATCGGATTCGCAGTAACATAAGTCTCATCTGTATCGAACCTGATCCAATCATTGGAATAACTATCAGTACTCGCACGATAATATATCTTTTGATTTGGTTTATATAGCACTGCAGAATTCGCCGGATATTCCTTTAACTCGCCATCTACCAGGAAAGAAGCCGGTGTATGTGTCAGTAAAAGCAACCAACAATCATGTCCGTTTGGTACATCAAATACAAAATCTTCCGGATGTGATGTATCGTATTCCACATATCTTATATTGATCAATTTATTCTCTCCCTCCTGCATTACCTGCAGTGTATCTTTAATTATCATCTAACCATTTATCCAGCTGCTTCTGTTTTTCCGAAATAATATTATTAAGACCCGCTGTAGAAAGCTTATAATTAAATTCCTTAATAGCGGTTTCCGGATCCAGACTCCCGCATAGCAGCCCCGGCAGATACTGATTGATCACACTATTTACTGCTGCGTATTCCGTTCTTACCGGACTAGAATCAAAGGTGAAGTTCATAGCCGGTGATTTCATAGCTCGCTTATTCTGTTTTTCTTCCCATACAATCGATTCCTTACTTGTACCGGAAAGCGGATACATAAGAAAATAATTCCCGAGCGTTCCGCAGTTTAGCTGAGCTGTGTAGGGTATTCCATATGCAGCCTTTCCATTCGGATAAGTAACAAATCCCTCCTCATCAAGCACATAATCCTTATCTTTCATACCATAAATTATCAGATTGATAATATCCTTATCCGTAAAAGTCAAATTAAGGAATTTCAGTGCTGCTACCGGATTTACCGATGTAGCAGAAATCATCCACGATAGTGCATTGATAGAATCTGTTGTGATATAGGCATCTCCGATCTGTACAGCTCCTAGAGAATGTACCTCATTCTTCGCTTCCAAAACAGCCGGAGCATCTGCCGCCGGATAATTGTAGCTTGCGATATAGCAAAATGCTCTATTTGATGCCATTAAATCCATTGCACTGCTCGTTGCCGTTGCCGCATCTTTCTGGATTAATCCGGCATTATACCACATTCTTACCAATCTGCATATCTCTGTAAATTCTCTAGTCTCGTAATAGTCAACGACTTTTCTATCACCTCCCATTAATACTCCTTTAGGACTTGTAACACCATCGGTAAGATAATCTACTTCCGGAATACATAAATTCAAACCCGAATTACCTTGCTGCCCAGGAACAAGAGGCGTCATATCAGGATATGCCTTCTTGACCTGTTTCAGGATATCCGTTAAGCTATATATACTTTTCACTTTAGTCATATCAATTCCAAGTTGATCGGCAATATCCTGCCTGTAAATGACCATCGGTGCAGCCGCATAGGGTTTATAAGTTGGAATACCATACAACTTTTTGTCCTTATAGCATACGGAGAGTAAATCCTTACCGAGAAGTTTTTTTGTTTCCGGTGCACACACATCAATCATATTCGTCAGATCATAAGCCATATTTCCAGAGACTACCGTATTAAAATCACCGATTGATTCAAAGATATCAATCTGTTCTCCGTCTTGTAAAGCAAGATTGACATTGGAGGAATAATCAGCAATGGCAATCGGCATAAGCTCCACTTCCGCGCCTATCTTCTTTCTGGTAATACGATTGATTGCTTCTTCCACTCTATCAAGTGCTTTCTGATCCGGTATCGTATCATAAGCGGCATAGGCATATACAATTTGTTCATACTGCCTTTGTTTATTAATCGTCAGATCTTCCGAATTACTTTTACTTCTACTCATGCTACTGCAGGAGCAAAGTCCTGCTATCAATGCTGCTGTGAATATAGTGACTGAAATTCGAAATCTAAATCTCATAATGTCCTCCTCTTATGATAATAAAAGTATATCAATTAATCTTTTATTAATCTTTTAAAAACAAGTTATATTTTTTTAATTTTAAGATATCTAATATGAAAATAAATCAGTAGTCGAAAAATGCCTTCTATGCAATCAGCTGTATTTTCTATTATTGTCTAAAATACAAAGAGCAGGATTGTACAATCCCACCCATTGATACTTAGCTTTGTCAATTCTTACCTTCTATCTTTCTGGTACCGTACCTGTCAGTTTCCTCCTTGCAGCTCTTTTTATATTCCATGGGTGTGGTACCAGTTATTTTTTTAAATATGGTTGAAAAATAAGAAAAATTAGGAAATCCCACAAGATCTGCGATATCACTCACATTTTTTTCATCCTGCCTTAGATATTCCTTTGCCTTCTCTATCCGGTACTCATTGATATAATCCTTGAGACTCATACCGGTCCTCTTCTTATAAAGCTTGGCCAGATATTCCGGTGTCAGGTAGAAGCTTGCTGCTATTTCATTTCGCCCCAGCTCTTCTGCATAATGCTCATGTATATAATAATTTATTTTATCAATCATCGTAACGGATTTTGTAATTTCTTCTTCATATTGAAATGTTTTTTCCAACAGATAATTTACCCAGCGTATCATATCTATCGTGGAATCAGTTGCATGGTCAGCCATTTTTTTGGATAGCTCGTCATAAAACAATTTCGTAGCTTGTATCCCTTGCTTCATCAGATCCGCATATACTACCTGCATGATCTCCTGTTTCATCAGGTATAAGGTATACAAATTTAATTTATGAAAGGAGGTTAATTCGTGAAATAATTGTTTTAGGTATCGTAATATTTCCGCTTTATCCTTACTTTCCACCAAAGCAACGTATTTCTCCAGGTCAATGATCTGCGTGTCCTTATTTTCTTCTATTTTTACTTCGATTTCATAAAATATTCTTCCGTGGAAGCTAACATAATATCGAAATAGTTTTTCAATTTTTGAGATTGCACCGGAAAGCTCCAGAATAGAGTAATCATTACTAATGCAGCAGGTAACCGTCATTTTAAAATACCCTCTGCAGATATCTACCAGCTGTTCGCATTTATTCTTTAAATCGGTCTGATCTCCCCCCTCGCATACTGCGATATAACTTAAGGAATCGGGAGTATGGAATTTAACCACACTCTCGTTTTCTACCTTATCACATAATATTTCCGAATGGAAACCTTCTAAAATAAATTCTACCACTCCTTTTCCAAAACGTTCTATATCAGCGTCTATATTACTAAGCTTAGAATAAACAATACAGTATTTTTTTTCACTTTGTATTTCCAGATGTCTTTCGGCTATTTCCTTCTCAATCCGAACCTCCTCCAGCATATCTCCATCCAATACCTTCTTCCAGAAATCCAGTTTCATTAAACGAAGATTCTTCTCCATCCATTTTCCGTAGCTGCTGGTTTTTTCAAGGCTGCGCTTCTGTTTGAGTTTTGTAATTATTTTCTGCAGATTAAGCTCCATAATATCCGTATCAAACGGTTTTGTGATATAAGCCGCAGCATTATAATTAATCGCTTCCGATGCATAAGAAAAATTCTCATGACAGGTCAGGAACAAAAATTCACATTCCAGTTTCTCTCCCCTCGTCCATTTTAATAAATCCAGTCCCGATTCCTGTGGCATTTCTATATCACTGATAATAATATCAATTGTATTTTCCAATAGGATTTTTTTAGCGCCGGACACATTATAAGCAGAATGCACAATATCAATATTTAATTTTTCCCAATCAATAGAATCTCTGATTACTTCAACTGTTGCTATATCATCATCTACAATTAATATGTTTATCATAGGCTCACTTTCCGTTATCCTGCCGCAAAGGCATATATCTTTATATTTTAGTCTGTATTGTTTCTTCCGCCAGTTCATGCTTTGCTTTAGACGGAATATAAATTCTGTTCCGGCATCCATGTGGTTCAATATTTTCCAGAACAACCAGATCACTTCGCTCATACATAAGTTCCATCATACGTTTAATACTCCAAAGCCCTATACGGGTTCCACTTTCGTTTTTATTATTGCAGATACCATTCATATAGTCTATTACTTCTTTCGGATAACCTTTTCCATCATCTTCAATCTCTATCATTAGCATCTCTTCCTCCTGATAGATCAGCTTTCGTATTTTAATGAGTACTGTCAGCGTACTTTCAACAGAAACCGCATATTTATATTCATTCTCTACGAAGGTATGGATTAACATCTGGGGAAGCTTCCATTCTGTCAGGTCCTGCGGCAAATCAATCAGATAAAAGACACATCCAGGATACTTAAGTTCCTGCATTTCAATATAATTTTCCACATGCTTTACTTCCTCTTTTATGGAAACCGTATGAAAGCCTGCCCGAAACATATACCGGACATTCTTAGACAAAGCATCGATAAATGTTTTTATCTGTGAATTTTTATTCTGACTGCTTAAGCTGGATATTGTTGTCAGTGCATTCAAAAAGAAATGAGGCTTTAGCTGTAGACGGATACTTTTTAATTCCATATTCTGCAATTCAATTCGTTTTTCATAGGTCTGTATTTTTAGTCCTACGATTTCATCAATCATCTGGTTTGTTGTATCCTGCAGCATTTGAAACTCTCTCGCTTCAAAATCTCCGTCAATTCGATTATCATATTCGCCATTTTTAATTCTTACCATATCGTTAACAATCAGCTGCATTGGTGCGGCAATTTTTTTTCGGGTAAATTTCAAGATAAAAAACATAAATAAGACTGCTGAACAAACAATAAATCCAACTATTTTCATACTTGTATGAGTTTGTTTGAGCACGCTGCTTTTGCTGGTATAACAATAAATAGCCAGCTGTGAATCGGCAACCTTCTTAATGATTTGATAATAATTATCGGAATTTATAAAACGGATATCCGCACCAACCATAATGTCGTTGTTTACATTCCCCCATACTTTACCAATTTCTCCCCGATTATTGGCCAGTACAATGGAACGGTTTCCGTTATCCTTTGAAAATGTCGAGTCCATCAGGTTATTAGTTCTGATATAGATCGCAATGGCTCTGCGTCCTGTCAGTATTATTTTATACATATAGGTATCATTTTTATAATTTAAAAAGTCCCATTTATGATTTCTTATTTTGACATTCACCGTTGCTCTGCGAGTAAATTCACGCAGAAAAATTTTATTCTCATAGTTAAATCCGGCTTCTATGGCATCCAGACAAATATTATAGTTTCTGTCAAATACAACAATCGCTCCTGACACATTCTCTCTTGATACTAAATCCTGCATATAATTATGCAAAGATATGGAAGCAAGAGTCCGTTCGTTCTCATTTCTGCTTCTTAATTTGGCAAGATCCTCTCCCTGTGCCGTGATACTTCGCAGTACACTGTTCATTTCCGTTAAATTATTCGTAAATTCATTACTGTATATTTCTAATAAAGTACTGGAAGATTCCTTAATTTCCTTCTCCAAAATACCATAGGAGGAAACCAGGAAAACGCCCAGTACCACAAGAAGCAAACCCGTCAGAAGCAACAGATATAATAATATCTTGCTGATAAAAGATTTCTTTTTCGGCATTTTTTCTCCCTCTTATTATAAATTTCACAATCCTTACCCTTATTAATTGTCTCAAATGATTTCCAATGTGTCAAGTCCGATTGGTGAAGCCGAAAAAAGGTAAATATTGTCATAAGTAAAAGTATGCTTCGCGCAACTCGCGATTATAAATCTATAATGCACATCTTTTGTTTCTCGCGCGAAGCTGCGCATCCTCCCGGAGAGTATTACTTAGGACTAACTTTCCTATGTAAAAAAACACCAGGTTCCTAGTCCTGATGTTCTTGTTATGATAAGATTTGAATTTACTGTTCCGTAACAACTTTCACAACTGCATGTAACTACAGATCTATCTGTTTCACTTATTCTAGTTGATCGGATGCATAGATCAAAAAATCGATCCGACTGCACTTAACTTTTGCATCAGATCCTCCCGGTAATTAACATCGGAAGGTGACAGACTGTTTATCACACAGCCAAAGCTTTTCTCATACGAGGTAGAATGGATAAACTGATTATCTCCGAGATACATGGCAACATGACCGGGAAAATACAGCAAATCTCCCTTTTTCATACAATCGGCAGGAATTTTTCTTATCGGATATCCTTCCTTTATCTTAGCATCCCGGTAAATCAACATACCACATAAGAAGTAGCTCATAAATGTCATACCGGAACAATCTATACCATCCACTGTTTTTCCGCTCCAACGGTACTGGGTGCCCAGAAACTTTTTTGCATATTCCGTTACTTCGTTACGAAAGGTATCTTCCCCTATACAAAGCTTTTGATGAAGGAAATAATCCTCCGGAGCATCCGTATATAAAAATGCGTCACTGTCCTTTCGGCTTGTAATTGCAATCTGCGGCAGATATCCTTCCCTCCCCAGTGCAGTATATACCTTGCAATAACCGTTTTCAATCCGGTTTTCCTTCACGAATACAAAACTTCCGGTATATAAAGTATCCCTGATCCGACCTCTGACACTTGGAACATTCATAAGATCCGCATGTCCAGTGGTTACAACATGACATTCCTGCTTCTCATCCCGTTCTCTGATCTCGTGTTGTGTGCTGGGTATTAACTCTTCCTTCTTAATTAGTCCCTCATACCCATAATGCGTTACTACTTTAAGATATTCTCCCCGTCTTTCTAAAACGCCGACTGCCCAGCCCGACAAAACCTCATCAGAAGCCAATGTATAGTCCTTTGACTTTTGATTCTCGTTCGTAAGCTCGTATAGAACAGCCTTCGGTTTCACAACGATACCAATTTTCATTTATCTAATCTCCAGTTCTTCGAAATCATATACCTTTCGGGAAAGCCTGCCGATTAATTTCTGAGCCTCTTGCTCCATCTTAGAAGAGGGAACAAAATCCGAGAGAAACACTCCCAGAAAGTAAGAACCCTCTGAGGTCTCAAACACTCCAGCGTCATGCACAATCCCATCCAGTCCTCCCGACTTATGTGCAACAGACGGTCCTTCATATAAATATCTACAGAGGCTGTCATAATCCCTGTTACGTTTCATAACATTAATTGCCAGCCCCGCATATATATTATGGCATTCCTCTTCTCTAAGCTGTTTCATACATTGAAAAAAATCCCACAGTGAAGTCCAATTGTTTTTACATTCTTCGATTACCTGATAATCTAACATGTATCGCGTCAGCTTTGTATGAAGCAATCCTATCTTCTTAAAATAATCATTCAGTCTGTCAAAACCAATAAAACTTAGTAATACATTCGTAGCCGTATTGTCACTGTTAACAATCATCCATACCACAAGCTCATAAAGTGAAGCTTTAGCCAAACCATATTCGAACACATGTGTATCATCTAGGATCTGATTTTCCTCAACTATAATCTCCGTCTGTAAAGAAAACTCACCCTTTCTGATCAAATCAAATATACACATCATAACAGGTACTTTGATCATGCTTGCCGATACTACCATATCCTTTGAATTTTTCTCAAAATGAATGAAATAGTTGCTCATATCAACGTATAAATATGCTACCTTTCCAGGAAATGCTGCTGCCTCATTCCGAAAATACTCTTCTAATTTTTCATTCATACGCTTATTTCCAATAACCTCCATCTTTCGTGAAAACAGTAAAGCAAATAAAATCTTTCTTTTTGTTAAGGAAGAAACATTCTTACACTATTTCTTTGTAACATAACCCAAATAAAAATTACGGCAGTAATATACCAAACCATTTTCAATTATTATTTCACCATGGGGAAGAATTGTGCGTGATAATGTCTTTTTATCCAAATTTAAATATGCAAAAACAGAGGTACAATCAATCTGCACCTCTTTATGCACCTCATATAATTATTTATAGCATACGAACTAATCCAAGTCAATTCATATTATTTCAGTCTTCCTTCCAGCGCAATAAACTGGTCAAAAATCAGTCGGCTTATTCTTGCTCCAAATACCGTTGCCGGATGCTCCGAATAATACATTTTATCACTGAATTCCTTATTCAAAAGTACAATTACATATTTGCCATAAGGTGTTGTGACGAAGCCGCCGTCATTGCGGCAGGCGTTCATACTCCCGCTTTTTGAGGCAAAGGAAATGATCTGTTCATCATAATTATCTGCATCCATAAAATATGGCGGCATGGATTTTGTCAGCATGGAATTATAATGCTGCTGCTTGCAGATTTGAACCATCTGTTCTGATGCACTCTGGCTAATCAGTGTCCCCTGCGCCATGCGTTCAAAAATACTAGCATAATCTCTCGGTGTTGTCGTCCCCAGCTTCCGGTACTGGTCAAAATGCAGGGAATTATGAAGCTGCGTATTTTTGCATCCTAATTTCTGTATGGATGCATTAATTGTATCAATACCAAGATAATCAATTAATAGATTGGTCGCGATATTATCACTGACAATAATCATCAAAGTAGCCAGGTTCTTTACGGAAAGTACTGTTCCAATCTCCAGGGAATTCATAACCCCGCTGCCGTCCACCTCATGACACTGCTTATATTCCAGCATATCCTTCAGTGATTTATTTCCTTTCTCAATTTCATCAAATAAAGCGGCAAGAATATAGATTTTTACCGTGCTGGCTGTCTCGTACGGTTCGTCTGCATGATAGGTAATCACATTGCCTTTAAAATCATTAATATAAATCCCCATCCTACCGTTGTAGCTTTGAAGTTCTGCTTCCATTCTTTTCTCTAAGGTTAATCTGGCATCCATCTTATAACAGCTCCTTATAAACTCGTAATACATTCTTATAGAAAATGGCCTCTATCTCACTCTCATGGAAGCCCTGCTTTTTAAGCTCTGCTTCCAGCAGTTCCATCTTGCTGCAATCTGATAACTCCAGCTCCCCTGATATTCCATCAAAGTCGGAACCAAGACCGATGCAGCCAATTCCACCGACATTTGCAAGATATCTGGCATGTTTTGCCAAAAGATCCACCGTACTTTTGCAGACATCTTCTTTGCGCTTCTTATCCATTAAGAAACCGGCACAATAATTCAGTCCGATTACTCCGCCCCGATCCGCAAGTTTCTTAATCATATCATCTTCCAGATTTCTACAGTGTCCGCATAAGGCTCTTGCATTGGAGTGGCTAGCAACAAATGGCTTTCTCGTATGAGCCACTACATCATAGAACCCGGCATCTGATAAATGCGAAACATCTACAATAATACCTAGCCTCTCCATTTCTTCCAAGAATTCAAAGCCTCTCTCCTTGAGTCCCTTTTCCGTATTCGGAAGGAAAGGATATACGGTATCGGAATCTCCCGGTACATTATTAGGATATGCCAGTTCATTCTCATAATTCCAGGTCAAGGTCATCATACGTGCCCCCAGCCGGTATAAATTACGAAGATAAGCCAGATTCCCCTTACATACACCGCCTTCCTCTATCGTTAAAAGCGCGGATATCCTATTCATTTCCTTGTTTTTCTCAATATCCTGATAGGTTTTTACTACCCCGATATCCTCAGGATATTTCTCTATCTCCTGATAAAATACATCAATTAATTGCATAACCGTTTCGAAAGGATCCATCTCGTTTCCTAAATTTACAAACATAGCAAAATTTTGTAACAGATAATTGCCCTTCTTCATCTTCTCAATATCCATGTGCAACGAATTCTTCTGCAAACTAAATGGCATATCGGTTTGTTTGCTATACCATATCGCTGCAATGGTATCACAATGCATATCAACAACTTTCATAATTTCTCTCCTCTTTCTGCTAAAGTTCACAGGCTACAGCACACAGCCTCTATATCATTGTTTTTCCTTACTGCTGTTCGAGCGGATAATTACAGGCTACCAGTCTGTCTCCAATCTTCTTAACCTCTGGAGGTGTCATCTTGCAATGCATGGTAGCATAAGGACATCTGGTATGAAATCTGCAGCCACTCGGGGGCGATACAGGACTTGGTATTTCTCCCGCAAGCAGATCCTTATCCTCCTTGCGAAGTTCCGGATTAGGTCGTGGAACTGCTTCCAGAAGGAATTTAGTATAGGGATGCATGGGATTTGAAAAGATTTCATCCGCATCTCCTATCTCACAGATAGTTCCTAAAAACATGACGCAGATACGGTTAGCAATGTGGCGGACTACACTTAAATCATGAGAAATAAACAAATACGTCAGATGATATTCATCCTGCAGATCACGCAATAAATTTAAGACCTGTGACTGTATGGATACATCAAGCGCTGATACCGGTTCATCACAAACAATCAGCTTCGGATTAAGTGCGATCGCTCTTGCAATTCCTATCCTCTGCCTCTGCCCACCGGAGAATTGATGCGGATAACGCTTTAATGACTCTTTCGGGATTCCTACTTCTCCCATCAATTCCAATACTCTCTCTCTTGCTTTATCCTTTGTTTTATACATTTTATGTGTTAACAAAGGCTCACCAATAATCTGCTCCACTGTCATACGGGGATTTAGGGATGCATAGGGATCCTGAAATATGATCTGCATTTTTTTACGAACGGATAGCATCTCCTTTACAGTCATTTTTGTGATGTTCTCACCTTCAAATTCGATACTTCCGGCCGTTGGCTCCAAAAGACGTAACAAAAGCCTTCCCAGTGTGCTTTTTCCGCAACCGGATTCACCCACCAGTGCCAGGGTTTCTCCTTCTCTGATCGTAAGACTTACATCGGATACGGCGTGTACACAGGCATCCTTATTCTTGGAGGATGAGACCGGAAATTCCTTTACCAGGTTCGTAGCCTTTAGTAATATCTTACTATTTGTGGTCGTCTCCATGTAATCCTCCTTTCTCATATAAGAAGCATCTTGTTGAATGCTCCTGATTAATGACATAATTATCAGGTCTTTCCCTCTCACAACGCACACTCGCATGCTCGCATCTGTTACAGAAGCTGCAGCCTTCCGGCAGATTAATCAGATTTGGAACCATACCCTTAATGCTATATAAACGATCCTTCTTATCATCAATCTGGGGAATGGATTTAAGTAACCCATTTGTATAAGGATGCAGTGTATTACGAAATAGTTCAAAGGTTTCTGACTGCTCCATCACTTTTCCGGCATACATAACGTATACATAATCACATACTTCAGCAACAACACCCATATTATGTGTAATCAAAAGAATGGATGTTCCATGCTCATCCCGCAGTTTTTTCATAAGCTGTAAAATCTGCGCTTCAATTGTAACATCGAGAGCCGTTGTCGGTTCATCCGCAATCAGCAGCTCCGGTTCACAAACCATTGCCATACCAATCATGATACGTTGACGAAGTCCGCCTGATAATTGATGTGGATAAGCATGATAACGTCTCTCCGGATCGGGAATTCCAACCTTTTTAAAAATATCGATTACCTTCAGTTTTGCCTGTTCCTTATCTATTTTCTGATGCAGCATAATTGCCTCACGAACCTGTCGTCCAACTGTATAGACCGGATTGAGTGAGGTCATCGGCTCCTGGAAAATCATTGAAATCCGGTTACCTCTGATATTTTGCAGCTCCTGCTTCGAACAATCCAGAAGATTTTGTCCTCTTAGCAAGATTTCTCCTCCCATTACTTTTCCAGGTTTACGAAGCAGCTGCATAATGGACATTGCCGTCATACTTTTTCCGCATCCGGATTCTCCTACCAGACCAATAATTTTTCCTTTCGGAATTTGGATTGTTACATCATCAACTGCAGGAATAACACCTTTTGAAGTAAAAAACTGGGTTTTTAAATTATTTATTTGTAATGTTATATCCTCTTCCATAAAAATAACCTATACCTTTCTTCAAAATCTGTAACTTTGGACCAAGACACAAATTTAACTCGGCAAAATTTGCATTGTCAAGAACCTTTCTTCACTTTGACTGCTTATTGTTCTTTCATATAAGGATCCAGTATATCCCGGAGTCCATCTCCCAGGAAGTTAAAGGCAAGTGCGATAATTAAAATTGCAACACCGGGAGCAATTGCAATTGTCGGATCTGAGAAAAGATACTGCTTCCCATCTGATACCATAAGTCCCCAGCTGGTTGACGGCGGCTGTGCTCCAATTCCCAGGAAGCTTAAAGATGATTCGGAAAGGATAGAAGCCGGTATGTTCAATGTAAATAAAACAATTAAGGAAGGAATGCAGTTCGGTAAAATATGTTGAAACATAATTCTATGCGATTTTACTCCGATACTTTTTGCCGCTTCGACGTATTCCATTTCCTTCAGGGATAGGGTCTGGGAGCGTACAACACGCGCTGTTCCTGCCCATCCAACAATAATCAATGCTATATAAATATTAATAAGTCCTGCCCCAACGGTATACATAACTACCATGGCCAGTAAGATGGATGGGAAGGCCAGGGTAACATCTGCAAGACGCATAATAATAAAGTCAACTTTTTTTCCATAATAACCTGCCGCCAGCCCTAACACGGTACCGATGGTCATGGATGCCAGTGTCGGAATCAAACCAATTGACAGAGAAACCCGGGCACCATACAGCAAACGGGAAAATACATCTCTTCCCAGTTCATCCGTTCCCAAAATATGCTTCATAGAAGGTCCCGCCAGGCGATGTAGCAGATCCTGCTTTGTAGGTTCATAAGGTGCTACAAGAGGTGCAAATATAGCCATTAAGGCGATAACCAGAATGACTCCTGCGGAAAATACCGCTAATTTATTCTGTTTAAATAACAGCTTAATTTTTTCAGCTGTTATACTCTGTTTCTGTTCCATACTATTCCTCCGCTCTTATTCTTGGATCAATGATTGAGTACAGAACATCAGCAACCAAATTACCTGCGATAATTAATATTGTGGTAAATAATACTGTACCCTGAAGCAGCGGCATATCTCTGCTTGTTATGGAATCCACAGCAAGTCTTCCGATCCCCGGAACGCAGAAAATACTCTCTGTAATAACCGCACCGGATAATAAGCTCGCTACCTGAATTGCCATTACAGTAACAACCGGAAGCAATGCGTTTTTAAATGCATGTCCGATAATTACACCGGATTCCTTCAGTCCCTTGGCCCTTGCCGTACGAATGAAATCCTCCTGTAAAATTTCGAGCAGATTAGATCTGGTTAATCTTGCAATTGTTCCGGCAGAGCTCCATCCGAGTACAATCGCCGGAAGGATGTATCCTTGCCAGGAAGTCACACCGGAAACCGGAAGTAATTTAATCTTATAGGAAAAGAAATATTGAAATAATAAGGCTGCCCAGAATACAGGCATCGAAACACCAACTAATGATACCCCCATAAATAATCGGTCAATAATTGTATTCTGTTTAATGGCAGAGATAATTCCTGCGGGTATTCCAATAAACCACGCTACAAAGGCCGCTGCGATTGCCAGCTTCAGCGTATAAGGAAAAGCTGATAAAATGAGATCACCAACTGGACGGTTTAACTTATAGGAAATACCAAAGTCCCCATGTAGGGCATTCCATAAATAACGAAAGAAACGAACCATAACCGGATCATTTAACCCCATCTCTTTCGTCATTTTTTCAACCACTTCTTTTTTCACATGTTCTTTCATCATTACGGAAATGGGATCCCCCGGTACTACATTCAGCATTAGAAATACGATAAGCATAACCCCAATTAATACCGGTATTGATACTAATGTTCGCTTCATTACCTTTCTAAACAAAATACTTCCTCCTTTCTATTTTTACAATAATTCCGGCTATTGCGAAACTATAAAATTAATCAAATTATATACCCAGAAAGGATTTATTTTTACTCCAACGCTCCTTCCGCTTGTCATCCGCTTGGGAACATATTCTCACTGTGTATATAATTAATATAAGTCTTGTGTTTCGCATTTATCTCTTACGATTCGATTGTCAAAAGCCTTCTCCAGGTTATGCAGATGAATATGAGTGCATATATATTCATCCAACAAATCTTTTTTAGGCTTTTGACAATCGAATCCTCTTACAACAAAGAGACAATTACGAATATCACTTTCATTGAAATTATGTACACGGAAAACACATATTCCTATACTCCTTCCGCTTCCGTTCCGGAACATTTGCTTTCTGCATACACAATTACTTTTTTCAGTTCCGCATTTACCTGCCTGCAATAATATAACATAAATCCCGAAAAAATACTACTTATAAAAAGTGTGCATCCGCCGTGCAGATGCACACTTTTGTAATACAATTTATTAATCTTCGATGGAAACGTTCTGATAATAGTTATTAGACCAGCCATTCCAGGATACTGTAAAATTCTTCACTCTCGGGTTCACAACAAATAAATGCTTAACAGAATATAACGGTACCCAGCATGCATCGTCTTGAACTATCTTCTTCTCTAATGCCTGATATTCGGCAATTCTTTCATCATCCTTAACAATTGCCCTGGCATCTGTAACACGTTTAATGGTTGCTGTATCAGGATAACAGAAACATCTTCCTTTTGTATTCTCTGCTGTACCGAAGAAAGTATATATAAAGTTATCCGGATCATTGAAGTCAGCAGACCAGTTCGTATTGTACATCTGGATTTCACCGGCTGCTCTCTTGTCCATATAGGTTGCATCGTCTAGAACATTAATTTTAACCTTAATACCAATTTCACCAAGCATTGCCTGAATAATCTGGTTTGTCTGAACAGTTGTGTTACCTGCTTCAGAGGACTGGCTGATCTCAAGATCAAAACCATCTGCATATCCTGCTTCCGCCATTAATTTCTTTGCACCTTCCACATCATAGGTAAGAGCAGGTAAATTGTTGTTATGACCAATTAAGCCAACCGGGAAGATACCATTTTCCAGTGTACCCCTTCCGCCGAATAATGCGTCCAAAAGGCCCTGTCTGTCAATAACCATCTGAATTGCTTTTCTTACTCTTACATCGCTAAGTGGCTTATAGCTCTGGTTCATTGCTATATAATAAATGCCCACACGATTACCCGATACAATCTGATTCTTATAAGTATCATTCTTAAGGAAATAATCTGTCTGACTCTGTGCATTATCAAGATCAAGAATATCGATTTCTCCGCTTTCAAACATCATTCTCTGTGTATCAGCATCCGGAACAATCTTAACTACGATTCCTTCACTCTTGGGTGCGCCGGCCCAGCAGTTTTTATTAGCAACCATAACATACTGGCTGTTAACATCCCACTGTTTAAAAATAAAGTAACCGCTTCCGATTGTCTTTTCAGGAACAATACCGAAATCGTCTCCTGCAGCTTCTGTAGTATCTCTGTCCAGAATAGATGCCGCCGGAGTGGAAAGGCATGCAAGAAAGGCAGCATAAGGAGCTTTTAAGGTGATCGTGAAATTATAATCATCGATTATTTTAAAGCCCTCTAAGGTCTTGGCCGAACCATCCGCCAGCTCTGCAGCTCCTTTGATCTGGTCAATTGTACTACCGTTCTGTGATTTGCTATAGGTTAGCAATCTAGTAAAGGTATAAAGTACATCGTCTGCAGTTAAATCTGCACCGTTCGAGAATTTTACACCTTCATGCAGTTTAAATGTATAAGTAAGTCCATCATCTGAAATGGTCCAGCTGTCAGCAAGACTTGGTACTATCTTAGAAGTACCGTCCCCATTAGCCTGAACCTCAACAAGACGGTTAAATACGTTCATCGATACACCGTAATACTCCGTGGTACTCTGAGGATCAACTGTTGTCGGGTTAGTTATTTCAACAATCTTTAAAAATTTACTTGTGCCAAGATCTCCGGAACTAGTTGATGTATCCCCATCCGCTGCTTGTGTTACTGCTCCGGTTACAGTAGCATCGGCTGTGGAATCGGACTTGCTGCCGCCTTTCGAACAGCCAGTCAGCAGTAAGCTTGTTGTTAATGTTACTGCAAGTAAAAAACTAATAGGTTTCTTCATAGATAGTCCTCCTTTTGTTTTGCTTCGTGCTATGTGCCTATAAAAAAATGCACTCTTATTACCAAGACTGCATCTTTGCACTACTTACTATAAAGTATCAATATTCACTTTAAAAATCAAGTTTTTTTTCATTTATTTTATATAAACACCAAGCATTTACAGTGCAAAAAAGTCATGCACTAATAATGCCAGAGAAAAATAAATACGTGTGTAATAGTCATTCAGATCCAAACCACAGATCTTTTTTATTTTCTGCATCCGGTTAATCAGCGTATGTCTATGAATAAATAACCTTTCAGCTGATTTTGAGGCATTTCCCTCATGGGATAGATAAACCCGCAGCGTGTATACATACTGGCTTTCATTGAAACGATCATACTCGAACAGCTTTTGCAAGGCCTTACTGCCAAGCAATATAGAACGATTATTTCGTTGAATTCTATCAAACAATTCAAAAAAAGGAATATTTTGATAGGGACACACGCCTCTTTTTGCTTCGATCCGTTCTAGCAGCTGAATACACTCCATGCATTGTGCAAATCCATTCTCCAGGTTCTCATAAGATACGCCTTCGCTTACTCCGATGTAATAATCAACATGCTGATTTTCGGAAAGAAGTGTAAGCTGTACCGTAAGTTCAAATACGACATCCTGATAAGTGGTATCTTCTTTTAAGGACATAAAAAATGCTGCTTTTTTGTCCTTTGACATGTGATAATAAAAACTATCTTCCTTCGCCTGTGAAAATAAATAAGATTTTATACTAAGCATTCCCTTGTTACTGGTACTCTTCGTCGTTTCACCGTAGGTAACCGGATATGCGATAAATAAATATTTCTTTTCAAAGCTTTCAACTGCCCGCTGGTCGGAATGGATTTCGCCCAGCAAAATAGAATACAAGTTTTTTCTGTCACTTTCCGGTGTTGTCGCCGTAACCTCAAGTTTATCCAGCAGAGTATGCATGATGGCAGAAAAAGTCAAGTTTGCAGGTAGCTCTAAGATAGGAAAATTGTATTGATCAGCCTCCTTTAAGATGTACTCCGGTATCTTGTCAATATAGTAACCGGGTTGAATTGCCAGTCCACTGACATTACGTTCTGTTAATCTCTTAATCAGATCCTCATGCATCTCTTCCCTGTCAAGCTGAAATCCTGTTGTAATTAACAGCTCTTCCTGCTGAACCGAATCGGGTGAGTCAAGAATTTCCATGACATTTACCCAGGCAATCGTATTTTGCAATCCCCTCATTCCGGCAACAAGTTTTGCGCCTTCCAATAAATCCTGTTCAATTATCTGCTTGATTGTAAGTGCCATAACCGCTCATCCTTTTTCGTTTTGATATCTTATTGTAACTTAATTTCAGTCAGAGTGTCAATTCGACAGAAAAGAAAAAAGGTGTTACACATGCTATTTTCCCATGCAACACCTTTGTTTGGTATATCATATTACCATTTTCTCATATTCGTCAAGTGTCTTTTCGCATTGATGGACACATTGTCCAGTATTCCTGATTTTTTTAGGACATATCGTAGCAATTAGGGAAACGTGCAAACTGTGTTATCCAATGGAAGGCTTCTTGTTCTTAAAAATTTGTTTTCCACAATCCATTAAGATTGCAGTATACATAGACAGTTACTGCAGTGACATCATAGAATTATGCCGCGGTTCATCCTTAGACTTTATTACGGATTAGCATAACTTTTGCTATCCTTAATAATTGTCGGCTTTTATTTGAAAATATGCCTTTGGATGATCACATACAGGACATATCTCCGGAGGATTTTTGCCTATCACAATATGTCCGCAATTAATACATTGCCAGATCGTATCACCGTCTCTTGAAAATACCAGTCCACTTTCTAAATTCTCAATTAACTTACGGTACCTTTCTTCATGTTCCTTCTCAATCCTTGCAACACTTTCAAATAAATATGCAATTTTGTTATAGCCTTCTTCCCGTGCTTCCTTCGCGAAGCCATCGTACATATCCGTCCACTCATAATGCTCACCGGCTGCCGCGTCGGCAAGATTAGTCAAGGTATCCGGTATTCCGTCATGAAGCAGCTTAAACCAGATCTTAGCATGTTCTTTTTCATTATTCGCTGTTTCTTCAAACAGAGCTGCAATTTGTTCATAGCCATCCTTTTTTGCTTTGGAGGCATAATAGGTATACTTGTTACGAGCTTGCGATTCGCCTGCAAATGCTGCCATCAGGTTTGCATGTGTTCTGGATTCCTTCCATTCCTTCATAACTGTTCACTCCTTTTGTTCTCTTTGAGGATTGTAGTGTCAAAAGCCTAAAAATGAATGCCGGATGAATATATATGCACTCATATTCATCTACATAACCTGGATCAAGCTTTTGACAATCGAATTCTTTGAGGTAATTTCAAACATAGATATTATCCAATGAAACAACTTTTCTTATACATCCGTTACAAGTTTCATTATAACACATACTGTTTTGGTCTGTAAGTGGTTATCGTATGCATAGTATTGGAATGTAGAATATGCCTTGTCTATGAACTGTACCCTTTTAACGTTTCCTTAATTGACATTTAATATTTTCTTAATTGATATTTCAACATGTTAATACTATAATATGCTTAATCATGTAAAAAATAACAAAATTTACCAAGGCAAATGATATTTAAGCATTTACAATGCTAATTGTATCGTTCTTGTACTGCCAATGGCAGGATGGAGGTTATCATGAAATATTCTGAAACAGATATTATTACAAATGAGCAGGTTCTTGATGCACCTTATTCGTATCAAAATGATTTTTCGGATACTCTTAATGTATTTACTTTTATTAAAAAAGTAAATTTCTATAAGATATTTTGGATTTTTGTGATCGGTAGTATTTTTGGTTGTTATATGGAGCAAATTCAGTATTATGTTATAAAAGGTATCTGGGAAAGCCGTGCCGGCGTAATATGGGGGCCATTCAGTGAAATATACGGGATCGGTGCTATATTGATGTTTCTATTGTATCAGAAGATGAAAAACATATCTCCCCTTACCATATTCTTATCGGCTTCTTTCTTAGGCTCTGCTTTTGAATATGTTGCCAGTCTTTTTCAGGAAGTATGCTTTGGCTCAGTTACATGGGACTATAGCCGTCAGCCGTTCAATATCGGCGGACGAACCAGTCTAAAATACAGCGTATATTGGGGGCTGCTTGGATTGCTTTTTATCAAGTGGATTTTCCCCTTTCTTAATAAGTCTCTGGAGAACATAAAAGGAAAACGATCCTTTGTCTTCACCTGGTTTCTGATTATCTTTATGTCAATTAATTTAACAACCTCCGCGATGGCTGTAAATCGGTGGAACGAACGCTTAACTAACATTCCTGCCAGCGGGCATATTGATGAATATTTTGATCAGCATTATGATAATCAGAAAATGGAGTACATATTTCCTCATATGAAATTTTTAGTAAATACGGATAAAACCTCCTAAGCTGCCTTATAACCTGGCATCTCCTCCTTTCACAGCAACAGCAGTAATCAATATCCGTATCACGATAAAGCACCAGGGCACCCATAGAATGCCGCAAAATGGTATCTTAGATAATTTTGGAAGAACCCCGGAACGAGTACTGTTGTACTCATTTCGAGGTTCTTCTTAAGTGTGAGGACGATTTTACCTCACGCTTCCAATCATGATAGTGCATAGCGGCATCACAAATAGTCGGGGGAAACGATTTTTTTCACATTTATTCCACCGATTTTAATGATTCTATCATATCAATCGTTCGTAATTTAACGTAAGTAACAAGCTGCATGATTACCGAAAATAAAATAGTCAGCAGGCTTGATATAAGGAAACTTGGCCATCGGATAGTTCTAAAAAACAAAGTTGCATACCCTTCAATCACATCAACAACAAATCGGTGCAGATAAATTCCCATAACTAAACCGACTCCGATACTAAGCAGTGTCAGGATGAAAGCTTCCCGGTAGATATATCCGTTCGCCTCCACATCGGTAAAACCTAGTACTTTTAAAGTTGCTATTTCGCGTGTCCGTTCACTGATATTAATGGAGGTCAGATTATAAAGGACTATAATTGCCAGCAGAGAAGCTACTACAACTAGCAGAATGATTACACCATTTAAACTTTGACTGCCGTCCAGAGCAGTCTGAAGGACATCACTTGTAAATATCACATTAAGTATCTTATCGTTTTTCATAAGATGCTCTGCCATTGTTTTTTGATCTGTATGATGATTGGAAACCACTGCGTTATAAGAAGCAGCTTTTGCAAATATCTGATTATACTGCACTTTGTTCATGTATATATAATTCGCTGTATAATTAAGTGCCACATCGCTGACTTTGATCCGGTACTCTTTATTGTCGGCATCTTTTACGATGATGGTATCTCCTTTTTTCGCATGATAGAACTCTGATACTTTTTGAGTAATAATCGCACTATTATCATTCAGTTCCAAGACGCTCTCATCCGATTTACTTTTCAGATGGTAATACTGATTAAACAGCTGTGCATTTTCCGGTACAATCAAATAAACATCCAGGGTTTTACTCTCTTTTTCGCATTTTAGCGCGTTCTGCCTGATTAGAAGAGGGTCCTCAACCTGCTCCTTGGTAAAAAAGGCTTCCAAATCCGCGCTTAATTTCTTTGTATCATCCTTAAACAGGATCATATCCTCATATCGGAAAATATCACCATACTGCTTCTGTGCAACTCCGTTCATACTATCTCTTAGACCGAATCCTACCAGCAAGAACGCGGTGCATCCGGCTACCCCTACAATGGTCATAAAGGCTCTTTTTTTATATCGGAACATATTTCTCATTGTGACCTTCCAGGAGAAGGATAGAAGCTTCCATATCGGTTTAATTCTTTCCAGCAAAATTGTTTGTCCGTTCTTTGGTGGTGCCGGGCGCATCAGGGCTGCTGGCTCCTGTTTTAGCTCTTTATTACAGGAAAGAATGGTTACGAATGTCATAATTAATATCGTAACAAGCAGAATTAGTAAAAATGTCATCCAATTATATTGCAATACAAGCTTTGGTAATATAAATTTAAAATTCGAGAAAATAAGCGGTGGTATCACACGGCATCCAATATAAAATCCAGCTAGCGCGCCAAGCCCTGTGGCTGAGAGAACATAAAACAGATAAGTACCCATAATACTGCCATCTTTGTAACCAAGTGACGTCATGGTACCAAGCTCACTTCGTTCTTCTGCTACCATCCTTGCCATCGAATTGGATGTCATCAGCATTCCGATCAATAAGAAAAAGAAAGGGAATACCGCAGCTACCGAAGCCACCACATCAATTCCTGATTTTAGTTCATTATATCCGATTGCGGCAGACCGGTCAAAGATATACCAATGCGGTTTTTCAATTTCTGATACATCTATTTTTGCATTACTTATTTTCGTCTCAGCATCCGATATTTTGCGATTAAATTCCTCCAAATTTGTATTATATTTTTTGTATCCCTTGTTAAGCTTCTCTTCGTTTTTAGCTATTTCACTTTTTCCTTTTTCAATTTCTTCGCCAGCTTTCCCTATTTTATGATGAAAAGTCTGAATTCCTTCCTTAAGCTTTGCTTCATTCAGGGTTAAATTAGTAATCGACTTTTTAAGCTGTAACAATCCTTGGTAGGACGCTGAATATTGACTAATATTTGCATTTAACTGTGTATATTCCTGGCTGTCTGAAGGAAGCTGTGCCAGCTGCGCCTTCATAGCTCCTATCGCCTGGTCAAGCTCCTCTATTTTCGTATCCAGTTCTTTTTTTTGAATACCATTCTGCTCCAGCGCTTTATTAATCTTTGTCCAGCCGTCTGCAATTTTGGCTTCCATAGAATCAAATTCCGTATTCTTTTCCTTTGTATTTTTCTTTAAATCCGCCTCGTTTTTGATGATTTCTTCTTTGCCCTCGGCAAGCTTCTTCGCATTTTTATCAAGCTTTGCTTTGGCATCGGCAAGCTTTTTTTCACCCTTTGCTTTTTCCTTATTTAGTTTTGTTTCATTTTTACTGATTTTTTGGTAAGCCTTATTATAAATCTCCTGATAACGGGCATTTTCCCTTACCGGTTTCATTTCTATTAAATTATCACGAAGCGGCTTAACCAAACTGTCATATTCTTTGGAATAGGCTGCGGTGCTACTCACACCATCTGCTACAATAAATATCTCTGCATAAGCATCCAGTATAAAATTATCTCTGCTTACAAAAATAAAAGATAACAGCTTTCCGTCTCCTACCGTAGTGCTACCATAATCATCTGCCAGATATAATACTGATGTAACCGTACCGACTACTGTAAATTCATTGTTCTTTAACTTATCACCTACATCACTGGTGATTAGGATATGATCACCGATTTTGTACTTTTTACTGTCTGCAACGCACTCCTTATCGGTTTGTGGCATCCTTCCGGAAACCAATTTTACCGTGTTGACGGTATCCTCAATTGCATGAACCCGTATTGTCTTTTCCTGATCCAGTACATCCAGAGAGTAAGTTGGAATTACGGTTTTTACCCCTTGACACTGCTTCAGTGCACTTACATCATCATCCGTAAGTCCCATCGTACTCAAAATCTTAAAGTCCATTAAATTATGATTCTTATAATACTGATCAGCCTGTGTTATCATATCCGGTACGGTAGCCTGTATCCCCGCGTAAAAACCCACACCAATCAGCACAATCATAAATAAGGACAGATATCGTCCGAGTGATTTTTTTATTTTTAGTATTGTATTTTTAAACAGCAAATTTATCACCACACAATCTCTTCCGCTTTTTTGGGATTCTTGTTAATGATTACCTCTTTTACCGTGCCATTTTTTATCTTAATTACTTTATCGGCAATATCTGCAATTACAGCATTATGCGTAATAAGGATGGTTGTCATGCCCATTTCTCTGCAGGTTTTTTGCAATAATTCAATAATCTTCTGTCCGGTTACACTATCAAGAGCACCCGTCGGTTCATCACACAGAAGCAGCTTTGGATTCTTTGCAATTGCTCTTGCGATTGCTACCCGCTGCTGTTCTCCACCGGATAACTGAGAGGGAAAGCTGCTCATTCGTTCCGATAAGCCCACCTGCTCCATAATTGTTTCCGGTACCAGGGAGTCTGAACAGATCTGACAGGCAAGCTCTACATTTTCCAGTGCTGTCAGATTACCTACCAGATTGTAGAATTGAAATACAAATCCGATCTCATTACGTCTATAATATACTAGTTTCTTTTTATTATATTTATGAACTTCATTTCCATCTACGATAATATTACCGCCACTTGGACTATCCATCCCTCCGAGGAGATTAAGAACAGTTGTTTTTCCTGCTCCGGAGGGGCCAAGAATAACTACAAGCTCTCCTTTATCAATGGTAAATGAACAGTTTTCCACTGCTGTAATCTTCACATCACCTACTACATAATCTTTCCTTATGTCCTCAAACTCTATAAATGCCATTCATCTGCCTCCATTTTATCGAACACTGTGTTGACAATTCAACTCCAGCATATTATACTAACATCATGAGATGAAATCAACAATCAGATATTTATTATGTGTATGCTACTCAACAGATATTCAATAAATGTTTAGAAACCAACAGATTGGAATTATAAAATTTTTATAATAATTTTGATGAAATGTAAGTTTCATCGGGCTGATAGTCAATATCTTATGAAGAAAGGGAACAAAATATATTAAATTTTAACAGGTGGGAATACGTATGGAAGAAAAGAAAAACGACAGACGTGTAAAATATACCAGGATGGTGATTCGAAACAGCTTAATTAAGTTTATGAAGGAAAAACCAATTACTAAGATAACTGTGAAGGAACTATGTGACGATGCGGATATCAACCGTGCTACTTTTTATGCACATTATCAGGATCAGTATGATTTACTCCGTCAGGTTGAAGAAGAGATTATTGACAATATTCATCAGCAGCTAGCCGGTTACGATTTTCAGAACAGCGATTTAGTACAATTAGAAATGATTGAAAGTATCTTAGTTTATATCGAGAATAATGCAGAGCTTTTTGCCATACTGCTAAATAATTCCAACGGCGATATGAATTTTCAGCAGGAGGTAATTAAAATTATAGGTAAACAGCATTTTATACCTATTATAGGAAATGATACCTTCCGTATCGAGGATGCGGAATATATCTTTCACTTTTTAGCAAGCGGTTCCGTCGGAATAATTCAAATGTGGCTCGCCGGTAACATGAAAAAATCCGCGAAGGAAATTGCGCAGCTGATACTGAAAGCAGCCGCAAACGGACGCTCCTCCTTTCTTTGATGGGCGAGCGTCGAGCAAAGAGAGTGCATATCCACTTGAGGCTGTCTAATTCTCATGCGGGTTTATCGTACCTAGGTGCTGAAAAATCAGCATGAGAATTTAACACTCAATCCGCTTAGGATTTCTTTGATATTCGACTTAAGTATTTTATTATCTCTTTTGCAACCTTTTTAGCTCTTTCTTGCTTAGGTTGTCAGACAACACGTAAATGAAATCTGTTTTTTTATCCAGAAAGGCTTTTTTTGCATATTCAACCAGATCTTCTTTGCTTAATTCATCAGACAGCATAGAAAAAAAATCAATTCTGTCGTCCCGGTAAGCCTCCATTGCATACTTTTTGAGGTCTTCCTTGCTAAGGAAATCAGAAATCACAGAAAAAAAATCAATTTTATCCGCCTGATAAGCCTTCTTTGCATATTCTATGAGTCTCTCCTTGCTAAGGAAATCCGTTGTTACCGAAAAATAATCTAGTCTGTCATCATCATATGCTTTCTTACCATATTGATCTTGCAGATTACGGTCTAGTTCTGGTAAAACAGCCGCAAATATATTTATATCATCCTTTTCGTAATACTTCTTTGCTGTTGGCTTTAAATCAGTTCCTACATACAGTGTATTCATTACAATTGGAGATTCATCGGCAATCCAGGTATTTTTCGGCTGCTTCTTAAGCTGACAAAGTAATTTTGCTAATGCAGATACCATTTTTTCATTTTTCATATCACTTTTGCAGGATTTATCAAAATGAGTAGTCATTACTGTTTGATCTGGAAGCAATAGATCAGTCTTCACAAAGTTCTTATTTTTTTTCTTCGTATTCTTCTCCCATCCTATCGTGAATACAAAAGAATCCTTATAATAACCTCTTACTATTCGTGCATTTTTACCAACTGAGCGCCTAATCCCTGATGAAGTGCTCTTAAGACTTACATCCTTATCTTGTAAAGCAGCTGTATAACTGGTTTGAAGTATATCAGCTTTTGCTTTAGCCTCTACCGGCTTTCCAAAACTATAAGATCCTAGGCCTAATGCTCCTGTGCATAGAATAACTGTTAAGAAAAACATGATACCTTTCATTACATTCGATTTATCATGATAATTCATGATGCTATCCAACCTCTCTTTCAATAGTTCTTTATTTTCTATAAAAGTTACAGACGCAATTGCATTATTATATTTTCCGAATGTCCTTGCGGCATTCAACAAAGTATCTCCATAAGTTCGCATAATTTCATAATTCAGCTTCTTGATTACTGCTTCATCACAGGAAAGCTCACAGGCATGGTTTATTTCCCGTCCCATCACGTAAATAAACGGATTAAACCAATGAATACAGATCGTAAACTGAACCAACCATTTATAGAACATATCCTTCCGCTTACAATGTATCAGCTCATGCTGTAAAGTATAATAAAGCTCCGTATCTGTCAAAGATAGCGAAGGTAAAACAATTCTCACCTTCCAAAAGCCAGCCTGTAAAGCAGATGCTACGAATTTATTGGTATAAAGCCCTATCGGATATTTTATATTCATATGTTTTGCTATATTTCCCAGCAATTCCAGATATTCTATTTCATTTACTTCATCGCTTTCCTTCTTTATGTACCGAATAAACCTATGGTAAGTATAAACTCTATAAATGAAAAGTATCAAAGCAACTGCTAACCAGACGATAATCAAGCTTAATTGAATTATTACATTCCAGTTGACTGTAGAGAGGATACTCTCTTTTTGTGTTAATAAATTTTCCTCTATCCTGACAGGATCACTTTCCTGCTTAACCTGGTTGAAGGTCTTATCCTCCTGCGAAAGCAATACTTTTGCAGGTCTGGATCTGACTATCGTTTCCGTAAAATCCATTTTATGAAACCCTTGATTTATCAGACTCATTCCCGGAGTAAAAGGAATTAACAATCTTGCGATTACGATTAACCAGATATAATACTGCCACTTTTTGCTGATTTTATTCTTAATGAAGCCTTTTAACAAAAAAAGAAATAAGATTAAAGTAGTTCCGGAAATAGATAGCGATAATAATAACTTTAGAAACTCCAGCATCATATGCTATCTCCACCCTTCCAATAATTCTTTAGTTCTTCATATTCAGCTGCTGTAAGAAGTTCATTCTCAATTAATGTTGAGACCAATCCTTTTGTGTTACCTTCAAAAACTTTATGAAGAAATGCAACAGTCTGATCTGCCTGATAGCTGTTCGCTGTTACAATCGCTGTATACTTATTGCGCCGTCCGATTTTATTTGTCTTTAGGATGCCCTTATCTACAAGACGGGATAATAACGTAATGATTGTATTTTTGGTCCAGCAGTTTCCTTTTGCCTCAAGTCCCTCAACAATGTCAGTATACATAGCTGTTCCACCATTAGTCCATATAATTTTCATTAGCTCTAGTTCATAATCTGATACCTGCTGCATAATACCATCTCCTTTTGATTACAACGCGTTATCATAGTGTATGATAACGCGTTGTAATCTTAAAGTCAACACGTTTTTACCATTTTAGTTATTTTATAATATAATATTCCAGCAAGAGTTCCGGCATCGCTGTTGTGCACATCACTGTACTTATTAATATTCAGAGTACAAAATTCTTACTTTCTATTCAGAATGCAAAATCTTACTTGACCCTCCTTTTCATTAAGAGTATAATTCTTATCTATGCAGTATTTTATTATATTTCAATAATACAGACTGTTAGGTGGTTACTTACAATATGCGCATAAAATTCTTAAAACAAGATCTTAATCAACGACGTAACCTTATCTTGAATGGTTCCGTACCCTTTACTATTTTACTTCTTTCTATTCCAGCCCTTATGATGGGACTCATTCAATCAGCCATCCCTGTGATTGATGGTCTTTTTCTTAATAATTTTGTGGGCACATTAGCAGCAAGTGCTGTTACATATTGCACTCCGATTGTAAACATAACCGTAGCTCTCGCACAAGGTTTAAGCGTTGCAGGAATGGCTGTGATCGGGCAGGCAAATGGAAAGGGAGACTTTGCGGCAGGCCGCCGTATTTCAACCCAAATTATTGTTTTCACCTTTTTGTTAGGTTTTATTTTAGCCCCTTTGCTAATTCTTCTTGCATTTCCGGTATCCTCGCATGTAACGGCAGAGATTTCTCATAATGTATTTCTCTATCTTGTTCTGAATGCTTTTGTTCTTCCTTTTTCTTTTATGGAATCAATCTATAATTCCATTAAAAATGCACAGGGAAAACCGGAAGATACCTTCATTCGAATGGTCATCATGCTGATACTTAAAATTGTCTTTAATGGATTGTTCATTGGACTTTTCCACTGGGGACTTGTCGGTTCCGTTATGGCATCCTTGGCTTCGAATTTTTTTATTACCATATGGATGTTTTATGAATTGTTTTTAAAGAAAAACGGAGACCGCTTTACACTATCCGGCTTTCATTTTGATAAGAAAATCATTAAAAATCTGCTGCATATCGGTTTCCCTGCAATGCTTTCCAGTGTAATGCTAAATCTTGGTTTCTTCCTGATTAATAATGAGGTTGAGAAATACGGAGCAATTGTCTTAAACGGCCAGGGAATAGCAAATAGTATTACTTCCATCTGTTTTATTATTCCCTCCTCCTTCGGCTCCTCCATCACCACCATGGTTAGCATGAATATCGGAGCGAAGCAGAGTAATAAAGCAAAGACATCCTGTCTGATTGGCTGTATCATCAGTGCAATTTCAGCAGTCATTCTAATTTCTATCATTGTTCCATTGTCTCCGAAGCTTACCATCCTCTTTACCCGTGATAAGGCTGTTCTTGCTATTGCAAATCGCGCACTTCATATCTATACTTATTCTGTTGTAGGTTTTGGTATTTGTATGGTGCAACAGGGGGCATTTATCGGATTAGGACGAACCCGTATTACTCTGGTAATCAGTATTCTCCGTGTATGGCTGCTTCGATATGTATTTATACTTGCTACAGAACCGGTTCTAAGCTTTTATTCCGTTTTCTGGGGAAATCTGTTTTCCAATTATGTTGCTGCACTCATTACTACAATTATGATATTAAGAGTTAGATGGGTTTCCGATCTGGAATAGCCGGGTATCGTTTTTCTTCATCAGGAGAAATTTGTCTTACTATATTTGCCATCAAAAAGGCTGGCCCAACTGCCAGCCTTTTATATAGATAATATGTATCTTCTTATTCAACAACAATAACAGAAACCGGACAATTTTCCTGCGCTTCAACAGCCATACCCTCCGCTGTATCCGGTACAATCTCCACATATACCTCTGCAACTCCATCGTCAGCCATACGGAATACCTCCGGACAGGTTGCTGTACATAATCCACAGGATATGCATCCATCTCTATCAATTAGTGCTTTCATGACATAGCTCCTTTCTCTTGTAGGTATTATTTGAAATAAATTTATTTATCTGTGGCAGCTTATCAAATTATAGTTCATGATCTTCATAAAGCAAGCCGCTTTTATATATGTTTCTTTAACCACAGCAGAATATCAGCAATGATCTCATCCTTACAGGGCTCATTTAGTATTTCATGAAAAATATCTGCATAAACACGAAGACTTTTGTCCTCCGACTTAATTTCATCAAAAAATTCAAGTGAATCCTTAACCGAAACAAGTCCGTCATTTGCACCATGCAGGATAAGAACAGGTTCAACAAAATGATCCATATTTGCTTTAATCCATTGAACTCCCTCATATATCCGGTTGATTAGACTGACCGATATCTGTTTTTCTACCAAAGGATCATTTATGTAAGCTTCAATTACCTTAGGATCACTGCAAACCCCACTGCCAAGTGCATTTGGAACATAAGCATCTTCCGGCGCAATTATCGGAAACTGATCCCCTAGTAATGGGTTATTATAATGGGTCAAGGCTCCCGATGTTATAATTCCATCCGCTTTTCCGGGATATTTTTCTCCATACAGTGTCACTGTCTCGCCACCCATACTATGTCCGAACAGAAACACCTTTTTTCCATTACTTTCTTTCCTTGCTAAATTGATTATAACATCTGCATCATCGGGCATTTCATTAAAATCACCAAAGAATACTTTCTTTCCTTCTGATTTACCATGTCCTCTCTGATCATAACGATAAACACTGTATCCATCCGCATTTAAGCTATCCGTAAAATAATCATAACGGTTTAAATGTTCACAAAGACCATGTGCTATAACAATGAGGGCTTTGGGATTTTCTACTGTATCTTTTCGTAATCTGAGTTTTGTTCCGTCATTGGACAAAACCATTAATTCCTCTTTCATTGATACCTTCTCCTTTCAATAAAAAGACGACCTTTGTTGCTATTTTTATTATAATTATTTCCAGCAAAAATAGCAATGAGAATGCATTGTTAGGAATTATTTTTTCTTATGTTTTTACGATCAGCCTTCCTATTGTTCTCCATCACCCGGAATTCAACAATTCTACGGATCAAATCTAACGGTAGCGGATCATTAATTGCAAATTGCACAGATCCTTTCGCTTTCTTGTAATCAGATAACTCATTCTGAAATTCTGTAATTCCGGTTGGTGTAGGATAAAATCCAATATGATTTTTATAAGCAGCAAAATGTACCAAATTGCCGTACAAGTAATAGGTAGGCATCTGATAACTGATTTTTTCCTGCGCTTTTGGGGCTGCTTCCCTTATGACCTGTCGAAGCTGATTAAGATTATTTTGTACATTTTCAGGAAACTGTTCAATGTATTCATCGATATTTGCTGCAGTACATCTTTTTTCCTCCATCAAAATACCATCCTTTCTAAAACCGTTATATAATCTTGTAAGCTGCCTCTGTCGCAAGCCTATTCACAACAAACTCGGATAAACTTTGAGCAATTAATCATGCCTCTCCTGCATATTGTCATAGGTTTCGCAAAATCTGGCAGCAAAGGCAGGTATTTCACCTGCGGCATATAGATGGGAGACATCACCAAATGAATTCATTCTAAAATAAGCGATACCCTTTCTTCGTTCTTCTGTGATCAAGGTTGTAACGGAGGAGGGAGCAGCGCAAAATCCCTGCCATAAAACCATAGGTGATATTCCTAGCAGATGTCCCAGCATAATACACTGAACACCAAAGTGGCAGAACAGAACAATTGTATCATTGTTAGCTGTGACTGCCCGGTATAAATTCCCATCACGTTCATATCCATGCCTTTTTAGTAATTCATCAAGTCCATGATTAACACACAATGTTTCCTGTGTTACGCGGCCTGACTGCATAACAGGCGCGGTATGCCATCTGTCTTTATCATAATAATCTTCTATCGTTGTCCAATCTGCAGGTAACCAGTCCCAGGGAATTCGTTCCTTTCCCATTTCATCCATTACCGGAGCATTAAATTCTCTGAGCCACGGGAGAACCTCCGCGCTGCGACTAAGCTTTTTTAAGGTGATGGATGCCGTATCCTGCGCCCTTCCCAGAGGTGACATATAAAAGTTTTTCACTTCCATAGCAGTGAGCTTACGCGACAACAGTTCTGCTTCTCTCCATCCCTTTTCTGTAAGGGAATCTATCTCATAGTTCGGGTCACCGTGGCGAATTATTACTAATTTCATCTAGAGTTCCTCTTCTTTCTGGTTCTTATGCTCTTTTAAAGCTTATTTTTTTCTATTGATATAAAATATGTAACGGCTTGTATCTTCTTACAAGTGTTTATGAGCCCCCGAAACTTAAATCGAGGATTTCCGCATATCTCCTTATTTCTTGTCATAACTCCTTACAGCGTGGTTTTGGAAAGTCGGACACCATTTCAGACATCAAAAATGAAAGGAGGGCGACAGGAAAGACATGCTTTTAGACAAGGGTATTGTACTACAATCCGGCGCAATCAACAAGAACAAGATTAACCTTGCAGCCGGGCAATCACACAGCCCTTTACAGAAATAGTATGGCTGACGACAGACGGCGACATGGAAACCATAAACTGCTTGCTGTTTATGCCGCCGGCGGGATATGGGTGGGAGTAGCTTTACAATGGCTGTTGACAAACTATCCTTTTTCTCTTATAATAAACCTATGACTTTAATTATAATTTAGGTCATAGGTTTATTATGAGGAGGGAACAAAAAATGGCAAGGAGTTTTTCAGAAGCCGAAAAAGACAATATCCGTGATAAGTTAATAAAAGAATGCGAGAAAAGTTGGATGACCATTGGCTATAAAAAAACAAAGATTGATGAACTCTGTTCAAAAGTTGGAATATCAAAAGGGGCATTCTATATATTCTTTGATTCGAAAGAGCATTTGTTTTGCAGAGTATTTGATATTTTTCAGGAACGGCATAAAGCACTGGAAGAAACACTTCCCGCATTTCCATGCAAAGAAGATATATGCCGTATGCTGAAACAATTGTATCTTGAATACGACAAAACAAAGGTACTCACACAACGTAACAGCCCGGATTTTATCAGTTTTCTAAACAGAGCACCCAAAGAATGGTTAGAAAAAAGCCAAAAAATAAGTGAAAGTTTTATTGCAGACAATATTTTCAATTCCAATCTTAAATTGAAAATGAGCAAGGAAAAAGCAATCGGGATATTCAACGCATTGCTTGCTATCGTAACAAACAAGGACATTCTTTACTACGACCATTATGAAGTGTTCTGTACCTTGCTCGACAACATTATAGACGAAATCTATGAATAAAAATTCATAGATTCATATACTCGGATTCGAGTGTCAAAAGCCTAATCCAGGTTATGCAGATGAATACGAATGCATGTATATTCAATACAATGATTAAACCTGACTTTTGGCACTCGAATCCTAAGATTCATATATAAATTGGAGGTTAGAATGAAAAGCGAACCAATTATAGTCATCAAAAACCTTACTAAAAAGTTTGATAATACTTATGTTGTTAAGGACAGCAATATGACCGTTCCGAAAGGTTGTGTTTACAGCTTTTTAGGTGCAAACGGTGCGGGAAAAACCACAATATTTAAAATGCTTACTGGCTTACTATCTCCGACAAACGGAACGGTTGAAGTCTTGGGGTTTGATGTGTCAAAAGACAGGGAAAAAGTCTTACAAAGTATCGGAAGTCTGATCGAAGCTCCGGTGTTCTATGAACATTTGTCAGCCGCTGAAAACTTAGCACTTCACCTAGACTATATGGGTGTAACAGGCTTCGGAGCGGAAACTGCTCTTGATATGGTAGGTCTTAAGGCCACAGGCTCTAAGCCTGTTAGCAAATTTTCGCTTGGTATGCGGCAAAGATTAGGTATAGCGCGGGCTTTCATCCATAAGCCGAAAATTTTGATTTTAGATGAACCTATAAACGGACTCGACCCTATAGGAATACGGGATATGCGGAGTTTGTTTCTTACGCTTATACAAAAGTATGGCATGACAATCCTTTTGTCAAGCCACATCCTAAATGAAATTGAGCACATTGCCGATATGGTGGGCGTGATCGTAAATGGTACTGTCGTACAGGAGATTTCTCTTGAACAAATCAAAGTGCAAAGTGACATACGATTAGAGGACTACTTTTTTAAAATCATGAGTGGAGGAATTATATCATGATAAAGTTAATCATGTTGGAGCTTAGACGGAATAACCTTCGTACTTATTTGGTGTCAAGTGCTGTTTCCTGTGTTGTCCTGCTTGGGCTAATTTATTTTATAGCCTATGCGGCACAACTCGAAGATAGCAGTGCCCGTGAGATTGTATTTAGAAGCTATGCAAACATTTTTCGTCTAACCGGGATAATCAGTTTGGTTGTTTTCAGCACAATGTCAGCGATAATGTATTCGCGGCTCATTATCGGCGAATATACTGGGAAACGGGCGGCGTTGTTGTTTTCCTATCCTGTAAGCAGAAGCAAGATACTTATGGCTAAATTACTATTAGTTTTTGTGTTTACGTCGGTTTCCATGCTCATTTGTACGGCGATACCCTATCTTGTTTTTAGTATAACTGAATCGGTTTCGCCAATCGTCGTACAAGATGTTATGACAGTAGGATTGGTGGAAGACGCATTGAAAACATCAAGTGTTGCCGTTTTAGCACTAGGCGGAATCGGGATTGTTTCCCTTAGAATCGGTTTTATCCAAAAGTCCGTTCCAACAACGCTGATCAGTACCATTTTACTGAGTTCTATTTACGGAAATGCCGCAATCAATGCGAAAAGCATTCTATCCAGTGTGTTGATTAGTGGTATCGGTCTTGTCATCGCTGCTGCAGTAATGGCCGAGCTATCGAACAAGGTAAATAAAATGGAGGTAGAGTAATGCATATTGGATATATTGTTGGCTCAATTGTTGCAGTTTCACTTATTATTTGCGGTGTTGCAGCAATGGTTCTTGCAAAAAAGAAACAAAAAAAGACTAAATGGGCTATATGGGCAATTATTTGGGGTATTGTCGCCCTGATCAGTGCGGTTATCAATTATAACCTATTCAGTAATTAGATAAGGTGGGTATTATGGTAAAAACAGTTGATTCATACTCGAAAGATTTTAAGTTGCTGATATTGGGGCAAGTCATTTCCATATTTGGCGCGGTACTCCTGCGATTTGCCCTGTCGCTTTACATCTTGGATATTACCGGACGAGCTGACAGGTTCGCTACATTGTACGCAATATCAAATATTCCGATTTTGTTTTCGCCTGTGGGCGGCGCAATCGCAGACCGATTTAACCGACGTAATCTTATGGTAATACTTGATTTTACAAGCAGCTCGATTGCTATGTGCCTGTTCTTGCTTATTTCTGCGGGATTGGCTACGGTTATGCCTATTGGTGCAATTATGGTGTTGTTGTCCATTGTTAGTGCAATGGAAACTCCCACCATCACAGCTAGTATTCCTCTATTAGTGGAGACTAAAAAATTAGAGGGTGCAAATGGTATTGCACAGGCCGTACAGGCTTTATCGGGTGTTGTCGCGCCAATTTTAGGCGGCGTGCTATACAGCGCATTTGAGATTCGTATTCTCGTTATCATAACCTGTATTGCATTTTTTCTATCCGCTGTAATGGAACTATTCATTAAGATACCGTTTGCCAGACGTGAATGGGACGGGCACATTATTGCTTCTATTGTAAAAGACATGAAAGTTGGCTATGTCTATGCGGTAAAACAATCGTTCATTCTAAAATCAATGATAGTAGCCGCTGTAATCAATTTAGTTTTATCGCCGCTTTTGATTGTAGGAGGTCCAATTATTTTACGGGTCACTATGCAAAGCAGCGATACAATGCAGGGCATCGGCATCGGACTAATCAGCTTTGCCAGCATTTTAGGCACATTGATTATTGGTGTTTTTGCCAATAGAATTAAAATGAACACGCTGTACCGATTGATTGCTGCCATTGCCTTATTCGTTGTGCCAATTGCCGTATCGGTGTTGCCATTTATCCTTGAACTTGGCTACTATCCGGCGTTCGCCCTGTTTATGCTCGGTTCGCTTCCCATAGCGATTATTGCAGCTATCATTTCAATCTTTGTTATTGCGAGAGTGCAGCGGGTGACTTCAAATGAGAATTTGGGCAAGGTTATGGCGATCCTCATGGCTGTTGGGGGGTGTGCCGCGCCGTTAGGCCAAGTTATATATGGCGTTATATTCGAAGCGTTTAGCAACGTACTATATTTTCCTATTTTAGCTGTCAGTTTACTGATGTTTGTGATCGCACTCGTTGCGCGGCGAATGTTTGCAGCTGAACCTATCATTTCATAAGATTGCAGATAATATTATGGATAAGAGTGAAAGAAAAACCACTTTCACTCACAAAGTTTGTGCCTGCGTAATCCTCGGCGCAAACTTAATATGTGCACAAAACATACGCAGGAATGGGGATAGATATGAATGGTTATTATGTCCTGTTTGTAAAAGCAAAAGTTATTGCTTATCCTTTATCCTCTTTATCCTCATCCTGAAGCAATTCTATCCAGCTCTCACTCAATTGTTCTCCCAGGTAAATACGGCCTGGCAGCTGCTTATCAAGATAATCTCTACGGATTTGATCCCTGATCCGGGTAATTTCCTCTTTCAGATCATTCGCAGATAATCTGATCGCTCCCTGTCCCATAATGATAACCTGTTCCAGAGCATCTGATGTTGCTACCGTGACACGATGCTCCCGCGCAATTTCATGTGTTACCTTCTCTATATACTCATCCGCCGTTTCCGCTTCTTTTGTATAGACCACGTGAATATTATGATAATCGCTTATCTCCCCTGTACCCCCCTTCACTTTATAGGCGTCAAATACCAGGATTAGTATACACTTTTTAAATCCCTGATAATTACATAGAATATCCATCAGTTTATTACGTGCCGCATCCAGATTATCCTTTGCCAGTTCCTTAAGCTCTTCCCAGGAGAAAATAATATTATAACCATCCACCAGCAAGTATTCTAATGCAGGTTTCTTTTCCTTTGTCAGCTCCTTTGGTTTATCACGATTATCCTTCACTGCTGTATTTTTCTCATATCCCAGACCACCCGAAGAATAACTTGTCTTCTGTTTCATTGGCCCAAAGGTTCGTACAAATATTGCTTCCAGCTCCTTATCCTCTTGCCAGGAGCCGTTTTGAGTGTTATCCCTGCTGATTTTCTTTTGACCAGTAACATTACGGTCAGAAGTAGGAATCTCCTCTAATTCTTGTATTTCATACCCTCTTTGTGAAGTCATACTTTTAGCAGACTCTGCAATTAATTGCTTTAATTCTCTATTTGCAGGTTCTTTCCCTATATTATCTGATTCATTTACATACATTCTTACGGGCTTGTATCCGCTATCCACATGCATGTATTCCTCTACTCTATCCCATTCTACCAAGAAGCCCGTACCATGGGCACAAAATACAGAGCTTGTCGGATTTTCCGGATCACGCTCACTGTCATAACCGATTGCCTGTATCACTTCTTCCGCATTATGACATGGCTCATATCCTCTCAGAGTACAGAACAGCCTCCCTCTCCCCCTCGTATAAGAGGTTACCTCCATCTGATATCCCCGCATAGTGGCAACCGGCGCTGACCCGGTCAGCACCGACATATCGCCGTCCATTTCAGGAGGTCGAAAATTACCGCACATACGTCCGATATCAGACATTGCTCTTCCTACCGTTTCCGATGGAACTTCCAATATATAATTATAAAATGGTTCCAGAAGAACACTATTAGCTTTCTTTAAACCCTGCCGCAACGCACGATACGTCGCCTGCCTGAAATCTCCGCCCTCTGTATGCTTTAAATGCGCACGGCCGGCAATTAGGGTAAGCTTCATATCGGTAATCGGAGAAGCTGTTAATACCCCAACGTGTTGTTTTTCTTCCAGGTGTGTTAAGACAAGGCGCTGCCAGCTTCTCTCCAGGTCATCTTCGCTGCAGTCAGCGAAAAATGTCAAACCACTTCCTGGTTCATCCGGTTCCAACAACAGATGAACCTCCGCATAATGCCGCAATGGCTCAAAATGCCCCACTCCCTCGACTGTCCTTGCAATTGTTTCCTTATATACAATGTTTCCTGTTCCAAACTCGACATTCACATGAAAGCGTTCCATGATTAGATTCTTTAGAACCTCAACCTGTACCTCTCCCATCAACTGTACATGGATTTCCTTTAGCTGTTCCATCCAAACAATATGCAGCTGAGGATCTTCCTCTTCCAGCTGCCGCAGATACAATAGCATAACATGTGCGTCACAATCCGGAGGTAATAATACCTGAAAATTTAACACCGGTTCTAGAATAGGCAGCTCCGATACCTGTGCTATTCCAAGACTTTCCCCCGGATAGGTCATACTTAATCCGCTAATCGCACAAAGCGTACCGGCAGTGACTTCATCTGTTGTCTCGTACCTAGCTCCTGAATAAATTCGTATCTGATCTACTTTTTCTTCCCAGACATCTGCTTTCTCATGCATTCTCCCATAGCGCAGCTGATTTTTTCTGCTATCCGACTTTATTGTTTCATTTTCCGCCTGCCTGTCCCAATGGTCCGGCAGTGTTCTCTCAAATTCTGATTTAACTGTATCATTTTCTTTCCGGTTGGTAAGTAGCATTTTGATTTTTAAGCTGCCCCCTGTTATTTTCATATAAGTCAGGCGTTTCCCCTGCTCATCTCTTGCAATTTTATATATTTTTGCACCAAATTCTTCCGGATAATGCATGCAGATGGTATATCTTTCCAGACCGTTTAGAAATGTGTCCACACCATCCAGTTTCAATGCTGAACCAAAATAACAGGGAAAAACTATCCTCTTAGCGATGAGCTCTGCCGCATCCTCTGTTCCCAGGCTACCGCTGTCTATAAATTTTTCCAGCAGTGTCTCATCACACATAGCAATGCTCTCCTGCCACTCCTGCCTGTCCTGCTCCACATCAAATTCCATACATCCATCATCCAGGCGCTTTTTCATATCCTCCATCAGCTTCGACCGATCACACCCGGGTAAATCCATCTTATTAATAAACAGAAAAGTTGGTATCCGGTACCTTGCCAGCAGTCTCCATAAAGTCTGCGTATGTCCCTGGATACCAGCACTCGCACTAATCACCAGCACCGCATAATCAAGAACCTGCAAAGTACGTTCCATTTCAGCAGAAAAGTCCACATGTCCAGGTGTATCTAATAGCGTAATCTGCAAATCTTTTATTGTAAAGACAGCCTGTTTTGAAAAGATGGTAATGCCCCTGTCACGCTCTATTTCATAGGTATCCAGGAATGCATTTTTATGATCTACCCTGCCTAATTTTCTAATACTCCCTGTCTGATATAGTATACTTTCTGCAAGAGTCGTTTTCCCAGCATCCACATGGGCTAAAATACCAATTACCAGTTTTCTCATATTATCCTCATTCCTGTGCATGTATTGCGCGTATATTAAGTTTGCGCCGAGGATGACGCAGGCACAAACTTTGCGAGTAAAAGTGATTTTCTATTTTGTAAGCTGTCATGTTCTATTCGAAGATGATTCCTGTCGAATATCCTTGTTTATCATAAAATAGATATAGCCTAAACGCAAGTACGTTCTTTAGTACAATGAAAATAGTTTATGAAAGCACTTTATTTGTTCCCCACAATATATTTTTTTATGATATAATAGTGCGTGTTTCAATCATTTACTTTAAAACTGACACAATCAAGCTGGACATCATAACAAAATCCGATCTGTTACGGAAGAATAATACAACCGTTAGACCGGAATGCTAAAAAGGTGAATTTATGGATAATTTTAATGAAGTATATAGAAAATGGCGTAAAGTATTTCATTACGTGGCTTTATTAATCGCCGGTATGACACTGGCAATAGAATTAATTGTATTCTTTGTACTAATCAAGTTTCTTCCTTATATGATAAAGACGTCGATTCCCTCCTATATATTGTTCTTTATACTCGTTCCCTCTGTAATTAATTTTACTCTTGTAATAATCGGCAGATACTCTTTATCTGCCCGCAGACTTTCGGAGCAAGCTAAAAATTACATATCCATGCTTATATTATCATCACAATGCTGTGTAATTGCATGCATTCATAATGTCTTTACGCTTAGCGTCTGCATTTTATATTTTCCAATATTTGTTACTATTATATTCAGTGATAAGAAAATGACAAAAACAATTTCACTTGTGACAGTTTTCTATGCGATTATCAGCTTTATTTTCTCCAGTATGGACTCTCATTCAAATGATCCATTTTTTATAATTGAAGTTTTTGTTGCTTTCCTATTACTCCTAAGCTGTTATATTACAACTATTCTGCTGGAAAATATAGAGGTTGAAAAAAGTAATTTATTAAAAGCCAGTTTTTCGAAACAATTACATCTAGAGGAGCTTCTAAAATGCGATCCTTTAACCGGATTATACAATATGACTACTTTTTATAATACATTGGAGGATTCCATTAAAAATAATGAGATGCCTTTATCAATCGCGGTCGTGGATGTTGATGATTTTAAAGCTGTAAATGATACCTGGGGACATGAGAGAGGAAATGACGTCCTGATTTATCTGGCCTCCCTTCTGCAATTATGCTGCAATACAAAGGGACATGTTTTCCGTTACGGCGGAGAAGAATTTACCATCATATTTCCAAGGACAACAACAGAACAGGCTAAAAATATGATTCAATCAGCACACAAGAAATTGTATCATCACACGTTTGATTACATGCCGGATCACCATATTACCTTTAGCTGCGGTATTGCAGCATATCCCAGTAATGCCCCTGATGCACAGGATTATTTCGAAATTGCCGATAAAATAATGTATCAGGCAAAAATGTCCGGAAAGGATACCACACTGATTGGTTAGGCTTCTATCTTTCATTAATTTGCCGGACCGGACGAGCCTCGATATATCCGCGAAAGCCCTGCGGTGCTAACTGAAATCGTGGTGCATCCTCGTCTGCCCAAGTAAGATTATAAGGCTCCGGATTATAGGTTTTCATAACCTCCCATACCTCGGAGATAGCCTCATCAAATTTACTATCTTCAAATGGCTGTCCCTGAAAAACCATCAGTTTACAGGCTGGCAGGCTTATTATTTCAAATCCCTCCGGCACTTCGTTCGTATAATCCGACGAAACCTCAACTCCTTGTGCGTAATAGGAAGTTCCGGGAGTTCGCAGATTATCCGGAAGCCACATGCCAATCGGCTCAAATAGTGCTTCCTTAATACTGCATAATAGCCCCCAAATATCACAGCCTACTTCTTCGCAGTATTCAAAATATTCTTCTGCATTTATACCTCGTTTCAAAATCAGTTTCCTTTCCGGTCGCTCTATAATTTGAACAAAAACGGTACTTGTGGTTGTTTTTTTTCCCATTTCTTTATCTCCTTTCAAAAAATGCAAATATCGTTCACGAATAGGATACGGCAAAAACAGATAAATTGGGGCAGGATTTCTTTTATATTTGTTCGGAGTAATTCCAAATTCCTTTGTAAATGCCCTTGAAAATCCTTCATGGGAATCAAATACAAATTCCAATGCCACATCAATAATTTTACTTTTTTCATCTCTCAGTTTTAAGGCAGCATGTGTGAGTCTGCGTTCGCGTATATATTCAAAAGGAGCTTTACCTGTAAGTTCCTTAAAAATCCTGGCCGAATGAAAAGGCGAATACCCCGCACATTTTGATAAATCATATAATGTGATAGTTTCCTGTATGTTCTTTTCAATATAATCCTGCATACGTGATACTGCTTCAATTCTCTCCCAACTATCCATTTGTTAACCTCCCTGGCTAATAATACTATAGAAAGTGTTTTATATCTCGACTTTCCTTGCGCATATATTTTACTCGTTAAGATCACACTCTAATCAAATTTGTGTGTTTACCGTACATTCTTCAGTTTTTATCCGGCAAAACATACAAATCATTGATTGAAAATAACACATTTTCTTGCTATAATTCAAGATAATATTTATTATCAGATTGATCAAGTAAACTGGAAGCTAATCCTTGCGCGAGCAATGTCCGTTTCTTAATTAATCTTCTATACGGGTTGGAGGAATTCAATTTGAAAGAACAAAAATTACCGAAGTATTCCATACCAAAGATGCAATTCCGACGGTATATCCCTCTGTTATATGGCGTTGTGCTGGCAGCTATGTTGCTTCTGATTGTACTGAATATCGCAATGAAAAGCAAACCGGGTGCTACGTTTGGTCTGGATGGTTTTTCCAGTGCAAACGATGGTTGGGTAACTGAGGAGGGTAAGAATTTCCGTATTTCAGAAATTGATAAGCTGCCTAAGAATACTTCCGGTCAGATATTGATATATCGTAAGCTTCCCGGTTTAATGGACTGTGACAAATCACTAGTATTTCGCACTAAAAACTGCGCAGTTACTGTTCTAATTGATCAAAAGCAAGTTTATGCCACTGATATCACCAATGCCCCTTTTTACAATCACTCCCCTGGTACACGTTGGAATGTGATCAAATTATCGGATAAAGAGGCTTCCAAGACTGTATGCATCTCTATTACACAGGCTTATCGGGATGGACGCGCCAAGGTGGATAATTTCTTCTTTGGCGATAGCACCGCAATTATTTTGCATATCATCGATAGCAAATTTATTGGATTTGTAATATCTTTATTAATTCTGATTATTGGTCTAATTTTCATAGCTACATGGTTAATATTAAACTGGCATCGTCATCCTAAAAATAACAGTCTTCTATGGCTGGCTACTTTCGCGTTCGCGGCCGGCATATGGAGTTTACTAGAAACAAATTTATTCCAGCTCTTTTCAGAAAATTTACGATTAATACAGACGCTTGATGATATGATGTTAGTAATAGGTGGTATGCCGCTGTACTTATATCTTGACAGTACCTTCCATGTATTTCGCTATCGCAGTATCCGTCTGCTCTGCACAATAGATCTTGGATATCTGGCATTATCAACTGCCTTTCAGTATCTTGGATTATGGGATTACCATCAAACGCTGAACGGTGCGGTTGCTACCTATGGTATTGTGACAACAATTCTGTTACTGTGTGTGTTCCGTCAGCGAAAAGAGATAAATTTCAGACAGCACCCGGAACGTCGTTTATTTCAAATACTGCAACGCATTGGTATCCTTTTATTGGGGCTGGGACTGCTGGGCGATCTGCTTCGCTATCTGACTGCTGATGTCATGGACCGCGCCTTCATCATTCGTATTGGTCTGTTACTTTTTATTATATTCTTTGGTGCCGGTAATATTTATCAAATGGTTGTTCTGGTTCAAAAGGGACAAAAGGCTGAATTCATTAGCAAACTGGCATACTCTGACGGTTTGACCGGTATCGGCAACCGTACGGCTTATATTGAACACCTGCGTGAATACGCAGAAAAGTCGCCCCAAAAACCGTTAGGAATTACCATGTTCGATATAAATAATTTAAAAAAGATAAATGATACTCTGGGACATAAAACAGGTGACGAGATGATTTTACTCTGTACCGCCTTTCTGAAAGAAAGCTTTGGAAAAACAGCAGGTCTGTACCGGATTGGCGGTGATGAATTTGTTGCCCTTTTTGAAGGTGATCATCAACAAGATAAATGCAGCGAAGCATTGGCACATTTCACGCAAAGTTTAGAAAAATGGAACACACAGCCTTTCGCTCCCTTTCCATTAGTAGTTGCATCCGGTGCAGCTTTCTCCGCTACGGCAGATACTGCTTCGGTTGAACGCGCTGAAAAGGAAGCGGATCTTGCAATGTATGAAAATAAGTATGCATTAAAATGCAAGGATAATTAAGCATACACCGTTTGATAGATTTCCCTTTTTACCGCATAAAGAGTATTTTCTGACAGTTTTGCAGGATAATACATTATTCGCAGTAAAACATCCTTTGATATTTTTTGTAAATTAGGTTGTATATATTTAATATTACTTTGTACAAAACCAAGACGTTCATAAAAAGCTATTCTTCGGCTGGCAATTAAGGTCTCTTCGGCTTCCACTTCAATGATAACGGAAGCCTTTGCCTGCTTTAGATATTCCCGCATAACTTTCGTCCCTAGGCCCTTTCCTCTGGTTACAGGATTTACTGCAAAATGTTCTACATAATGCACTTCACTGAGGGCCCATTCTGCGATAAAAGCCTGTATCGTTCCGTTCTCTTCTACCACTAGTACTCTATAATAAGGTCGCTCGAATAGGGCTAGCTCTTCCTCATAGGTTCTATATTCCGCAGGAGGAAAGGATAATTGCATTAATTGGTAAACCGCAGTAAATTCTTTTTTGTCGAGTATTCTAAAAGTTATGTTCAATTTTACATCTCCTTCATTTGATTACAAACATATTTCCATTCGTATAGTATATTTCAGTTATATTTTACCTGTAAATTATGATATTTTAATGTCACTTTCAGTATGAATAATTAACTTTAACCTTTCGTATACCATGGAAAGCAATAATTGTCGCCGTATGAAGAAAACACAATTATCCTATAGTATTTAATGCTTACTCCCAGCTTTCATTCTTATAATTAAATACTGTTGTCCTGTTTTTTCCGCTGCTTTTTGAGTTGTACATCGCAGTGTCCGCTTTCATGATTAGCTCTTTGATCGGCGGATGTCCTTCCGCTATTCCGATGCTTAATGTAATCTTTAGATTTTCATCAGAGAAATCAATTTCATCTACCTTTCTTCTGATTTCCTCTGCCATCGCGAAAATTTCATTTATTTCGTTCTTCTGTAATATTATCAGAAATTCATCTCCGCCAAATCTGGCAACCAATGCATTTCCACCAATGATATCTTTGATACAAACAGCTATCGACTTCAAAACCAGATCGCCAAATATATGACCGTATATATCATTGATGGATTTAAAATCATCAACATCTATGAACAATATAGTCAGTAACGTATCCGAGGTTTCCAAAAACTCTTTGCCATAAGCATCTATACAGTATTGTTTGTTGTATAGTCCGGTTAATTGATCGATAGAAGATTTCTGTAACAATATTTCTTTTTCTCGTTTTAACTTAAGTTTTGCTAAAGTAATATCCGTTATAGACATTAATTTTACAGGTTCATGATCTAAATTATCTATCGGAAATTGTGTAATTGTTAAATAGTCCACATGATTTTCTGATTTTATCGTAAACTCCTGTTGTTTGTAATTTATTGCGAAATCATAATTGCTTATATACTCTGTGATCTTATCACCAATATCTATTCTCTCCTTTTTCAAAATTTCTTTTGCTATATCATTGATATAGATAATCCGGTTATTTTTATTTATGATTACAACTCCGTCCATTGCATTCGTCAGTAGCTTCCTATAGATATAATCCGCTTGCAAATTTAGTAATCTATGCCTCATAACAGCTACAAAAATAGTTATCACAAATACTGCAAATGAAATATACATCAAGGATAAATGCGTGTTTATACCGAATAATATGGGTAATATAGACTCGGATATTACACTGATGAATAACGCTATACCAATCCCAATACCAATAAAGCCAAACTGCTTTTTCTGGCTTTCGCTACTCGTTATTCTATACTGCAATATCAGTAGAAATAGACCAAACACAGCCGGTAAGCTAAATATGATTGTCATAAGAGGTGCAACGATCGGATTATTTAGTCTCCAAAAGTTTTGTTTTGAATAATCAATCGGGAATAGAAATCTGGATAATATGGTGAATTCGTTCAATATTACAATACTGTAGAATACTATATCTATTTTCTTGTTCACTAACCGATACACAAAAAACAGAAAAAAGATTGCTATATTTAACATACTAAACCAATAAATCGTATTAAGAATAACAGACAACACAGATTGATCGATGAAATTTTGGTTTACACTTAAAATCATCCATACCATAATGATGCACAATAAAGCAAGAAATGCCTGATTTATCTTATCACCGCTTTTATTCAGATAAACAAAGCTCCAAATATACATCATAATTCCAAAAATTATAACAAACGAAAAGAATTGCAACATAATGGATCCACCTGTCCGAGTTTATTTAGTAAAATTTGTTATTATTATATCGGAATATTTGACTATATTCAACAGAGAATTATCATTTCCGACTTCTAGGTGTTTATGAAGAATGAAATGAAATAAAACACACTCATATTTCATTCCATGAGTGTGTTCTACAGTAATTCATATTTTATTAACTATCATACCGCAGACAACATACCTCTATGCATATTAGCTATAAATTCATTTGCAAAATTTTGAAAGGTTGATGCTATAATTTGTTGCCCGGCAGTATTTGGATGCGTTCCATCCTCACAAAGTAATGTATTAACATCTCCTGATTTCAAGAATTCTCCTCTTAAATCAACAAGCGGAACCTGTGTATCTAATGCAATTTGTTCAATCATTTTAGAATAATTTTCCTGATGATAATATATATTTTTAATTTCTCCCAACCATTGCAGTATATTTTTTCTATTCAAATTCCCGCAAAACCAATAAAAAAAATTTTGCGGCTCCAGTGGAGGCAGTGTAGTCAAAATGGGTAGAATACCTCTTTTCTTTAAGGAAGCTATAATATCATAATAAGTTTCCTTAAAAAGTTCGATTGGTGTATTAGGAAAATAATTACCATCAGGAGCTTCTGAAATCACTTTCCAATTATAATCACAGTCATTTCCGCCATAATCCATAACAATTACATCGCAGCCGGGGTTAATCTCCAAGCCTTTTTCCAGTATTTTTTTTCCTTTTGTTACGGTACATCCAAAGCTTGAATAATTTCTAATATTAATTGCGTATTTTTCGTTTAGTACTTCCATATCGATCTTATTATTCACATAATATTTTTTATTAATCGGATTGATCTGAATTCCCTTTAAGATTGAATCACCATAGACACCTACGTTAATCATTTCGCTCACCTCAATTTTAATTACTCTATTATGTAGTATTTATAACTACATCATAAGTTATTCATAATCTCTTGTCAATTATGATTTTTTTATGTTTCTATTTTTAACAAATTGAGCAAATAAAATCATAGCAGGTAATCTTTTTTTTAATTGTTTCTTAAATTAAATTTGAAGATGTTAATCAGTTGATATCCAGAACCGGAATATGACATAACAGTGTACAATAACTTTGCTATCGTAAACTTTCTACCGCTTTCTTTGTGATATATGCTATAGTAGTTATAACTTTGTGATATATGCTATAGTACTTGAGTTTCCGTAAACTGTAGTCCGAAAATGAATAAATCTAACCAAAGTGCCAAGCTGCTATTTTTTGAAAGGTACTTGAGTGGCAGTTACTGGACTAGAAGTACTTTAATAAGCCCCGCCTAAGACCGGACTTTGGCAGAAATATTTTTTTATCTATCTAAGCGATTAGCTTAAAGCAGAG
>JAEZZO010000018.1 GCA_023418475.1 Bacillota bacterium
TTGCTTATGTGTGGTACAACCATGTTCGCCCTCACTCGTATAACGACGGACTCACTCCATATGAAGCTCGAAATAACACAAAAACTTTTAGGTCAAAGTGTTACAATTAAGCTTGACCACTGCAAAGCCATCTGTGGCCAGTAAGACATAATGCCTAATTGCCATTGTAATCACCATTCTTTCCTTTATTAGAGTCGCAAAAAGCCTCTTATAATAGTATATTTTGTCGAATTGAAAATGTTACGATGATATATTAATACAATTGGCGACTGGAATTATTATGTTGATTTTGAACTTTATTTTCATCTATAATCTATAGTTTTATCTAAAATAAGTATCAGACATTAATGCTAATGGTACATTTACATAAAAAAGGAACTTTTGCTCTATAACTTATTCAGCTATTTTGCAAAAGCTCCTCTCTGTGCTGGGAGCAATGACAATTTTCATATTATTATCTTCAAAGTCATCCCGCATAGGTCGTGCAGACGCTCTGAATTGTTGCTTCAATTAGTATTATTTAATTTTCTTAAGACTTTCCATAAGCTTCACCGGATTAATTATCTTGCCGGTATATTTTTTATTATTATCCGTATATTCTCTCTTGTCACCCGTTTTCATTGCCTGACTTAAGAAAACCTCAGCCGTAATATCAGGTTTCACCTGACAAGCCATTGCATATAAACCTGCAAGATAAGGTTCGACACTGCTCCAGCCCCCTTCTCTTCCAAAGGAATAATCATCCAACCCTGTAGGGCTTGCCATTGTTTTTGATGTCATAGGTACAAGAAGTATTTCTTTCGGCTGGTACTTATTAAATTCCTTTTCATAATAGATATCCGTTCCAGTTATATGCTTAATCTTAGAAATCCAACTCTTCCAGGGGATTACATGATATGATGATGTTTTTTCTGGATCTGCCAATGGATCCCTGTCAAGTCCCTGGTACCAAAATTGATGATTATAGGTCTCAAACAGGTTGCAGCTTATTACGAAAATTCCTGCTTTTTTAGCCCGTTTAATTGCTGCAGTTAATTCTTTATATCCTTTATTTTCTGGGCAAAAGGACATGGACATAGAAATTACCCTTATTTTGTCTTCTTTAGGAAGCATCTCATTTATTTCAAGCATTCTGTTAACGGCCTGTGCTACTGAAGTAAAATCTAATTCCCACTGATTATTCTCTAAAACATTCATGTTGCTCATTCCGATAAAATACAAATCCGCCGCGGGAGCTACACCCAAATTCTTCCCTACTGCCAAAGATGCCATTCCCGGTCCATGCATGGATGCCATAGTGTCATAGCAGTGAATTTCTTCATATAACTTCACTCTATCTTTAATTTCTTGATGATCTACTAAAAGAGCCTGATCAATCATCCCAATATTTACTCCCTTACCGGTGATACCCTTTAATTGAAGCTGCCTAATTCCCAGACCTTGATTCATTCCCGTTTCCATGATTTTTTTAGGGTCAAACTTTTCAGGGAGCTTTGCAGGCCATTTGGTATCTGTATCATAGAAGGTATATTTTAAGTCATTTAATCTATCTACTAAATTCAAATTTGATATGTCTTTTTGCCTCAAATCTATTTCATTACCAGTTTCGCTCTCATATTCTGGAAAAGAATCCAGTTTCTCATTTTTCAATTCACTCCAATTTGCAATTGGTTGATGTTTTACAATTTCCAACGTATTTTTCGGTGATAATTGTGTATTTGCTACTGGAATATTATTACCTGAGTCAACCACCTGGGTAGGCATTAAATATATTGCAGCTACTTTATTTTGATCAAAAAACATTCTTACTCCTTGTTTTTTAAGGCAGTAATAGCCACTTCCTTTATTACCGTCAATATCCTTATAAAGTACACCATCAGCATCAAAATTGCATGGTTCACCATTTACTACTTTTTTAGGAGTATCAAGTACCTTTAAAGCATCCTCCATGGGTGAGCCAATTTTTACAGCATCTTTATAAATATACCCTGTATAATCTTCAATTTCTTCATCAGCTTGAAATCGAATTTCAAAAACCCTATTGTTAAAAATTGAAACATAAAAGTCTTTTTCAATAAATGCCATATATGCTTGGGGAAGATTATCCTTTGTAAAAGTTTTATCTCCCCAGAAATAGGATTTGGGATTTCCGAAGGTTTTAATTACATCTTCTAGTGTTGCGTTATTGATATCGAATTGTGCTATCTTTTTATTAATATCCTTTATTTCAGGCTCTGTTACGGAACTACTTACTACGGTGCTTGTATTACTGTTGCTATCATCCTTATTCATTGCTTGAATATTCCCACTGAACACTCCCGAAAGACATAAAACTCCCGAAATCAGTCCAACCAAAATCACCTTTAAATTAATTCTTTTAAACTTATTCAACATTATTTTCTTACCCTTTCCATATTTTATTTGGTGTTCTTTGTTTTCTTAAAAAAATATCAGAGAGTAATATAATTGACAATTTAAACTTAGCCTTTTCCTCTGTGGTTACTCGTCTTTCCTTTTTTTACTTAATATCTCTCCCAGCTATTTTGCATAAAGCCTTTATAATAGTATAAAATTAGCCACATTCTCCTGCGAATACGTTTTTGGGAAGTAGTATATTATGGATTGATACTATTCTGCATATGAATTATACTTGCAATGTATTAATATGATTTTTTTCATTAAACTCCCTCCTTTATTATAAATTTTAATAGTTCGTATAGTCTCCATATTCAACCATTACAAGATTACAACAATAATTTCATTATTAAAGAAAATTTACGTAATCCAAAACTAATAGACGAGCTATATGATTTGAGATTTATTTGTTTGTTATGTTTACCCCGTAGAAGGTTCCATTCATATATAAGCCCGCTTTTTTGTGGTATCAACATATAATTTTACGCCATCGCCTGCTTGAGGACATAGTAACATGGTTTCGTTCCACTTCTTATATAATCTCCGTTTTTCCATTCCCAAAACATATACTTAGTACCGTTGATTTCCTTAATAGTATATCTAGCGGCAGTATTATCAAAGTGATTAATAATATATCCTTTTGTCCAAGTATCAATCGTACTAGAATTAAACACAACTATTTTATCCGATGAATCTACCACTATTTTTGGTATCTCGCCGTTAGGAAGCAACTCAATATTTAAAAGATATAAATTTCCATCCCATGATGTTACATTAGGCATAAAATCATCAATGTCTTTTACAAAATCTACAGTATCCCATTTTCCAATCGCATCTTGATCATCAACAAAAGTACAATCAACTCCTTCTACTATTTGCGTATGCGGTTCTCCATATGTTTCTGTTTCTGCTTTCGTTTCATTCTCTGTTTTCGTTTCATTCTCTGCTTTCGTTTCTGTTTTTTCTTTCGTTTCCGTTTCTGCTTTAACTTCTGTTTTTATATTCCTACCCTCTTTTCTATATACTTTTGTTTTCATTTCTCCTGTAAGAAAAATCATGCCTGCTATAAGTAGTAATGCAAGAGTGATTGACGTAATTCGGTATGAATTTTTTCTAAATAGCTTTATCATTATTATCCGTCTTTTTATTCTTGATTTTTTATTTATAATACCTGCTACGACTGGCAGATATGGCGCCCTTAATGATAATTCCGCTAAATTAATAATAGTAAACCCATAGTTTGTCACTTCATCCTCACTTAATACAGATAAAGCAAGTGAATCACAGCATATTTCCCTATCTTCTCTCATTTTAAGAAAACCATACCAAATCAGCGGATTGAACCAATAAATGATACATAAAAAGCTTACTATGTAATTAATAAAGATATCTTTCCGTTTTACATGTGCTAACTCATGTAAAAATATATACTTAAGATGATTTAGATTACATTCTTCTAATGATTTTACAGGTATAATTATGATCGGTTTCATGAAATTCAGCACACACGGAGTTCTATCCAAATTGGTTTCAACTAAGTAAATATCCTTTGATATATTCATAAGGCTTTTGCAATCATTCAATATAGATAAGACATGTTGATCATTTATTTGAGGACATTTCTTGATGCGTTTTAGAAACAACCAATTATTAATGAATACGACCAACCCTATCACACACGCACCAAAGATCCATAAAAATGGCAATACTTTTTTTATCATTGCAAGATAAGTGATAGTCGTATGTTCTTCATTCTCATTAAAAATGATATTCCTATTTTCTTCCTTACTTAAGGAAGAAGCAGGAATACTTTTCATCATACTTTCATCAGAAGTTACAAAAACAGGGGTAGTAAAAGGCACATAATTATAAATACTTACATTAGTTGATGGTGTAAACGGCAGTAACAAACGTAAAATCAATATGAACCAAATTGCATATTGAAATCTAATTCCAATCCTATCTTTTATTATTATCTTACTCAAAAGTATACTGACTACTATTAAGCTACCCATAAATGATAGCTGTACTACTTTTTGAAACAATAATAAAAATAGCGTCATTAATTCGACTTCCTTTCATTGAGGAAGGACTTTAATTCCTCAATCTCATCTTTCGTTAAGTTTTCTTCTTCAATAAAACTAAGTAACATAGATTTTATGGAACCATTATAAACTCTGTGCAGAAATGATTTGCTCTCTATTTTTATACACTCTTGTTCACTTAATAGAGGATAATATTTATATTCTCTGCCTGTTTGTTCAAATCCTATAATGTTTTTGCTAATTAATCTACTAATTAAAGTTTTTACTGTTTTCGGTTTCCACTTCTGGCTATCTTTCAGTTGTTCTATAATTTCTGATGCAGTGCAATTAGGGGTTTTCCATATTATTCTCATTATTTCCCATTCAGAATCTGATATATTTGAAGCATTTCCCATATTATTTTCCTCCTATCGATTACATATGTAATCGATGTAAATAGTTTACTACAAATGGTTATCCTTGTCAACAAGAACAGGATTAGATTACAAAGAAATTTATATATCCACCACTGAAGTACAGGATAATAAAAATTATACTCTCCATAATATGCAGAGCGTTCTTTCGTATGGCTATCACTGTACTGGCATAGACAAAAACTCCCTTGTTCAATCTGGCGCAGACCGTGCCTCCCTTGCTTGCTTATACTTAGCCATCAAGGGAGGTTAAGGGCAAGTCTAGATGCATATAGATACACTCATATACATCTTCCTAACCTAAGGAGGGTCTTTGCCGAGCAAATCATTAATTATCATCAGTTAATTTTGTACCGTTGTCCACGATACACGGCGCATACGGTTAATCGCAGCTCGTAAGTCATATTCACGTGGTAAGTCAAGAAAACGGTTCATCGTAGTAAAAAACCCTGAATCAATGATATTTATGCCCTCTTGTTCTATCTGCTCATATAATTTACTGATACACATCGCAACGTCAATTTGACGTTCTACCGTTTTACGTTCAAGACCTCGCATAGCAAGCGCAAGTATCTCTAATTCATTTCCGTCGTCAGCTCTTCGCTCTAAAAAACGCAACATAAAAGCAAGTGCATCTACTTGTGCAGTCGTTGCAATATCATGTAGGTTACGTACATCAATCCTCTCATCGCCTATAATAATGAAGCCCGTATCGGATACCTCGAGCTTCTCCGTACCGCTTCCTTTCGGATAAGAAGTAAAACCGCTGTTTAGTAATACGCGTCGCGTCATCCAATCGGTAATCTCCGGCGGTTCAGACAACACACACGAAATGCTTTTTGCGTGCAATGTCACGTCATGAATTGCGAAGTCGTCCATCATATAGATTTTATCCGCTACCCCAAGATACTCGCTGCTGCCACCGATTACGAGTATAGTTGATACCCCGTTGGTCGAGAGTTCACGTACACGGTCAGTGAATGGGGTGATCGGCTCTTTTTTGATTAGTTCCTTCATCAGCACGTCGCGTATCATAAAGTTTGTCGCACTTCTATCCTCGTCAATAAGAAGAAGCGTTGAGCCGCACTCAATCGCTTCTATAATATTTGACGCCTGTGACGTAGAGCCGGAGGCATGAGTAGTTGAAAAGGTATTTGTATCTCCGCCTGGTATCCATTTGATAAAAGGCGAAATGTTAAGACACGATACAGTGCGTCCATCCTCCGCCGTTATGGTAACAGCACTATGATCTGTGATACATAACTCTCGCCCATCGCCGGCAACATGGTTGTATATTCCTGCAGATATCGCATTCAATATCGTAGACTTACCGGAATACCCTCCACCGGTGATGACCGTTACACCATGCTTAATCCCCATACCACACACACCTGCAACTGTGATTTCATCCTCAGTCGTACTTTGAAACGGCAGTGCGTCCTTCATCGGTCGTTCGCTGCCTTTCTCCCTTGCAAGTATGCTGCCATTAGCAATAAAAGCGCAATAATTCTCCTCACGCAAAAACTTGCGGATTGCGTTTTGCTTCTTTTCAAGTACAACTGCATTCTCAAGTCCCTCTCTGTCAAATTCACGGACGAACCGTTCCGTTTCATCCGGCAGATTGCCAACAAGCATTTTCCTCATCCGTTTAAGATTACCATGTGGCAGCTGCACTTGTATCCGTATGCAAAGGCACATAATCTCTGGCGACGGATCGATGAACTTTGTTACATATATGCCTGCTCCACGTCCATTTTCATAGTCTTTCGCGGGGCACATGGCAAAGTATGCCGCATTACGCACAAGAACCTCTCCGCCGGGCGCATAGATGTAAAATTTTCCATTTTCGCTATCCGGGCGTGCTTTATTCTCATATTCTTTGTTTACACGCTCAAAATAGGTTGCAAATTTTCGCAAGCAATAATCAGCCGCAGCAACCGTATTATCCGTAATATTTAGTCGGTCAACAGGAATTGCAATTGTGATTATCGGACGATCAAGAGCCATGCGGTTTGTACGATCAAACGTATACGAAATGCCATCGCGCCAATAGGTAGGCTCACGGCGGACTGCCGTACGTTCGCTGGCAGCTTCGCCACCGGGCTTTACATAGGTTACGATACACTCGCCATCATAAATTTCTTTTTGTACAGGATTTCTGTCCACCATAACCGTGTAACGGAAGGTGGTTGTGTCAGCATCTGTAATTTGGTTAAGATACCACAAAAGTCTTTTCAATAATTTCTCCTTCTTTTTGGAGGACAAAATAAAAAGCCGCTGATAAAATCAGCGGCATGAAAAGACAATATTAACGTATATATATCGTTAAAAAGTCAATGCAGACAAAATGATTTTATCAGTTAAATATATTATTAGCATTTTCATTTTGTCCACCTCATTTCTTAATTTTTAATTTTTATATAATGATTGTTACCAAATTATCCTAGCATAAATTTATACGAAATACAAGATAAATTTTGATTTTATAAAAGATATGAAAGATATTGTTATTGTTCAGTCTGGCGGCTGATCTGAGGATCTATAGGGGCATAGTTTTTATCCCTGCGAAAAAACAGAGCAGTCGCCAGGACTCCAAGCATCAACAATGCAATACTAAGGACAAATGGAAGTATTCTTGAAATTTCACTGAGTAATCCGGCTATATAGCCAAACGGAACACTTACCAGCATAACCATTGTCTGAAGCAAAGCCATAATTCCCGAACGTTCTTCCGGATTAACATGTATGGCAACCAGTGATTCCCGCAGCGTACTTAACACGGCAAAACCTAAAGCATCCAAAAGCAGGGAGGCTGATAAGATTACATACCCCCATACTCCTATATTTGAGATAGAAATTAACAGGATATAACTTGCGATCGAACAAATAAATCCTCCGTATAACGGCCATTTTAACTTAGATTGATTAATCCGCGATATAACTGTGAAGAAAAGCAAAATTGAGAGAATGCTGCGTACCATTGGGAAAATGGGTAATAACGTATCCGGTACTCCAATATGCCTTGAAGCAATAATTTGCCAAAAGGTCATCCCGATCATTCCTACAATTTCAACCAGCATACTGATTACTATTGCAAATTTTGTACCTCGTGATTCCAGAATCATATGTACAGCTGCCTTGTAACCACCTAAAAGCTCTTTCCAGGAACGTTCCCTGGCAGCTTCCCGTCTGATTTTACCTATCGCAGTTTCCGTGGAGAACTTATATAATATAAAAATCTTTGCTGTCATAATGATAAATGCATTGATATAGAGAATACGGATTGCAGGCATCAGCGTCAGTTTCGCAACCATAATAGAGGATATAGGTGCAAAAATTGCCGACAGATTTCCGCATATGATTACCCAGGAGTATATTTGTGTTATTTTATCCTTTGGAGCATCCTCTACCAGCAGGCAATCCCAGGAAACGGTGGTTATTTTCATTGTACCATTTAACAGCGCGGCTACGACGAAAAACCAGAATCCCTGACTGGATGCCCAAATCAGGCAAGGAAGACTCCACGCCAGGAAATCAAAAATCATCGTGCTTAGTCTTCTGCCCATCTTATCAATAATAATACCCGACAAAAAGGCACATATCATCTGAGAAAACATATAGATTGAAGTTACTACTCCCACTTGAATATCATTCATACCAAAGGCAAGCATATACACGGTAGCATAGGGAAGGCAAAGATTCATGGATAGCCCCCACAAGGGTTCTGTGTAGACACAGGCCCGCGGATTACCGCGCAGCTCAACCAAGGTACGCAGCAATTGATGTTTTAATAAAATATTCTTCATAATTACCTCTATTCCTGCGCGGATATGTTGCGCATCTGTAATATTGGCGGCTAAATTTCGACTATTACTTTAATAAGCCGACATTTCTATTCTATATTACAGGTTAAGTAATAGCAACCTCTTTATTGAAATATTCCAGGCTGAAAGATTACATTCGTTACTGATCATATACACTGTAATTGAAATCAACTGATCTGCATACAATATCTTTCTCCAGAAAAATAAGCCCCAGGAAAATTTCATGTTATCTGATAAGTGCTTCTGTTATGATACACCTATCGAAACAACAAGAAATTGACCATGGGCAGAATTGGAATTAGTGCGAAGGAAAGCTGTTTATAAGAAATACTTAAATGACTTATTTCTCCTCTTCTATTAATATATTAGGCGAGGACTGGCTATCATTGACAGCCGGATCAGATTTCTTTCTCTTTGCATCCTTCTCTTTCGTCTCCTGTTCTATCTTTTCCAAAGTTTTTAGTGTATATTGATAGCTTACAGGATAACTTATACTCAGTAATGCCTTGTCATATCTTGAGAATTTTATACATGCAATCTCGCCGTTATCTCCCGCTACGTTGATAGATATCGTTGGATCGTTGTTTGCATAACCCTGACTGTTATATTCGGAGGATTTCACTTTTCCGTTGATTACCTTATGCTTTTTCACCATTTTCAGTGCCAGTTTTTCGTATTCCTTGGGATTTTTTGCAAGAGCGGCATCATAGCCTACAGATACTTTTTTCGATAGTTCTCTGCTATAATATACGTAAAATAATTCTCCGGTTACAGAATCAACTTCAAAGCTATAACTGCGCTTGCTGTTAATCACAACATCGGCATACCACCGTAACCCCAGACCAGTTCAAGCAGTCTTTCTCTGGAGAGTGCTATATTTCTGTTATTGACAAGAACCTCTAGTAATTCATATTCCTTGGGGGTACATTCTATTGCCCTTCCATTATGAAACACCTGATGACTGCTGAAATCTATTTTTACATCTCCTGCTTCAAAACTGCATGCAGATTTCTGTGTCCGCCGCAGAACAGCTTCCACTCGTGCTAATAGTTCCAACATTTCAAAAGGTTTTGTAAGATAATCATCCGCGCCCAGCGAAAAGCCCATGACACGATCCGGAAGATTACTTTTGGCAGTCAAAAAAATTGTCGGTGTTTTATTTGCCTGCTTAATAACAGCAAATCCGTCAAATCCCGGCAGCATTATATCCAAAATGATCAGATCAAAAATTTGATTGCGCAGAGTAGAAACGGCAGTTTTTCCATCAAAAGCTGAAACACATTGATGCCCCACCAGCTGCAGGTTCCTTTTTACAAGTTCGTTGATTGCTTCCTCATCCTCAATGATTAATATTGTGGCCAATTAGTCCACCTCCTTTTCGTTCCAGAATAACACCATTATATTATGAAGTTGTAAAAGAATATATATTAGTATAAAATTTCTGCTTATATGATATCTTGATAATATCATACGAATATATTATAATGAAATTAATTAGATATCTATCTAACTGCAGGAATTTATGATAGGCTTCGAGTGTCAAAAGCCTAACTCAAACTATATGGATGAATATTGGTGTATATATATTCATCTGCATATTCTATCAGGCCTTTATGATATAAACGCGCCGAGCGAAGCGAGTGTGCATCCGTCGGAGGCTGTCTAATTCTCACGCAGGTTTATATCAACCAAGGTGTTGAAAATCAGCATGAGAATTCGACACTTAAATCCCAGAATTTGTAACAAAGCAAGGAGAACATTATGTCAGATAAAATTAATAATCAACTGGATCCTGTATTCGAAACAATGGGCTTACTTTTTGTAAGTAATAATTTCGAGAAAGTAAGACAGGATACGATAGAATCCCTTACAGAGTTTGGAGTGGATGGTGAACAGTTTTACTTACGAAATTTCAAAATCTTTCATAAATACCTTCAGGAATTTTCGAAATACAGAGTACCCGGCAGGGAAGATGCTCTCTATTTTGATGATAATGACTCAAACTATTTTTGGATTTTATTATGCTTAATTAACGAAAACAGAGATTGGTTTCACTCCATGGAAGCAATTACTGACGCACATATAAATGCTCAGATTATTCGTATCTGTAAGGATATTTTTGATGAAAATTATGAAATAGAAACAGGTGAGAATATCGAGGATATCGTTAAATTTCTCGATAAAAGCGGTCTGGAAGGTGAGGCCAAATGGAAGTTGCTATGCATTATGAGACATCCTAAATTACATGTACAACAGCTGATTGATACCATCAATGCAAATCTGGAAGCCTGTCAGAAAGCGATCAATGCAATTGACCAGCCACTGAAAAAAATGCTAAAGCAATATCTTTCATCCGTAAGTAGTCAGAGTGATAAAAGATTTTTTGAAATTAAAGGGAAGCTGACAAAGACTTCCTGTATCTATCCTTCACTGGTATTTCCGGCCTCACAGCTTATTACACGCAAAGGCTGCTATTACGGCTTACTCAGTGAATTGGTTATGAAGGAAGGAAAAGCACAGCTTTCTTCCAAGGATTCACTATTACAGAAAATCAAAGCTCTGAGTGACAGCAGCAAGCTTGAAATTATTCTGTCTTTAAAGGTCAGTCCCAAATACAATCTGGAGATAGCACAACAGCTTGGGTTAACAGCCGCAACCATGTCGCATCATATGAATGTTTTGCTTAATAGTGGCTTTGTGGGAATTGAGAAAAGAGATGGAAAGGTATATTACCATCTGGAAAATGAAACTATCAAAGATTTATTGGAAGAACTGGAAGATACGCTGCTATAAGTAAAAAAAGGATAACGGATTACTACTACTAAGAATGGAATAAGCACTTATACTTTAGGCTTATTCCATTTTTTTGTGACCTATTTTTCAGATAAAGTAATTATTTTTACAGATTCACAAGCGGCGGAATATTTAAGTTGTGATAAGCTTTCTACGAGTTCAATATATTGAGCCTCCCTATATATTATAATTTCAAATTTCGCAAATACTAATTAGATATGCATCTAATTCTATTGACGCATATCTAATTTGTATGATATGATATACATCTAACATGTTAGATATAAAATATATTGGAGGTTTCTTTATGAAAAAATGTCTTAATAAAAATATCCGCTTACTGATCATTACAATACTTTTCAATGTGATCTGTTCCTCGGCAGTCGTTTATCTTGCCAAGATACTCCAAGCGGTTATCGACGCAGCCATAAACGGTGATTTTTCAGCGTTTCAACAAATCCTGCTGCTATCTGTCAGTTATATCTTGTTCCTGGGACTACTCGAGTATCTATATTCCTTATGCTGCAAAAAGCTGATCCGTAATCTGATGAAAAGATTTCGGCATGAAGTCTTCTATGGCATATTCCGTAGAAATTATCACGATTTTTCGATTGTCAATACTGCGGACTATCTATCAGCACTAACGAATGACATCAAATTAATCGAAGAGAATTACATAGTTCCTCTCCTGCTCACACTGCAGTACGGGGTAATATTTCTTGTTACACTCATCATGCTCTTTGATATCAGTCCTTTGATTACATTATGTCTTATTGGCTGTATTGCAGCTATGCTTATGATACCAGGGTTTCTGGGTAAACCGCTGCAATTAAGACAGGAACTGCTCTCGAAACAATTATCTGCATTTATGTCCAGAATGAAGGACTTCTTTTCCGGTTATGAAGTGATCAAATCTTATCAGATGGATCATTTTATTCATAAGGAATTCGAGCACGAAAACACAGAGGCAGCAGATATCAAATACAAAGCTGATAAACTGTTTGCATTAAATGAAAGTATTTCCGGGATTCTTGCATATCTTACACAGTTCTCAGGACTTTTTATCGGTGCATATCTAATACTTCGGGGGAAAATAACCGCGGGAACTCTGGTGGCACTGATACAGCTCTCCGGTACCTTTGTCAGTCCGGTTATGATGATTTTGCAGAACATTCCGAAAATACAAAGTATCCGTCCGGTTATAAAGCGATTGGAGGAATTAGCTCAATATTCGGATATTTTATCTACCGGTACTGTCACTCCTTCCTTTCAAAAACGCATTGCCATTACAGATCTATCCTTTTCTTATGATAATACCCGGCTAATTTTGAATGATATTAATTTAATCCTTCATAAAAACAAGAAATATGCAATTGTCGGTCAAAGCGGATGTGGGAAAACAACATTGATAAAATTGCTCTCCGGCTATTATTCAACCTATGACGGAAGCATTACCTATGATAACAATGAACTTCATGCGATTAATTCGGAAGGTCTTTCTCCGATTATTTCAGTAATTCATCAGAATGTCTATCTGTTTGACGACAGCATTAGTCAAAACATCAGCCTATACAGTACCTATACGGAGCAAGAATGGGAAACTGCGCTAACAACAAGCGGGGTTTCACAGTTTCTGGATGAAATACCAGAAGGGCTATCATGTAAGGTCGGAGAAAACGGAACCAATTTATCCGGTGGACAGCGTCAGCGTGTTGCTGTAGCAAGAGCGTTGATAAGAAAAACACCGTTTTTGATTTTGGATGAGGGAACCTCTGCCGTAGATATGCAGACAGCTTATGACATGGAGAGTAAGCTTCTTGCACTCAAAGACTTGACATTAATTACTATAACCCATAATCTTAGCAAAGATTTACTGGAACAATACGATCAGATTATCTACATGGAGAACGGAACGATTGCAGAGATGGGAAGAATGGATGAATTAATTAATAAAGGAGGAATGTTTCATCAGTTTTATTACTTACAGAAATAAATAATTGTTCCTATTAAGTACAGCGTTAAGTTTATCACAAGGGTTTTTATTATAGAAATGCGCCGAGCGAAGCGAGTGTGCATCTGCCGGAGGCTGTCTAATTCTCACGCGGGTTTATATTAACCTTAAAAACCAGCGTGAGAATTTGATACACTAATTAGTGCATCAAAAGTACTTATTCAGCATTTCATTCATCAATTCACATAATATTCTTAGTTCAAAACCTAGTTACTTTGAAATCCTTTTTGCTTGCACGAATTATGTAATGGTATTTTTACATATAATTTATTGACATATTTTATTGACATTATTTAGTAACATATATTTAGCAATTTTCTATTACGGAAAATCACTACTTCTCTTATATCCTATATTCATTATATGGTCTTACCTGCAAAAGTAATGAGAAGTAATGAAAGCATGGATTCATTTATCATTAGGAATATATTATATATCATATATGATACTTATCAGTCATTATTAGTTTACATAATAATAATATGTTTACTTACGTGCCATTTAGCAATCTAATCTTCCTTGTTGTCTTTGAATAAAATAGAAAGAATCGAATAAATTAGATCTATTCACTATTTCAAGTCATATCATTTTACATAACCGATATTCCTTCAGGATAATTTGATTGATGCTTTTATATAACGATTACTGAGTCTATACGCTATCCAAAAATAACAAAGATACAGGATAGCAAAGCATGTCAGAAAAATTCCTACCGCTTTCATAAATAAATTATTAGTCACACCGGATAAATCCATATTCAATTTATGGTTTAGGAATGGTATCACAATTATCAGCAGTAAAAAGCACATCAGTGTCGGAAGAAGCATCTTAATCATTAAATGTATTTTGACCAAAGATCTTAGTTGAACTTGATTTTTTCCCATATAATATAATATACGAAAATTATTTATCTGCCGCCTGATCTCTATGATGTATTGAAAAGAAAGAGCCGAAAAATAAATAGTCAAAAAAATGATACAGATACTAAGTTGTATGAATCCCATAAATCTTTGACTTCCTTCCATATAAATCTCTGATTTATTATTTAACATGAATATTCCAAAGACAAAGGATGTTAATGCAAATATGAAACAGATGCAGAAAATCGCACTCATAATACTACTGGTTTTTGTAGTTGTTGTTATCTCTGCAATATGATAAATCCTCATCCCTTGGCATAGCTTATCAGACTGTAAAAGCCTCTTAGAAGATAGATACGCATAAACCCATTTATAAAATGCAAAGATACAACAAAGCAAAGGAACAGAAATAATAGAGATGATCATAAATACGAAATCATCTGGTAAATACACAATTCCTACCAAGAGAAGTAACAAAACAGATATACTGATAATGAATACATATCCGTAGTAGTTTTTCTTTTCCATTTCCAATGGTTGATTACGGCGTTTTTCATTCATAAGATCATAGATTTGCAGTTTATATATTTTTTGTTTCATCCTAACAGCAGATAAAAGTTCCACTACAATGAAAAAGAAAAAGGTTTGATATATGTTTGTAACAATAAACCCTGATAGATTTTTAAAATTCTGCTGATCACTGGTAAATACTGTTAGACAGACTCCTGTTCCGATCAGTTCGCCAAAGATAAAGCATAGGCCGCCAATACAGCAAAACTCAATTAAGAACATATATGCCAGCTTGTGCTTATCCATCCCCAGTAATAGATAATTTGCAAATTCTCTTGCTCTTTGTTTCATCATAAAAAGGTTTATATAATCCACCAATAGGATCATAATTACAATTATAAGCAAGGGAAGTGCTAACGTTTGAAATCCGGCATGAATATTTCCATAGATGGCTATGAAGTTTGACACACATAACACAGAAACCAGTATTATCATGGTCATTATATAAAGTAGATAATCATAAGCCGAGCGTTTCAGATTACAAAAAGATAATTTAAAATACATAACCAGTACCCTCCGTAATCTTAGTAATAACACCTAATATACTAGTAAAAAAATCCTGTTTGCTATCTTGTTTCCTATCTAACACAGCCTTAATCTCTCCGTCCTGCATAAATAGAATTTTATCACAATAACTCGCAGAAAGCGCATCATGCGTAACCATTAAAATAGTAGCTGAATACTCCCTACATAACATGACAAAAATCTCCAGAAGTTGTTTTGCACTTTTACTATCCAGTGCTCCGGTGGGTTCATCTGCAAGAATAAGGCTTGGATTAACTGCAATCGCCCTTGCACAGGCGCAGCGTTGTCTCTGTCCGCCCGAAACCTCATAGGGATATTTTCCAAGAATATCGGAAATACCCAGCTTCTCCGCCAGTTCTAATACAGTGTACTTTATACTTTCCTTGGGAACCTGTTTAATAGTTAATGCCAGCGCAATATTTTCATATATTGTTAATGTATCAAGTAAATTGTATTCTTGGAAAATAAAACCCAGATGCTCTCTTCGAAAGGCAGCCAAATCTGTTTCGGATATTTCTGAAATATTTTGTCCATCAATTTCGATTGTTCCGCTTGTTACTTTATCAATCGTTGCAACCATATTCAATAAGGTGGATTTTCCTGAACCTGAAGGACCCATAATCCCTATAAAACTGCCCTGAGAGACCTCAAAGTTTATATTCTTAATAGCAATTTTCGAAGAATGCTCTGTCAAGTAAGTTTTATTGATGTTTTGCAACTTCAAAATAGCTCTGTGACTATCCATATTCGTTTTTATAACTTGTTGGTCATATCCCAGCCAATTTGCTATTACATCAAATAGAATTTGATTTGATTTTTCCTTTAAATTTTCTTCTGAAATAAATTCTCCTGACAACAATTCGTTCAAGGTAATCCCCAGTAAATTACACAGTGGTAAAAGTAGTGATAAATCCGGCATAGACTTGCCATTCTCCCATTTTGATACCGCTTTATCCGTGATACCTAATTTCTCAGCTAATTGATTTTGTGTTAAGCTATTCGCCTTACGTTGCTGCGCAATAAAATTCCCAATTTTAATTTGATTCATATGAGTCAATGCCTCCCTTTCCATTACATTCAATATTGGTAATTACGAATAATATAAAACATCTGAACCATGAACACAGAAGGTAGCTATTTCTCCACTCCAACGCTTCTTCTGTTAAACTTTCGCTTTAGAGCAGATACCTTCTGCGAACATACTGATACTATTTTTCAAGTTTCGTAATTAGCTAACATTCTATAAATAGTGAGGCAAATTGTACACCTACCAACGGTAGAGTTAGTATAAATCACCAGAAATATCATAACCTATATCAGGCTTTTGTCTGGCGAATCCTATTTTACAAATGTTAAAAGCAAAAAAGCAATAGGATTACTCCTCTTCCATTAATTGATTAAGGTCTGTGTTAGTCCTATCCTTTCCGATCAGTGTTGTATAATTATATCTCCCCGATACTTTTCCTGTATTACTGCTGATTAATACACGTTCCTTTGGCTGATGTATATAATATAAATACCCCAGAATTCCACCCACCCCGGAGGTTCCGGATACAGCACCTCCATTAAGGCAGTTTTTAATATAACCTGCATTTAAAGTACCTGCAATACCACCGGTATTATAGGTTCCGGAAACAATACCTTTATTGGTACAATTATCAAGGGTAACTCGTAAATTTCCTGTAATCCCGCCAACATTTTCAGATCCGGTGACTGCTCCGTTATTCGTACTGGAATTTATACCGGTTCCGTCAAAATAAAATCCGACAAAGCCGCCAACATTAATGTCACCTGTTACCGTCATACTGTTAGAACTGTTTTTTATTTCACTTCCATCAAAGGATACCCCGGCATACCCCCCTACCTGTTCATACCCGCTTACCTTTCCATTGTTACTGCATCCGGAAATGACTGCATGATTACTACCGGCGATACCGCCTGTACTTAAGATGCCAGATATCTCGGCATTGACGGAACAGGAACGGATACTGCTAAAGCACTGGCCAACTAATCCGCCAGTGGCTTCATTCCCAGATACCTTACCGCTAACCTTACAGTTATTGATCCTGCCGCCGGCGGTAGCGCCGCATAGTATTCCAACCCAATTATTGCCGGCAACTTGCGCATTGCTCACTACAACATCACTAATTGTTCCGTTCATCGCACCAAACAACCCCTGACAGTCACTGCTGCGTTTGCTTCTTAAATTATAAATCATATGATTGTTACCGTTAAAAGTCCCTTTAAACAAAAGAAGTCCATTAACGGATTGCTTACCAATCGGAATCCAATTAGGATAACAGCTTAAATCCAGATCACTTATTAAATTCACCTTTTTACCGTAAAAATCCGTACCGGTATTGACAAGTTCTGCCAGTCCGGCTAATTGATCCGGATTCTTTATCGTATATTCTAAAGCATTTATACTGTACCAGCTTTTATCTGCTTTCCCACGGCCTCTGACTGCAGTAGCCGGAACGTTGTCCATTTTTAAGTCTGTGACAAAATTTGTTTTATAATACTTTATAGCTATTTTGTTTTTCTTTAGATATGTTGCAACGGTAGAATTCGGATAACAATATACCGTGATATTATCAGCTTTATCCCCTTCGACATTGCTAAAGCTATAAGGACTGTAATTCCATATCGTTCTGCCTTCAACACTGTACAAATCTCCTGGAAGAGATTGAACACTTTTTGGTAAAGTAATGTTAACCAGTTTGGAACAACCCGTAAATGCATCTTCAAAAATATACCTAGTTCCGTCAGGAAAGTTTAGTTTCACCAGACTGCTGCAATTGCGGAAGGCACCGGCATAGATGTCTCTAAGTCCTTTGGTAAATTTTATGTTTTTTAATTTTGTGCAATTTTCAAATGCTTCTACAGAAATCGTTGTAAGATTTTCGTAAGTGTTGATCTGGGTCAAATTTCTGCATCCCATAAAAGCTGCTGCTCGAATTATTTTGACTTTCCTTGGTATAGTATAGCTGCTGCTTTTTTTACCTGCGGCATATGCGACCAATGTTTCTCCGCTTTTCGTAAATATCACATTAGACTTTGATTGAAAACATGGATTTGCTTTGGAGACTTCTAATACTTTCAAACTGCTGTTACCTCCGAAAGCGGCTTCATCAATTTCGGTTACTGTTGACGGCAGAGAAATACGTGTTAGTTTTTCGCATTCCTGAAATGCCAGAAAGCTTATTTTCGTTACACCTTCCGGAACAATAAGATCTCCTGCTTTTCCCGGAGGACAATAAAGAAGTGTCTTCCCATCTTTGCTATATAAGACCCCTTCCACACTTGTCAGCAGCGAATTATTATCGTCTACCTCAACAGTCGCAAGCATTGGGCAAGATGGGGTAAGTGACCTATAGGCTCTTAACATACTGCTGTCCATTTTTGAATAGTTAATATTACTTATTTTATAAATTCCTTTAGGTATGATTAGTTTCTGAACCGTGGTATTATTCTTGAGAACATCCGGTAGATTAATAGTAGTCACAAATTTACCGTTACTTTTCTCCGTTATACTGCCGATAGTACCTGTTTCATCCACAGTCAATAAATTGGAGGTATCTTTACCGCCACTTGTATTAATTGTCCTATCCGCACCATATATGATAGACTCCGGTATCTTAAGAAATGTAACAAAAATAATGATAGCAAATAAAAACGGCATAATAAATTTTCTCAAATTTTTCCCTCCACATACAGACTTTATTTAGGTAAAATACTCTTTCTCACCAATATTAACAAATTTTGTCTCTATTATCAAATTAATTTTTTATAACTAAATTTTCCGTTAGGAAAGATCATCGTCAAGATTATTTCCAATGATAAAGCGAAAGGAAAAATGGATAAGAGAATGCAGAATGGTTGCTTTAGTATCCCGAAAGATAAAAACAGCATTCTTATAGCCGAATGCTGTTTAAAGATATGATTATAAGTATGTATAGAATTTGCCGTCTATCATTAGCGACTATTGAATTTACTATTCATAATCAGTCGTGATAGAATTTACTATTTATCATTTGGTTCTATAGAATTTACTATCAATCAGCAAGGTAATATGATACTGTTCCAGAAGCATTCTATCTTTAAAGAAAATGTGAAACCCATGCTTCTTCGCACAAGGTCAATAGGGTGCATATGTATAATAGGGAATAATAATATAATTACCGGCATGGATATTGTCAGAATACAGACCATTACTTTTCTTGATTTCCTCTATATAATCATTCATATCATCATATTCACTGCTTATATAATCAGAAGCAATACTCCATAAGGTATCACCCTTTTCAATCTCGATGCTTGTAACCAATTTAATACGGTTTGAACTATTATGGGCGGTTACCGTTTTCGTAAATAAACCTATAGACAGGATGGAAGTCAGTACTAACAGGATTGCTCCTAACAACCATATTCTTTTCTTGTTCTCTCTGTAATAAATAACCCATTCCACAATAACAGATGCCTTCCTGCTCACCATAAATACCTCCCATAGATATCTGATAAAAAGTCTCTCTTATTTATTAAACTGTCAAGCAATTGCAACACGATATAGTTGATGCATTCGTATACACAGAATTCAAATTCCTCCGACACTAGGATCCTACAGCTTTACTTTCGCTCCATAACATATATATTCTATGTACTATATAAATTCCTAATGATATTAATCCTCGTATTACGTAATTATCTGATTGCACTACATAATATGAATAACAAAGTTATGATTTAGATATCAATTTCATCCAGAACATTTGTTTTTGTATTCTCATTATATCGAACATATATTCGTTTGTCAACATAAAATCGAACATAGGTTTTGTTTTTGATTATTGTTCTGTGCCAAGCCAAGTTCCAAGTTGTATATCTGATAAGTGCTTCCGAAAAAGGAAAGTTTTTCGTACTTTTACTTAAGGATAGTATTACATAAAAGTACATAAAATCTAGTTTTTCTACTTAAAAGACTCATTTTTACGCTTAATGCATAAAAATACTTACATTTTCTTAGTTTTCCTTCCTACAATTCTTTGCTTCATACCCTAATCGGATAAGAGCACACGTCCACATTCAGGCTACTCGGTTTGTTTAAATGAAAGTTAGTATAAATGCGGTACCCGCTGTCTTTTGCTATTCTTATAAAATGGGCAGCAACGTTATGCAAACATTTTTTCGCTTTTCAGAACATAAGTTTTGCATTTTCAGCAAACTTATGGTATAATAATGCAAATAGGAAATGGAGGCCGATACTTTTATGGGGTATGGTAGAATAAGTAATAAACAAAAAGAAATTTTAGAATATTTAAAATCTCAGATTATAAATAAAGGATATCCGCCGGCTGTTCGTGAAATCTGTGAAGCTGTTAAGTTAAAGTCAACTTCATCCGTACACTCTCATCTGGAAACTTTGGAGAAAAACGGATATATTCGAAGAGACCCGTCAAAACCACGGGCAATTGAAATTATTGACGATGAATTCAATGTAACAAGACGTGAGCTTGTAAATGTCCCATTGGTTGGTACCATAACAGCCGGACAACCGATATTAGCCGTAGAGAATATAGAGAGCTATTTCCCGATACCATCGGAATATATGCCAAACGAAGATACTTTTATGCTTAAGGTCAAAGGTAACAGTATGATTAATGCAGGTATCTATAATGGGGATAAGATTCTGGTTCAGAAACAATCGCATGCCAAAAACGGAGATTATGTAGTCGCCCTACTTGGTGAGGAGGTAACCGTTAAGACCTTTTATAAGGAGAATGGTTATTATCGTCTGCAACCAGAAAATGACACTATGGAACCAATCATTGTATCCGACCTTAATATTCAGGGAAAAGTAATCGGTCTCTTCCGAATGTATCATTAAACTGGTAAGACCATATTCCAATCGTAATACAAACAAAAAGCCGTAAATCTATATACTTAGATTTACGGCTCATTTATTCATGTCAATAGATAGTTAAAAAACTTGCTTTTATCGTTTATGAATGCTGCACCATCAGTAAATAAAGCAACGAACTATGCATTTGCTTCAATACTTCCGCCGGTTGAAAGATATTCTATTTGCGCACCCATAAGCTTATGCAATAATTCATAGGGCTTTTCTCCGGTACAATGACAGGTATAGAATACAGTATTCTTTTCCTTTAGTTTCTTTGCCAGTTCTTCCAGATAGCGGTGACTCTCCTCTTTTTTAAACGGTAGATGAAATAAATGAAATCCTCCGATCACTGTTCTGATTTGTGATCCGGCAATCATTTCGGCCTTTTCTAAGATATTCACGATACCCGTGTGAGCGCAGCCGGCAAACAAAGTATACATACCATTCTCCTTGATCAAAAGACTTTGCTCATGCTGGAAAGCGTCTTTTTGATATTGCTTTCCAACCTTTTGATAAAGCTTATTATCCATACTTGGAAGGTAACTGCGTTCTGTTATTTTTGAAAAAAGCTGTAATTCATCGTCAATCATCATATGATCACCGGTTAATACGATCTGATTATTATTTTTTAGAGCTTTATCCAGTCCGATATAGGCATTAAAACCAAGTACCCGAAAGAAATAATCTTCAAATGCAGTATCTGATAGATAAACTTTTGCCTTTTTATTATAATCCAGAAAGATCTTTAAAGCTCCTCCATGATCATTGTGTCCATGCGATATAACGACTGTATCAACATCTTCAATGTTGATATTCATTTTACGTGCGTTCTCATAAAACAACTTACCAGGACCAAGATCAAATAATATTTTGTGTTTTCTTGTTTCTATGTATAGACTCAGGCCATGCATACATTTATAATCCTTCGAAACAGTTGTGTTTTCAACTAATGCTTTAATCCGCATCATAATCACCTATCCTATACTAAATATATGGAGGGAAGCATGACACTCCGGTAATGCCTCCCTCCATTGCTTATCTTAGTACGTAATTGCATACCTCACCTGAGAATTTACTACATCAGTCCCCAAGCTCTTCCTTGCTGACTGTTTTTCCATCTCTCCAGATGCGTTCCAAGTTATAGAATAATCTGTCTTCTTTTGAAAATACATGAACCACAACATCACCATAATCCATTAAAATCCAACTTGCAGATCTGACACCTTCAATTCTTTTTGGTTCAAATCCATTTCTTCCCAGCTTATCGGAGACAGAATCAACCAATGCATCAACTTGCGGAGTATTTGTACCATTCGCTATAATAAAATAATCTGCAATAATAGAGATATCCTTTATTTCAATAATCTGAATATCCTCTCCTTTTCTATCCTCCAATGCCTCATAAGCCAGTTTTACCATCTGCTTTGAAATATCCATAATGTTACCTGTACCTTTCTAATTTTCTTTCACTATATATTTCCATAAAGGAAACTCCTATCTTATTATGTTCCTGTTCAGAATAGAATTAACAAGTATTTGATTGTGCCTAATTTGATTTAACGAAGTTTATTACGATAAAACTCATACGTCTCTTCCGTTACCTGATCAATCGGATTACCGCAATCCTTCAAATAATGCAATGTGTTATCCAAAATCATCAAAACCGCAGTGTCGAGATCTTCATACGCAGTCCTTCTTATTTCTTCCATTCGCGGAACAGGCTTTCTGTTCGGTTCTATATAATCCGCCGTAAAAATTATTTTCTCCAGTAATGTCATCGCCGGCCGACCTGTTGTATGGTAAGTGATCGCATTTAGTATTTCGATATCTTCGATCCCATATTTTTCACGGGCAAAGGCTGCACCAACCTTGGCATGCAATAGAAATGCACACTGTCTCTCAATTTCGGTGACTGGCAAATGATATTTCTGGCAAGCCAAAAGCTGCTCCTGCTCCGTCAGATATTTTGCACAGTCATGAAGCAATCCCGCCAGTAGTGCTTTCTGTACATCACATCCGTAAATCAAAGCCAAATCACAGGCCACTTCCTCCACGCCGATGCTGTGAAGATATCTGGATTCTTTCAATACTTTTCTTAAGTTTTCTCTTATCTGCTTCAATTCCATATTTATCGTCCTAATATTACTTTCGATTTTAGTTTGTACCTTCCTTGTTAAATGTAAAGATGATTTCTTATAATATACTCGTTTACAGCATCCGTAATATAATATCGAACCGAACAGCCGCCTTGCAGACGCTCTCTGATTTGTGCCGATGCGATCTGTATCGTCGGCATTTGAATATACATAATCTTTGCTTGGAACGTATGTTCCAGGTAATTTATTTGCTCACACATCCTCGTTTGCCCGGAATGATCTCTTCCGGCAGCAAGTACAATACAATTACGGAAAACTAACTGGGGTTTGTACCAGTTTTGCATCATAAAAAGGGAATCTGCTCCAACGATAAAATAAAATTGTGTATCCGGTTGCTCCTTTACCAGCTCCTCCAGAGTATCTGCCGTAAAAGTAAAACCTTCCCTTTGAAGTTCAAGATCAGATAGTTCAAAATGAGGATTGTTGTCAATGGCAAGCTTAATCATTTCTACTCTCTGCTGTTCGGTCACTAAGCTCGGTTTTGCCTTATGCGGCGGATTTTTTGAGGGCATGAACAGTACTTTATCCAAGCCGGCCTGCTCATAAGCATTTTCTGCCAAAAACAAATGACCATAATGGATCGGATTAAAGGTTCCACCCATAATACCAATTTTATTCATCTTAAACCTTCCTTATTTTATTGTAAATATCTTTTGCGGAAATTCATTTATGAATTAAGCTGCAAAGTTACAGTTCACTGACATGCCAGTAAACGGTAATTCTGCAAAAGTCAGTATTACTCTTTTGTTATTCTTTTACTTTCTTCTCTACAGGCAGAACAATTTTCTTCTTATCCTTTGACTCACGGTAAAGAACAATTTTCTTCCCAATTACCTGTACAATTTCCGAACGAGTACGTTCTGAGAGCGTACGTGCAAGTTCCTTCGGATCCTCCATACAATTCTTTAATACATTTATTTTAATAAGCTCTCTTGCTTCCAAAGCCTCTGATACACCCTCCGTAATCTCGGGGGTTAATGCTGACTTTCCGATCTGATATATTGGCTCAATTGTCATGGCAAGACTTTTTAAATAAGCTCTTTGTTTTGTTGTCATAGAAAAACTCCTTTCCATTGTATGCTTTTATTTATAGTAATCAAAGCTTAATCCGTACATTCTTACAGTATCGCCATCCTGAATACCAAGTTCCTCTAGCTGTTCCAGAATACCATTTTCTTTTAAGAATTTCTGGAAGAATTGAAAGCCTTTTTCGGAATCAAGATTGGTATACCCAAGCATTCTTTCTATTCTTGGACCTTCGGCTGCGAATTGATGTTCTTCTTCCTTCCATACCTCAAAAGGTTCATTCGACTCGACCAGATCTTCCATAAAGAATTCCTTTTCAAACACTACCGGAGCATTCTCGGAGTTGGAAAGCATCTCCTTCACATGATACAGTAGCTCCTTTAAGCCCTTTCCGCTTACTGCAGATATCGAAAATACGGAAATCCCCTGCGGTTCAAAAGCTGCCTTTAGTTTGTCAAGCACTTCCCTTGCTTCTTCCTCTGCAAGAACATCCATTTTATTTGCTGCGATAACCTGCGGACGATTAGCAAGCTCCGGATTATATGCCGTAAGCTCAGCATTGATCAGTCGGATATCTTCGATCGGGTCACGACCTTCGCAGGAAGCAGCATCCACCAGATGAATAATAACCTTGGTTCTTTCAATATGACGAAGGAATTCATGCCCCAGACCCAGGCCCTCTGATGCTCCTTCAATCAGACCAGGTATATCGGCTATTACAAAACCGCCACCTTCCAAGTCAACCACACCAAGATTAGGGCTTAATGTGGTAAAATGATAATTCCCAATCTTGGGCTTAGCATTCGTTACATGGGATAGCAAGGTAGATTTTCCTACATTCGGGAAGCCCACCAAACCGACATCCGCTATCATCTTAAGCTCAAGAATTACATCCATTTCCTGGGCTTTCTGCCCTGGTTGTGCATATTTTGGTACCTGCATGGTAGGTGTGGCATAGTGTTGGTTTCCCTTGCCGCCTCTTCCGCCCTTTAAAATGATTTCTCTGTTATTCCCGTGTGACATATCGGCAACCACCTTGCCGGTTGTCTTTTCTTTAATAACAGTACCCTGCGGAACCTTAACAATCAGATCTTCTCCGTCCTTCCCATGGCAGCGTTTCTTACCGCCGTTATCGCCATCCTTGGCACAATATTTTCTGATATACCGAAAATCGGTCAGGGTATTTAATCCTTCATCAACCTCGAATATCAGATCGCCGCCTCTTCCACCGTCACCGCCATCCGGACCGCCAGCCGGAACAAAGATTTCCTTACGAAAGCTTACATGTCCGTCTCCGCCCTTACCGGATCTGATATGAATTTCTGCTCTATCTGCAAACATTTTATCTCCATTTCCACGCACTATATTGCGCAATTAAATATACCTTACGTATTCTGTCTATCACCATGCCTTAATAAATGGTAAATGAAATATTCCGTTTTTCATTGATCATTTATTAAGGCAATTCTATCTCGAATATGCATATAGCTGTCTTGATAATTCTATTGTCTCCATTTTTAATATGCTTATTATAAACAAAATATCTGGTAAATACAACCACAACCCAAAAATAACCCCAAATTCCTTAAGCTTAAGAATTTGGGGTTATCACCGAATGGTTATATTATTTTGCTTCTACAGGATAAACACTTGCTTGTTTCTTGTCTCTACCCTTACGTTCATATTTAACAACACCGTCTACTAAAGCAAATAATGTATCATCGCCACCGCGTCCTACGTTAATTCCAGGATGAATTTTCGTACCACGCTGTCTGTAAAGAATATTGCCTGCAAGAACAAATTGTCCATCTGCTCTTTTTGCACCCAATCTCTTGGACTCGGAATCTCTACCATTTTTGGTAGAACCAACACCCTTTTTATGAGCGAAAAATTGAAGGTTCATTCTTAACATGTTTTACACCTCCTAAAATTCGAATAATAACTCGGAAGACAAATTGTTCTTTGTTCTTCCATCTAAAGTTACTGTGATTTCGCCTGCATCAGCTTAATGTACTGACCTGAATATTCATCTGCAATGCCCTGAAGTCCAAGAGCTAATGAAGCAAGCAACAGATTAGAATTAGCTGAAAGTTCAGAAATCACATGAAATTCTATAAAACCTTTTTTCTCATCCTGGTCTAAAGTAAACCGATCTGAGGTAAAATTCTCAATAGAATTAATGGTATTTAATACCAGAGTTGATACCGCTGCACATACTATATCACTGCCGTGCTCTGCATAATCAGCATGTCCGGACAGCTTGAAGCCGGTAATCAAATTATCTGCATCTTTATAAAGAGACACTTTAATCATATCTCATTACCTATGCATTGATCTTTTCAATCTTTACCTTGGTATATGGCTGTCTGTGACCATTCTTCTTGTGATATCCGGATTTTCTCTTGTATCTGTAGACAATAACTTTCTTGTTCTTGCCTTCTTCAACAATTTTTGCTGTTACGGATGCATTTGCTACAGTAGGATTTCCTACAATCAGCTGATCATCCTTATTTACAGCAAGTACCTGATCAAAAGTATAATCTGCTCCTTCAACACCGAGCTTTTCCACTCTAATGATATCGCCTTCCGCTACCTTGTACTGTTTTCCACCAGTTGCAATAATTGCGTACATATTGGCACCTCCTATTATCATTACTCGCCAACTACGGTGTCTGATCAAAACTTCCAGAAATGGATTTGATGAGAACTTTTACCTCGTTGTGCGGCACACTAGAATATGCTAGCATATACGAGGTAATTTGTCAACGAAAAATTTACTATACCCTTCTATATCCTTCGAAATAAGATTACAGTTCTTGCATTTACAGAAATGGTTTTATTATGTTATATAATTTCTTGTTATTCAAGACATAGCTCATATGATTTTCACCATCTGCTATCTTAAGTATACTTCCTGCGATATTTTCTGCGATATACTTTGTATGGTTTTCTTTTACCAGATCATTGCTGCCCGCAAGTACCAGTGTGGGAACTGTAATTTTCTCTAATTCCGCATCACAAATGTGGGGCTGCGTCAGCATTAATTGATATCTCATATCCCTGGTAAAAAAATAAACAATTCGAAAAAATAATAGATAAGAGGTCTTTATACCTTCCGGTACCGTATTTGCCCCGCTGATGATTAGTTTCGAAAGCAGCTCCGGATAAGTTGCTGCAAGGATTAATCCAAGAATACCGCCATCACTGAAGCCGTACAGGATGGGTTTTGATATTTCTTTCGTTTTAATAAACTGCGCTATATCCTCTGCCATCTCCCGGTAATCAAGACGTTTTACCTTGGTGCTCTCGCCATGTCCTCTGCTGTCAATTGCATATACCGTAAACTGACGAGACAGATGCTTGCTTAACCGTTCAAAGATTTTATGGCTTTCTCCGTTACCGTGAAGTAATATCACAGGTTTCCCCTGTCCTATACATTCATAATATAAATCAATATGATTTACTCTTTGTATCATGTAACTACCTCCACTTAAACCTTAATCATCATAGAAATTGCGTAACCATATTGCCATGCAGATTGTGTACACAGAAGATACATATCTCTAGTTTCGCAAATACCGAAACAATTCGGGTGTTAAACTCTCATGCTGATTTGTATCACCTTGGTTCATATAAGAGAGCATTAGACAGCCTCCGGCGGTTGTACATTCGCTTCGCTCGGCGTGCTTATATAATAAAAACCTAAAAATGATTTGTTGGATACTTCCTTTTATTCGGCAATATCACACAGATTTGCAGCAATGTACTCAACCAGCTGTTGACGCGGAATACATAGCTGACAGCCTCTGATACCTGCACTTACTGTGATCTCATCATAAAGAATAGCCGTTTCATCCATATAAGTGGGATATTTTTTCTTCATACCGATGGGGGAACATCCCCCTCTGATATAGCCGGTTACTCCGAGCAGATCCTTAACATGCAGCATTTCGATTTTCTTATCTCCGAGGATGGCAGCAGCTTTTTTCAGGTTGAGTTCCAGATTAACGGGAATGCAAAATACTACAATACCCTTCTTTTCACCTTTCGCCACCAGTGTTTTAAACACCTGTTCCGCCTGCATGTTAATAAGCTCTGCCACATGCTCACCTCCCAGATTGTTCTCATCCACTTCATATTCCATGGTTTGATAAGTTATTCCAGCCTGGTCTAATAATCGCATCGCATTTGTTTTTACCATATCTTTCATTCTTCCTATCATTATACCGCATAACGGTATCTTTTTCTTTACTATGAAAGTCTCCCTGACATTCATTTGTTATGATAATTATAAAGCATGGAAGTTCATAAGAAATTTGTTATCTAATTTGATCCGGATCTTTGCATCTGGTTAATTTCTGATGCTGTATCCTGCTTAAACCTGTGCTCTGCCAACTGTTGATGCAGCGGTTTTCGAACTTTTTTTCTGGTTACTTCCACAAGACCCAGAGAAGTCATATCCACAAGAGTTGTTTTGACAGAATCTTTTTTAAAATACTCTCTTAATTCTTCCATCAGTAATTCCTTGTCTTTTTGTAATTCCATATCGATAAAATCTATAATAATAATTCCTGACAGGTTACGGAGTCGGATTTGATGTGCTATCTCTTTAGCAGCTTCCCGATTTATTTTTAAAAATGTCTCCTGTACTTTTTTTCTTCCGGCTACCGCCTTACCGGTATTGACATCAATTACAGTCAATGCTTCCGTAGGCTGTATCACTAAGCTTCCTCCTGATTTTAACCAAACCATCGGTCTGACCGCATTATTTAGTTTATCGCTTAATCCATACAGACTAGGTAAGCTGCAAGTAGCGTCTTCATAGATTCTTAACTTTCCCAGATCCTCTGGCTGGTAATTTTTCAGATAAGCTCTGATATTTTCATATAGCTGTGGATCATCCGTAAGAAATTCCTCAACATTTTCCGCATATCCATCCCGAATATCACAGATGTAAGTAGGCCATGCTTTATATAACAGTGAGAAACGACTCTTATGAATCCCGAAATTACGGATATTTTCATACGCTTCGATCAATATCTTCATTTCATCGGTGATCTTCTCTTCCTGCATATAAGCAGCATTTGTGCGTATGATAAAGCTATAATCCTTTTGCTCAAATCTTTTCGCAATACTTCTAAGGCGGTTTCGTTCTTTTTCATCGTTAATTTTAGAAGATACACCGTTTGTTATCTTACCATAGACTAAAGCTGCATATTTTCCTGTAAAATTAATATTTGAATTTACCACTGGTGCTTTCGTTTTAATATCCTCTTTTGTAACCTGTACAATCAGCTCATCACCGATTTTCAACTTTACTTCCTGTAATTTTCTTTCAACAGGATCGGAGCCTGCCATAATCGGATAATGATTTTCTTCCAGCGAAATGTAACACATCCTTCCATCTGCAATCTCTACAAAAGCAGCATTAATATTCTTGACAATGTTCTTAACTTTACCAAGATATATATTACCAAGGATTGATGCTTCCTCTGTAGTATTAATAGATACCTGAACCATATCCGTGCCCTCGAAAAATGCCGATAATATTGTGTTATCCTGTTTCGTTATGATCAATTTATTATCCATCCTGAGTCCCTCCGAATAGTATCTTTCTAAATCTACCGATCCAACCGGTCCAGAGAAATTAATTTCCCACTCTCCGCATCTCTTTTATAAACCTCTAAGCGGTGCACCTGCCAGGCATATTTCTCGAAGGGTACCGATAGATAATCATAAAATGCTTCCATCACAAGCTCCGGTTTCAAATTAACGGAACTACCGGTATCCAGCTGAAGATAAAGCTTGTTGGCGTTATCATATTGATCAGCAGAACTTTCCGGTTTCTGATCATTATTGATATAGGAAGCTAATACTGTTTTAAGCTTCTCCCGGTATTCACTCTCATCAAAGGCCACCAGGGTGATCATCGGTTTTATGTCTACTGCTTTTTCACTGTTCTTCGTTCTTTTATCTATGACAATTTCCGGTCTGTCTAAAAAAGCGCGGAACTGTTCTTTTAGGTCGTTAATGGTATGAACTCCAGCCAGAGAATATCCGTCTTTTAAAGACACCAGATAGTCTGCGGTCGAAACCAGTGACATAGCGGTAACAGCCTTCTGGTTCTCTTCTCTTTCCAATAGAGGATGAAAACCGATGATCCGAAAGCCTTCAGTAGTAGCCTCATTCATTCTTTTTATCATAATCTCAGGTGCATCGGCAGTTTTGAGTTCCACATCCAAATATTCACTGTCACTTGTTAAACCCACGCCCAGTGGTGCGGCAAAGGACATAATCTGATGCGGACTATAGCCTTTCGTAAATTCGTTGTCTATTTCCGCCCTGCAAAATAATTTCTGAAAATACCGCATTACATCCAGATGGCTGATGAATTTCATCGAGCCGTATTTTTGAAATTTTATTCTTGCTTTCACCTTACTCTGCCTCCTTTGTCTGTACGAAATCCAGAGCCGGACAAATTCCTTCACCGAAATCCTTCGCTCCGCAGTTAAAACAGCTTTGTCTGCAGTTGGGAGTAATGCGAGCTTCCTTCGCTCTATGATATTCACGAAGCAGAAATTCTTTCGTTACACCGATATCAATAAAATCCCAGGGGAAGAGCTCGTCCTCCTCACGTTCTCTATTATTATAGAATTCAATGTCTATGCCATTCTCTTCAAAAGCCTGCATCCATTTGTCATAATGAAAATATTCACTCCAGGAATCATACAGGCATCCGCTCTGATAGGCATCATATATTACCTTACTGATTTTACGGTCTCCTCTTGCAAGGACACCTTCCAGTGTTGTAAGTTCAGCTTCATGCCAGTTGTATTTGATACTCTTGCGGTTTAGCTGATCATTCATTTTACCGCGTAGAAAGCGGGCTTTCTCAATAAATTCCGAGCCTGTATTCATTCTTGCCCATTGAAACGGTGTGAAGGGCTTCGGAACAAAGAAAGAAGCGCTTGAGACAATACTTACTTTTCCATTTCTCTGATCCTTCGGAATCGTATAGTATTCTCTTGCAATCCGATCAGATAGAATAGCAATTCCTTCAATATCTTCTTCTGTTTCTGTCGGCAATCCCAGCATAAAGTATAACTTCACCCGGTTCCACCCACTCTGGAAGGCTTTCATTGCCCCGTTTAAAATGATCTCCTCCGTTAATCCTTTATTGATAACATCACGAAGTCTTTGTGAACCAGCTTCCGGAGCAAAGGTCAAACTGCTTTTTCGAACATCCTGAACCTTTCCCATGACATCCAGTGAAAAAGCATCAATACGAAGGGAGGGTAAAGCAATATTAACACCCTTTGTGCCGAATTCTTCAATTAAAAAGCTGACCAGCTGCGGCAGCTTCGAATAGTCACTGGAGCTTAGGGAGCTTAAAGATATCTCTTCATGTCCGGTGGACTTAAGCATTTCATATGCACATTTCTTTAAATATTCCAGACTTCGCTCTCTGGTCGGACGGTAGATCATACCTGCCTGACAGAAGCGGCAGCCCCTGATACAGCCTCTTTGGATTTCCAATACAATCCGATCCTGGGTAGCCTTAACATAAGGAACCAGTGGCTTAGTGGGATAAAACGCCTCATCCAGTTTCATCTCCACCTGTTTCCTGACTTTCTGCGGCGCATGGATATTATTCGGTGTAAAACTCATTAGAGTCTTGTCCTCTTTATACTGCACATCATAAAAAGCAGGCACATACATACCCTCAATCTGTGCTACCTGCTCCAAATATTCTTGCCTTGTTTTACCGGAACGCTTGCTCTCACGGTATAACTCCATAAGCTGATCATAAACTGTTTCACCTTCTCCGATATAAAAGAAATCAAAAAAATCTGCGATCGGCTCCGGATTATAACTGCAAGGTCCTCCTCCAATTACAATTGGGTGCTCTGAAGTCCTATCCTTTGCATAAACAGGAATTTGGGAAAGCTCAAGAATTTGCAGGATATTTGTATAGCACATCTCATATTGTAAGGTTATTCCCAGAAAATCAAAATCCTTTACCGGGTCCTGACTCTCCAGAGCAAATAACGGAATATTCTTTTCCCTCAATACTTTGTCAAGATCCACCCAGGGGGAATAGACTCTCTCACAATAAGTATCCTCCCTGCGATTTAATAGATCATATATAATCTGTATTCCAAGATGAGACATTCCTATCTCATATACGTCAGGAAAACACATACAAAAACGGATATCTGTTTTTGTCTTATCCTTCACCTGCATATTGACTTCACCGCCGATATACCTCGCAGGCTTTTCAACGGATAGTAGAATCTCATCTGAAAGTGCCAGTTTTCTCATTGTTGCCTCCATTTCTGTGCATACATATAAACCATCCAAATTATGCCGAAGATACAAGCTTTATCTACAGGGGAACGAACACAAATAATGCCCATCAGCTGCATCCGGATGTCATACTTTACGAATTCGTACTTTTTATAAGCGTTATTATAACTGATATCCTATCAAATTACAACGAACAATCCCATTTGTATAGTAATTCAATCTATTGGTTGTTACTGTTTATTTCAATAATGCCAGGATAAAATTCTCTAATCCCTGCAGCGCATCATTCCCGGTTACATATTCTTGGATAGTTTGATTCGTAAAATTTCCAATCTTCCATTCCATCTTATTTAACATACATACACATACAAATAATAAAATCGCGCAGATACTTCGTATAATCAGGAAACGAAAAGAGATAGAATCCTGCTTCGTATTATGTTTTTGCAAAGCCTTCTCCTGTAAAGCATCATTATGAAACCATTTCATTCCTTTTGCTTTTAAGTTCTCCGTATTATCCGTCACAGGCTCAGGCTCGATATAATTCACATCATACGGTCTGCTGTAAAGCTGAATAGAGCTTAGCTGCCGCAGACAGGCTTCTCTTGCTTGACGGATATATTCCGCTCTGGATACTCCGGCAGAATTACCGCTTATGTACTCGGTAGATACTAGAGGGTAATATAAATCAGCTGCATCCTCCTGATAGGAAGCAACCGGCTGGTCTGCATTATAATGATTCTGAAGAAGTGGCTGGCTGCTGTCCATTGTCCTGTTCTTTACGAATAAATTTTCATTTATATTATCAGAAAGGTTCTTTTCTATCTGCTTCACCATAGTGTCTTCGTTTTTCGTGTCCATTTGCGGCCTCCTAACTAAAGATCATGCCATGTTATGATACATTTGCTTTGACAAGCTTATTCTATTTCATTATATTGAAAGCAATCTTATCTTATGCTAATTCTGTAATAAATAATGAGATGTAATCATGCAATGAATGGATGCTTTATTTTTCGCAAATAAAATAGATATTGTTCGCAAAACAGTATGTTATGCTGCGATCAATATCTATTTTTTGATACTATAGGATGTTACTATACCTTTTCAAAAGCAGCTATTTAAGCAGAATGATGAGGTTATCTTATACCTCATCTACCATACGGTACCCAACTCCGACTTCCGTAAGAATGTATCTTGGTTCAGCGGGATTTACTTCCAGCTTACGTCTTATATTAGCCATATTAACACGAAGCGTCTGATTTTCATTCACGTAAGGGCCCCATATCTCTTTTATTAAATAATCATGCGTTAGAACCTTGCCGACATTTTTTGATAGAAGGACTATGATTTTGTATTCAATCGGAGTCAAATGCACTTCTTTATCGTCAACTTTGACGATCCGCTTCTCATAATCAATCAGAAGATTACCGATCGTAATCTTATCGACATCCGGATGACTGTCATCCCTGACCTTTTGATTGTGCCGAACAGCTGTTCTTATTCTGGCCAGAAGTTCAGAGGTGCCAAAGGGCTTCGTAATATAATCATCCGCACCCAAGTCCAGAGCCTCCACTTTTTCTCTCTCATGACCCCTGGCGGATACAACAATAATCGGCAGGCTGCTCCAAGTACGTATATTTTTTAGTACATCGATCCCATCCATATCCGGCAGTCCAAGATCAAGTAAAATCAGGTCGGGACAGTGAGAGGCTGTTAAAGCAAGAGCATCCTTGCCCGTAGCAGCCTTAATAACATTATAGTCATTATGTGTTAGAATTGTTGAAATAAAATTACTGATAGCCAAATCATCTTCTATCAGAAGAATCACAAGATTATTATTCATAATTTTCCTCATTTCTGTATTACTTTTTAGTTAATCATTAATTAAAGCGGTAGCGTAAAACGGAATACTGCACCCTTTCCCTCGCGATTGGATGCTTCCATTCTGCCCTTATGTGCTTTTACGATGGACATACAGATTGAAAGGCCAATTCCCATTCCTCTGGATGAATCAGAAGTTCTTTTTCCGTTTGGAACATAGGATTCAAATAAATAAGGAAAATCCTGTTCCGGAATACCTTCGCCATTATCAGTCACTTCAAATACAGCATATGCCTTCTCTTTTCTTAATACTACATCAATTATGGTTTCACCGGAATGCTTAATTGCATTTTCGATCAAATTAATAATAACCTGTTCAATTAATGTTGCATCCATCGGAACCATTAATAGTTCGTCCGGGACCGTCACCTTAATTTTCTGTTCTGGAAATCGTTTTCTAATTCTTCCGATTGCAGCGGCTATTATTTCTTCCGCTGCTTCCGGCGTCTTTGTAACCTTAGCGGTATCTTCATTGATACGGGTAACCGAAAGAAGATTTTCGACCATGCGGATAAGCCACTGGGAATCTTCTTTTATATGTGAAATCAGCTGTTCCTTGGTTGCATCATCTAATTGATCTCTGTTCTCTAAAATTGCAGAGCTGGCACCAAGAATTCCGGTGAGCGGGGTACGAAGATCATGTGATATCGCACGAAGCAGATTACTTCGCATCTTCTCCTTTTCTGTTTCAACCAGAATTTTTCTTTGTTCATCGGAAAGCCTCTGTCTCTCCAGTGCCATTGCCACCAATGATGTAATTCTTCTCATAAATGAACGATTGGTATGGTCTATTACCATACCATTTGAACAGGACACTCCTAAAACTCCCAGCACATTTCCCTGAAAGATAACAGGCATATAGAAGGCTTTCGCATCCATAAAAGTATCGGTACCATAACCTGCTCTCTTCTGGTTGATAAAAACCCAATGAGCAACTGCTCTTTCCTCCTTTGACAATAAAAAAGACGCGTCCAAATCGTCTTCTGCCTTTTTCAGAATACCTTTTGCACCTTCCTGTGGGTCTTTTGTATAAAAAATAGCAGACCGTCCAAAGATTTTTACGATATATTCATTGGTTAAGCCGATAATTTTATGAAGTCCTCGCGTAACCAGCAGTTTTTTATTAATTTCATAGAGTACTTCAGTTCTCTGCTCCCTGTTTTTAGCAGATTCAACCTGTGATTTAATTCTCACTGTCATAGTACTCATAATTAATGCTGTCAATAGCATAACCGCAAAGGTAATGGGGTAATCTCTCTGTATTACATTAAATGTAAACTTCGGCTCCATGAAAAGGAAATTATCAATCAGTACACATAAAACAGAAGCTACTATTCCATATAAATATCCAGAGGTTATTTTTGATATAATTAACACTGCCAGAATATAGAGCATAATGATATTTTGATTTGACAACTCCAATTTATTAAACAGGATCGATATTGCTACGGTTATAGCAATAATTGCCGCACTTTTGAAAATATCCTTCCAGGAAAAAGACAGATTATTACCGTTAAAAAACTTATGTGAACCGTGGTAGGTTCTTACCGAAGTCACATCGGGAATAATATGGATTTCCGTGTTATTTAATAAGGAAATCAGTTTATCCTCCAGATCCATATCAAATAATCCGCGCAGTAGCTTTTTCTTGCGGCTTTTACCAATTACAATATTCGTAATTCCTGATAATTTAGCATATTCCGCGACTGTGTCAGCAATATCAGCACCGTTTAGCGTCGTGATTTCAGCTCCCAGCTGCTCTGCCAGTTCAACATTTGCCTGAAAGTTTTTTTTCTCTTTTTCAGAAAGCTTTTCGTTTTCTCTGTTCTCCACATAAACCGCCACCCAGGGGGCATGAAATGCCTCCGCAGTTCTGGCTGTCCACCGGATACACCTTGCTGAGGAAGGAGAACTGCTGATACAGACTAATAGCTTTGTATTTGTAGTTTTGTCTGTCAGCAATCCTTCGTTTTGATTATTATGGCTGATACGATCGGCCGCCTTTCTCATAGCGACCTCGCGCAGAAGCCGTAAATTTTCCTTTGAAAGATAATTATCGGTTCCTTCTATCACCGCAGCATCGTTTTTATTATCAGATACTGCTTCCTGCTGTATAATAACCGGTGTTTCTACTCCTCGAAAAGTTCTCATGTTTTTTAAGGGAGCTACTTCCTTTTGAGAGTATGATCTGCATTGTTCCAGACGTCTTAACAGTTCGTCCGGTTCTATATCAATTAACTTTACCTTATCCGCACGATCAAATATATAATCCGGTACTGTTTCCTGCTCAGACACCTGGGTAATTACCTGAACAACATCATTCAGGCTTTCAATATTCTGTACATTAACCGTCGTGTATACATCAATTCCCGAATTTAATAATTCATCAATATCCTGATATCTTTTTCTGTTTCGCACACCTACCGCATTGGAGTGTGCAAGCTCATCAATTAATATCAGCTTCGGTTTTCGTTTTAATGCGGCATCCAAATCAAATTCATATCTCTGATTACTGCCCTCACCGATCACCTTGTAAGGCAGTACCGGTATTGCACCAAGAAGTTCCGGAATCTCTAAGCTTATACTTGCTTTAATATGCCCTGCAATCACATCGACTCCGTTTTGAAACTGCTCCTGTGCATCATCCAGCATCGCATAGGTTTTTCCGACACCACGTGCATACCCGAAGAATATTTTAAGACGACCTCTTTTATTTGGTGTGTCCAAATGCTCACTTCCATTCCGCAATTGCATATTTATAATTCGATTGTCAAAAGCAGGCAATCACAGGACGCCCGGTCTGCGCCATATGAATATACTGCACTCGTATTCATCCGGCATTCATTTTTAGACTTATGACACTCCAATCATATTTATCTGTAACTCTTCCTACTATTATAAACGAAGTTCATAGTTTGGGCAACAGATCCTGTAAATATGATTATGAATATGACATGTCTGTGATCCGTACGTAAACCATAACATAATTATAACATGATATACATTGAAATAATGTTTTTCATTGAAATATGCAGTGTTTTCATTTATAATGTCTTTAGTCAAATATGGCAGGGATTGATACAACTATCGATTTTTGTCAATAATAAAGGAAGATGCTGTATGATATGTTTTATCCTTTGCAGCTTTTCGAAATATATTTAAGGAGGAAAACTATGTCTACCAATGTTTATGACATATTGAAGGAACGCGGGTTTATCGAGCAGACAACCCATGAAGAAATCCGTGAAATATTAGGAAAGGAATCCGTTACCTTTTATATAGGCTTTGATGCAACTGCAGACAGTTTAACAGCCGGTCATTTTCTTACCATAATGGCTATGATGCATATGCAAAGAGCCGGCCACAAGCCAATTGCACTTCTTGGCGGAGGCACAACAATGATCGGTGATCCTACCGGAAAATCCGATATGCGTACCCTGATGACCATCGAAACCATTAAGCATAATGCAGATTGCTTCCAGAAGCAGCTCTCCAAATTCATTGACTTTGATAATGGTAATGCTATTCTGGCTAATAATGCAGACTGGTTGCTTGATTTGAATTATGTTGAGTTTTTAAGGGAAATCGGTATTCATTTCTCTGTAAATAAAATGCTTACGGCTGACTGCTATAAGCAGCGTATGGAAAAAGGGTTAACTTTCTTTGAATTTAATTATATGCTAATGCAATCCTATGACTTTTGGAAGCTGAATAAATTATACGGCTGCAGTCTCGAAATGGGTGGCAACGATCAGTGGTCTAATATTCTGGGTGGTGTCGATCTAATCCGCCGCAAGGAACAAAAACCTGCTTTCGGTTTAACTCTTAAGCTGCTTACTAACAGTGAGGGTGTGAAAATGGGTAAAACCATGAAGGGTGCCGTATGGTTGGATCCAGGAAAAACAACTCCTTACGAATTCTATCAATATTGGAGAAATATTGAGGATGTGAAGGTGGAGGAATGTCTTGGTCTTCTGACCTTCCTCCCAATGGAGGAAGTAAGACGATTAGGTGCTCTAAAGGATGCTGAAATCAACCATGCAAAAGAAGTTCTTGCTTTTGAGATTACGAAAATTGTACATGGAGAAGAAGAAGCAACAAAAGCGCAGGAAGCTGCAAGAGCCTTATTCGGCGGCGGAATGCAATCGGAAGACATCCCTACTACTTCTTATCCGGCAGAACGTTTTGCAGAAGGTATCGATTTAATCACATTGATGTGTGATGCAAAACTTGCATCCTCCCGTTCGGATGCAAGGCGAACCATTCAGCAAGGGGGAGTAACCGTAAACGATATAAAAGTGGATGAATTTGACAAGGTATTTACAGTCGCTGATTTTAATACTGACGGTGCTTTGCTGGTAAGAAAAGGTAAAAAGGCTTATCATCGTTTTAATAATCAATAATTGATTAAAGTCAAGAACCTGCTTCGCATCCTTTTATTATGTATCATATATTAATATTAACACAAATCATTTGATTGGAGTTGAGATTATGCCTTGGTGTCCAAAATGTAAAGTAGAATATCAAGAGGGCTATACTCATTGTACCGACTGTAACATTCCTCTTGTAGAAAGTCTTATCGAAGCCGAAGCCACGGAAACCTTTGAACCATTTTTTCAGGCGGAGGATAAGAAAGTCGCCGAAAAGCTTGTCAGTTTTTTTGAGTATTCCGATTTAAAAAGTGAACTTCAGTATGACGAAGAAAATGAAGTTTATATCGTAGCCATTCTCTCAGGCGAGGAGAAAAAGGCAAGAAAACTTTACGAAGCTTTTTATTTCGTCGAATATGACCGGATGAAACAGAAAACTAATGCTAAAAATACCATACCTGAGGAAATGAAAGAAAATGATGAGGACGCTTCTTCGGAGGGAATGCAGAAAAATACCGCTAATGCTTCTTCCGGGGAAACTGAGAATGTATACGAGGCTATGGAACCGGATGCTGATAATTTGGCTGATGAAAAGGAATACAACGAGGAAACACCAGGGGATGATATATCCGGTTATGAAAGTAACAATGATCGTGTCTATGTTATGAAAGCAGACCAATATAAGGATCTTTCCGGATCAGTTTGGATTTTTCTGCTATTTGGTATTGCCGGTTTGATTTTTGTTGTATTAAATATTGCCGGGGTTATCTCCGTATTTAACGGATGGATTCCGAATATGGTTATGGGTGCCTTATTCCTGTTCTTTCTCTACATAGCAATAAGCACCAACCAGAAAGCAAAAAAAGTACAGCAAGAAATCGAAGCGGAAGATAAAATGACCAAAGAAATTAATGAATGGCTGAAGCTTAATGTAACAGAAAGTTTTCTCTCCTCCCTTCATAATGACGAAATATCGAATGAATTAAATTTTATTAAAATGACAGATGCTGTGAAAGAAATGCTGATTAAAGAATTTGGTCCATTAAATCTTGCTTATCTTGACCGACTGATTGATGAGTTCTATAGCAATCAATTTGATAATCAGGAGGAAGCTTCTACTTTTGAAGGGTAATATAACTTTATAATAATATTTCAAAGCGATTGTCAACTCTTATGTCTATATGGGTTGACAATCGCTTCTTTTATGTTATACTAAATTTCATACTATATGATAAGGAAGTAACTTATGGAAATAAAAGAACAGGTTTTAAAAATTCTGGAGGAAAACAGAGGAAATGCAGTAAATGGCTCAAAGTTGGCAGAAACACTCTTTGTAACCCGCAGCAGTATCTGGAAGGCAGTGAAAACACTTCAAAAAGAAGGTTATTATATTAAAGCTGTTACAAATAAAGGTTATTGTCTGCTAGCCAATAATGATATCATATCAAAAGAAAGTATTCTTCCTTATCTCAAAGGAGAGGCTCAAAACTTTGATCTTACCGTCTATCAAACAGTAACCTCAACGAATACGCTTGCAAAGGAAGCAGCGGCACAGGGAGCCAAGGAAGGCAGTGTAATTATTGCCAAAGAACAGACACAAGGCCGTGGAAGGCTTGGAAGAAGCTTCTACTCTCCTAACACTTCCGGAATATATTTTACAATTATAGTAAGACCAAAGATTAATCTGGAAGATTCCCTGCTTATCACTACTGCTGCAGCAGTAGCTGTGGCACAGGCTATCGAGACGATTGCCGGAGTAGATGCTAAAATTAAATGGGTGAATGATATCTTCGTAGCCGACAAAAAAGTATGTGGTATTTTGACGGAGGCATCTCTAAGTTTTGAAAGCGGAGGTTTGGAATATGCCGTAGTTGGCATCGGCTTAAACATTAATACTATGGATTTTCCAAGTGATATAAGCTCTGTGGCCGGCTCTATTTTTCAGGAAAAACCGGATAATTTACCGGTTACCTCTATGTTGGTGGCAGAGGTGCTAAATAATCTGGCCGGATGCTTGAACGCTCTTACTGATAAGCATTACCTGGATGAATACCGCAAACGTTCTTTCTTGCTTGGTAAAAACATATGTGTTTTAAAATCCAACAAAACATTACCCGCAAAAGCAGTTAGTATTGATGAGAAAGCTCGTCTGGTAGTGGAATATGAGGATCATACGGTGGAAGCACTCAATTCCGGAGAAGTCAGTGTCAGACCTGTAAAATAGTCTTTGCTTATCCTTCATGAGATAGGAAGATGTTATTTATAAAACATTTAGAAAGGAAATGTACAAAACAATCAGGAACTGATCGTCTGTACATAATTGGAATAATATGAATCAAACTGTGGTAAATAGTAAAACAAATCTTAAAACAACTGATCTGGTGATGACTGGAATGTTTACAGCTATTATATGTGTTATGGCAATCATCACCATACCAACCCAGCCAATCCCATTTACACTTTCTTTATTTGCAATTTTTCTGACCGGTGCTCTGCTTACACCCCGTAATGCATTTCTTGCAGTTGTTGCCTATCTTCTTATTGGTACCTGCGGTGTTCCTGTTTTTGCCGGTTTAAAAAGTGGTCCGCAGGTATTAACCGGAATGACCGGCGGTTATCTTATGGCATATCCAATCATGGCACTCATTACTGCGCTTTTTTATAAATATTTTAAAAAGCATAGAATAATAAGTCTTGCACTTGGCATGACAGTGGCCTTAATTGCATGCTATCTGGTCGGAACGTTATGGTTTTCTTATGTATCGGGAAACAGTTTTTACAAATCCCTGTTTCTTTGTGTTGTACCATATGTTCTCTTTGATTTTCTTAAAATCATACTTGCTATTTCTATTGGCCTGATTATTCGAAAAACTGTATATAAGCCATTAGGAATTCTATAAATGATCTTTGCCAATTGTTATTCCTGTTATAGAAACAGAAGGGGGGGATACGAATAATATTCGTATCCCCCCCTTCTGTTTTTATTTCAAGACAATAGAGCGTGTGCTAAACAAAAGTGAGCATAATAGATTTAGGATCACGAGAACGAGCAAAACACACTTTTTTGAAAATTACAACGGTGAAAATAACTCTTCCAGTTCTTCCTTCGATAAAGTGTTTATAAACACCTCTTTGGAGCTGATAACAGAATTGGATAATTCTTTCTTCCTTCGCTGCAGCTTAAAGATCTTCTCCTCAATGGTTCCTTTGGTAATCAGTTTCATCACATGCACTTTGTTCTGCTGCCCGATCCGGTAAGCACGGTCAGTAGCCTGGTCCTCCACAGCCGGGTTCCACCAGGGATCATAATGAATTACCGTATCTGCACCCGTAAGGTTTAAGCCGGTTCCTCCTGCCTTTAAAGAGATCAGAAAAACCTTTCCCTCTCCATTATTAAAACGCTTCACATAATCATTCCGATTCTGAATTGCAGTAGAACCCTCCAGATAAAAATATGGAATATCTAAGTCCTTTAACTCATTTTCTATAATCCGAAGCATAGAGGTAAATTGAGAAAACACAAGTATTCTGTGATCATTTGCAATTGCTTCCGGAATTACTTCCATTAATAAGTCCAGCTTACCACTTCCGCCCTGGTAATTATCAATAAATGTGGACGGATGACAGCAGATCTGTCGCAGTCTGGTTAATGCAGCCAATATTTTAATTCTGCTCTTCTCTACTCCGTTTTCTGCAATTTCAGAATGAAGTTCATTCCGGATGTTTTCAAGATAGGACAGATAAACAAGCTTCTGTTCTTCTGATAATTCCGTCAGCATCTTTGATTCATATTTATCTGGCAGTTCCTTTAATACATCCTTCTTCATACGTCTCAGTATAAAGGGAGTGATATGAAGATGCAGGTCATTCAGTGCTTCGGTATCCTCCTTCAAAATAGGCTTTTCGTAGGTTTCCACAAATCTGGTATGATTATATAAATACTCCGGCATTATAAAATCAAAAATGGACCATAACTCAGATAAACTATTCTCAATCGGAGTTCCTGTTAATGCGAACCTATGATTAGCACGAATTCTCTTAACTGATTTTGCATTTAAAGAGGAATCATTTTTAATAAATTGGGCTTCGTCGATAAACACGGTATGAAAATCTATTTTTTCATAAAATGTAATATCTCTTCGAATCAGTGGATAGGAGGTAATCAACACATCATAATCCTTATAATTACTGATTACTTCCTGTCGTTCAGCAGGCGCACCCGTTATAACCGTTGCTCTTAAGTGAGGTGCAAAGTTCTCAATTTCATCCTGCCAGTTATAGATCAAAGAGGTCGGACAAATAATCAGTGTATGAACCCGTTTGTCCGAATTTATATTTGAAGTGATATAAACAATGGACTGGAGTGTTTTTCCAAGACCCATATCGTCCGCCAGAATACCTCCAAGTTCATTATCTGCCAGTGTTTTCAGCCACTTATAACCGGTAAACTGATAAGGACGAAGCTCTGCCCGGATCCCCTCCGGAAGAAGATACTCTGTCCTGGAAGGATTTGCTATTTTATCGGCAAGTGCCATAAAATCACGATCCCTTTCGAATACAAAATCCTGATCGGAAAATGCCTTATCCAAATAGGCCGCATGGAATTTTTCCAGAAGAAGCTTATCCTCTTTCAGTTTCTTATCATTTACATTCAAAGAATCTAATATATGAGTCACATTATTGATCATCTGATCTTCAAGATTTATAAAGCTCCCATTTTTCAGACGGTAGTATTTCTTTTTGATCTGATAAGAATGTATCAGATCCTTCAACTCTTCCTTCGGAACTTCGTCAAATGCTATATCCAATTCCAGCATATTGAATTCCGAATTAATCCGCACTCCTGCTTTAAAGCTTCCGGGAGCACGAATTCCAAGACGTCTGAAATCCTCCGAATAAAATAATAAAGCTTTCCCTTCTAAATTCATTACTCCACCCGACAGGAATTGGTATATTAATTCTTCCTCCTTCAGAAGATAAAAATTCTTATAAGGAACAAATCCTTCCTGTAAAAGCTCCGATATGACAGCATCCTCCTGTTCTCTCTGCCGTACAATGATATAAGAACCGGATGACGCATTTTCAAAGGAATTAAATTCATATTCGCCATATTTATATTTCAGTTCTGCTTTAATACCGGATTTGTATTTATCAAAATAGATCTTTGCTTCCATATCGCAGCTAATATAGCGGCTCTTTAGTTCTTCCGGAACGTCTAATACCATGGTTTCACTAATTCTTGGCAAAACATACTCTAGAAAACTATTCTTATTGTCGCCGCGGAAAATAAGCGGTCCTTTATCTTTTCCCAGGCTGTTATAAAACGGTTTAAAATTACGGATAAATTTCTTATCAGGCATATATATAACACCATCATAGTATAATAGCTCACCCGTTTCTGTAAGAGGGAGAACGGCATCCTTACCCTGATAATCTATCGTTATCGAATCCTCATCCAGCATAAGTTGATAAGATATCTTGGGATTTTCTCTTTTAAAACTAACTCCTGTAAAAATTTTACCGTATAATTCCAACGTTATATTTCCTGAATTAACAATATCCAGGAGTTTAATCAACATATTTTTTGTAAAAAACATCTGGGATTTGGAGAATATTTTTGAAAAATGGGCACTGTCCAGCACCTCTTGGATCTCATATATTCCCAGCAAATAATCAAGTAATTTTAAAGAAACAGTATCAAAAGTACTCTCTCCGTTTACATATTTAAAATCTTTTCCAATTGCAAAGCTCTCATGATGATAAATATCCGTGAGAAATTTTTTTATTGTCTGAATTTTGTATTTCCGATTACTGCCACCCTTGAGTGAAATAAGTGCCCTGCCGTTCTCACCCTTTAGAATAGCCGGTATGGTTATTACAACTTCCAACCCAAATGTCTCGCCCACCAACATCTGATCTTCCTGCGTAATAAAATAATCCAGTAAAGTCATTACTTTACGGTCTTCCGGATTCTTCGATTCAGCCAGTAGGGTACGTTCCTGGTGTTTTAACACAAATAATAAAGCAGCCACTACATGCTTACAGGCACCCTGGTCCTTCAGCCTGGAAGGACAATTACAGCTATAGTCAAATGAACCGTCTTCCTGCTCATCCACTGTAACAGAATAATTATAATTGCCTTTCACAACAAAACGATATTGTCTATTAATATTTGAATAGGTAGCATTCACAATACGATTGTCCTTATAATATTGTAAACCTCTTGAATACGTAGTATCATTCGAAGCCAAATTGCGAATGCCTGTACGTGAAATTTGAATCATATACGCACACCTTTCCCTGCATAGTATCTTAATATTATAACACAAATTGAAGGAAAAGTGTAATAAAATCAACAAATTTAAAAGAGAGTATCGAAATTATATCGTATACTCTCTTTTAACTATACTGAATCATTGATTTTTCTTGGTACTTGCCATCTTATCTTCAGAAGTGCTTTTTATTAGGTCGAAAAGCCTTTGGTGGTCAGGTACCAAACTATTATTCTGTGTGAAGTGTTTCATATTATGAGTCTGGTGGTTTGTACCTTCCTTTCTGAAAATTTTTTAAGGTATATCAATTATGTTTTCGGTGGAGTGTACCTTCCTTTCTGAATACTTAATTATTATATAAAATGCGAAATAAACCTGTAAATCTAAACAATCGTTCTTAATGTTTCAAATACAATTAACTTATGAACTCTTTTTGTGTTTTAAAACTTCTTGCTTTAAAAATTATTTTGCCTTAAAATTGATTGTACTTTACCTGTTTATTGCTTTACAAATCTTTCTTATTGCTTTACAAATCTATCTTATTGCTTTACAAATCCTATCTTATTGCTTTACTAAACTTATCTTATTGCTTTACAAATCTTTCTTATTGCTTTACAAATCCTATCTTATTGCTTAACAAATCTAACTTTGTTGCTTTACAAATCATGCTGCATTAATTTCAATAAATATGATTACTTTGCTATTGTAAAACAGAAACAATTGATTGAATAGCTTTCTTTTTACCGATTTTCCTTTTTTAATACTTTACTCGTTTACCATTACTTACTGTACTGCCAGCTTTTTGGTATTACGGCTCATCTTTTCAAGGGACTCAGTCCTTTCCTATGTATTTGTGGTACAATATAACATAATATATACTATACGGTGGTACTGATCTCTCATCATTTCTTCCTATTAACATTCTTTTTTCTTATCAAAATTCAATGATGATAAGTACCGACCCTTATTTTCTTTCTACCTGCATTTCATTTGTAAACAATCGTTGATTTTATCATCCTTTCTAAATTATGAAAAAATACTTAAAGCGAAGAACAGCAGAAACCTTCCTTTCTTCATTTTTCTTTCAGTGTGTTGTAAAATCAAATTTAAGTATACCGTCCTATTTCGAAATTACGATAATGTTTGAAATATTGAATTAAGCTTATCGCCTCGCTTTCATTTCTTTATCATACTACTAATATATCCTTGATTAATCCTTCCTTTCTTCCATGTTAAAACGTATTCTCTTTTACATTTTTCATGATACCTATCTTTGTTTTCATTATTTTTGAGGTAGAGCTGCTTATCATTTCAAGGGACTCATTCCTTTCCTATGTATTGCCATTACGGCTTTCCTTTTATTTATTTGTTTGTTTTATGAGTATATTTTATACCGCATTTGCAACTTTGTCAACACAATTATCTGTCAATTATACGATTTTATTTTTATTTTATAAATACAATGCATGTAATTATGAATTTATGTATAATTTGGAAAAATAAAATTGACATTGTCTTAATTCATTTCTATGAGTAAAAAAATCTAGAATCAAATATATTTTTCCTTGAGTTTCCGTAAACTGTAGTCCGAAAATGAATAAATCTAACCAAAGTGCCAATCTGCTATTTTTTGAAAGGTACTTGAGTGGCAGTTACTGGACTAGAAGTACTTTAATAAGC